>JAXLVU010000035.1:0-5307 GCA_046328855.1 Anaerolineales bacterium | reverse complement strand
AGTCGCGGAGAAATTGCGAAGAGCGTTGAAGTGAGAAGTAAAACCCTCTCCCATAGCGGAGAGGGTTTTACTTTAGTATGGGCAATAACATTTATGAGGAAAATGACTATAAATCAGAATAAAAAGCATGTGCAGAAATATAAGAATGTGTATAAAATAAGTCTAACCATTTAGAAATAGTCATATTAGCCAAATACGGGGAATGGGT
This sequence comes from Anaerolineales bacterium, assembly GCA_046328855.1. GTDB lineage: Bacteria > Chloroflexota > Anaerolineae > Anaerolineales > Villigracilaceae > Villigracilis. The sequence continues at coordinate 5,099 of JAXLVU010000035.1, read as the reverse complement.
CAGGTCAATTCGATGTTTGTTAAGTTGAGTTGTAGTCTTTTATTTAATAGTTCTGTTCTGTATAAAATTATCTGGAAGATTGCCAACTTATATACCCTAAGAAGCAAAGGCAGGCTTTATGACCTCTCAAATGCTTAAGACCCCTACCAATATACGTGGGCTCGATGAAGTCCTTAATGGAGGTGTGCCCACCGGTGGGTTGACCTTGTTAAATGGCGGACCTGGCACCGGTAAGACGCTCTTTGGGCTGGAATTTCTTTTACGAGGTGCACAAGATGGTCACCCAGGCATTTTGATCACATTTGAAGAGCATGAAGAGGCATTGCGCCGTTATGCATCTTCGTTTGGCTGGAGCACTGCCGAGTTTGAAAAACAGGGGCGTCTCTCGATCATTGGCGCACGCTTCGACCCAGATGGTTTGCTTTCAGGTGATTTTGATCTGGGCGGCATTCTAGCGATCTTGCGTCATAAAACAGAAAAACTTTCAGCCAAACAGGTCGTCATTGATGCCCCGGATGTGTTTCTACGTTTGCTCAATAACCGTAGTAAAGAGCGTGCCGAGTTATACAAGCTGATCACCTGGCTGCGCGACCAACAAATGACCACCGTGATGACGGTCAAAGCAGATGGAGGAGACGTATCACGCTCTGACTATGATTTTCTCGATTACTTGGCAGATTGTGTGATTCAACTCGATCAGCGGGTGATCGAACAGGTAACCACCCGTCGTATGCGCGTGCTCAAATATCGCGGTTCTGCTCATGGGCGAAACGAATACCCATTCGCCATGACCGATCAAGGCATTTGGATCATTCCAATTACAGAAACCCAACTCAACCATACTGCTCTAGGGTCACCATTCCCCACTGGTGTGGAAGGTCTCGATATACATATGAATGGAGGCTATTTACGCGCTTCATGTAACCTGGTGACGGGCACATCCGGCACGGGCAAAACCACTTTTGCTGCTTCTTTTACACGGGCATCCACTGCCAGCAAGAAACGAGTTTTTTATATCAATTTTGAAGAGTCACCTGACTCTATGATGTCTTGCATGCTTAGCCCTGGCATTGACTTAAGACCTGCCTTGAAAGAAGGGTCTTTGCGCTTCTTATCTGTGATGCCCGAGGCACAAGGTATTGAAGAACATTTGATACAAGCATTCCGTGGGATCGAGCAATTCAAGCCCGATATCATTATTGTTGATGCGATTTCAGCTTGCAGAAGGATGGGGTCACGCAATGCAGCTTTCGATTACTTATTGCGCCTGATCGATCATTGCAAAACAAATGGCATCACCAGTTTACTAACAAACCTAACGGATACCGTAAAAGAAACTCAAGAGATCACCGGCATCGATTTGTCTTCCATGATCGATACTGTGATTATTTTGCGTAATGTGGAACATAATGGGCAGTTCTTACGAGAGCTATCTGTGCTCAAAGCACGTGGACGTCAGCATTCTAATCGAGTGCATGAGTTTCAGATCACCAATAATGGGGTTGCCGTACTTAATTCAAACACAGAGGCAACCCATGACCGTTAATTCAACATCTGGTGATCTGAAGAAACGGTATGCCCTGCGTTTGTTCGTTGCGGGTAATGGCACTAATTCACGGATCGCACGAGAAAATCTGGAACATTTGCTGGCAAAACATCCTGAATATGAATTTGATGTCGAAATTGTCGACCTCAATGTGCAACCCGAAATAGCTTTGGATCAGGGTGTCTTTATTTCGCCTGCTTTGCAGATCCTTGAGCCAAATTCGGGTGGGATCGTGTATGGCAATTTGAGTCAGAAAGATATTTTGGAGAAAGTCTTAGGTCTGTGAGCTGTTTTTTTAGAGAAACGGAGCGTGACCCTTGAGTCAGGCGAAACCAACATACGAAGAATTGGAGCAACGCTGCCAGGCTGCCGAGTCAGCTTTGGCTGCGATTCGTTCAGGGCAGGCTGATACGGTCATTGGAGAACAGGGGGTTTTGGTCTTACGCCTCAAAGAGGCAGAAAAAGCCCTGCAAGAAGCGGAACTAAAATATCGTACTCTGGCAGAAAATTCACCCGATATTATTTATATAATCGACTTGAGTAAAAATAAAGCAGGGTATTTGAACCGCGAAACACTATTGGGGTACACCTTGGAAGAGTTGGAAAGACCGGGAGAGTCTCTGCTTTCTAAAATACATCCTGATGATCTCTCTGCTGTAAAAGCACATTGGCAAGCAGCCCTTGCAGGCAGTGCCAATACAGAAACGGAATACCGGTTGCAGTTAAAAGACGGTAGCTGGGAATGGCTTCACAGCCGTCCGCGCATCTTGAGTTGGGATGTGAATGGCAAGCCAACTCAATTGTTGATTACGCTCAGTATGATTACTGAACGTAAACAGGCAGAAAAACGTTTGCGTTCTATGTTAGACATTGCCCAGACGATGTCTACATCTCTTGATATAAAAACGATCTTGCAACAAATTGTTGATAACATCACGCAAGTGACTGAGTTGGATAGCGGTGCCATTTATACCCTGTCAGGAGATCAACTTTACTTGGCAACGACCACCCCAGCCTTGCCGCCCGAACTCCCTGATCAATTCCGTTTCGCAAATCTAGCTGACCACCCGCATATTCAAGCCACGCTTACAAAAGGCTCGTCTGTCATCATACCGAATACCCAAACGGCTGCACTCACCGAAGCTGAGCGTGAAATCTGTGACACCAGAGGGCTGCGTTCGATTGCCTATCTACCACTCATGAGTGCCCATACAGCAATAGGGGTCTTAATTGTTGGCTCAACAAAGAGGTTGCGGACGTTTACTGATGAGGAATTGCTTCTTTATCATGGGTTTTCGGTTCAGGCTGCTCAACTCATTGAAAATGCGCAATTATATGACTCAGCCAAAGTCCATTCCAATGAGTTGGAACAACAGATTTCCGAACGCAAACAGGCAGAGAAGAAGCTACAAGAATCAGAGCAGCTTTATCGTTATGCCATGGAAGTGGCTGGTGCAGTGCCTTATTACGAGACCTATAACAAGAATCAGCTTGCCGTTGCGTATGAATTTATTGGAGAGGGAATTCGTCAGATCACTGGCTATGGTCCTGAAGAATTCAATGCCCAGATTTGGGATTCGTTAGTGGAAAAGGCAATACCAGTAGAGGAGCTTGAAGGTTATTCGCTGGATGAGGCTATTCAGAGAACCCGTTCTGGCGAGTTTCCGATCTGGAAGTGTGAATTCCGCCTTCATGACCGTGATGGAAATATCCATTGGGTTTTTGAAGCGGCTGTAGAGTTGCGGGATGTCAAGGGAGACCCAGTCGGTTCCATTGGGTCTTATCAAGACATCACCATCCGTAAGCAGGCAGAGGAAGAACTTCGAAAGAGTGAAGAGCAATATCGTGGGTTGATGGAAACACTCGATAGTGTGGTGGCTACGATCGACTATAACGGAAAATTCTTGTATATGAATGAAGTCGCTGCCCGCTGGCTGGGAAGGACGCCCCAAGAATTGGTCGGTAGAACCATGTACGAGCTTTTCCCTGAGTCGATGGCATTACAACAAATGGCAGGTGTACATCAGGTTTTCGAGAAGAATGAAAGTAAAGTGGGTGAGATGCTAACTTTTGTTCAAGGGCAACCTCGTTGGTTCCATAATTCCTTACAACCGATCCATAATGAAGCGGGTGAAGTTGTTTATGTGCTGCTTCATGCCATTGATATTCACGGACTCAAGCTCATCCATCAGGAATTGGCAGAATTGAATCAATCGCTTGAACGCCGTGTAGAGGAAAGGACCGTTGAAGTCCGCCGGACTAATTTGGCTTTAGAGCGTGCTTTGCTTGCCAAAGATGAATTTCTTGCCAACATGAGTCACGAACTTCGCACTCCGCTTAATGGCATTTTAGGTATGGCTGAGATTCTGCTTGAAGAAGAATATGGTTTGCTGAATGAACGTCAGCATGCTTATGTAAACCTGATAGACTCAAGTGGGCGGCATTTGCTTAGCTTGATTAACGATATTCTTGATTTATCGAAGGTGGAAGTAGGCAAGCTGGAACTGGATACTGAAAAAGTTTTTATTGAAGACCTTTGCCAGTCTAGCATGGTATTTGTCAGGCAGCTTGCTAAGAAGAAGAATGTGCTGGTGAATTACCTGCCGGACCCGGCGATTTCCATCCTGCAAGCGGATGCCAGACGACTTAAACAAATACTTGTTAATTTATTGAGCAACGCTGTTAAATTTACGCCAGAAGGTGGAAAAGTTACGCTTGAGGTACATACCAATCGGGCTGAAGGTATCGTCAATTTCTCTGTCACTGATACAGGGATCGGCATCTCAGAAGACGACCAAAAGCGTTTATTCCAGCCGTTTACTCAACTGGATTCCAGTTTGAGCCGTAAGTACGATGGGACAGGGTTAGGGTTGGCGCTGGTGAAACGCCTGACTGAGTTGCATGGGGGTACAGTTTCTCTTGAAAGCGAAGTAGGGCGCGGAAGTTGTTTTACCGTCTCTTTGCCTTGGCAAGGGGTTGATTCTACTTTCCATACGTCGGATGTTGCTGAGGCAGGGGACAATCATAAATCTGCCCACTCTGCTCAGCCAATTCATGCCAAAGTTTTGCTAGTGGAAGACAATACCTATAACGTCATGGCAATTCGAGAATATCTGGAAGCGAAAGGCTACAGTTTGGTGCTCGCTGTAGATGGCTTGGATGCTTTAACAAAGGCGGCAGAAAGTTCTCCGGATTTGATTCTGATGGATATTCAGATGCCCAACATGGATGGTTTGGAAGCCACCCGTCGCTTGCGTGCTGACTCTACTTTTTCTTCTATTCCCATCATTGCCCTCACGGCTCATGCGATGGGAGGAGACCGGGAACGGTGTCTCGAAGCGGGTGCTACCGCTTACTTGAGTAAGCCTGTAAAACTGCAAGAACTTGAAACGACCATTCGTAAATGGCTTGAACGTGCATAACCTACTTTGATTTCGGTTTACCTTTTGTGCCTTCGAGATTCCATGGCGCCATAAAAAATAACAATAGCAATCAACATTCCTGCTGTTACAACGGTGTACCAGTTGACAATGCCCGTTTTAAACTCTGCCGA
>JAXLVU010000034.1:0-5998 GCA_046328855.1 Anaerolineales bacterium | reverse complement strand
GCTTTAATAATGTTTTTGCCAATATTCTGAGTCAGCACCTTCATGAGATCAATTCCAACACTTTCAAATATTGTTCACTCACCTCTTGTATGGAGGGAACCGAGATACGCGCCTGAAAAGCTTCATACTGACCGAAGAGTTGTTCCAGCAATTCCGGGATCTGCTCCGCCGCTTCAAACCCCACTCCAGCCTGCTTCACGATCTCGGGGTGACCGCCACTCTGCAAATAAACCGCGGGAAGTCCGCAAGTCAATGCCTCGATCAATGAATTTGAACACGGGTCATTTTTACTGGCAGTGATATAAACATCATGCTCGCGGAACAATTCAGCCATTCGATACGAGTCGACCGCCGGAAACATACGGATATTCTTGAACGTCACCGGGCTGCGCCCAACAAAAGTCATTTCGAAGTGTTCCCAATCCAAATGCTCATCCAACCATTGATAAACAGCAGCGCCTTTATTGACATTATCAGACCAACTTGAAGCGATCAAACGCGTTTTTCGATCACGCGAAAATACCGTCCGACCGCGTGAGTGAAAAATTTCCGGGTCAGCCGCGTTGAGAATGATCGTTGGGTGCTTGAATTCCATACCCAGCGAAAGGTGTTTTTCAAGGCTATATTGCGATTGGAAAATGGTCTTATCAGCAAATTTCAAATTGACGGCATGAATATTTTTATCCACGGCATCATCGCGCCCACGATAGACATCAATGGGACCGTCCACACGGTGAACATACAATACAGAATTGCGGCGCATGATAGAAAGGCGTTTTTCACGAAAATTAAATGAATTCAACAAACAAGCCCGTGTGGTACGGGAAATCTGATTATTCTCGACCTGCAAACCTTTTGACGCTACCTGTTTCCAAAACGCGCGTAAAAACTGATGTCCGCCCCCGGTTGGAGGGGGGGCAAATTCATGGAAAATGGACAGATCTGCCGAAACAAACAGTCCTTTTGTGATGGCAAACAAATCAGAAACAGTCCCAGTGAGCCCAAATTTCATGGGAATATCCGCTTCATATCTATTCCCCTAGTAGAAGTTGTCAACCAGATTCTCCTAAACATAAAAGGATCCTGAAAACTTCAAGGATCACTTTTCTGCATGGATAACAAAATGACTATTTGTCACCCCATGTCTTCTATTGAGCATCTCAAAACGTCCAACGACCTCCACCTTGCTAAAACCGGCGGAAGCACACATTGCCTTTACAGCCTCTTCAGAAAGACTAAAAAAAGATCCTCCAGAAATATGTCCCTGATACAGGGCAAGCGCCTTTTTTCGATCAAACCAGCCTGTTTTTAAGGCTGAAGAAACTGTAATGATACATTTTTTCTTCGTTGCCAAATAAAGCTGTTCGATGGCCGTAATCGGATCCCTCAAATGTTCAAGCAGATCATTACACATGACTACATCAGATTCGCCAAACGAAGACAGATCATAAATCGACCCATTACTAAATTCGACATCCAGTCCCATCAGTTTGGTCATAAAAAGTAGCTTATTCGAATTGGTCAATCCATATCGTTCATACACCGTGTGGAACGCAGCATAATCGTCCGCATATTGTGCATATTTTTCCTCATGGGCTTGCTTGAACGCGATAGAAGGCGCAAAAGCAAGGGAACCGTCGTATTTATTGGAATCAACGCCCAACACTTTTTCTGCCCCATGTTCCTTCATCCAGACGGAGAAATAGCCGTCGGAACAGCCGACATCCAAAACTGTTTTTCCACTATAGTCTTTATCGAACCCATAATGTTCCATATAGTTGGCGATATCATAAGTCCCATTGGACACCAGCCCATCATGGCGAAAACAGTGATACCATCTTCCTTTTTCAAAAATCTCTTTCAAATCATTCATTTCATACTCCTTGAATCAAAACTTTTCAAAATTACATACGACTATTAACCATCGCCATCAATCTTGAGGTAGCTTGCCCGTCAAGTTCGCCGCATTCAGACACTGCATATTCGTGCCGTGCTTCAGAGTCAATGGTGCGGTCACTTAGGTATTGTCCAATGTATTCCAGCAGATCCTTTTCGCTTTTTGCTACCTTCGAGGCTTTCAAACGCAAAGGGCGACGATTATGCGACATGCTTTGCTGAAAGGCTGTTGTAACCCCAAATCGTACACCAAAGGTATACGCATCATAACCAACATGAATAGTGGGCAAGTCACAAATGGCAGCTTCCAAACCCATGGTGGAGAAGTTATTCACCAACACATCGCTGTAACGGAGAAGATAATTTAATTCATCCTTATCATCACCCAACCCCAAATCGAGACGAAGTTCGTGTGTGCGGTCGCCACTTGCATCTACTGAACCAGGGTTGGAAACGTACACACCCGCCTGAGTAAACATCTTTTCCATGATACGCCAGCCGGGGGAATCCAGCAATTTGGCATGAGGTTGTGGGCGGACGACAAAATTAAAATTACCGCTCCAAATATGATCCTTTTGCTCAACGAATATACGATAGATCTCGAAATAATGGTTGATATTGACTCCGCCTGCAAAGAAAATCGTTTTCTTATTGGGATCAAGACCAATCGACCTTAAAAAGTCCTCGCGACCATAACGCAAAGGCTGGATAAAGCGGTCATACTGTACTGCACCTATCACTTCTACTTTTTTGGCAGGAAAACCATGCAGCTTTACCACCTCATCTGCCATCTGCTTGCTCCACACCCCAAGGCAAGCAGGTGTAAATCCACGATACCCCATATTGACGATATTGTCGTAATTGGTGATAACTGCGAATGCAGGGATGCCCATGCGTTGAGCCTCGAGAGCAAAACTACCTTCGTTCCAAAAATTATAATTACCCATGCCGGGTGTCAAAACACAATCAATTTTTTGTTCTTTGAGATATTGATCGTGTACATGGGTAACGAAAAGTGTTCTTTCCAGCCATACTAGAAATTCTCCCATTCGCGGGATGCGACGTAAGGCTGTGACGTATGTCATTTGTGCCGCCATTCCAAGAAGAGTGGCATCGTACAACTTAGTTTCCATCATCTCCCGAAAACGCAGGTCGGTAGTTTCAGTGACTACCACAAAGCGGCGCAACATTCGCAATTGTTGCAACAAAAAACTTTTTTGATACTGTGCTTCATATTGTTCGACTTGCAATTCAAAGTATTGTTTCGGGTCAAAATCGAATGCGCGAAAGTAAGTGGGACTTAGGAAATATAATGGCTTAAGCCCACCCTCCGCCAAACTCTGGCGAAAGGACGGTTGATGGAAAGCACGCGCCGCCATCTTGCCGTGCAGAGGAATGCCGATCTTTATTTCAGACATTCATTAACCGCAATACTTCATTACTCGCTTTGACAATGACAACCCATCCAACTCATGGAACGCCAATGCCTGTTGCGGTGTACCACAGGCGGGATATCCTTCAACAGCAAACTTGATCATTTGTTTGCCATTCAACAAGCCCTGTTCACTACAAACCGTGAGAATGTTATCCATCAAACCGCCAGCAGGATGATGATCTTCTAGCATAAAGATATTGGAATATGGCTTGATAACTTCAGATAACCACTTCACATCCACACGATTGAGCCAGGGCATATTGATAATGCTCAAACCGAATCCACGCTCGGCGAGGAGTTCACTGGCGAGGAGCGCTTCGTGCAACATGACCGGTCCGTACGCGAACATGACCGCATCTTTCCCCGCCGTGAGTTGACAGCCCACCCCGGGCTTAAACTCATACCCAGTCGGGAGCGCAATCCGGCGTGGACTTGGACCAATGATGAGGCGTAGGGCAATCACATCATCAGCTTTGTTCACGGCGTAATCCATCGCCATGCGAGTCTCTTCGGCGCTGCATGGTTGCAGGATGGCGCAATTCGGCAACGCAGAGAAGAGCGAAATATCGCGCAGGGACTGGTGTGATTTGCCCGGTCCAGCAGGGATTAAACCGGCATAGTGCAAGGCATAAATGATCTTGGACTTCTCACCCGCAGCGTTGTAAATCTGCTCATTGGCGCGCGAAGCGAGGAAACTAGCGAACGAGTTGACGACGGGCAGAAGTCCCTGACGGGCGAGACCCGCTGCCATCGAGACCATATCTTGCTCAGCAATGCCGTTTTCGATGAAGCGGTCGGGATAAGTATTTTCAAAATCGCGGACTTTGCAATCGGAAGAAAGATCCGCATCGAGTACGACGATGTCTTTGCGCTTGGCGGCAAGTTCCACCAAGGCTTGACCGTACGCACGCGAAACATATTCATCTGTCGGCTTCACAGAAAGACGATCCAGCGCTGCCTGGCTGAGAGGTTCACCCTCCAACATGGACGGGCTCGCGGTCTTCACTTCCGGCTCAACGGGAGTCAAATGCAGCGAGACAAGCGATACAGCCGCGAGGTCCGCATTGATGCGTTGAATCAGTTCAGAGTAACCTGCCTCGAAGGCGGCATCATCCGGCGCGCCTGAATGCCAGGGATAAAGTCCTTTTCCAATTTCAAGCGCGGCAGGATGCTCCATGAAAGAGATGCCGCGACCTTTGATGGTGTCAGCGATGATAATCTGCGGCTTACCCTTAACCTGCTTGGCTTCGGCAATAGCTTTTTCTATGGAACGAAAATCATGCCCATCAATGCGAATGACATGCCAGCCAAAGGCAGTGAATTTTTCGACAAGGTTGCGAAGATCAATAATCTCGGCAACGGGTTTATCAGATTGCACTTTGTTATCATCAACGATGACGGTGAGGTTATCAACCTTGTGATGCGCAGTGACATGCAAGGCTTCGTAGTTCTGACCTTCCTGCAACTCGCCATCGCCGGTCATCACGAACACATGCCCGCCATTGCTGTTGTACTTCTTCGCCCACGCCATGCCGCGTCCCTTCGAGATGCCCATGCCAAGCGAACCCGAGTTGGCTTCCATACCGCGGTTGCCGATGTCGGGATGACCGTTCAATCCATTGAGGCGGCGCAGCGACATGAGCATGTGATCGGGAATTTCACCGAGCGAATGCAACACGGCATACAAGCCCGGCACATCATGACCCTTCGATGAAAAATAAATATCGCGGTCTGGGCTGTCGAAGCCAACCTTGATGGTATTCATCTCTTCATAATACATCCACACCACAATATCCATCGCACTGAAGCTCGAGCCAAGATGCCCCGACCCGGCGCGCTTCACTTCAGTGAGCGTGTTGGCGCGGCACATATCCGCGATGAGTTGCAGTTTCTTGTATTTGTCGGCGGATGAATTTCGCACACGCTTGAATTCTTCCACGGGGATCAGTTTTAGTTCGACCATGTTTTCCTCTTTATAGACGCTGCGCCTCACCCCGCGCCCGCACCTGATTCTTCTCTAAGAAATTTTTTCTACCTTTGGCAGCTGCGCCTCTCCACTTGCCACGAGACGTTCCGCCAGATCCCAATCATAGGGATGATTCACATCAAAGCCTTCGTAGCCTTCCGAAACGAACGGCATAACTACTTCACCTGCAATCGTGCGACCATTGAAGACCACACGCGACCAGGCAATTTCAAGGCTGGCATTCTGCGAGTAGACCTCGGGAAGTCCCTGATATGGAGTGCTATGCCAAGGCTGTTCCTTCGGTCCGAATGGGAGCAAAGGCATCATACGTTTGCCACGGATTACCCACATCTTGCCGGGATGTTCCTTGACCTTCTCAACCGCGCGGAGCGAGTCTACGCCTTCCTCCGCTTTGAACGCATTCCATGCTCGCTGAATGGTACTCGGCAAACGGAAAGGGCTGGTTGGGCGTAGGATGCTGAAGCAATCATATTCACGACCAATCTCTTTTAGTTTGTGAAGCGTAAAGTCCAACCATTCGATGTCGAGCGCAAGATCGCCTGCAATTTCAGACGGGCGCAAGAAGGGAACCTCCGCGCCGTATTGCCGCGCAATCGCAGCATACTCTTCCGAGTCAGTCGACACGAGAATATCCGAAAAGACTCCGCTTTGCTTGGCAGCGCAGATCGTATACGCGATCA
>JAXLVU010000033.1:0-20566 GCA_046328855.1 Anaerolineales bacterium | reverse complement strand
CTCATTGACCACTGTGAAAGATGGTAAGAGGAAAGAGGAAAGAATTACGCAAGATAAAGGCTGGAGGGCAGAAATGGCTGCCTTCGCTGAGTCGGTTCGGGCGGGGAAAGAGCCGCCGATTCCTTATGAGCAGATCATCGCGGTGACCAAGTCCACATTTGCCGCGGTCGAGTCGATCCGCAGTGGGAATCCGGTTGAGATTAAATAGGATGCGAATTTTTTCATTCGACGGAAAAGACGAAGCACTCAAACATCAGATGGCGCAGTTGTTAGTGGATGCCTTCCGCGAGCATTGGGATGATGCGTGGGAGACGTTTGAGGATGGTTTGAAAGAAGTAGAAGAGATGTGCGAGGCAGAACGCATTTGCCTTGTTGCAGTAGAGAATGACAAATTGCTAGGTATGATCGGCGGCATTCCTCAATATGATGGCAAGGTATGGGAGTTGCATCCGCTGGCGGTGCAACCGAAGTTGCAAGGGCAGGGAATTGGGCGAGCGTTGGTGATAGCTCTTGAAGAACAGGTAAAGCGGCGCGGCGGGTTGACGATCACACTCGGTTCCGATGACCAGGATGATATGACATCGCTTGCGAATGTAGATTTGTATACGGATTTGTGGGATAAGGTGAAGAATATTCAGAACTTCAAGGGGCATCCGTATGAGTTTTATCAAAAGATGGGCTATGTGATTACAGGTGTGGTGCCCGATGCGAACGGATTGGGCAAGCCGGATATTATCATGTCGAAGCGGGTAGCGAAGTAGTAAAAAGATTAACCACAAAGGGCACGAAGTACACAAAGGGGATAAGAATCTCTAAGTGTTTTTCCTTCGTGACCTTGGTGTCCTTCGTAGTGAAAATATTTCTTCATTGAATAACGAGGTTGCATGGAAACAATCTATTTGGATGGACAGAGTTTGACCTTCGATCAGGTGCAGGCGGTGGCATATGGAAAGCCAAACGCGCCACGGGTGGAGATTAGTGATGCGGCGAAGAAATTGGTGACGCGTGCCGCCGATGCGGTGCAGACCTTACTCTCGCGCGGCACGATCGCGTACGGAATCACTACCGGCTTTGGTGCGTTCAAAGATAAGATCATTCCGCCCGACCAGGTGGAGTTGTTGCAGCGCAATATTTTGGTGAGCCATGCGGTGGGGGTGGGGAATCCGTTTGATATCGCGACTACCCGCGCGATCATGCTCATCCGTGCGAACACACTATCACGTGGACATTCGGGCATTCGCCTCACGACTTTGCAACTGTTGATTGATATGCTCAACGCAGGCATTCATCCGGTGATTCCTGAAAAGGGTTCGCTCGGTGCGAGCGGTGACCTCGCTCCGCTGGCGCATATGGCGTTACCGATCATCGGTGAAGGGAAAGTGGAATATCAAGGCGATGTGATGTCTGGCGCGGAGGCGTTCAAGCGGGCAGGGCTGACGGCGATCAAGCTAGCTGCGAAGGAAGGCTTGGCGTTAACGAACGGCACGACCATCATGACGGCGATGGGTGTCTTGCAAACTTTGCGAGCGGAGCGATACAGTCAGACCGCGGACATTGCCGGATGCTTAAGCCTCGAAGCCTTAAATGGAACGGACCTTGCCTTCGATGAGCGGATTCACAACCTGCGACCGTTTCCGCGCCAGATCGAGTGTGCTGCTTATTTGCGTAGTTTGTTGAAAGGCAGTGAGTTCACCCGCGAACATTCGTCGTTGAATGTGCAGGATGCGTACACGCTGCGTTGTATTCCGCAGGTGCATGGGGCGGTGCGTGATGCGATCGCGTATGCGCGTTGGGCGTTTGAAATCGAATTGAATGCCGTGACGGATAATCCGCTGATCTTTATTGATGAGAAGGATCAGATCACAGTCTTATCGGGTGGAAATTTTCACGGTGAGCCGTTGGCGATTGCAATGGATTACCTCGCGTTCTCTGTTGCAGAACTTGGCAATATCTCAGAGCGCCGTACGATGCGCTTGACTGATGAAAGTTCGAACATCCATACCTTGCCAGCCTTTCTCACCAAACAAGGCGGCTTGAACTCCGGTTTTATGATTCTGCAATATACGGCGGCGGCATTGGCAACCGAGAATAAGGTCTTTGCGCACCCCGCCAGCGTGGACACGATTCCCACCTCCGCCAACGTGGAGGATCATGTCAGTATGGGGGCAACCGCTGCGGTTAAGTTGCGAGGCGTGCTCGATAACGTGGAGCGAATCCTCGCGATTGAGTTGATGTCTGCGGCACAGGGAGTAGACTTCCGCAAACAAGTGATCGGCGAAGAAAAATGTTTGGGGGCAGGAACAAGAAACGCCTACGCCCTGATCCGCGAACGCGTTCCGTTCATTGAGTCGGATACAGTGATGTATGAGTACATGGAGGCAGTTCGTCAACTGGTGGCGGATGGGAAAGTGATCAAAAATTAGCAAGGTGCATGGACGGGAAACATCCCGTCCATTTTTATTTTGAATATGACACTCTCTTTTGTCTTTTTTCTTGGGAGTACAATGAGGGCAATACATATGACTCAAGATGTGCAAAGCCAAAACATGCTCATGACCGGTGCGCGCCAAACGATGGCGGCGTGGTCGAAGTTGCTTGAATCTCGCGAGGAGATTCCGGCGCTGTATCAAAGCCGATTTGAAGAACATTTTGCGGAGGGAGCGGCGTTCCCGTATGTGATTTTGATGCCTGCTTTGAATCGCCTCGCCGGGTGGACGACCGAGAAGTTGATCTGCGATACGCCTGAGGCGTTGTATATCTTCGAGAAAAACGGCAAGCAGGTAGATGCATTTTCGTATGTATATGGCGATGTGTATAGCGTGGAAGATGGAAACATCCTGCTGGATGCATGGCTGATGGTGAGCGGCAAGACTCAGGGCGGTGAGAAGCGGATGACTTCGCTTTACTTTAGTATGACCAGCAAACGCTACTTCGAAGGGATTCTACGCAAGCTGCGCGGATTCCATCCAGACGCGGATGCGAGTGCACTGGCGGCTCAAAAGGATAAATTTAATGCGCTCTCGAATCGCAGTTTCAAATTCATGAATTATGGACGTGAGAGCCTGCTGCCCGGTGAGACCGTGCAGGGATTTATTCATCAGCCGGGCATCAAGAATCCGTTCTTCTCGATCTTGGGCATGACCTTTTATAAACCCGCCTCTCTCGCGCATATGGTGGTGAGCACAGACCGCGAGTTGATCCTCATCCAGGAGACGGGCAATGATAAGGAACTCAGCCCGGCGCGTTACGGCGGCATTTGGCAGTACATCCCCCTGCGCTGTGTGGACTCGGTGACCGTGGAAGTGATGACCGCCGACAAGGTCAAGCTTTTGATCCGCTGCCAGCCCGATGCCGTGATCGAAAGGGTCTTTGACCGTGCTGCCTTGCCAGAGTTGGAACGCTTCTGCACAGACTTGCGGACGATGACCGAATAATGATGGATTGAAGTGGGGAAGATAATTTTTCTCAAAATGACTCGGAAAGTTATAATTTAGGGTATAACCTATATTTTTTTCGGTACATTCACATATTGTGAATGGTAGAGCAGTATCCAATAGACTAAAAGTATAAAATAGGATCAAAAAATAAATTATGAAATATAGACCAGAGATCGACGGATTACGGGCATTAGCAGTGTTACCTGTAATATTTTTTCATGCTGGTTTTAGTTTTTTTAGTGGCGGCTATGTAGGTGTTGATGTTTTCTTTGTGATTAGTGGATACTTAATTACTACAATAATCTTAACAGAAAAAGAGGCTGGTAAGTTCTCGTTTTTAAATTTTTATGAGCGTAGAGCACGCCGTATTCTCCCAGCCTTAACTTTTGTGATCCTGGTTAGTGTGTTTTTTGCCTATTACATCATGAAGCCTACAGATTTGATGGAGTTTTCTCAGAGCTTAATAGCTGTTTCGCTATTTTCTTCCAATATACTGTTCTGGCTTAAAACAGGATATTTCATGACTATAGCAGAATTGAAGCCACTTCTGCACACATGGAGTTTGGCAATAGAAGAACAGTACTATATTCTGTTTCCTCTTTTTATCATCTTTACCCAGCGTTTTAGAAAACGAACTGTATTGGCTTTACTTTCAGTGATTGGGTTTGCCAGTCTTGCGCTAGCTCAGTGGGGGGCAGTAGATCATCCGGGTTCAACATTTTATTTGTTGCCAACCCGTTTGTGGGAAATTCTGATCGGTTCTTTTGTAGCCTATTTTCTTTTTTATTCAAGCTGGTTAAGATCAAAATACCTTGCTTTGCCCACTTGGTTTTATCAAACGTTGAGTCTAGTGGGTTTGATGTTGATTATGGGTTCTATCGGTTTTTTTGATGATAAGACGCCTTTTCCGAGTGTTTACACCCTTTTCCCAACGCTTGGTACTGCGCTCGTGATTCTTTTTGCCTATGATCAGACCTTTGTAAAAAAAATCTTAAGCACCAGTGTATTTGTCGGAATTGGGCTTATCAGTTATAGCGCTTATTTATGGCATCAGCCAATATTTGCGTTTGCCCGCTTGATGAGCTATAAAACACCTAGTAATTTGCAGATGTTTTTTCTTGGTGTTTTTTCTTTATTGCTAGCCTATGTGACATGGAAATATATCGAATCTCCATTCAGGGATAAGAATATATTTTCTCGAGAAAATATATTTAGATTCTCAATATTTTCTTTGATTCTCATAATTGGCATCGGTGCGGTTGGATATTTGAACAAAGGCTTCGGTAATCGAATTGCGCAGAATAAGATGTCTTACGCCGAATTGGACTTAATCACACAGCCTAATTTTGGCTTAAACAAGGCTTGCGACTATACGTCTTTGGACTTACTAAAGGAATGCCAAACAAGTGATACCCCTGAAATCTTGATTTGGGGAGACTCCTATGCGATGCACTTGATTCCAGGGATTCTTGCTTCAAAACCAGATGCAAAGATCATTCAAATGACCAAAAGCGTTTGTGGACCTATTCTTGATATGGCGGTTATTAATTCTAAATATCCTGAGACATGGGCTAAGGGCTGTGTCGAATTTAATAAAAGCGTTATTGATTGGTTGAAAAATAACCCTAGTGTGCATTATGTTGTCTTAGGCTCGCCATTTACAAGTTATTTAGATAACAAGACTCTATTTGTAAATAATGAACTAGTGGCGGCAGATCAAACAGATTTTGAATCTCACCTAGAGGCGACTCTTGAAGTATTATCCGAAATGGGAATACTTCCTGTTGTTTTTTATCCAACTCCAGCAAACTCAGAAGATATTGGACATTGTCTGACATTGAATGCGATTTATGGAAGTGAGATTGATTGTAGAATTGAACTTACCAAGTATGAAAATGATCAAAGAGAAATTTTGCAGATTTTGGGAAGAGTCAAACAGAATTATCATGTAATAAATATTGGTGATGTGCTTTGCCATGATGCCTATTGTGACACTGAATTGGATGGCGTTTTCATTTATCGAGACTCTGGGCATCTTTCTGTTGTCGGATCTGAATATCTAGGCAAGAAAATGGACTTTTATAAACTAATAACTTCAAAATAAGTTAAACATGACTACAAACCGACCTCTCAAAGTTTTCCTCTGCCACTCCAGCACGGACAAACCCGCCGTCCGCGAGTTGTATCAAAAATAGTGAGTAAGTGAAATCCCTTGAAAAAATGGACAACATATTCAGCCGATTTCTATAAGATAATTTTAGTTAGGTTTATGACTTGCAGCAAAGTACCCTGAAATGTAGCCTCCTATCATGGCAGGCAGTAAGTAAATAAAATTGTAAGCAAAACCTTCTTCACCTAACATATACAAAAAGTCATTTATGCCAAAAGAAAATTGGGTTGTCAGACCTAAAAAAACTGGGAGAAGAATTTGATGGCTAATCCCACTTATTGCGACTACAATAAACCCGGCTTTTCCGCCAGCCGTACCAGTTTGATTTTTTTCAATTAAATTTACCCTCCAGCCTGCAATGCCACCTATGATTAAGTTGAATATAAAAAAGTAAATTGTTTCTTCAGGACCCATACCCCAATTCCTTTGATATACAGCGACAACAAGTGGGTCAATAATACCTATTAATAAACCGATTATCAATCGATGCTTAGTTATTTCGCGAAAAACTTTATTTTGTATTGTGTCCTCAAAAAAATGAGTTTGTTAGTTTTTTTTGATTTCGAAATGTTTTTTTGTCTTGGAAAGGTATGATAGTCTTACCACCAATTAAGGTGACTTTTTTTGTCGTTTTTTTACCTTTTTGAGGTCTTGGTAAATTACTCCACTTCTCTTTTTTGCTGACCGACTTTTCTTCAACTTCTTTCAATTCATTTCGAGATATCTGTTCATAACGAGTTCGCAAAGATTTAATTAAACGTTGATATGCCCAATCTTTTCTTTCAGGTGGAAAGAAGTCAACATAATGTTGTAATTCTAGCCTTATTGGTACAGTGCAATTATTCAGCCTAATCGGGATAATAAAAATAGTGTCTTCTGGCTTGTAATCTGCAACTCGAAGCACTAAACGTATTTCATGTTGAACATATCCCTCTTTGTCCACTGAATTGGTTGAAAGACAGACAATCACTGTATCAGTGATTTTTGTTGCCTTCTGGATTTCCATATCCCAGTCTTGCCCAGGAAGAAGCTTTTCTTCATCTAGCCAAGGCTCAATCCACCCTTCGGATATGAGCCTTTGGTAAAGTTCTCTTACAAAAGGTTTGTCTTGTGAGGTGTGACAGAGAAAAACTTTCAATTTACGAGTCTCGGACATCATATTTTTCCCAAAGATTATTATTGTCAAATTATAAGGCATAAATATAGGTGCCCAAAGTCAGTGTTTAAGGTGAATGTATCATCATTATAAAAATAGACTCTTGCTCACTTCCACTGGGGGAAGTAAACTTCAATCTCCAATTACTTGGCACTTGGAACCTGACACTTGACACCAACTCACAGGAGCCCCCATGAACCTCAAAGGAATATACGCCCCCATCGTCACCCCCTTCAACGCGGACGAAAGCATCAACTACCCCGTCCTTGAACAACTGATCGAATACCTGATCGCCAACAAGATCGCAGGGCTTGTCCCTGGCGGCACCACGGGCGAAGTCTACGCCTTCACCGAAGCCGAACGGCTGGAGATTTTCAAATTCACCAAAGAGAAAGTCAACGGGCGGGTTACGCTGATTGCAGGCACCAACTCTGGCGCCACGCGTGACGTGGTCCGCTACTCGCAGATCGCCGAGCAAATGGGGTACGATGCGCTCATGGTTGCCGTCCCGCCATATTCGCGCCCCAACCAACGCGAACTGCTCGCGCATTACGAAGCCGTCGCCAAAGCCGTCAAAATTCCCATCGTGCTTTACAACTTCCCCTGGCGCGCGGGCACCGAAGTCAGCTACGAAGTGATGGACGGTCTCACCAAATACGATCACATCATCGGCATCAAAGAAGCCAGCAGCGACATGTCCCGCGTCTACGAGTTCCGTCTGCGCTACGGCGACCGCTATCAAATGATCTGCGGCTCCGACGATCAGGCGCTCGACTACTTCCTGTGGGGCACCACCTCATGGATCGGCGGCGCCGCCTCCTGCGCTCCGCTCGAACATTACAACGTGCTCGAAGCCGCGCTCAACAATGACTTCGTCACCGCCCGCAAACACATGGATAAACTCCTCCCGCTCCTCCGCAACATGGAAAGCGGCGGCTACACCCAAAAGGTCAAAGTCGGTTGCGAACTGCGCGGCATCAAAGTCGGTGCACCTCGTCAACCTCTTTTGCCTTTAGCCGATGACGACCGCAAAGAATTTGAACGCATCTTTAAGACGTTAGAAAGTTAAAACGTTGGCAGGTTTGAACGTTCAAACTTTCCAACCTTCAAACGTTTCAACGATACACCTATGATAAAGATTCCCTATCTGGACTCCCACACCGGCGGCGAACCCACGCGATTAATCACCTCGCTTCCTTTCGACCTCGGAACTGGTTCCGTTGCTGATAAATTATCCAAGCTGAAAAAGAATCACGACGACCTGCGCCGCACCGTCCTGCTCGAACCCCGCGGCTCGGACGTGCTCGTCGGCGCATACCTCGTCCCGCCCGCCGACCCGACTTGCCAATTTGGAGTCATCTACTTCAACAACGTCGGCTACCTCGGCATGTGCGGACATGGCACGATTGGTCTCATTGCATCGCTGGCATACATGGGCAAGGTCACGCCGGGCGTGATTCGGGTGGAAACTCCCGTTGGGGTGGTGGAGGCAACTCTCCATCCCGCAGACTCCCCTCTCCTCTCAGGAGAGGGGTCGGGGGTGAGGTCCGAATATCCCAACCGCGTCTCCGTCCAAAACATCCCCGCTTATCGCCACTTGACTCATGTCCCTGTTACTGTCGATGGCAAAACCATCCACGGTGACGTGGCGTGGGGTGGAAACTGGTTCTTCCTCGTTCACGACCACGGCATGGATGTGAACATGTCCAACCTCGAAGCGCTGACCGATTTCTCGTGGCGTGTGCGTGAGCAATTATCCGCTCATGGCATTACAGGCGCAGATAGTGCAGAGATCGATCATGTAGAATTATTCGCATCTACATCTGAGGCAGATAGCAAAAGCTTTGTCCTATGTCCCGGCAGAGCCTACGACCGTTCTCCCTGCGGAACAGGTACCAGCGCCAAACTCGCTTGTCTCTACGAGGATGGTAAACTGCAAGTTGGTCAGGTGTGGAAACAGCAAAGCGTTGTAGGGAGCGTCTTCGAGGGCAGTATCCAGCTTCAAGATAACCGTATCATCCCAACGATCACGGGCGAAGCGTGGGTCATGTCCGAAGGGACATTGCTGGTGGATGACCGTGATCCGTTCGGCAAGGGAATTTAAAAGAGGCAATCTATTCTATGAAATAGATTGCCTCTCACTATTTAATAGGGCCGACTATGCAGACCAATTCTCTTGGGCGAAAATAACAATGTATTTCACATCCTGCATTTCGATCTGGCTGGCAGAAAGGATATATTTTTGTCCGTTCTTGCCAATTTCAAAGGCATAATCTTTGAGAGAGCTGTTCTTATACAACATGCGTAAAAAGTCTGCACGTTGACTGGCGCCCCAAAATTGAATGCCCATCAAGGTGCGTCCCAGGACATCTTTACGTTCGTATCCCAGGTTAATCAAGAATGTGCGATTCACGTCGATGATCTTATCGTCATTGGCGCGATACATTACCATCAATGGCAGGTCTCCAGAACCTCCTTCAAGGTTCTGTTGAGACAGTCGATTCTCGGCGGCTCGGCGTTCGGTGATGTCGTTCAGAATGGTCACACGCCCAATCACTTCGTTGGCGCTGAGGCGGATATTAAACGTCCGCACATTGAAAATGAACAAGGGACGATTTTCAGGGGTTATCGTAATTTCTCTACGAATGGTGTTTGAACTATCAAATAGAGATTTCAAAACGGGCAGACTGGAAAAAGCTTCTGTGGCTTGCCTGCCGATTAGGGATGGCACGGGGTTGCTGAAGTAATATTCAAATGCGCGGTTCACATAGACCACCATGCCCTTGGGGTTGGTGACAATCACCACATCATCCAGGCTTTCAAGAATGAACTCCCCGGCGATGGGCATAATGTCTAACATGCCGTACCCAAAGATGCCGAAACTAAAGATCACACTGGAAATAACGAAGCCTATTGGCGTTAAGTCTAATTCGGGTATGGGGCTTAACCCGGAAATGTAAATAATATTGCCCAGCCAGGTGACACTTGCACCAACAAGAATGATGTAAGTTTGTTTTCGAATTTCAATTGGACCGTTCAACACCCTGCGAATGATGCTCACTGAAGCGATGGCTAATAAAATATACGAGTAAGCAATCAGGAGCCAGAATGCGATGCCATGCCCAATTGTCAGCATGTTATAGCCATCTATATTTTTTTGCCCGAGCTCGGTCCAAATCAAATTATGGAATTCGTTGGTCCATGCTAACAGTACGAATGTGGAGGAAACAACGACCAGAAAGAAAATAACCCGGCGCGATAATTTACTCGTGCTTTGTGTGAATTGATAAGCAAATATAAAAAAGAATAAGGGAACAAAAGGAATACCAAGGTACTCAATCTTTGCCCAGAATATCTGCCATTTCAGGTTGGCGCTGGCAAGTTCCATGGCGTAGGCAAAGCCCCAAATGATCACGGCAAAGATCAACCCGAGGAGCGCTGTCGAACCGTATGCCCGGTTTCTGCGAGTGATCACAAAAAACGCACAGATGATGGCGATCAGGCTGGAGATGATGATCGGAGCAAAATATGGGTTAGTTTGCCATTGCATTGGAAAGTTTTTTAGCCTTTGAAATATTTGATTTTCGAAACACCCTTTGGCTTAAATGTTTCAAAGAAATTCAGTGAATTATTCATGGGGTTGTAGGTTTGTCAAGATGAGGTTATGCAACTGTAAGAAATCTCCACAACCCATGTTTTAATGCGCGGGTCATTATAATGGCATATTGAGAGTGAATTTGAAGGAATACTTGGAGAAATTATGTCAAAAAAATCGGATGTACTCATCATCGGCGGGGGACCGGTTGGATTAAGCTGCGCGTATTACCTTTTGAAATCTGGCAGACAAGTAACATTGCTGGATGCGAAAGAGATTGGCAAAGGTAGCGGCTCGGGTAATGCCGGGCATATCGTGCCGAGTCATATCATTCCGCTGGCTGCGCCGGGGGTGGTGACCTCTGCTCTCAAATGGATGTTAGACCCGGCTCACAGTCCCTTCGGGATGAAGGTTAGTCTCGACCCAAACTATTTGATCTGGCTGTTGCGTTTTACTTTGGCGTGTAGCCAAAATAATGTAAATCGCTCGCTGGAGCCGTTGAATCAACTTGGTCAACTTAGTGCGAAGAATTTTTCCCAGATCATCGCCGAAGAAAAATTTGATTGCGCCTATCAAGAGATGGGCTTGCTTCATCTCTTCAAGACCGAGAAAGCCTTCCATGAGGGGCAGCACGAAGGCGAGTTCATGCAAAAGCATGGCATTCCTGTCAGCGTATATGACAAAAATAAAATTCACGATGTCGAACCTGCCGCAGTGGATGATGTCATTGGCGGCGTGCATTTCACGGGAGATGCACACCTTAACCCGGCGGTCTTTCTCAACTTGTTGAAGGAACGCATCCAAGCCATGGGCGCGGAGTTGATGGATAGCACACAAGTAACTGGGTTTGAAACTGCAAATGGCAAAGTGACCAAGGTCAAAACCATGGCTGGAGATTTTGAAGCCGAGCAGGTTGTGCTTGCTGCGGGTGCGTTGACTCCATCAGTTGCCAAAGACTTGAAGTTGAACATCCCCATTCAACCGGCACGCGGATACAGCCTGACCATGTCTACAAATAAAACCATGCCGAGCCACGCGTTGATTTTGGGCGAACGCCGCATCGCCGTCTCGCCGATGGCTGGACTCTTGCGCTTCACAGGTCGGCTCGAAGTGGGCAACTACAGCATGGAGCCGAAGCCTATTTGGATTCAACGCATCGAAAACTCTGCACGCGAATATCTGCGCTTGGATGAAACATTAGATGTGAAAGAAACCTGGGCGGGCTTACGTCCCACCACGCCTGATGGTGTGCCGATCATTGGCAAGTCGCCGAAGTATAGCAATCTTGTGCTGGCAACGGGTCATGCCATGTTAGGGCTCTCGCTCGGTCCGGGGACAGGCTTGGTTGTAAGTCAACTGCTCAATGGGCAGGAACCAGCTTTCAGTTTAAGTCCGATGCGATTGGAACGGTTTTAGTAAAACCATCCTGCAGAATGGTGTCATCTCAATTCTGTGTCTCTATAATCCTATAAACCTTATAAGGAGTAGAGCTCATGAAAAAGATGGCAGTTTTATGGTTATCAAGTATTGTTTTATTATCCGCTTGTAGCAGTGTGGAAATTTCTCCAACCCCTACGCTTGAACCAACCGCCATCCCAACGAGTACAGCCATGCCAACCCCATCCCTACTTACTGAGATCGTATTATCTGATGACCCGCTTAATGCACCGTACGGAATTGCCGTGAATTCTCTCGGTAATTTGTATGTCAACGATGCTGGGAATAACCGTGTGTTGATCTTTGATGCGAACGGAGCGCTCCTTTCGAAGTGGGATAAACAAGGCAGCGGCGATGGCGAATTCAAAACTCTGGGCTTTGGCAGTTTGACAATAGACGCTAATGACAATGTCTTTGTGGTGGATAATGGCAACAGCCGTATTCAAAAATTCGATAAAGACGGAAACTTTATTTTGCAGTGGGGCACTCAAGGCAAAGAAGATGGACAGTTCATCCGCGCGATTGGGATTGCAACCGATAAAGATGGCAATGTCTATGTGACCGATGATGGCAACCCGTATGTGCAGAAGTTTGATAACAACGGGAATTTTCTGATGAAGTTTGGTGGGGAAGGGGAAGGCGACGGACAGTTTAGTCACGCCACGGGCATTGATGTGGATGCCCAAGGGAATATCTTTGTGGCGGATTATGAAAACAAACGCGTGCAAAAATTTGATGCAACAGGAGTTTTCATCACGGGCTGGCAAATGGGCGCGGACGTTGGCGTGAAAGGCACACCCGAAGCCATCGCTGTGGACGCCCAAGGGAATGTTTACATTTCAGATTATGTTCTTGGGCGTATGCAGGTTTTTGATAACGATGGGAATTTCTTGTGGGCATTGGGCGGTAAGATGATTCCAGAGAATCCGTTCAAAGAACCAACAGGCATTGCCTTCGGTGCCGACGGCAGATTGTATGTCGTCAACCAGGGACGGAACAGCATTTCGGTTTATCAACTCCCGTAGAAGTAAAAGAGAGATGGCACAAGTCATCTCTCTTTTGCTTTAATAGATATAATCTCCACTCACTTAAGGGTAATTTTGAATCCATCTTTCTTTATCATTCTCGTCTCGGTCTTTGTCGATATGCTTGGCTATGGCATTATGTTGCCTTTGCTGCCTTTCTTTGTGCAGGCGCAAGATGGCGGCGCTGCCATCGCGGGCGGATTGATGTCGATGTACTCGACCATCCAACTCGTCTCGGGTCCCATTCTCGGCGCACTTTCCGACCGTTACGGGCGCAAACCCATTTTGCTACTCTGTCTCTTCGGCACGGCAACTTCTTATCTTTTGTTGGGACTGGCAAATTCACTCACCATTATTTTTATTGCCGTCTTTATTGATGGGCTCACTGGCTCGAACCTAACGCTTGCACATGCCTACGTTGCCGATACCACCACCGCCGAAAATCGCGCCAAGGGGATCAATTATTCTCAACTCGCTTTTGGATTGGGCATCATGGCAGGTCCCATCCTAGGTGGACTCCTCAGTGGATATGGGTTGAGCGTCCCAGCACTCGTCGCCTCTTTCTTAGCCTTTGCCAATACCGCCTTCGGATTCTTTTTCCTGCCCGAATCTTTATCCCCCGAACGCCGCGAGAGCAAGCCGCTTTTGCAAGTCTTTTCATGGGCGGGTCAATTCACGAGCATCTTTCGCCAGAAGAATATTCAGCGTTTTCTGATTGTGCTCTTCCTGCTCAACCTTGCCTTCGCTGGCTTACAAACGAATTTTCCGCTTTTCTCGAACGCCCGCTTCGGTTGGACTCCCGCACAGAACAGTTATTTCTACTTGTATGTCGGTTTGTGCGGCGTGATCGTGCAGGGAGTTCTATATGCCAAATTGCAAACACGATTTGGTGAAAGCAAACTCATCCCTGCTGGGCTTTTCTTCATGGTCGTTGGTTTGGCGGGCATGGCATTTGTCCCTGCCGCATGGATGATCTTCCCCGCTGTCGCCATTGTTGCGCTTGGGTCGGGCATCAGCATCCCTTCGCTGACAGCTTTGGTTTCACTACGCATCCCCGAGAATGAACAGGGACGTCTAATGGGCGGCAACCAAACCTTGTTGGCGCTGACGAATATTTTTGGTCCGGCAATTGCGGGCATCTCATTCGATGTCATCGCCATCTCCGCGCCGTATTGGTTGGGAAGTGCGTTCTCCGCGTTTGCATTAATTGTATTTATCTCGTCATTGCGAGGAGGGCGACAGCCCGACGAAGCAATCTCGGGAGCTGGTCATGGGATTGCTTCGGGCAAAGAACAAGAGCGCCCTCGCAATGACGGAATTAAGTGATTTTTTGAATTGCCTTTAAAGCAACTTCAACCCCATCTTCTTTGCTCAATGCCTCACTGATTTCCTTTGCTTTCACTTTCATTGTTTTGTTGTTTAACGCCTCACTAATTGCTTGGGCAAGATTCTCCGCATTGAGCTTCCTCTGCGGAATGGACAGACCTACACCCAATTTCTGAATCCGCTCGCCCCAGAAGAACTGGTCAATGGCGAGGGGTAGGGTGATGGTGGGAATGCCTGCATGCAAACTCGCGGACGTGGTCCCAGCCCCGCCGTGGTGGATGGCGACTTTGATGCGTGGGTACAGCCAGTCATGCGGGATGGTTTCGATGGGGAAGATATTTTTTGATTTGATCTCACTATGCCATTTAGCCGGGAGAGTCAACACGGCTTGAGCGTTTGCCATATGCAAGGCTTCTTCGAGCATGGGCAAATATCCCTGCGTACCTGGGCTGCCGAATCCGATGGCGATGGGGTTGGGTGAGGTATCGAGGAAGTATTGCAGTGCTTGAGGTGGCTCCCATTGAGTAGAAACCAGTCTCCAGTAACCAGTGACCAGTTGTTTAGAGTTCCAATCTTTTGGGCGTGGCACGACAACTTCACTGAAGGCGTTGAGGGTGAGCGGTTGGTGCGAGTCTGCTCGGAGGGAAGGGTCAAGCCAATGGGCGGGACCAAGCCCAAAGTCCGCGTGACGCGCGTGGTTGATCTCGGAGCGCCACGAAAGCCAAGTGGCTTGAGTCACAGCCCAATGCGAGAGCCAGTTCCCGATTCCTAAAAGAGAAAAACGAAACGGAAGCAACGCGGATGGAAATTCGCGGGTGGGGGTGAGTGGCTGCAAATTTGCGCGGACGGCGGGGATGCCCAGCCCTTCGGCGATGTGTGCGCCCCAAATGGTGGGCAAGCCGTGGATGAGCAGGTCTGCACCGCGGCAGGCTTGGGCGGCGGTGTGCAACATGCGGCGATACAGCGGACGGGCTTTTTGCAAAAAGGCGCGTGTGGCTTGGATGGAGCGGATGGGATTCGTGCCGAGCGTCATCGGCGTGGAGTCGCCTTGCTCGATGAGCAGGTCGGTGGGGTTGCCATCAAATGGCGAAAACCGTAGGGGCGAGGTCTCCTCGCCTTGTTCGTTAAAAAGTTGCGCAAACCCACTTGGCGCCGCAACGCGGACGTTGTACCCTGCGTTTGCCAATCCCTTGCCAAGCGCGATATAAGGAATAACATCTCCGCGAGTACCGCTGGTTAATAAGGTGATGTTTTTTGACATTTTTTATTGTAGGGGCGAGGTCACCTCGCCCTTACATCTTTTCAAACACAAGGAAGCGATACTCCACCACCTTCATATACAAACACTGTTGCAATGCCATGCTCCCCAGCATGGATGGCACAATGGCATGTTTGATCGGCAGCTTTTCACCGAGGAAGAGCAAGGTGCTGGCTAGAAAATCTGGCAGGTTGCGCAAGCGCAGATGAGGTGTGAGTTCATCATTCTTTTTAAGTTGCAGTCCATTTTTTTCTGCAAAGGCAACGGTTTGCTCAATAGTTCTTACGCCAGGGACATACCAGCCTTCGATGTAAGCGTCGTACCATTTTTGTTCGCTTGAGTTGAAGGAACGCGGAGATTTGTAATCATCCACGAGAATCAGTTTGCCGCCTTTGCGCAGCAACCGACCTGCTTCTTGAAAATATTTTTCAGGCTCTACCGCATGGCAAACCGCTTCGACGGAATAGACTGCATCGAGCGATTCACTAGGTAATGGAACTGAGGTGAAATCCCCTTCGGCAAAGCGGATGTGATCTTGCAGCCCGAGTTGACTTGCCGACTCTTGCGCGAGTCGTGCTTGTACGGGGCTGAGGGTTAATCCCAGTGCGGGGGATGGGTTTTGTAAACGTGGATAAATATAAAACAGACTCGCGCCGACGCCACAACCGAGGTCTGCGATGCGGGCGTTTTGCGGCGCAACTGATTCGATCTCCGCTTTGATGAGCGCATTGGAGGTATTGAGTGCGTCTTCAATGTTTTTCGTTTCGGACATCCACAAGCTACGGTGAATGTTTTGCGCTTTTTTGTGACCGCTAAATTTTAGAAATAGATTGGTGTTTTCATCGTAATACGTGCGGACGGAGTCAGTGGTAATAGGCATGGGCAAATTATAATGGGTTGGTTGAGAAGATAAAAATCATGCAATAAAGAGGCTGTGTAGAACATGTCCATTACCCCTTGGAAGATATTGAGTTCGCGTCATATTTATCCGCGCTTTCGTGTGGATACGGTTGAGGTTCATAATGGTAAGACCTTTGAGCCCTTTGTCTTTGAATTTCGCAGTTGGGCGAATGTGTTGGCGTTAACCAAGAACAACGAAGTGGTGCTGGTAAAGCAATATCGCCACGGTGTGCAAGAGGCTTTGTTGGAGCTGCCCGGTGGCGTGGTAGATGAGGGTGAGAATCCGCTCGATGGGGCGAAGCGTGAACTCATGGAAGAGACGGGGTATTCTGCGGGGAATATTATTGAAGTGGGGCGTATTTACCCCAATCCGGCTATTCAAGAGAACACCCTTTTTTGTTATCTCGCAACAGATGTTGAGCCGACGGGGAAGCAGCATTTCGATGAGACCGAAGAAATTGAAGTTGTACTGATTCCGTTCGATGACTTAATAGAGCTGGTAAGACAAGGTAAATTCAAACATGCGCTGCATGTAGCGGTTTTATTTGAAGCATTGGTGCATTTGAAAAAGATATAGCCGTTGACCCAAATCCATAGAGGTTGTATCTTCCTTGAAAGAAAGAAATAGCCAGGACACACATCGAGTTTTTACATACTCTAAAAGCCAAATCCTGAAACTGTTGTGTAATTCCATCATCCGGCTTAAAATTGGCGCGGTTCAAAAGTATGTATCTACCAAGTGAAAGCGATTTAAGTTCTTCAGATAGTAATCCGCTAAGTAGCAGCGGAGGGCACATATTTAATTTCTTAATACCTATCACGTAGGTGCCATGCCCTTACGTGATGATTCCACGTAGGAGGCTGTTATGCTGAGTATCTACAAAACGACCGAGAAAGGGCTTGAAAAGCTCGATGCAATCGCAAACGGAACATGGGTGAATGTGATTGACCCAACACCGGATGAAATGGAAAAGTTAGTAGATTGGGGGATAGAGATGGACTATATCAATTATTCTCTTGATCAAGATGAAATGGCACGCATGGAACGTGATGAAGATTACACCTTCATCCTCCTTCGTATTCCCATCTACCAGCCAGATAGTGACATTCCTTATAACACCGTTCCACTTGGCATTATGATCCTTGGCAATAAAATCATTACGGTTTGTCGTTACGAGAGTGATATTTTTCGAGCGTTAACCAACGGAAAGCACCGCTATTTAAAAACAGGAAAACGTTACCGACTCACACTTTATATCTTCCTCGAAACAGCTGTGCGCTACTTGAACTTGCTGCGTGAGATCAACCGCGCTACCGAAGCCGTGGAAGACCGTTTGCAAAAATCCACCCAAAATCGTGAAGTGCTGGAACTGCTGAAGTATCAAAAGAGCCTTACATACTTTGCAACCGCGTTGCGCTCTAATGAAGTGATGATGGAGCGCGTACAAAAGACGCAACTCTTCAATTACTACGAAGAGGACCAGGACTTGCTCGAAGATGTGCTTACTGAAAATCAACAAGCCATTCAAATGACAAGCATTGCTACTGAAATCCTCTCTGGTATGATGGACGCCTTCGCTTCGATTATCTCAAACAACCTGAACGTGGTGATGAAAGCGCTGGCAGCACTGACGATTATTCTCAACATGCCAACCATTGTTGCATCATTTTACGGCATGAATGTGGCTTTGCCGGGCGAGGGACACCCGCTGGCATTCTTAAATGTCATTGGTATCTCACTCAGTCTTACAGCTTTGGCTACTTATATCTTTTATAAAAGGAATTGGTTCTAATGAATGCTGAACTTTTTTTTGACGCAAAATCAACCTTGGGTGAAGGTCCCTCTTGGGATGAGAAAACTCAGACCTTGTACTGGGTCGATATTTTTGAAAAAAGGATCTACGCTGAAAAGGAGGTCCTTGCACAGCTTGACGAATATGTAGGATTTATTGCCCCAGCCAAAAACGGACATCTCATCGTAGGAAAACGCGCCTCCTTCGTGGACCTTGACCCTGCCACTTCCCAGCAGACTCTTCTTGTCACTCTCAATGAATCTGCCACCAACCGCATGAATGATGGGAAGTGCGACCCGGCGGGTCGCTTGGTGGCTGGCACCATGGATTTTAACGAGACAGACCCTACTGGTTCAGTCTATTCCTACGATGGGAAATCCACCCGCGTTTTATTTCGTGATGTAACCATCTCTAACGGCATGGCATGGAGCCCAGATTACAAAACCTTTTACTACATTGATACACCCACTTGCGAAGTGCGTGCTTATGATTACGATTTAAAGACTGGCGAAATTGCCAATCGCCGCCGTGTGTTTGAAGTCCCTAAGTCTTTGGGCTGGGCAGACGGCATGACCTCTGATGTTGAAGGGAATCTATGGATCGCCATGTGGGGTGGGGCGCAGGTCACACGCTGGAACCCAAGCACGGGCCAATTATTAGAGCAGGTTTCTGTGCCGGCTTTACATTCTTCCTGCCCAGTCTTTGGTGGCAAGGACCGTAACGAGTTGTACATCACCTCGGCTCGCAAAGGCATGAGCGAAACAGACTTAAACAAATACCCGCTCTCTGGCGGGTTATTCAAAGTTGATACAAAATATGAGGGCATGCCAACGTTTGAATTTGGGTAATTTATTGTAGGGGCGGGGTTTCCCCGCCCTTTTTGGTTAATAAAATCCATAGGAGGCGGGATGACCCCGCCCCTACGATTTTATTTCCACAATCGTTTTGCCAAATCCACCACTTCTTGACATTGACTTTCAGATAACCCTACAAAGGGTGAATTTTCCACAACTGTATCGCGATTTTCCACGATCAACACACGGGCATCTTTGCTAAACGTGTGCGAATGCCATACGCTGCGCTTCACGTTATAAAGCTTATATGGCTCCATATCCACTGCGTGGACTTGGGTCACTGTCTCTTCACCTTCGCCGAGGAATAAGATGCAACGTCCTGCCATGAGCACGAATACTTCATCGGTCTCGGTATGTTTTTGCATTCGGTTGATCTTATCGGGAGTTAGGTCATCGGTGTAATTCATCAATGCCACACGCCAGGACTGATAATCGACCAAGGGTTTGTAATCTGGCTCAGTGTGGTCGTGGACTTCGATGAGGGTTTCGGGCAGCATATTTTCTCCAAGTAGTAGGGCGGTTATCTTGCCTTACAAATTTAACTTCTCCCCGTGCTCTCTCAACCACTTGCGGTGACGTTTGAAATCCGGGCAAAGTGATTCTACCAACTTCCAGAATCGTGGGGAATGATTTCTGATCTTTAAATGCGCCAATTCATGCAAGACGACATAATCGATCACTTCCAAGGGGGCCATGACCAAACGCCAGGTGAAGTTGATCGTCCCTGTGGATGTGCAGGAACCCCAGCGTGTCTTTGCTGAGTTGACCTTGACTTGTGTAGGGCTAAGTCCATGCAGAGTGGCGTAATGAGATACACGCTCACTGAAGACCTTCAGTGCCTGCGCTTTGTACCATTGGGTAAATGTATGCTCACCGCGTTCTCGTGCCGAAGTGGACAGGGTGAATCCGCCGTCGAATTTGAGAGCTGGTCGCTGAGGTGGCACGAGGCGCAGTTGGTACTCCTGCCCTAGAAAAAGAAAGCTTTCTCCATCTAGGTATTGTTTTTTAGGATGAGCAACGATTGCTTTTAGTTTTTCACGCGAGCGTAGGATCCAATCTGTTTTTTCATGGATGAAACTGTGAATATCGTTCAATGTTGCCCGTTTGGGTGCGCGGACGGTAAGGCTGCCATCGCGCTCAACGATAAGAGCGATGGTACGACGTTTGGCACGCACAAGTTTATCGATCTGAATGTCCATGCTGCCATTCCGGTGCTGATTTGGGAATCTCACGCTTTAACTCAACAATATGCGGATGAAATTCCACTTCCACACTGTGACGCGGCGAGTTGACATAATGCTTTTTCATGTATTCAATATGGCGTGTAATGCGTTGACGCACATCTTTTGGCAGGTTGTAGTTGCCAGTGATGTAATTCGCGGCGAGTTTGGCATGCAAGTCTGAGAGCGGCCAGATCGAACCGAGCGGCTGGACTAAACCGATAAAGAATAAGGATGGGTGGTCGGGGTGGAAGACGTTCTTATACAGCGGCGGAACCCCTTCTTCGATGGAGAGCAGGTTCGGGTCAAAGAAAGGAAGCGAGATCTTAAATCCAGTAGCGGCGATGATCGCATCGAATTCTTCCACGCGTCCATCCACGAACTCGACTTGTTTG
>JAXLVU010000032.1:0-24235 GCA_046328855.1 Anaerolineales bacterium | reverse complement strand
TGTTCTTGCAACCAGGCGATTTGCTCATCCTAAATCAAACCCGTGTAATTCCAGCCCGCATTTTTGCCCACAAAGAAACCGGTGGCAAAGTAGAGTTGCTGCTTCTCCGGCGCCGTGATGCACTGACTTGGGAAGCTTTAGTAGGCGGTAAGGGTTTGCGTATAGGCAAGAAAGTGCAGGTGGAGAATGGACCGAGCGCTGAGATTATCGAATTGCTCGAAGGTTCTGAACGTCTCATCAAATTTTCTGAACCTATTGAACCTTATTTTTCCCAAGTAGGGAATGTGCCTCTCCCGCCGTATATTCATGAAAAACTAAACGACCCAGAACGCTATCAAACAGTCTTTTCGAGAGAGCCGGGCTCGGCCGCCGCTCCCACAGCAGGGCTACACTTTACGCCTGAACTGCTCGCTAAAATTCAAGAGATGGGTGTAAAGATTGCCTACGTTACCTTGCATGTTGGCTTGGATACGTTTGCGCCAGTCAATGAAGATAACCCAGAAGAACATAAGATTCATTCTGAATGGTGTCAGCTCTCGCAGGAAACAGCGGCTGCTATTAACGAAACCAAACGCAATGGAGGAAGAGTCATCGCGGTGGGCACAACCAGTGTGCGGACCCTCGAGTCGACTGCGTTTTATGCATCTCGTACCACACCGCATGGAATTGAACTTTCCTCATTTTCTGGACCAACATCTCTTTATATTCTCCCTGGCTACCAATTCAATGTAGTCGATGCCATGATCACGAATTTTCACTTGCCCAAATCCACCTTGCTAATGCTGGTCAGTGCATTTGCTGGGCGCGAGAAAATTCTAGAAACGTATACCCTTGCGATTCGAGAAGGCTATCGCTTTTATTCATTTGGCGATGCAATGTTTATTGAGTAACCCATCATGAACCTGGAACAACATAATAAACAGATCATTGCTTGTCGCAAATGTCCGCGCTTGGTGGAGTGGCGGGAGGAAGTGGCGCAAGTCAAACGCAAGGCGTATATCAACGAAGACTATTGGGGCAAGCCTGTGCCTGGCTTTGGCGACCCGCAGGCGCGCGTGCTTGTGGTTGGGCTTGCTCCTGGCGCGCATGGTTCGAACCGCACGGGGCGTCAGTTCACGGGCGATGCTTCGGGGAACTTTTTGTATCCGGCGTTGCACAAGGCTGGGTTTGCGAATCAACCCAAGTCTGAGTCCCGAAGCGATGGACTTGCCCTAAAGGATATGTATATCACCGCGTCGGGTCGTTGCGCTCCGCCAGATAATAAGCCGAGTCCAGAAGAACTGAATAATTGTCAGCCGTATCTTGAGCGTGAATTAGAAATCATTAATCCTGTGGTGATTGTTTGCCTCGGTCGGATAGCTTTTGAGAGGATTCTAAAAATATATTCCGAAAAAAGTTCGGTATATAAATTCGCTCACGGCGCGTCTTATCAACTGGCGAATGGAAAGTGGTTGCTTTGTTCATACCACCCCAGCCAGCAAAATACCTCTACAAAAAAACTGACCCCAACGATGTTCGATGCGATTTGGGCGAAGGCAAAACAACTCGCAGATAGGAATTGATGTACATGAAAAAAATAAATTGGAAGATTGTAGCGGCGGTGATAACCGCCGTTTTGTTGGTGCTTGTTGCCGGTTTTGTGTTTTGGGCAAGTGATGCTTCTGCTGCAACCGATGTGGCTTTACAAGCATTGAACTCCGATTCGCAAGTGAACGTTTCGGCTGAGAATGGCTGGGTGATTTTTACCCCGGTAGAAAATTCACGACCTGAAACGGGTTTCATCTTTTACCCCGGTGGCAAAGTAGATTACCGCGCATATGCACCGATCTTGAAAATGATTTCTGCCAAGGGATATTTCGTCGCAGTAGTTCCAGTTCCGCTAAATTTGGCTTTCTTTGATGTCAATGCCGCGGCTCGGGTGGAAGCGGCGTACCCTGAAGTTAAGAATTGGTTTGTAGGTGGGCATTCGTTGGGCGGTGTGGCGGCATCTTCTTATGCGGCAAGTCATGAAGAAATTCGAGGCGTGGTGTTTTGGGCTTCGTATCCGGCGGATGATTCTTTGAAGACCAAGAACATCCCTGCGGTTTCGATCTATGGCACGAACGATGGACTTGCGACAGGCGATAAGTTAGATGCATCCAAAGCCTTGCTGTTGGAAGATACAAAATTTGTTCCGATTGATGGTGGAAACCATGCTCAGTTCGGCTCTTATGGACCTCAAGCGGGCGATAACGAAGCGACTATTTCTCCCGAAGACCAGTGGATTCAAGCCACCGATGCAACCGTTGCATTTTTTGCTGAGGTTCTGAAATAAATTGTCTATCGTCCACTCATGAAGCGCTGGAAAAAAATTCTTTTATTCGCTTTTGCTTTTGCTTGTGTCACCACCACGCTGGGACCTTTTGCTGTCCCTGTTCCAAAATTGGATGGCTTGGTGAGCGAGCAGGAACTTGTAGAGCCTGATAGCAAATTCATCGAGATCAATGGTGTGAATATTCATTATAAGGAAAAAGGGTCAGGTGAACGAACCTTCATCCTGTTACACCCTTTTGGAGGCAGCACCTATTCCTGGCGAAACGTGATGGATGAGTTTGCGAAGTATGGGAAAGTTATCGCGTATGATCGCCCAGCTTTTGGGCTCACAGAGCGCCCCATGCCCGGTGACTGGGCCTCGAACCCGTATGGTATGAAAGCCAATGTGGAAATTTTGCGTGAACTGCTCGATACATTTGGCATTGAAAAAGCCGTACTGGTTGGCAACTCGGCGGGTGGCGGAGTGGCTGTAGCCTTTGCTTTGGAATACCCGGAACGCATTGACGAATTGATCCTTGTAGCGCCGGGTGTGGGCGGTGGGTATGGCCCGCAATTCCCGGCGTGGGCACTGCCAATCATGTGGACTCCGCAAACGCGGCATCTCGGTCCATTAATGATGCGCGATTATCAAGAAAGCCTGCCACGCACGGTGGAACGCGAGTGGTTCGACCAATCCAAACTTACGGATGAGATTCGTGAGAAACATTTGCAGGTCCTCAAGATCAAAAATTGGGACAAAGCCTTTTACGAACTCACCTTTGCGCCGGCGTATCCTGAACTGCGCCCCTTGTTGCCTAATTTGAAAGTCCCAGCCCTTATTGTTGCAGGGCAGGAAGACCGCCTTATTCGCTCGTGGTATTTTGAAGCTATCTCCACCGAAATTCCCGAAGCGCAACTCAAAATCATTCCACAATGTGGGCATGTGCCACAGGAGGAATGTCCAACCGAATTTATAGAAGTTGTACTAAAATATTTACACTACCAATGAGTACTCTATTGCTGCAAACTGGTCAACTTGCACCAGATTTTTCACTTGACGATATAAACGGAAATCCCATCCGCCTTTCAGATTATCGAGGAAAGCAACCCGTTGTACTTTCCTTCTTGCGCGGGTTTATCTGACCACATTGCCGCGCGCAGTTGGCGCGCTTCCGCGATTCGTATGCAGGTTTTTCAGAACGAAACGCCGAATTAATTGCAGTGGGTCCCGATGGGCTTGAACAATTCCAGCGCTATTGGCAGCGAGAAGAACTTCCTTTCATTGGAGTGCCAGACCCGGAAAATAGCGTTGCAAAATTATATAAGCAGGAAGTAAACCTCTTCAAATTTGGGCGTATGCCCATGAATTGCATCATAGACCTTGATGGCTATATTCGTTACATTCATTACAGCGCCAATCGCAAAGATTACCCAGATATTGAAATATTCTATGATGTAATAGATGAGTTGAATAAAGCATCCAGTAAAGTATGACACTTGGACGCATTGCTTTTCTCGGTTCCGGCGAGACTTCCCTTGCCGGAGGACGCATCTTCGAAACCCTTGCCCGCCTCATTCCGGACCCGTTGCGGATTGCCATTCTCGAAACGCCAGCTGGCTTTGAGCTTAACGCCTCTCTCGTCGCAGGGCGCGTCGCAGACTTTCTCAAGACGCGTTTGGGTAACTACAAACCTGTGATTGACCTGATCCCTGCTCGCAAAAAAGGGACAGAATTCAGCCCTGATAACCCCGAAATTCTAAAACCCTTATTACAAGCTAATATGATCTTCATGGGACCCGGCAGCCCTAGCTACGTGGCGCGTCAATTAAAAGACACGCTAGCGTGGGATATCATCCGTGCCAGGCATCGTCAAGGCGCAACCTTGGTCTTTGCCTCTGCTGCCACCATTTCTGTGGGACGTTGGGTTTTACCTGTTTATGAAATCTACAAAGTAGGTGAAGATGTCCATGTGAAAGACGGGCTCGATTTCTTCGCAGATTTTGGCATGCAGGTTTCCTTCGTGCCACATTGGAACAATGCCGAAGGTGGCGTGGACCTTGATACTAGCCGTTGCTTTATTGGTATGGAACGCTTCAACCAATGGCGTAATTTGACGCCTTCCGATAACATCATTGTGGGTTTAGACGAACATTCCGGCATTATCATGGACTGCGAAAAAGGCGTTTGTGATGTACATGGCGTCAGCTCGGTCTCTGTTTTGAAAAGTGACACCTCTGAAATGTACGCCTCTGGCTCCAGTTTTTCTTTAATGGAATTAGGTAATTGTGCACCGCCGAATCCTATTGAGAAGGGCATTCACCCGGAAGTATGGGAGATGATTACCTCTGCTCAGTCTGCTGAAACAGATGGACCCTCTGAAGAGGTATTGGCATTGCTGGAACAACGTCAGCAGGCTCGCGCAAATAAAGATTTTGCCGAGTCAGACCGTTTGCGTGATCAAATCTCTTCTCTTGGGTGGACTGTACAAGACTCAAAAGCAGGGCAAACATTGATCAAGAAATAAAAAAGGACCGCCTGAAAAGGCGGTTCTTTTTTATGAAAAATTCTAATGCCTGGGGCTATTCCCTCTACCTTTGCCGTTACCACCTTGGCTTTGTGTCCCCGTAAAGGCTGCGAGGTGATTGTAAGAAGCATTCATTAGATTGTTATACACTAATTGAATATCAGCTTGGTCTGTCTGTGCTACATGAGCTTGCAAATCCACGATATCGGTCTTTTCGATTAGTGCGCCGACGTTCAATGCATCTGCGAGAGAGAGTGAGCCTTGGGCAAGTAGTTGATTGTACAAGGCTTGGAGGGTAGGGTCAGCAAATTGACCAGGGGCAAGCGCGGGGTCGGTCAGACCGTAGCGATCCAATAGGATTTTGATTTGGTCCATATGAGTCTGCTCGCTGGCTGCAATATTTTTGAAAATGGGTTGTCCCCAAATTGTATAAAGTTGATTGTATACATCTCGAGCAAGCTTTTCTTCTTCTCGCATAAAGAGTAACCCGGCGATTTCCTCTTCGCTCAGACCAGTGGTAATACTTGCATTTTCTTGATCGAGAACGATTGGCGCTGCAGCCTTGGCTGGAACAAAATTTGAACCAACGGCGAGCACTGTCATGAGGGCTAAAAGACTAGCCAGAATTTTTTTAGAATACTTGAACATGTTTTATCTCCTTTTTGAGCATCATTTGATGTCTCTTGTGATGCCTGTATGATAGTTTTTTTGTGTGAAGGGACTGTAAAAAAATATTGAAGAGTTTAAAAAGATAGGAGGGTAATATTGTCAGACAAAATGGGATAAAATAGCCGCGCAAGATTTCACAAGGAGATTCTTAAATGCGCGCGGTAGACATCATTATCAAAAAACGCGATAAGGGGCAGCTCACCGCTCAAGAAATTGACTTTTTTGTGCGTGGTTTTACCAACGGGGATATTCCAGATTACCAAGCGTCTGCTTTTGCCATGGCGGTTCTGCTTAATGGTATGACCAACTTCGAAACTACAGACTTAACCCTTTCCATGGCTCGTTCTGGGCAAGTGCTCGACCTTTCCAAGATCGTGGATGTGGTAGTGGACAAACATTCTTCTGGTGGCGTGGGCGATAAGACCAGTATCTCGGTTATGCCAATGGTGGCGGCTTGCGGTTTGCCTGTTGGCAAAATGTCAGGGCGCGGACTTGGCTTCAGCGGCGGTACGCTTGATAAACTTGAATCCATTCCCGGTTATCGCGTGAACTTGACCACCGATCAATTCAAAGCACAATTGAAAGAAAAGGGTATCGTCCTTACCGGTCAATCAATGGACCTTGCCCCTGCTGATGGAAAAATGTACGCGCTTCGTGACGTGACCGGAACGGTTCCGTCTATGCCGTTGATTGCATCTTCCATCATGTGCAAAAAGATCGCCGCTGGTGCCACCGCCATTGTGTTGGATGTCAAAGTCGGCTTGGGTGCGTTCATGGAAACGCTTGAGCAAGGGCGTGAACTCGCCGAGTTGATGGTCGATATTGGTCGTTTGGCGGGACGTAAAACCGTTGCGCTTCTTTCGGATATGAATCAGCCGCTAGGCTCAGCCGTGGGAAATTCGCTTGAAATGATCGAAGCCATCGAAGCCTTAAGTGGCAAAGCTCCCTATGATTACATGGAGCATATTTTGCACGTCACAGCACACGTGCTCACTCTCGGCGGGCGCGCCAAAGATTTAACAGAAGGTCGAGCCTTGGCAGAGCAATCTATCAAAGACGGAAGTGCGCTGGATAAATTACGTCTGCTTGTGAGAGCGCAGGGCGGCGACGTTTCTTATGTAGACAATACATCCAAATTTGAGCGTGCAAACCTCATCGAGGCGGTAAAAGCCCCTCGTGGCGGATTCATCTCCCAGGTCCACGCAAGAATCGTAGGCGAAGCCTCAGTCGCGCTGGGGGCTGGGCGCGCGAAAAAAGGCGACCCCATCGATCATGCTGTTGGGTTCCTAATCCTCAAAAAAGTGGGGGATTCTGTGCAGGAAGGTGAAACATTGTGCGAAATTCATGCCAATGACGAGAAAAAGCTCAAAGAGGCGCATGAGGCGGTCCTTTCCGCTTTTCAATTTAGTAACGAACCTGTCCCTCCATTACCTCTGTTTTACGAGTAAAATATAGCGTATAGCCTTGCGATTTTGAATAGAATCAGGCATACTTACTTAACAGGAAACCGGTAATGGCAAAAGTATCACTGCGAATTTACAGCCGCGAAATTGAACGTCTCATCGAACAGGGGCATATGGATGAGGCGATAGCCCATTGCCGCCATATTTTAAAGATCTTTCCCAAGCATCTTGAAACTTATCGCTTGCTCGGCAAAGCGTATCTTGAAGCACGGCGCTATGGCGAAGCCGTGGATATTTTTGGTCGCTTGCTCATGGCTGTGCCCGATGATTTTGTAGCGCACGTTGGCTTAAGTATTATTCGCGATGAAGAAAATAAACTTGATGATGCCATTTGGCACATGGAACGTGCATTTGAAGTGCAATCTTCTAATGCGGCGATTCAAGGCGAGTTGCAACGTTTGTACGGACGCCGTGACGGTATGGAGCCTCCCAAGATTCGTATGACACGCGGTGCCTTGGCGCGTATTTATGTGGCAGGCGAGTTGTACCCGCAAGCCATTGCTGAAATTCGTGGTGTGCTTGCAGAAGACCCACAACGTGTGGATATGCAAGTGTTGCTGGCTCATTCGTTTTTCAAGAGTGGTCAGCGTGCCGATGCAACTGATCTTTGTAACCAACTACTCAAACGTTATGCGTACACCTTCGATGCGAATCGCATCATGGTGGAATTAATTCCTTCCACGGCAGGCGCTGAAAGCACGCAAGTGTATCGCATGCATATTTCAGAAATGGACCCGTATTCCAATTTTGCAAAAGGTTCCATCTTTGATACTGCCGATGTGCCAGACGCATCTGTCAGCCTTGAACGCCTCGAATATGCTGGTGAAGAAGTTCAAATGGGGCAGGATTGGAACAAGTCTTCGCTCGGTTTCTCAGCGGTAGCTCCGCTTGGAAGTGGAACTTCTTTTGTAGATGAACAGCCAGATTGGTTGCGCTCTGGTGGAGAAGAAGCGCCTCAGACGTCGTCTGGGTTTGATTCTCAATCTGGAACAGAAGAAGGTATCCCAGACTTTTTGCGTGATGCTGGTTGGGGGCAAGCGAGCGGACCTGAGCAACCTTCCTCTATCTTTGATGAAGAACCCGCTAGTGGCATTGTCCAAGCGGATATTCCAGATTGGTTGAAATCGCAGGCTCCGGCTGCAACCTCTTTGCCAACCGAGCCTGCTTCAGCCCCTCCCATTGAAACCCCTGATTTTCTTGCAGGCTTTGACTCGGGATTTGATCCATTTGCCGGCGCCTCTGCTCCTGGCGATACTCCTGACTGGTTAAAGAACGCTAGTGAAAGCCCTGCGGCTCCTTCGTTTGAAACATCACCTGCCCAACCTGTGGGTGAGGTCAATGACGCCGATGTCCCTGATTGGTTAAAGAGCACCAATAATGCATCCCAAACAGATGATGCTCTTACTGAAACCCCCGATTGGCTGAAATCCATTGATGAACCAAAAGCTGAATCAGCGCCTGCTGGCGATATGCCTGATTGGCTGGCTGGCTTGGGTGGAGTTGCTGCTGCAAGCGCAGCCGCCTCTACTTTTGAAGATGAGCCTGTTGCACAACCAGGAAATTTGCCAGATTGGATGCAAGCTTCTGAACCAAAAAACGAACCGGCTGCTTCTGTAGAAAGTTTGGGTTCGTCTGCGCAGGAACAAGATGATGCCGTAGCATGGCTTGAATCTCTGGCTGCCAAGCATGGTGCTAAACCTGAAGAACTCGTCACCGACCCGAACAAACGTAGCGAAACCCCGCCTGATTGGGTTTCACAGGCTCAGAATATTGGTCAAACCCCAGCTGCTCAACCCAGTGTGGAGAGTCTTGGCTCTTCTACACAGGAACAGGATGATGCGGTTGCATGGCTTGAATCCTTGGCTGCCAAGCATGGCGCTAGACCTGAAGAACTCGTCACCGACCCGAATAAACGCAGTGAAACCCCGCCTGATTGGGTTTCACAGGCTCAGAATATTGGTCAAACCCCAGCTGCTCAACCAAGTGTAGAGAGTCTTGGCTCTTCTACACAGGAACAGGATGATGCGGTTGCATGGCTTGAATCTCTGGCTGCCAAGCATGGTGCTAAACCCGAAGAACTTGT
Organism: Anaerolineales bacterium; assembly: GCA_046328855.1. Taxonomy (GTDB): domain Bacteria; phylum Chloroflexota; class Anaerolineae; order Anaerolineales; family Villigracilaceae; genus Villigracilis. The sequence continues at coordinate 15,203 of JAXLVU010000032.1, read as the reverse complement.
CACCGACCCGAATAAACGTAGCGAAACTCCGCCCGATTGGGTTTCACAAGCTCAAAATATTGGAGCACAGTCTCCGGTTGAACCTGCCAAGACCCAGTGGAGCGAGAATGCCGCGAATATTGGCGAAGAATTCTTTGCCGAATTCGAAAAAGGTTCTTCACAATCAGACACTGATGAGACCGGTATGTGGTTGCGTGACCTTGATAACGAGCAGCCTCAATCTGCTTCAAAAACGGACGATGATATTCCAGATTGGATGAAGCCGGAAGAGGAACGACCGCTCGAACGTGGTTCTATCCCAGAATGGTTAGACGAATCCGCACATGAGAAGAAACAATCTTTAGATACGTCTAGCCTGCCGAGCTGGTTGGAAGACCTTGATCAATCTGAAAAGTCTATATCAGAAAAATCTCTTGTTCAGAATCAAGACCTCTCTGATTGGTTAAGCGGACTTGATGATGAACCCGGTTTGGATATTGATCCCGAGTCTTTGCGTGCACCTCAACCGCCAGTTGAGACTAAACGTCCGGTCATTGATACTCAGCCTCAAGCGACCTCTGAAGACTTGCCAGATTGGATGGCTGGTGAAAATGAAGTGGAAGATGAACCAGAAGGATGGGCGCCTCCCACTCCGCCGGCTGTTGCTCCTGTTTCCCTAAGCGCTGATCTACCCGATTGGCTGCAAGGCGCAGACGAAGATGGGCAAGCCGAAGACACCCTATCAGGTGAGGATACCCCGCCGTGGATTCACCGCGAACAGTATGAAACTGAAGGTAGCGTGCCGCAGCCACCAAAGCCAACTTCACCTTCGGATTGGCACCCGGTTTCAGCGACACAAAAAAATAAAGAAGCAGATCAGCCATCGGCCCAGCCCCGAAGCGGACAGTCTCAACAGCAACCACAGCGTTTGGTACAAAATCCGCCTGCACCAGAACCGGTTGCATCTGAGAAGAAAAAATCGCCAGTCAAACAGCAGCAACAAGGTTTGCCTCGCCAGAAGAAGTCAGAAGCGCAGGGCACGGTCAACATGTTAGGTCTTGCAAAGACTGAGCTAGACCGTGGCGATATCCCTGAGGCGTTGATGCATTATGGGAAGCTGATCAAGAAGGGTAAACACCTTGAAGAAGTGATTGGTAACTTGACTGAGTCTTTGTATCGTTACCCGGTTGAAGTAGGTATCTGGCAGGCGCTTGGTGATGCTTATATGCGGGCAAATCGATTGAAAGAAGCTCTCGAAGCCTATAACAAAGCGGAAGAGCTCATACGGTAACATTGCGAACGCCGCTGGAAACAGCGGCGTTTGATAGCACTCGCTTGGCAATGAAATAAATTTTGGAGGAACTCTGTGGAAAAATCTCTCGTACTCGTGAAACCCGATGGTGTTCAGCGTGGTTTGATCGGTGAAGCCATCTCCCGCTTCGAACGTCGCGGTCTGCGCCTGATCGGCGCCAAATTTATCTGGGTGAGCAAGGAATTGGCGGAAGCTCACTATGCCGAACACAAAGGCAAGGGCTTTTATGATGGTTTGATCTCGTACATTACATCTGCCCCAGTAATGGCGATGGTGTGGGAAGGTCCTAACGCCGTGGTTGCCATTCGTCAGACTGTGGGCTCAACCAAGCCTTGGGAAGCTGCTCCTGGTACCATTCGTCACGATTTCGCTATTGAAGTGGGCCGCAACCTCATCCATGCTTCAGACAAGCCCGAAACTGGGGAACGCGAAACTGCTCTTTGGTTCAAGAAAGAAGAGTTAGTTGAGTGGTCTCGTGCCATTGACGCTTGGGTATTTGAAAAGTAAAACCCTGTTGTAAATAAACAGCCCTTCGTGAAGAAGGGCTGTTTTTATTATTTCAATCGTAGCAACACTTTTCCCTCATCCCAAAGGTCTTCGAGTTGGTAATAATCTCGTTGGTCTGGGGATAGAAGGTGAAGGACTACATCCCCAAAGTCGACTACCACCCAACCATCACGAGAATTACCTTGCTTCTTTGCTTTCTTTTTGTATTTTTTGCGAACTTCATCAATCGCGCTATTGGCAAGTGCATCCAACATGCGGTCGCTGGTGCCGGTACAGATGACGAAATAATCAGTAAAAGAAGCAATTTCTTTGATGTCCATTAGGACGATGTCTTCGCCTTTTTTATCTTCAAGAGCATCAACAATATCACGAGCCATATCTAGGGTATTCAGGGTTCACCTCAATGGGGTTGAAAATAACTTCGTATAGACAGAACCTTCTGAGTTCAGGTCACTTTTGTAAAGATGCACAGAGTCTACTCTGGCTGTGCCAATCTTGCCATGCTGAAATGTAGAAATGATGTTACTTATCTTCTGTACCTCTCTGGTATTAATTCCCTGACGAACACGCCCTATTGTAAGGTGAGGAGAGAAGGGATGTTCTTCCTTTTCATAACCTAGGCGGTTGGTGCCTTCTTCGATGGATTTCTGCAGGGTAGCAAGAGAGGCTGGAGCGTGGATGCCAACCCAGAGGACGCGAGGTCGCTTTGAGTTTGGGAAAGCGCCGATTCCGCCTATTTGCAAATCAAACTGTGATAATGAATCGGCAGCTTGGATTAACAGCTGTTTGATGAATTCCAGATGTGCGATAGGTATGTTGCCAAGGAATTTTAACGTCAAATGCAGGTTTTGGAGTGGAACCCAACGAACAAAATCCTCCCCAAAAATTTTGCGCAGGTGCTGCGTTTGCTGTTCTATTGATTCAAGAATGGATAAAGGAAAATCCAGAGCAATAAAGGTTCGGATCTCATTCATTCCTAGCTTGCAGCTTGTAGCACCTTCTCTACAGCATTTTTTAGGTCTTGGAAGCCAACAGGTTTGGTGAGGTACATTGAAGCGCCTGCTTCGAGACCAATTTTAATATCGCCGGGCATGCTTTTGGCAGAAAGGATAATAACAGGAATAGAGGAGAGCTCAGGTTCTCGGCGAATGTAACGTAACACTTCGAGCCCTGAAATATCGGGCATCATTACATCGAGCAGTATGATGTCTGGTTTTTCTTGTGAGATGATGGGAATGGCGGGAGCGCTAGAGAACATTTTGATGACACGGAATCCGTTGATGCGCATCATTTCCGAAAAAAGTTCAGCGGCGTCGGCTTCGTCTTCGATGATCATGACCGTTTTTTGTCTTGAATCCATTTTGTTTCCTCTATGCTAAAAATAGCATAAAGGTATGGAATTTGCAAGGGCGCTTGATTTTTGCGATGTCCTTGTAAGAATTCAGATTTATTCCATGTCTATCTATCCAGATGACGATTGGAGGTATGAATGAGTGAATTAGAGTTTTTTCGTGCGGAAAAGAATGAGTTTTTTGGAAGCCATCCGCAAAGCCCACTAACCCGAGAACAGAAAAAAGAGTTTCATGGGTTAAACTATTTTCCAGAGAATGAAGCATTGCGGCTCGAAGTAAAGGTTGAAGAATTTCCTGTCAAAGATGCCTTGGTGATGCAAACTACTACAGGCGGCGTTCAACATTATGAGCGTTTCGGGAAGTTCTCTTTTGATGCAGATGGACAAACTGTAGAATTAACCCTTTACCGTAGCGAACAAGGATTTTTCTTACCCTTTGTAGATTCCTTAGCTGGCAGTGAAACATACCCCGCAGGGCGTTATCTGGACCCTGAGCCTTTGCCGGGTGGGCGCTTCTTTATTGATTTCAACCTGGCGTACAACCCATACTGTGCCTACAATGAGATGTGGTCTTGCCCCATTACCCCGGCTGAGAACCGCTTGAAAGTACCCATACGGGCTGGTGAAAAACTATTCCATGAATAAAAAAGTGACGGGTTTACCCGTCACTTTTTTATTCATCTTGAGTATTGTTTGTGTTTTCTACAACATTGAGTAAAGCTTCGTATTCGTCACAGCAGCCTGAGCACATATCCAAATGCTCATGGATGAGCGGAGTGAGAATGGCAGCGTCTTTACCGTCTTTTATCTCGGCTTCCACAAATTCATCCAGACGTGCGTACATATCGCTACAGGATAAATCCTCTTCACGGACTTGTTCGAGAATCTTTAAGAAGCGCAGAGCAACTTCATCCGTGATCTCGGGCTGTGAAGGCTTATTTTCAGGGGTAGGAAGATGTTCACTGTTCATGCTAAAGGTGAGACGATTAATAAAAACTTAATCTTACTTTGCCAATTATACCCAATTGACAGAAAATTATTTCTGTTCAAAGGCGAGTAGAACATCCTGCGGAGTAAGTTCTTCCAAAGCCAAACGCTTTTTGAGGCGCAGACGGGCATCGTGGAGGAGTTTGTACAAGGCATTGCGATTGGTTTTCATGCGTTTTGCAGCTTCTTCCATAGGCATATCTTGCAAGCCGAGCAAAACAAGCGCCTCACGCTGTTTTGGGGTCAGCTCTTCTTCCAGGATGCGGCGTACACGAGAAACCATATCCTTGCGTTCGGCAGAGGTTTCAGGAGATGCGTGCGGGTCTGCAAGTAGACCGGGAGGCGGAGGGGCATCTTCGTTTTCAGTCAATTCATCGAGAGACGCATCACGCCAACGCTTGCGGCGCAGTTCGGTTAGAGCGATGCGGATGGCGATCTTGTGAACCCAAGTCGTGAAAAGGCTGCGCCCTTCAAAGGTATCCAATTGATCTAACACACGAAGGAGGGTTTCTTGAGTAACTTCTTCTACCAAAGGCGGAAAAAGAGGGTCGTCTGATGATAACCAGCGTGATAAAGCATAAGGCAAGCCTTTTTGGATAATCGCGCGTAGGTCGCTCAGTGCCTCTTCGTGAACGGGACCAGAACTGCGTAAATCACTTAACCATGTTTCATTAGGGCGGGACGTCATAGCAGGGTCATTATATGACACTGTGGGATGATTTTTAGCATCCTTGAGAGATTCTGATAGTATTTTTATAAAGCCGTTTCGGAAAACAAAAACCGCCTCAGTGAGACGGTTTTCTGTGGGCGCGCAGGGACTCGAACCCCGGACCCCTACTGTGTGATAGTAGTGCTCTAACCAACTGAGCTACGCACCCAACGGAGCGAGATTATAGCCGAGCCTCTCATCTTTGGCAAGTCTAATGTGCCAAGTCTTCGGGTCTAAAACAGGCTTCATAGTCTGCACCGATGATGACGCGGTATTGAACGGTACTGTTTGGGTCTGGCATGGATAAAACATTCGCTGAATAGGTACCTAGCACATCAATGATGTTTTGACGCTGGCTAGGGTCTTGAGCCACGGTATAGTCAACCAGAACGGTGCTGCCATAGTTTCGGTTATCCGCTGGGCTGGTGGTGGTTTCGTAGCCGGCGTAGTTGAGGCGAGAGGAAGCGAGAGTTTCCATGGTGTCGAAGTATGAGCCGTTTTGTACATCAACTTTTATTGTTTCGCGAGTTGTTGCGTAGGTGGATAGGGTAGTTGCTTCGACCAGCATGGAGCTTAGCGAGTCTTGGGGTAAGAGAACGGCAGCTCCACCGGGCGTCGTCCATGGGAGGACATAAGGTGGACGAATGTAGTAGCTGCGAATGTTGGCATTGGTGAAATTTGCAGCATACGGTGCAAGGCTCAGCATGTCGCCAAGACTCATGTCAGTAATGACGGTACTAGAGAAGTCATTGTAGAGTTGCGGAATTTTTGTGAAAGTGCCTGTTTGGAGAGCTTTTTGGAAGATGGTTCGGATCACTTCTTGTTGACGTCGTCCACGGTCGAAATCGCTGGATTTGGAACGGGAGCGGGCATACCAAAGAGCTAGATCACCATCCATATGGATTTGACCCGGACCGACCGTGTATAGCCACCAATTGTTTTCATCATTTTCGTCTAGACCTGGGGAAATAAGACGCCAGTCGGTGTATGGGCAGGAAACAGGGACATCGATCCCTCCAAGGGTGTCAACGATGCGGCGAAAGCCGTCAAACTCAACCATCGCAGTATGGTCAATGCGAATGCCAAAATTCTGTAGGATGGTGTCTTTTAATAGTCCCATCCCGCCGCCAGGGTAAACACCTTCCCCGCTTTGATATGCAGTGTTGATGCGTTGCATTCCCACGGTTGGGATGTAGAGCCAGGTATCGCGTGGAACCGAAATGAGGGAGACTTGACCTTCCTTGTACCAAACTACGGCAATGAGTAATGTGTCTGTGCGATGAGAGGTGCCGGTTGGTCTGCGATCTGAGCCGACGAGAAGAAAATTGATGGTATCGTTTTCAGTGGTGAGCGGTGGTAAAGCTGTGGGATTTACCAAGGCTTCCGCTGGAGGCGGAGCGGCTTGGGTGGGGAATAACTGTTCAATGGGGGCTGTCGCTGTCGGTGAGGCTTGAGGCGTGGCAGTTGGGAATAGAGTTTCAGTTGCAAGAATCGGTTGCGGGGCGGAGTTTGATCCGCTGGTGTTGAAGGGCGCTGTTGGGCTGGCTAAGGAAGGTTGAAAGGGGGTTGGGGTGGGAGATGCATTTGGAGCGGCGGTGATTAAAACAAAAGGCTGAGGCACTTGGGTCGGAGCTGGTGCCCCGCAAGCTGAAATAAAAACGGCGAGGCAAAGCGCCCATACAAATCGGTTGGATGTCTTCATCAATGTTCTATGGAAAGTGTGCCTGCTTTAAGGCGTTGGGGTGGGAATAGCTGTTAGGCTGGAAGTTTGGGTTGGAATGGGCGAAGCCGTAGGTGCAGTGGTAGCCGTGGACGTTTGGGTTGGCGGGTAGGTTGCCGTGAAGGGCAGAACCGTTTGAGTTAATGGTTCGGTGAGCAATGGCGCAACGGTGTAGGTAATACCGGGTAAAGGTGTGAAGGTTGGTGTGCGTGTGGGCACGTTCGGTACATAAAGAATTTCACCCGCGTAAATGATGTCACTGCTTCGGCAGTTGACAAGTTTTATAAGATTGGCGTTGGTGCCATAGCGAGTGCCAATGTTGTAGAAAGTATCTCCAGGGCGGACCATATAGTTTTTGATCCAACCAACAGCGCCTTGATTACAAGCAACTACCGTACTGGTGGAAATGCCACCCGGCACATATAGAAGGGTGCCTGCAATGAGACTATCGGTGAAAAGGCAGTTTTTGTTTTTGAGGATATCTTTGTACGTGCCATACCTTGCAGCAAGGCTATCTAACGTGTCGCCTACTTGAACAACAATTCCAATCCAGCCAACAGGTGGTTGACAGGATGTTGGCGGAATTATGGTGTTCGTTGGTGAGGATGTGGGAATATCGACTGTAACTAACAAGGTAGCCGTTGGCGGCAGGGTGTTTGTAGCAGTGACAGGAATAGGTGAAACAATTAGCGTTGGAGATGGAGTGGGGACTTCTTCAGGGACAAAGCCAACCAGAGAGATTGACAATGCTCCTAGTGTTAGCCCCATAGAGAGGATCGCCACAACAAGCGCGTTTCCAAAATCGCGCACGCCTCGCATTGTTTATTTCCTTTTTTGCTTGTCGGCAAGTTTATCGCCAGAGATCGGGAGCAGCACGCTGAACGTGGAGCCTTCTCCCACTTTGCTTTCGACCCAAATACGACCATGTTGGGCTTCGGTAAGTGTTTTGGCGATGGAAAGCCCAACCCCCGTGTCGCCGACGCCTTGGATGAGGACATTATCGGCTCGATAAAGACGGGTAAAAACGCGCGGAATATCTTCGGAGGCAATCCCACCACCCTGATCTGCGACTTGAATCAAAATGTACTCAGCACCGTCTTCGTTCTGGGTCTGGACCTTGAGGCGGATTGTCCCTTCAAAGGGGGTTGCAGCTCCAGCGTTTTGCAACAAATGAATGACGATTTGTTGCAGGGCTTCTCGATCTGCATGGATAGATGTGATCGCTTTGGGAACTTCCAGATGAATGGAAATATTTTTCTCGCGAATCTGAGAACTGGTGTACGACATGGCATTATCAATGATTGAATTCAAATCCACAGCTTCAGGATTGAGTGAATACAGATCGGTTGCCAACGTTGTGATTTGGATCATGTCATCTGTCAAACTGCGGATGCGCTCTGTGGAAACCTTGATGCGGTCTACAAATTTGCGTTGTAAGGCACCCAGAATGCCAACCGATTCGCCAAGTAGCAAATCTGTATACCCTACAATGGAAGAAAGTGGCTGGCGAAGTTCTTGAGAAATGGAAGCCAGTACTTCTGCTTGTTCGGTGCTTTTGGTAGCGATTTTCCCCTTTTCCAATTCCAGCAATTTGATATTGGCATCTGCTAACTGGTTTTGCAAAATTGCCATTTCTTGCAAAGTTGCTTTCAGTTCTTTTTCTGCTTGAGCAGATGGTAGGTTCTTTCCAGAACGAAGTTCTGCGTTTTCGCGTTGTAACTGTTCGATGATATTCTGTGACTCTTCTTGCGCTACTCGTAAGGAAGCGACATCTGTAGATTTGTTGCGCTCAGCTTCTGTACGGGCTGCATCGAGTTGACCGCTCAAATTGCGAATGCGTTCTTCCAAATCAGCGACTTGTGCACGAGCCATATCGCTTTGAGCTTCGAGTTTGGTGATCTTCTGATTTCGCTGAATGATCGGTACCAAAGAAGAAGCAATGTTTGACAAAAACGCCTGATCTTCGGCGCTCCAAGTTCGGTCTGAATAGGGAGAGAGAAGAAGAATACCACCTAAGGTTTCTTTCTCAGGGGTAAGTATGGGGACATATAACAAATGTCCAGGGTTGGTGAGCCCAAGAATATCGCCTAGCCCTTTGATGTCTGCTGAGGTGCTGCTGGCTGGCAAACGTAAAGGACGCCCGCGTTGAATGGAGTTTGCCAACATCGGAATGGCATTCTTGGTCAACGAGCCGCCTTCCAGCGTATCTTCGCGGATCAAGTCATACCCGCCAGCGATTACCATCTGGTTATTGTTATCTGTCAGATAGATCATGAAGCACAAATCGGCGAGCATAGTTTGTGCAATGGCACGCGTGATCGCCTGACTCATCTTGGTGGAGTTGTTTTCAGCGGCAACTGCTAACAAGGCATGGAACGTTTTCGGGTCGGTGCTATAACGCCTCCGCTCAGGGCGACCCGCTGTATCTTGTTTCAGGATGGTCGGTTTCACCGGTGCTGACGTTTCAACAACAGTCACTGTGCCGAAACGCTGTGGAAGTGTCAATAAAATGGGGAAAGCCGTTATGTATGCCAACCGGACGATACCGGAGAAATCGCCTTCCAGCCCGATCAATAACTGACCGACGTGCCCTAAAAAGCCAAGGAATAACAAAATCAGCCCATACCACATCCCATCGGGCTTGCGGATGAACAGCACAGCCATGCCCAATAAAGCGAGCAATACAGAACCGATCTGCCAGATAAAATCATCTAAGGTTAAGTTGTAGCTCAAGGTAGCTGTGGCAGGGTTTGCCATTTGCTGTTGCCATGAAATTAAGCTCAGCCCCAAAGCCGTCACAATGAACATACTGAGAAGGGTGGCAACTGCATCGGCTTGGCGATTGGGTTCGGGAAATGCATACAACCAGGAGATCCACACGATGCCAAATGCCAAGAATGCACGATCCATGGGCGGTAAAACGGCTTTTGAATCGATTAATTCTTGCCAGCCTAACCCGCTAAACAAGAACATAAAGATCTGAGCGCTAAGCAAGATGCCCAAACCAATGAAAGCACGCCTTGCTTGTGGAAATTCGCTTGCCCGCCAATGATTAAACGCCGATTGCAACGCGCTGGCAATGGTAAACGCCAGAACGATGTAATAGATCATGTCTCCAGGTGGAACAGTGAGTTGGTTTAATGCTAACTGTATAAAATCGCTCATTCCGGTCGTGATTATACTGCCAGTTAGAGATTATGGCGTAGAATTGAAATCATGCTGCCACAAAGGGTCAAACCCTACTTTATAGGTCTTTTGCTTGTCTTTGCAGTCTCAATTCCTTTCCTTATTACAGGGTATACCAGCCTAAAACGAGCTGAAAATGCTTATTCTACAGGGCAATACCGGCTTGCGGCTGAAGAATACGCCCATGCTGCCCGCATTCTGCTCTGGCGAAAGGATTTGTATGGTCGCGCAGGAATTTCAGCTGCACAAGGCGAAGATTTTGAGGGCGCAATCACTTACTTTAAGCAAGCTAAGAACCTAACCGAAATGGGGTGGGTCTTGTTTTGCCAATCGTATGCACAACTGAACGATTACCCAAACACAATCTCAACTTGCGAAGCTGGGCTTCAGAATTATCAGTCTGCCTCTTTGTATAAACTCCTGGCGTTTGTGTATCGAAACCAAAAAGATTGGGAATCAGAACTTGATGCGCTTAACCACCAAACTCAATTAGACCCAGCCGATGCCTATGCTGCCTATCGACTTGGTTTGCTGTTGACCTTGTACACACCTGAAGATGCCATTCCCGAACTGACACGCGCCTCATCTCTTAATCCCGAAGTGGATTCTGCTATCCAAACCTTACGCGCCGCTTTGGCGGTTTCCAGCCAGCAAAGTGACTCTTCTATGCAGAAGGTGATTGTGGGACAGGCGTTCGGCTTGGTGCAAGATTGGGAGCTAGCAAAGGTAGCTTTTGAGCAAGCTGTTCACCTTAACCAGAATAATGCTGAGGCGTGGGCATGGCTCGGAGAGGCGAAACAGCAAACCGGTCAAGAGGGAAGCGCAGAACTGGATCAGGCATTGTTCCTAGACAAGAACTCAGTCAACGTGCGAGCCTTGCGCGGGCTGTATTGGAGTCGGAAAGGCAAGTATTCTCAAATGTTGGCAGAGTATTCACTGGCGGTACGTATTGAACCAGAGAATCCACGTTGGCAGGCAAGTTTGGGGGAAGCCTATTCCAAAATAGGAGATTTGGTGGCGGCTTTGGCTGCCTATCAACGTGCCGTAGAACTTGCGCCCACTCAAGCCGACTATTGGCGTTTGTTGGCGATTTTTTGCGCAGAGAATAATGTGCAAGCGGAAGATGTGGGTCTTCCAGCCGCACAACAAGCCTATACACTTTCTCCGAATGATCCGGCTTCACTGGATGCTTTGGGCTATGTGTATCTTTCAACAGGGCGTTATGCTAGTGCTGAGATGGCTTTGTTACAGGCGATTGAAGCTTCACCTCAGTTTTACCCAGCTCATATTCATTTGGCGATGAATTATCTTGCTCAGGGAAACCGGGCGGCGGCTTTTAATGCACTGACTTATGTGCGAGATGCCGAAGGTGCCGATGTGTACGCCGAAACAGCCAGACAGTTATTAGACAAATATTTTCAATGATAAAATCACGCTCATGAATCGCTCTGTATCTTTATTATTCGTTCTAATGTTTTTGCTTTCTGCATGTGGCAGCGCCTCTGCAAACCAAACTCAAGCTCCGGCGGCGGCATTGCCTTCAGGCTCTGTTCTTTTTCAAGATGATTTTGCTCAACCCACCACCGGTTGGGATCGTTTGCTTGTGACCGAAGGAGTGATGGACTACTACTCTGGCGGTTATCGTATGCTCGTGAACTCATTACAGACAAATTTTTGGGCAACGCCGCGCCGTAATTTCACCGATGTTCGCATGGAAGTGGATACCGGTAAACTAGCTGGGCCAGATGAAAATCGTGTGGGGCTGCTTTGCCGTTATAACGGGAAAGACTACTATTTCTTTATCATGACCAGTGATGGTTTTTATGGAATGGGTTTGTATAAAGATGGGCAAGCGACCTTGCTCGGACAATCTGAAATGCTTGCATCTACGAACATCAACAAAGGCGTTGCGGTCAATCACCTGCGTGCAGATTGTACAGGGAATATCCTTACATTCTATGTAAATGGATTTCAGATCGCACAGGCTCAAGATTCCACGCTTCCCTCTGGGGATGTTGGATTAATTGCCGGAACCTTCGCTGAACCTGGCGTAGATATTTTGTTTGATAATTTTGTGGTGTTACAGCCTTAACGCATCTAGCGCCTGTTTATGAAAGTTTTTCTCGATACTATTGGCTGCCGTTTGAATCAGGCAGAAATCGAATCCATGTCTCGTCAATTTCGTGCGGCTGGGCATGAGATTGTTGCTTCTGCCGAACATGCCGATATGGCTGTGGTTAATACCTGTGCCGTTACCACGCAGGCGGCATCTGATTCGCGTGGAAAGATCCGCAATATTGCACGTGCCGGGGTAGATGAAATCGTTGCTACGGGGTGTTGGACCTCGATCCAACCAAAGGAAGCGGCAACACTTCCAAACGTCAAGCATGTTATTACAAACGATAAAAAAGATTTATTGGTGCCTGAAATTCTTGGCTTGCCCAAAGAGAAATTCGACGTTGAACCGATAGATCGAATCCCTATTCCTGGGTTACATCGTCGTACTCGCGCTTTCATCAAAGTTCAAGATGGCTGCGATAACAAATGTACATTTTGTGTTACCACTATTGCGCGCGGGGAGGGGCGTTCGCGCCCATTGGCAGATGTAATCAACGACGTCAATTCGGCGTTGGCTGGCGGTTCGAAAGAAATTGTTTTAACGGGCGTTCATCTTGGCTCATGGGGGCAGGATTTTGGCAACCATCTCCGTGAGCTAGTCAAAGCTCTTTTGCGCGAAACGGATGTTCAACGCCTGCGCTTATCCTCCCTAGAACCTTGGGATCTGGATACAGATTTCTTCTCGCTTTGGAATGACAAACGCCTCATGCCTCACCTGCACCTGCCTCTGCAATCTGGCAGTGACTCTACCCTGAGGCGGATGCTGCGCAAAACCACAACTGAATCCTTTCGTGAATTGGTTTATGCAGCTCGAAGTATCTTACCTGATGTGGCGATCACCACAGATATCATCGCTGGCTTCCCCGGCGAGACAGATGAAGAATTTGCAGAAACGACGGAGTTTGTTCAAGAAATGCGTTTCACAGGAGGGCATGTCTTCTCCTATTCACCACGCCCTGGAACTGGGGCAGCAAAGATGAAGGGGCAGGTCAAGCCCGAGGTCCGCAAGAGGCGAAATCGTGTATTACAAGATGTGATTGAAGAGTCGGCAGCGGCTTATCGTAAGCGATTCATTGGTCAAACCATGTCTGTGCTGTGGGAATCCACGACCGAGTATGGAGAGTACGGTTGGCGCATGGAAGGTTGGACGGGTAATTATCTGCGTGTGAGTGCCACCGCTCCTTCCCCGCGTTGGAATGAAGTGGATGAGGTTTTGCTAAACCATTTGGATGGGGAAAAAATCCAGGGAACAATTGCTTGATTTTGGCAATGGTTTTGCTGATTCACTATTCTAAAGAACTGGATTTTTGTCACTGTTTGAAAATAAGGGGAGATTGTATAATTTTTACGCAACTCAATTCAAAGGAGCAAACCCATGACGGCTCAGATCATTGATGGAAAGCTGATCGCACAACAGGTGCGTGACGAAGTGGCTGCAAATGTGGCAAAACGCCTCTCAGCGGGAAAGTCCAAGCCAGTATTGGCAACTGTATTGGTTGGTGATCGACCAGATTCAGCAGCCTATGTTGCCTCGAAAGGGAAGGCATGCCAGGAATTAGGCATGGGTTCGGTCAGCGAGCATTTGCCTGCGGATGCTACTCAGGAACAAGTCGAAGCATTGGTTCGCAAGTTAAACGCAGACCCAGCTATTAGTGGGATTCTGGTTCAATTGCCCATGCCATCCCATATTGATGAAGAACGCGTTTTATCACTTATCAGTATCGAAAAAGATGTTGACGGTTTCTCGCCCTTAAATATAGGTCGTTTGGCTCAGAAGGGACGTGAACCACTTTTCGTTCCCTGTACGCCTTATGGCTGTATTTATTTGCTTGAAAAATCTGGCGTAAAAATTGAAGGCGCAAACGCTGTGGTGTTGGGGCGTTCGAATATTGTGGGCATGCCGGCTGCTTTGTTGTTGATTGGCAAGAATGCTACGGTAACTGTCGTCCACTCGCGGACAAAAGATATTGCAGGGGTTGTCCGTCAGGCAGATATTGTCATTGCTGCCATTGGCAAGACCGAATTTGTGCGTGGTGATTGGATTAAACCCGGTGCCGCAGTGATTGATGTCGGTATCAACGCTGTGCCGGATTCGACCAAGAAGAGCGGTCAACGCCTTGTAGGTGATGTCAACTTTGCAGAGGCGAAGGAAGTGGCGGGGTTTATTACTCCGGTGCCTGGTGGGGTGGGACCGATGACGATTGCTATGCTGATGGCAAACACATTCAGAGCGGCTGAAATACAAGATAAATAAAGTAATTCAGAACATGAACTTATCAATCCCGCCTCGCGAGGCGGGATTGATTTTGTGTAAAAATGGAGAGCAAAATGAAAAAGTTATTGAAGTGGGTGGGAATTGTTTTGGGCGGAATTTTTGGGGTGATTGTTATTGGACTGGTGTTTGTCTATTTTCAAAGCCAGTCAAGGCTGACGCGAGTTTATGAAATTTCTGAAGAGAGTATAGCGATACCTACAGATGCAGAGTCCATTGCGAATGGAAAGCATATATTTCAATTTCGTGGATGTGAGAGTTGCCATGGCGAAAGCCTTGAGGGGAAGGTTTATTTGGACGACCCCGCCGTCGGGAAGGTGATTTCGTCAAACCTGACGACAGGCAAAGGCGGAGTTGGAAGCGCGATGTCTGACGCAGATTGGGTGCGCGCTATTCGACATGGCATCCGCCCTAATGGTACAGGATTGCTGTTCATGCCATCTACTGAGTTTTATTATTTGAGTGATGAAGACCTTGGCGATGTGATTTCATATATCAAAAGCATGCCGGCTGTGGATAATGAACTTCCACCCAGTTCGTTATCTATGGCGGGGCGAGTCGTGATGACGCTTATCAAGGATATTACGTTTATTCCTGCTGAGTTGATCCCGCATGACGCGCCGCGTCCGACCGCGCCGGAAGTTGGGATTACGCCCGAGTATGGTGCCTATCTGACACAGTCTTGCCACGTCTGCCATGGACTCACCATGTCTGGTGGTGTGATTCCTGGTTTGCCATCGAGTTGGCCTCCCGCCCCAAACTTGACGTTTGGTTCAGGCTCGGTGTTGCCTACATGGACTGAAGAAGATTTCATAACAGCTTTGCGAACTGGCAGGACCCCAACAGGCACAGAATTGCGCTCAGAGTACATGCCTTGGACTTCATATCGATACATGAGCGATGATGAATTGCGAGCTGTGTGGGTATATTTAAGATCTTTGCCAAAACTCGATTATGGAAATCGATAATTTTGACAGTACTGAAGGGCTAGCCAAAAGGCTGGCTCTTTTTCGTTTAAACCCTTGACATAATATCAAATTGATACTATTATGAATTTATTAG
>JAXLVU010000031.1:0-2805 GCA_046328855.1 Anaerolineales bacterium | reverse complement strand
TTGTATGACCATCTCAAGATCGAATGGTCAAAAGTATATGAATTTGCCTGTTCCCTTGAGCACGCCACTGCTCCTGAAGTGACCGAAGCCTTGGCTGGTTTCTTAAACCATCCTTCGATTTGCCCGCGTGGCAATCCAATTCCAGATGAGCATGGGGTTTTCACGCCATTAAAAGGACGTGTAATCAGTGAATTGCAGCCGGGTGAATCGACGACCGTATTGGCAATTAGCGCTACAGCTACAGAGGTTCTCAAGTATTTGCAAGATAAAAACATCCTGCCGGGGCAAGACCTTAAGTTCATTGAAGCAGCGCCATTTCAAGGTCCGCTGACGGTATCCGTTAACGGAAAAGAAGTCGCGCTGGGTTTGTCTTTAGCAGATTATGTCATTGTGAAATAAAACAATTTTGGAGTATTGCTTATGTCTGACCCCATCCAACTACATTTATTGAAACCCGGTCAATCTGCCACAATCACTCGGGTTGGCGGCTCTAGCGCTTTACGGCGTCGTTTTATTGAAATGGGCATTGTCCGCGGTGAAACGATCTTGATCGAGCGGAACGCCCCGTTAGGCGACCCCGTTGAGTATTTCATCAAAGGCTATCATCTTGCTTTGCGTAAAGAAGAAGCTGCTAACATAGAGGTGGTGCTCAATGGCTGACCTGACCATTGCGCTTGCTGGAAACCCCAATGCAGGCAAGACCACCATTTTCAATGCGCTGACGGGTTTGCATCAACATACAGGGAATTGGCCCGGGAAAACGGTTGAGAAAAAAGAAGGGATAATTGAACATGAAGGTAAAGTCATCAATATCGTGGACCTGCCAGGAACATATAGCTTAACGGCGTATTCCCCTGAAGAGATCATTGCCCGAGATTACATTATCGAAGATCGCCCTGATGTGGTGATCAATGTGGTAGATGCCACCAATCTTGAGCGTAATCTTTACCTTACGGTTCAGATTCTTGAATTGGATGTGCCCGTTGTTTTGGCACTTAATATGACCGATGATCTGCAAAAAGATGGCGCACGTATCGATGTGGATCAGCTCTCGCAATTATTGGGGAATGTCCCTGTGGTGCAAACAACAGCGAACAAATCCAAGGGCATCACTGAATTGATCGATAAAGCGCTTCGAATGGCAAGGCGGAATTAATAACATGAATCTCTCTCAATCTTTATTCAAACTTGATTATGGCAGCAAGATCGAACGTGAAATCGCAAAGATCCTTGCAGCTTTTGAAGACATGAAATTCGATACTGGGCGTTATCCTAAACGATGGCTGGCGCTCAAACTTCTGGAAGCCGACGCTGAGATATTAGAACGTGTTCAATCCATGCCCAATGGAGAACAGGTGATTACACTTGCCAAACAAGGTGCGGATCATATTCAGTCTATGCTTGGAGATGACTTTGACCTTCTCACTGCAGATCGGCGTTATGGATTTATCAACGGTGTTGTGCGTCAGTCGCTTCACCGTCCACAAATGGATAGGATTACACTCACTGACCGAATTGACGATATTGTTACCCATAAGTGGTTCGGTTTGCCGGTTTTCTTCACGGTGATGTACATCGTCTTTCGGCTTGTGATTGACGTATCATCTCCGTTTTTGGATTGGACTGATGCTGTGATTAACGGTCCGATTGCGAATGGCATGCGCTTCTTGCTTAACCTGCTTCCGCTCCCAGCGTGGATTCACTCACTGGTCATTGATGGCATCGTCGCCGGAGTTGGAGGCGTGCTTGTCTTCGTTCCGGGCTTGCTTATTTTGTATTTCTTCCTTGCTTTGCTCGAAGACTCGGGCTATATGTCGCGTGCTGCTTTTGTTATGGATCGCTTCATGCGGATTGTTGGCTTGCATGGCAAATCCTTTATTCCAATGATCCTTGGCTTTGGGTGTGCCGTTCCGGCAATCTATGCTACTCGTACCATCGCCAGCCGACGTGACCGCGTGCTCACTGCATTGCTTGTGCCGCTTATGTCTTGCTCGGCGCGTTTGCCTGTGTATGTGGTATTTGGTTTGGCGTTCTTCGGGTCACGTGCTGGAACGGTAATCTGGGCAATGTATGCTTTGGGTATTCTAGTTGCCATGCTGGCTGGAATGGTTTTCACGCGTACCATTCTCAAACCCGATGTAACGTCTGCCTTTGTTTTGGAATTGCCGCCTTATCGTCAACCAGCGATGAAGAGTGTCTTGATCCACATGTGGGAGAATACCCGCGAATTTGTCCGCAAGGCTGGCACGATGATTCTTTTTACATCGATAGTGATGTGGTTCCTATTAAACCTTCCTTGGGGTGTGACCGAACAACGCGAATCTTATTTTGGAAGGGTAAGCAGTGCGATATCGCCGATTTTTTCTCCACTTGGTTTTGGCAGTTGGGAAACAGGCGGTGCATTGGTTTCGGGTTTCATGGCGAAAGAAATTGTCGTTAGCACGATGAGCCAAATTTATCTTGGCGGCGAAGATGTTGAAACTGTAGAACCCAAAACATTTAGCGAAGAGGTCATCGGTGTTGGCACAGGATTTGTCGATGCAACGCTTAGTTCAGGAAAAATACTATTGAGCATCATTCCTGGAGTAAATTTGATCGGCGAAGAAGCAGAAAACGAAGATACCGCGCTCAGTATTGCTTTACGCAAGCAATTTACTCCACTAAGCGCAGTATCATTGCTTATTTTTGTTTTACTCTATGTTCCTTGTGTTGCCACTTTGGGTGCGATCAAACATGAATTCGGAACATCATGGGCTATCACTTCGGCGGTTTATCAGACTGCGGTTGCATGGTTGATGGCGTTCA
>JAXLVU010000030.1:0-6679 GCA_046328855.1 Anaerolineales bacterium | reverse complement strand
TTCCACAGCGGATGAAAAGTCTACGATGCGGTCATCGAGCTTGTAGACGTAGCGGCTGACCTGGGTGATGTCTGTTTCGGCGATTAGAAATGTGCGGACTTGTTCTCGTTCTTGGGGTGTCATCCATTGTGGAAGGTCTGATGTGGCTTTGAAGTCACAGATCAGTGCGAGGTCTTGTAACTGCTGCTTGTGTTCATCTTCCAGCGAATTTTCTTTAGACTCAAAGTATTCCACATCAGGGTCAATGTGAACGAGGGGTTTGAGCCATAAGCGATGGATTACGGTGCGAATGGCGTTTTTTGTGCCAGGAGTGGCAAAATTTTGCAGCAGGGTTTCGTTGCGATGATTTTCCCATTCATGCGAAACATCCGGTCCGATGCGGATGGCGTCACACATGCCGAGGGCGGGGATGATGGGCGTGCCGCAGGTAAGGAAGAATGAACCTTCTCCCATCGCTTCGCGCATATAGCGCAGGCATTCACGGTATGCAGCTTCACGCGGCATGTCTTTATATCGTTTGCCTTGCAATGCACCGGCATAGAGGAAGTCCAACTTGTAGTAGTCAAAGCCCCAGCGGCGTACCAGCTTCATGAGCGCAACCAACCACGAGATTACGTCCGGATGCGTGGTGTCGAGCGCATAGAGCTGCTGCCCCCAATTGAATCCCGCTGAGACGAGGCGTCCCTTTTCGTCGTGTAATAACCAATCCTTGTGTTCGCGATATAAGCGCGACGATTTTGCGACAAGCAGAGGTGCAAGCCACAATCCGGCACGTCTGCCCGTGGATTTGATCTTCTCTGCCAATGCCTGCATGCCCGAAGGGAATTTTTCGTTCGCTTCCCAATCGCCAATATCTTTTTGCCAACCATCATCTACTTGTAAAACATCAAAAGGCAGGTTGCCAAGCTGGTCAAACGACTCGTGCAATATCTTTTCATCGATGGCAGTATAAAGGCTGTACCACGAACACCATACCCGTGGCACATGATTTTTATCAGCTTTGCCAAAGCGGATTCCCAACTCTTCGGCATATTGAGCAAAGACAAGATTTTCCTGACCATAGGCAGCGAACCATTCGACTTCACCCGCCTCGCTCCAACCTTTGAGTTGATTCTCGACCAAAGCCACATGCGTGTCTGTTGCCAATGCGCCCAGCAACAAGATGTTGCCATCTTCAAATTCCACCGCGCCCAGCCAAGACCCATGCGGATTCTTTTCGTTGACATAAACCGCATCTGTTTGGAGCGGATGAAAGATAGCAGGTTTTTGCATGGGGAGCGGGGAGAGGTCGGTCCATGCGGCGAGCGACCAGGATTGCCAGCCATGGCGATAGTACTTGGCTGGTTTTATGCCAAGATCGATTTGTATTTCGCTGGCTTTCAAGATTTTCTGCGGTTTGATTTCTAAAAGAGAGTTTTTCATTTTGTGATCCATCAAATTTCGCGCTGATTGTAAAGGAAAATGCAGAACTACGCCAATTTTGCTCCCTTGACGTTTAAAATACCGTAAGGTATATTCCGCGTGTCACTTTCGGAAAAGAAGCCAAAATCCTATGTATGAATTCGACAAAACTGATATAAAAATCGTCAATTTGCTTCTCGAAGATGGGCGTATGTCCGCTTCTGAAATGTCGCGCCGGATGGGCGATATTTCGGAACGAGCCGTGCGCTATCGTGTGGATCGGATGATCGAAGAAGGGGTCATTCAGATCAGCGCGGTGGTCAACCCAGAGGCGTTGGGATTTAACATCAAAGCAGACGTGTGGCTTGAGGTCGAAGCCGACGCGGTGCTTGAAGTCGCCAAGAAAATGGCTTCCTTTGAAAATGTGACATACGTAGCCTGCGGCATTGGGCAGAATGACATCAGTATTCAGTTGGTTGCACGTGATACTTCGGAGATCTATTACTTCGTCACCGAAGTGGTGCGCAAGGTTCCAGGGGTGCGCAAGACCACAACCTCCATCGTACCGATCATTCTCAAAGATGTTTACCAGTGGAGAGTGCCAGAGCGCATAGCGAAAGAATTGTCAGAGAACGAAACAGTATCCGCATCCAAGTAATTCTGCTACGCGGCGATTCGCCGCAACCCGATAAAAGGAGCAATCATGTTCGGTTCAAAGACTCAGGCACTCCAACAGCGTGCCCAAAAGGTCGCGCCGCTGGGGGTGAATTCTAATTTCCGTTTTTGGGGAGAAGGCATTACTCCCTATGTTGAAAAAGCCAAGGGCGGCTATTTGTGGGATGTTGACGGAAAAAAGTACATTGATTATCGTATGGCGTTCGGTCCTATTATTTTAGGGCACTCGTACAATGAAGTAGACCAAAAAGTTATTGAAGAAATTCAAAAAGGCATTCTCTTCGCCATGACCGGCGAATTGGAAGTTGCTGTGGCGGAGATGATCGTGGAGATGTCTCCAGCCATTGAAATGGTGCGCCTTGCTTGCTCCGGCACCGAAGCGACTATGCATGCCATCCGTGTGGCGCGTGCCTACACCGGGCGCGACATCATTCTCAAATTCGAAGGCAATTATCACGGCTTCCACGACCACACCTTGTGGTCTACGTATGCGCCAGTGGAAGCGTACGGCAATCGTCGCAGCCCAATCCCAGTTCCGGCATCGTCTGGCATTCCAAAGATGATGCGCGAGAATATCATTACGTTGCCTTTCAATGATTTTGAAGGCTTCGAGCGTGTGATGCGCTCGTATGGTGAGCAAATTGCAGCGGTCATTTCGGAGCCGTGTCAGGGTAACTGCGCAGCCATCAATCCGCAGGACGGCTTCCTGCAACTCATCCGCAAGAAGACCGAAGAATACGGCTGTGTTTTTATTTTGGATGAAGTGAAGACGGGCTTTCGTATTGCCAATGGTGGGGCGCAGGAATACTACCGCCTCAAACCGGACCTCGTGACCTATGCCAAAGCCCTGGGCAACGGCTACCCGATCGCTGCGTTCGGCGGCAAGCAAGAGATCATGTCCATTATCGGACATGGCGTAGCGCAAGGCGGTACCTATACTAACAACAAGCCTGGCGTGGCGGGCGCCTATGCCACTTTGAATTTGCTGAAGACCAAACCGATTCTCAAGACCATCGAAAAACGCGGACAACGCCTCATGGACGGTTTGAAGGAAATCTTTGAAGAGAACGACATTCCCGCCGTGTTCACCGGTTACCCGGCAATGTTTTCCTTCTCATTAAATACCGACTCGGTGACATGTCAGCGCGACTGGCAGCAAAGCGACCGCGAGTTATACCTCAGGCTAACAGCGAAAGCCATTGAGAAAGGCATCATGCCAGACCTCGACGCGCGTGAGCCGTGGTTTATGTGCTATGAACATTCGGATGCCGATATTGATGAGACATTGAATGTCTATGCAGAGATCGTGAAAGATATAAAGAAATAGTCAAAGGTCAAAAGTCAACGGTCGCCGACTTTAGACCTTTGACTTTTGACTTTTGACATGAGGAAACTTATGTCAAAACTATCCACTCAAGAAATTGTCGACCTCAGCAAGGAATACACCTTCTTCTCCTGGTCTGTGCAGGGACAAGCCAACCCCATCCCGGTTGAAAAAGCCGAAGGGATTTATTTCTGGGATACCGATGGAAAACGATATATCGATTTTTCATCTCAGTTGATGAATACCAATATTGGGCATCAGCACCCCAAAGTCGTGAAAGCCATTCAAGACCAGGCGGCGAAATTGTGCTTTGTTCACCCGGGCAACACCACGGATGTCCGCGCGCAGTTGGGCAAGAAACTTGCCGAAGTTACTCCCGGCAATTTGAAGAAAACCTTCTTCTCGCTTGGCGGCGCGGAAGCGAATGAGAATGCCATCAAAATGGCACGTTTTTATACAGGGCGTCACAAGATCTTGGCACAATACCGTTCCTATCATGGCGCGACTCATGGTTCGATTGCGTTGACAGGTGATTATCGCCGCCTTGCCGTCGAACCGACCATGCCAGGCGGGGTGCATTTCATGAACCCGCATTGTTATCGCTGTCCGTTCGGGCAGAAGAAAGAATCCTGCAAGCGCGAGTGTATTTCGCATTTGGAAGAAGTTATTAAGTATGAAGGTCCCGACAAGATCGCGGCGATCATCATGGAAGGTGTGGTTGGCTCGAATGGCATCATCGTCCCACCGGATGATTACTGGCCCCGCGTCCGTGAGATTTGCGATAAATACGGCATCCTTCTCATCTCCGATGAAGTCATGAGCGGATGGGGACGCACCGGTGAGTGGTTCGCCGTGGACAACTGGAATGTTGTTCCCGATATGATCACCACTGCCAAAGGTATCACCAGCGGATACGCCCCCCTCGGTGCAGTCATCGTCTCAGACAAGATCGCTGAATTCTTTGAAGATAAATATCTCTATGCTGGCTTAACCTATAACGGTCATGCTTTGTCTTGTGCCGCCGCATTAGCGACTATCGAAGTCTACGACGAAGATAAACTGATGGAAAACGCCAAAAAGATGGGCAATTATCTCGGTGAATGCCTTGAAGATATCAAAGCTAAGCATCCATCCGTGGGTGATGTACGCTATATCGGTCTCTTCTCGACGATTGAGTTGGTTGCCAATCGCGACTCAAAAGAGATCATGTCTCCCTCCGTGATGGCAGAAGTAGGAAAGACTTTACGTGCCAATGGTCTGTTCACCTTCATCATGGCGAACAATATGGGAAGCATGGTATTTGTCGTGCCACCGTTGTGCATCACTAAAGAGCAATTGGATGAAGGGCTTGCTATCGTTGAGAAAGCGTTGGAAGTCGCGGATAAACAAGTGAAATAATTCGATACTCGATATTCGATATTCGAAGATCGAATTATCGAATATCGTTTTCTGGAGAACTTATGGAAATCTTGAACTACATAAATGGTGAATGGGTAAAACCCGCTGTAAAAGAATATTTCGATGTCATCAACCCGGCTACAGGATTGGTGATCGCAAAGACTCCGCTTGGCACGAAGGCAGATGTGGATGCCGCCGCAAAAGCCGCACGCGAAGCGTTCGATGGCTGGCGCAGAACGCCGGTCAATGATCGTGTGCAGTACCTGTTCAAACTTCGTAACCTGATGCGCGAGAACGGCGACGAGATTGCAAAGCTCATTACCAACGAATGCGGCAAAACTTTTGAAGAAGCCAAAGCCGAAATGGTGCGTGCCTACGAAAACATTGAAGTGGCGTGCGGCATGCCGCACATGAGCAAAGGCGAGTTCGTGGAAGACATCGCCCCCGGCATCGACGAGATCATGATCCGCCAGCCGGTGGGCGTATGTGCCACCATTGCGCCATTCAATTTCCCCGGCATGATTCCGTTTTGGTATCTGCCGTATGCACTGGCGGCGGGCAATACCTACATCGTCAAGCCTTCTGAAAAAGTGCCGATGACGATGCAGTTCATCTTCAAACTCATCGAGCAGGTTGGCTTCCCCAAGGGCGTGGTCAACATGGTCAACGGTGCGAAGGATACCGTGGATGCAATTCTCGAACATCCTACGATCCGCGCGATCACTTTCGTCGGTTCGACCAATGTGGCGAAATATATTTATGCAACTGCGGCATCACACGGCAAACGCGTGCAAGCCCAAGGCGGAGCGAAGAATCCCGTTATCATCCTGCCGGATGCAGATATGGAAATGGCGACGAAGATCGTCGCCGACTCAGCCTTCGGGTGTGCGGGTCAGCGCTGCCTGGCGGTTTCTCTCGCTGTGACTGTGGGCGAATCAAAGAACGAATTCACCGAGTTGATCTGCGATGCTGCAGCGTCTCGTACGGTTGGCTATGGCATGGACGCTGGCGTGCA
The DNA here is from genome assembly GCA_046328855.1 of Anaerolineales bacterium. Taxonomy (GTDB): domain Bacteria; phylum Chloroflexota; class Anaerolineae; order Anaerolineales; family Villigracilaceae; genus Villigracilis. The sequence continues at coordinate 866 of JAXLVU010000030.1, read as the reverse complement.
GATGGGTCCCGTCATCAACACCGCTTCAATGCAGCGTGTGGAACAGTTGATCGCGCTCGGCGCCAAGGAAGGCGCGGGCGTGCCTGTCGATGGACGTGGGACGAAGGTGAAAGGCTACGAGGGTGGATCTTTTGTCAGACCGACGATTCTGTCCGAGGTCCAGCAGGGAAGCGAAATTGCCCGCACTGAAATTTTCGGTCCGGTGCTGAGTCTCATGCACGTCAATACTATCGACGATGCCATCAAGCTGGTCAACAGCGGGCAATATGGCAATCAAGCCAGTTTGTTCACTACAAGCGGAAATGCGGCGCGACGTTTCCGTTATGAAGCAGAAGCTGGAAATATTGGTATCAATATTGGAGTGGCGGCGCCGATGGCGTTCTTCCCCTTCAGTGGCTGGAAAGATTCATTCTTTGGTGACATGCACGGACAGAGCACCGATGCAGTCGAGTTCTTCACGCAGAAGAAAGTTGTGGTCGAACGCTGGCCCAAGGAATGGTCACGCAAGTTCTAAATCTCTACTATCAAGGATACGGTAACAAACAATCATGGCATACGATTATGAAGACGCTTTGGATTATTCATCTCACTGGATGGAGTGGATTCAGAAAAATGAATTCCCGACCCCGGAACAGGCTCACAAGATTATTGAAGAGTCTACGACCAATTTTGCTGAGTATTACAACCGCAACTGGCTTGAGTACCGTAAATCGGTAACCGAGTCGGGCGATTGGGCGGCAGTGGAGTGGGGCGGTTCTGGTGCGGTGTTCAAAGATGTGCTTGGGCGCGAGTATCTCGATTTTCTTGGCGGCTATGGCATGATGGATTTGGGCTGGAGTCACCCTGAAGTGGTGAATACGGTCAAA
>JAXLVU010000003.1:0-425384 GCA_046328855.1 Anaerolineales bacterium | reverse complement strand
AATAAATGGGAATTTGTTCTCAATATTGCGCAGATAAGTCCAACATTCCTGATCTTGTTCTTCCGGCACAATACAATGCCCTGACGGGTCAACTGCGTTCACCGGATTCCCCTCCACATACATCCACCGGTTCAGCGAAAGCGGACGGTTGTAATCTCCACTCCACGTATCCCGTGATTGGAACCTCCCAACGGCGGGATTGTAATATCTCGCCCGCAGGAACAGCAACTGTGTGGAATCCCCATAATGTTCACCTTACGCATAATGGTTACGTGCTTATATATTGCTCTTAAGCCCACCCCAAGTTGCCCCAAGCCCTAGTTGAGCCACCCATTCCTCGATGTACTTAAGGTCAAGATTGCCTTTGTTTGCTTTCAAAATCGCCGCAATATCTCTAGCATGTTTAGGTTGCCCGCTTAATCCCAAATACATTAACTTGTAAATAATCAAATCTTCTGGAGCATGGACAAACACTTTCCTGATCGGCGAACCATAATCCACCAACACTCGGCGTTTGAAAGCACTTTGTCGTAACATATCTCCATCCCGCATCAAATACAGATCCGCTTTGAGACCGCTGTGCATGTGAATCGCATTCAATGGAATATCCGCTCGGTCTTCGGCAATTGCATCCAGAATAATATCCGCAGGAACAAGCATATCGCGTTTCTCAAGCTCCTTGGAAAATTTCCCGATGGACTTGATTGGTAAATTGATAACTACATCCAGATCCTGAGTAGCTCTCGGCTCTCCCCAAGCCCATTCCGCAATCGCCCCGCCAATCATATAGTCCACTTTGGAAGCTTTCAACGCTTCAAGGATTAGCTTGAGAAAGCCCGTAATATCTAGAGTCTTTTCACTCATTTTGAATATGCCCTTTGTAAAGCCAATTGATTCGCCTCTTGTACTGTCAGAGAAGGATTTTCCTGCCGAATACGAAATGCCACCACGTTGCGGGCGGTGTCGCTGATTGCGCATCCCTGCTGAAAACGCGCAGCAGGGGATAACCTGTGGTAAATGTCGATCTGCCGCTGATCCACTTCGGCAGCGCTTGCTCTCACCATGTTCATGAATTCGGCAGATAAAACATCCTGTTCGTGGATATAGTAGCCGGGGCGTTTTTTGTCGCGACTATATTTCAATGTCAATCTGGCAGCTAGAAATGCTTGTTTGACCACCCGCATATCGCGGTAAAAGGCATCCTCCCAGGCAGAAGCTCCAAAACAATGCTTTCCAAGCTGGTGCTCAACTCGCGCGATCAACTGCGGACGAGTGAGGAAGCGTTCGTTCCAAAGGATGCGTAACAAGGCAGCACGTCGAGCCGTAGGGATATCACGTTGAATTGCATCAAGAAACAGAACCTCGATTGCTTTTTGTGAGGGAGCGATCATTCATTAATTGTAAACTGATTCTTAAATCAGGTATAGGTAAACCTTCATACAGGGCAGCCTTACAGTCAAAGGAATAAAATGGTAGTATAAAAGGTAAGTCCCCCTTAGGTTCGTTAAGGTGTGGCGCAATAGATTTTATTTTTATGGGCGGTTATTACAGCAATTGAATAACAGGTGGGTAATTTTTTTCAAAAAAATCACAAACTGAAAAAACCGAAAAAATTTAGGACTCACGGTTCGGGTCCGTGAGGTCCGGGGTTCAAATCCCCGCACCCCGACAGCATAGAAAGTAAACCGCCTAACCCGAAGGCGGTTTTTTGATTCATGATCGGGTAAAATTTTCACAAAATCTCAAATACTAAAACGTAAGACATTAGTTATGATGTAACAGAAGCCTGCAATTGTGCGTTATAGATTAAGGACTGTTGATTTTTACATGTTGTTGCGCTTTGAAGAATTGAATATTTTAATGCCAAATCTAACCTCATCCGAACTGGCTCGTTTGATCGAAGAAAACCTATCTGCCAAGTCTATGGACTTTGCAAAGCTCCCGGGCGGAGAAGCGCATGTTGGCAACCCTACTTGGTTTCGGACTGGCATAAATCGCGCCGGCTATAACGGTGTGGTCTGTGCTCCCTTTGAAAAAGAGACCCTCGATCAGCAAATCGAAGCCGCCTTAGAGCCTTTTCATCAACGAAACTTGCCGCTCACATGGTGGACGGGTCCGCTTTCGAGCCCGTCTAGCTTGGGGAGCGCTTTGCAACAGCATGGCTTCCATCACCTGCGCGACATGATCGGTATGGCGGCGAAATTGGATTCGCTGACTGATTACACAAAGCCTGAGCTTGATTATTCCTTTGAACCCGTCCGCACCCGCGCGGATTTGGAACTGTGGATGCCGCCCTTTTTGAATGCTTTCGGCATTCCGCCCGCCGATAAAGACCTGGTCTTGGATATTTTTTCTCATCTGACGTTTCAGTCTGCTTCCAATTGGCGGCATTATCTCATTCGCATCCATGGGGATGTGGTTGCCACCAGTTCCCTGCATTTGGGGGCAGGTGTAGCCGGGCTATATAACATCGCCACCTTGCCTACATACCGTCAACATGGTTTGGGCACCGCCGTCACATGGTTGACCTTCGAAGAAGCCCGCAAAATGAACTACACCTTGGGCACCTTGCAAACCACCTTTCCCAATGCATTGCGCTTGTATCACCGCATGGGCTTCGAAGTCTATTGCAAGTTTGGGGTCTATCAGCGCACTGCTTGGTGACTTGACAAATTCTCGCTCTTATTTATAATTATTCTAAATTTGTAATAATTCTAAATAAGAGAGAAAATGTCCGATCTAAACGTTCTCACAACCGCATTACAGGGCGCAGGCATGCGCGTCACACCACAACGCGTGGCAATTTGCGAATTGCTGGCATCCAGCCACGAGCACCCAACCGCCGCCATGATCTACGACGAACTCAAGCCACGCTTTTCTTCGCTGAGCTTGGCAACAGTCTACAACACCTTGGAGACTTTGGTAGGCTTGGGCGTCGTCAACGTGCTTGGGCATGCGGGGGATGACACGGTCCACTATGATGCAGATACGGAACCGCACGTCAACCTGGCTTGTATCTCCTGCTCACGCATTATCGACATCCCCAGTGAACACGTCACCCATTTAGATTCAGAGATCACCGCCGCCTCGGGCTATAAATTGCTCGGCGCGCGTGTGTTGTACTATGGCTTATGCCCCGCCTGCCAGAAGAAGCAGGCAAAAGCAACGAGGAACTAATGAACTCTACACTCCCTAAAACAGAAACTCGCTGTACCGAGATCCTTTCAGACACCCTGCGTGGATATGCCGGTATTCAAGAAGTAGACTACGATTACACCAATGGAAACCTAAAGGCGGTCTTCGACCCGCGTTTGATCAGCAACGAACGTGCTTTGGAAGTTGTCAACAACGCGGGGCGTGAAGCCTCCATGCGGGTGGCGCAATGTGCTGCCAAACGTGAACGCGGTGAAGAAGCCTGCGCTCAATGTGCCGGCGAACTTTCTGAAAAACTTGCGCTTCAATATGAAGCCGCAGCATCCGTTCCAACGGCGAATTTTCGCAAGAACACGCTCGAGGTGAAGCTAAATGCCCCTCGCATGGCAACCAGTGAAAACGTCGAGATAGAAGCGGCGTTCTTGAGTCCGGCAAAGGCTGAAAAGAAATCTACATCCATTCCGGTCGAAAAGATCGAAGTGGCATTTACGGTCATCAATGCTGTGACGGCTCTTACAGCTTTCATTGGAGCCGGCTTGGGTTGGAACCCAACTCTTATCTTCGGTTTGTATTTTGTCTCTTACATTTCGGGTGGTTGGTTTGGTGTCGTGGCAAGTGTGGAAGCGTTGAAAGAGAAAACGCTCAATGTAGACCTGTTGATGATCCTTGCGGCGCTCGGCGCGGCGGCAATTGGGCAGCCGGCTGAAGGCGCAACCCTGCTCTTTTTGTTCTCGCTTTCGAACACGCTCCAAACCTATGCCATGGATCGTAGTCGCAAAGCGATTGAAAAACTTCTCGACCTTCGCCCTGCGCAAGCCACAGTGCGACGCGGTTCCCGTTTAATTTCTTTGCCCATTGAACAGTTGACCTTGGGCGATGTGGTTTTGGTTCGCCCGGGCGAGCGCTTCCCAATTGATGGTGAAGTCATCTCTGGCGAATCAGATGTCGATCAAGCGACTATCACCGGTGAGTCGATGCCTGTGCAAAAGCAGATGAACGACCTTGTGTTTGCTGGTACGGTCAATGGCACGGGCTCGCTTGAAATTCGTGTGACTCGCTTGGCGAAAGATACAACGCTTGCGCGCATTGTCAAAATGGTGGAAGATGCGCAAGCCACCAAAGCCAATACTCAGCAAATGCTCGATACGTTTGAACAAAAGTATGCGATCTTCGTGCTTGCGGCGGCGGTCTTATTGATTTTTGTGCCGTGGCTTTTGTTGGGGCAGGCGTTTCAACCAACCTTCTATCGCGCCATGACCTGGCTAGTGGTTGCTTCACCGTGTGCCTTGGTCATCTCTACACCTGCCAGTATTCTTTCAGCCATCGCCAATGGAGCGCGCAATGGTGTGCTCTTCAAAGGTGGTGTGCATCTTGAAAAGACAGCCACCCTCAAAGTCCTTGCCTTCGATAAAACCGGCACTCTCACCAGTGGTAAACCAACACTGAGTGAACTTCATACCTTTGGTGATTTTAAAGAAGATGAGATGTTGCGACTCGTGGCGGCTTTGGAGTCTCGCTCTGAGCATCCGCTTGCCAAGGCGATTGTACAGGCGGCTCATTCTCGCAACTTGAGCCTGCCTCCGTCCATGGACTTTCGCGCCATCCCTGGGCAGGGCGTGGAAGGGGCCGTTGACTCCCATCATTTGTGGATCGGTAATGAGCGCATGTTTGTCGAGCGCGATGTCAATATTCCGGCAACGATATTAAGCAAAGCTGGCGATATGCAAAGCGAAGGTCAAACCGCGATGTTTGTGTATGAAGCAAAAGCGCAGAAATTCCTTGGCTTGCTCGGCGTGGCAGATACGCTTCGCGAAGATGCAGTGGAAATGATCAAAGCCCTAAAAGCCGCTGGCATTGAGCATGTCGTCATGTTGACCGGGGATAATGCCAAAGTAGCCGCCAAGATCGCCGCCCGCGCCGGTGTGGACGAATTCCATGCCGACCTGCTTCCACAAGATAAAGTGACGGTTTTGAAATCCCTCCAAAAGAAATACGGACCCGTCGCTATGGTGGGTGACGGCGTGAACGATGCTCCATCCCTTGCAACTGCCGACATCGGTATCGCCATGGGCGGCGCCGGAACCGACGTTGCCATTGAAACCGCGGATGTGGTCTTGATGTCTGATGATTTGCGCAAGATTCCCTTCTCTATTGGGTTGGCACGTCAGGCTCGCAAGGTCGTCTGGCAAAACCTGACCTTTGCCTTGGCTGTGATTGTGCTTCTGATTGCCAGCGCCTTCGGTGCAAATTTACCCCTTCCACTCGGGGTGGTTGGGCACGAAGGTAGCACGGTGCTAGTGGTGCTGAACGGTTTGCGGTTGTTGGGGTATCGCGCGTAAATTTGCTAATTGAAGAAAATAAATAAAAGCAGATGAATGGTCTTTAGCATTCATCTGCTTTTTGTGTTGTTATGTAAGCTTTCTAAGGCAAAGCCTTAATCCCTGGGTTTCGGGCGAGCACCAAGCGCGAGAGAACCAGCGAAAGAATCCCAAAAAGGATCATCACGAAGGTCAAGCCAAATTTCTCGCCCAGAGCGCCCATCAGAAGATTCCCGAACGGAGAAAAGCCAAAAAAGGTCAGGGTGTAGAGCCCCATCACACGCCCGCGAAAGTCATCTTCTACGCGAGCTTGCAATAAGGTGTTGATGCTTGTGAACTGCACCATGAACCCAAGCCCTAAAAGATAAGCGAGCAATAGCGAAAGTGGATAAAAAGCTGTGACCGCAAAGAGGATCAAGATCAATGGGAAGGCGATATTGGTGATGGTTAGGAAGAGTCCGCGCCGGTTGTTGCTAACGTGATGTACGAGCAGAAAAGCACCGGTCACCGCACCCAAACCGGTCACGGCATTGACCCAACCAAATGCTGTTGCGCCCAACTGTAAGTTTTTCTCTACAAAGGCGGGCAAGATCGTTGTGTATGAAACCCCGAAGATGCTAAAGACCAATGAGAGCAAGATCAAGGTGGAGATGTCTTGATTGTTTGCGGCATATTGCAACCCACTGACCAATTGTTTCCATGGCGATGTGCCCTGTGTAGTTTTGCGATGCGGCGGGAGTTTCATCAGCCACAGCCCAATCAGCACGGCGAGAAAGGAGATGCCATTCACGGTGAAGCACCACGCTGCACCGACGGTGGCGAGCATCATACCGCCAATGGCGGGACCCACTACGCGGGCGCTATTGAACATCATTGAGTTCATAGCGATGGCATTGGCAACATCTTTCTTCCCGACCAATTCTGGGGTGATGGCTTGGCGTGCGGGTGCATCAAAGGCAGTGATTACACCTGTCAATGCTGCCAACAGAATCACATGCCATTCCTGCACGATGTTGGTAAAGGTTAACCAGGCAAGGATGAAAGACAACACCATTGCCCCCGATTGCGTCATAATTAATACTTTACGGCGTGAGATGCGGTCTACGATCACACCGCCCCAGGGGGAGACGATTAAATTTGGGATGGCGGAGGCGAAAGCGACCAACCCCAACGTCAACTCGGAGTGACCTAGTTGGTACACCACCCAAGCCTGTGCAATGACCTGCATCCACGTGCCGATATTGGAGATTAACTGTCCGCCAAAGTACAACTGATAATTACGATGCCGCATGGCAACAAAGGTGGTTTCCCCGCTTTTACGTGTTTCGGTGCTCGAAAGGATAGGCTCAACAGGCTCTATCGGTTCTTTGATGTTTTTATTCATGCTTGATTCAAACTCCTAAAATTTATGGCAATATTTTTTTGAAGGCTTGCATTGCCTTGGCAATCGACTCCAATTCTTCGTTGGTCAACTTGCTCATGTGACTCTTCATCCACGTGCGTGTTTCTTTGAAGACCGTGTCTAACAAGGCGTTGCCTTCGGTTGTCAGCGCAAGGGTCACATAACGGCGGTCTTTTGTGCTCTGTACGCGGGTTAGCAATCCTTTTTTGACCAATACATCCACTGCCTGGCTGATGGCAGGGCGGCTGATGTTTTTGGCAATCGCCAGCTCACTAATCGACATGCCTTTACGCACAAAGCGCAGTACATGAAATTGTTCGACTGTAATATCAAATTTACTGGTAGCTGTAGCGCGGATATATGAACGGACAAAATTCCAAAGCGGCGGGACGTTTTCCCAAAAGCCATCCAGAGCCTGCTCTTGTAATTTATTAGATGTAGGCATCGAAACCTTTCAGAGTATGTAATTTTATTAATAGTTAAGAACTGAAACTATTTTATGCCTCTTTACTGAAAACAACAAGATGACGATTAGGCATATAATTTGAAAGCTTTCAAAAGATTGGAGCTTTCAATGACGCAAAAAAATAATATGCATGAACGACCCGTTGAAATTCTTCAACGGCTGATCCAGTTCAACACAACCAATCCGCCTGGGCATGAAGCGGCTTGTGTGGGCTACATCCGTGATCTGTTGAATGAGGCGGGAATTGAATCCACGCTGGTAGCCAAAGACCCAGACCGACCCAATTTGATTGCACGCCTGCCCGGCGAAGGCAAGGTGCCGCCTCTGTTGTTGTATGGGCACGTGGATGTAGTCACCACCGAGAATCAACGCTGGCAGCAAGCTCCATTTGAGGGCAAGCTCATTGATGGGTATGTGTGGGGACGTGGTGCATTAGATATGAAAGGCGGCGTCGCAATGATGGTGGCTGCTTTCATGCGCGCCAATGCCGAAGGCTTGCGCCCGCCAGGGGATATTGTGCTGGCAATCGTCAGCGATGAAGAGGCGGGTGGTGATTATGGCGCAAAGTTTCTTGTAAAAGAACATCCCGATATCTTCAAAGATATCAAGCACGCTATTGGTGAGTTTGGCGGTTTTACCCTCACTTTGGGAGGCAAGCGTTTTTATCCGATCATGATCTCGGAAAAACAAGTCTGTTGGATGAAAGCCACCGTGCGCGGACAGGGCGGTCACGGTTCAATGCCAGAGAAAGGCGGCGCGACAGCGAAATTGGCAAAGTTCTTAAAAGCGTTGGATGAAAAAGACTTGCCTGTGCATGTGACTCCAGCAACAAAATTGATGGTGGATGCAATGGCTGCGGCTCTGGGCGGACTTCAAGGGTTTATCCTCGGTCAACTGACTAACCCTGCGCTGACAGATCTTGTGCTCAAAACCCTTGGCTCTCGGGTACGTTCGTTCTATCCGCTATTCCGAAACACTGCCAGCCCAACCATCATTCACAGTAGCGACAAGGTCAATGTGATTCCAAGTGAAATATCAGTTGAACTTGATGGACGCTTATTGCCCGGTCAGACTCCCGAAGATATGATTCGTGAATTGAAGGCGATCGCTGGCGATGATGTGGAGTTCGAACTGATCCAATACGAACCGGGTCCCGCCGAGCCGGATATGACGCTTTTCAATACACTAGCAGATATCTTGAAAGAAGCCGATCCTGAAGGGATTCCTATTCCGTTGATTCTCAGTGGTGTGACCGATGGACGTTTCTTCTCTCAAATCGGTATTCAAACCTATGGCTATTTGCCGATGACTCTGCCAGAAGACTTCAACTTTGCAGATGTGATTCACGCCGCCGATGAACGCGTTCCAGCCGCCGCAATTGAGTTTGGCGCTCAGGCGATCTATAAAGCCTTGAGTCGTTTTGGTTAATGTAAGGAGACAGAATGAATTACAAGCGCATTCCAATGGATCATGACAAAAAGATCGCATTGGTGGCACATGACAATAAAAAACGAGATTTGCTCGAATGGGCGAAGTTTAATCGTGACTTATTAGCCCATCACCAGATCTATGCCACGGGTACCACAGGCAAGATTTTGGAGAAAGAGTTAAATCTCAAAGTAACCAAACTCAAAAGCGGACCGCTCGGCGGCGACCAGCAAATTGGTGCCAAGATCGTTGAAAATAAGATTGACTTCCTCATCTTCTTTTGGGACCCATTGGAACCACAGCCGCATGACCCCGATGTAAAAGCCCTCCTACGCGTGGCGGTGATGTGGAATATCCCAATTGCGAACAATCGTGCTTCGGCAGATTTTATGATCTCATCACCGTTAATGGACAATCCATACGAGCGCTTGGTGCCGGATTATGAAACTTATACCTCGCGAAAAATTGACCTAGGCGATAAGAGCGGGAAGGTATGAGGATGAGAATCTTTCTTGTGGGCGTTCTTCTCTTTTGCATAACCGCGTGCGGACTGACACCTGCGACTCCTCTTGCGCCCATTGTTGCTGACCTTGATACAGAATTCACCTTGGCTCCGGAACAATCTGTAAACATAAACGGAACGGACTTGAAGATTACGCTACTACGTGTTCCCGGAGACCAGCGTTGTCCTCTCAATATTGAGTGCGCCGCTAGTGGACCTGTTTCAGTGGCAATCTCCATTCAGTCTAATTCTGGAACGCCCCAAGAAATGGATTTTATGACCGTCACTGATAACGATGGAAAGGTGCCTGAGATGGAATTTGAGGGAATGACAACTCGTATTGAGCACAATGGATATGAAGTGATCGTAAAGAGCATTTTGCCTTTTCCGCAAGATAAAATAGGGGAGATCAAGGCAGAAGAGTATCGAGTAGGGCTGGTAGTGACAAAGAGCGAAAACTAAGACAGGGCATTAACTTTCGCCCTACGAATCCACGGAGGAATTCATGGCATCATACGACGCAATCATCATCGGTTCAGGCGCAGGTGGACTCACAGCAGCCGTTGCATTGGCGCAAGCGGGCAAAAAGGTACTCGTTCTCGAACAGCATGACAGACCTGGCGGGTGGACGCATTCCTTCACGCTCGAAGGCTATCGCTTTAGTCCAGGCGTGCATTACATCGGTGATTTGCAAGAGGGCGGCGGCTTGCGTCGCATTTATGATGGTTTGGGCGTCTCGCAAGATTTGAGCTTTGTGGAACTCAACCCGAATGGATACGACCATATCGTTGTTGGTGATAAGCAGATCAACTTTCCGAAAGGCAAAGAAAATTTGATCGCCGAACTCAAACGGAATTTTCCGCATGAGGCGCAGGGCATTGACGGGTATTTCAACGATATGTTGGGTATGATTAACGGCTTGAAAAATGTTGGTAATTTATCGAGCCCATTAGATGCTGCGAGAGGAGCGGGTAACGTCCTCAAGTGGATGCGTGCTACCGGCGCGGACCTTATCAATGCGCACATCAACGACCCGGTGTTACGCGGTGTGTTGGCGGGGCAGTCGGGTGACCATGGTTTGCCGCCTTCTCAGGTCAGCGCCTTCATGCATGCGGGTATTACGCATCATTATCTTGAGGGCGGATATTATCCATTGGGCGGGGCGTTCACCATTCCGCGCGCGTTTGTGCGAGCGCTGAAGAAAGCTGGGGGTGAGATCCGGCTCAAGTCACGTGTGAAGCGCATCCTGCTTGAGGGGAAGAAAGTGATCGGCGTGGAAATGGAGTCGGGCGAAGAAATCCGCGCGGATGTTGTTATTTCCAATGCAGACCCTGAGGTGACCTTCGGCAAGTTGATCGGCAGGGACAAACTCTCGCCTCGGCTTCAGAAGAAAATAGATTCTGTCCGATATTCCACTTCTTGCTTGAGCCTTTTCTTTGCAACCGATATAGATCTTCGACGTGATGCCGGGCTCGACTCTGGCAATATGTGGTATTACGATCACCCCGATGTGGACAAAATTTATAGCGACGGCTTGACCGATGCCGCGTTGAAAGACGAGAGCATGCCCGGCATGTTCCTGACGGTGACCACCTTGAAAGACCCATCCAAGATGCACAGCGGACATCACACGTGTGAGTCGTTTGCGTTTGTGGGCTATGACGCGTTTGAGAAATGGGCGCATACGAAATATGGCTCACGCCCTGCGGATTATGAAGCCATGAAAGAAGACCTCGCCTGGCGCATGGTGCGCGGACTGGAGAAACGCATCCCTGGCTTGAGCAAGCATATTGTGTATTACAGCCTCGGTACGCCGCTTACGAACGAACACTATCTCAACGCCACGCGTGGAAATTTGTATGGCATCGATAAACTTCCCAAACAAATAGGTCCGTTGGGTTTTACCCCGCGCACCGAGTTTGATGGTTTGTATCTGTGCGGTGCAAGCACCATGAGTCATGGTGTGGCAGGTGTGACCGCCTCTGGCATCGACGCGGCGAAGGCGGTTTTGAACGTGCGCTCGCGTGAGATTTTGACCCAGAAGGGGAATGGTCCGCTGTTCTTGCAGGCGGAGGATATCAGCTCGTGGCCCGAGCATTTGAAGCGCAAAATGGAGAAGGGCGAGGCGGCACGTAAAGAGGAGGAGCGAGAGATTTAAAAGTAGCGCATAGCCATTTTGAGTTGAGGTATGAAACGAATCAGGTGACAGTCACTTCAAAAGTGACTGTCACCTTTTGGTCAGTAACTTGAGTGTCGTATAATCTCAGCATGGAATCAACTTACACCGACAAAGTCCGCTCGCGGATTCTTTCACCCGATACCTTCATCCGTGCTCAATTTACGGGCGCGCAAAAAGGCGGGGAGATGCCGTGGATCAAGGTCATCGTTCGCCCGGTGGAGTTGCGGGGCGAGGTCCACTTGCAGTTTTCGTTTTTTGATGAGAAGAAGGATATTTCCAAAAATTACAGCTTCGAAGAAGCCTCTGCCCGAATTGACGAAGTGCTGGCGTTGCCTTTCCGCAATATTTTTATAGAAAGCACCACTGGCACCTTGCAGGTCAACATCTCGAAGAAGGGCAAAGCCTTGGTCAACGAACACAAGTCCGCGCCTACTGCGTTGCCGGTCGTAGATTTGTCTCATAACCGCGAGAAGAGTCGCTTACTTTCGGCAGAGAATGCCAAACCGTTTTTAGAGGCGGTCGGCATCCTCACCAAAGACGGCAGAATCAAAGCCGATATGCAGCGCAAGTACACCCAAATCAACGAGTTTCTGCGCTTGGTCGATGAAAGTGACGTGCTCGAAACCTTTGCGGGCAAACCCGTTCATTTGGTGGATTTCGGTTGCGGCAATGCCTACCTGACCTTCGCGGTCTATTACTATCTGCATGAAATTCTGAAACTCGATGCTCACGTCACCGGCGTGGATATCAAAGCCGATCTGATCGAACGCCATCAGGAGAAAGCCAGAAAATTGGGTTGGAGTCAACTGGAATTCAAAGTCGGCTCTATCGCGGACTTTGTGCCTGACTCTGCACCCGATATCGTCGTTGCCCTGCATGCTTGTGACACCGCCACCGACGACGCCCTCGCCAAGGGCATCCGCTGGGGGAGCAAGGTCATCGTCTGTGCGCCGTGTTGTCAGCACGATTTACAGGTGCAAATGGCGCGCGTCCCTGCACCGACGGCGCTGGCTTCTGTACTCAGTCATGGCATCTTGTTCGAGCGCATGGGCGATATCCTCACCGATACTTTCCGTGCTACGCTATTGCGCATCATGGGTTACCGTACCGATGTGACTCAATTTGTGCCCATCGAACACACCGCTAAGAATCTGATGATCCGCTCGGTGAAAGTTTCGCCTGCGGGCAAAAATCCGCGCTGGCTGGAAGAATACAAGAACTTGAAGAGTTTCTGGCAAGTCACGCCATATTTGGAGAAGTTGTTGGGCGAAAATTACGCTCAGTATGTAGAATGATCCTTTTGGGGTAAAAACTCAAGCAGTAATTCAGTGTTTATACTTTTTGTTCCAAACTTTACTAGAGGAGAGAATTATGCTTACCAATACATCTCGTGTGTTAACCTATCTGCTCGCCGCGTTATATGCCGTCATTGGCGGAGTCTTGTTTTTTCGCCCCGAACAACAAGCGCCCATCTTTGCTTGGAATGTGACTGGCTTTATGACCATGACCATCGGCGCCTGGTGCTTGGGCAATGCCTGGCTGGCGTTCTTCACGGCTCGCCGCTGGAACTGGCAACTGGTCTACCCAGCACTGTCGTATCTCTGGTCCTTTGGCTTGTTAGAAGGCATGATCGTTGTGTCTTTCCGTGAGAAGCTGAATTTAGATTACCCCGTGGCTTGGTTCTATGTTTCTGTAATCAGCGTCAACGCCGTTGCCGCCGTGTTTGGCATCATCGACTGGCTGCGCGTCCGCCCGGCGGGGAATCAATCTGAGCCGATGACTGGTCTCATGCGCGGGGTTGCAACAGCGTTCGTCCTCTTTGTAGGCTTCCTTGGGATTTATGGACTGAGCGTTCAAGCGGGTGCCCCTGCCACTACTGGCGAGATCTTCCCCGAAGCCATGACCACCCTCACATTGCGCAGCTTTGGCGCATTCTTCTTAGCTCTCACCATTGGCATGCTGCCTTTGTTGTTCGAGAAGAATCGCGCTCCGTTCTTAAACTATAGTTTCTTGGCGTTTGGTTTGATCGTCATCATTACCATCGCGGCGTTCGCGTATTTCCCGCTTTTCAATTTTGGCGAACACCCCTTTGGTAGCGTTTATTTTCTTGCTTATTTTGTGGCGGCAGGGATCTGTATTTTCTTCTTCCGCAAATTTGGCACAGGCGCTAGCAAGGCGTAACTACCACTTACAACCTTTGGTTGTGTCCACACCTGCACTGTGACCCACACGTTTGTACATGGTCACATTCGTAAAAGGCTCGCCGAGAATGCCGTCGTGAATCGCCCATGAGCGTTTGCGAATGCTCTCGGCGGCTTCTGTTTTACGAAAGGCGTTCGAACCGTCTAGCTGGGAATGAAGGTCACCGCCGGGTTGAAAACCGGCATTGATGCTTTCCATCAAGCGTTTGCCCATCTGATACGAAAAGCCATAACGCTCAAAGATAACTGCATTGTGATAATACAACGGCTCGACGAAGTACATGTCGTGACCTAGGGCTGTGACGAAGCCCTCGAACGCTTCAATTGCGCCGCCCAACAACCTCAGCCCGCGTCGTACCTGACCCGGTGCCAGCCCAGCCTCACAAGCCTTTGTCTCCGCCTCGATATTGCGCCTCAACGTGCCGAACTTGGTGGGTGTGCCATCGGGCATCTTGTCCACGTCATAGCGCGGAGAGTCTGGGTCGTTGAGCACATACAACAACACATGAATTTGAGCATTCATGGTGTCGGTCAAGTGCGCGTATAAGATCGGGTCGGGGAAGTCTACTTTGTGATACAGGCGCATTTCCACATCGGTTGAGCCGTTCGCAAAGCGGAATTGCAGCAGGTTGTATCCTGTCGCGGAGGTCAATGGCGGCAGGCTGTATTTGTCTAATAGTGCTTGTGGAATGTATTTGGTGTAGATCGCCCGCTTTTCGGGTTCAGATAATAAATTGATTCCGCCAATGGTTGAGGGAGGCATAGCTTCTTCTTTCTTCTTTCACCTCTCCTCCCTATATAAAGAGGAAAGATGAAAGAGGTCATCTTACCCGCATGGCACGTTCTTTATCGCGCGCTTCATCGCGTTTGGCGATGGTGGCGCGTTTATCGTAAGCCTTCTTGCCCTTTGCCAGCGCGATCTCGACCTTGGCACGCCCGTCTTTGAGATAAACCTTGGTCGGGACGATGGTCATGCCTTTGATGCGCACATTATTCCAAAGTTCGCGAATCTCTTTTTTGTGCATAAGCAAACGGCGTTTGCGCTTCGGCTCGTGGTTGAAGTATTTGCCTGCCTGTTCATAGGGAGCAATATGCGCTTCCAGCAGCCAGGCTTCTTGTCCGTTTTCCACGTCCACGTAGGCTTCTTGGATGCTGATCTGCCCGGCGCGAATGGATTTGATTTCAGAGCCTTGCAGGGAAATACCCGCTTCGAAGGTTTCGATCAGGGTGTATTCAAAACCGGCTTTACGGTTGTTGGCGATGATTTTGATGTTATCTGTCACGAGATGATTTTAGCATGGAAAATTGTTGGAGAATAAACCACAGAACTCGCAGAGATTTTGAGTTTTTGCTCACCGAACTGGCTAGTTGCTTAGCCCCATTTGAGCAGGAACAACCCAGCAAGGATGCGCGCAATGCCGAAGATAATCATGGCAGGGACGAGGTCAATGACTTCTGCTACCGCCGGACCGATCAACGAGCTGGCGAGTACTGCGAAGTTGAACATGATGGTGTACCACGCCAAGTGCGAAGGACGGTCATCGGCGGGAATGTGCTCAAGCATATAGTTGGCGTATGAACCATTGACCAAGGCGAATAGAAAGCCGCCAAGGAAGGAAAGTACGTAAAACTGCCAAACGGTGTGTGCGAATGCCAACATGAGCGGATACGAAGCCATACCCGCCACACCCCAGCCTGTGATGCGTTTGTTACCAAATCGATGAACGATGCGCCCTAACTGAGTGGATGCCAGCAATACCGAAAGATAGTAGAGTGCTGTCCCATTGCCGATGTGACTGTCATTGAGATTCAGCACGCGCACGTTGAAAATGGGATACAACGGGTTCGATAGATAGTGTGCAAAGTGAAAGATGAACAACGCCAGCAACACATTCTTAAATGGCGATTTCCAAATGTCCAGGCGCAGGGCGGAGGTGATGCCGCGGGGAGAGTCGGGTTGGGGGGCAGAGGCAGAGACCGGCGTAGAAAGAGGCGCGGGCATGTCATCTTGAATTGGTTTGACGTGGTAGATGTGATAACTGCTCATCGCCGCGCCGAAGGCTCCGATCACAAAGATGAATTGATACCCGCCGGGGAAATCTGTATTCTTGAGAATATAGCCCGCAATGAGGGATGTGAGCATGTAGGCAATAGCGAAAGTCACATTGCGAGTGCCTGCCACGCGGGCACGATAACGATCTGGTACGGCTTCGGCGAAGAGTGCGTTGAACCCCACACCCAATGGAGTGAGCGGAATTGCCATAAGGAAGGTCAAAATGATGAGCGCCCAGATTTGCCCTTGATTGCTAAGAAACCATGGCAGGGGAATCCACATGAAATAGCCAATGCGAAAGAGCACCGAAGACCAAAAGACCGCCATGCCGGTGTGACGTTTGCTGATCCAATGCCCGGCTGGGATGGCGAGGAAAAGATTGACGACAGCAGAGGCTGCCGTAAGCAAGCCGACTTGCGAAGCGCTCGCACCCAAACGCGTGGCATACACATTGAGAAAGTTAACGGCGGTGCCGCTTAACACGCCGAACCAGGCAATATCGAAATAAAGATGAAGAAAGTTTGATCTGTATTTTTCGGGGATGTCTGATTGTTTAAATAAATTGAAACGCATACATGAAATTATACTCACGTATGCGTTTCGAGTTTTGGCAGCTTATTTGATTTTCAGGTTGTTTTGTTAGACGGGTAAACCAAGTTTATCTGCCAGTGCTTCGTCAGATGGTTCAGCGAGAAAGGAACCATCTTCAAAAAGAATAGTTGGAATGATGCGTTTGCCATTGTTCTTTTCCAAAACAAGGGCCTCGCCAGCTTGGTCTTGGTCGACATCGACCCATGTGAAGGGAATATTTTTCTCGGTCAAAAAGCGTTTGGAGCGCCGACAGTCGCCGCACCAGTCTGCGCCATAGACGGTGATATTGGGTTGTGACATGAATTCCTCCGGTGATGAAAACTGAAATGAGTGTACTTCCGCTACCGTCGCGCCGTCAGTGCTATTAATTACATTTTAGGAGGAATAAAATTACAATGTTTTCATAAATGATGAGTATCAGGCAGCCCTATCTACGGATAGGGCTGCCTGATACTTTAACCTTTGCGTAAATATTCGCGGATAGAGATTGAAGCCGCCGCACCTTCGCCCACCGCCGACGCCACTTGTTTCACACTGCCATGCCGCGCATCGCCTGCGGCAAAGATGCCACGAACACTGGTTTCAAATGGCAATGCATCACGGTCGTGCCCCAAGTCGTGACCAGTCAGAATAAATCCGCTTGGGTCGGTCTGCACATAGCTTTTCACAAACTCGGTGTTCGGTTGTTGACCAATGAACACGAACGCTGCTGCCGGATGCAACTCTTCAACCTGACCCGACACCTTGTTGCGGGTCTTAATGGACTTTAGTTTTGAATCCCGTCCATCAAACCCTTCCACGCTGACGTTGTATCGCACATCCACTTTTGAGCCGGGTTCGGTGACCTTGTCAATCGCAATCTGGCTGGCAGTTAATTTATCTCCGCGTGCCAAGAGAGTCACTTTCTCGGCAAAATTTGTCAGATGCAAACCTTCTTCCACAGCGGCATTCCCACCGCCGATGACCACGATTTCTTTTGCACCTTTATAAAACGGACCATCACAAGTGGCACAGAAGTGAATCCCTGCGCCGATGTAATCATCTTCGCCGGGCACATCCAGCCGGCGATACGATGCGCCCGTAGCGATGAGAACAGCACGCGAGTGATAGTGTTTGTCATCCGATGTATACACTTCGTGATAGCTATTCTCTTCTTCCATCCGTTCAACGTCTACGGCTTGTAAAATTTCCACACCGAAGCGTTTGGCTTGCTGAGTTACCCGCTCTGAAAATTCCTGTCCGCTAATGCCTTCAGGGAAACCGGGGAAGTTATCTAACCCAACCGTAATCCCCGCTTGCCCGCCCAGCCCAGAGCGCTCGATCAGCAACACATCTGCACCTTCACGTGAGGCGTAGATGGCAGCGGTCAACCCAGCCGGTCCGCCGCCAATGATGATCAGGTCGTAGTAGGTCTTTTTCGCCTCTGTCTTCAATCCCAGCTTTTTGGCTAGCTCGGCGTTAGTCGGCTCAACTAGAAATGACCCATCTTCAAACACGATGGTCGGGATGATGCGTTTGCCATTGTTCTTTTGAAGCACGAGCGCCTCGGCTTCTTTGTCTTGCTCAATATCGACCCATGTAAAAGGGACGAATTGCTCTCCTAAAAATTTCTTCGAGCGGCGGCAGTCTGGGCACCAATAGGCACCATACAGGGTGATCTTAGGTTCGGTCATTGCTTCCTCCGGTAAATTGATTTGCAGTACTGGTGTGATGTACTCACATTTCTTTACTAGGATAATTCTCCTATTCTAGATGATAAAATCCTAAAAAATGGCTTTGTGTAGACCGAACAACACCTACACCTAAAATTCAAAACAGGAAGGCATTTCAACCCATGAATGCAAATCAAAACGTTGCCGGGCAGGACAATATTTTCATCGCTATTGCGTCCGATGGAGACCAAATCAAAGATATCACTGCTCGAGCAGGTGTTTTTAGTGAAGAAGAAGTCGCCTGTGTAGCAGAGATCTGGGACGATTATATTGAAAACGGTGTGGAAAGTTGCGGTTATAACTTTATTGTCTATCGTGAAGGGACGCAGGTGCTGGGCTTTGCTTCTTATGGCTACCGCGACCTGACGGATGGCGTGTACGATTTGTTTTGGATCGCAGTAGATGCCAACACCCGTCGCGGCGGAGTAGGGCGCAAGTTGTTGCAAGCCACCGAAGAAGAAGTCCGCAAACTGGGCGGGCGCATGGTGATTGCCGAAACTTCAGGCAAAGCCTTGTATGAGTCGACCCGTAAGTTTTACATCGGAACAGGCTATCAAGCCGAAGCGACCATCAAGGATTTTTATACCAAAGGCGATGACCTTGTTATTTATGTGAAACACCTTTAGGAGTTTTGGCTTACGAATACCGTCTAAAATGTTCCTTTAAGCTCATATAGGCACATGTACTTTATTAGGCTAAACTTTAAGCGCCGTTTATTTTTTTTTGATAACCTATTATTAAGATAGGAGGGTTCCCGTGACAAAAATAATCCAAGTCAGTATTCTCGACGATCATCAAACCATTTTAGACGGGTATCGATTTCGTTTGGATAGTAGTAAGAAAGTAAAAATAGTAGCAACGATGACGTTTGGAAGTGACGTAGAGGATACTTTAAAAAAATACCCTACTGATGTTTTAGTGTTGGACATAAATGTTCCTACTTCACAAGAAAATTCAAACCCCTATCCAATTCTGTATCTAATCCCAAGTTTGCTTCAAAAATATCCAAATCTGGCTATTCTTGTAATAAGTATGCATACTGATCGTAGCTTGATTCGTTCTGTAATGGAGGCGGGCGCAAGTGGCTATATACTCAAAGATGATAAGATTATGCTAATGGATATTGAGAATGTAATCATTTCGATTGCTGCCGGAGAAATTTCACTGAGCCAAGAAATAGATTCTATTTTGCTCCAGCCAAATATGAATGAAGTTGTGTCTCTTTCACAACGACAAAAAGAAGTCCTTTCTCTTAGTTTGGCGTTTCCTGATGATACAACTGCTGAGCTTGCAAAAAAGATGTCTATTGCAAATTCGACAGTTCGTAACCTGCTTTCAGGGGCTTACATAAAGTTAGGAGTTCGGACTAGAGTTGCGGCGATTGCAAAAGCTCGTAAATTGGGTATTCTTACTGCTTAGTTATTTTTGTCTGAGAGTTCTGTACTTAAGAATATAGGTTTCTTATCAATCACAAATTGATTTTCATCCTTACTAATTTCTATTACTAATTCTCCAGAATACTCTAAATTACCAATTCTATTAAGATACAGAAAATGTTTTCTGTATCTTTTGGCATGCTATACTTGCTTTATATACTCGTGTTGTCTTATGTAACTCTTTTGATTATTCAATTTGTACGCTAGCTTGTCATTAGTCTTATTGAGAATCTCTGCTTTTGCGAAGGGACATCATTGATGACATTTCAAAACAGCTCATTTAGAAAGATTCTTGAACACTCCTTGCCTTGGCTAGTTCTTGGCATTCTTTTGTTTTATACGTATGTTAAGTTTTTCCAGCATCCTTATGGATTTAGCTGGGGTTCAGATGGCAAGGTGTTTGCAGTATTTGTAGACCAGCCGGAATCCTTGAGCGTTGGAGACCAATTGGTGCAGGTGGGAACCCTTAAATGGGAAGAATTTCAGAATGACTTACGAGTAACTTTATTCGATGGGTTTAATGTGGGCGAAGCGGTTCCTATTATTGTTGAACGTAATGGAGAACGCCTCACTGTATTATGGAAACTACCAGGTGTTAATGTAGGAGAGGTATGGGAGCAATTGGCTAGTGAATGGCCAATTGCTTATTTCTTTTGGCTGGCAGGGACTCTGACCTTATTATTCCTGCGTCCGAAGGATGATCGTTGGTTATTGCTTTCGGCTTTTAACTTCTTAACTTCCATTTGGTTGGCAGTTGGGGGAGGAGCATCAGGCTATCATATTTTTTTCAGTGCAATCATCCTGCGTGTCACGGTTTGGTTATGTATTCCCGTATATTTACATTTTCACTGGGTGTTTCCACGTCCATTGGGTAAACTCCCAGCGCTGCTTGTCTGGGGTATCTATACCATCTCATTTGCCCTTGCCCTTGCTCAGTGGTTCCAATGGCTGCCAGCAGATTCTTACCTGCTTGGTTTTCTGATTGCCATTGTTGGAAGTATCGCCTTGCTCATTGCTCACGCGATCAAACAGTCAGATGTGCGCCGTGAACTTCGGCTGCTTTTAATCACAATGTTTTTTGTCTTAGGTCCTTTGATTATTTTGGGGTTTGTTCAGTCTTACCCAGGTACGATTTCGCGCCTGGGGTCTTTGGCATTGTTGCCTTTCCCTTTGCTGCCATTTGCTTATTTGTATGCTGCCTATCGCCGCCAACTAGGTAGTTCAGAAATGCGGATAAACCGTCTGATATCGATTTACTTCTTTATCATAATTCTTTTTAGCGTTTGTCTTCCGTTACTGGCAGTTTTATATAATATTTTTGCAACTGTTGAAAATATATTACTTATAGGTATTCTTACAACAATCTTTACATCTCTCATCTCTATTTGGGTGTTTCCTAACTTTCAAAGTTTTGTTGAGCGTCGCTTGCTTGGGATTACCCTGTCTGGACAAGACTTACCTCAGATTTATTCTGCTCGCATTACCACCAGCACCTCTCTCACTAATTTGTTAAAACTCTTGGAAGACGAAATTTTCCCCAGTTTGTTGGTGAACCAATATGCATTTGTACGATTTGCAGGTGGTTCGGGAGAAATCCTCCTTTCTAAAAATCTGGATAAAGACCAACTTCAGAAAGAAACCCTCGAACACCTATTTACTGTATTGAATACCGAAAGCTCTCATCCAAATATAGGAGGAGAGCAAACTCTTGATTGGATTCGATTGATCCTGCCATTAAAGTTGGATGCGGAATTGATGGGAGCCTGGCTGTTGGGGCGCCGCGATCCAGATGATTTGTATCCACAGGCAGAACTTTCAATCCTGCAATCAATGGCAAATCAGACTACGATTGCATTAAGCAACATACTTCATTCAAACCGTCTACTTAATTTGTATGCCAATGATATTGAAAGATATGAAAAAAGTCGTGTGCAACTGGCTTTGGAACTGCATGATAATGTACTTACACAACTGGCAATTCTTCGTCTAAACACAGATGACTCTACCCTTTCTTCAAATTTTGAAAATGCTTATAAACAAGTCAGCACCTATCTGCGTGAAATTGTCTCTGACCTGCGTCCGCCCATGTTGGTTTATGGATTACAGATGGCTATTAAATCTCTTGAAGATAAAATCACAATCCGTGCCCAGGGTGTTACCAAGGTTTTTATAAATTTCCAGAATGAAAATAACATTCGTTACCCAGAGAATGTCGAACGTCATATATTTAGGATAATACAACAGGCATGTGATAATGCGATACAGCATGGAAAAGCAACTGAAATTCATATTCATGCGAATATGGATATGCAAAGTGTATGGATATTGGTAGAGGATAATGGTATTGGTTTCGATTCTAATGGAAAACTCAATCTTGAAACTTTGCTAGAAAACCATCATTTTGGGTTGGCAGGTATGATAGAACGTGCTTCGTTTATTGGTGCAAACGTAGATATTGTTTCGCATATAGGCAATGGAACCCGAGTAGAGGTTGCGTGGAAAGAAAATGGTTTTAAATAATATGTAGTTAAATGGTTGTTTAACGTTACGTATAATAGGATTATGTATAACCTTAAGCGCCATTTTCAGTTGGATACATCTGTTACCTTCCTCAATCACGGCTCATTTGGTGCCACCCCAAAACCGGTCTTTGATGAATATCAACGCTGGCAAAGAGAATTGGAGCGTCAACCAGTTGAATTTCTTGGCAGGCGTTTTGCCGGGCTCATGCGCACCGCACGTGAAGCATTGGCTGATTATCTGGGCACGAGCGCTGGTAACTTGATCTTTGCCCAAAATGTGACCATCGCGTTGAACATCGTTGCACGGTCATTAGAATTGGGCGCGGGCGATGAAGTCCTCTCAACTCATCATGAATACGGTGCCATGGATCGCACCTGGCGTTTTCTTTCAAAAGAATGTGGCTTTACCTATATCAATCAAGTAGTGGATATTTCTTCAACTGATGCCTTTGTCGATTCATTTTGGCGAGGCGTAACTCCCAACACTAAGGTCATTTTTCTAAGCCATATTACTTCGCCAACTGCAACCATCTTCCCAATAGAAAAAATAATTCAACGTGCGCGTGCGCATGGCATTCTCACCATTATCGATGGCGCTCATGCACCGGGGCAAATCCCGCTTCATTTAGATGCGCTTGGCGCAGATTTCTATGGCGGGAATTTACACAAATGGCTTTGTGCGCCGAAGGGAGCGGGCTTTTTGTATGCCCGCCCTGAAGTTCAACACCTGCTAAAACCCTTGGTGGTTTCGTGGGGCTATGAAGCCGAGGCGCCCGGCGATTCGCAATTTATTGATTACAACGAATGGTGGGGCACTCGTGATGTTTCTGCCTTCCTTACTGTCCCGAAGGCGATTCAATTTCAACAGGACCAAAACTGGGCGGAGGTAAGAGCCGCATGTCATCGCCTGGCAGTGGAGACATGGCAGCGCATCCATGAACTGACAGGAGAAACCCCGCTTCATTCTGACCCCGAACCTTGGTTTGCCCAAATGGCAGTTGCCACTCTGCCAGCGGACTCTGACCTCGCTACCCTCAAATCGCGCTTGTATGATGAGTATCGAATTGAAATTCCACTTATCGCGTGGAATGAGAAGAAATTAATCCGCCTGTCTGTGCAGGGATATAATTCTCGTCGTGATATGGACAAATTATTATCCGCGTTGAATACGTTATTAAGATGAAAGCATATATGAGAAAACGGATTTCGTTTTTATTCGCATTTATTTTCCTGCTTGTGTTGAGCATTACTCCAAAGCAAGCCGTTGAAGCAAGACCCTTTGCAAATATCACCTCTCCATCTCAGTTGATCGATGCTGTCAACAGTTTGCGCGCTGCAAATGGACTTTCGCCATTGCCGGTTCATCAGGCGTTGATGCAGTCTGCTCAATCTCAGGCAGATTATATGGCGGCAACAGGCAATGTAACGCACTCTCGCCCCAGCGGCACTTATACCCAGCAATTGCTTGCGCTTGGCTTCCCGTTGGCTGGCGATTTAAGCGCGGGCGGTTTTCGCTCCGAAAATATCTTAAGTACCTATGGACCTTTAGTATGGAATGGTGTTCCGAGCGCCTGGCAAGATGCTCAACATATGAACACTATGCTCTCGGGCAACTTTACCCATATTGGGGCTGGTATCTCGCAATCGGGCGATATGTATTACTACGCTGTCGATACGGCTGCGGCAACAAGTTCTGGGCAACAACAAGATAGCGCTGCAACAGTTCTCACCAGCGTACCGGGCGGCAGTGATGCAGGTGTCAGTCAGTTTATGGTGCCGGTCACGCTGAACACTCCACGCCCAGATGGAAATGTGTATCATAAAGTGCAATACGGGCAATCGTTGTGGAGTATTGCCATCGCATATGGAACAACCATTAAAAATATTCAAGCCTTGAACAACCTTGGCGAAGACTCAACCGTATATCAAGGGCAGGAGTTGCTCGTGGTGACAGGTGCAACACAGGCAGCGGCGCCATCTTTAGAGGCAACAGCTACCATCCTGTCTACGGTTACGTTTGCTCCAACTTCTACCAGCGCTCCTACCTCAACCGCAGAGTTGGTGCTGCTTACTCCTACAGAAGCAGCACCTGTTGAAGCAGATGCAAAACCGGCTTCTTCAAGGGTGTTGATCGTTGTTCTGATTGTGGCGGCATTTGTAGGGGCGGGCATGGCGGTCTGGTTGATCCGCGACCCCGGAAATTAGTTTTTACAAAATATGTTGAAAGTGTGTTGCTTTGCGGCAAGGGTATAATCCCTCGCGCTTGGTTTGTCTGTTAATTGTATATTGAAAGGCATCGAATAAAATGGAAATTACATTGGCATTAGGCGGCGGGGGCGCCAAGGGCAATGCTCATATTGGCGTATTGCGCCGCCTCGAAAAAGAAGGATATAAAATTCGTTCCGTTGCCGGCACGAGTTTTGGCGGAATGGTGGCGGTTTTATACGCCATTGGTTACTCTCCACGAGAAATTCAAGCAATTTTTGAGTCTGTTGACCAGGACAATTTATATGGGCGTGCCCCGCAAGATGGTCCGTCTTTGCTGGGGATGGCAGGTGTTCGCCAGTTACTGGAGCGCGTGATCGGCGAGAAGACTTTTAATGACACACGCATTCCCTGTGCTGTGACCGCAGTGGATATCAACACTGGCGGCGAGGTTGTTCTTAATGAAGGCAGCCTTAAGAGCGCCGTCCTCGCTACGATTGCTTTGCCGGGTATCTTCCCGGTTCAAAAGATTAATGACTGGGAACTGGTGGATGGCGGTGTTTTGAACCCTGTGCCGGTCTCTGTGGCGCGGCTCTTATCTCCAGGTTTGCCTGTGGTGGCTGTGGTGTTGAATGACCCCATCGATAAGCCGGTTCGCGGATATAACTTGCCGCTGCCAAGCATCGTTCCACGCACGATTGCGGAACGCCTTGCAAGGATCTCGTTAGCTCAGTCGTTGGATATTTTCTTGCGTTCGGTGGATGTTTCCAGCCGCTATGTTTCTCATTTGCGTTTGCAAGTGGACAAACCCGAGATTATTGTCCGCCCCGACGTGCATCATATTGAATTATTAGACCAGGTTGTTGTGGAAGATGTGGCTGCTTTAGGGGAGCAGGCATTAGAGCAAGTATTGCCAGACCTGAAGCGCAAAACCACATGGGCTTCCCGTTTGGGTCGACGTGTATTTGGAGTGAATTAACAATGACTCGTGATTTGCGCAAGTATATGCGTGACACCAATACGCGAATCGTCGTCGGTGCAATTTTGATGTTGTTTATCATCGGGCTGGGGCTGATCTGGTTGATCTACGGTTTTGGCGCAGCGGTGACAGGTTTTCTCTGCATCGCCGCGGCATTCATCCCGATTGGCTTGGTTTTCTTATTTTTATTTGGAATGGATTGGTTCGTAAAACGTGCAAACCCAGACGACTGAAACGATTGAATTCAACGGTTGGACGATGCGCCATCGCCCAGCCGAAACTTCGCATCCGCGTTTGTTGGTGATGATCCACGGGTTGACCGGCGACGAAAACTCTATGTGGGTTTTTGCGCGCCGGTTTTCTTCGAATTACTGGATTATTGCTCCACGTGCGCCACACCCTGCCAACCCACAGGGTTTTTCATGGCGTGCAAATCCGCTTAGCATTGATGAAGCGCGGGCGAACCAAACAAATCGCCCAAGTTTGGATGCTTTGAAAGCATCGGCTGAGGAGTTGATAAAGCTCATTGACGAGTATGCAGCTTCGGTTAAGGTAGAGGCGGGCATCTTCGATGCGGTCGGGTTTAGCCAGGGAGCGGCAATGGTCAATGTGTTGGGGATGTTGTATCCGAACCGCGTTCGAAAGATGGGAGTCTTGGCGGGGTTTGCACCTTACGGTTTAGATGAATATGTGCACCAGCGAGTCTTGGCGGGTAAGCATATTTTTGTGGCACATGGCACACAGGATGACATGGTGCCGATTGAGCGTGCTCGTGATTCGATGAAATTGCTAGAGCAGGCGGGCGCTTCGATCACGTATTGTGAGGATGAAGTAGGGCATAAATTGAGTTCGAATTGTTTGCGGGCGCTAGAGCAGTACCTTACAGATTAATCTGTTTCTCACCGCGCTGTTGACGCTGTTTTTATTTGCAGGTATGCTTGTTGACGAATTCTTTTCTATATAAAGGTGAAACTATGAGGAAATATTTATCGCGACGCGATTTTATAAAGTTGGCTGGTTTGGGCGTGGGTGCCATGGCATTTACGCGTCTATCTCCGAGTGATGTTGATTATCGGTGGGAGATTTTTAGCCAGCCCAAGCGTTTGCCGCAGTTCCCAGGCAGTGCCATCATTGGGCGTGTTTGTGAACCAGATATTGATTTGCGCAGCAGCCCAACCAATAATCCGAACTTGAATAATTCACTCAGCAAATTGAATGCTGATACTCTCGTTGAATGGAACCGTGAAGTGATCGGGAACGTGATCGGTGGGTTGCCGAACCAGCGCTATGTGGAAACCCCGCAGGGTTATGTCTATGCTTCTGTTGTTCAGCCGACGAAGAATCTTCCCAATACCCCCGTCACCGAACTCCCGAACGGACAAGGCTTCTGGGCAGAAGTAACTGTTCCTTATGTTGAGTTGGCTCACGAAGGGACTGTCGCTTCGCCTTGGTTGCAAGACCACATTACCTATAACTTCCCGCCACGTTTGTATTACGGGCAAGTGGTTTGGATTGACCAGGTCCGCACCACCAATGGCTACCCTGAATATCGCTGGAATGAAGATGCTGCTGGTCGTGGCTATGGCTATGGCGGTGGGTACGGCGAGTTTTATTGGGCAGATGGTGCTGGGTTGAAGATTCTCACCGATGCTGATATATCCACCATCAACCCCGAAGTGGACCCGAACGAAAAGACCATCTCCATCGACTTGGATTATCAGACTCTTTCCTGCTATGAAGGCGCACGTGAGGTGTATTTCTGCCGTATTTCTTCTGGCAAGAAATATGACCCCGTCACTGGGCAGGTGACTGATACATACGCCACCCCGGCGGGGTCATTGCTCACGTATTGGAAAATCATTTCCAAGAACATGACGGCAGGTAATGAAGGTTCCGGTTACTCCACCCCGGCTGTGCCTTGGTGTACTTTCATCGCTTCAGGCGGTGTGGCGATTCACGGTGCCTTCTGGCATAATGCCTTTGGGGAACGCCGTTCGCATGGTTGTGTTAATGTAACGCCTGAAGATTCCAAGTGGATTTTCCGCTGGACGATGCCGTATGTTTCTCTGGCGGCTGGCGAAGAACGCCGCGAACTGCCAGACCACGGAACGACAGTCACTTCAACAGAAACTCAATTCTAAAGAAGGTATTCATGGAAATTTCCCAGATCACTGTTTGGCTTGCTTTGCTTGCCGGGTTGGCTTCTTTTCTTTCGCCATGTGTGTTTTCTCTTGTCCCAGCTTATGTGGGGTATCTAGGCGGCATCGCAGCCGGAAGTGGTGCTCCAGGTGAAAAGCCAAATCGTTGGCTGACCTTTTCGCATGGAGTTGCTTTCGTACTGGGTTTCAGCGTTGTTTTTGTTTTACTGGGTGTGGCAGCTTCTTTTGCAGGTGGCTTGTTGTATGATTTGCGCTATTGGCTGGCGAAGATCGGTGGGATTGTCGTCATTATCTTCGGCTTGCACATGATCGGTGTCTTTCATATTCCATTTCTTGCGTACGATACTCGTGTTCAAAAAGCACCAGACCCCAAGCTGGGATATTTTTCTTCTGCATTGATGGGCGTTTTCTTCTCAGCCGGATGGTCTCCCTGTGTAGGACCTGTCTTGGGCGCGATTTTGACCCTCGCCATTAACGGCGGTTCGATCTCTCAGGGTGCCACGCTTCTTACTTTCTATTCGGCTGGTCTTGCCATCCCATTCCTTCTCGCCGCCTTGGGCATTGGCTGGGTCACCACCATTCTCCGCAAATACAACAAGACTATGCGTTATGTTGAGATCATTATGGGCGTCGTCCTTATCATTATTGGTATTATGCTCTTTGCAGGGACGTTTGAACTCATCGCCCAGCGCGGACAGTTCTTCTTCATTGACTTCGGTCTATAACCCAAAAAACGTATTTCGTTTTTACTCCCGCAGGTACCCATTCCTGCGGGAATTATTTTGAAATCTGCAAAGGGATTTTCGCATATGCTCAATGTCACTCTCTTCACCAAAAAAGACTGTAAGCTTTGTGATGAAGCCAAAGCCGACTTGAAAGCGCTGCAAGAGCAATATCCGCACCGGTTGGCAGAAGTGGACATTGAATCTGACGCGGCATTGTACGAAAAATTTAAGAATATTATCCCCGTCATCGAAGTGGGACCTTATACTGTGCAAGCGCCCATTTCCCGCCAGAAACTGCAAATGACCCTGGGTGCAGCATCTGACCGTAAAAATCAGCTCGAAAAATTGGACGACCCCGTTTATAAATACAAAATGGAGAAAGGAAAGAAATTGTCTACTGGAGACCGCGTTTCATTCTGGATATCAAAGCGTTATTTGCTTTTGTTGAACCTGTTCATGTTGTTGTATGTCGGCTTGCCTTTTCTAGCGCCAACCCTCATGAAGTTGGGTGCTGAAGCGCCTGCGCAACTGATCTATCGTATCTATAAACCTCTTTGCCATCAATTTGCGTTTCGTTCGTTCTTCCTGTTTGGCGAACAACCTTTTTATCCGTTGGCAGAGGCGAACCTGACTGGTTATAAAACCTTTGAACAAGCCACCGGTATTGCAGGCGTAGATGATCCATATAATATGGCGCGCTTCGAAGCCCGCAACTACATTGGCGATTCAACCATTGGGTACAAGGTGGCGCTTTGTGAACGCGACGTTGCGATTTACCTTGCCATTCTTGCATTCGGCATCATCTATGGACTCACTGGTCGCCGCTTCAAATCTGTCCACTGGCTAGTATGGATTTTGATCGGTATTGCGCCTATTGGGTTGGATGGCTTTTCCCAACTCTTCAGCCAGTTCAATTGGGAATGGCTGAATACACTTCTGCCATATCGTGAAAGTACGCCGTTTTTACGTGTACTTACCGGCGCGCTTTTTGGTCTCTTCACGGCTTGGTTTGCTTATCCCAACATCGAAGAATCCATGAACGAGACGCGTCAGTATTACCTCAAAAAGTCAGCAGTGATTGAGGCGGCTGAATAATGCCCTTTAACAAAGCAGACGGGCTGCGTTATTACCAATTCGATATCTTTTCAAAGAATATCCTCAATGCGGTGTTTACCCGTCAGGGTGGCGTTAGCCCCGAACCGTGGGCATCTCTCAACTTAAGCATTTCTGTTGGAGATGACCCCGCGCGCGTGGCTGAGAACCGTGTTCACGCATTTAATGCGCTTGGACGAAACCCCGCCTCTATCCACGACACATGGCTGATTCACGGCACAGACGTTATCTTCGCGGATGCCCCGCGTCCGCTCGATGCTCCAACCCAAAAAGCGGATATTCTATTTACTGATAACCCTGAAGTTTCGCTCTTCATGCGCTTTGCAGATTGTGTCCCTTTACTTTTTCACGACCCGAAGAAAAACGTAATTGGCATTTCACACGCAGGCTGGATGGGAACAGTAAAAGGCGTAGCAGAAGTTTCTGTGCAAGCCATGCAAGAACGATATGGTTCCAATCCGCAAGACATTGTGGTTGGAATTGGTCCCTCCATTAGTGTGGATCATTATGAAGTAGGTGAGGAAGTTGCTGTTCAATTCCGCGAGAAATACGGCAAAGACGCTGACCAAGTTGTTCAGGTGCGGGATGAAAAGCTTTATCTTGATTTATGGACGGCGAATGCTTTGTTGTTGCAAAAAATGGGTGTAGAGCACATCCAAATATCTGGTTTGTGCACAGCCTGCCATTTGGAAGATTGGTATTCACACCGCGCCGAAAAAGGAAAAACTGGGCGTTTTGGTGTGTTGCTGGCAATGGTTTGATAGGGTGTTGGTTAGGTTAAAATAAACGCATGAGCGAATTGATCAATTCTATTCGAGAACGCTATCTGGCAGCGTTGGATACGATCGCGTCAGCGGCGAACAAGTCTGGGCGGAGTCCAGAGGCGGTGAAGTTGGTCGTCGTCACCAAATTTCAGCCGCTGGAGGTAGTTCAAGCGGCGATCGAGGCTGGGGCGGTCATTTTGGGCGAAAACTATGCCGAAGAGGGTGTTACGAAAATTCAATCTTTGCAGAATCTTTCTGCGGTAGAATGGCACATGATCGGTCACGTGCAGAGCCGAAAGGCACCGCTGGTGGCAGGGCACTTTAACTTCATGCATTCATTGGATAGTCTAAAGCTTGCGAAAAAGCTGGACCGTTTTTGTGGTGAGGCGGGCAGGGTGCTGCCAGTTTTATTAGAGTTCAACGTGGGCGGCGAAGATAGCAAGGGCGGTTGGGAAGCCGTTGATGAAACACGCTGGGAAGAGTTGTTACCCGAAGTTTCTGAGTTGCTTGCCATGCCCAATTTGCAAGTTCGCGGTTTAATGTCTATGCCGCCTCTTGGAACCAATGCAGAATTTGCACGCCCGTATTTCCAAAAAATTCGGCGTTTGCGAGATTTTTTGGAAAGCCAATTACCTCAAGCCAGTTTTACAGAGCTTTCGATGGGAACAAGTTCTGACTATGAGGTTGCAGTGGAAGAAGGTGCCACATTTGTACGTATTGGCACTGCGATTGTTGGACCAAGAAACTATAATGTAGTGGAGAACTTATGAGCGGCAATACTGTAATATCCATCATTATCATCGTTGCAGACTTTTTTGTATGGGTTGTGATTGCATCTTCTCTGCTCTCGTTTTTTTTGCCGCCTTACCACCCGGTGCGCGAAGCATTGGGAAGAATCGTGGATCCATTATTAAATCCAATTCGAAGTTTAATGCCTAGTGCTGGCGGGCTTGATTTTAGTCCACTGATCTTGATACTAATCATTGAATTAATAACCAATTTTTTACGTTCCCTATTGTGAGGTGATGGTATGTCCAGAGAATATGTTCTTCATGATGGCAAGCGCGGCTCGGCGTTGGCAGTGCGCATAACCCCGCGAGCCAGCCGCAATCAGATTGCCGGAGTTTTAAACGATGGCACAGTCAAGATTCAGTTGTCTGCTGATGCGGAAGATAAAAACATGAACAGCGACCTGCTTGCGTTTCTTGCGGAGGTGTTGGGTGTACCTCGCACTCGCGTAGAAATTGTGGCAGGCGAAAATGGCAGAGATAAACTTATCTCTGTTTTAGATATGGATGTAGAAACCGTCCAACAGCGCATTGTTGCGCATATGGAATAACAATTATTTTTGAAATGACAGAGGGTTGAACAGACGCAATTGTAGCGTCTGTTCAACCCTCTGTTTTATTAATACTTGAGGTTTACTGTGCTATGGGTGTGCCATATAGCCTTTTGTAAACTATAAATATTTCATAGATATTGCGAATATAGTTGCGTGTTTCTTCAAAACGAACACTCTCAAGAAAGAGGTCTTGATCTTCGCCAGAAAGGTCTTTCCAAGCTGCTGCATTGCCGGGACCGCCGTTGTAGGCGGCGAGAGTGGCATAAAGGTCACCATTCATCAATGTGCGGTTGCGAGCGAGATAGTGAGTGCCAAATAATACGCTCACATAAGGCCGATACAAGTCTTCTTCAGAATAGTTCAGTGGTTTACCAAGCTCTGAGGCGATTTGTGCCCCTGTAGAAGCAATGATCTGCATCAACCCGTGGGCGCCCGCATTCGAGCGGACAAAGCCTTCGAATAAACTCTCCTGGCGAATTACGCTGAATATGAATAACGGGTCAAAACCTTCTTGGTGGGCAGTGGGGATGACTAGATCTGAATAATACAATCCATAACGGATGTGGCTGAAATAGGCAGGTGCCATCATAGACTCGGTGTGTTCATCCAACCCGGCAATGGTCAATACTTGGCGGGCGGTGAAAACAGCAGAACGATACATGCCAATTTCAACCAAAAAATTAGCAAGGCGATAGCTGCCAACGGCATCGTTGAGCGATTCAAGTTCACCGCGTAAATCTTCGAATTCAAGGCGGGCTTCGTCGAGCATACCCAATTCCCAATATTCTTTGCCGCGAATGATGCGGGCATCCGAAGCCAGCGGACCGAGGTTGCTCAAATCTACATCGTTGCCAAGGTTGAAAGTCAGGCGCATCCAAGTATCGGCATCGGCTCGTTCTCTGGCGTAATCCACCTGATAATTTGTAGCAAAGCCCGATGTAAATGGAGCTTGCCCTGCTAATAGGTCACGAGATCGTTCGCTATAATACCCGCCGGGGTTGAGGTTTTGCCCCTCACGCCACGCATCTTCCGCTGGACCTTGATTTCCTAAAATTTGATTGGCTTTACCGATCCATAACAATGCGCGGCTTTTATCTTCTACCGAAACAGAAAGCGCAAGACTCCGTTTGAACAGATCCAACGATGTCTGGTGATTGCCGCGACGGTATTCCACAATACCAGATAAAAATGCCGCATACGAAGCTTGTTGAGACCCCGGATATTCAATGACGACTCTTGCCCACGTTTCAATGGCTTTGTCGTACTGAGCATCACGTTCGTAAATGCGGGCGGCGCTCATTAAGTATTCAGCAGCTTGGGGTGAGGTGGGGGCAAGGTTTACAAACTCCAACAGCGTTTGGGCGCCGGTGGTGTAATCACTTTTTTGTGCCCATTCTATAAATGCTTTTTCACCCCATGCATCTCCCCAGCGCGGATGCGCCGAGAAATTAGAAATGAAGTTTTGGTAGTCTGCCAGTGCTTCATCGTACTGTCCCAGAGCATTTTTACAAAGTGCGCGGTAATAATAGGCTGTACCGTCATTTTCTGCCGGGTTGCTTTGTAAGTATCGGTCGAATGCGGCAATGCCGACCGCGTATTGTCCTGAAAAATAATCTACGAGCCCACGGTCTAAGTCACTGACCGTCCCACCGGCATCGAGTAGAGCAACAAGGCTAAGATAAGAATAATAGGAAAGTGGATAATTTTCGATGGCATATCGGAAACGTTCATTCGCCTCGGCGGTTTGACCTTGGGTCAGATTCACCATCCCGGCTTCGTACAACGCTTGGGCCTTGGTGTAATCACTTGAAGCCCGCCCAATGATCCCGTCATAAAGAGCTATAGCATCTTCATAATTTCCAAGCTGTGTCTGCGTGGATGCGACTTTCAGATCTAGTATAGTGTCATCCCCGAGAGAAGGGGCGGTAATTGCTGTGGTGTAGGATGCAAGCGCTCCGGCAAAGTCTTTTGCATTGAAAAGAGCGTCACCACGCAGTTCTTGCACATAGGCATCCAACACGCCGGGGCGTAGAACCAGATAGGTCTGCCATGAATCTGCGGCGGCAGGGTAATTTTCTAATTTGTAATAGACGTATCCCTGCAAAAAATAAGCCTGCGGATGTTGCGGCGATTGTGGATATTCGTTGATGAGAGTTTGTAGAGAGGTAAGGGTTTCGTTGTAGCGCCCTTGCGCATAATAGATTTTGGCTTCGCCCCATTTTGCAGCCGCACGCACGAGCGGATCTGGTGAATCTTGCAATGCAACTTGATAGTGTAATAAGGCTGCATCAAAATCGCCATTGAAGAAGGCTTTGTCACCTTCACTGACTCTTGCGACGGGTAAAGGAGTCGGTGTGATGGTGGGGGTAAACGTTGCTTCAGGTGTGGGGGAGGTGCTGGGCGTAACCGTCCAACCAGGGGGGATGGTAGGAAAATTTTTGAGCGTAGAACAAGCTACGAGGGATGTAGCAAGCCAAAGTCCAAGAAGGAGGCGCAGTTTTTTCATCCTGTTTTTATACTGGTAAAGGAAGAGTGCGTCAAGCGGAGTGTATATGATTTCTAATGTTGTATTCACGATTGGCTTGCACTATAATCTCTTCTGTACTTTAAATTTCTAATGTTATGAGGAGAATAATGAACACACATCACAAAATCTATCGCCTGGCTCGGTTGATTTTGTCGAGCGTGCTGTTGATCACTGTAACAGCCTGCGCTGCGGGATCACAACCCGCCTCGACAGATGAGTTAGTCACTGCGAATGACTTTGTTTGCCCAGAGCCAAGCCCTCGCATGGAGTTGGAAAGCACCTCTATAAATATTTTCACTTGGACGGAATATGTCCCTGCCGATATGATTGATTGTTTTGGCTTGGTCTATAACGTGGATGTGAATGTCGATTATTTTTCGTCGAACGAAGAATTGTACTCAAAGATATCTCTGGGAGAAGATGTGGATCCTTATGATGTGATTCACCCCAGCGATTACATGATTGATGTGTTGATCCGTGAAGGACTTCTGCAAGAACTGGACCCTGAAAAACTTCCCAACCTTTCCAATTTGGACGCGAATTTAGTGACTGCGTATGGCGATACAACTAGTTATGTGGTGCCGTATCAGATGGGTACACAGGCGATTATTTACAATAGCGAAACGGTTACAACTCCGCCAACATCTTGGGCAGATTTATGGAACCCGGAATATGAAGGTCGTATTGTTGCTGTTGATGATAGCCGTGTGGTGATTGGTGCTGCGCTTTTAACCCTAGGGTATGGTGTGAACGATACAGACCCTGACCATTTAGAAGAGGCTAAACAGCAATTAATTGATTTGATGCCAAACATCCGCGTTTTTGACAGCGACAGCCCAAAGACACCTTTGGTAGCGGGTGATGTAGATTTGGGGATTGTGTGGAATGGCGAAGCCTTCCTCACAGCAACCGAAGCGCCTCAATTCAAATATGTCTTCCCTGAAGAAGGTTCGATCATTTTCTACGATGGTATGGCAATGCCAACCACTGCCCCTCACTCTGATGCTGCATATGCTTGGTTTAACTATATGTTGCAAGGAGATGTGAACTGGCTAACTTTGGTGGATTACCCGTATACCAACCCAAACAAAGCTGCTTTGGAATACGCAAAAGAAAATCAGCCTGAGATCTATGAGGCGTATATCTCTTCTCCCATCACCAATACCCCGGCTGAGGAATTTGCCAAAGGACATGATGTTGAAGATATTGGCGAAGCTCTGCTGATGTATGACGAAATTTGGACAGAGATTAAGCAATAAAATAGGCTGGGTGCACGGGCTATTTTTGTACGGTCAAAAACTTTACATTCGTAAAACCCCGTGATAAACTTTTGCCCGTTCGATATCTCATGGCGCACTCAAACGAGTGCGCCATTTACTGCGAGAAGGAAACTACATGGATATACTCCTTACTGGCTCTGTAGCCTACGATTATCTGATGACTTTCCCCGGTCATTTCAAAGAACAAATTCTCCCGGAGCGTTTGGAATCGATCAGCCTTTCGTTTTTGGTCGACTCCATGTCCAAACAGCGCGGCGGAATCGCCCCGAATATTGCATACACCATGGCATTGCTTGGACAAAAGCCGCGTGTGATGGCAACCGTGGGCGAAGATTTTGGGGATTATCGCGCCTGGCTTGAATCAAAAGGCGTGGATACGAACCTGATGAAGGTCGTTCCGGGCGTGTTCACCGCCTCGTTCTTCGCGACGACGGATCATGCCTCCGCTCAGATTGCTTCGTTCTACCCCGGAGCCATGGGCTACTCTGCGACTCAATCTCTCAAAGAACTCGATAAGAAACCTGACCTTGTTATTGTCTCTCCCAGCTCACCAGATGCGATGATGAAGTTCCCTGCCGAAGCGCGTGAATTGGGTATTCCATACTTGTATGACCCCAGCCAGCAGGTCTTGCGCCTTGAAGGACCAGAACTTGCTCGCGATATGGAAGGGGCATATTTCCTGTTTTGTAATGACTACGAATTTGGCTTGATTTCCAAGAAGACCGGTTGGAGCCTTGATCAGATTCTCAACCATGTTAAAGTCTTGGTCATTACACGCGGTAAAGATGGCGCAGACCTCTACTCAGACGGCACTTCTGTTCACATTCCCACCGTGCCTGAAGATGAAATCGTAGACCCCACCGGTGTGGGAGATGCCTTCCGTGGCGGATTCTTAGCTGGTTACTCTCACGGCTTCGATTGGAAGTTGTGCGGTGAGATTGGCTCTCTTTCTGCGGTCTACTGCCTTGAGCAACGCGGCACCCAAAACCATTCTTATACGCGAGAAGATTTCGTCAAACGTTTCCGCAAGCATTTCGATGATGGCGGTAAACTGGACGTCTTATTAAAGTAAAATCTATTTAGATTTGTTGGTTAAGCTGGCGGTGTTCGCAGAATTTTGCCGTACATACGCATTGCTCGGCTTGAAAGCAATGTCAACTGTTGAGACCAACCTAAAATAAATATTAGTCCGTGACTTGGATCCCTTTTATGCGGACACAAATGGGTTTCCAAGGCACATTCCTTGTATAAAGACTTAAGGAGTATTTATGAGCAACTACGATATTAAAGATATTGAATTAGCAGAAGGTGGGCGCCGCCGTATCGATTGGGCGGAGCGCGAAATGCCTGTGTTGCGTTCCATCCGCGAACGCTTCAAGAAAGAAAAGCCTCTCAAGGGTATGCGCCTTTCTTGTTGTTTGCATGTAACCACCGAAACAGCTAATTTAATGATCACCCTTCAAGAAGGCGGCGCGGACATCGTCCTCACCGCTTCCAATCCGCTTTCCACTCAGGATGATGTGGCTGCGGCGTTGGTCAACAACTATGAAATCCCTGTCTTCGCGATCAAGGGCGAAGATAAGGTCACTTACTTCAAGCACATCCGCGCTGCATTGGAACACAAACCCCACATGACCCAGGACGATGGCGCCGACCTCGTTTCCTCCCTTTTCTTCATTGAAATGGGACGCTTCGAGAAGCTTGAACCTTCTCTCGCTTCTTGGGCAAAAGGCTTGAGCGAAGAAGAACGCAAGCAGATGCTCAAGAACGTCATTGGCGGTACCGAAGAAACCACCACCGGCGTGATCCGCTTGAAGGCGATGGAAGCTGATGGCGTGCTTAAGTTCCCGGTCATTGCTGTGAATGACGCTCTCACCAAGCACATGTTTGATAACCGCTACGGAACCGGTCAGTCCACCATTGACGGTATCATCCGCGCAACCAATGTGTTGTTGGCTGGTAAAACCTTCGTTGTTGCTGGCTACGGCTGGTGCGGACGTGGTCTCGCTTCTCGCGCTCGCGGTATGGGCGCTCATGTGATCGTCACCGAAACTGACCCGATGAAGGCGCTCGAAGCAGTGATGGACGGCTTCCAGGTCATGTCCATGCTGGACGCGGCCAAGATTGGCGACATCTTCTGCACCGTTACCGGCGATATCAATGTGCTTGACAAGCATCACTTTGAAGTGATGAAAGACGGCGCTTTGGTTTCCAACTCTGGTCACTTCAACGTCGAAATCAACATCCCGGCTTTGGCTGCCATGAGCAAGGGCGAGCCTAACCTCGTCCGCCCGTTTGTGGAACAGTACACCACCAAAGACGGTCGCAAGATCAACATCCTCGGCGAAGGACGCTTGATCAACCTCGCTTCTGCTGAAGGTCACCCTGCTTCCGTAATGGATATGTCCTTCGCGAATCAGGCTCTCTCTGCTGAATACATGGCGAAGAATGCTGATAAACTCGAGAAGAAGGTGTATTCTGTTCCTGCCGAGATCGACAACGAAATTGCCCGCCTCAAGCTCGAAGCGATGGGCGTCAAGATCGACAAACTCACTGACGAACAGCTTCACTACCTCAACTCTTGGGAAGAAGGCACCTAAGTCGATTTACGATTGTCGATTTTGGGTTAATGATTACAGCCCCACGAAAATTTCGTGGGGCTGTTTTATTTATCAATTACGCCGTTCTTGATAAGTGTTTCTAAATAGACGGCTTGTTTTTTCCCTATAAGCTTTGAGAGCCGCGGTGCTTCAAAAACTAGTTGCTTTATCTTTCTTAGTGGATATACCAGGCACTCCGTCTCAGTTTTTAAATCTTCAAAAACTACCAAACACACCCAAGCATCTGGCATATCCAAAATTGGATCATGTCGTTCAGGCGAGTCTTGGAATGTCCATGAAAGTCCATAGCGATTTGCAGCGGAACGACGTTGGGTCTTGACCGCTACATCCAATCCGTTGATTTTTAAGTCCGCCGCCCAGGATTTACGTCTCGCCTCATACACGCCGTAATCTGGTCCTTCCACCAAGCATTCCCTACTCTGAAAGAGAATCCGAACTGCTTCTTCACCAAGTTTAGAGACAAAATGGTCATCTCGTATTTTTTCTTGAATTGATTGATTGCTATCTTTATAATTGACAGTTTGCGTGACAACGTTGGCAAAATCTAATGCTCGCTGTTTAGCATCATTTGGCACAAGAATAGTTTGTGGAACATGAAATGTTGACATTGTTTCTGATTATACAAAATAAAAAGCCTTGCAGTGTTTTTTCTGCAAGGCTTTTTATTACTTATCCACTTCCTATGGGCATGTGAATATTACATCTTTAATTGCAGCTTTGCCTGCAGAATTGAAGGCTTCTACACCCCATTTTACAGGCGTTCCAGAAGCAAAAGGTAACGCCGGCAAAGGATAACTATTGCTGTTCGCTGGAATACTGGCAAACAAAGCCCCATTGAAATAGATATTGAATCCGTTTTCATTATTTGATTTATCTTCCCAATTAAGTGTTCCAGTATAGGTATACGTTGGGAGTACTAGTGGAATACAAACCTTTGCAACGGAAACATTGTTTACTGGCGCCGGTGGGGCAAGGGTTGGTGTAGGTGTAAATGTAGGAGTTGGAGAAGGTGTCGGCGTGGGTGGAACCGGATATTCCGGCAAATTCGCTGTATTACCACTGACGGTGGCATATTGTCCCCAGAGCCAACAAGTTCCAGATCCATTCAGACGTTTGACCACCCAATAATTCGGGACGCCGGAATTTTTACCAACTACTTCTGCAGTTTGCCCAATAAGCACTGCATCGATTAGATCATATACAACTCCCGGACCAACACGACAATTTGTATTCTGGCTCACCGTAACTTGTGGCACAGTTGGCGTAGATGTTGGACCTGTTGTAGGGGTAAATTCGGGAGTGGCAGTCTCTTGAGCAGGGGAGGCACTGGGCTGATTTCCCTGTCCGCTTGCCAAGGCTGTAATAGTTAGTTCTAAATCTTCAGGGTTGGCTGCCTCGGTTTCGGTTGGTGTAGCGCTGGGCAAGTTACATGCAAGTGTAAGAACTAAAACTAAACACAAATACAAAAAAGCTTTATTGCGTGAC
Source organism: Anaerolineales bacterium (assembly GCA_046328855.1). GTDB lineage: Bacteria > Chloroflexota > Anaerolineae > Anaerolineales > Villigracilaceae > Villigracilis. Next base: position 386,221 of record JAXLVU010000003.1, on the reverse strand, counting down.
ATAAAACCTCTCTTTTCTATACTTATTATTGCACACCTAAGAACCCTTAAACAACCAAAAAGTATTGTGAAACTAGCACGTTAAAGTATAAGTCTGGCAGGGATTTCCCTGCCAGACTTATGAGAAAATTTTATGGGCAACCCTTTGCAACACTCTTTTTAGCTGCCTTTCCAACACCATTGAAGGCTTCCACTTCGAATTTTGAAGCAATTCCTCCGGCAAACGAACCAGCTGGCGCAACATTGTAAGAAGTGCTATTTGCCGGGATGCTGGCAATTAAGACATTGTTTACATAGATATTGAAACCATCTTCATTGTTGGATTTATCTTCCCATGCTAGCGTACCACCATGTTGGTAGGGAGCTACTCCACCACAAGTTGACATGGTCATTGTCACATTTTCAACTGCGGCAGGCGCTGAAGGTGTTGCTGTAGGTGTAAATGTCGGCGTCGGTGAAGGTGTCGGCGTGGGTGGAACCGGATATTCAGGCAGATTAGCAGTATTTCCCGTTACGGTAGCGTACTCGCCCCAGAGCCAACAAGTTCCAGATCCGTTGATGCGTTTGATGACCCAATAATTCGGAACGCCAGAATTTTTACCAACGATTTCAGCGGTTTGACCAATGAGCAAGCTGTCAATTAAATCATAGACGATACCTGGACCTACACGGCAGTTTGTATTCTGGCTAACCGATACTTGAGGAACAGATGGGGTAGATGTGGGACCTGCTGTAGCAGTAAACTCTGGCGTGGAAGTTTCCTGTGGAGCATTGGGGCTGCTGGCAAGAGCTGTGATCGTGAGTGCTAGATCAAGCTCTGGAGCCTCCGTTTCAGTAGGCGCACTACTTGGAAGGTTACAAGCAGAAAGAGCCGTGACTAAGAATATACAAACGAATAAAGTTAATTTTCTGCGAAACATAATTCTCTCCTTTATAAAACTATTATGGCACAACTTTGATATATATCAATAAAAGGGCTTGTGAGATTAGTACTAGTGTGCAAAGTGACTTTGGTACTAGTACTACTTTTTGTTTTAGGGCATGAAACCTGTTCTTAACGCATGTTCCCATTCACGCCGCCCATTTTGATGGGCACATGCTGCCGCGGAGTTATGGTCATACTCAACATGGATTAGGTTCACGACCCAACTGGCATCAGTCTTTTCAAGAATTGCATACCTTGCATGGGGTGAACCTGTTTGCATGACGTGATATTCAGGATTAACATCATCATATGCTTGAAGCCCCACGCTACCTGGGTTTATGATCGTAAACAGTTCTGAGATCGCAACTACTCTGGGAATATGAGTATGTCCGCAGAGAATAAGCTTGTGTTGAGAATCGCCAATTCGTTCTTTTATCTCATTACGTGTAGCAATTCTATTGCTGCCATGTTTTATAGTTTCAAGAAGGTAAGTGTTATCGCTTTTTGGAGTTCCATGGACGAAAAGAATTTCGCCTAACAACTCTGCTTGAGGCGGTAGTTTTCGTAGCCAATCTAATTGATTCTCATCCAATTGTTGAAAGGCAAACTTATCAGAAGCTCCATGCGTTTCTGGAGCATGTGAGACGAGTTGTCTGTCGTGGTTTCCGCGGATTTGAATCCAGCTCTGTTCCATCAGAAATTGGATGGTTTCCTTCGCCCAAAGCGGACCTGATACATGGTCGCCCAGGTTGACAACTTGATCTACGCCTCGTCTTTTTATATCTTGGACGACTTTTTCAAGGGCAGCGATGTTTCCATGAACATCTGAAATGACAGCGATTCTTGTCATTTGCTATTCTGTTGTGCCATGATCTCGCATAGCCCTTTCCATTCTGATATGGATAAAGTCTCTGCGCGACGCATGGGGTCGACATTTGCTTTGCTTAGCAAAGTCTCTGCATCTTGTGGTTTGATATGTAACCCGGAGGAAAGTGAATTTCGTAGCGTTTTGCGTTTTTGGCTAAAGCCGGCTTTGATGAGTTTGAAGAATGTACTTAGCATTTCTTCGGAGATAAGCGGTTGGTCGTAGATATCAATGCGCAGAATAGCAGAGTCTACGTTGGGAACGGGGTGAAATGCCCCAGCGGGGATTTTTGCTTGGATGCTTGGCGAACCGTAGACTTGTACGCTTAATGCTAAAAGGCTTAAATCGCCGGGCTTGGCACAGATGCGTTCGGCAACCTCTTTTTGAATTGTCAACACAATGCGGCGCGGCTTTGGGTCGCTTTCTAGTAGGTGACGAATGATGGCTGAGGTGATGTTGTAAGGAATATTGGCTGCAACGATATACCCAGTTTGATCTACTAAGTCAGCAACACGAAGATCTAAAATATCACCGTGAACGATGCGCACATTTGGATGCGGCGTAAGAACAGCTTTGAGAGGGTTGAGCAAGTCTGGGTCCAGCTCGACCGCTGTCACTTGACGGGCAGAGACAGCTAAATAGCGTGTAAGGCTGCCAAGACCAGGACCAATTTCCAAGACGCAGTCATCCGCTTGAATTTCAGCAGCAGTTGCAATTTTTTCAAGGGCAAAGTGGTCTTGGAGGAAATTTTGTCCAAGACGCTTATCGGCATGTAACCCATACCGTTTGAGAACGGCGATGGCATTAAGTGGAGGGATGGAGGAATAGTTCATTCGCAGAAAGAAGCGGCATCTTCGTTGTCAATGCCAGTGGATGTTGTGTCAGCAGAAACAGGGACGGGCCAGGTGCCTGCTTGAAAACGGGTAACGAAATCTCGTAAGATTTCAAAATCTGCATCTACGATGGAGATGCGTTTATCAAAAACCGGGTCGAAGACACGCGTTGTTTTAAATAGTTCACCGGGAAAACTGGCAAGCAGGATATTTTCACCGGGTAATTTTGTTGCAAGACATGCAAATTGACCTAGTTGTTCTGGCGTGAAATCAGTGCGGATGTTGTCTTGGAATGTTTCGATCAAGGCGGGGATTTGCGCTACGATCTGCGGGCTGGTTAATTTTTTGCGTACTGCGCAAAGTACAAGGTTTTGATTATCTGCACGTTCGAAGATACCGCCAGAACGATTACGCGCCAATTTCAAAGCTTGAGGTCCATTAAGTGTATGTGTTCCTACAGAGAGACCAGAAGTCTTTGCCACATCTTCATTAGGAATTTCCACCTCGATGCCACCCATGGCATCAATGACGTGTTCAAAGGTTCGCATATTGACGGTGATATAGTGGTCAATGTTTGCGCCAAAATTTAGGTTTAGGGTGAGAGCGGTTAATCCTGAGCCTTCACTGGGGTCATCCCAATATTTGAAGCCGGGTTGACCATATAAATAGGCTTGATTCAATTTCTCGTGATCTTGTCCGTTGAGGTTGTCTTCAATGTGTGGAATTTCCACCCACAGGTCACGCGGGAATTCAAGCACACTTACTTTGGGAGTCGTAAAATCCACGCGCACGAGGCGGATAGCATCTCCAAGCCCATAGGTGTAATTATCACCACGAGTATCAGCACCGATAACGAGCACATTCATTAGTGGAGGTCCGCCGCATAGTGGACCGGACGGTGTTGCTGGTAACGAAAGAGTTGGGGCAAGGGTAACAGAACCCATCTGCGTGGCTGCCGGACCGGGAGATGGTGTCCATGTAGGAGGTAAAGCTTGGGTTGAAATTAGGGGCAATGCAGGACCCAGCGGGGTTTGTGCTACAAACTTGAGTGATTGATACACATAAACGCCTAAAACCGCTGCCAGTAAAAATGCAATAACGGATAGTACAGCAATAGTGATACGTTGAGATTTTGTCATGTTATTTGAAAAAATAAGGGATCTCTGCCGGAGCAGGCTCTAAAAAGTATACGGTCACCCAGCCAGAAAGCCCTCCAATGTTGTTATCGTCATAGCCTAGGTCGATCCATTGATAACGCGGAACCCCAAATGTTGATTCTATAACCGGTCCGCCGCCTGTGTCGCCAATGGTCGCAACCCCATAACCAGGAATGTACACGCGCATCCCGGCTAAATATGAGTAATATGAATAATCGACAGCCACAATGCCGAACCCGGCTTTGGCTCCGCTGGCAGTTCCGTATGAACAACCGCCAGTGCCTGAGTTGCATGGCGAATACCATGAGGCATACATTTGGGTTGCGTACCAATATTGATACGGCGCGCTACCGCCAACTTCTGAAAGTACAATCTTTGTTCCTTTGGCAACAATTTGTGTAACGGGTTCTTTCAAAATACTTTTATCTTCTTCAATACGGTTAACTTCCACGCCATTCTCATAGCGGATACGAGTCTTCACCATGGCGATTCCGTTTTCTCCAGCTTGTAAGATGTTTTGTTCGCCAAAAGCAACATCCACAGATTCGGTTTCTTCGGTGGAGAAAGGAATTGACTGGAGTTCAACTAGAACAGACTCAGTGACCCGAGTAACGGTAATTTGCCCATCTAAAGGGATCGGCTCATTCTCTGCCGGGAAACTGGTATCCATACCCATGAGCGGAATCCCCGCCTGTGCCAGGGCTTCGCCTACTGTTTGTGCCGAGGAATTTATATTTAGAGATGTTTCACCCGCGGTAATGCTCAAAGCTTGAGCCGGGAAAAAGGTTATAGTCAGCGAATCAGTGATCGGCGTAGTAAGAGCCGGAGTGATTTTGTCATTGAGGCTTGTGGCGAATCCATTTTCTTTCAAAAAGTCACCTACAGTCAATGCGGAGGTCTGAAGATTCTGTTCCCCTTGAGAGGTAATTAGTTTTACCGAAACAGACCGTATCAATTGCAAGTGCCAATCGCCGCCAAGAGAGATATCTTGATCAAGTTCAAATGGAATGCCATTTACAAGGACTCGATCTGTTGGCTGAGGAGTAATGCCGGCATCTGCAAGAATCAAAAGCGGAACCGTTTCTGACGTTGTAACGGGTAGAACAGCATCACCATCTAAAATTGTGACTGAGCGTGGGGAGAGCGACTGACAACTGATAAGCGGAAAAGTCAGCAGTATGACCAGCCATGGAGCAAGTTTCATACCACCAATTATAAATGGATTGAGGTATAAAAAAACGACCCGAAAATTTGATCGGGTCGTTTTCGAGATTTATGCAAAATCTTGCGGGTTTACACCGAGAAGCTCACAAAATTCTGGAAACACCTTATTGCCCATTTCTTTGTTCTTAGCTCCAACTCTAAAAATGATTTGTTGTTTGTTGTCAAAATCGGAGTCTGCTTTGCCATATAAATAAAGCGCCATTGCTGCACAGTGAGTGCGAATACCGTCGTTGCCGTGAAATGTGCACCAGACCACGCGGTGTTTGATTTTGTCACTGGGATATTCTTTTGCTAACCTTAATCCTTCCACCATGCCATTACTGATTTGAGTAATATGCAATGTGCTGAAGATAACTTCTTCAATATGGTCTTCGCCGGTTTCTTTCAGGTGTTTTGCCGCATGAAAACGATTTGAAAGATTTCGGCTTTGCAGGCAATCTCTTAGCGCTTGAAGGGCGGCTGGCGTGCCAAGAGCAGCTAATGCTTCTACATCTCGAAAATCCTCATCCTTTCGCGAAATTAGGATTCGTTCTGCTTCTTGTAGTTCTTCTGGGCTTAGATTTTTTAATACACTTAAGTCGTAGCTTTTCCCATTTCGCCAATCTTCGTAGCTAAGATTCATGCTCTTGAGAAATTTTTCCATTTCATTATTTTGAGAGCCTGTAGATGGCGTTTTGTTTGTTTCTGACGATTTCTTTCCAAATAAACTTTTGAACATAAATCTATTTCCTCTTGTAAGTTGGATATGCTGAAATTATATATATGTTCATCATAAAATTTATCCCCCAAAGGTCTACCTGCCACCAAATCACTTCATATCGGATAAAATTCAGGTATGGATACCCTTACTAGTACTTCAAATCCTTTCATAAAACAAATCCGTGCTTTGCGACAAAAAAAAGCTCGGGTAGAAACTGGCACTTTTCTTGTGGAAGGCATTACCCATGTTGGCGAAGTGATCGAAGCTGACTGGGACGTGGAAGCCATTATTTATGCGCCTGATCTGCTAACAAGCCGCTTTGCCAAAGACCTGCTCGCTCGCGCTGCACGCCTCCAACTTCGACTTCAAGCTGTCTCTGTTTCTGTTATCGAATCTCTCGCCGACAAAGAAAACCCGCAAGGCATCCTGGCTGTGGTCAAGCAAAGACAAACAAAATTGTCAGACTTAAAATCTGTAAACCGAGCAGTTGCTTTGGTTCTGCCTCAAGATCCAGGCAATCTTGGTACCATCCTCCGCACCATGGATGCTGTTGGCGCGGACACTCTTTTTATCCTTGATGGCGGTGTGGAACTGTACCATCCTACCGTTGTCCGTGCTAGTATGGGAACCTTGTTCTGGAAACCTGTTGTTCAATCTTCCTTTGGTGAATTTCTTGAATGGGCGCGTAAGAGTCACTGTCAGCTTATTGGCACCTCAGCCAAAGCGGATGTGGATTATCATACCCTTGTCCCTCAGTTGCCTTGGGTGTTGGTGTTAGGCACTGAACAAAAAGGACTTACCCCCGAACAAACGGCTGCCTGTGATGTGACCATTTCTCTCCCCATGCGCGGACGAGTCAGCTCGTTGAACTTGTCTGTAGCAACAGGCGTCTTGTTATATCAATTTATGGGGGAGTAGGAATTAATCTATGCAAACTTACGACTTAGTTTAAGTAATGGAGTTTCCACATACCAATAGCTAATGAAACCCACTACTATAGTAATAATAAATGTGATTGGTATTAAGAATAAATTATCGATGATGGAAGAATTTGGAAATATGCTCCATATTTTTCCAATTAAATTGATCGTAAATAAATGGGAAAGATATATTGAATAGGATGCATTCCCGGTTTGAATCAAGGGTTGTGGGATTAAAGCACCATTTCTTTCTGCGTTAACAACGCAAAAGATAATTATGATAGAGGGTATCCCATAGCATAGAACTCGATACCAATTTTCTGGAGTATGTCCAGTTTGGTTTCTGAAAAAGACAAAACTAAATACAGCGGCTACTATGCTTAACCATGAAATTACAAGCAAATAATTCCCCTTTAATTTTAGTGTCGAAAATTTATTAAAGTATACGGCAATTAGACAGCCACTGATAAACTCGATAGTTAGCGGATGAAATATGATATTGTAGTATGGGTTTGCTGTTGGATGACTAAATATTGCAATAAGTCCTCCCCAGAACAGTAAGGCGATAGGCAGGTAAGTTTGTGATAAAGAAATCATAATCACAAAAAATACTAAATAAAAATAAATTTCATGAATTAATGTCCAGCCAACCTGAACTAGCGGAAGGTGATTATCAGGTAAAAGAAGATATGATGATAAAACATTAACCTGATTCCCTTGGGAGCTATTTACCCATGAAGGTTGGATGATGAAGACAATGAGTGCGATTGTGGTGTATATCCAGTAAAGTGGATATATTCTTGAAAAACGATGATACAAGAATAACAAAGAGTTTTTTAGAGATTGAAATTTCCCATGTGTAACGGTTACCATAACAAAACCGCTGATAACAAAGAAAAGGTCTACACCAAAGATTCCAAAATCTAGCCAGTTTGGTAATAAAAAAAATGTAGGATTGTATTTTCTCTCAACCAGTTTTAAGTGAAGTAATACCACTATAATAACAGCTATACCCCGCAGAGCTTGAATACTTTTTAGCTTTTGCATTTTCTGGGTAAATTCCTAATTTCTTGTTGGATTTGAAAGGTAATGACTATTTCGAAGAAGAAACCTTTTCTCAACTCCGTGCCATAGGAAAATAGCTAATACAAAAGTTGTCAATAGCCCTGCTGAGAGATATAGCCACGGATTTTCCTTGAACCAGCCATATTGAATAAATATTTGAAGCACTGGAGAGTGTAATATATAGATCCCATATGAGAAATCCCCATATTTTCCAATTTCTCCAATATACAAAAATAGACTCAAAAATATAATAATTGTAGCTAAAGCAAATGGCTCTATCCAATGGATTGGGTAAAATTGATTTACAATAAGTACTAACGAAGATGGAATAATAAAATATATGACATATTTTTCAAATTGAGAAAGATTGTAATACAAAAACGCACCTGCTAAAAAATAGCAGAGTTGACCTGGTAACTGGCGCCCTAACTCTTGAAATAACTCTTTTTCAGTCTGCGTAGCAATTGTATTAAGAGCTGTTGAATAAACAATAGAAAGTATATAACCGCTAAATAGCACCCCGTTTTTTGAAAAATACTTAAAAAGATAAACAATTGCAGGGACTGAAAAATAGAACATCACTTCAATTTTTAGCGTCCATAGAGCCCCATTGGCGGCTGTAAATATATTAGACTCAAAAACACCTGGCAGCGATGGCTGAATAAAGTTTAGAAAGACAAGATTAGCTGCTAGATATTTCACCCACTCAACTGAAAAAAAATATTCTGAGGCGTTTTTATCACTAATTAGTACGAAACCAAATGCCATTGTGATGATAATTATTAGGTATGCAGGATATATACGCCTAATTCGTTTTGAAAAATATGAAAGAAAAGACGAAGAACGTTCATAGCTCATAAAGATTAGAAAGCCACTTGCAACAAAAAATCCTTTGACAGCAGCCTCAGAAGATAATATCTTTGGAATAAAACTTAACGCTTCGTAGCCTGATAATTGATATGCGTGTACGAAACAAACTATTCCGGCAAGAATTAAACGAAGTAAGTCGAAATTATTTTTTTTAAGGCGAGGGTTTCCCTGATACATTTAACGCTCTCCAATGATTTTTAAACACTTTTTTGAGCAGTATATTTATGCTAGCGGCAACGATTATAAACCCATAGTAAAGAGCCCTGATATGAAACTTGTCACTGTGTCTCAGATGCAAGCGATCGAAAAAGAAGCTGATGCAAAAGGTGTTTCTTATGCACAGATGATGCAAAATGCTGGCTGTGGTTTGGCAGAAATTGTCCATGCAATTGGGCAGGAGTATGGCTGGGCTCATGTAGTGGGGGTAGTTGGTTCAGGAAATAACGGCGGGGATACACTTGTGGCTTTGACTTGGCTTGCTGCGGCAGGTTGGAAAACATGCGCCTATGTAGTAAACCGCCAAAATGTAAATGATGAATTGATTCAAAAGTATCTTGAAACTGGTGGTGAGATTTTACAATACCCCAATGATAATAGTTTGCAAACTTTTCGAGACTTTTTAGAAAAATCAGATATTCTCTTAGATGGGCTGCTTGGTACAGGAATCAAGCTTCCGTTGAGAAAAGATGCTTCTCTAGTCTTGCAAGAAGTTTCCCGCTTCTTAATGGAGATGAGCCATCCATTTTTTGTTGTCGCGGTAGATTGCCCATCTGGCATTGATTGCGATACGGGTGAGTGTGCAGATGAAACTTTACATGCAGACCTTACGATTACTATGGCAGCAGTAAAACAAGGCTTGCTTAAACTCCCTGCATATGAGTACATCGGTGAATTAGAACTAGTGAGTATTGGGCTACCAGAAGGTTTAGATGCTTGGCATGCTTTGCAAGTTGACGTAGCTGCTGCAGATATGATTTCTGCTATCTTGCCAAAGCGAACCCCCGCTTCTCATAAAGGGACATTTGGTACTGCCTTCGTGGTGGCAGGATCTACATCCTATACAGGCGCAGCATTGCTGGCTGGTAGTGCTGCCTATCGCATTGGTGCAGGATTGGTCACAATGGGGATTCCAGCGCCGCTTCATACCGCACTTGTTGGTCATCTCCCCGAAGCGACTTGGGTTCCTTTACCACATGAGCATGGCTTCCTCTCAGAAGAAGCGAGTTACTATGTTTTATCAAATTTAGAGCGTGCAACCTCAATTTTGATTGGACCAGGTTTGGGAAGTAAACATACAACCAGATTGTTTATGGAACATTTATTAGATACTCTGGAGTTACCATCTGTTATTGATGCAGACGGACTGCGACACCTTGCTGGAATTCATGATTGGTATAAAAAAATAAAGGCGCAAGCAATCCTAACTCCGCACCCTGGTGAGATGTCTGCTCTTACTGGGTTATCGATTTCAGAAATCCAATCCAATCGGCAAGAGATCGCTGTAAAGTATGCAAAGGAATGGGGGCATGTTGTTGTATTAAAAGGTGCATTTACTGTGATTGCTTCCCCGAGCGGACATACGACCATAATCCCTGTAGCTACAGCAGCCTTAGCCCGAGCAGGGACGGGGGATGTGTTGGCTGGCTTAATTGTCGGTCTTCGTGCCCAGGGTGTGCCTGCCTACGAAGCAGCGGTTGCAGGAGCGTATATCCATGCCCAGGCTGGTCTACGTGCCGCTGAGGAATTAGGTACGACTGTTTCTGTTCTTGCGAGTGATATATTGGCTTCTATTTCCAAAATTATTGCAGAGTTGGAATAACGTTTACGTGATTTTCCGGAAGTTACTTTCCAAGGATCATAACGAGCCTATAAGCGATTGACAAAGAGCGCAGACAAAAACAATCACACCTAAGATGGCAGCGAGAATCAATCTTCTTTTGAGTATCTTGCCGAAACGTCTCGTAATACTTTCATCTTGGGTAGGATCAGCGTTTGCTTGAGTACCTGTTGTCTTTTGTGTGAGAGGAAAATTACTCTCTGGCATAGCACTTTCTTTTGATGTAAGACCAAACATCCAGGCTGAAAACGCTCCTACGAATGCTCCTCCAATAGATGGGGAGACCATGCAAACCATTATATAAATTTTGAGTCCGTCTTGTGTTGCCATATTAGTAATTGTCTCATTCTGTGCACTTAATCCCAATATCACGCCTGATAGCAACCCCGTGAGAGCGCCCGCGATTGCGCCGCCAAAAATGGTTGACTGACTCTTTCCAATATCACGTCCCTGAAACAATATCCCAGTTAAGACACCGGAAAACAGCATAAGGAAACCATCCAAATACATACCCCATTGCGCAAGTTGCTTCTCGCCTGTGAAAATTGAAATTCCTGGCAAGATCATTCCTATCACTCCCAGAATTAACCCAGATAACAACCCATCTATAAGAATAGCTCCAGTTTTAGCTTGAGGCGTAACCGGAATAACCTGTTCTGGCTTGGAAAGAACGGTATTTTTCGGAAGTTCCGGTTGCAACGGGGGGGCAGGCGTCGCTTCTTCTATTTTTTGTTCGCCCTTTTTGATGAATTCAGTGACCGTTGGTGGGTTTTTGATCAAGTAAAACATTAATCCCAAAGAAAGAATAAAGAGTATTGTACCTATAACCAAAACGCCATTGGTACCAAGCAAATCTAATAAATTAAGAATTGCTCTGGTGCGTGCACTGCCTCGGGGAGAGATGATACCTGCTTCGAGTTCGTATGCGCCATAATAGAAAAAGGCTGTACCTGCCAAAACAACAAGCATAATGAAGCCAGAAGTGAATAGCGATGTGCCTATTCCGACCGGCTTATTGGTTTCATCGAATTGTGAACGAATATGATTTCTTAAGAAATCTATTAGCTCATTCGCCATTTTTGTGTCTTTGCAGTCTAACGCCCGCGAAGTTTCTTGGCTTCCATTTGTATAATAAATACGAATAGTAGAAAGGATTTGCCGTACCTTTGTAATGTTTTTATAAGGAATATTCTCTTTATCCTTTAGAAATTGTTCAGTAGATTTACTTTGTAAAATGCTGTTTTTGACTTTTTGAAGCGATCCAATTGGACCCGAAGCAATATGTATATCACTTTCAGTAAGAGAAAAGACGAATACATTTCTACGAGTAGGGTAAATCCAAAACTTTGGACTATCTGTTGGATTTACGGCATTTTCCTGAACAACAGGTGTGGCGATAAGTTGGTCTTCAATAATCGTTTTAGCAACAGGAGGGGCGTTCATTATGAGAGTGTCGGTGTAGGTAGATTTTCCAGTTTCTCGAGAGACCTGCTTGTTGGGTGTGAAGTTTTCCTTATAGTTTTCTGGAGTAGGGTTGATAAATAATCTTGGTATCCAAATGATAATACTGCCAAGTACGGCAAATAGGAGTGGTGTGAATAATCCACAAAAAGCGAGATACAATAAAATCGGTGCTACTAACGAAACTATTCCATACCCTAAAGATGTGATAGCTCCAGATACAAATCCACTTACGAAACCTCCGAAACTCACGCTAAGGTTTGCTCCAATTCCTCTACGGAAAAAGATAATTCCACTTGTAATATTTGCGGAGATACATGCACCGAAGATAGTTGTTTCTGCAAGCGGTGGAGAATCAAATAAGAATCTGAATATATACGCAAAAATAACTCCAAGTACCCCGCCTATGAGTCCCATTTTGAAGCCATCTTTGGTTACAGTAAGTACAATAGAAGGTTTCTGCACGTCTTCGAAATTGATTTGTTTTTCCTTCTTTTGAGAAATGGAAGGAGAAGACGGTTCTGGTATTGAGGTCGAATGCTCATTTTGTGTTTTTTGAGAATTTTTTTTCTGATTTAATTGACTAAGTGCCTGGCTTGCTATAACATTATTGGGATTAATTCTCAACACCCGTTCAATGCAATATTTTCTTTTATCCTCATCCACCACAGCCGACATCCACAACCACGCTTGCTCATTGTTAGGGTCAGATTGCAGTATCTGTGCTAACAATTGTTGACCAAGTTGTTTGTTCCCAGCTTTTATGGCTTCAATGGCAATGGGTAGCTTTTCCGACATTTTCCCTCACTATTTTGCGAATTTTATAATTTACTTTAGCTCATAGCAATTTTACAGCAAAACAAAAATAATAAAAGGACTTCCCAGATAATGAGAAGTCCTTTTTGCTTGCATTCTAATTTTTACGATTAGCTATTCATGAACGATTCAAGATTATCTTTGCTAATGCGGAATGCTTTACCAACCTTCTTGGCTTTCAAGCTTCCATCTTGAATGGCAGCCATGATGTCATCTTCAGTGACCTTCATGAACTGAGCTGCTTCAGCAGGGGTCATGATATCAGGCATCTTTGAGCCACCGCCGGCGGCAGGAGCGCCACCAGTTTGCATGCCGCCTTGAAGAGCTTGGCCCATCAAGTTACCGATGCCCATTCCAGCACCAATGCCGGCGGTAAGTCCTGCACCGCCATTCGGGTTGTTTGCGGCTTCGCGCATGGCGTCTGCAGCTTGCAGTTGAGCGTAAAGAGCTGGGTCGAGCAGACCTGCATCGCGCAATTCCTGAGCAGACTTGGTACTAGGCTTAAGGTTGCCGATATAGAAGGTCTTGAGGGTTAAGCCAATGGCTTCAAAATCAGCCTGCCCCTTGGCACGGACAGCCGCACCGAGTTCTTCGTTCATACCGCTAATCTTGGCAGCGAGGCTTTGGGTGGTCTGACTAAATTCACCGAGCACATCGGTCAATTTGGATACCAACATGGTCTTAAGGCGTTCTTCGATTTCAGATGTACGATAGGTTCCAGTGGCGCCCACAATCTGAGTCACAAACTGTTGCGGGTCTTTCACCTGGAAGGAGAAAGTACCAAAGCCTTGAATGAATAAGTAGCCCAAGCCTTTGCCCGGAGTTTCCACGAGGATGGGTTGTGAGGTGCCCCATTTCTTATTTGCGAATTCCTTCTTTGAGACGAAGTAAACTTCGGCGGGGAAGGGGGTGCGGTCATTAAACGCCTTGCCAATGAAGTCGATCAACATCGGGATGTTGGCAGTCGCAATGGTATGGCGACCAGCCTTGAACACGTCCAGAGCGTTTCCGTCGCGGAAGAAAACGGCGTTTTGGCTTTCGCGCACGATTACCTGCGAGCCGATGCGGAAATCACCAATCCCTTCTTCTGGGAAGCGGTGTACGATCTCGTCGTTCATTTCATTTGCATATTCAATGACGTCAAAAATTCTAGCCATAGTTTCTCTCCTTTGAGTAAATAACGTTTTGATTATAGTCCATCTGTTTTTTCGGTCAAGAACCGTTTTTCCTATATGTGCTTATGTACGCGAAATTGCCGGTTTCGTTGCAGAATTACCCTTCTACGAGGCGTGTTCCACATGCTTGGCAGAATAGGGCATCTGATGTATGTCCCCGGCTGCATTTTGGGCATACCCGAGGCAAGTCGGTGGGGAGGGAGCCGCCGCATGCCACGCACAACTCAAGTTCGGGGTCGTTGGCGGTTCCGCAGAAAGTACATACCTTTGGGTTGCGTGGAGCGTTCTTTTCGCCTGCAAGTGAGCGGGTGAGCGAACATAGATCGTTGATTGCGTCCCAAACCTTTGGGGCGATATTTTCTTGGCTCATTTCGCCAACAATATCGGGAATCATTGCTAAAAGCGAAAGCGGACTGTTCGCCGCCCGTTCCATCATTTCACTGGTATCTGCGGCTTTGTCGAGCCAGTTTCGTTCGCGGCTCATGGTCACCAATACACCGCCCTCTGTATCAGCAATATGAACCGTAAGCGGAGTTCCATGCTTGGATCCGATTTGTACCAAAGCCGTATCGCCTTGTGAATGTACACTAACGCGTCTTTGTCTGCTGTTGAAACGTGCACCGAGTTGGTCTGCTAATGCTGCCGCACGTATACCCCCATGGAACATGCGTTGATTGGATGGTAATGTCATCTTATGACCTCATTGATTTGCCAGTGCCTTTGTCTCGAACAAGTAACACTTCAGCCATGATACTAACAGCGATCTCTTCCGGCGTTTCTGCCTGTAATTCCAAGCCCATGGGTGAATGGACTTTGGCGATCAATTCTTCCTTCACACCGTTTTCTTTCAATGCCTTGACCGTGGTTGCCCACCTGCGTTTCGACCCTATGACCCCGATATAGGCGGCTTCGCTTTCAAGTAAGGATGGAAGACCCAACGCATCCACACTGGACCCGCGGCTGGTCACCACCAAATAGGTTCGATTCGTGATCTTGAGCGACTCTGCCAATTTCCCCATTTCGACAGGGTAATAAGCATCTGCGCCGGGGGTCGCCTCTGGGGTGCAAAACTCGGCGCGGTCATCGTTGACAACAACATGGAATCCCAGCCATTTCGCGAGATGAACAACGGCTTTACCAACATGCCCAGCGCCAATGATTACTAAAGTTGCGGGGGGGAGAATCGGTTCCACAAATACCTCCACCTGACCTCCACATACGCCTGGGTCGCCACGCGAAGGGTCAGACATAGTGTAATGTAAATGGCGCGGCTGTCCATCGCTTAACGCCATCCAGGCTTCATCGAGGACACGATGTTCCAAGTCTCCGCCGCCAACTGTGCCAATAAATGTCCCATCTGGATAAACCAGCATTTTGCTGCCCACATGGCGCGGCGTAGACCCTTCACTCTTGACCACAGTACAAAGAGCAGCGGGTTGATTATTCTTTTCAAGTTCGGCTAATGCTTGGAAAATTGAATTCATGAATTCCAATAAAGGACTGGCAGTTGTGTTGAATCTGTCAGTCCTTTTATGTGTCTATTTTATCTTCCCTAAAGCCCGTAACACCCGCTCTGGGGTAAATGGGAATTCGCTGATCCAGACTCCTGTTGCATCATGGATGGCAGCGGCAACCGCAGCTGCAACTGGCAGGTAGGGCAATTCGCCAACGCCGCGTGCTCCCCAAGGTCCGTTCGGGTCAGGGATTTCAACAAGGACAGACTCTACTTTTTCAGGAATATCCCATATCGTAGGCAATAGATATGTACTGAGTTGATCTGTCAGCACGCGCCCATCTTTAGTTTTAAATTCTTCCATCATCGCGTAGCCGTGTGCTTGAACGACCGCACCTTCGATCTGGGCTACAACAAGATCCGGGTTTATGGCAGTGCCGACGTCATCTGCAGAAATGATGCGTTTGACACGCACATGACCAGTTTCGGTGTCTACTTCCACTTCCACGGCTTGAGCCACATAGGCATACTGGAAGTTCGGCATCGAATAACCGGTTTCTTTGTCCATGGGAGTGGTGGGTGGAGCGAAGTACGAAAATTCTGCAATGGCAGGGCGTTCTTCGGCTTTCCATTTTGCTAGGGCGGCTTCTGCTGCTCCTTTGACAGAATTCCCTGCCATAAAAGTGAGGCGAGAAGCTGAAGCCGAGCCGGGGTTTCCTTGTGTAGCTGAGTCTGAAACTCGAAATTCAACAAGTTTGACGGGGACACCAACCACATGTGCTGCCATTTGTGCCATCACCGTATGGAAGCCCTGACCAACTTCTGCACCGGCATGATGCAGTACAACACGCTCAATGCTGCCGTTACCATGAATTTCAACTTTTGCCCAACAGTTCTCTTTATAACCAAAAGAGAAACCTACATTCTTGAAGCCGGTTGCAAAACCGCGCCCTTTGAGAATAGGACCTTGCTTCTTTGCTTTGCCTTTTCCTTGCTTCTTCCATTGATATTTATCACGCGCAGCTTCAATACACTCCACGATATTGACCGGGGTTGGCGCTGGAGTGCCGACATCCAAGGTGTCGCCATCACGCAGTGCATTTTTCAAGCGGAATTCAACAGGGTCCATGCCAAGCTTCTCGGCAAGTTTGTTCATTTGGCTTTCAGCCATGAATAATGCCTGCGGTGCACCAAACCCGCGGAACGCCGCCCCGGGAACATTGTTTGTATACACACCGTAAACATCGGTCTTTACATTGTCAACAGAATAAGGACCCGTACAGGTGATTGTGGCATTTCCTAAAACTTTATTGGTGGTGTACATATAAGCACCACCATCCCCAATAATTTCATTTTGAACAGCCACCACCTTGCCATCTTTGGTGGCGCCCCATTTAGCTCGCAGTAAAACGGCATGACGCTTTCCATGCCCGATCATCGACTCGCGGCGCGACCAGATAATTTTGACTGGGCGGTTGAGTTTCATGGCTGCAAGAGCAAGCACAATTTGTACTGAGAGGTCTTCACGCCCTCCAAATGCGCCGCCGATTGCAGGGTAGATCACGCGGACTTTTTCCTCAGGCACATCCAATGCATGTGCTATGGATTTACGGTCAGCATGAGTCCACTGACCAGCACACTCGACGACAATGAGCCCATCTTCGTCTATGTATGCCAATCCCGCTTCAGGCTGAAGATAGGCATGTTCCTGCACCGGAGTTTGATACTCGCCTTCAACGATCACATCGGCTTTTGCAAAGGCATCGTCCACATTTCCTTTGCGAATTCTGTAATGGACACAAACATTGGTATCGCCCCGGTCTGGGTGGAGGAGAGGCGCATCGGTTTGCATAGCAATAACCGGGTCCGTAAGAGGCGGGCGGTCTTCGTAATCCACCTCTATGAGTTTCATGGCTGCTTGGGCTTGGGCTTCTGTCTCTGCCACAATAGCTGCGACTTGGTCTCCTACGAAGCGGACGATGTCTGTGTAGGGCTTGCTGGCACCTGGTCCACAAAGAACGGGCTGGTCTGGGATTTGAAGCCCATACTCGTTGATTGGAACATCCTTTGCTGTATATATGGCAACTACACCCGGCGCAGCGAGGGCTTTGTCGATGCGAATATTTCGCACCCGAGCATGAGGGCGTTCAGCCATGAGGGTCTTCATGTAAAGCATGCCCGGCAGGTGACGGTCACCGGAGTATTCAGTTTCGCCGATCACCTTGCCGAGTGCATCAATACGAGGGACGGAAGTTCCAACAATTTTTTTTGTCATTTTTATCTTTTATAGGCTTTTGCTTTTACATTGGCTGGCGGCGCGTCCAATGGGCTGTAACGCGATGGACCGATCATGCGATATACGATAGCATATACAAGCGACATAATACCGCTGAGCAGAACCATAATGAAAATAGCGGCTACGGCATAGGCATAAAAATTTCGAATCGCAATGATGGGGCTGAGGATGGTCATCATGCCGCTGGATTTGTAAAACAAGTCGGGGAATCTTGGGGTTCCAAGCAACTGATAAGGAACTGGGTACCCGTTTGCAAGAGCTAGGTTGACGATTTCATACCCTAAAGCCATGGAAATGGCAGGGAGAATAATCATCATCAGACAGCCAATACCTCGCCACAGATAATGTGGCTGCTTACTTCTTTCTTTTACTACTTTCCTAGACGAACCACCGTATTTACTCATTCATACCTCTTAAGACGATGAATTGCTTGCTTCTTCAATGGCTTTTACTATTTTGTAATACCCGGTACAACGGCAAAGATTGCCAGTAATGGCTTGTTCGATCTCGTTGCGAGTTGGGTTTGGTTTTTCTTCAAGAAGCTTTGTGCCAGACATGATAAAGCCGGGGATGCAGTACCCGCATTGAACGGCGTTGTGCTCAATAAACTTTTCTTGAACGGGATTTAATTTCTCTCCGTTTGCCAAGCCTTCGATGGTGGTAATTTCTGCGCCATGTGCCCGCGGGGCAGGGACAAGGCAGGACATGACGGCTTGCCCATCAAGGTAGACGGTGCATGCACCGCATTCGCCTTCGGCACAGCCTTCTTTTGTGCCGATCAACATTCCTTCTTCGCGTAACAAACGTAACAAGGTCTTGTCGTAACCGCTGGTAAACGTATATTTTTTGCCGTTGATAGTAGTTTCGATTTTATTTTCAGGGAAAGAACCTGTAATCTGAGAACCATGCTGAGTTGTTTTTTTGCTCACCAGCAAGATTGGCTTTTTCGGCACGCCTGTTTGTTCTTTGCCATCGCGAATGGATGTCAGCCCACGTTGGGTGATGACACGTGCCATTTCGCGGCGGTAATTGGCAGAGCCGCGCACATCATCTATTGGCTTGGCTGATTTCATTGCCAGTTCTGCGGCGGCAGCTATGTTTTTGTCGTTTAGCTTTTTGCCAACAAGGAATTTTTCGGCTTTTGGCGCATGAGTGATGATGGGAGTCACGGCTCCGAGAGTGATAGAGGCAGATTTAACGGTATCCGCTTTGAGGTCCAGAATGATCGCGGCGTTGACGAGGGAAATGGCTTGGGCGCGGCGTAATGCAAGTTTGATGAAGGTCCCACGTTGGGTTTTGGTCAACGCCGGGAAGGAAATATCCACCAGCATTTCGTCAGGCTCCATGACGGTTTTACGAACGCCAAGATAAAATTTCTTTAGCGGAACAACTCGGGTTTTTCGAGCTGAAACTAACGTGACTTTTGCACCGAGCGCCATTAATGGAGTAATGGTGTCATTGGCGGGTGAACCTGTGATTAAGTTGCCGGCTACGGTGCCGCGATTGCGAATCTGTGGAGCGCCAACTTCCCAAGATGCCCGTGCAAGCGGGTAGGCTCTGGTGCGGATGAGTTTGGATGCGGCGCAGTCATTGTGTGTAACCAATGCGCCAAGATGAATAACATCATCTTCATCAATTGTAATTTGATCTAATTGGGGAATGCGGGTAACGTCGATGAGCGTATCAACGCCTTTGCGAACGCCACGTTCAAGTTCGAGGACGAGGTCAGTTCCACCTGCGACGACGCGGGCACTTTCACGCTTCTCGGCAAGGATACGAACGACTTCGTCAATGGATGTTGCGTTTATATAGTTGTGCCACATATGAATATCCGTAGGGGCGGGGGAACCCGCCCCTACATAAACTTAACGGCTGCCTGTCACGATTTCAGAGCGGCGTTCAAAGGTTTCCACTGCGAGGCGTGAGAGAGAGGTGATGTTGCGAATGGCGGCGGGGAGGGCGGTTTCATCGCCCATGCTGGCTTCTACATTATCCAACCCGCTCTTTACCTGATCAGCGAGATCAAAGAAGGCGGCATCAAATTGATAGATAGCTTCCAGTTCTTTTTCGTTGATCTTTACGGCATCGAACATGCCAGAGTAACCGCGTGCGGCTGTGCTGATCTTGTCAATAAAGGTGCGTAATGCCAGCGATGCTTTTTCCATATCGTCAACGTACGAGAGCATCCCATTGTTGACCATGTCCACTTGCAGGCTTGAAGCGCGTGTCCACTGCTCTTCAAAACGGCGTGCGACAGTTTCGCGAAGGAGTTTATCCGCATCGCGGCGATTTTGTCTTTCAACATAACCACTAAAACCGGGAATGAAAGACACCAACTTCTTAAACGGGTCGACCTGACTACTAACTTTTTCAAAAAAATCGCTCATGTGAGCCTCCTGCCAAAATATACGTACGCGGTCAAGTTTTGTTTCACCCTGAACGGGTTGCCGGCTACAAGGGGCTAAAATGACATTTATCCGGTTTTATTCAGGCGCGTCACTGTGGGTAATTATATCGTTTAATTCCAGTTATAATCAAGTTATCAATTTTTATTTAGGAGAAATAGTATGTCTGACCATATAAAACAATTACTCGACCTTGTCGAGAATAGCATTTCGTTTGACGGAACTACGGTCCGTGTTTTGGATGCAACTAAATTCAGGAAGAATGTGGGCAAGTTGGTGGAACGTTCTGCGCTCGCTTCAGACTCCTCCGCGGGCTTGGCTCGTTTTCTGGTGCGTGCTGCGGCGCTCGAACTGGGTGTCTATGCCGCATCGATCCATGACCTCTATATGGCTCGTGGGCGTGGCGATGCCCCGATGACCTGGTCTACCCCCGCGTTCAACTTGCGCGCTTTGTCTCACCACGCCGCTCGCGCCATGTTCCGCGCGGCGAACAAGATCAATGCTGGTGCTTTCATATTTGAATTAGCTCGTTCTGAAATGAATTACACCGACCAGCGCCCGTCTGAATATGCGACCAACATTCTTGGCGCGGCAGTGGCGGAAGGGTATACCGGTCCTGTGTTTATTCAAGGCGACCACTTCCAAGTCTCTGCCAAGAAATATAAGGCAGATGCGGCTGCTGAGTTGAAAGCCGTTCGTGACCTCTCCATTGAAGCAATGGCGGCTGGCTTCTTCAACATTGACGTGGATACCTCCACTCTGGTGGATATCAGCCTGCCGACCGTGCAAGAACAGCAGACCTTGAACAGTAAACTTTCTGCCGAACTCTCTGCTTTCATTCGTGAGAATGAGCCTGCTGGCGTGACCATTTCCATCGGCGGTGAAATTGGCGAAGTGGGGACTGAAAACTCCACTGAACCTGAACTCCGCGCTTATATGGATGCTTACAATGCCAATCTTCAGAAGTTGGCTCCTGGCAAGCCCGGCTTGAGCAAGATCAGCGTATTGACCGGTACTTCACACGGCGGCACGGTTCTGCCCGATGGCTCGATCGCTGAAGTCAGCATCGCCTTTGATGTATTGCGCGATCTTAGCCGCGTTGCTCGCAAGGATTATGGCATGGGTGGCACAGTTCAGCACGGTGCTTCAACCGTTCCGGAAGAAAACTTTAATAAGTTTGTTCAGAACGAAGCGATTGAAGTTCACCTTGCGACCAATTTCGCAACCATGTTCTTTGATAATATCCCTGCTGATTTCAAAAAAGAAATTTATGCTTGGTTGGATGTCAATGCTGCTGGCGACCGCAAACCCGGCATGACGGACGAACAGTTCTATTACAAGATCCGCAAGAACGCTATTGGTCCTTTCAAGGCAAAGTCTTATGCCCTTCCGGCAGAATCTTTGGATAAGTTGGGCAAGGCTTGGGAAGCTCAGTTTGACAAGCTTTTCAACTTGCTTGGTCTGAAAGATACCAAGACTCAAACCGAGAAGTTTATCAAGCCGGTGAAGGTTGCTCCTGTTCTTGCAGATTATGTCAAAGATGCGGTAGCTGCGGAAGACGTTAGCGATCTCTCAGACTAAAGAAGATGCCTGTCTCTGAACAAGGCGTAACGAAAGATAGATATATGCTCATTCCCCGCACGGCGATTTTCGTCCGGCGCGGGGATGAGTATTTATTGCTCAAAGGTGCGCCTACAAAGCGACTGTGGGCGGGCAAATATAATGGCTTGGGTGGGCATGTAGATCGAGGGGAGGATGTGCTTTCTTCAGCAAAACGTGAGTTGATGGAAGAAGCCGGTATCTCTGCTGACGTTTGGTTGGCTGGAACAGTGATTGTCGACGCGGGAGAAATCGGCATTTTGCTTTTTGTTGTTGTAGGGGAGAATGCTCAAGGTGAAGTGAAAGGCTCGAAAGAAGGCATGCCAGAATGGGTCCAGAAAGAGGCTGTCAGTCAACTTCCTGTTGTGGAGGATCTGCCGGTCTTGCTTGAGCGCATCCATTCGATGAAGCGGGGCGATCCGCCTTTTGCGGCACGCTCTTTTTATGAAAATGATAGCTTGAATGTAGTTTTTGGAGAATGAAAACGCCGCCTTACTTACTGGGCGGCGTTTGTTTTACGGAATATTGTAACTTTGTAGTTCGGTGGTGGATGTAAATGATGTGCCGCTGAAATCTATATTTTCAATGGATTTTGCAAAGCCAACGCCCGGTGCATACCATAGCAGACTGGTGCCGTTGACTGTGTAACGAATAGCACTACCCTCAAAATCAACATCGATGTTAGCGGTGAAGGTGGCTTGAATTTTTGTCGCATCAAATGTGCCGGCAGGGACGGTTATGATTTCGGTACCGAGCTCCTGCATAGTGAGTGAGAATGTGCCAGGGGATTGAGTTTGTTCACCAGGCATGGCAACCGCGCCTTGCATGGAAAGGTCGTATTTCCATTGCATACCGGGGGTGAGTGTGCGCGGTAGGCTGACTCCAGAGACTTGTATTGTCTTGAAATCGGTGATCATATTTTGCATGGAGACGCTGGCAGTTGTACCCCCGCCAAGTTGTTGAGCAATGTAGCCTTCTGGGGCGCAAATCCAATTTTGCGTTAGAGACAGAGTCGGGAATTGTGAAGTGAGTACAAAGCCATCTTGCGTAAGACTTGTGATGGTATCGGTGTAGGCGAAATCCCCATTGGGTCCGCCGCTGCTGAAATAGGACCAGGATGCATTTTGTTTGACAGGGAAAAGCGTATTATCACAAAGCTGACTGACGGTATCGGATGTTGTCTGCCCGGCAGGTGGAAGAACTGTTGGTAACGAAACATTTGAAGATTGCTCATTGCCCCCACAAGCAGTGAGCAGAACCAGAACTAGGATAGTGACGATGAGTTGATGAGTCTGGCGCATGGAATTTATTTCCATTTCGGAAGAGAGATTGTGAACGTGCTTCCTTTTCCCGGCTGGCTGTCCACGTCTAACATGCCGCGGTGTTGTTGAATGACTTGACGAGTGATCGAAAGCCCAATCCCCAAGCCATCGTAAATTTCGTCGTTACTTTTTTCGAGATGGAAGAATCGGTCAAAAATGCGCGGGCGGATCTGCGGGTCAATGCCGATACCATAATCCACCACGCTTACACTGACATAATTGCCTAAGTCTGCGAAACGAATTTCTACTGTGCCGCCGTATGAACTGAACTTGATGGCATTATCAACCAGCCCCGCAATTGCACGTTCTAGTGAGGGCTCATCCCCTTGAACCGAAGGGATATTTGCACTTCCGCGCACTTTAATGTTTATGCTGCGAGTCTTGGCTTTGGCTTGATACTTTTCAACAACACCCTCAACAACATGATACAAGTTAAGTGACTGAAAATCACGTAACACGAGGTCTTGTTCTTGCAAGAAAAGCAAATCGTTGGTCAGGTTGACGATCTGGTCCACGTTGCGGCTGACGATCTCAATGGTCGACTGCAACTGCTCGCCAGTGAGAACCCCTTTTTTTAGGGTATGTAAATATCCACTGGCAACCATAAGTGGAGTCCGCAGTTCGTGAGCGATGCTGGTTAGGAATTCATTCCGTGCCATATCTTGCTCAGCAAGTTTTTGATACGCATCCGCGATCTCGCGGGCACGCAAGCGCAAATCTTCGATGGCAAGCTGGTCGTTCGCTCTTAACCGGTTGCTGATCTCTGCCACCATAGCGGTTGCCACACTAGGGCTGTGCTTTAAGACGCGGTCGAAGCCTTGCTTATCGAGTTCCAGCACTACTGCCGGCGTTAGAGATTGAACCGTGGCAGCGCGTGGCGCGTTATGGATCAACGCCATCTCGCCAAAAAAATCTCCTGCAATCAGAGTCTTAAGCAATCTTTTTTCATTGTTATTGATGGTCTTCGTAACTTCAAAATCCCCTTCGAGAATCATATAAAAAGTATGTTCAATTGCATCTTCCTGACATAGAATCGTACCAGCCGGGTAGCTCTTGATTTGGCTGTTGACGATGATCTCTTGCACTTCCTCCGGTTTGATGCCGGGAAAAGCACGCGGAATGATTCTGGCAGGGGTGCGAAGTGTGGTCATGCTTATAGATACTGATCCTACATTGATTTTAGCACGGGCAGGTTATCTGTTATTCACCCATTAGGACTATTCACTTTGCTTTTTTCTTAACTGTTTCTCAAGTTCTGCTGGAGTAATGTGTAATTCCTCTTCACGTGCGTGAATCGACTTAATTGCACTTTCATACCAGCCTGCAATCCACTCCTGCCGGATGGGTTTCTCTGCCTTGAGATAGCGAATAAACCCAATCACATCGATGAGGCGCATATCATCCAGCGTGGAAACCTCTTCCATAATTATTTTTTCCAGATCATTCATGGTTCCTCCTAAATTTGAACACAAATAGTAAATGGAGAAATATATAGGATTTCCTCAATTTGGATTTGCTAGGAAACCGGTTTATAGTTAAGGGGATTACCCAAATTGTACTGTGTTTTATTATAGAGTGGTAAGAATTTAGGATGGGATTTCATCCAAATTCTTGTCCAAAATCCCTACAACCTTTTAGGAGTCTTCCTTGGAAAAACCAATTGAACGTCCTTCCATTCTTCAAACTTACACGCGTAGTTTCGAGCCGCTTAAGAACACCAACCTCCGTATGTACCTTGGTGGGCAAGCGATCTCCCTACTCGGAACATGGATGCAATCCACAGCACAAAGTTGGGTGGTTTGGGAGCTAACACAATCTGAAAGTTCGCTTGGCATCGTCGTGATGCTTAACAGCTTGCCACTGTTCTTATTGGCACCTTGGGCTGGCGGTTTTGCAGACCGTTTCAATCGGCGTGTAATTCTTATGGTCACCCAAGCCGTTGCCATGCTTCTAGCTTTTGCCTTGGCTTTTCTTGTACAAACCAAGCTTGTTCAAATCTGGCATATTTATGTTTTCTCATTTGTCCTTGGCACCATTGCTGCATTAGATTTTCCTGCTCAACAAGCATTTATTGGCGATCTCTCTGGCATGAAGCAAGTTCGCCAGGCGGTAACGCTTAACATTATGGGCTTGCAGCTCGCCCGCATGTTGGGGCCCGCCGCAGCTGGCTTTTTACTCAAAGCCGTTGGCTCTGCTGCTGCCTTCTGGATCAACGGTGCGAGCTTCCTCGTGGTCTTATTTAGTATTTTCATGGTCAAGTCTCACCAGCAAGAAATTCACCGGCGCGAAAACGGACGCGGACAATTCCGTGAAGTGTTGGATTACGTCCGCGCACAACCACGCATGGTGGATTTATTGATCTTCGCCTCTCTCGTGACCTTTTTCGGACTCTCCATCATGAACATTCTCCCCGCTGTAGCCGATGACGTCCTCAAAGGCGACTCGCAAACATTTGGTCTCTTGATGGGTGCGTCCGGTGCAGGCGCGTTGATTTCCACTTTGTTTTTATTGCCCCTTTCCCAGCAAGCCAAGCGGATCGGTCGCATTGTTGGCGGTGCAGCGGTGTGGATGGGAACTTTCTACCTTTTACTTTCCCGTTCTACATATTTACCACTTTCCATGTTGTCTATTTTCCTTGTTAGCCTCGGGGCACCATTGGTGTTGACGACCGGACTGGGCGTTATGCAACTCATGGCGCCTGGTGATATGCGAGCCCGTATTATCAGTCTGTTCACGATGGTATCTTTTGGACTTCAGCCCTTATCATCTCTTTTCATTGGTTACGCAGCTGAAACTTTTGGTACACAGACCATTATTATGATCAATGCCGCATGCCTGACCCTTGGCGGTATCCTGATGCTACTGCTGCGAAAGGGGCTTGTCCAATGGGAACTCAAACCCATGGTGGAGCCGATCTTATCTTCGCAAGAAAAAGCGGCAATGCATTAAACTCCAACGAAAAGGACTCTTGAACGAGAGTCCTTTTCGTTTTCTATACCTGCTATTAGAGATTCCCCGAAATTTTTTGAATCACAGAATGGTAATAACTCTCATGAGAATAACAATGACGGCAGAGTATCTGTCCATCACTGTGAATTTCACGCTCGTTCATGATTTCTTCCCCGCACACATCGCAGTTAACACGCACACTAGGGCGCGAGATGATCTCTTGGATAGGAGTGCTTAATTTCACTTCTGTGATTGTGAACATGATTTCATCAGGCATAGTCTGATACGCTTGCATTTGAGCAAAGTAATGACGTGGTTCGCTGGGCACAAATAAAGCAGCTTGTTCGCGGATATCCAAAACAGGTGCAATTCGCACTGCGCGACCAGTTTTTACATGCACAAATGTGGAGGCAACTTTGCCATAATCTTCCACTCGCAATGTACGGTGACCCACAGTGCAATCTGTCGCGGCAATTACCCCGTCGACAAAACACCCGTCTATTTCAGAAATGACCAACATCCGTTTGTGTTGGGGCGGCTCCGAAAACCCAAGTGTTTTCATGCCAGCCAACCCAATGCGCACACCTAAAATTTGACGTGGGCAAAGGTGATCGTGGTCTTTCATGGATTTTTCGAGGAGGTGAGAGATATTCATGCGAGCCTTTCGGGCACTCTATGAGTAATTATAACTGCCGAATATATTCCAAATGTGCGCATAGCATCAAAAAAACATCCCTGAAGTAAATGCTTCAGGGATGTAATATTTCCTTGCGATGATCTTACCCACAACCTCCGCCAGATTTATCGCGTTTCAATTGCAACTTAATCTTGGCTTCAAATTCTAGGGCTTCGTATTCCACTGGGTTTGGCGAGCAGGATTCGTAGCGGCTACCCAAAGCAGAGGGGAAGATATAAGCCAATTCGTCATCCCCAGCATTCGGGTTGGGTTGAGCCGTGAAGATCTTGTCATCCTTGCCAAAGAAAGCGATCCAGTTATTGACTCCGCCTTCCAGAATATATACATTCGATACACTCGACGCAGAGAGAAGTTTCCAAGCCTGAATGGCAGCGGCTTCGTCATTGCTCATGACGATGAAGACTGAATTTGTGGGTGGCTCAGACAGTAGCATAGGAACAATTTCTGTGATTCGTTCCAATGGTACGTTGACCGCATCTTCGACATGATACAAGTTGTAATCTGCTTCGGAGCGCACATCCAAGTAAATTGGATTCATTGCCTGATTGTATTTCGCCTTGTAGGCTTCAGCAGGTGTGATGAATACCAGACGTTTTTCAAGCATTTGATCGGCGGTGTAAACATAGGTGTTGACAATTGGGTCCGCATTCAATTGCTCGACTGTTTCTGTACGAGTGAAAGTCAGTTTATTGTAGCGGTCTGCTAACGACGGAGAACCGATTGCAACGACGGCAATCGCTGCTGCCAGTAGTGCACCGGCCCCAGCAAGGCGGATCTTCGGCTCTTTGCTCATATCTTTCTTGCCGATTAAGCGTTCAAGCTGTTCTGCGCCCCAGAACATGAAGAGTGCCATTAAGATCACAAGCAGTACGACTACGCCCACGGGTAGGTTAAAGACCTGATCTAATGTGAGGCGACCGTAATAGCCAGAGTAGTTGTACCAAGCATCGAAATATTTTTCGGTTTCACCGAAAATAAATGCGCCAACGAAACCACCGAGCATGAAGAACATGCCATCGATCTTGCCAGTGGATGCGGATGCGAGCGAGGTAGTGGGGCAGAAGCCGCCAATGATGAAGCCAACACCCATGATCAAACCGCCAAGAATGCCGGAGGAAAGATAGGTGGGGTTGACCCATACTTGATTGAAATCCAAAAAGCCAAGCCCAACGGCACCAAAGAGCAAGACCATAGCTGTGACAATGGCGGTGAACATCACTTTGAGCACGGTCAACTCGGTGAAGTAGAACTGAGCCGCCAGTTTGCGAGAGTCACCAAAGCCAGACATTTCAAGGGTGTATCCGAAGGCGATCCCGATCACTAAAAAGACGAGGTAGGTCCAGGGATGTTCAGCGCTCGGTACGATAAGGACGGAGAGAGGGAAGTTCACGTTATTCTCCTTAGTTCCATAATTTGCGGACAAAATAAGCGAGCCCGTATGCGCCGCCAAAGATGGCGAACATCACGACCCATGAACCCGCAGAGAGCGTAGCGCCGCCCGATAGCGCCTGACCAGAGGTACATCCGCGTGCCATGCGTGCGCCATATAAGAAGATCACACCCCCAAGAAATGCCATCAGCCAGCGTGTGCGGTCTGAGATATTGGGTCCTTTGGTGGTCATGAATTTTAACCGACCGTTGAAAAAACCAGAGGCAAAGCCGCCAATCAACGCGCCAAAGAAGACCGGCACAACCCATTCGTCGAACGGATTTTTGTCGCCGCCAGCCATCTTCAATAAATAGGGCGTGTTATCTACATGCGATGGAGAGATGGCATCTACAATCGCGGCATCGATGCGCGAGGTAGCACCTGAAGAACCAAGTCCGTTGCCAGTCAGAAAGAAAGCAAGGAAGAGGATGATCCCTAAAACCAATCCACCAAAATAGGGGTGAACATATGGTTTTTCAGGTCGGGTGAAAACAGATTTTTTAGTTTGAGTTGTCATTGAAAACTCCTGTGGGTAAAGCTTGAACCTGATCCGGACTGTGTACATCATGATGTACACAGTCCGCGTTATTCTTTACTTTTTGCCTTTCTTCTCTTTTTTCGGTTCTTCATGTGGTTCATGTACTTCCACTTCTTCGTAGCCAGTGATCATGGCACGGGTCGCTTCCAGTGGGGTAGCGCCAGTGGTGCTCATATACACATGCACAAGGATAAAAGTGGCAAATAACCATGCAACCAACGAGTGGAATGGAGCGAGGAAGGGCAACCCGCCAAGCGCATTTGCGAATGTCGGGAATTTTTGTACACCCCACATCAGGGCTCCGGTCAACATTTGAAGCGGCAGCAAAATGTTTAGAATGCCGAAGTAGGTTGCATGTTGAATCGGGTTCATTCTGCGTGTGGGTGTCTTTTCGAATGGGTGAGGTTCACCTTTGAAAATACCGCTGATGTAATACTTCGCTTGCACCATGGCATCATCGAAGAAACCGTACGGGCGCGGAATATATTCCTGCATGCGGTCTGTTGCGATGTGATAGAAGACCGAGAGCAAAGCGTTGATGACCAAGATTACAGCCAAAACGTTGTGAATAGTCACCATGCCACGGAAGGAGAAGGCACCAAAGACATCTGGTCGGTGAATGATCAAACCAGTGAAGAGGAGGATGACGATCGCGAAGGTTTGGAGCCAATGCCAGAAGCGGCGGTATGCGTCATACATATACACACGCTCGGTTCTTTCATGACCTTTGGGCTGTTTGCGTCCTGCAATGTATCTCAGCGTTCCATGCCCAAGTACACCTAAAAGCGACCCAGCAAAAGCCAATGCCCCAAGCCAGTCAACCCAACTTACGCGGCTGGACCCGAAGACATACATCTTGTCATTGGCGGGGACGGGCTGATAATACAACGCACCATCTTTTCCTTTGACGATTTCGCCAGTGCTGTTCACATTGTTATCAGCTTCGAACACGGGCATCACAGGAGCAGAATCTGCGAGTTTGATGGATTGTGAAATGCGCGAGTCTGCGTCGTGACATGCCTTGCAGTCGTTGACGGCATATTCGCCTTTGGTCACATTGTGGTTGATGCTGTAAGGCTGCACCATGCCTTCCATGCGGACGTTGTTCAGTCCAAGCGCGGCTAGTTTTGTTTTGACGGCTTCTTCTTTAGCAGCAGAATCAATCGTAAGTTCGTCTTCGGTCAATTGACCATCGCCGTTCTCATCGAAAGCGGACACAATATCAGTAGCGTATGTGCCATTTTCTAGGTACGCAGCTTCGAGGTCAATTTGGCGAACCGGGCGCGTATTGCCATTGGCATCATCGTAAACCCAGTAGAACGATGTGATGAGGTTATACGGGGCGAGCAATTGCTGTCCATCAATATTGGTGCGGTTGAGCAAAGCAGGTTCGTAGCCTGTGATAAGCGAAGTGACATCATTAGGCGCACCTTCTATGCCACGGCAGGTTTCTAAGGCAGAGCCGTCAGTCTTTACAACGGTCCAGTCGAATGTTTGAATGGCAGGTGCGTACATCTGCGGAATGTGACAGGTTTCGCAGGCAACTGCATCCATGTGAGTTTCAATGTAAGGCAGCCAGTCTGCATGACCTTCGCTGGCGTCATGGCAGTTTTCGCAACGGCGCATGGTGCCTTTGTATTCAGGGGCAACGTTGAATTGAGCGCTTTCCCCGCGGGCGAAGTTATGGTCTGGGCGTTCGAGATATTCGCCAATTTCCAACATACGCGGATCGTATACAAGATGTTCAGGGTTACTGCTTTGAAGCTCGCTGGCATGGGAAGGATTATTCAAGGCATAGTGACAGTCTGTGCATTGCAGCTGGCGTTCGGCATGAATATCCCATGAACGGTCGAGTTCATTTTTGTCGCTAAGGTTCACGCCCGAAGCGTTGATGCGTTGAGCAGAAACGACCTGCCCGGTTGTGGCGGTTTGTGGATAGTTCAAGTCGCAGGCTGTGAATGTCAGCGGGTCTTCTGAAGCGTGGACTTCTCCGTGACAGGCGGCGCAGTTTGCATTGGTGGGGTCTTGAATACCGAGTTTGTTGTCTTGCAATTCACCTTCGGCATTGAAGGCTTCAGCATTGTATGACCAGGTGCCGTCCACTTTGCTGACAATGTTCAAACCGAGTAAAGTGGCAGTGTTGGCATTGCCGAAGTCTCCGGCTTTGATCGCTTCGATGCGGGCATCATTGTTCGGGTTTTCAAGGTGGCAGAGGAAGCAGTTCATTTCCATGGTGCCAGATTGGTCCCAATTCCAAGCCGAGACGCTACCATCTGAATTCAAGATGGCGGTTTCAGGGTTGCTTTTCGTGGGGCTAAGATTTGTTAGGTCTTTGCCGTCACGAGAGGTTTCCGCAGGTCCGCCACCGACTACGCGTGAGCCATTGAGCATTAACCATTCGGCAGTGCTCAGGTCGAGGCGTTCATCTCCGGCAGGGGAGAGGAAACGATAGGTCATTGGGTCCCATTCGCCGAAGAGACCATTGCTTGTGTTTAGGTTTTCCACACGATTGGTGTAATCATTTAAGCCAAGGTCAGAGTGAAATGCATGCGAGGCAATGAATTCAGTGTCATGGCATTGTCCACACGTTTGCATCGTGGAGATCGGACCATTGCTTTCCAGCACGTTCACGCCGTTTGCGTCGAGCAGAGCAAAATCTGGGTGAATGACGGAGGCTTGTTTGGGCTGATCCGCTTTGGGCGCGGCAAGAGCCGCATTAATCCCAAACGCGAGTGCGAGGATGATTAATCCAACAAGTGTAATGAGAGTATATTTTTTCATGGCTTATCTCCCGCCCCATTCAATGGGATCGCCAGGGTACCCAAGAGCTTCCCAATCCATGCGCCCATTTTCGCCATGGCAAGAGTCGCATTGCAGGGCTTGGTCGGCGGGTTGCACCATGTGGGTTGTGGGCCAGTACATATAAGTTTCAGTGAAACCGTATTCACCACTGTAATCGAGACCGGTGATGGGAGCCGCAAGTTTGAAGGCACTATCCCAATCGAAGGTGGTCCAGAAGCCATCTTTACCCGATGTGATAGGTTGCAGCAGGTAGTTGTTCTTTACGTCATATGGCTGCTTGGCAATGTGCAGTTTGAAGGGGAAAATTTTTGCAGTTGGGTCGTCGATGTTGCCAGCAGGTTTGTTGATGTAGGTGATGCCATCTTTGCCGAGCGGGTCGCCGAGGATGTAGCGATATTCGTTGTTGCCGTTGAACCAGAGATAGGTGGGGGCGAAGTTCTTATCGTAGACAAATTCACCCTTGATCTTGAGATACGTGAAGTGGTCATCTTCGCGTCCATCTTGACCGGCTTGTGACCAGTCCCAGTAGACTTTTGTGGGGTCTTCAAGTGCGAGTGCAGGAATATGACAAGTTTGGCATGCAACCGATGAAAGATGGGTATTGATGCGTTCATCTTCATGTTTTTGATTCACATGGCATTGTTCGCAAGATACTTGTTCTTTTGGGTCGATGGTGTAGTTATCTGCAACCATGCGCCCAAGGATCTGGTGATCTTCTGTCCAGTGGCAGTCAACGCATTGCATGTTGTTTTCGCCGCCCATGTGGACGTCGTTATTTTCAGAGGGGAAGTACAAGCTTTCGTCGAGGTCACCATGTTTGACGCCGTTTCCACCGCCGCCATCGAAGTGACATTTACCGCAGTTCTCACGGCTTGGGGTGCGCACAGAGCGGGCTGCAGCGAGCAAGTCAATGCCGTCGGCAGGGTTGCCGAAAGCGCCTTTGCCGTATGCGCCAGGGTCAGCATGGCAGGCGAGGCAGTCTACATTTTCGGGGTTGGCTTGTTGGGTTTCACGCCCTTCTTCCCAACCATACCCGGCATGGCACGACATGCATTTGTTTTCGTTGCCTTGTGTACCGATACAGAAGTTGTTGATCTGATTGATCTTGCCGATGGTAACGGGTTCGTCACGCCAGGGGAGGTTATATGCTTTCGACTCCCATGTCCAGTGAGAGGTTGCCATTACTTGGGAAGCTGCATCTTCATGGCATTCAAGGCAGGCGCGGGTTACGTCCTGCCCGGTTTTGAATTCACCTTTGACGATATCCGAATGATCCACATGGACTGGTTTTTCAGGGATGTGAGAAGCGGGGTCGTTCTTTGCCTGAGTTCGGGGGAGGTAGTACAAGACAGGGACGAGGATCAGCAAAAGAATGCCAGCCAATCCCAATGTCCAGGAAGGGAAGCGTTTAGTCATAGAGACTCCTGTACAGTTTCATTGATCAGGTTCGCTTGATAGGCAAGTCGCTCGCGCATTACGCTGCGTAACAGGTCAAGTGCCTGAATAAGACGAGGGTCAGATAAGCTGTAGGTAATGGTGGTTCCATTTCGAGAGGTTTCAACCAGCCCACGGTCGCGCAAGATCTTGAGGTGCCGAGAGGTGGTGGGTTGGTTGATGCCGAGTTCTGTTGCCAGCTCGGTAACATTACGTGAACCATCATTGAGGGTGTATAGAATAAGGAGGCGGATAGGGTCTGAAAGGGCGGCGCAGAAATTTGCTTCAAGTTGTGAGATTTCTTGT
Source organism: Anaerolineales bacterium (assembly GCA_046328855.1). Taxonomy (GTDB): domain Bacteria; phylum Chloroflexota; class Anaerolineae; order Anaerolineales; family Villigracilaceae; genus Villigracilis. The sequence goes on along the minus strand of JAXLVU010000003.1, from coordinate 353,144 downwards.
TTTAAACTGGGAGTAACCATAAACACCTTCTTATATGCATATAAACGAATATTTATACTTGCATCATAATATTGTGACAGTTTGCACAATAGTGGAGGGTGTCATATTAATTTTCGTTTAATGTCACATATAATTGGTGTATAATTTTTGCGATTAATGAAGCTTTTGGAGATAAAAATGGAACCTTATCAGCGAGATGCAATTTCTGTGGATGTATCTGCCCGGTTGCGCGAGTTGCGCGAGGCGCGAGGCATTTCGATGCGCACTTTAGCTTCGCGTAGCAGACTTTCTGCAAATGCATTGTCTATGATCGAGCGGGGGAAGACCTCTCCTTCGGTTAGCACCTTATACAAATTGGCGAATGCTTTGGGGGTTTCGATAACCGCATTTTTTGACACCGAGACCGAAAAGAAACAGGTTGTTTTTCTAAAGAGTGATGGTCGTACCCGTTTATCTTTCACGCGCGGTGTGTTTGAGGCTCTTGGCGGCGAAAATTTTATTGGGCGAGTTGAGCCTTTCATGTTGACCATGGAAAGTGGCGCTTCGTGCGGTCCGCATGATATTGTCCACTCGGGGCATGAATTCGTTTTTTGTTTGCGTGGGCAGATAGATTACACCGTGGAAAAAGAGACTTTCCGCCTCGAACCGGGAGATAGCTTGCTCTTCGCCTCAAAACTTCGTCATCGCTGGAAGAATCCCGCCAATGTGGTTGCCAATGCTTTGATCATTATTTCGGGGTTTGCTGAGGGCGAAGAACCTCATTCTATGCATTGGAACAAATAAATTAAGATGTCAAATAAAAAGAGCCACCTATACAGGTGGCTCTTTTTTACTCTTTCATTAAAACTACGCGTACATACCCCAATCAAGCGCAGAAGGGTCTTCCATCATCGAGAAGTCCCACACATCCATGCCCATTTCTACAGTGACAGGCATGTTCAAGCCTTCGGTGGCTTTGGCTTTGGTCATTTCAATCATGGCGGGACCATACGGGCAGAAAGGTGTGGTCAGGATCATCTTGAGGCGTGCCATACCATTTTCAACTTCGATATCACGTACCAATCCAAGTTGAATAATGTTCATACCAATTTCAGGATCCACCACTTCAGACAAGCTTGCACGCGCCTGCTTGACCAGGTCTGGGTTGGTGGTGTGGATGGTCCACTTAATTTCGTTAATTTGAGAATCGCTCATAAAGTCCTCTTTTATTTTGTTTTACCGACGGGTTGAACTACATAAGTGCAATGAGCACCGCCATCTAAAATACAGCGCACTTTGTTTGCAGGGAGTGCCAACATTTTGGAGATCAATGTTTGATCTACGGTGCAGACTTCCGGGTGTGCTACGCCGATCTGATAGTAAGGGCAGGAAATTTCGTGGATCTGGTACTGACCATCTTTCTTTTCCCATTCCACAGTAAAACCTTCCTGCGCCAACATATCTTTGACGAAGTCAAGACGCTCTTCCATACTTAGACCTTTGATATCGTTGGCATATTCATTGGCTAGGTCTTCAGCGATCTGCCCGAATAACTTGCTCACCATGGGTCCAGGGATGCTTTCTTTCATCTGAGCAATGAGGCGTGTAGTCAAACGCAGGTACCGAGTGGGGAAGCGTTCCATGCCCTCATCGGTTAATACATAGACCAAACGAGGGCGTCCAACTCCGTGCCGTTCCTCTTGTGATTCAACCAGCCCTTCCATTTGCAGGTTGGTGAGGTGATGCCGCACAGAGATCGGGTTAATGCCGACCGCATCTGCCAGATCATTGATTGTGGATTTTGGCTTTTTTAATAAAGTTTGTAAAATCTTGTCTCGCGTAGATTTCATACAGGGCAGTATAACTGCCCTGTATGCTCTTGTCAATATTATAGATAAATATCATAAAAAAACATGAAATGTTTACGGAGCACCAAAGCGTAGCTGCGTATCGAGGTACAGGTTGTTGTACCAAGGGAACCAGTAGGAAGAATTCAAGAGAGAATTAGGCAAGCCCATCATCTCGGTGAAACTGACCGGCACCCCCCCGATGAGATAGATCTCCCGCTCCGCAGCCACAATCGGCTGATCACTCACGATCTTTACGGGACCATTATCAATGCCTGCAAAACTGATGCGCAAACTCTGCCCGGTCCCGGAAGCGGTCAAGGCAAAGGGACTACCCGCCATCTCAACCCCGCCAATGTAAACTCTGACAGAGGCAGGCACCCCACTGACATTCCCGAAACGGAGCTGCGTATCGAGGAAGAGATTGTTGTACCAGGGGAAATAGTAGGTAGTGTTCACCAACGACTCCGGCAAGCCCATCATCTCAGTGAAACTGGTATTCCCCGTACCTGGATTGTAGATCGTCCGCTCAGATGCGACAATCGGCTGGTTGCTGACGATCCGGACCGGACCACTATCGATCCCAGCAAAGCTGATCAACTTGCTCTGTCCTGCACCTGAAGCAGGTAAGGTAAAGGGACTGCCAGGCATCAAGGTTCCCCCGATGTAGACATTGACCGTAGCGGTCGAACCACTCACATTGGCAAAACGTAGTTGTGTATCGAGGAAGAGATTGTTGTACCAAGGGAACACAAAAGTGGTATTGACTTGGCTGGCGGGCAACCCCATCATTTCAGAGAAGCTAGTGGGTAGACTTCCAGTGGGATTGTAGATAATGCGTTCAGCCGCGACGATGGGTTGTGTGCTGACAATGTGCACCGGACCATTATTGACACCTGCGAAACTCACTCGCAGGCTTTGACCTGCACCTGAAGCGGTCAAGGCAAAGGGACTGCCGGGCATTTCCACGCCACCGATAAAGACCTGCACCGAAGCGGGTGCTCCACTGACATTTCCGAAGCGTAAGTTCGTGTCAATGTTGACATTGTCGTACCAGGGGAACCAGTACTCATCATCGATTTGGGTGCTGGGCAAGCCCATCATTTCGGTGAAGGAGGTTGGCACGCCGCCGGCATAGTAGATCACGCGTTCTGCGGCGATCACGTTTCCGCCATTTCCGTCTACTTTCACCGGTCCATTGTCGACCCCGGTGTAGCTCTTTCGCAGACTGCTGCCGGGGTTGACGGCATAGCTTCCTTGATTCACGGCACTAATGCTTACGTCGATGGTGACAGAATTGTACTCATATGAACCAATATCGCAGGTTGACCCAAATGGGCGCGCCACGCCGCGTTGGTCGGTTGTTTCGCAGGTGGCGTTATTAGCTGAATCTAAAGCAGGTGAAGTGCCAGAGATTGCATGTGCCATTTGTCCATTTGAAAATGTGCCAATAACAGCAAGGTTAGCAGGTTGCCCGGTAATATTATGTGTGGCAGACCCAGGTAATGTACAGCCGCTAATGTTATTAATTAAGTTGTAATCACCGCTGTCTATTGTGAGGTTGCAATCTGGATTGGCACCGGATGTATTATTGGAAAAAATACTGTTGTTGATATTGATTGTAGCGCTGCTGTTGTTACTAAAGACACCACCGCCATTGGTAGTGGATGAATTGTTTGCTACAGTTACATTATTAAGATTAACTGTAACCGTACTATTGTAAACACCCAAACCGCCAGCCCGTCCAGATGTGACGGAATTTCCACTTATTGTTACATTTCTTAATGAAACCGTATTCCCTTGAAACCCATCAATAGACAACCCGCCACTCTCTGTCGCAGCCGTATTTAAATAAAACGTGCTATTTTTAATGATTAGATTGGCATTATCAATATAAGCTCCACCAGCTGCATTGCTCGCAACGTTATTATAAAATACGACATCATCCCAAGTACTTAATTCAACTGTACCTAAATTGTTATTCAGGAGTGCAACTGCTCCGCCATAGCCTGCAGAATTTTGTTCAAAAAGGACGTTTGTCATATTTAGCTGCTGGTGGTGTTGAATGCCGATTGCCCCTCCAGAACCAGTAATCGTAGATAAAGAATTGGACTTAAATGTACTATTACTTATTGTCACAGCGATCGTAGTGTTGCTACTGCTTGAAATTGCTCCTCCAGAAAATGTACCTATATTATTTTCGAAAAGCATATTATTTATATTTAATGTGCCTAGAGAAATATAAATCCCTCCGCCGTCCTGAGTTAATAAGCTGGAATTTCCATTCTTAATGGAAAAACCTGAAATGCTTACTGTAGCACCGTTAGAGATTAAAAAAACCCTTGTTGTTCCGCCGCCGCTTACAGTTAGTTGCTCAACACCAGGTCCTGATATAGTCAGGTTTTTATTAATGGTAATTGAACTGCTTAATGTTATGGTTCCTGTGATACTAAAGTTGATCGTGTCGCCATCCACGGCATCTACAATTGCCTGCCTCAATGAGCCAGCACCTGAGTCATTGGTGTTGGTCACCGTTAGTGTTGCGGCATGGGCGGGGGTGGCTGGGTTGAGTGAGAATAACCCTGCCAGCATGGCAGCCAATAAAATAAAATGAACGAACTTTTTAGACATTTTTACTCCTTTTATTTGATATTTGCCTTATTCTAAAGAATGGGCGCACAAAAACGCTACAACAGTATAGAGGGAGGCTACAGAAACTAATTGAAATTACGTAATTCAAGCATGGGTATTAAGAAATAGGTCTTTTATCTCCTTTACATATAATTTTGACCACATTGCGAAGAATATAAAGGAAAAGAAGTTGTCAAAGTTGACATTTGTTGTCAATTTTGTTGGTACTTTGGTACTAGCCCATCAGGTAAAATTGGTTTTATGCCTACCCAGCAAGTGCTCACCCCCGAATCGTTCAAAACCCTTGGCGATTTGTTGCGTTACTTGCGCACCCGCGCCGGGTTGTCTCAGCGCGAACTGGCAGCACAGGTCGGGTATCACTATGCCCACCTCAACCGCATTGAGAGCAACCAGCGGCAGCCCGATCAAAACGTGCTTTTGGCTCGTTTCGTGCCTGCCCTCTCGCTTGAGAATCAACCCCAATGGGTTCAACGCCTGCTCGAGTTAAGAGAAGAGGCGCAGGCGGGTCAGGCATCTCCCAAAAAAGAGGAAGCCTCCCAGTCGCAAGAAATCCACCATGTGCCTGCCCTTCCTATAGAACTGCTCGGCAGGCAGGGGGAGATCACCCAAGTATCCAAACGCCTGCTCCAGCCAGAAACAAGGCTGATTACCCTGGTGGGACCTCCCGGTGTGGGCAAGACCAGCCTGGCTCTCTACACAGCAGGAAAGGTCGAACATCACTTTAAGCAAGGCGCCGCCTTTGTAGACCTTGCCCCCATTACCGAAGCCGACCTGGTCTTGAATACCATTGCCGCAACTCTCGGCATTCGCGAGGCTGAAACCGGGCAGGAACTTAAATCACTGCAAACCCACCTGCACGACCAATACCTGCTGATCGTCCTAGATAATTTTGAGCAAGTGATGGATGCCTCTGCAGAAATTGCCAGCCTCATGCGTGCCACACCCACGGTCAAATTCCTCATTACCAGCCGCGAGGCGCTTCGTATTCAAGGCGAACGTGAGTTTCCGCTTCAGCCTCTCCCGGCTCCCACACAACTTGAGCTTGATTCAAAAAAGAATCTGGATCAATTCCCTGCGCTTGAACTTTTCGCCCAACGAGCCGAATCGATTCAACCGGGCTTTCAACTCACCTCAGAGAACGCTTCTCTCATTGCTGAGATCTGTTACCGTTTAGACGGTTTACCTCTCGCCATTGAATTTGCCGCTTCGCGCATCAAGACCATGTCGTTGCAAGAGATGATCGCCCAATTAGACCAACGCCTTGAGTGGCTCACCCATGGGCGGCGCGACTCGGTAGATTGGCGTAAAACTCTCCGCGGCGCATTAGATTGGAGCTACACCCTGCTTACCGGGCAAGAGCGCGCCCTGCTTAACCGCCTCTCGGTCTTCTCTGGCGGTTGGACGCTTGAATCTGCCCAATCCGTTTGCAGTGACTCTACGCTCTGTGCGCGAGAAGATATTTACGAATTGCTGGTCAACCTGGTGGATAAGTCTTTGGTGGTGGCAGAGTCGACTGCTGACAAGATCCGTTATCGCTTTCTCGATACTGTCCGCCATTATGCTCAAGACAAGTTAAAGGAAGCGGGCGAATACGAAGCCTACCGTCAGCGCCATATTGAGCATTTCATGCAATGGGCTGAGACTTTATGTTACAACTTTGACCGCTTGCCCATTCCAAACTTCAACCAACAGGTTGGGGCTGAGTTTAATAACCTACGTTCTGCGCTCGATTGGGCGCTGAAACATGATCCGTCTGATGAGATCAACTCTCGGTTGGCTATAGCCGCCTGCCGTTTGTGGTTTGAGAGTAATCATTTTATTGAAGGCACAGAATGGGCAGAGCGTTTTCTACCTCATATAAAGGAAGCGAATAAGCCGCTGCGCGCCCGTTTAACTTACCTGGCTGCCACTCTCACGAATTATGCCTATTGGACAGATCGCCAAGACCGCGCCACCGAACTTTTTGAAGAAGCAATTTCATTGGCTAGAGAGACAGACGAAAAAAGCACCCTTGCCTCTGCGCTTTACTGGTTTAGCTATGTTTTGCTTGATTCTCAAAAATATTCGCTGGCGGTAAATTATCTTGAGGAAAGTTCAAGCATTTTCCACTCGCTCAATATGCTCCTGGCTTGCTCTCTAGCCCTTGCCGACCTTGGAGCCATACTGCAAAAAATGGGAGACTCTATAAATGCACGGAATAAACTAAATGAAGCCTTGGAAGTCGCAGTACAAGCTGGAGATGCCCGTTGCGAAGCCTACGCCTTGCGCATGCTGGCAGTGTATCTGCGCTTTGAAAAGCAATATGAAGAAGCGTTATTAGTAAACAAACGCGCACTCGAAAAAACGCTTGGTCTGGGAGACCGTGTCAATAGTGGGCAAGTGTTTGTGCAAATGGCAGTTCTGACGAATGTACTCGAAGATTATGCAGCTTCCAGTAAGTATGCCAGCGAAGCGTACCAATATTTTCATTCTATCGGCAGTGAATATCAGCTCCCCTTCCCGCTGCGTTTGCAGGGGTATGCCGCCCTTCAATTGGGAGAGCTCGAATTAGCACGAACATATTGTATTGAAAGCATCAAGCGAAATTACACCCTGGGCGGTACCCATGAAGTTGGAGTAATTGCTGGTTTGATCTTGTTGGCTGAGATCGAGCAGGCTGCCGGGAATATAGATTTGACATGGCAGTTATTTACTCATGTGATTAATAAGAAAAAAGAACAATCGTTGCTCTTTCAAGAACCAGATGAAAATTCTCTTCTAAGGCTTGATCATCATTTTTCCGCAAACGTTACTTCGACCTCAATACTGGATATTGAAGAAATTATTTTAGGTCGAAATCAATTTGAGAAGAGATCATAAGGAAAGAAACTTTACAAAAAAGAGATGTACTTTTGAAAACTTTTTATGGCACATAAAATCTATTTACCGCCGACCAGGCACTCCAATTTTCAGCAGCGTCTTTGGAACGGATACGCCAATAATAGGTGATTTTTTTTGTCAGTACTTTGGTTTGGATCGTGACTTTATTAGTTGTGGCTTTATACTCTGGACTAGAGAAATCGGTATTGTTATCTACTTCTATTTGATGTTCAACGCCGCCGGGTCCTGTGGTCCAGGTTAACCATGGGCGTCTCGGCGCAGCTGAGCCATTGGTGGGTGTACGAAGAGTTGGTTGCGGTGGAGGCGTGGTATCCACAGTAAAGGTGTAGGGCTTGCTCCATTTGCCGGGGTTGAGATTTGGTGAATAGGCTCGCACTCGTAGGTAAAGCAACCCATCAGGAAGCGGCAGTTGAGGAATGTAGGTTGTAGCTTCTGTAACCTGCATTAGTACACTTTTTGAAAACCCGCTATCGTTTGCAATGAAAACCTCATATGCCTGCGCATTCCAAACTGCGGACCATACCAATGGGATGTAGGGATTATTTGTTAATGACTTAGACGGAGAATTGATGCTCGGCGCAGGAAAATCTACAGGGGTTTTGGCAATATTGAAACTCTCACCTGTAAAGTTCCTGTTCACGAGCGGGTTTCCGGCTTTGTCTGTGATATTGCCATTGTCCAATAGGTCGAGCCGAATGCTTCCAGAACCGATCCCTGTGCTGACTTTGACCCAATAAAATGGGTCTGCATTTTGCATGCCCACTACGCTCGACTGAATGATATTGGAATTGCTTAGAACAAAATCGCTCGTTTCCACACCGTTGACTGGTTCAGAAAATGTAACAATGAAATCTGCCGTAGGGTTAATGGCTGGATTCCCGCCTGCACGAATAATAGACGTTACTTGCGGTGGTGTGCGGTCTACAATATACGTTTCACCCGTAGTGAAGTTTGCATTTCCAACTCCGTTGCCGCCAAGTGATATGCCTTGCGCATTGTGGATGCTATCGTCATCGATTAGTTGGAGTTTTAGCTCCCCGCTAATGCTCCCTGAGTTGACCGTGACTACATAAAACGGATTAGAGTTTGAGAGATTCGCGATTGTAGCGCCTGTTGGTAAAACGAAATCGCTAACATCCACGCCATCGACAGCTTCTGAAAATGTGACAATAAAATTTACACTTGCAGAATTCGTAGGGTTGCTACTTGCGCGAATGATCGAGGTCACAATCGGTGTATCGATCGCAATATTGAATGTGTTGCCAATGAAATTCCCATTGAATGTACCTACACCCCCAACTGGATTTCCAACGCCATCTACGATACTGTCATTGTCGTTCATATCTAGGCGAATGCTATCGCTACCTGGGTTCATGGATATGGAGACAAGATATTGGCTACCTGCTCCGGAAACGTTCGTGATTGTGGCACCATTCATAGTGAAGAGGAAGAAATCGCTTCCATCTACGCCGGTGACTGGTTCAGAAAAACTGACAGTGTAGTCTACGCTGGTTTCGGTTGGCTGACTTAATGGTGTGATAGAAGTGACCACAGGTGCGGTTCGGTCAATGCTATAAGACCCTCCATTTGAGAACCCAGCATTGGTTGGGTTACCTGCGGAGTCTAGTATGCTATCGTTATCGATAAAGTCCAGACTTAGTCCGTCATTCCCTGTACCCGTTGTGACTGTGACGATGTAATTCATGCCAGACCCGGAAATACCTGTTAATACTGCACCGTTCGTGGTGGATACACTGAAATCCGCAAGGTCTACGCCAGAAACAGGCTCGGAGAATGTAACAGCGAAATCCACTGCGGCGGCATTGCTGGGGTTAAGGCTTGCAGGGGCAATCGAAATCACAGAAGGTGCTGTGTGGTCAATGGTATAGGTTTCGCCTGCTGAGAAATTTCCGTTCGCAGCGCCAGAGCCGCCAAGGGGAATGCTAAGGCTGTTTAAGATAGAGTCGTTATCGGTTAGGTCGAGCCGTAGGGTTCCATCCCCAGACCCTGTGTTGACCGTTACTGTATAGATATTTCCACTTCCATTTATGCTGACGATACCTGCTCCACTAAGATTGGTTGTAAGAAGGAAATCAGAAATATCTACGCCTGTAACGGCTTCTGAAAAATTCACCTGGTAATTAACAGTTCCTAAATTTGTAGACGCTGCATCAAGCCGCGTGATAGAAGAAACAGAAGGATTACCGCCGCCAATTGTATATTCATCGACAAGAGTGCCAGTGCGCGAATACATTTGGAATTTCATGTATAGGCTTGTGGCTTCGATGCGCATGGCACCAAAATCTTGATTGTAGCGAACCTGGCTTTCAGGCAGAATTCTGTCGAAATTATAAATTTCAGCGCCGCCAATTCCATTTACAAAATAAGGAATGCCGTTCACAGAAAGACGTTCGTACACATGATCGTGCCCGGTAAGGACAACGTCTGCACCCCAATCTTTGAACGGCCAGCGCATGTATTCAGTGGATCCATGCCGCCCAGAAGAATAAGGTGCATGATGAAAAACCACCACATTGAACGGCGATGTGGATGCGAGCATTGTTTTTTTCAGCCACTTTGCCTGTGCTGAGTCAGACATGACGCCATCAGGTTCGTTACGGTCGCTGTCTAAAATAAAGAAGTGAACAGGACCTTGAATAAAGTCGTAGTGTGTGACGGGGTTGTAATATCCAAAGAAGTTGAAGTAGGCGTTTGCGCCAGTCGTCCAATCGTGATTGCCAAGTGATGGGTAAAAACGACGAGTTGGTGAACCTTCGCCGTATTTGCCTTTGTACTTGAAAATATACTCATGGAAGTATTGCCCAATATTGTCGTCAATAGACCATGCGGCACCATCGGGGTAATTGTTATCGCCTAGGGTCACAATAAAGTCTGGATTCCAGCTTTTAATCAAGTTGGAAACATCTAGAAGAGGCTGTCCAGCCAGCCCATAATCACCAATGGCAGCGAAGACGATTTTGTCGCTTTGCGCGTGGACGTCATTGGGGTGTTGTGAAAAGACGGTGGAAAAAAGGAATAAACCGATAAATGAAATTTTGATGATCTTGGTTCGCATGACTTTCTCCTGCCTGATAGGGCGACTTCATCATTATATTTTTCGCTTCAAAAATCCCCTTGGCTGGTATGAAATTAATATGCTTTTATTCCTGATGTAAAATGGAACCCACTATGAAACGAGTTTTTTATTTTGTTTTTGCTTTGTTAATTGCTGCTTGTAATTTACCTGCTACAGAAATTTCAACGTCTGAACCTATCACTACGGCCACACTCGAACTGCCAACGGCAACAGCCATTCTTGCACCTTCTGCCACAGTAACGCTCATTTCACCGACTCTTACTGCTACTCCCATCCCATGCGACCCGTTAACTGTTGATTACTGCATCACAAACGGACATTTCCTTTTTCAGCGTCCGATCCATCTTCCAGATAATGAGACTGTTGACCTAACCTACCTGTACGCTTCTACCTCCAATGGAAAGCGAGACCCACATCATGGCGTGGAATATCAAAACCCATTTGGTACTTCTGTTTTTGCCGCAGGGGATGGGGAAGTGGTTTTTGCGGATGCCGATAGAAAGACAAAATTTAGCCCATGGAATAATTTCTATGGAAATGTCATTGTCATTCGCCATGCGAACGAAATGTACACTTTGTATGCTCATCTCTCTGAGATATTGGTTAAGGTCGGGGATCAAGTTCAGGCTGGAGAGGAAATCGGGAAAGTTGGGCAAACGGGCGGAGCAACTGGAAGTCATCTCCATTTTGAGATCCGCAAGGGAAGCGACTACACCGATTATTTTTCCACCGAAAATCCGGAGCTATGGACTCTTCCGCCAGATGGTACAGGTGCTTTGTCCATTACACTGAAAACAACAGAGGAACGGAATTACGAACGTCAACTTGTCATTACGCATTTGGAAGATGGAAGTCAGAATATCCTCTTTACATACTATATAACAACATATGCCAAAGGGTTTGAACATAATGAAGAAGATGCTGGGCTGGGAAAACTGCCCGCCGGGCAATATAAAATTGCGTTTACAGGTCCAACTGGTTTTGTAGAACGCCTTGTTTTGATAGAAGCAGGGCATCTTACCGAAGTAGTTTTTGACCTTCAGTAGTTAAAAATAAAAAGCGCACCCATAATGGATGCGCTTTTTATTTTTGCTCAATTATCCAGCGACGGTAGGAACCATCAAGAAGAATACAAGAACGCCTGCGATAAGAGCGATTGTTCCGAACACAGAGAACAAAACGCGCATATTGCTTTCGGCACCCAACAAAGAAGCCCAAGCCACAAACGCCAAGCCGAGAGCGGTCACCAGCATCACGAGCTGAAGCTGATCGCCGCGTTCGTCATACTGTGAGCCGGTCTCAAAGTTTGCATCAGAGCTATCCCAAAAGGCGTAAGCGTCAGCATACATGGCATCATAATATGCTTCGCTCCACACACCTTCTTCGCTATCAAATGCAGTTTGAAGGGCTTCAGAGAAATTCTCTTTGTAGTAGTCAGCAATATCCTGGCGGTCGGTGCCATCGTTGATGTACCAGTTGTCAAAATAGTTGTAATCCTGGGTAATGTCCTGATTGGCGCGCAAGTATTCGGCGTTGCCGTCATTCAAATCTTTCATACCCTTGATCTCGAATTCATTCTGCTTCGAGTCAGCCATGGCGCCTTCGTAGCTCACATACGCAGTGAACACCGAAAGGACAGCGATCATGGTTCCCAAAAATATTTCGTTCGCAAAAAACTTCTTCATATTCTCTCCTTTTTGAAAAAAAATAATACAAGCGCCGCGATTATATACGGAAAAATTTATCTTGAGGTTTACAGTTTTGTTGTAAAAGAACAGACCTCCGAAATTCGAAGGTCTGTTTGTGGATAAAATTCCGGTTCGGACTCAGCCGCAAGCTGGTTACTCTTCCAGTGTGCTGATATCTCCTTCGGGCAGACCTTGTGCGCGGGCTTTTAGCACGCGGCGCATGATTTTACCAGAACGTGTCTTGGGTAGCTTATCAAGGAACTTGACATCTTCCGGGCGGGCAATTGGACCCATGTGTTTGGATACGTGTTGGCGCAGTTCTTCTGAGAGTTCTGGAGAAGGCGCGAACCCAGCACGCAAGATGACGAAGGTATAAATTGCCTGACCCTTCACATCGTGCGGCAAACCAATTGCCGCCGCTTCTGCCACAGCCGGGTGACTGACCAACGCTGATTCAACTTCAGCCGTCCCCAAGCGGTGACCCGAGACCTTGATGACATCGTCCACGCGCCCGATGATCCAGTAGTAGCCGTCTGTATCACGTTTGGCAGAGTCGCCTGTGGTGTAGCGACCGGGATATTTGCTCCAATATTGATTCACATAGCGCTCGTCATCGCCATAAATGGTGCGCAGCATGGAAGGCCACGGGCGTAGCAAGGTGAGATACCCTTCGGTATCGTCTGGAACAGGGTTGCCCTGTTCGTCCACGATCTCAGCTTTTTGACCAAAGAAAGGTCGGGTGCCAGAACCCGGTTTGAGAGGCACAACAGGCGTCGGCGTGATTTGAAACGCGCCAGTCTCTGTCTGCCACCAAGTATCGATGATGGGGCATTTCTCCTTGCCGATCACGCGGTGATACCACTTCCAAGCTTCTGGGTTGATGGGTTCACCGACGGAGCCGAGCAAACGAAGGGATGAAAGGTCATGCTTGTTGGGCCAGGATTCGCCGAAGCGCATGAGACCACGAATGGCAGTGGGAGCGGTATAGAAGATAGTGATGCCATAGCGTTCGATCACCTGCCACCAGCGATTTGGATAGGGGAAGGCAGGGCCACCTTCAAACAGCATGGAGGTCACACCCGCGATCATGGGACCATACACGAGGTAGGAATGACCCGTGATCCAACCAGGGTCAGCCGTACACCACCAGCGATCCATGTCGTTGACGTCGAAAGCATACTTCAACGTTGAATAGGTACCCACCATGTAGCCGCCATGTGTATGTAAAATGGCTTTTGGCTTGCCGGTGGACCCAGATGTATAAAGAATGAAGAGCGGATCTTCCGCATCCATTTCTTCGGTGGGGCATTTACCATTGGCAATGGGAAGTTGACACAGATCGTGATACCAGTGATCGCGCCCGGCTTCCATTGTCACGCCGTTGCCAACACGTTTGACCACGATGACATTTTCAACACTGGGGCATTTCTTGAGCGACTCATCCACAATGGCTTTTAGTTCCACAACTTTCCCATTTTGGAATGAGCCATCGCAAGTGATGACCAGTTTGGATTTGCTGTCTTCAATGCGTCCCTGCAGCGAGTCGACGGAGAAGCCGCCGAACACCACCGAGTGGATCGCACCGATCTTGGCGCATGCCAACATGGCAAAGACAATTTCGGGAACACGTCCCATATAAATGGTGACACGATCCCCTTTGGTGATACCCATGGCTTTGATGATGTTCGCCATGCGCGAAACTTCGCGGTTCATGGCGAAGTATGAGAATGTGCGTTCCGACTTGCCATCTTCCGATTCCCAAATGAGAGCCAGTTGATTCTTGCGATGGGTTTTGAGATGCCGATCTACCGCATTGTGGACGATGTTTGTGCGCGCACCAACGAACCATTTGTAAAAGGGCGCTTTTGAGTCATCCAATACTTTGTCCCACTTTTTGTACCATTCCAATTCAGAGGCTTCCGCCGCCCAAAAGCCTTCCAGGTCTTTGTCAGCTTTCTCTGCCAGCGCGTCCCAATCTTTCAAACGAGCCTGCGCTACCACTTGCTCAAATGGATAATAGACTTCGCCTTCCATTTCCTTCTTCTTCGCCATGCCAGCCTCCAAAAGTAATATGTGGATGTTAGCGGGTATTTTAATCCGCTTTTCTAAAATTGCGTAAGAGTATTAATTGCCTGATGTCAGGGCATCGCGCATTTCTTGCCATGCCTCACGGGCCTCCGTCACTGAACCTTCATCTTCGATGGTCGTAATGTCACCCGGATCTTTATCTAGTGTGACCGCTTTTAGCACCCGCCTCATGATCTTACCCGAGCGGGTTTTGGGCAACATGTTGACGAAGTTTAACTCGCCGATCACTGCCACCGGGCCCAATTCATGCCGGACGGTTTCCAACAATTCCTTTTTTAACTCAGGAGATGCTTTGAAACCGTTCTTCAAAAGGACAAAGGCTGAAATAACCTCGCCACGGATTTCATCTGGACGACCAATTACACCAGACTCCGCAACGGCAGGGTGTTTGAGGAATGCCGTCTCTACTTCAATGGTACCAATGCGGTGACCAGCGATCTTGATAATTTCATCTGCCCGACCCGCAAACCAAACGTAGCCGTCTTCATCCATGTGTGCCGAGTCACCGGTGTAGTAGACGTTGGGAATCTTGTTCCAATAATCGTTTCCATATCTTTCCGGTTCACCCCATAGTGCAGGGGTCAGCCCTGGAAATGGACGTTTGATGACCATGATGCCTTTTTCATTAGGGGCACAGGGTTGACCATCCATATTCATCACTTCAACCTGAATGCCGGGTAGTGGAATAGTTGCCGAGCCGGGTTTGATGGGTAACATCCCTAAGCCGTAGGGATTTCCAAAAACAGGTCCGCCCGTTTCGGTTTGCCACATGTGGTCAATGACGGGGATGCGATTTTTTAGCATTTTGTTCTGTAGCCAATCCCATGCAGGCGCATTGAGAACCTCGCCTGCGCAAAAGATGCGTTCTACGCGGTCGTGATTGACCCGACCCAATGGTTCGTCTCCATAGCGCATCAAGAGGCGTACGGCAGTTGGTGAAGTAAATATTCCACTGACAGAGAACTCTTCAATGGCGATCTTCCAATTTGTTTCAGAACTGGGATGGTCGAGTGCCCCTTCAAATGCGATGGTTGTACAGCCGATGATAAGTGGTGCATACACAATATAGCTGTGACCGACGATCCAGCCGATATCAGAAGTTGCCCACCATACATCTTCTGGTTTGAGTCCAAACACCCAACGTGCCATACTTGCAATGTGGACTTGGTAACCACCATGCGTATGAATGGCTAATTTGGGTTTGGCGGTCGTACCAGAAGTGGCAAGGATGAAAGCCGGTTCATTGGCTTCCATCGGGACGCAGTCACTGGGTTGACCTTTGGAGTGTTCGAGGAATTCTCCCCATGTAATATCAAGCGGAGTATTCATGGGCACATCTTGAGAACTACGTTTCAAAACAACAACATGTTCTACACTGTTATCCACCTGTGCCAATGCCCCATCTACAATGCTTTTTAAATTAACATCTTTACCTTTACGGTAGGTGATATCTGTTGTGAAAACCAATCTGGATCCACTGGCTTGGATGCGGTCGCCTAATGCTTTTTCGCCGAAACCTGCAAAGACCACCGAATGGATCGCGCCAATGCGAACTGTTGCCAGCATTAGCATAATAGCTTCAGGACAGGTTGGCATATAAATAGTAATGCGGTCGCCTTTGGAGATACCCATTCCACGTAAGGCGGCTGCGATCTTTTCAACATCATGAAGTAACTTTGCGTATGTAAAGAGTCGGCGCTCATCACGTTCGTTCATATAAATAAGCGCGGTATGACCTCCCCAGCCTTGTTTGACATGCACATCCAATGCGTTATAAGAAAGATTTGTTTGTGCCCCTACGAACCAACGAAAATTTGGATAATTCCATTCAAAAACACGATCCCATACCCGAAACCAATATAACTCTTTTGCTGCTTTTTCCCAAAAGGCATCTGGGTCTTCTTTGCCATCCTGTATCCAACGATTAACGATTGGGCTGATCAGATTCATGTCTGTATCTCCATTGAGGCGGAGCGACAACATCGCTCCGCCTCAAGTTGTCCGTTTGTATTTGTTTAATCCCCAGAGACTTTTGCGCCAATGGCTGCTACAGAAGCATCTGATTCAATGTCAACTTTGTAGGTTTCAGGGATCTTGAAGTAACAGATGACAGCACAGATTGCTGCAATTGCGGTTGGATACCAAAGCCCGGCGAAGTTATTTCCGGTCTTTGTGATCAGTTCCAAGCCGATGATCGGAACCAAGCCACCAAAGACACCATTGCCGATGTGATACGGAAGCGACATGGAGGTATAGCGAATTTTGGTGGGGAAGAGTTCCACCAGAAATGCCGCGATTGGTCCATACACCATGGTCACATAGAGCACTTGGATGAAGATCAACACGCCAAGCATGAACGGACTATATGCCGGGTTGGGTGTATTGACAGCATCCGCTGCCGAACTGAAATCAATAAATGGAGAGTATTTCGCCATGGTCTGGTAAATTGGCAGCCAAGTGACGACTGCCAAAACCATGCCTGTGAGCATGATATTCTTTCGACCGATCTTGTCGGATAAATTCCCAAAAAAGACAAAGAATGGAGTGGCAAAAAGCAACGCACCGCCGATGATCATATTCGAATCGACCAGGTCCACGCCGAATATTTTTTGCAGGTAAAACAGCGCATAGAACTGTCCTGTGTACCAGACAACGCCTTGTCCCATTGTGGCACCAAAGAGAGCCAAGCCCACGAAACCTAAATTGTAAGGATTACCAAAGCTTTCCTTGAGCGGATTCTTGGAAATGCCACCCGATTTCTTGAGCTTGGTGTACATCGGAGATTCGCGTAGGGAATAGCGGATCCAAAGTGAAACAGCTACCAAGAGAATCGAAATGAGGAACGGGATGCGCCAGCCAAATTCTTTGAAGGCGTCTTCGCCCACGATCTTGCGTGTAGCAAGGATCACACCGAGAGACATGAATAAACCCAAGGTGGCAGTGATCTGGATCCAGCTTGTATAGAAACCGCGTCTTCCATGTGGTGAATGTTCAGCCACATACGTTGCCGCGCCGCCGTATTCGCCACCCAATGCCAACCCTTGCAAAATACGAAGCGTGATCAAAAGGACACCGGCGAGTGAGCCGAGAACTTCAATCGTAGGCAATAAGCCAACTGCGAATGTACACAGACCCATCAACGTCATGGTGACAAGGAAGGTATATTTTCGCCCAATAAGGTCGCCAACACGTCCAAACACAATCGCGCCAAACGGGCGCACAATAAAACCAATGGCAAAGGTTGCCAGCCAGGCAATAATATCGCCGATGTCGGTACCGGTCTGGTAAAACTTACTGGCAATCACGGTTGCCAGACTGCCAAAAATATAAAAATCGTACCATTCGATCATGGTACCGGCAGCAGATGCAAAAATAATGCGGGGTAGACTTTGCGCCTCTTCTTGGTCAGCAGAGGCTGTTACAGACTGTTGTGACATATTGCAATTCTCCTTTGGGAAAACAGTTGAGTATGTTCCGCGTATCGCGGTTGTAACAGGCTGGGTGATCACTAGGCAGTATAAGTCATCGGCGCTCCTTTACTCCGAGAACATCCATTACCCCATGGACGAGCAGAAGAAGCGTTTATCAAACCGTATATTGGGGAGAAGATTCCTTCGGGCATTTTTACCTCGAACAAAAACCTTGATCCACCTAACCACTAAAGGGTTTGCATATTTCAGAAAATAACACTAAGTTTGCCGAATTCGTTATGTTGATTTCAACGCCAAATGTCATGGATTTTTTCGATAATTGTCATGTGGTAACGTGAAAATAAATTTCAGACAAAAATTGTCCGAAAGAAAAACGGCTCTTTCCCCGCTCTTGCCGGGTACAACACTCAAAAGACTCGTCCCCCTGCAGGTTTTTACACTTACTCTTTCACGCGGATCAATAGAACTGGTACGTTTGAATTATGCACAACCCGTTCTGCCACACTTCCAAGCAGCCAGCGTGCCGCACCCGTCCGCCCATGTGTGGACATGGCGATGACATCCACTTGTAGTTCTTCTGCCACGCTGAGGATTACTTCTGCCACCGAGCCGACCCGCATCAAGGTAGAAACCTTAAACCCGGCAGTGCTAAGCTCTTTTTCAATGGTAGAAATATAGGACTTACTTTTTTCAACTTGCTCCTGAACCGCAGTTTCCGCAATGCCAGGGTCTGAAAAAAGATAGTCCATGGCTGGGTTGGCTGCAACGGTCAGCAGAATTAACTCGGCGCCTTCAGAATATGCCAATGATTTTGCGTGGGGGAGTACGCCTTCGGCGACTGCCGAACCATCTAGTGGAACCAGAATCTTTTTATACATAACTTCCTCCTATGGGCTTATTGCCCGAAACGTAAACGTCGAATGAGGCGATTTGAAAACTTTGCCTGTTTCATCAGCCCTTGAACTGTTGTCACATCGTAAAGAACTCTCTTTTGAGTGTAGGTCATCTCATCTGTATCGATTAGGGCATAAGCGGCACGCGGATCTTCATCGCGTGGTTGACCTACGCTTCCAGGGTTGATAAACATTTGGTCGGGTATCAGCTTGATGGGCGTGTTGAGACGCGGATATTCCTCCAGAATGCGATATTCATCCCATTTCTTCCGAAAGAGAGTGGCAAGGTGAGTATGTCCATGCAAACAGATAGTGGTTTGAGCAAATTGGATATTGTCTTTGACTAAGCTGGCAGTGGTGATGTATTCCCAGACCGGGTCGCGCAAGCTGGCATGGACGATGGTGATGCCGTGCTCAATTTGAGGCGCAGATGACAAGGCTGTTAGCCAATCCCTGTTTTCATTTGTAAGCCAGTGGCGCGTCCAGAAAATAACTTCTTGTGCATCTTTAGTGAAATCCCATAACGCGATTTGACCTGTTACGGCAAGGTCATGATTACCCGCTAAACAAACAGGGTTTAATTCTCGCAGTTGCTCTACACATTCGTTCGGTTGCGGACCATATCCCACCACATCGCCCAAGCACCAGACCGCATCAAAACTACCGGCATCTTTCAACACCGCTTCAAGCGCGACAAAGTTCGCATGAATATCGGATACAACAAGAATACGCATGGATACCTAAAAATATTATAGCGTACAGAAAGAATGACGAAAGTAACTTTTTAGTACATGACGGGGACGCTATAATTTGAACATGCCTAATCTTTTCGACCGTCTCTTTCGCAATGGGAATCCACCTTCAACAGCTTTGCCTCTTGCCATTAAAGTTGGAACTGTCATCAATCAGCGCTATCGGTTAGAGAGCGAGGTTGGGCGCGGCGGCATGGGCATTATTTATCGCGCTCACGACCTAATAGAGGATCGAGATGTTGCTTTCAAGGTTATTAATCCTGAAACAGCAAACGCTCTTTCGCTCGGTCAATTTACTCGCGAGTCGGATATCCTGTCCAAGCTGAAACATCCATACATTGTCTCTGCATTTGAAACCGGGTTTATCAACCAGGATATGGTGTTTCCATTTCTTGTGATGGAGCTATTAAAGGGCAAGCCTCTTTCAGAGATTGGCGCGTTGACCTTTCCTCGCATTGTCTCTATCTCAAAACAGGTTTGTGAAGCACTGGCATATATTCACAACCAAGGTTTTGTGTATCGTGACATCAAACCCGGTAATATTTTTCTCGAAAAACGTGGATTTGATTATTCAGTAAAACTAATTGACTTTGGTTTAGCCCGCCCGTTAGGTGAGGCGTATTTGCCGAACGAAAGTAACCTGGCTGGCACCGTGTTTTATCTTGCTCCCGAATTGATCGAAGGTCAACGTGCTGATGTTCGGTCTGATTTATATGCATTTGGGATTTTGCTTTATGAAATGATTGTTAGACGCGTACCATTTTCAGATATCGACGAAGCCACTATCCAACTTCAACAGCAACAGCAGAAAGCTCCGCCGCCCAGTCAATCTCGCCCTGATGTGCCAGTGGAATTAGATTTGTTGGTTTTACACCTGCTGGAGAAAAATCCGCAAGACCGCCCGGAATCTGCAAATGAAGTGCTTGCAGTGCTGAACTCAATTCACTTTGGTAAAAATGCTCAAGGAAACTTGCCGCCCAATATCCCTGACCGCACAGATATTCAACCTATTATCCAATTACTTGCAGAGCACTCACTCGTCACTCTCGTAACTGATGACTTGCCTCTTGCCTTGTCTGCCGCTTCTCATCTTTTAGATCAATTTCCAGATGGCGTTTGGATAGTTGATTTGGAGGCAGTGACTGAACCAGCATCCGTTCTTTCAAAAGTCTGGTTCACGTTTGGCGTAAAAGAGAATTCGAATCGCCCGCTCGCTGTCACGCTTATTGAATTTTTGCGTGAGAAGAATCTTTTACTCCTCCTCACGCATTGCGGACAGGTCTCTGGCGCATGCGCTCAGTTGGTATCTGCCATCACAGCTTCTTGCCCCGATGTTCAAATCATGGCAGTTAGTGACCAGCCGTTGAATTTACCTAACGAAAAAGTTTATTCCATCCAATCCAAAATCTTGTAATACATCCCAGCAAATGGCAAAAACCATGGTTTGCCGTTATACATGCCCATCGGCGCAGAGGGAAAATCAAACTTCGCAAAGGGGTGTTCTTTGATGTTTCCCTTCAGCATCGCTTGGGCAACCGTTGCCCCCAAATAGGTCGCCATCGCCACACCATGCCCGGCGTAACCAAGCGAATAAAAAATTCCACCCTCTTCGCCCACGTGCGTCATCTGGTCGAACGCAAAATCGAGTGTGCCGCCCCACACATATTCCACTTTTGCATCTTTCAACTGCGGGTAGACTTTTATCATCTCGCTTCGTAAAATCTCGCCGCTTTGCGCGATCGTATTTTCATTTTCAGGGAAGAACGCCGCCCGTCCGCCAAAGATCATGCGGTTATCCCACAGCCTAAAATAATTCAGGAAATGTTTGTAATCAAAGATCATCCGATTCTTCGGGCTGAGTTCATGCGCAAGTTCATCCGAGAGTCTTTCGGTTGCAATAATAAAAGACCCAATTGGGATAATCTTCTTTTGCAATTTCTTTGTGACTCCACCCGTATAACCCGATGTCGCCACTAAAACGGACTCCGCCTCTAAACTCCCTCTTTCGGTTTGGATGAAGAACCGCCCTTCGACAAGCTCAGGACTACGCTTCTCTCTCCGCTCAAGCTTGTTGACCCGCGCTCGCGCGCAAAGCGTTGCCCCCGCCTTGGCTGCCGCACCCGCCAACCCCGTCACATATTGAGCTGGGTTCAACCCGCCACTGACTTCATCCACCAATGCGCCATGATACACATCTGTGCCGATCTCGCTGCGTAAGTCTTTTGGCGAAACGAGCCGCACATTGTGATTGAACTCCTTCGCCATAAAGTCCACTTCACCTTGCAGGGACTCGTAATGCTTGGGCTTGTTCGCCGTCAACAAGTGACCATACCTTGCAAAGCCACAGTTGATATTCTCTTCTTTAACAATCTGTTCAACAATATTGACTGAATCCAGTGAACACTGGAACAATTCCTTTGCCAACTCCCGCCCATAGCTTTTGATGACCGTCTGCATGGCTGGCTTCAAACCTGTGAGAGTCATGCCGCCGTTGCGGGAACTGGCGCCCCAGCCAATCGTCTCCGCTTCGAGTACGACTACGTTCACGCCTTGCTTTGCCAACGTCCGCGCGGCGCTCAAGCCTGTGTATCCACCGCCGATGATCGCCACGTCTGCTTTGGTGGGGATGGGGGTGAGATTGGAATCAGCGGGCATTTGGACGGTGGTGTGCCAAAAGATGTGTTGTTTCATGGGTCAGCTCCGTGGTTTAGAAGGGATAGGACAATTGTGCCATATTTTAGTTGGTCATTCTGGTAGAAAATAAGACAAAGTGAATCCTGTTTTTGATATCTTAAGGAGTTTATTGTGGAAGGATTTTTAGGTCTTTTAGGTTGTTTCGCACTTCCCATCGGATTGTTTGTTGCTGTAATATTGGGCGCGCTTGTTTTTTGGTTTAATAGGCAGAGCGATTTATCTATGTATAAGCAGCGGGAAGATCGCCGGGCTGAAATTGGTAGTAATGCAGTGATGGCTCCTGCCGTTGTGATTTCTGCTCGAAATGGAGTTGTGAAAAGCTCAAGGATGTGGATGACGTTTGAAGTGGAAGTACAACCTGAAGGACGACCGCCGTTCCGGGCTACTGTCCAAGGTTGGGTGTTATTACAAAGCAGAAACTTTGTCTCTTGGGGTGAAAGAAAAGAAGAGATTGGGCAAAAGATTTGGGTGACCTATGATGCAAATGACCCAACAAAAATAATTTATGAACACTATGATGTTGATCATCGTGTATTGATGGGGAGAAAAGCATTTGAAAAAATATATGAGAGAAACAAAGTTATTCGTGAAACCGGGGAAGAAGCCGTAGCGCGGATTCTTGAAGTGGAAGATCTAAATTTGCATGTGATGTTGGAAAGAGAATACAACCCAGCCAAAGGACATTATATGTTCTACAAGGTAGAAGTTTCCCCTAATTCAGGCGCCCCTTATCTCGCGGAATTTCAGTCATTGATCAAGCCGAGCTCACTGCCAAAATTTGAAGTTGGCAAGAAGTGTTATGTGAAATTTGACCCACAAGACCGCTCGCAAGTTTGTATCTCTCGTGCAATGGAATAAATAACCTAAGTTGCTACCATGCCAGAAAAGCTTCGACTTCGCTTATTTCAAAGCAGAAGATTCGTCCTGAGCGGAGGACTGAGCGCATTTTGCGAAGGACGCTCCGCTCACATCGTCCCGATGTCCTTCGGGAGCGCGGCAGTTGGTTTTTAGGTAGCAACTTGAGTTAAATAGTAACAAATGAGATAAAAAGGACTGGCTTGCAAGCCAGTCCTTTTTATTATTCCAATATTTCTTCCCAATTCAGTTCTTTGAAAGCCTCTTGCAAACGGTGACCATCGTCCACGACGATGTATTTTAGGTCGGCGAAAAATTTCTCGGCGTAGGATCGAGCTTCATCGAGCGGAACGACGTCATCCGCTGTCCCGTGGATAACGGTTGTGGGGACAGAGACAGGCTCAAGGTCCAAGTAAGAGCCGAAGGGGTCTTTCATCAAGGCAGGGGCAAGCAGAATCAGTTTGCGGACGTGAGTCGGTTTTTGGCAGGTGAAGACCGTTCCCATTAATCCGCCCAGTGAGGAGCCGATGATCGTCCAGCCTTTTTTGCGACCGATGATCTTTTTGAGCTGTGCCATGCGCTCGTCGAAGTCGCCGGTGAAATCGGGGGTGACCATGCCAGGGAATTTTTCGGCGAACTGACGGGCTTTGCCGCTTTGGCTGTTGCTGTCTGAGCCGTGTAAATAGATAATTCTTGAATTGTCCATTTTCTTTTTTCTAGGCTTGCGGGCGGGCTTGGCTTTTTCTTCGGGTGGCGCACTCTCGTCGATGAAGTCATCGGGTTCGGCGGGTTTTCTAAGAGTAAGTGGCTGCGGGCGGAGCAGGTCGCGCAGTTCTTTTTGCAACGGCGGCGGGAAGTCTGGTGAGATGCGCCGCATGGTGACGGCGGTCATTTGATTCTCGGTGGTGCTGAGAACATGTTTGAGCATGAAGATGGTTTCACTGGCGGATGCGCGATAGAGTGTGACGATGAGGTCGGTGAGATCGTATTGCAAGGTGGACGGCGCTTCTTCAATGATCGGTTCGACAAGGTCGAAGATGGCGGGCAGGTTTTCAAAGTCGCTGTCGGTGATCATGGGGATGAGCGCTTGAATGCCATTTGACCATGAACGTGAGCGTTCGGGGTGTAGGTATTCGCGCACGAGGGCAAGGAATTGATTTGGCGTTTCCTTGCGCATGCGGGTGAGACTGGTGGTGAGCAGTGCCACACGCACTTCCGGGTCGCGGATCTGTTGAGTCCATGCGGTGATGCGGGGGAGGAGGCGTTCTTCCTGTGGTGGAATACGCCCGAGCAGATAAGAAGCGAGCAGACGCGTTTCAAGCGCGCCTTCATCCCAAAGCACATCCGCGAGTTCGAGCGCGAAATGCGGATTCTCTTCTGCTTTGAGGCGTAGTTCGTTTTGGATTTGAGTTAATACGGCAGGGGGAGTGCGATAGGTTTTGAGGTTCGAGCCGGGGGCTACGTTCTCAACCGTGCGGAGCGTGTAATTGACGTAGAACTCCAATATCTCGCGCAAATGCTTCATGAACTCGTCTGGCAGAAAGAAAAAGTCTGCGAGGCGAGCGGCTTGTTTGCGGAGTCGGGTGAGGTCGATGGCAGGCATTTGTAATAAGTAGGGGCGGGGTTACCCCGCCCCTACGTCGGAATTAATACGCTTTGGCGAAATACACCTTGCGCTTGCTGGGCTTGCCGCAGACTACGCACTTGCCTTCGCCTTCAGGCTGGTTGAAGGGGATGTTGCGAGTGGTGGCTTTGACATCTTCCTTGACCTTCTTCTCGCATTCGGTCGATTCGCACCAGTAGGAGAATGCCCAACCGTCCTGCACGACCTTCTTCAGGTCTTCGTAATTATCCACGTTGTGGATGTTCGCGTCGCGGTATTCGGTGGCGCGTTTCAGCAGAGACGCTTGCACGTCGGTCAGCAAATTCTTGACGGTGTCGGCGATACCTTCTTGCGAAACAAAAGTCTTGCCTTCCTTGCCGGGCTTGTCGCGGCGGGCGAGGGCGACGGTTCCTTTTTCGACGTCCTTGGGACCGATTTCCACGCGGACGGGGACGCCACGCATTTCCCAGTCGTTGAACTTGAAGCCGGAGGAAACGTTGTCGCGGTCGTCAAACTTGACGCGCACGCCCGCAGCCTTGAGCTCAGCGAAGAGGCGGTCGGCAACTTCCATCACCTTTTCTTTTTCCGCGTCATTCTTGAAGATAGGCACAACAACAGCCTGAATAGGTGCGAGGCGGGGCGGTAGGACGAGTCCGTTGTCATCGCCATGAACCATGATCATCGCGCCGATGATGCGGGACGAGATCGCCCACGAGGTTG
This sequence comes from Anaerolineales bacterium, assembly GCA_046328855.1. GTDB lineage: Bacteria > Chloroflexota > Anaerolineae > Anaerolineales > Villigracilaceae > Villigracilis. Next base: position 327,965 of record JAXLVU010000003.1, on the reverse strand, counting down.
TCTGTGCGAAGGTCAGTTTGTTATCTTTGTTCAAGAATTGGATTTCAAAAGCCTTGGCGAAGTTATCGCCAAAGTAGTGGGATGTGCCCGACTGCAATGCGCGCTTGTCCCACATCATCGCTTCAATGGATGTGGTGATCTGTGCGCCTGCGAACCGCTCGGTTTCGCTCTTGGTTCCTTTTAGTACTGGAATGGCAGCTTCTTCGAGACAGAAACGTTCGTAGATGTCGAGGATGCGATACATCTCTTCTTTGGCTTCTTCTTCGCTGGCATGCGCGGTGTGACCTTCATGCCAGTAGAACTCAGCGGTGCGCAGGAAGAGTTTGGTGCGCAATTCCCAACGCATCACCGAACCCCATTGCACGATCAACAAAGGCAGGTCGCGCCAAGATTTGACCCACTTCGAGTACATGTGACCGATGATGGTCTCTGAGGTGGGGCGCACTGCCAATTTCTCTTCGAGTTCCTGTCCACCGCCGTGGGTGACGACTGCCAACTCCGGCGCAAAGCCTTCCACGTGTTCCTTTTCTTTTTCAAAGAACGACATGGGGATGAGAGTAGGGAACGCTGCGTTGACGTGACCGGTCTTTTTGAATTCCGCGTCGAGCCAGGAGGTGATGTTTTCCCACAATGCCCAACCATACGGCTTGACCACCATGCATCCGCGCACGGGGGCGTAATCTGCCATGTCGGAACGCACAACCAACTGGTTGTACCATTCGGAAAAGTCTTCTGCTCGGGTGGGTAATTTTTCTTCTGCCATTTTGACCTCGTTTTATCGTTGTAGGGGCGAGGTCTCCTCGCCCTTGTAGTTTATGGTATTGTGCTGTAATTAGCCTAAATATTTCACTGCAGTTTTCACATCGCCCGCAAAGTATAACAAGTCTCTGTTGGTTGCGGACATGTAATTCTCAAAATCGTTGAAAAACTGACCGAACGTGGACTGCCAACCCTGCCCGATCAGTATTAGAGGTCGTCGGGGGATAGACTCCACGATCATCAAATTCCACATCAGCGAAACCTCGGTCAAGGTTCCGGGTCCGCCCGGCAAAGCGATCGCCGCGTCGCAATTGTCGATCAAACCATGCAAGCGCTCGTACAAAGACTGCCTGCGGATTTCTTCTTTGATCCACGGGTTCGGCTTGCTCTTGCGCCATTCTTCAATATCAATGCACGTCACGCCGATGACATGTCCACCCGCTTCATTTGCTCCGCGAGAGACTGCTTCCATGGTGCCCATGTAGCCGCCATTTAATACGGTATGTCCACGCTGGGCGAGAAGCGTGCCTAATTCACGAGCTTCTTCGTATGCGGGTGTTCCTTCTTTCGGTTGTGCGCCGCCAAAAACAGTTACCTTCATTCAATCTCCGTCGGGGCGGGGTTTTCCCGCCCAAGGCGACAGGACGTCGCCCCTACATTATTGATCCCAAGTTCTCGTCTTATTCTTCTCGATCTTTTTCAACACGGCATCTTCCAAGTCAATTCCAGAAACCGAAGCCAACTGCAAAAGATACAACATCACATCAGCTAACTCACTGCCCAACTCTTCGCGGTCTTTGATCTCGTCTGTAAATTGAAAATGCTCCAGGATCTCTGCCGCTTCGATCGAAAGCGACACCGCCAAATTGCGCGGAGTCTGCGGGCGTTTGCTGTCTGCCTCGTACCAGCCCTTCGACTTTACCAGCGCGTGCATTTGTTTCGTCAATTCTTTGATTGTCAAATCGCTCATCTTCACCATCCAATAAAAAACGGCTCACCAAGTCTGGGAGCCGTTTGGGCGCACGAAAGTGAACCTAGCCAGACCTGGAGGATGCACAACTTCGAGGGGACGGGTTTGGGTTCATCAACATGCGCTGATTATAAGGGTAAAATTAGATTTATGCAAAAGGATGACGTGCTTCGCCTCTTACGCGACCCGAACTTGATCGACCCTGAGAAGCTGACCCTTCTCTCGAACATCGCCAACCTAGCCGCATCCTTGAATATGCCGTGCTATGTGGTGGGCGGCTTCGTCCGTGACTTGTTGCTTCAAAAACCAGTTAATGATCTGGACGTTATCGTCGAAGGCGATGCCATCACGCTTGGTAAAAAACTGGTCGAAGTCTATGGCGGAAAACTCACAACACACTTCAAATTCAACACAGCGATCTGGCACCTGCCAGATTCAACCGATTTTGTAGACCTCATTACGGCTCGCAAAGAAACTTATGAAAAGCCGGGTGCTTTACCAACAGTTACACAGTCAACGATTGAAGATGACTTGCGCCGTCGCGACTTTACCATCAACGCCATGGCATTGCGTTTGGACGGTGAAGGCTTCGGCGAAATTCTCGACCCGCTGAAAGGGCAAACAGACCTCGAGCGGGGAGTGATTCGCGTTCTACATCCAAAGTCTTTTCTAGATGACCCAACCCGTATCTTTCGCGCCATTCGTTATGAAGCGCGATATGGGTTTTTGATGGATGAGGAAACCTCTGGCTTGGTCAATGCAGAGGCGTTGAAGGTGCTGCACTCACTCAGCGGAGAACGCCTCCGCCATGAATTAGACCTGATTCTGGATGAAGATGAATCTTCAAAAATGATGCTGCGTATAGCCAGCTTAGGTGTGTTGAGCGCAATTCATCCCATCATGCCAGAGTTCAATCAACACTATGCCGATTTTCTTGAGATGGACATTCGTTTGGATGTCCAAGCCAACCGACGCACAATGGGGTATATCTTGTGGTTTATGGATTTATCTGAAGAAGATGTGATTTTGCTTGCAAACCGCTTGGATTTTACAAATGAGTTAATGTTGGCAGTTTGGGCAGGAGCACAGTTGAAGCGTAGTTTGATCCATCTTGTTGGTGCACGCCCCAGCGAATGGACGTATGCTTTGGAAAAGTTGCCGTTGCTTTCTATTTACGCGGTGTATTTAGTATCACGTGAAAATGACCTATTGAAATATATCTCGATCTGGCGGCATGTCAAACCACAGACTACGGGGAATGATCTCAAAGCAAAAGGCTTGGTGCCCGGTCCGCGTTTTAGCGAGATTTTATTACGTTTGCGCTCTGCTTGGTTGGATGGGGAAGTGAACAATGAATCTCAAGAAAAGGAATTGCTTGCCAAACTTCTATGAACCTTCAGCCCTATCTCGAATTTGCCACTTCCCTTGCGTATCACGCGGGGAAGATTACTTTAAGATACTTCAACACAGGTGTTGTTCCAGACCGTAAAGAGAACAACGACCCGGTGACAATTGCCGACCGTGAAGCTGAAGCTTTCGTGCGCTCTCAGGTGGAAAAGCATTATCCGGGTCATGCCATTGTGGGGGAGGAATATGGTGAGAAAGGGAATGGTCATGCATTCCGCTGGATCGTGGACCCCATTGATGGAACGATCTCGTTTGTGCAGGGTGTTCCTTTATACGGGGTTTTGATTGCTTTAGAGATCGAAGGTGTGGTGAAAGTGGGGGCAGCATACTTCCCGCCATTGGATGAGATGTTGACGGCGGGCGATAATTTAGGTTGTTGGTGGAATGGACGCCGCGCACGTGTTTCAGGCGTGAGCAAACTTTCAGAAGCCTGTGTGGTCACTTCAGATTTTCAACACCTTGAAAAGAAACAGGCAGGCATTACAAAACGTTTTGAAGAAAGCGGCGCTTTGCTGCGGACGTGGGGTGATGCTTATGGATATTTACTGGTTGCTACCGGGCGTGCCGAAGTGGCGCTAGACCCGCGTATGGATGTATATGATTGTGGTCCATACCCGGTGATTATGAAAGAAGCAGGCGGCTACTTTGGTTCGTGGGCTGGCGAAGAGGGTCATGACCACGGCGAAGGGTTGGCTTGTAACGCCGCACTCAAGCCAGATGTTATGAAATTGATGCGTGGAAAGTAGGTCAAATTTCTGTACGTAGACTCAAACCTAACGTATAATCGAATCATGACCGAGGATAAAAGCAGCCGACTTCCTTACCGTCTTCGAGAGCCCTTCCTAAGCAATACGGAAGCGGCTCTTTTTCGTTTGTTGACGGATTTGATGGGAGATCGTTACATGATCTGCCCCAAGGTTGCTCTGACAGACTTGTTCATGATCGTACGCCCGAACGAGAATGTTCACTTTTTTAATAAAATTTTCCGCAAGCATGTTGATTTTCTGCTGTGTGACCCTAAAACTTTCACGCCCTCGTTTGGTGTAGAGATCGTCAAGTCAATCGCAAAAGATGGCATGCGCGAAGCCGATAAATTTTTAGCAGAACTCTTTGTGGATGCTGGAATTCCGCTGGTTCACATTCCTACGAACGATAAATATGAACCAGCAGATTTGATTGCCTTGTTCCAGTTGGCAGTGTTGAAAGTGGGGAAGAATATTCCAGTAGAGGTTGCGATGGATTCGGTGCCAAGCTGCCCAGTTTGTGGCAAGATGATGGTGCTGCGTATGCATCGTAATGGCAACAGCGCTGGAAAAAAATATTACGGTTGCATTGATAACCCGACTTGTACAGGTATCGTAGCAATTGACTAAATTGTTTTTGGGGGTGTTAGACGTAATGCTTCTTTAATTCAGATGCATAGGTTACACCAACGATCTTACGATTTTCGTTTAGCCAATCTTTGAACAATATTTTACCGTGAGCTGTCTCTTTAGAGATCAGCAGGTTTTCCATTAAGCCATCCACTTCTTCTGGAGTGAGAATGACGTCATTTACAAAAAAGCTCAGGAATTGAGCGGCGAGCAGAGCCAAACGCGGCGGCATGGAGACCAATAAACTCTTTGCACCAATCGTATCTCTAACTAATTCGATCAGTCCTTTGAATGTGTACGAATCTGGACCCACAGCATCAATCACATAATTTTCTTTGCTATAAATCCCTTGAACAGCCAACTCCGCGAGGTCTTCGACGTGTACTGGTTGAATACCATACTGCCCATCACCGGGGACGAAGAAAATGGGGAAGTGCTTCAAGAGAAAAGCAATATTGTTAATGAGGATATCTTCACCTCCACCAACGAGCACGGTTGGGCGCAGAATGGCATAGGACATTCCAGACTCGGTCACTGCTTTTTCGTTGGCGGCTTTTCCCCAATAATAAGGCAGATGTGAATCTGCGGACGGGTTTGCGATACTGATATGAACGATGCGTTTGACACCAGCTTTGACCGCGGCTCTGACCAATGTCTTTGTGTTTTCAACGGCTTTAGGCTGCGTATTTGACCCTTTGTCAAACCGTACCCAATAGGTATTGACCAAAACATCTACGCCTTGCAAGTTTTGGGTCAATTCAGTTTCGTTGGTAAAGTTCAGAGGGAAGGCTTGTATCTTTCCACTGAACGGATTTGGACGGTTGGGGTGATTGGTGAGGGTAATGACTTCCTCGCCCTTTTCAAGTAGACGTTTGGCAATGTATTTGCCTGAATAGCTAAAAGCACCTGTCACTGCGATTTTCATTTTATCTCTGCTTTCACTGGGCGTGGAGCAAATAACGCAAACACGGAAACGACAATCCCTACACAAACGAGCCCGAACAAGAACCCGGCTAAGGTGCCGCTGAGGCGGCTGGCAACTTCAAAGAACAATTCTTCCAAGGTGTTGGCTTGAGGCTTGTAATTCAAAGCAAGGATGCTCGGCAGTCCGATTAGCAGAACGTTGGAAAAGACAGTCCAGAATTGAGCGCGTTCTTCAGTACCGCATAGGTCAATGAGCACTTTGCGCAAATATGGGCGGATATAGCTCACGATAACAGTGGTGAGGATAATAGTGAGCAACATTTGAATGAGAAAACTTAAAATCGTATTCATGGTTATTTCCTTTTATTTCAAGACATTAAGAATTTTAGAGACATTGGAAAGACCGAGTTTCTCCAGCTTGATCACAGCATTGGTCAGGCTGTCGATGGCATCGAAGAAATCTTGCAAGGCTTGGATACGCTCACGAAGAAAGGCAATCTCTTCTTTCGTTCCGGTGACAGCGCCAGATTTGAGCTGTTCAAGAGAAGAGCGCACTCCGCGTAAGGCTCGGTCAAATTCGCTGTTCTGCCGTTCTTTCAGAATGGAGCGGATTGAGGTATAGAAATCGGTCTCGGCTTCGTAGTAATCTTTGCGATCACCTAATTTGGTGGAGCGGTGCACCAAACCCATGCGCGCCAGGGTTCGTACTTCAGTGCTAACTGCCCCTTTTGTAAGACCGGTCTGCTCGGTAATTTCATCCAATGCTAGCGGAGTAGGGGAGAGATACAGGACGGCAAAAATCGCGCCCATCCCTTTGGGAAAGCCCCAAAAGCGACTGATCTGGCTCAGGCTTTCGACAAAATCTTGTTTGAGTTGGGGGAGTTTGGTCGTCATATATTCCTCGTTTTAGAACGTTTAGTAATTACTAAACGCAGTATATGACTAATCTCTAAAGCTGTCAAGGATAAAAAAGCCGCCTGAGAAGGCGGCTTGGGTTTGCATCCTATGGTGGCGCGTAAAACATTTGGAATAACTCAGCACTGGTCTTATCTTGGGTAGTGTCTATGTATGTTTGGATGGGCACCCTAAACCCAAGGAACTCGGCTTCTGTTTTTTCGAAGTGGAATTCTACAAACCCATATTGGATTGCCAAGTCTTCGCGTGGAATTTGCAAGACGATTTCCATGACCTGCTTGACCCAATTTCCAAACTCTTCTTCTTTGTTCAGATCATCTACTTTCGTGCGAACGTAGAAATCAGTTTCTTTGGCGATGAATGTAGCTGTGCCATCTGAATGAATACAGTCTTCACCGAAAAGCTGAGCTTTTCCGCTGGCATTGGGGTCTAAGCGTTTGATAGATGCATCGAACGATGCAGTCAATTCGAGGTCGTCCTGATATGCCCATTGATACCCACAAGGTTGAGTAGCAACCACTTCTGTGAGATAAGGGCTTTCTGTTTCAGTAGGGGTTTCTACTTGGTGGGTAGGTGCAGAGACGGTTTGTAACGCAGCAAAAGCAGATGCTGCCGTAAGCACAACCCCAATTGCCCATTTGCTTGTGCGTTTCACAACTACCCTCCGCTAGAGTCGCCACTGCCATCATCGGAAGGAGGCGCGGTGGCATCTGGCTCGTTTGAATCACCACCTGAGGCTTCAGTTGCGCTAGGGTCTGTTGTACTTTCATCGAAGGAGTAGAAGCCATCTGCTTCGCTGGGGTTTTCTTCAAAGTATGCAGCAGGATCAAAATCATATGTATCAAACTCCTGCAACTCAGGGTAATCTTGCGGGTCTGGTAATTCGCTTAAGAAGTCATTCAATTCTGGGGCTTCATCCAGCCAAGCTTGAATCTCATCCTGATCAATGCCAGCCAACTCATTGAGCACCCCATCTTCATCGATATAAGCAGACTCGCCTTCTACTAGATCAACATCTTCACCACTTTCATTGACGAGTCCGCAATGACCTTCCAAACAGGTAGCTTGAATGCGCTGGGTAGCCGGGTTGAAACTAACGCTCAACAAACTGCCACGCACAGAAGCTACACCCGATGGCGTTTCTACGTCAACCGAGCCGCCGTTCAATAAGATAAAAATCTTGCCAAAGAAAAGCTCAATGCTGGTTTTCGGCGCGCCATCCACTACGGCGATTTGCGGCAAGGTAAAAGAAGAATTTGGCGCAACACGAACGATGGTTCCTTCGGGATTCAAATCTAAACGCGCGCGCCCGGCTTCTCCGGTTTGCAACATGCCGCCTTGTGGCAGAACAACCCCTGCCTCTGCCGGGATGAACTCTCCATCTGCAGTTGTTTTAACCGCTACTTGATTCTCAACTTCGGATACAACCGCCTCACGCTCCGCCGATGCCTGATTATTACTTTCTGCCGGCGTGGTCTCCACTGGAACATTAACCGTGGGGTCGTTTGCAATGGATGGGGTGTTGGCTGGGCTTGAGGTACAGGCACTCAGCCATAACGTCAGAAGAAGAAGCGCGGAGAGGGTTGATTTCAATTTATTTCTCTTTCAACAAATCGGCAGCAGCAGACGCCATTAATGCCACTCCGTTGATCAGGGCTTGCTCATCGAAGTCGAATTTGGGGTGGTGGTGGTTGTAGTTGAGATTCTTTGCAGCGTTGGCAGACCCAACGAAGAAATAACAACCGTCTACTTTTTCCTGCATCCAGCCCATATCTTCTGCCCCCATAGTGAGATATTGATTGCTTTCAATCGCAGTTTCTGGGAAGAGACCCTGTGCCGTATTCAAAACACTGGCTGCAACGTTCTCATTATTGATGACAGGCGCTGTGATTTGTTTGATCATCACTTCGGCTTCACAACCCATGGCGTGTGCCGTGCTGTGGACGATCTGCTCAAAGCGTTCATGAACGATCTTGCGGACAGACGGTTCAAAGGTGCGGATGGTACCGCCCAATTCTGCCGTTTGCGGGATGATATTGAATGCGGTGCCAGAATGTATGGTTGTGACGCTGATAACCGCTGGTTTCAACGGCTCGATGTTGCGAGCTACAATGCTTTGAAGGGCTGTGACGATATGTGCGGCGCACACGATGGGGTCAACAGTGGTTTCAGGTGCAGCACCATGACCACCCTTACCGGTCAACGTAATCTGGAAGAGGTCGGCACCTGCCATGACGGGACCCTCTGCCACATGAATCCAGCCGAGGGGTTTATCGTTCCAGAGATGCAGGGAAAGAGTCTTCTCCACTTGCGGACCTTCCAAGACGCCGTCACGCATCATCATCAAAGCACCGCCGATATCTTCCCCGTTTGTGCCTTCTTCTGAAGGTTGGAAGCAAAACTTGATATTGCCAGCCAATTCGTCTTTGCGTTCGTTCAGAATCTTAGCTACGGTCAGCCCAATGGCGGTGTGACCATCATGCCCGCAGGCATGCATCACACCAGGATTTTCAGAGGTATATTCTGCGCCCGTATCTTCGGTGATAGGCAAGGCGTCCATATCGAAGCGCAACAAAATGGTGGGACCCGGCTTGGCGCCTTCAAGAAAACCCACCACTCCAGTTTTCCCGACACCCTTGGTCACTTCAATGCCTAACGCTTCGAGTTCTTTTGCGACAATGCCGCCCGTGCGGACTTCACGATAGCCAAGCTCGGGGTGCTTGTGAAAATCGCGGCGCATGGCTTGGGTGTAAGGGAATAGTTCTTGAGCTTGTTTGAGGAAGGGGTTTGTCATGTTTGTCTGCTCTCAATAGGGTATTAATTCAAAAGTCGAAAGTGGATGGTAAATTCCACTTTCGACCGTAGGTCTAACTATATTTCACGACTCTGAATTTCTCTTCGTAGCGCGGGTTTTCGGCGGTGCTGTCTTCTGCCCGGCGGGACTTGAAACGCTCGATCAATTTCTCAGCATCTTGCACCTGAGTTTTATGCTGCAGAATGGCTTGCAATTTAATATCCCAGAATTCGGTCACATCTATGGTGGTGTTGGGCTGGTTGGTCAGCGAGCACCAAACTTCCTTGGGCATGTGTGGCTCGAAACCTTCATCCATAAGTTCGGGGAAGTACGCTACATTTCCAGCCGCAGGGAAGACTGCATCCAACACGACCTGCCCGCAGGCGCGGTGATCTGGGTGGTTGATGCCATACAACGCAAAAAGATTCTGCGGGTCGCAGGTGAGCAGAATATCTGGTTTGTGCCTGCGGATCTCGCGCACCACGTCTCGGCGTAGATTCAGGTCTGGGACGAGGTAGCCATCTGGCAGGTCCATGAAAAGAGGCGGTTCGGCTCCGATGACTTTGGCGGCTTCAGCTTGTTCAATGTGTCGAAGTCCGCACAGTTTTTCTGGCGTCATGTCGGGCGTGGTGGTGAGGTTGAAGCCTTTGTCACCGCAGGTCAATAAAAGATATTGAATGGTGTGACCTTCGCGGGCCCATTTGGCAAGCGTAGCGCCACAAAAAAATTCTGGATCATCCGGATGAGCCAGAATGACCAGAATTTTTTGTTGAGTTTCCCAGGTATTAGTTTGCTCGGGCATTTTTGTTGTTCTTTGCTTTGCCGCAGGTGCAGCCGCCGCCTTCGTGGCGGTCGCAGGGGGCTTCAGATTTTCGGCGCAGGGCTTCGAGTTCATCCCACGGTTCGATCTCTTCACGCAGGAAGGTGTGGTGTTGCGGGCGCTCGTTGGGGATTTCGATCAACACCATGACCTTATCACTCATGGGCATCACGTCAATGACTTTGCCTTCGCCTTTGGGGGTAACCACGCGTTTGTTACGCTTGGGCAACGTCTTGCGGGCCTCTACATATTGTTCATATTCATAAATGAGACAGCAGCGTAAGCGACCGCACATGCCGGTGATCTCATCGGGGGTTAGGGAAATGCCTTGTTCTTTCGCCATCTTAATCGAGATGGGAGAGAAATCGGTTAGGAACTTGGAACAGCAACGGGTTTCAATGCCGCACGCGCCCATACCACCGATGAGTTTTGCCACATCACGCGGACCGATCTGGCGCATTTCAATATGCGTGTTTGGATAGATATCGCTCATATCCTTGCGCAGCGATTTGAGGTCCACTTTTTCTTCTTGTTCGGTGCTGAACAAGAAGGCGAGGCGTGAACCGTCGTAGTTGTATTCAGCGGCGACCACTTTGATAGTATCCAGCAAGCCCAACTCTGAAGCGCGGGCGCGGCAATTGATCATGGCTTCGGTCTGTTTGTTGCGCCATGATTGTTGGAGGAGCAGGTCGCGCGGGGTGGCGCGTCGCTCTACAGATTTCCAGCCGCCTTCCGGCTTGGGAGGAGCTTCCTGAAGAATCTGCACAACCTCGCCGAGGTGACGTCCGCGCGTGGTATCGACGATGACATGTTCGCCTTGTTTGAGGTCTGGTAGGGAGGATGAATCGAAGTGATAAATCTTGCCGATGGGGGTAAACCGTACACCGATAATGTTTTTAACGTCTGTTTGCATGCGCGTAATTATACCTGAGACGTTCAGGCGGGAGGGAGTTTTGAGTAAATAAAGAGAGGTCACAGAAACCTCTGTGACCTCTGCCTGTGTAGGTCTGCTTTACCCGAACGAAATACCCAGATCGCGTGCCGTGAGCACAATATCAGACTCCATCGGCACCATCTTCATCTGACCGATCGCTTCGGCAATCGGCACATACTTGACGTGTGGCGGGTCGAGTGCCACCATCACGCCAGATTGCCCTTCTTCCAAGCCGCGCACAGCGGCAGCACCGAAACGCAACGCGGTCAGGCGGTCGAACGAGGTGGGAGAGCCGCCCCGCAAAAGGTGACCCAGCACCACCACACGAGTCTCTTTGCCAGAGATGGCATGGATATCTGCCGCCACTTTTTCACCCACCCCGCCCAGGCGTTCGGCGCGACCCGCTTCATGCTCCACCACTGAAACGCCGCCGCCTTTGGGAGTGGCACCTTCCGCCACAACTACGATTGTGAATTTATCGCCGCTTTCTTCACGTTCGCGAATTTTTTCCACCACCTTGTGAATATCATACGGCTGTTCGGGGATGAGGATGACATCTGCAGAGCCAGCCACACCGGCATGCAGGGCGATCCACCCGGCATAGCGACCCATCACTTCCACCACCATCACACGTCCGTGAGAGGCGGCAGTGGAGTGGAGTCTGTCGAGCGCTTCGGTGGCAAAGCCCACCGCGGTATCAAACCCAAAGGTGACGTCGGTCTTATCGAGGTCGTTGTCGATGGTCTTGGGAACGGAAATGAGCCGCAGCCCTTTTTGAGCAAGCACATTGGCAATTGCCAACGAACCATCACCGCCAATGGTGATGAGGGCATCGATGTGATGCAGGCGGAACCCGCGCACAATTTCATCGGTGCGGTCCACTTCTTCTATCGTGCCATCGGGGCGCTGGATCGGATACTTCATGGGGTTGTTACGATTGCTGGTGCCGAGGATCGTGCCGCCGAGGTGGGTGATGCCGCGCACGCGTTGACGGGTGAGAGGCATGAACCCGCCATCTGGATATTCCTCGGGGGAAAGAATGCCGTGGAAACCGTCCAAGACTCCATACACTTCCCAGCCACGTTTAATGGCGGAGAGAGCGGCGGCGCGAATGACCGCATTCAAACCGGGGGCGTCACCGCCGCCGGTGCTGATCGCAATTTTCTTAATAGTTGCTGACATGGGAAACTCCTGCGATAAGGGCATTATCTATTGATAAACGTTCTTATCCAACATGTGGGATTTTTTAAAAGTTATTATAGCCCTCAAGCCTGCGAGATGGACATTAACGCCCAGAAGTATAGACAGAAATCATGCCCAGAGGAAGAAGCAAGTCATAAAAATTATCATTCAAGAGCAATATTTCGCATGCAAAGGGCTGGGTATACTGAACTCCATGAACAAAGTCGCATCCATCGACAAGACCGCCCTGTTACGCTCCGCCTTCAATGGGTTATCCGATAACGAACTGGAAGAGATGGCAGCCCTAACCGAAGTGCGAGTGTATCCATCGGAGCATATCTTATGCCGCGAAGGGGAATACGAAGAAACCTTTTACATCATCGCCGAAGGGACCGCACTGATCAGCAAATACATTGGCGACCAGGAAGGGGATCGCATTTTGCGCACCGTTGGCAAAGGCGACTTGGTAGGTGAGATGGCGTTGATTCAAAATGCGCCGCGTTCTGCCACCGTGCGTGCCACCTCTGAACTCATCGCGCTCGAAATGGACAAAGATCACTTCGAAACCATGCTGGGGCGCAGCCCGCACATGGCGTTGGATATCATCCGCATCACCCTCAACCGTTTGCGCGAGAACGACCAGATGATGATCTCTGAATTGCAGAAATCCAACAAGGTCTTGCAACAACTCGATCGGAACAAAACTGAATTTATCGACGTAGTGGCGCATGAACTACGCACGCCGCTGACGGTCTTGAAGGGCTATTCCAACTTACTGAATGCATCGCCTGACGTGAAAAATCACCCCACCCTGCGCGATGTCTCTGAAGGTATCCAAAGCGGAGCCGACCGCATTCACCTGATCGTCAACACCATCTTGGATGTCTCGCGCATCGACAACAACGAGTTGACCTTACGCCGTTCCCCGATTCTGCTCAAACAAGTCGTTCTAGAAGTCCTTAGCGGATTAACCAAAGCCGCCTCCGAACGGAGCATTGAACTGTTCCACCTTCCCGGAGCAGATACGCCCCTGATTCATGGTGACCCGGCGCTGGTACACAAAGCCTTGTATCATCTCGTCATCAACGCCATCAAATACACTCCCAACGGCGGCAAAGTGACCATCGCCACCCGCCCTGCGACACTTGGCAACGGCGAAGAAGGCGTTTTGATTAGTGTTCAAGATACCGGCATTGGTTTAGACCCTGAACATCACGAACTGGTCTTCGAAAAGTTCTATCAAGCCGGGCATGCTGCCATTCACTCTTCGGGCAACACCAGCTTCAAAGGCGGCGGACCCGGCTTGGGCTTAGCCATCGTGCGGGGCGTCGCGCGCATCCACGGCGGCAAGGCTTGGGTGGAAAGTACCGGTGAAGACGAAGCGAACTTCCCCGGCAGCACCTTTTATTTGTGGCTGCCTGTGTAGAGGTGCTTCTTCTCTTTCTACTTAACTGTTAGGGTCAAGGAGAATATATATTCTCCAGCGGGGTAATTGCTTTGCCCATCACTTAGTTCTGCTAAAAGCATGCGATGTACTTGTAGTGTGTATTGTTTGGCAACATCCCAATCGCTAAATACGACCGCATGATAACTACACTTCCATCCATTATTTGTGTCGTAGTTATAGCTGAAAATATATTTCTCAGGTACAGTTTCGTCGTTGACCGTGAATGTGGTGTTAATGTTATCCATATTCTGCTGTAAGAGGTCGGCAGAACTAGCACACCAATAGACGGGAAAAAGATATTCTTGTGAAGCGTTGACACTCCCCGCATACTGATCTGTGCCAGGAGCAGTCATATCACGAACTTCCACTCCATTGGTTATCCAAATGCTGGGCGGGTTATCAGCACGAATTTCATTTAGGGTTGGCTTGCGAGCAGATAGTGCATTGTTCCAGCTTCCGACTGGTTGTGTGGGCGGAAGGGTTGCAGTAGGGTAAATTGCGCGAGCTGCTTCATTGGGAGTAAAGAAATCGAAGATGCTATTAATATCGGTAAAAAAAGCAAAAATGCCAATACAAGAAGCAAGAAAGCTTATTAGAAATGCGATCGTACTATTTTGAAATTTTTTCATGAGACACCCTGAATGACATGGATATTTCCATTATATGAAATCTTCTTTTGCCCTTCATGTGTCATATGTCATTTGTTTTGTTGCTTAAACAAAAAGAGGACGGATAAAAAATCCGTCCTCTTTTTATATCTTTACAGGGGCTTTCGATAGATCACGTTGCGGTGTATTTCTTTATACCCCAAGCCCTGATACAACCCCAATGCCCCGCTAGGGTTTTCCGCATCCACACCGAGCGCGGTTTCGGTCATGCCTTGTTCTTTGAACATGGCGATACTTTTTACAAGTAACGCCTTTGCCAGCCCGCGTTTACGCCACGGTCTGCGGACCGAGATGCCCTCGGTGTACCCGCGTTGACGGTGATACTCCTTATTTTCGGCACTGTTCACAAAGTTCAAGACCTGCCCGGCGATCTGGTCGCCATCCCAAGCCACCATCCATAAACCGGGGTTGAAATCTTCTTCCTCCGCCCAATGCATGAACTCTTCAAAGGTCTGTTCGTTGAAGCCCCAATGATCGCGGAAGGCTTCGGTATGGGCTTCATAAACGGCACGATAGTCTGCTTCTGTCACCGGGCGCACGTCCAAGCCAGATGGCAGAGAAACTTCGGGCAGGGGCTCATTAATATCGCGCGCCATCTCAAAGAAATAGCGCGTGGACTGATACCCTTGCTTTTCAAGGAGGGCGATCAAGCCCTGAGCGGTGCCATTTGCCCACATGGAGAAGACTTTGGTTTCGGGTCCGGTGTGAGCCGAGGCGATCTGGCGCAACCGCTCCTCGGCATGTTGGAACATGGCGGTGCCGATTCCCTTGCGACGCCATTCGGGAAGCAGAAAACCGACGCCGCTATAAGTGCGTGTCACGCCGTCGTTAAGTTGATCCCACCAGACGCGCTGATAGCCGATCACCTCGCCGTTGACTTCGGCAAAGAGCATATCGGTATACGGGTCACAGTTGTTGAGGTGGCTGTAATTGCGCCGTATATCCTCAAGGCTGTCGGTGCGCTCCACCTGGTCGACCTGCTTGCTGCCTTCAATGATCGCCAGCATTTTGGGGTAATCACTTTCACCGGCAAACCCACGAAAGGACAACCCTGCAATGGCAGGCGCATGCTGTACTTGGATGTTCTTCATAGTAGACATGCTTTTTATTATATCCCTGTAGTTAAGATGACGATTTGTTGAATCAAAAGAGACCAGAGAAACTATTCCCATCTCTGGTCTCTTGCTGTTCATTAACTATTCTTCGAACTTTTCAACCCATTGAAGGTCGCGTTCGGCTTGTTCGATCTGACGCGTCAGCGCGGCGAGACTGGTTTCGCCTTCTTTCAAGCGTGCCTCCCGGTCGTAGCGCACCTTGCGGCGTTCACGGCGTTCGCGGCTGGGACCGTTAAACAGCGGCTCCGAAAGGGACTCGTGCGGCTGCTTCAAACGTGGACCGCGCACCACCTGGGTGATCTCGCGTTTTTCTTCCTGCAGCCTGCGTTTGCGCATCTTCAATTCCGTCAACAAAGCATGCTTTTCGTCCAACGAGCGCGGCGTGAAATCCATCATCTCTTGCAATTGCTGGATGGCTTTGCTCAGCCCATTCTTCGAAGTCTTCAGTTCTTCGATTTGCTGTGCCAGCTCTTTTTCTTCCTTGCCAACACCGAGCAGACCGCCCAGCACCTTTTTGGAGCGTTCATATTGCAGTTTCTCAAGTGCCTGCGTATGTCGGAAGACCTCTTCATCTATTTCACGGGCGTTTTGGTTAAGTTGCCCGATCTCATAAATAGCTCGTTCGCTCCATTCCTTCGCTTCGGCAAAGGTGGAGAGCGAGAGCATTCCGGTTAATAATTCTTGCAGACCTTCGTCGTAAAGAGCATGGACAGCATTCATACGTTTAATTTCCTGAGTTTAACGAGTTGAAGTGATTTCAAGAATTCTAAATGAATCAACCCGTTGGAAATCAAAACTTCACGTAGGAATGGCTAACAGTTTTGTTGGTTCCTTACTGGCAGGCGCTGGTTTCGGCTTGCACCTTGGTGGGAGATTCGCCGCCAGTGTTGTATGCCGCCACACTATAGGCATATGAACCTGGGGCAGGGGCAATATCGTCGTAGGAGGTGGTTCCGGCGGGCAGGTCTGCCACCTTTTCACCGTCGCGGTAGACCCGGTAGCCTTCCTCGTTATCGGCTTTGTCCTTCCAGAACAAGCTGATGCGCGTGATGCCGCCGCTGCAATCATATTCATAGCGCAGGTCGCCCGGTGCGGCGAGCGAGGCGTTGCTGCTGCTGGGCGAGCCGACCGTGGTGATGATGCCGAGGAAGAAGACGTAATTGCCCTGTCCATCCACCAGTTTATACGTGGACTCATATTTGCCGACTTCTTTGGGCGCTACCATTTGAATATTGATGGTGAGCGTCTCGCCGTTTTTGACCGTGTAGCCATTCGGCATCACGGGCACACTGTCTTGCGTGCTCAGGCGTTCGCCCGAATCATAGACCATCCGATAGGTATCATCCCAAACACAAGGTCCGGTGTTATTCACTTTCCAAGTCATCACAAAGCCTGTGCCGGGCTCCAGGGCTTTCTCGGTCTCGGCTTTATCGTATATTTTATTGTCGCGCAGCCAGGTGTCGATCAGGTAATTCTGTTCACAACTGGCGGCAGGGGTGGCTGCGGGCGGCGTATAGTTTGGGGGTAAACCGCCGATGGGGGGCGTGGTGGTTGCCTGCGGAGCCGCAGTGAGCAGGGCTTCAATGGTTTGCGCGGCAGAGGTTGCCAGCGCGGTATCTTCTTGCGGAGTGGAAGAGCCGAGGTTGCAGGCAGAAGCCGTTAAGCTGAAGATCAATAAAAACAAAAAGAGGGGGTTCTTTTTCACGGATAGTCCTTTGTTGAGTATGAGTGAGGGCATTATAGCGCGGCTCACTTTTTCTCATGCTCCCTCCTATGTACCATGCTCACTTTTTCGGCTTTGAGAACTCGTTTGCCAACATGCGCGAAGCGACCGGGGCATGCTCCCCTTCAATGGCTTTCAAAGAACGCGCCAACTCATCGCCTTCTTGCATGATGGTCTTGAGCGTTTTGCTTAGATTGGTGATCTTCTTGGAGGATAAATTCAAGCGCACCGCCGTGCCGGGAAAGTGCGCCTCGTGATACTCCCTCGTATCGGGTTTGAGCGACAGGGCTTTATCGCCGCTGCAAATTAAGAACTTGCCTTCATGCCCACACAAACGGCTGACCGCATACAAACCATAGCCCGAGTTCTGCCAGACGTCATACTCGCGTTTCTTGATGCCTTTATACATTTTGCTGGAGATGCCCGGCATGACCGCCAGGTTGAGCGCCTCGCGGTCATCACGAATGGACAGGTGCGGATTCTGCGTCAGCGTGGTGCGCACTCCCACGCCCGTATCGAGGATCGCCAACTCGGCTTGTTTCTTGAGCGGATGATACTGGGCGCAATACGCCAGCTCTTGCGATTGACTGTGCTCTGCCACGTTGCGGATCATCTCTCTCAGCGAGTAGGCGATCACGTCGGTAGTGGCACCCAGCTCCTCCTGAGTCAAGATGCGGGCGAGCTGCTGCGAGCGTTCCTCGATCACATCGCCCACTTCGCTGCCCGCCATGCGGGCTTGTTCGCGCAGTTCCTCCACGTTCAGGATCGTGACCGGCAAATAGGTGTGACTGCCCTTCGCCTTGCCGGGTGGGTTGCCGACCTCGAACCCGCAGCATTGATAGTAGCCCATGTGCGCGGCGTAATTAGTCTTGTCGATATTTTTCGCTTTGATCTTGCTATTGCGATGTGCCGCCGCGAATTGACGGATGGCAAAGCCGATTGCCAACATGCCAAAAGGCGTGGCATACCCGCTGCTCGATTGAAAGTCGAAGATGTATTCGAGCGCTTCACTGCTGTAGGTTGCCAACTCTTTGCGGAATTGCAGGATGGCTTCGAGAGTATGTTCTTTGGGGACGAGAAAGATCTGGGGCTGCATGGCTTTCCACTCCTATGGGGTATATGCAAGCCCTATTGTATTCGATTTGACCTTTGCTACAGAGAGCACGGAGAGGTTACCCCTCTATGCCCTCATCTTCCTTGCGCCAGCCTTTCGGCGCGGACTTTGAGCGCGGCGGCGTGACGTTGGAAGCCATCTTCGACCGCGCGCAGGGGCAGCACACCCGCCAACAACCCATGAAAGGACTCTTGGGTGGCGTAGTGCGTGACTCTGCCGGCGGGCTGGGACAAAACCTGCCGCCTTTCGGCGCGCACCAAGCCTAAGCGGACTTGCCAAGAGGCGTAGCGATAAGTCAGCAGCGCGGTGTGGACGCCATCCCCGCTTGGGGCAGGGGGCTCCAGTTGGGTGAGAGTCTCCCATGAGCGGTAGCTAGAGCCATTTGCCCAGCGCACATGCAAAAGGAAGCGTGAGCCGAGCGTCAGTGTTTCAGGCAGGTCGCTGATCTTGTAGATAAAGGGATTCCATTCAGGGTAGGCATCAAAATTCAACATCGCCGCCCACACCACATCGATGGGGGCGGCGATTTCTATCGCAGCACGGGCAATTTGATTTGGCATGCCCCCATTATACTGACTCGGCGTGGAATGCTTTACCCGCCGCTCATTTTCTTTTGCAAATAGGCTTCGCCGAAGTCGACATACAGCTCGACCCATAAGGGCAGATGGTCAGACATTTTAAAGGTGCGCCATTGCTTGTACTTCGCCAGCGTGCTGCCGGGTTGATAGACGTTCATATCTTCATCGCGGTAGACGAAATCGTAGAAGGGGAAGGTGCCCGCCTTGGCGAGACCGAGTTGCTTCTCCACATCTTTGGCGAGGAAGGCGATCTGATCGAAGGGCTTATCGCGGTTGGCGTTGCTATAGGTGCCTTTGAGCTTGGCAGGGATCTGAAAGGACTCTTTCTCGATGGCTTGGAAGGTTTCGTCTTTGATCGAGAAGATGTTGAAATCGCCCAGCAGAATGCTGTTGTTTGCCCAACTGTCTTTCGATTGCATGCGTTTCTTGAGTAGCTTCACCACGTTCTGTGACTCTTTCAGGCGCTGCGGGTCATCGGGCTTTTCGTCGCCATAATAAAAGTGTTGGGTGCAGAGCGTGAACTTGAACCAGCCGGCTTTGAAGCCCGCGATATAGGGCGTGCGCGCAAAGGCAAAGTCTGAGGCGAGCGTGCCGTCTTTGTTCTTCTTCATCTCGGGCACCAGTTCGCCCGAAAGCCCACCGAAGGCGATCTTGCGCGTATCGTAGATGAAGGCATGGCGTTCGTCGTTGCCCTGCGCCCCCTGGGTGACGTCGGACACCAGATACTGCCACCACGGACCGAGGATCTTCATCAGCTCGTCCAGCGCATCCAAATTATCGCGGACCTCCTGCACCGCCACCATGTCGAAATGCGAAATGATCTCGGCGATGTAATACAGCGGCTCGGCTTCTCTGCCATCGGACTTGGTGCCGCCAAACTCGCGGATGTTCCAGGTGGCGAGCAGCAAGGTCGAGTCGACCGTGCGGGCTGGGATGGCGTTATCCAACTCGAAGCGCAAGCGGATCAGGTTCTGGGCGGTGCGTTTCCCTTCCGGGGTGTTTCCATCGAGGCTTTTATATTCAGGCATGGCGGCTTTCCTCTCTTTCAACAAAGAATATGGGGCTCATTTCAGTATAGCCATTTCAGACCCCCATTTCAAATGGTATTTTTCAAGTGACAGTCCCTTGCGAGGGGACTGTCACGTCTTACCCTTCCATGCCTTGCAACACCTCTCGCAACGCGGACAGTTCCTCAGCGGACAAGGTCACGCCTTTGCCCATCTTGCTATGGTCCGCGGACCAGTCCCGCAGGTCATACTTCGGTTCGCGGTCGTTCCACGAGATCAGGTTCAATTCTTTCTTCCACCCGCTCGCCGAAGTGGACAGCACGCCGATGGTCTTGATGATTTCGTATTTGATTTCGTTCATGGTATCCTCATCAATCACGAATTCTTTTTCAGTTTACTCAATACCTTCTCTACTAAATCAATATATTCATCTTTAATTCTAAAGTTATCTTTTTCCCAAGGGTGATTAGGGTACTCGTAATAAATAACTTGGCGAAGATAATCTTTCAACTTATGCCCTAATTGACTCGATATCAAAGAAAGAAAATACCCGGCTTGGCTTTCGTCCTCTGCCGCTTTTAACCGTACAAACTCTTTTCTCAATTGTTCACGAGTTACCTGCCCTTTTGCAAGGAGGGTTGGCAGGAAGTAATCTCTTAGACGTTGAGAAGACCAAAGGCTTTTGGATAAATATTCGGTGAGTTTGATTTCTAATGTTTTAAGATCATAAGTTCCTGGTTCATTGGACATTTCAATGATGAATTTCTTTTTATTGACCTTCTGTTTTTCGATCTCTTCAGGAATAATGACCATTCTTGAAAGAATGGCATCACCATTTTTTGTTTTTGCGTAATTCAACACAACAGCATTAATTCCAAGATTGTAATTATCTGATAACCATTCAATCATCCTACCGAGAGACTCTTCTACGGCAGTTCCAACTAACAAAAGCCGTTGTGATTGATTTATAGCTAGTTCTTCGATTGATATATCTTCAAACCGTTCTTGTAGCAAGTCTTCAAGGTTTTGATTTGTGTATTTCTGACATATTTCTCTGAAACGATCAACATCCCAATTAGCAACATCGGAAGCATAATCAATCGCCTGTGCAAGAGCCTCTCGTGGTAATTTGTCTCTTTTTAGCTCAACAATTACTGTATTTCCGCTGTTATCAATCCCTAAAAAATCCAGTGGACCTGAAGTTGTTTGTACTTGTTCACCAATAATAACAATATCTTCACCAAGTATTTGTGGGTTTGACTTGATCCACTGTTCTAGATCATCTCGTTCTTTTTTGCCATCGTTGATAAGTGATGACTCCAAAGAAACTAGTTTTCCATCAACAATTTGCCAAGATTTGATTTCAGATGCCATGAATTTCTCCTATGGATATTGTCGTCATCTCAATTACCAATTACCGCTCCAATTATACTGACTTGCCCCTCTTCATCCAACCCTCCACCGCAGCGGACCAGAACGGCATCACCACCAGCCCGGTGACCATCATCTCGAAATCTTCGTCCGTAAAAGCCTTCACCCCGGTGTGACTCATGAACTGCCTGCCCCGTTCTTGCAAGACCTCTGCTACCAATGTCGTATCATGCAGAATGTACTTGTTCTTGCTTCTGCCCTGCAAAGGTTGATACATCAAGTGCAACATGGCGTCATCGACCACATCATCGTCCAATCTGGGGTCCAACGGCTTGACATCAATCTCCCCCGCGCGGACCATGCCTACGAAGCTCAGCCAATCGGCTTCATCCGGCTTATCGATCTTTCGAAACCCGGCGGCTTTGAGCTGTTCTTCAAAGGCATGAAACTGCCAGAGAAAGGTCAATAGCAGGTGGTAGCCATATTTTTCTTCTTTTTGGGTCATCTGTCCCTCCTTGTCTTTTATACTTTACTTACTTCTTAAACGGTTTGAACCAAACCGGTTGAGGCTGCCCTTCTGGTGGGACAGGTTTCTTCAGCCTCTGCGGATTTGCCAATATCCAGTGATATTCGCCATCTTTTTCGCGGCAATCGACAATTTCAACCGACCCGATCACCACCCCGGCGGGAAATGTACCGGGCTCAACCTTCATTTTTTCATAGGCATCCGTTCGCGGACTCAAGCTGGCATAGATATACACTCTGCCACGGATATGGGTCTTGATACTGCGGTATTCGATTTTCTTCGTGCCGCGCATGATTTGTTCTGCAAATGGTTGGCGGACACTGAGAGCGAGGTTTTGAATTTTCTCTGCCATGTTAATCATCCTTTTCTTCAAGGCTTTTGGCTGAATATTTAGCCTGAATAGCTGATATTGTATTTGATTTCGTTCTTGAACACTCCTAGCGTCTCTTAACTGTTTTTCCTATTTCTTGCTTCTTTTTTTTGTAAGACAATTGCCTAAACCAGACCTGATCTTTTACGGGGTCAAATAGTGGCCACAACAGAATTTCGGCAAGGTTTACCTTGCTTGGAATTTGAGTCATTTTGACCTTCAAGCTTTTTATATCATTTTTCAGCATGCAGATTGCTAAATCGACTTTCCAACTATGCTCTTCTTTTTCAAGCATATTGACGATTTTATCGACTTCTTCTGTGCTATTTAATCCTCTGTATGCAATTGCACGATTAGCTTCAAGGACTTGTATTCGCTCTTGTGATAGTGCAAGGTTTTCTCGATTCTCTGCTAGTAATAGAATTAATTGAAACCTTTGTTTTTCTAAGGTTGAAATTACAAATTCATCCAGCTTTTTGTTTATAAATTGTTCATCGTCTGAAATTTGTTGAAGCTGATTGTAATAAAGAAAAAAGCCAAATAACAAGATGTTATCAATGGCATTTTGAAAATACTGAGTGGACACAAGTAAGTGGTCGCCAATATCATATTTATTGGAGGGAATATTGTTTTTGTATTTTTGATCTACAACTCCATCATTATGAACAGTAAGATGTCTTCTTTGTGTGTACTCGTAAATTGTATCGACGTGCTCTGTAAAGAAGGGTATGCCCAACCCAATTTTATTGAGATTGAACATTTTGTTTCGCCAATCTCCACCCATAAGCTTTTTTGCTTCTTTCTCAGCAGCTTCTTGTGAGGTGCCAATCATTAAATAATGACATTTATAAAGATCACTTAAGAATATTTCAAAGAATGTTATCAATGAAACCAGCATGCTCCGTCTAATCAAGATGCCTGTGACTGGAGGGTCATTAAAGGCTTTTGAATACGCTCGTTTGAGTCGTTGTAGCCTATGCGGATGGTTTTCCCCCCAACCATTAATCACATTAATAACTTCAGGGTCTTTAATAGACTCGGTTATTTCTTGAACCGTCTTATCTTTACTGAAATCAGGTTGCACATCAAGATCGTCCACGGATGGAATGTATTTTCTGACATCTTTCTTGATATCAAGCTTGTCTTTAAAAATAAACTCCAACTCGTTCACTATTGCTTGTAACTTTTCTTCGTCTATTTGATCTGCAAGTACTGTCAGCTTTTCAAAAAACGAATAGAGCGCTCCAATATTGGAATTGAAGCGCATCCATAGGTTTTGGATTGCTTTAATTTTTTCTTCTTGATTCAAAATTACCCCTCTACTTAACCTCAACCACCTTCATCACCTCATCCCCGAAGTGATTGATGACCTTGACCGCGATCTTGCCGGTCTTCGGCTTCGGGAACGGACGTGATGTGGTCGAGTACAACTCATCCCACAGGTCTTCGTTGATATCAGCCTTGAGCGCCTTCTTCAACTTCTCGAAGGGCTTATCAGCGCCAAGGAAATAGGCGTGGGTGACAAAGAAGGCTTCACCGCTGTAGTTGGTGTCGATGAACCAGGCAGCGATGTCGTATTCAAGGTTGCCTGAACCGCTGGATCGCATTTCACTGGTGACGGGGTCATAGACATCCACACCCAGCACTTCGACAATGACGTTATCCCCATCTTTGGTGACCTTGACTTCCGGCTCACCAAAGGCGAGGAAGAGATTGCCCGAACCCGTTTTCTTGAGCAGGTCGCCCATAGACAGGTCAGGGTTGATCTTGACCTTCATCACTTGTAGGGGCGACGTCCCGTCGCCCGATATTTCATTTCCAATCGAATGCGCGGACGCATCGAAGGAGGTGGCAGCCACCACGAGCAGATCAGAGAAACGCTTGGCGACTGTTGCGGCATCGCGGATGAAATCATCATCAACACTGCCGAATTCGGGACCGATGGCAACGGCGGCTTTCTTCAAACCATCTTTAGTTTTGTATTCGCCGACTGCCTGCACTTCGGGACCGCTGGGCAGAATATCCAAATTGACAAACTCAACGCGTGCGCCTTTATCGCCTGTTTGGACGCCCGTTTTGAGCATGTTCTCAATCACAATATTGACGAACCGCTCGGTGCTGACCATCTCTTGCTCGTCGCTGACCCTATGCGGACTGAGCGACTCGACCGTGAACGGACCCGCCACGCGCACTACCTTTTTGTTTTCAAGCGGTTTATCATAAAGAACTTCTCTATCAGCTTCTTCATCATTTGCAATTGAACCGAGCGTTATATGTGGCACTGTTTCATACTCAAAGCCAGCGCTTACACTATTTTCATCTTTCATTTTGTAGAAAGGATATTTTGCGGTCATCAAACGAGTTCTTGCAAGTGCAAGTGCTACTCGTGAAGTATCGGTAGTAATCCAGCGTCTGCCCCATTGTTCAGCTACAAAAGCTGTTGTACCTGAGCCACAAGTTGGATCAAGAACAATATCGCCAGGATCACTTGTCATTAGAATACAACGCTTAACAACTTCTACATTAGTTTGTACAACATAAATAGTATCAGTTGCAGACCCAAGGTTATTCCATAAATTGTTTAATGGTGAAACAGGATAGTCATCAAGATGTAAAATATATCTAAGAGTTTCACCATCAGCATAAGGTTCTAATTTTCGTGCTTCTGCTAATTTTTTCATTCCTTCTACATTGGTTTTCCAACTTCTCCCCTTTGGAGGTTTATACACCCTGCCTTCAAACTGGAAGTCAAATAAACCGCTCTTATTGATTCCTGCTGGATAAAGTTGGTGAAGTTGATATGGTCTCGCTCCTTTGGGTAATAACGAATGGTTGTTGATTTCCTCTAATGTCATTTTGCGACGTGTACCATCTGAGAGTTCGACACGGTCCCAGTGAGAATCACCTTCTACTGATTTAGGTTCGTACAACGAGTGGTATTTCAGATCATTTTTATTTTTTGCATAAAACAATAAGTAGTCTACAGTTCCTTCAATATACTTCGAGCCTAAAGGCATCCCCTTTTTTCTAAAAGTAATTAAGGAAACAAAGTTGTCCACTCCAAAAATCTCATCAAGGATAGCCCTTACAAGATGTAGGTTTTGGTCGCCAATCTGCACAAAGCATGCACCGCTTTCATTGAGTAGTTCACGAGCTGTAATTAGGCGGTCGCGCAAGTATGATAAGTAAGAATGAATCCCTAACTCCCATGTGTCACGGAAAGCTTTCACTTGTTCAGGTTGCCGAATGAAATCCTCTACTTTATTGTTCTTCACATCGCGATTGCGAGTGCTTACTTGCCAGTTTGAGCCAAACTTAATCCCGTAAGGCGGGTCAATGTAAATGGTCTGCACCTTACCACGCATGCCTTCTTTTTCGAGAAGTGAGTTCATCACCAAAAGCGAATCACCCAGGATCATACGGTTCTGCCAGTTGTCTTCGTGTTTGTAGAACTCCACCGCCTTTTGGAACTGGTCTTCGGCGGTTTCGCCAAAGAGCAACATTTGACGGTCGTCACTTGCGCCCGCTTTCAGGCGGGCGATCAATGCTTCGGGGGCAACATGCTCTTGCACGTAGATCGGCACGGTCGGCACGTCAAATTCCGCGCCTTGTTCCTGCTTGCCAGACCAAACCAATTGCGGGTCGAGCGAGGGATCGTAAGCATAAGTCTTCTTGACCGGCTGTTTCTCGCGTTTGGATAATTTGACCGATTCTTCCTGGGTGGGAATCCGCTTGCGGGTAGAGTCGTGTTTGTAGGAAGTAACAGGGGCGGCGGTAGTGGGAGCCGGGGTTTTCGTCTTCTTTTTAGGGGGCATGGGTGTTCTCCAGACCTCGGAGGTCTTTAAGACCTCCGAGGTCTATTAGATTATCCTTGATTATCAAATAAAGTGCCGAGCATCAAATTATCGAAGCCGCGTTCCATTCCAGCGCGGATGAGGTTCATCGTCTCGTGAATGTCTTGAATTTCCAACATTGCCCATGTGCCATACTTGCCGCTGTTATTCACAGCGGGTATCCACATTTCGCGCGTGGTCTTGACCTTCAAGCCTTTTTTATCATCCTTTTTGCCAGTGACCTCTATCAAGAGATTCAAGCGGGCTGGGCTCCCTTCCCCCTTTAGGGGGAAGGGCTGGGGATGGGGGTTTTCCAACACCACAATAAAATCGGGGATGTACTGCCTGCTGATACCCTGATGCTCATACGGAATAGTAAAGCCGAGATTGTGGTTCTTTACATACGCCAACACTTCGGGCATTTCCTCCAGCCGTTTGGCAACGCCTTGTTCCCATTCGGCGGTATCTGCCACCACATAGTTCACATGGCTTTTTACCGTTTCTTTTACTTCCTTGGTGGTCAGAAAATCCACATAGCGGGTGGAGCCAAGTGAATCAAAGGGCGCAAGGATGGGCAGCACACGCTTTGATTCCTGCTGTTCGATGTTGTTCTTGACGATGGCGGCTTGGATCTTGGTGAGTGCGCCTGCAAAGTAGCCACCGACCGAGAGATAGCCGATCACCATATTATCTTTCAAACGCACATACCGTTGAATGTATTCATCCACAATGCGTTTTAATTGCGGGTAGAGCCAGTATTTTTCCGCGCCATCACCATCGCGATAATAGCGTTTGAGCAGGGCTTGGGTTAGGATGACAGACACTTCACCTTCTCGCCGGTTCTTGATCTTGAGCATTTCTTCTTTGACTTCTTCACCGATAGCGCCTTCCGAGATCACTTCGGTCGGTTCGTTCTCGATGATGGTCTTGGATTCTTCGGTGAAGGTGGCTGCCAGTTTGCCTTCGTTTAACTCATATCGATACCCTTCCAAACGCGGAAAGGTGATTTCGTACTTCTCGCGACCTTCCAGTGCCATCACGCGATGAACGAACTTGGGCGGCGGTTTGGGTCCGCCTCCTTCTGCCTTTAGGAAGTTGAACGGCACGCCATAGACTTCGGCATACTCTGCCGAAAACTTTTCGACTCCATCTTCGGGGTCAAGGTCAGCGTTATAGTCCACCCGCCTCAAAGCCCGACCGACAACCTGCTCACACAACAATTGAGTCGTAAATGCTCTGACGCCTAAAATATGCGTCACGGTGTTCACATCCCACCCTTCGGTTAACATCGAGACAGACACCACGCATTTGATGTTCTCGCCCAATTTGCCCGGCTTGCCCACCGTATTCATCACCTCACGCAAGATTTCTTCGTCGCTGGGTTCTTCGCGTCCGGGGAAGCGCTTGCGATATTCCTTGTGAAAGTCTTCGATCTCTTTGGCGAAGGTCTTTTTGAATTCAGGGTCGATCTGTTCGCCGCTTTCCAATTGGGCGCTATCCACGATGAGCGTATTCGGGCGCTCCAGCATTTGCGTCCCATTCTCGTTGCGGAAGATGGGCAGGTTGCCCTTTTCGATGGCGATGCGGGTCGGGGTTTCAATTTCATAGCCTGCGATCCAGCGATAGACCATTTTGGAAACTGTCGTGTTATTGCACACCACGATCATCACGGGCGGCATCACGGCTGGGTTTTTCTTTTTGTGTTCTTCGTAATCTTTGTAGTATTTTTCATAACTGCCATACAAAGACTCCAGGGCTTCTTGCAACTTGGTGGGCAGGATGATGGTCGAAAGGTCGTACCCATCTTCTTTGCTGCCCCTCTTCAAGCCTTTCTTCGGCATGTGAGGGTCGTCGCTGATGTGATCCCACAAGTTACGGAATTCAGGCATATCGGTTTGCTTGATGGTGTTCGATTCCACAGGCAAACGCGGAATTTTCACCACGCCACATTCCAGCGCATCTAGCAATGAGAAATCTGAAACCGTCCAAGGGAACAATGTGCCTTCTTCATAGCCAGACCCTCGCAAGAAGTACGGCGTAGCCGAAAGGTCAACAATGGCATTGACGTTCATCTTCTTCGTCAATGCTTCCAGTCCGCTGATCCACACTCGCGCGGCTTCGTTGTTCTCGTCTGCTTCCTTGCGGTCATCGCCAGAAAGTTTTTCTTCGCTGGGTTTCTCTCGGTAACAATGATGGGCTTCATCATTGATGACCAAAACGCGCGGCTTGGTCAAAAGACTTTTGAAAGCGCGATTTACCATTGCATTCGGTGATTCTTTTTGTACTTCTTCCTTTACCAAACCCGTTGCTTTGAGGGTGGCACCCATTTGAAAACGCTGGTTATCCCGTAAACCCATTTGGTGATAGTTCATCACCAAAACCACAGCGCCTTGCAGCAACTCAAAATCCTGATGAGAAACAATGTCGCGTTTGATGTAATAGTTCTGCGGGTCGTTGGGGTGTAACACGTTCAAACGGTCACGAATGGTAATGCCCGGTGTAATAATGGCAAACGCATCGGTAAAACGGGTATCTTGTGGGTAGCGTACCTTGTTCAAGGTGTGATAGGCAATGATCATTGCCATCACCACGGTCTTGCCTGACCCCGTCGCCATTTTGAACGCCAAACGGTAAAGCCCTGGGTTGGCTTCATTGTTCGCTTTGCGAATGTCATTCAGTATCCATGTCTCGCCCGCTTTTTCCGCCACTTCGTTGACATAGATCAACGTTTCCATTGCCTCGATCTGGCAAAAGAACAGTTTGTTCTCGCGACCTTCATCTTGCCAGTAATACAATAGGTCGCGCGAAGTCTTGGTAATGCCGGGGTATTCCTTCTTACGCCATTCCGCAATCACAAAACGTATTTTGTTGATAAATTCGTTATCTTCCTGCATCTCCGCGCTAAAAGCGCCTTCTGCAAGATTCATCTGCAACTGCCTATCCCGCTTGCGTGTACGCGGCATCGCAGAAACAAAGCGAGTGCTCGGTCGGCGAAAATCCAAAACATCATCCGAAATCCCGCGCTCATCGGCTGCAAAATGTCTGCTTGGTTCTTTGTATGGGGAATTGATGATAGGGTTTTTCATATCATTCCTTTTATGCAGGGCTTCTCCCCGCTCACGTTCCCAATTGTACCCGACCCCTCACACAACCGGTCAAGGTTTCTTGGTTTAAGACCTCCGAGGTTTTTACTTGTCCTCGTAAGAGGGAAACCTCGGAGGTCTACTTACTTACGTACACCGTACTAGTTCCCCTCTCCATCTACGGTCTTTAGATGGGGAGGGGTCTCTTCCTCCCCCAAATCTGACAGCCCTACCGTCGGCTTTGGGGGAGGTGCCCGATAGGGCGGAGGGGGGTGAATTAATCCTGCCACTCCAACTGCGCCACATTACCCGGCAAATCTCTTGCACTTGCCACCACCCGTGGCGAGCCACTCACCGCCGTCTGCATGGTATACGTCCACCAGCCACTGCCCGTGTTCATGGCAGCGCCTTGCTCCAGCACCACACCCGCCGAGTCCGTAATCAACACCTTCACCTGCGTCACCTGCACATCGTCCACAGCCTTAATGCGAATCACATCCCCAATCGCACCATGCCAGTTCTCCATGTCAATCTCCTGCACCTCTGGCGCATGAAACCAATCCGCCATGGCTACGTTGTAGGCATTCATCGGCGTCCCTTCGGCTTTTTCAACATACACGTCTTGGGTCTTGGCATCCTTGGCATAGGTCGAAGCATCACGGAACTTATCGTGTTGTTCCTGTTGGGCTTCACTGAATGTCCGGTTCTCGTCAAAGGTAGGCGGCACCGCAAGGATCGTCCGCCCTGCCTTATCTTGCTTAATAACCAGTTGGTCACCCAAAGTACCACTGAACCCCTGAATAATGATGTTTTTGCGAATTTTAGCCATTTTTAGCTCCTTTTTTTTGTTTGATTAATAGTTGGGTCATCCTGTATCCATCCTCTATCCATCCTCTATCCATCCTGTATCCCTTACAGAGCCCTCCTTTCTGCACCTACTCGCGCCCAAACAACTTAAATATGGGGGGGCAAAAGCGGCGGCGAATTTCAGCCAACGTTGCCCTACATCTTCCTGTTGTTTGGGTGACAGCGCATAGCCAACAAGTGGCAACGACTGACCGCCCCCTAAACAAGGCAGTCCACGGGCGAGAAGGGGAACCGATTCAAATCAAAAAAAGAATATGGAGCGTTCGATCCGTACCAAGTCCCGCCTGTTGTCAACTAGTATATACAACTTCACCCGCCAAACCAATCCCCTAAATGGGGGAGGTACACCCAACACACCGAAAGCGGGTTCTAACAACCACTTACTTTACAACCTTACAGACCATTCCCGCTTTAGAGGTGAAACCATGAGAACCCCCACCCGCTCCCTGCTCGCCCTCTTCGCCCTCCTGCTTGCCAGCCTCGCCTGCGGCACCCCCGCCCTGATCGAAACCGAAAAAATATCCTGCGAATTTCGCCGCGACTCTGGCAACGGCTCTGCCGGCTACTATGCCTGCACCTGCCTCACCCAAGATTCGCCACTCGTCTTCATCGACCTCATCAACATCCAATTCCTCACCACCGAAAACCTCACCACCCGAGTCTGCCAGGCAGCCCCCAACGCCGCCTCACAAACCGACGCCCCCGCAGCCCCCGCCTCCCCAGAACCCACCGAAGAGCCGACGGAAGAACCGGCTCCCACCGAACCGCCAGCCGATGCCGCCCCCTTACAGCCCTACCTCACCGGAGCCTTCACCGCCTGCGATAACACCGCTCGCTACGTCAACTTCACCATCGCCGAGAACGCCCCCGCCTACGACCCCGCCACCATCAAAGTCCTCTTCAACGGGCAAGCCGCCATCTGCACTCCCGCCGCCAGCAATTCCAAAACCCTCACCTGCCTCTACCCGCCTGCGCCTTATGGTCCGCCCGCCATCATCGAAGTCTACAACGGCACAGAACGCGTCAACGAATTCAACTTCGACGGCGGCACCCTCTGCGACCCCGTCCAACCGCCCAAGAACAACACCGACCCCGATCCCACCGAAGAACCCGCTCCCACCGAGCCGCCTCTTCCCGAAGGCTAATAAACCCTTGCTCCATCATCTCACCTCTTAGGAGAACCCATGCTTCACAAATCCGCCCGCCCCTTGCTCGCCCTGTTCGTCCTTGTCCTTGCCAGCCTCGCCTGCGCCTTCGTACCCGCTGATCAAACCATTACAAAGGGCGCGGTTTCTTGTAGAGCTTCTGAAGCCCCCGACTCTTATTTGGAATATGTGAGCTTGGAATACAATTGTTACTGCCCGAATGGAAGACAATTGATGGATCCATATAAACGTTCCGTTTTGAACAAAATGTCAGATGAAGAACTGGCTCAGCTTTGTGCTAACCTGTACTCAGGTACGTCCCGAAATATTCCTTCTTCTGCAGGATCCACCGAACCCTCAACGGAAGAACCCGCCGCCACCGAACCCCCTCTCGACCCCGCTCCCCTAAAGCCCTTCCTCACCGAAGAATTCACCACTTGCGATAATGTCGCGGGCTACGTCAACTTCCCCATCGCCGAAGATGCCCCCGCCTATGACCCCGCCACCCTCAAGGTCACCTTCAACGGCTACCCGGTTACTTGTATGCCCGCTGCCAGCAACCCCAAGATCCTCTCCTGTCTGTACCCGCCCGCTTCCTATGCTCCGCCTGCTGGGGTGCAAGTCTTCATCGGCGAAGAACTGGTCAACGAGTTCGACTTCAACGGCGGCAAAGTCTGCGACCCCGCTCCGCAGCCCAAGAACAACACCGACCCCGACCCCACCGAAGACCCCGCCGCCACCCCAGACCCCGGCGGCAGTGGGTAGCCCTCTCAATGCCTATCAATTAGCTTTCAATCTCTGGGGTACGCTGTATTTTCCCCGCTTGCCTATCGTATAATCACAGCCAGCAAGACCAATTTTTCAGTCTCAAAGGAGAGATCAAATGGATAACAAAGTATTACAAGTCATTGTTGCACTATTCTTCCCCCCGCTCGCCGTCTACATGAAGAAGGGCAAGGTCGATAACGATCTGTGGATCAACCTCGTCGCCACCCTCTTCGGCGGTATCCCTGGCGTCATCCACGCTTTGTGGGTCATCCTGCGCTAAGAGCACCTCGCTATAAACAAAGTCCGCAACCCAGTTGCGGACTTTGTCATTTAATCTCTCGTCTACTTCCCGATCAGCTTCTGCCACGTCAACGGACCCACCACCCCGTCTGCGGTCAGTCCCTGCTTGCTCTGGAAGCTCTTCACCGCCTCCACCGTCAGCGGACCAAAGATGCCGTCCACTTCGAGGCTGTAGCCATACTTCTTGGCAAGTAGATATTGCACGGCTTTCACGGCATCACCGTTGTTGCCCTGCGAGACCTTCACGATCAGCGCCTCCCAAGTCTCTTGCCCTACCACGCCCTCTTCCTCGATCCCATTCTTATTCTGGAAGTTCTTCACCTTGGCTTGGGTCTCTGCCCCAAAGGTGCCGTCTGCGATCAGGTTGGTATAGCCCTGTTGCCGCAATAGATATTGAATGGCAACTACGTTATTGTCTGTATCGCCTTGCTTATAGCTATGCCACACCACCAGTCCGCCGCGCTTGACCTTGATCTGCACATAGAACGGTCCAGACGATAACCCAAAGACTTCGCCTTTCTCATCTTTGATCTTCCAATTGCTTTTATACGTGCCTGCCACCGCTGGTGCGATCATATTGACCGATACATCCACTTCCTCTCCGGGCGCTACCGATACTGCCGTCAGCGGCTGGGTCTCGGGTCCGCTCATGCGCTCGCCCGAGTCAAAGACCAGCTTATAGCCCGCTGTCCACGTGCAGGTGCCCACGTTCTTCAAGCGCCAGGTCTTCGTGAACGGTTTTTCCACCAAGAAGGTTGTGTCATCTGGAATGGTCACATCCGTCACGAATGACGCCAGGTTACAGGGTGTGCCCGTTTGCGTGGGGAGCACCGGCTGCAAGGTCCCTGCCTGAGCCGGGTTTGTCAGCAGGTCTTGCTGTACGGTCGTTGTGGCTTGCGGGGTGAGCAGGCTTTGCGTCCCAGCGGCGATCTGGGTCTGTGCGGCAAAGGTCGCCAAGGTGTTGATGTCGTATCCGCTCTCTTTGCCCGGCAGGTTGCACGCCGCCAATATGGATAATAGAAATAAGCTGATCACAATGCGCTGAATTCTCATGGGTTCTCCTTCGGCTACAGTGTACGGTCTGCTGAAGTATTCGGCAAGTGTACTTTCTTCTCACCGGCATAAAAAACAGCCCCTGAGAAATTCTCAAGGGCTGTATATCTACCTACTTTAACTACTCAACGATATTGATCGGCAAACTGTTATTCGTCCCTAACGCCGCCACTGATGACTTCTGCGCGATCTTCTGCGCGATATCGGTCAACGCTTTGGCAACTGGCGAGTCTGGGTAGGCATCCACGATCGGTTTGCCCGTATCACCGCCAATGCGCACATTCTGGTCAATGGGCACGCCGCCCAGGAAGGTCGTTTCAGTGGCTTGCGCCAATCGCTCACCGCCACCCGCACCGAACAGGTCCATTTTGGAGCCATCGGGCATTTCTAGGTACGACATATTCTCAACCACACCGAGGATCGGCACTTCGAGCGTCTTGAACATGTTAAGTCCGCGCCCGGCATCTTCAAGCGAAACCAATTGCGGCAGGGTCACGATCACAGCACCGCTTAAGGGCAATGCTTGTGCGAGAGAAAGCGCCGCGTCACCAGTTCCGGGGGGCAGGTCTACGATCAGGTAGTCAAGCTCGCCCCATTCCACGTCGCCCAGAAACTGACGGATCGCTGAGTTGAGCATCGGTCCGCGCCAGATGAGAGGCTGCCCCGGTTTGACGAGCAAGCCCATCGAGACCATCTTCAATCCATACGCTTCAGCAGGGATGATGCGCGGTCCGTTCGGGGGCGGCAGTTTCTCCACGCCGAGCATGGTGGGGGTGTTGGGTCCGTAGATGTCCGCATCCATCAACCCGACGCGCGCACCTGATTTTGCCAACGCTACCGCCACATTGACCGATACGGTCGATTTGCCGACGCCGCCTTTGCCGGAACCAATGGCAATGGCGTTACGAATGGGGGTGTTCACCAGTCCGCGCATGCGCCCGTCATTGGGCACATCCGAGTCCATTTTGATGTCGATGGATTTCACGCCTTCGATGGTATTGATCGCCTTGCGACAGTCCGCTTCGATCTTGCCTTTGAGCGGGCAGGCGGGCGTGGTGAGCATAACGGTAAAAGAGACCTTCTCGCCAGAAACGTCCAAATTGCGGATCATGTTCAGGGTCACAAGGTCTTGCCCCAGGTCCGGTTCTTGAACCGTGCCCAGCGCTTTGAGTACAGCTTCTTTTGTAGGGGTCATGTGCATCCTTGATATACAGGTAAAAAGTAGACAAGTAGACAGGCGCAAAACATACCCGTCTACTTGTGCTCTTGTTTACTACGAATTACGCAGCCGGAGCTGCGGCAGAAGCAGCCTCTGCCTTGGCGGCTTTGGCGGCTTCCTTGGCTTTGCGAGCTTCTTCTTCCTTGGTGTAGTTCAACGGGCGGATCTCCGCATAGTACGAAGCCGGCTTGAGCAATTTCTCAAGGTTATACACATTGCGGCTGTACGAAGCGATGGCGAAGTCGTGGTCCATCTTGATCGCATCAAACGGACAGTACTCGGCACAGAACCCGCAGTTCATGCAGATGTCCATGTCAATGTAGAAGTCTTTGGGCTCGGGCACCGGTTTGCCGGTGTTCGGGTCATTGGTGCGCACAATCCAAATACACTGCGGCGGGCAGACCTTGGCACAAATACCGCAGGAAGTACAACGAACTTCCTTTTTGCCTTCAGCACCTTCATCGTACACGAGGAAGGGTACATAGCGGAACTCTTCCGGCTGAATCAATTGCTCTTCTGGGTATTGCACCGTGAAAATACCGCGTGTGTCTTTCGAAGCGCGATGAGCAATACCTTCTTTTGTATAGTAGCGTTTCTTGCCTTGCATCCACCAGGAAATATCGTCCAGGTAGGTATCTACAAAGCGCTTAAGGGTAACGCCCAACCCTTTGAGAATGCCTTTTCCGTACATCGGTGAGTTCTCCTTATCTATCCACTTCACCCATTACGATGTCGAACATCGCAAGCAGGGCAACGAAGTCGGCAATCTTGACGCCTTTGCACATCGTTTCAACAGCGGTCAGGTTGACGAACGAAGGGGCACGAACATGATAGCGATAGGGATTCGGCTTGCCGTTGGAGACGACATAGAAGGCGAGTTCACCCTTGGGCGATTCCACGCGACCATACGCCTCACCTGCCGGGACGCGAACCTGATACTGCGGTTTCTGCGAGTTGATCGGTCCGCCTGGAATTTGTTTAAGTGCCTGTTCCAAAATGCGCAGCGACTGACGAATTTCATCGAAGCGAATGAGGTAGTTATCGTACATATCACCGTTATGGCGCACAGGGATATCAAAGTCGAAGCGATCATAGATCGAATAGGGATCCGCACGGCGCAGGTCATACGGCACACCCGCAGCGCGGAGCACAGGTCCGGTTACGGAGTGGCGAATGGCTTCTTCGGCATTGAGCACATGTACACCCTTCAAACGAGCAACCAATACTTCGTTCTCGTTGAGGAAGCGTTCCATTTCGTCGGTCTTGGCGGGTAGGCGTTCAAAGACCAAATCCTTGATCTTCTGCATGGCATCTTCAGGAATATCGCGCACCACACCGCCAAAGCGGAAGTAGTTGCACATCATGCGCGCACCAGAGACGGCTTCAAAGATATCGAGGACGAGTTCGCGTTCTTCAAAGGCATACAACGATGGGGTGTACATCGAACCGAGGTCGTTGATGAGCATACCGATGAAGATGAGGTGGTTTTGAACACGGCTGAGTTCTGCCATGATGACGCGGATATATTCTGCGCGTTCTGCCACGGGGATCTTCATCAGCTTTTCAACGGTCACAGCATACCCGAAGTTATTTGCCATCGAGTTGAAGTAATCGAGGCGGTCGGTGTAGGGCATGATCTGCAAGAAGGTGTTGCGTTCGCCGATCTTGTCGTGATTGCGGTGCAGGTAGCCCATGACCGGTTTGAGGCTGGTGATGGTTTCACCATTGAGTTCCACTGCCACGCGCAACACACCGTGTGTTGAGGGGTGGTGCGGACCCATGTTCACAACCATGTGTTCGCCCAGTTCTTTTCCACGTTCCGGCTCATGTTTGATGCTAGATTTTTCAAGCGAGAAGTAGAGCTGGTCTTCGGTCTGCGGCTGGTAGTTATCGAGGCTGAAGCCTTCGGGGAGTTTTACGTTATCGCGATACGGATTCTTGAACTCTGCGTAGGTGTGGTTGCCTTCGGGCCAGCGGCTCTTATAAGGCTTTACTTCATCTTCGAAGAAAGCTTCTTTATAATCCTTGCGCAGTGGGTGACCTTCAAAACCTTCCCACATCAGAATGCGACGCAAATCTGGGTGACCAACGAACTTGATGCCCATCAAGTCCCAGGCTTCGCGTTCTTGGAAGTCAGCGCCAGCCCATACATCAATGAGAGATGGCACTTCCACTGGGTCGACGCGGTCGACTTGAACTTTGAAGACCAAGCCAGGTCCGCCCGTGGTGCGGTGAGCATGATAGACCACTTCCATCTTGTTCTCGGCGATATAGTCCACGCCGGTGACGGAGGAGAGCAAGTCAAAGCCAAATTCATCGCGCAGGGCGGTGGCAACTTCTACGAGGTTTTCTTTTTTGACGATAAAGCCTGAGTACCCGGGGCGGGCATCAGCGGTGACAAAATCTGGGAAACGAGCAACCAAATCCAAAGTCGAGGTTGAGGCGGGAGCAGCCATTATGCACCTTCCTGTTTAGGAGCGGCAGCGGTTTCAAATTCCTTGCTGCGGCGCACGTCAATGAGGTCCGGTCCGAGGATGGGCATAGGTACGTAGTTCGAGTCAACCTTACCTTTTTCATACCAGCGAACTTTCGAGATGGATTGCTTGTCGATCTTCTCTTGCAATTTGATCATGCCTGCGATCAATGCTTGTGGGGTGGGAGGGCAGCCAGGGATGTAGACATCGACGGGTAAAAATTTATCGATCCCCGCCACGACGTTGTAGCCTTCCTTGAAAGGTCCACCGCTGGAGGCGCAAGCACCCATTGCTACTACATACTTGGGCTCGGGCATCTGGTTGTACAAGCGGATGATGGACGGCAGCATTTTCTTGGTGACGGTGCCAGAGACCAGCATCATATCTGCCTGGCGTGGGGTGGGGCGCATCACTTCCATACCGAAGCGTGCCATGTCGTACCGTGCAGTTTGTGCGGCAATCATTTCGATGGCGCAGCAAGCCAAACCGAACATCAGGGGCCACACTGACCAGCGGCGTCCCCAGTTGTAGAGGCGGTCGATCGTGGTAATCGAAATCACGTTCTGAATATCCTCTGGGATGTTGTAGTTCGGCAGGTTCAAGCCTTCGTACTTATTTTCTTCCATGGATGTGCTCCTCGTACCAGTCTTGGTATATTGCATATAGGATGTCGTCGTTCACGAGCGCGGGATCATCCTCAAATTCCGAAAGTTCAAGCGTCCAATTAAATATTTGTTGCAGGGTCACGTCTTCGATGTTCACATCTTTATGTTTGCGGCGCAACTCCATTGCGATCGCAAATGTGGCATCCCAGTGCAAACTCATTGTTCAAGCTGTCGTTCGCGAAAGTAAAGAAAGAGCGGTAAGGCAAAGGAAAGCCCAACCATCATGGTGGCAATCGGGTATGCCCACCAGTATTTCATCTTCAAGCGTTTGGCTTCGTTATAGATGAAGGTCCATGCGGCGAAGACAGAGATTGTCAGGTC
The DNA here is from genome assembly GCA_046328855.1 of Anaerolineales bacterium. Classification (GTDB taxonomy): domain Bacteria; phylum Chloroflexota; class Anaerolineae; order Anaerolineales; family Villigracilaceae; genus Villigracilis. The sequence goes on along the minus strand of JAXLVU010000003.1, from coordinate 290,240 downwards.
GGCAACAAAAAGCGCGCCCCAATCGGTGGCGACCAATTGAGCCAGCGCAGTAGATGTGCTCATTTCGTTGGCGGTGTAGAACTTGAAAACGAAATAATAAGGAAGGAAGAAGCCGACTATAGTGAGAATGAGGTAGATGTTCTTTTTCAAATCGGTGTAATCCTTCACAAGTTATCGGATTATAGCCACGGGATAGAAAACCGTCAATTGAATTATGCAAAAATATATTTACATAAATAAAGAAGTGAATATAATCACTCCAACAGGATGACACCCCCGCTTCACCCTTAACTTGAAGCTCCCTCTGTTTCTTTGAAAATTCCCGCCTCTGAAAGTTTGCGTATAGACAATATGACCACTTCCCGCCAAAAAATTCTCACTCACCTCAAAAAGACTCGCTCTGCTTCTGCTCGTGAAATTGCGCGTGCCCTAAAGCTTTCCGCGCCGAATGTGCGACATCACTTATCTGTGCTGTGTTCCGATGGGCGCGTGGAGATGACTGCCATTCATAACCGCGAAGGCAGGGGCAGACCCGAGAAAGTGTATTCGCTTTCGGCAGCAGCGTTGGGAGATAATTTGTCCGCGTTGGCTGGGGCTGTTTTGACAGTAGCCAACAAAACGTTAAGTATGGAGGCGGTGGCGAGTCATATTTTGGATGCGAAGCAATTTGCAGGTCAACCTATCAATAAACGGTTGGCTTTGTTAGTCGAAGTGTTGAATGAGATGCATTATCAAGCCCGTTGGGAAGCGGGCGCTGGAGGTCCGCGCGTGATATTTGGGCGTTGCCCGTACGCACGTGTGATTGATGGACATCCCGAGGTCTGTAAAATGGATGAAGCGATGTTGAAAGCCGCGCTGGAACGAGCGATCTTGCCCGTTCGCCGTGCAGAGATTCAACATGGCTTATGCCCATTTTTATTTGAGATCGGATGATATATGTTTTACGAATTTACAGAAGAAGAATTACGCTCGAATCAGCGTGGTTTTATTTCCCCAAAGCAAAAAGAATTTTTGAGCCAATATGGAAAAAGCCTGATCCATGCTCACCGTAGCGGCTGGCCCGTGATTATTTTCTTTATGTTGTTGGGTGGCGGCATCATTCTCGCCATGAATCTTTCCAACGAAAGTACGCGCCGGGCGCTCTTTGCTGACCCTATTAATCTGGTTATTTTGTGTGCGTCTATTCCCTTGATTTTGGGCGTTTATGGAATTGGCGCCTTTTTTGCAAAGCGCACAGCTTCTCGCTTTCATGAACCAGAACTGCGTGTGGCAGAAGGCGTAATCCGTTGGGATGATGAATATTCAGATTCTGTCGGGCGGACTTATTTTTTATACCTTGGCAAGACCGAATTTAAATTTGCAGACGACCTGAGTCATACCTTTCCAACTGGCAAACGAGTGCGGATCTTTTATTGCGAAGGGTCTCAGATTAAGCTGATTCTTTCGCATGAGTTATTATCTTAGAAAATTAACTGGGGGTAAATTCTCTTTGTGCTACCTCAATATTGGCTGCTTTTAGAAAGTTCAACGCATTCTCATCGCTGCGATATGCCACACTATACACAATGCGGGCGATGCCAGCGTTGATTAACGCCTTGGTGCAGTTTATGCATGGTAAGTGGGTGACATAGCAAGTTGCGCCCTTGGTGGATACGCCATGTAAGGCTGCCTGAATAATGGCATTCGTTTCAGCATGAATCGTGCGGACGCAATGCCCATCCACCATCAAGTGACCAATTTCATCGCAGTGATCTTGCCCGGCAGGCGAGCCGTTAAACCCAGTGGTGAGAATCCGTTTTTCACGTACGAGGACACAGCCCACAAAAGCACGGTCACAGGTACTACGTTCTGAAACGGCATAAGCAATCTTCAAAAAATAGGAATCCCAATCTGGGCGCATAGGTTCTCCTGAGATAAATAGTTTTCGGTATTATATATGCATATCAAAAAGACAGCCTGGCAATTGCCAGGCTGTCTTTTATTTTTATTCTACTGTTACGCTTTTTGCTAGGTTACGCGGCTGGTCCACATCCAAACCGCGGATGGTTGCGATGTGATACGCCAACATCTGCAAAGGCAACACCGTCACGATCGGAGAGAGCATCCACGGTGCATCTGGGATCCAAAGCACATGGTCTGCCATGCCCTTGACTAGCTCATCGCCTTCAGTGGCAACTGCAATGACCATCCCGCCGCGTGCTTTCGCCTGCTGAATTTGCGAGATCATTTTTTCGTGCCAAGGGTCTTTTGGCGTAATACAGATCACAGGCATTTCTTCGTCAATCAACGCAATGGGACCATGCTTCATCTCACCGGCTGGGTAACCTTCTGCATGGATGTAGGAAATTTCTTTCAGTTTCAAAGCGCCTTCATAAGCGATCGGCATATTGATACCGCGACCCAGATACAAACAGCCTTTGAGGTCTTTGAGCGCGTGGGCTACTTTTTCGATGTCGGCTTCTGTATCCATCACTCTGCCTGCCAGGTCTGGCACGAGGCGAAGGTCTGCAACCAACTCACGGCGGGTTTTGTCGTCGATCACACCACGTAAATCTGCCAAAAGGATGGCGAGCATGTACTGGTCAACGAGTGGCGCGGTGAAAGCCTTGGTAGAAGCCACGCCAATTTCAGGTCCGGTTTGCATCGAGATATATCCATCAGCGATACGCATGGCTTGCGACCCAATGGCATTGACGATACTCCAAACAATACCGCCTTTTTTGCGTCCTTCTTCCATGGCTGCCAATGTATCAGCCGTTTCACCTGATTGTGAAATTGCAAGAACTACCGTGTTTTCATCCACAATCGGGTCGCTATAACGGAACTCAGAGCCGATCACAACTTCCACAGGAACGCGTGCGATCTTTTCAATGAGATATTTGCCAACCATACCGGCATACGCTGCCGTACCGCAAGCGGTGATGTAAATACGTTGAATACGCTTGGCAAGCTCTGGAGTTAAATTCAACTCGGGCAAACGAATGCGACCTTCTTTGAAATCTACACGTCCGGCAAGGGTATCGGTCAAGGCGCGCACTTGTTCGTGAATTTCTTTCTGCATAAAATGGCGGTATTCGCCTTTCTCTGCAGAAACCGCGTCAAACGCAATCGTATGAATTTCCGGCTGAACCGCCTCGCCATCCAATGTTTCTATGCGGATGCTATCCTTGGTCACCACCACCATCTGACGCGACTCTAGGAAAATCATTCTGCGGGTGTGTTCCAAAATGGCTGGGATGTCTGAAGCGAGGAAATTCTCTCCATCGCCCAACCCAACGACAACACCACCGGCATTCCCAATGCGAGCCGCGATAATCTTATCTGGTTCATCAGTGGAAAGCAGCAGAACCACATTCGCCCCTTCGATCTGTTTGAAAGTACGGCGGGCGGCTTCTTCAAAAGAAATCCCTGCTGCTTTGTGGTGCTCTGCCAAATGCACAATGGTTTCTGTATCGGTGTCTGAATTGAACGTAACGCCTTCGGCGGTCAGTTCATCTTTGAGTTCCAAAAAGTTTTCAACGATCCCGTTGTGTACCACCACCATCTTGCCGGTGTTGCCAATGTGGGGGTGAGCGTTACGAGCCGATGGTGCCCCATGCGTTGCCCAACGTGTATGCCCAATCCCTGGCGCACCCACCAATGGCGATTTGGCAACCAAATCCACCAATTGTTGCAGCTTGCCCGCATCTCTGCGCATATCGATCTGATTGTTATTGATGACAGCCACGCCCGCAGAGTCATATCCGCGATATTCAAGGCGCTTTAAGCCGTTAAGGATTATCGGTGTCGCTTCACGCGGACCGATATAACCGACGATTCCACACATAGTAGGAAACCTCCAAATTTTGATTGAATTGAGAACTGAAAACCAGGCGCCTCACAACAAGGCGACGCCTGCTCTTACAGCCCGATATCTTTGCCACGCCCAAGCCTTTTGATCCGCGATCGCTCACGGGGTTGTAACCTGGGTTTCATCTCTGGAGGGAAAGATGGGCGGGTCATGGCAGACCCGGAAGGCTTCCGCTGATCTCTCGATTTTCCAGCTCAAATTTATGTTGAGCCGTTAGCTCCATTTTGCAATGGAGAACCTTCATCCTCGTCAACTCTAGGTTAGAACACCAGAGTCCATGCGCTGTCTTTCCCTATTTAATTTTGTCTTGCACCTCCTTTTTAGTTTTTAGATTATACCTGAAAACTCTTTTCTCAAAAAAGCCCCCATCCTACGGATGGGGGCTTTGAATTTCTAACAACCTTCAAAACATGGGGTTGTGGTTGGCGTCTTAGACGGCGTTGGTGTCCTTGTTGGCGTTGGCGTTACAACCGTTGGCGTCCTTGTCGGCGTTTTACTGGGTGTAAATGTCTGTGTCGGCGTACTAGACGGTGTAGGTGTATACGTCTTCGTCGGCGTATTAGACGGTGTTGGAGTCTTGGAAGGTGTTAAGGTAATAGTAGGTGTTGGAGTCCTAGAAGGTGTTAAGGTAATAGTAGGTGTACGTGTGATAGTAGGTGTACGCGTGATGGTAGGTGTATTTGTAGGAGTAAAAGTATTTGTTGGTGTTGCAGTATAGTTATTAATACTTGAGCTTACTGTACAAGTACCCCAACCAGGGAAATCAAAGGTTAAGCTTACATCCCAAAGCCCTGCCCATGTAGAATTGTTGGTATCTGCATCCCAAGTTGCTTGTGTCCCACTACCTGAGAGTAATAAAACACCCGATGCTGAAGTTGTGTTTAATGGAGAGTCAGTTATTCCAGATCCAGATGTTCCAGCCGGATTGTAATATGTGGTCCCGTTGAAGGCAACAAAATCAAAATACTTACCACCAGATAATGGAGACGGATTCCAAGTCAAAGTAGAACTAATGAGATACGCACTTGCAAAGTTATTGTTAATGACACGTGCTTCAAAACTATCACCGTTAAAACGGGTGCGGTTAATGAAAATATTTGAACACGAAGGCGCAGGCGTATTTGTTAGCGTTGGGGTTTTGGACGGCGTAAAAGTACTAGTAGGTGTAAGGGTTATAGTGGGCGTACGAGTGACAGTGGGTGTACGTGTAGGTGTACGTGTACTAGTAGGTGTCGGCGTTAATGTTATAGTAGGCGAAAGTGTGAAGGTGTAGGTAGGAGTAGGTACTGTAGGGATATTTAATGGAAGCGGGGTATTAATAGCACGTGTTGCACGGAATTGTTCTACGATACCTTCACGATACGAAGCAAGATGAACAGTGGGAGCAAACCCAAAAATTGGGAGAACTATAAACCTGAAATTGTAATCTGCAGCCACTACTACACGATTACCTGGTGTTCCGGCGTGTTCGCTGTGAGTTGTATTTGGGAGCTGACAATCAGCATAAACTGGACGTCCCATTAGGGGAGGCGTAAAAACGCGACCATCTTCAGCAGAGCAAACAGTAATTTTGAAATACTCATCGTCTGCTGTTGTTGCAGTGGACCCACGGGTAACATCTTTTAGATTGAAACCAACTACAATCCTACGAGTTTCATCATATATAGAAAACACACGCGGAGCAGTATCTATTTCCGGATCTGTCGAGCAGAGGGTTCCATCTGCATCTAAGTCATAAGTAGCAACGTTGTAGATACCGCCGCCATTACAATAATTCTGATCGTATTGCCCTGTTGTAGCATAGCGGATACCAAAGCGAGTGGAGTTTTCAATAATAATCCACGCAAATAATAAGCGCGAATACTCAATAATCCCAACGACAAGGAGCATCAAAATGGGAATAACCAAAGCGAATTCAACCATTGCCTGTGCTTTGGATTTTGTTTTTTTATTTTTTTGCTCAGAAAGAATGATTCCCATAGCTAGTTCCTTGGTATTTAATAACTATCTTGAAATTCTGGTAAAGATATTATCTGCTATTTTACTAAAAATTGCAGCCAAACCGCTCGAGTCTGGTGAATAAAAATATTCTCCATGATTGGCAGAAGTCCCACCCGCAGTAGTTGCTGCATATTGCAATAGAGCCTCTCCGGCATTCGCATCACCTTTTACTTGATTTCGGATTTGATAACCCAAGCCAATGGTGAACACAGTTACCCCTTGCCCATTCACAGGGTCGGCAAGGTAGTAGGATGCATCTCTTGCATAATCGTCTGCGTCGTATAAAGGATCTCCTGTATTATGTTTCGTGCTTACAGAAGCATCTCGGCAGAATGGATTAGTAGGTGAACTCCAAGTATTTGATGGGCAAAGACCATCAGGGTACCCTGGCTGTGCGTCTGTTGCATTCGCAGGTCCACCGAATAAAGCAACTGCGACCCAGAGAGAATCTTCTCGAATTAACCCAAAAGAATATTCTGCGGCAGCAAGATAAAACGTTCCACCAATGTTACTGGAGTTGCATGAAGATGGATCACCCGTATTACGGTATTTTATGCAATCAATTGTTGGGTTTGAACCAGAATAACTAATACAAGGTCCAGTTGCTGGAGTGTTAGCTCCCCAATTACAAGCTGGTGGCTGAAATACACGTAGGCTTGATATGGCAGATCTTACGTTGGTTTCACTATCTGATAGGTGCAAAACAGCCACAGGGTTTCGGTTAGCAGCATTAGCTTGCTGATTTGTCATGGCAATTACAGCAACTCTATCATATGGAAAGAACATATTATTAATAAATTCATCAGCCACATTCTTTACTGTGTTTAATGGTTCGCATGGGGTGGTAGCATTTCCATTACAAACAGAAGGGTCTTCGCTAATGTTATCAAGAAGGTTGTCATTTCCCGATGAGTAAGTCTCATACGACATGGATCCAGACGTATCGATAATTAAGACAAGATCAATTGAAGCAGCTTCACCGACAGCGGAAGTAGTAATATTGCTGGACTCAATGCCAAGTACGCGCATAAAGCCAAATCGGACAGTTCGAGTCGCTTCAACACGAACAAGTTTTCTTCTAGGGAGGGTGCAAAGGTCATCAGCATTTATAGTACCGTCAGCAGTGGTATCTAATACATTTGTGTTTGGGTCTCTTTTACAGCGATACACATTAATATTGGAGGCATCGGAACTATTTAAGCGTAAAAAATTTTGTGCGGCAGTCGAAAGATCTGCACCTGTAAACCCTCGACGAAATTGTTGTGAAGCAGAAATTGCCGCTGCATCTACTGCACGCTTTAATTTGCCATACTCAATTAAGAGCATTCCACCATCTGTCATTAAGCCAACAATGGCTATGAGTCCTACCATAACCAGTGCCATAAATACAATGGCTTGACCTTTCTCTAACGTAGTTTGTTTCTTTTTCACCATATAAGTATTAATCCTTATGGGGGTTCAGCAGCAGCTAATGGCATAATTGTATATGTTCGTAGAACAATTGGGTCTGGAACAAATGCAAGTAGCCATGGTAAGCGTAACACTTGATGATAGTTGTAATGTACTTCTACTAGCAAAAGCCCAGCATTTGGAGCTCCACTTACAAGCTTATTTTCAATTTCTGCGTTAGTTGCAAAAATAGGGTTGGCATTTCCGTAAAGATGATAAGGTCCAGCAGCCGGATAACGATTAACCACATGCCCACCGGATGTCGCATAGGCAGTAACAATAACATCATCCAGAAGTGGATCGAGAGGTATACGGCGTCCTTGATAAGAAGGGTTGATCACTTGAGGATCAAGGTTCGCGCGTACCATCGCAACTGTATTGGCATAGAAAGATATGTTATCAGTGCCTGATGTAGTAAAAGGATCCTCGTTACTATAAAAACGGGCTGCTTCACGTGTTGCATCTATTAAGGATAAGTAGTAGTTCATTGCAAAGCCAAATTCCACAACGCCTGAAAGTAGAAGTAACAGAATTGGCAAGCTAATAGCAAACTCAACTAAGCTCTGAGCTTTTGTTTTGTGCGAGCTTGATTTTCGAATAAATGAAAAATTGCTAAAAAATATTTTCTTCATGATTACTTGTATCTCATGCTTCAGTGCCTCTTAAATTAGAGGCTAGCTAAAAGAGCGACCAATAGTTGTTAGAAAGGGGGAGTGAAGGACGCTTTATATAGATTTCTTAATAATATTATATACTACTTCTAATCAGCAAGGATGATGTAATTAAGTTGCAACACTTTCATTTCTGTAAGAAATTCCAGCAAATTAAGTGGGTTGGTCGTTGTAAGGTTTACTTTACTAAAACGACCTCTGGTATGGTAAGGGTGTCCCAGTTTTGTTCGTCTTTGTAGTTAATTTCAACGCTGTCAGTACCGTCTACTTCAATAGTATATGCAATAATTTGACTGTGATAAGCAGCCCCTCTGATTGAGTTGAGACCATTGATGCGCACCTCTGCTCCGGGTGCGAGGATTGTCCCCATGGTTTTTGATTCGTCACTTCCATTTAGTGCAATGATGCCTTTGTTGTCAACTGGCATATACATTAAGAGTCCTGCATTGTTCCCACCCTTTGGAGCACTTAGATCATACTGTGCATTCCCGCTAATCTTAACATCACCATCTTCTATTAAAAAAATTACCCCACTACCTTCCAAGACCTGGCCTTCGCCTAAAATAAATCCATCTTGGATGCAATATACACCAGACTCTAACATAGTAATTCCGTTTGGGGGGAATTGTCCATCTTCCCATGCTCCAGATGTCATTGTTCCAAATTCGTAATCAGGAGTGGCTATTTTGTCTCCGCACCCTACTCTGGGGTATTGATATGCTGGCGGATAAGGAATTGGGGCAATATTAGATTCAATTGGATATGGTGTAATTAGTTGAGGCTTTTGAATATCAGCACCTCCTACTACGGTAATCCGGTTGTTGTCTAATACCCTTACACTTCCGCTGCCAAATGATATAAAAGCACAATCTGGGTTATTTGAATTTATGAATAGTCCGCCGCCAACAAGATTAAGAGTTGCTTCTCCATGTATCCAAAAGCTGCGGTGCTGCTCACATTCAGATTTTGGAGCTAAGCTAACAAGGGCATACCCAGGGAACATTTCGCCAATTTCTGATGGCTTGGATTGAGAAATAGCCTGTGCAACACTTGTGATTGTTGGCACACCAATAACAACGCCAAAATAAGTCTGTAAATGTGATGTGATAATAACTTCTATATATTCTGCGTCGCCTTCATATGGTCCACTAAGCGGTGGAGTGTTTAGTTCAACCGTGTTTGAAATACCATCATTGTTGTATCCATTTGCTGCTGCTGTAGCGAGTGCCGCAGCTCGCCAATCTTGACCTTGGATTCTTGCTAAGGCTGCTGTAAGAGCCGCTGCGGAAGCAGCGGTATCTGCGCGGCGACTGTCAATATAGGCATTCGTTCCATCAATTGCAATTGCCGACACCCCAATTAAACCGATAATGGCAAAGACGATGAGAATCATAGCCTGCCCACGTTCTTTATTTTTTAAGGCGAAGTTTTTTTTCATTGACATGGTGGTTGAAGAATTACATTTGACGCTGTACTTGAAACTTTAATCGCATCTGATCCGAGAATTTGTCCTATGAATGGAAAGAGGATAGGGTAATTGTATGTGATTTTTACTTGAATGTAATTTGCTATACCTTGTGTAATGCCTTGACATTCATCTCCCTTAACAGTAATGTCAATTTCAACATTGTCTTTGTTTCTCAAATCTACAGGAGATGAAAACACTTCACCTTTATCTCGAGGAAGAATATTTCGTGCTCGATTCTCAATTTCAGCTTTGTTACCAGGGTTGAATGAACCATATAAAGCACCTTCTTGTGCTGAATCTCGTATAATTGAATATGAAAACAATGCCATACCTACATCAAATGTTCCTAATAGGATAAGTAAAATAACAGGCAGGCTAACTGCAAGTTCTACAAGACTTTGCCCTTTTTGATTTTTAGGTGTGTTTTTTACATACATATTAATTTCTTGAGTCCACTGGATAATTTACACATCCAGGTGTGCCAATTGTAACTATTATACGTTCTGTCCCATCTTGGAAATTGTAATTTTGATCAAATGAAAATCTGATTTGTGACTCCCCAATCGGAATAAAAGGATAATAAGCTGGGATAAAAGCAGAGGGTGTGAATAGTTCCCCGTTCCAGCGTTGACTTGATAGTTCTACTTGTTGAAGTTTGAGGGAAGGTGCTCCCCCAGTATCGTGATTCCACTCTACGTATACAGAAGCAGTTAATAATGTATGTCCAGTATTATTATAGATTTTCATGGACATAATGTTATCCTTAAAGGTCAACGGTCCATGGGTTACTGCGTATTCCCCTGTACAGACAATAGCTGTTGATGTTGCAGTTGGCACACGTGACGCTGTAGGTGTTATAGATGGAGTAAATGTAAGTGTAGGAGGTAACGTGTTCGTCGGCGTGCGGGGAAATGCTGTCCGTATCGCCTCAAAAGTAGCATTGTAGGTTGGCTGAAGGGTTGGTTTATTTGTTGATGTCACATTTTCTAAAGGTGTATTTGTCGGTGCTTTTGACGGAGTGCTACTTTCTGCTGCAAAGCCGGTAGGGAATGCAGACCCAAAAATAGGAACGGAAATTAAAAAGGTTCGAGCATTAGCTGAAACTACTTCTAAGGGTTCAATATTAGCAATTGGAATAATCGGCTCGTATGATGCACTTACTTGAACAATGATCCGATCTCCATTACGAATAACATTATCGTCGATTGGACATGTATCTGAGTCAGGATCAGCATCCACGTTTGGGATGGGAACCTGTTCTCCGTCAGGAGTTAGCCCTCGATCGTACGTAATATTAATTTCGTCAAACTCAGTAAGAATAGCGGATCGGTTTGCCACATCTCGAATTCCATCGCAATCTTGATAGTATGTAGTATTGGTAATAGGTTCGCCACTGCCAGCGCCATAGCGTGCTGCCTGACGAGAAGCGTTGGACACTGATGCGAAAATGAAAACCAAACGTGATACTTCAATAATTCCATACAAGATTAATACCAAAATAGGCAACACAAGCATAAACTCAACTATGGCTTGAGCGCGCGAACTTTTATTACTATAACTTTTTTTGATATGTATAGAATTTGACATTTTAGAAATTAGCTTGGTAATAATGCCTTTAGTACATTAGGGAAAAAGATTATTAATCCTGCACCAATAATAAAATAAGGTCCATACGGAAGAAAAATCATGAGGGCATTTGAATTATATCTCCGCGTAATAAATAACCCGATCAAAAACAAAACACTGATAAACCCACCTAACAAAACGCTGACAATGATCATGAACCAAATAAGAGGCCAGCCTACTAAAAAGCCTAAAACAGTAACAAGGATAACATCACCTTGCCCGAGGGCTTCTTCATCATCAGGTTCATATCCTTGTGCGCGCATGCGATTGGAACGTATTTTTGCAAACAGCATTCCAAAGAAATAAAACCCTAACATGATGAGAAACCCACCCAAAGCCCCAAGCAGAGAGGGGACTATTCCATGCAAAATAACTCCAAGGATAAAGGCTAATAATCCTCCAGCAATACTTGTCGGGTGAAGAATTAGGCGATGCTCCAAGTCAATTACAAAAACAATGCCGAAGTAGATTAATAAAGCCATTCCTCCCCAGTAACCTATTTTGGCTGGGGTATTTAGATAGGTATAAATGCTTAATAAAGTAATAATGACTTGTACAAACCATGTTCGAACATGACGAGGATGCCCTTGTGAGCAGCCTCTCATTAACAAGTAATCAATCAATGAAAACTCTGTTCCACACTTTAAACAAACAGGTTTACTGAAACTTCTAGTTATTGGTAAAACATCTGAAAGGTAGTTAACGACCCAACCAGCAACCCAGCCAATAACAAGAGGGAGAAGCAACTTAATTGTCATAGTATCATTATAATTCCAAAATTTTCCCCTTATAAAGTGGGGAACTTGTGTAAGTTGGTTGCAATGTTTCTGGCAAATTGGTAGAAACTTCATTACAATTCTGAAAAGATTAGGAGTGTACAAATGGAAGAATTTGTTATTGAAGGCGGAGTTCCTCTTAATGGGGAAGTAACCCCTTCTGGAAATAAAAATGCGGCACTGCCTCTGCTCGCTGCATGTCTCTTAACTGAAGAGCCAGTGATATTAAGAAATGTGCCTCAAATACGTGATGTATTAGCTATGCGTAAGTTGATAGAAAGTCTAGGCTCTGTTGTCGAAGAACTTGATACACATACTTGGCGGATTACTACCAAAGAATTAATCGCCTCACATCTCGACCCGGACCTGTGCCGCCGTATCCGAGCTTCGATTCTAATTGCTGGTCCAGTCCTTGCTCGAGCAGGCGGACTCAAACTTCCGCCTCCTGGTGGGGATGTTATTGGTAGACGTAGGCTGGATACTCATATTTTAGCTTTGCAGGCTCTAGGTGCAGATATTAGTTATAGCCGCCTTTTTGATATTAAGACATCTGGACTGAAAGGAGCCGATATTCTTCTTGATGAAGCAAGTGTGACTGCAACAGAGAATGCGGTAATGGCAGCTGTACTTGCGAAAGGGGAAACCCATATCCGTAATGCCGCATCTGAGCCCCATGTACAGGAATTATGTAATTTCTTAAATTCTTTGGGCGCAAAAATTGAAGGAGTTGGATCTAATACACTTCACATTGTTGGAGTTTCTAGCCTTCACGGTAGCGACTTTACAATTGGACCTGATTTACTAGAAGTTGTAAGTTATATCGGGGCGGCGGTTGTAACAAAAGGATCTGTTCTTATTCATAATGCTGGTGTTCAACACCTTGGGATGATAAACCAAGTTTTTCGTAGATTAGGAGTTCACTGGGATGTACAGGGAGCTAATATTTATGTTCCTTCGGAACAAAATTTAGTAATTGCGTCAGATTTAGATGGTGCTATACCAGAAATTAAAACAAATGTCTGGCCGGCATTCCCAACTGATTTGACAAGTATTGCAATTACAGTCGCTACACAAGTCTCTGGCTCTGTTATGTTTCATGATTGGATGTTTTCAGGAAGAATGTACTTTACAGATAAACTAGTGGGAATGGGTGCCCGTATTATTTTATGCGACCCATATCGTTGTTTGATTCAAGGACCTACACAACTATATGGGGAAAAATTAGAGAGTCCTGATATTCGTGCCGGGATGGCAATGTTGCTTGCTGCTCTCGCTGCTAATGGGACATCAAAAATCAGAAATATTGTCCAAATTGAGCGTGGCTATGAAAAAGTGGATGAAAAATTAATAAAGCTTGGTGCAAGAATACATCGTGCATCTGAATAAAAAAAACGCCGCTTCAGCGGCGTTTTTTTTATTCTAGGAAAGTACTACTTTACTACAATCACATCTTCTTTTACATGGACATAAAAGAGATGATTATCAGCTTCTTTATTGTAGAGATACCCTTCAGCCGAAGTTAATGTGCCATTCGATAAAGTAATCCAAGCATAAGCGTAGTATGGACCTTTAGGGAGAGAGATGTCTACAGATCCGTTTTTGATAATGTGATATGGGTTAGACGCCATGCTGCCACACTGGCCGAACTTATTGGGAGAGTACATATATAGAGACAAATCAACTACGCCGTTTGTCTTGTTTTGAAAGCGTACCATTGATTGTGGACCAGCTTCAGCTTCGTTCAAAACACTATCACATTGGCCGCCACCACCGGAGCTTGCAGCGGTTGTAGCTGTCGGAAACTCAATAGGAGCCTGAGTAGGAAGAGGCAAAGGAGTAAATGTTGGTAACGGTGTTGGGCTAGGAGTTTCTGTGGGCGGAACAGGGGTACTGGTTGGAATAGCAGCTTGTGTTTCTGCTACCATTGTAAATGCAGCTGAGATTGCGGTGCCTTGTACCTGTTCAGAAGAAAGGGTTGGTTCAGCCGGCTGACCACCGCATGCAGCCAAAAGCACTGCAAACAAAGCCAGGGTTGGGATTATTTTTTTGATCATGTTATTTACTATCTCCATTTACTTTTTCTATATTGAAAACTAACTTTTCTTTATAGTTACTTTATTCTTGAAAAATGAAATGACTAGAAAGCCTTCATTGTCCAAGGTGAAACTACCATCAAATTGCCTACCGCCGACCCAGGCAACATATGTATACTTCCCGGCAGGAGCACTTACATTGACATTCTTGTTTACAGGGTATTCAAGAATGGTCACGTAGCCTTCTTTGGTGACACAACGAAACGACACGTAAACATCAACATGGTCCTTGTTGTAAAGCCCTAAAGTGCCCGAAGGTAGATTAGGAGGAAGCGTGCCATAAAAAGCAGGTTGAGGTGTTCCGCCGGTAGTAGCAGCCGATACGATTGTGGCTGTTAGGCTAGGTGTTCCTGTAATTCCTTCAGCCGACGAAAGTGTTTCCGTAATGGCAGTCTGTGTTTCAGCTGGGGATGTTCCTGCAAGAAGGGTGGCAGTGAGAGTCAACAGAACAGGGTTAACCGTCTCTGTAGGAGTCGGTTGAGTGGGCGTGATTGTTTTAGTAGGCGTAACGATTTTTGGGGTTTCGGTTGGAATTGCAGTATTCGTAGGAATAGATTGCAAAGTTTGTTGTGAAAGAATAGCAGCCGTAGCTTGTAGGTCTGTTTCAGAAACAGGGGTAGGGTATTCTTGAGGCTGTGAAAGAGATGGGAGACAAGCACTTAGCAACAAACCCAACATGGTGGAAACAAGAATTAGCCTCTTCATACCCTACTCCAATGTTTTAATTTAGGCTTGCTGTCCTGCAACTTCCATAAATTGGTTGACCACATCGCGCAACATGCGTTCGGGAAGTGCGCCAACCTGGCGGTGGACAACTTTGCCATTTGAGACAAACAACAAAGTTGGAATGCCTTGAATGCCAAATTTCTGCATCCATTGAGCATGATCATCTGTATTGACTTTTGCAACAACGATCTTGCCTTCTAATTCTTTGGCAAGTTTATCGAGAGTAGGCGCGATCATCTTACAAGGGTTGCACCATGGCGCCCAAAAATCCACAATAACAGGAAGATTGGACTGCATAACAACCTGTTCAAACGCTTCGTCAGTGATATGAATGGGTTCTCCGGACATGTTTATTCCTTTTTAACCTTTATGATTCTTTCTTATTAAGCAATATTTAGCCAAATGAGTATAACATAAAAAACATGCCGTATTATGCCCATAGGGTATAATCGCCGCCCATATGAGCATTTTCTCACGATGGCGAGAAGGACTTTCTCGCACAAGCAAAGCTGCATTTGGTCAGATCGCTTCCATCCTCGGCACTTCTGAAATTACAGATGAGACATGGGACGACCTTGAAGCTACATTAATTCAAGCAGACTTAGGAATTGAAACAGCGTCATCTGTGCTGGAGGACTTAAAACGCCTCACGCGCACCGAAGGCTGGACACGCTCCGAGGAACTTTTTTCTGCGCTGAAAGCTGAACTGCGGTCTCGCTTAATTCAACCGCCTGCTATTTCCTTGAACGATAAACCAACTGTAATTTTGGTTGTGGGTGTTAATGGTTCCGGCAAGACGACAACCATTGCCAAACTTTCTGCCAAATTCGTTGGCGAAGGGAAAAAGATACTCCTTGGCGCAGCGGACACATTCCGGGCTGCGGCGGTGGATCAACTTCAAGTATGGGGAGACAGGCTAAACGTTGAAGTGATCGCAGGCGCTCCAGAGAGTGACCCAGGTGCGGTGGCGTTTAGCGCCGTCCAGGCTGGGGTAGCTCGCGGCGTGGATATCGTCATGGTGGATACTGCTGGACGTTTACATACCCGCTTCAACCTGATGGAAGAATTGAAGAAGGTGAACCGTGTAGTGGGTAAAGCATTGCCTGGTGCGCCGCACCAAGTATGGCTCGTGTTAGATGCCACGACAGGACAGAATGCTTTACAACAGGCACGTTCTTTTAAAGAAGCCGTGAATGTCTCTGGGGTCATTTTGACAAAATTGGACTCTTCGGCTCGTGGTGGAATGGCGTTTGCCATTCAACGTCAGTTAGGATTGCCAATTTTGTTTGCGGGTTTGGGAGAAAAGCCTGAAGACCTGACTCCATTTGACCCCGACGCATTTGTAGACGGAATTTTGGTAAATAACTAGGAGTAGAGAAGAGATGCAAGACTTATTACAACGCTTGAATGCTGCCAATGAAACTGTGCAACAGTTATTGGAGCGTCTTTGACCTGGTAGGAAAACAAAACCAACTTTCACAATTAGAAACTGAAATTGAACACCCAGACTTTTGGAACGACTCTACTGCTGCACAGAAAGTAATGAAGACCGTTTCAAGTTTGCGTGATGAAGTAGAAGGGTGGACCAAGCTTAAGCAGCAGGTTCATGATTTGACAGACCTTGCCTCACTGGATGACGAGACTCTCCGGGCAGAGTTGGAGATCGAAATTCAGAAGGTTGAGAAAGAGCTGGAAAAGCGCTCTTTCACTATGATGTTGTCTGGTCCGTTTGACCATGATGATGCAATTCTCGCCATTCATGCCGGAGCTGGCGGAACAGATTCGCAGGATTGGGCTGGGATGCTTCAGCGCATGTATCTGCGTTGGATCGAGAGCCGTGGCTTTACTGCCGAAATTTTAGATATGACTCCCGGTGAAGAAGCAGGCATCAAGAGCATGACGATTGCTGTAAGTGGGCAGTATGCTTTTGGGTATATGCGTTCTGAAAAAGGAGTTCATCGTTTGGTGCGTCTTTCTCCTTTTGACGCAGCCCATCGCCGACATACCTCGTTTGCTTTAGTTGAAGTTCTGCCGCAAGTCAGCATGGACGAGGCAGATGTGGAGATCAACCAGAGCGATGTAAAAATGGATGTCTTCCGTTCCTCGGGTGCGGGCGGACAGAATGTGCAAAAGAATGCGACCGCAGTGCGCTTAACACATATTCCAACAGGAATTGTAGTGACTTGTCAGAATGAGCGTTCACAGACGCAAAACCGCGAGTTTGCCATGCGCATTCTTCGTGCGCGTTTGCTTGAGTTGAAACGAGCCGAAAAAGAAGAAGAACGCGCTGTGCTGCGCGGAGAATACACCAAGGCAGAATGGGGTAGCCAAATCCGTTCATATGTCTTACACCCATATCAAATGGTTAAAGATCATCGTACCGATTTCCAGGTTGGCAATGCCCAATCTGTTTTGGATGGTGACTTGGACGCGTTTATGGAAGACTATTTGAAGAGTGGGGAAGGGAAGTAATTGCAAAATAAAAAGAGCGGACATTTGTCCGCTCTTTTTTGATTTCTATTAGCCGCCAGTAGGGAGGCGTTTTTCCAATGTGCTGCTGTAAAGATTTTCCTGCTCTTTGGAAGTGCCCTTGATGGATTTGGCGCGGATATTCTTCTTGCCGTTCGCCTTATCCAACGCTTGCTGCCAGGCGATCTGCATGGCAGTGTACTGAGGTTCGTTGGAGACTTCTTCTTCCATTTCGTAGGATTCTTCTTGTTTCTTGCCCTTGCGCTTGCCTTTGCCCTTGTATTCAACGGGTTCGGCGGCTTCTTCAACTACGAGTTCCTGAAGAGCCTTGATGCTCAAACGGATTTGGCGCTTGCGGCGATCTACTTCGA
This sequence comes from Anaerolineales bacterium, assembly GCA_046328855.1. Lineage (GTDB taxonomy): Bacteria > Chloroflexota > Anaerolineae > Anaerolineales > Villigracilaceae > Villigracilis. Next base: position 272,740 of record JAXLVU010000003.1, on the reverse strand, counting down.
GGACTTTGGCTTCAACTTCATCACCAGCCTTAACCACATCGCTGGCGGTCTTGACGTAACCGTGAGCCAATTCGCTAACGTGGATCAAGCCGGGGCGTTCTGCACCGAAATCAACAAAAGCGCCGTAGGTTTCGAGGCGGGTAACTTTGCCTTTCACAACCATATCAGGCTTGAGTTCTTTCCAATCGTACATGAGGGGTTCGATCATGGTGAGTTCAATGCGGTCTTTACGAACACGCTTGACCCACACGGTCACTTCCTGACCTTCCTTGAGGACATCTTCCACTTTGTTAACTGGGGTTTCGCTGATCTGTGAGATGTGGAGCACGCCGGGGAGGCTTTGTCCAATATCTACCAGTGCCCCCGCGAGTGTAGTCTTCAAGATTTTTCCGTTCAATTTTGTTTTGGTTTCGAGTGTCTCAGCGGACACGACGTCTGGTGTAGTCATAATTAGCTCCTGCTGTTTGAAATAATGCCGAAGAACGATTATACCTTTCTGAAAACGATGCGTCAATGAGTAAAAAGGTTAGTGAGGGATGAGAATCTTTCGGCGTGCTGTCATGTTTGAGCAGGAGAATCAAGAATGAGCGCGGTTCGAAGCGGACCTTTATCCTGCTCGGCGTTTTTCGATTTCTTTTCTCACTGTTGGCGCGACTTTCGTTCCGAAAAGCTCGATGGCATGCATCATTTTCTTATGGTCAATAGCATTGTTACCCATGTACATGAGGAAACGTTGATGTTTGAAGATGTCGTATTGGAACAGAATCTTCTCAATAATCTCATCTGGTGTGCCGACAAAGTCTGAGCCGCGTAGGTGGCGTTGCTTTTCGAGTTGATCTTGTGTGGCAGGCGCCCAGCCACGCTCGCGCCCGATCTTGTTCATATTGTACGTTTGGATTGGATAATATTCTTTGACAGCTTCTTCGGCGGTATCTGCGATAAAGCCATGCGAGTTGATGCTCAATGGAATAGTATCTGGTTCAAACCCATATTCGGCAGATGCTTGGCGGTAAAGGTCTAGGTAGGGAGCGAAGCGCTCGGGCATGCCGCCGATAATGGCAAGCGCCATGGGCAGACCCATCGAAGCCGCGCGGACGACCGACTCAGGCGTGCCGCCGACGGCGACCCAGATTGGGAGCTTTTCCTGCACCGGGCGCGGATAGATGCCAAGGTCATTGAGTGGCGCTCGATAGTTGCCAGACCATGTAATATTGGCGGATTCATTGAGCTTCGAGAGCAAACGTAGTTTTTCATCGAAAAGCCCATCATAATCGTTGAGGTTGTAGCCGAAGAGAGGGAAGGATTCGATGAAGGAACCACGCCCAGCCATGATTTCGGCGCGACCATTGGAAATAAGATCGACTGTGGCGAAACGCTGAAAGACGCGCACGGGGTCATCGGAGCTGAGTACGGTGACGGCGGTCGAGAGGCGGATGTTCTTCGTCCGCGCGGCGGCAGCACCGAGGATGACCTCTGGGGCGGAGGCGAGATATTCCACGCGGTGATGTTCGCCAATGGCGAAAACATCCAAGCCGACCTGGTCGGCAAGCTCGATGACTTCGAGCATATTTTTCATCACTGTGGCGGGGTCTTTCTTTTCACCGGTCAGCGGATTTGCACCACTATCAACAAAGTTATAAAAGCCTAATTCAAATGGGCGAATTTGATTATTTAATGGTTGAGCCATTTTGATTTCCGATTCCGTATTAAGAGTTTCTGTAGAGACACAGAAGCATCTACAGGCGAAAGTCTTACTAAAAAGCGACCCTTTTCAAAAGAAGAGGGTCGCTTTGAGAATTATAAATTGCAGAAATTAAGGCTGTTGCGCATCGGGCTTTTTGACTTCAAATTTCAAGACATCGTCGCCATTTGTTTCGACCGCATACATATAGCCTTGTGAGTCAAAGTCAACACCCCAGAATGCGCCATCGATACTGCCAAGGTAGGTGAAATTCGAATCGTACACTCTTACTTCAGAGAAATCGACAATATAGATACGACCATAGGAGTCGATTTCAATTGCGCGCACGCTTGTGAAATCATCACCTCCGAAACTGCTGATAAATTCACCTGTAGGAGAGAACTTGAGGACATCTTTGTTGAAGGTGCCGCTAAAGTAAATATTTCCTTGAGCATCCACGCCCAAGGCGCCAATGCTGGGAGTTTGACCTGATAGGTCTTCGAGGGTTGCATCTGGGATGAATAAATCGACCTTGTTATTTTCATCAAATCGCAGAATACCCGAACTAGAACGGACATACAACTTATCATCTGCGCCGACCAATAAAGTATGGATGATAAAGAACTGGTCAGTATTTGGAATTTCTCTAAGACGTTCTCCGCTTTCACTAAAGCTCATAATGCTTTGAAAACCAGGTACATAGATCGTGCCGTTGCTGGTGACGCCCATTTTGCTGTTGTTGATTTCATCCCCGTCAGCATCTGTGATCTTCATGACGGATAGTTCATTGCCTTGTGGGTCGAACATTTGAATATCAGAACTGTTGTAATTGAACAACAAAATATTGTCATTCCCGTCCACTTGAATGGCGCGTGGGTCTTTAAAAGAACCCGCATTAATCGACATGACTTCTTTTGCAAAAGGTTCAGGAATGATGGTAATGCCATCTGTAGAGAATGGCAATTCAAAGGGAAGTTGAAATTGCAGCGCTTTCCAAATGGCAGGGAAGGCGCTCCCCAGAATGGACAATAGGACTATTAACCGAATGATCCCTGATAGACAAGAACCGCCTCGTGCGCGGACTTTAGGCTGATACACAGGTTGGGGCACTGGCGGCGCCTCATAGCTGGGACGTGCCTGCGGCATACCGTATGGATTTGAATATGGGCTGGCGTTGCTCGAAGCGGGTTGTTCCTCCCGAACCCCTGCCATGGATTTGACGCTGAACATGGCGTTTTCGTGGCTCAACCCTGTGATCTTGCTGTAGATGCGGGCGGCTTCATCCAACTTGCCTTCTTTGGCGAGGCGGGTGACATCTGAGAGAGTGCCCGTTGGTGTGGATGAAGTTGGGTTGATGACAGATGCCCCACAATATGGACATTTGGTCGTGTTGGAGTATTTATCTGGCTCGAGCGGACCTCCACACGATGGGCACTTGAACACTTTAAACGATTGACTTTCCATGGGCATCTCCAGAAAATAAAGACATAACTTGATTGTTCTTACATCATAAAGGATTTTATGGCTGGGGATATATCGCTCTTTTGGGCTACTGTGATGATTTGTCTATGAGAGTAATTTCAACCCGTTTAGGACGTTGATAAGGGCGACTACAATGCCGACGATCCAAGCAGGTGCGAAAAAGAAATACCCGCCGAGTGATTTCGACATTAACCAGCCGTTTTGGCTGCGTACCCGCAAGCGGATGATCATATCCATTAAGAATATGGCGACCCCTACCATAATCATTGTGGGAGCATCTCCTAGCTTGAAGACAAAACTTCCAATCCCTGCAATAAGCCCTCCGACCACGAACATGGCAATCCCTAAAGCATTTCCGCGAATGTGCAACATATCAATAAACTCCTCTTTGAATTAGTCGTGCTTTTGATTGGAGACTTTCTCTTCGATGCGCCGATCTGGGATGAACCACATGATGGCGACGGCGACGTACAAACCAGCCGACACCCACGGCGAGACAAATGCCAGGGCGATTGCGGCAGTATAAAGAAAGAGCGAGCGCAGCCCTTTCTCATCCCGCCCGATGGCTTTGGCAATGACTGAGTCTGTGCCGTGATGGGTAATCAGAGCACGGCTTAGAATGTAATATGCCAAGCCCGCCACCCAAAGCACCGCGCCATAGACGGCGACGGGAATCGTTTCGAAATGTTCGCCCATCCAAATGGTGGTGAAAGGGACGAGTGACAGCCAAAAGAGCAGATGCATGTTCGCCCACAAGATTGCACCGTTGACGCTTTTCGCGGCTTGTAATAAGTGATGGTGGTTGTTCCAGTAAATACCCACAAAGACAAAACTTAAGATGTAGCTCAAGAATTTTGGCAACAGTGGAATGAGCGCGGCGAGCGTACCTTCTTCGGGTGCGCGAAGTTCGAGCACCATAATGGTGATAATGATGGCAATGACGCCATCACTGAAGGCTTCGAGACGGGATTTGTGCATGGATATTTTCCTTTACGTTTAATGGGCTTGATAATTAATGCCATCATCCACTTTGGGCAGGAAGAGGATCAGGAACAGAACGACTGCGATGTAGATCAGATAACTTGCCAGCGGATAAACATTCGCCAATAATATCGCACAGAGATACGAGCCGTTGACGAAGATATAGTTTGGCGTGTGCCGGCGTAGATACTTGTCGCTGAACTCTGCCGTCGCCAAATGCCGATGGTAGTGGACGTACACCACCGCAAGAAACCCGACCAGGTTGCAGGTGATAAGTGTTGCTCCATACACAATGATCGGACCGGCTTCGAAGGGATAGCGTCCAACCAGAGACGTAGGGAAGGGGATAAAGCTTATGCATAACAGTAGCAGAATGTTCAGCCAAAGAAAGCCGCGGTCTGTGGTTTTGATGGCATGCATGGAGTTGTGATGAATGACCCAATACAACCCGATGATAATAAAGCTTAATATATATGCCAAAATGCGCGGCAGGACGGAACCAAGCGTTTGCCAAAATTGACCATACTCTACTTCGGGAAAGCGGATATCGAGAATCAGTAAGGTAATGACTATGGCGAAGACCCCATCACTAAAGGCTTCGAGGCGGGACTTTTGCATGGAGTTCTCCTGTGGTTGGTCTGTTTTGTTAATCGTAAAGCATAAAGCCAAAAACGAAAATCCCCTTACCTTTAGGTGATATTCAAACGGACAGGCTCCGGTAAAATCCGCCCTGCTTTAGTCGTAATCGAAAAATTTATTTTTATTCTTGGAGCCTTTCATGAACAACAAAAGAAACATCCTCTTGGCGGTCACTGTGCTGGTCTGGGCATCGCTTGCTTGTAAAGCCTTGTCGCCTTCAGAGACCGTCGACCTGCCGCAAGAAACCGGCAGTACCGAAGAAAGCAATCCACTTTTGCCTTCTGATTCTTCCGCGCCTGCCACCGAAGAAGCCGCTGCCCAAAGCGCCGGTTTGTACGATGGCAGTTGGGTCGGCACGAACACGGTGGATGACAAAGAAATTCTGTTCCGTGTGGAAAACAACCAAGTCGTTTCGATTGCCTTGAACTACACGGGCGAATCAAACGGCTGTGATTATCATGGCGCGCTCAGCACTGGTTCAGAAACCGGCGGCATTGACCCAATCGCGATTGATAGCGATAGCTTCTCTGCGGTTGTGACCAGCGTCAACGATGAACTGACCTTTAGCGGAACCCTCACCTCTGAAACGGAAGCCAGCGGCACCCTGCTCATCAAATCGTCTGCAGAGGGCATTTGCGGAGAATATGAAAAAGAAGTTTCCTGGACTGCTACCAAAGACTCCAGTGCAGAAGCCGAAACCACCGAAGACAGCAGCGGAACGGTTCCCCAAGGTGACCCGACGGAGATCGTGACTCAATATTTCGATGCCGTCAACACAGGCGATATCAACTCCGCGATTGCTTTGACAGATGAAAACATCATGTTCACCATCGGAACCACTGTGACGAAGTTTAGCAGCAGCGAACTCGAAAGCTATTTAGAGTCGACTCAAGGCGTAACCTACCAACTCAGCGATGCCACTTCCATGGCGGCGGGCACCATGGTGCAGTTCAAGGTCAAAGCCAGTGACGGCACCACCTATTCCTACTGCCAAGCCTTTGTGACCGACGGTAAGATCACCATGATGTCTTGGATGCCATAAATTAATGAAAAGACTGAAACAACCTCACCCATGGGTGAGGTTGTTTTTTTATCCCTAATATCTTTTATAATGGATGCATCCCAAAATAACGAAACTGCGAGACTATCAAACTCCATGGCTACTCAACTGATCGAATGCATTCCCAACTTTTCCGAAGCGCGCCGACCCGAAGTCATTGACCAGATCGTCGCCGCCATCCAAGCGGTGGGGGAGGTCAAACTTCTCGACCGTTCCTCTGACCTCGACCACAATCGCACCGTGCTGACCTTCGCCGGGTCTGCCGCAGGCGTAGAAGAAGCCGCCTTTCGCGCCATTCAAACTGCCTCTGAATTGATCGACCTCGACCAGCACACCGGCGCACATCCGCGCATCGGTGCAACGGATGTGGTGCCCTTCGTGCCGCTCAGCGGCGCAAGCATGGAAGAATGCATCGCCATTGCCAACCGCCTTGGTGAGCGCGTGGGCAAAGAACTCAATATCCCTGTTTATCTTTACGAAGCCGCCGCCACCAAACCCGAACGCACCAACCTTGAGAACATCCGCAAAGGGCAATACGAAGGTCTCAAGACCGAGATCGAAAAGCCCGAACGCCAGCCCGATTTTGGTCCCAGCAAACTTCCCAAGGCAGGCGCCACCGTCATCGGTGCGCGCAATCCGCTGATTGCCTTCAACGTCTACCTCACCACCGAGGATGTCAGTATCGCCAAGAAGATCGCCAAAGCCGTACGTCAGTCTTCGGGCGGTTTGCGTTACGTCAAAGGTCTCGGTCTGCTCGTGGAGGGGCGCGCGCAGGTCTCCATGAACCTCACCAACTTCCGCGAAACGCCCATCGCCCGCGTGGTCGAATTCATTCGCCGTGAAGCCGAACGTTACGGCGTCGGCATTCATCACAGTGAACTGGTCGGCTTGATTCCGCAAGAAGCCCTGGTGGATGCCGCGGTCTGGTACACTCAGTTGGATGCTTTCTCTCCCGAACAGATTCTTGAATCCAGGCTTTTCTCTACTCCCACCGCCGCGGATCAGACTCCGCTCAAGCCTGCTTCTTTCATCGAAGAATTAGCCGCGCCCACACCGACACCAGGCGGAGGCTCCGCGGGCGCTTATGCGGGTGCCATGGGAGCTGCTCTGGTTGCTATGGTGGCAGGTGTCACCATGGGTAAAAAGAAATATGCTGAAGTCGAAGCCGAGATGCAAGCCATTCGAGTGGTGGCAGAGAATCTTCGTAAAGAGCTTACCCAAGCTGTCGATGATGATGCTTCATCCTTTGAAGTCTTGATGGCGAAATTCAAAATGCCAAAGGAGACAGAAGAGCAAAAGTCCGCTCGGGAGGCGGCTATTACACAGGCAACCTTGAACGCCGCCCATATTCCTCTTCACGTAAGTGAACACGCTGTCAAAGTCATGGAACTTGCCCTCAAGTGTGCCAAGTCTGGTTTGCAAAGCGCTATCTCAGATGCCATGTCTGGTTTTGCGATGGCACGCGCATCCCTGACGGCTGCCGGGTACAACGTCCGCATCAATATCAACTCACTTGAAGATAAATCATTGGGTGACCGTATGTTGAGCGAGTTGGCAGAATTGGAAAAAGTGGCAGATAAGCTCGAAAGTGAGATTCGAACCGTGATGAAAGAACGAGGCGGGATCTAAATCCCGCCTTTTTATTTTTAAGGTGGGTTTTAGTTTCGTTTGAGATGATTTTAGAAGCAGTTATGGATAAAAAACTATCAAGAAGAGATTTTCTAAGGATTCTCAAGCTCTTTGGGCTAGGCGCTTTTTTTGCATATGAAACCCGCTATGTAAGTGCTATTGAACCCTCTTGGCTTGAAGTGACACAGGTTACTCTAGAGTTAAAGGGTTTACCCAAGGCATTTCATAATTATCGTATTCTTCAATTGAGCGATATTCATATGGGTGGTTGGATGAATCGAGAACGCTTTTCGGCTGTTTTGGATGTGGTGGAGCAACAAAGTTTTGATTTGATGGTGATCACAGGAGATTTTGTAATCGGCGGACATTCTTGGACAGAAAACCTGGATTTTGCTGCTATAGATTTTATTGAGCTTATGAAGCCTGTTACAAAACGTCACCTCACCTTGGGCGTGATGGGAAATCATGAATATAAGACAGACCCAATCCGTGCCCGTAAAATGCTTGCTGAAGCAGGGGTGATGGAACTTAAAAATGACGTTCATGTTTTGGAAAAAGATGGAGAGACTTTGTATATTGCCGGCTTGGATGATATATCAAAGCACCAACAAAGTTTGGATCGAGTAACCCGGAAACTGCCCATGCTTGCTCCTGTTATTTTGTTGGTACACGAACCTGATTATGCAACGGTAACGTCTAAAACGAAAAGATTCCTCGCTCAACTTTCAGGGCATTCTCATGGCGGGCAGGTGGTGTTTCCGTTTGTGGGTCCGCTTGTGTTACCCCAATGGGGCAGGCGCTTTCCCGCTGGGTTGTATCAAATTAACGATATGTACCTCTATACCAACCGTGGAGTTGGAATGACGCCGCCTTATGTCCGCTTTGGTTGCCGACCTGAGATTACAATATTCACCCTGAATCAGGGATAACATTCAAGGTGGGGGTATTGTATAATCTAGGTATGCTTCCACCGAATGTATTGTATAGTGCAATTTTGTTGGCGGCAGGTGTGGGGTGTTTGGTAGTTGCTGTTGCAATTTGGCTGAAGCGCCGCGAAGCCATAGGGGCGAAATCGCTTTTTGTGTTCCTAGTAGGGCTAAGTTGGTGGGATATAACCTATGGCATCTTTTGGGCAGATATACCTGGACCCAACCCATATTTTTGGTTAGATATCACCTTGTTTGGTGCTTTTGTTGTGCCGACCGCGTTTTTGATTTTTGCATTGGAATACTCTAATTCGCAAAAGTGGCTAGGGCGACCTTTTATTATTGCAGCGATCATCGAACCAATCTTGATTTCCATCCTGCTGTGTACAGACCGTTGGCATAACCTTTATTTTGGCGGGGTGCGTGCTTTGAACACGACCATGCTCATTGAGATGGGACCGGCTGCCTGGGCAAATGTCTATTACTCGTACATGTTAATTTTTATTGGCGTGCTTGTATTGGCAGTAACACTATATCGCTCACGTGGGGTCTATCGTATGCAGGCGACGTTTATATTGGCGGCGACTGTAACGCCTTGGGTGATTCACATTCTCTTTCTTTCAATTGGCGGAAATGTGCTTTTTCCCGATGCCGATGTGACGCCATTTATTTTCTCACTGACAGCCTTACTCATTGCATATGCTATTATTCGTTATCGCTTATTAGACGTCATCCCGATTGCTCGCAGTATTCTGATTGAGTCTATGAGCGAAGGGGTTTGTGTATTGGACTCGCAGAACCGCATTGTTGACATTAACCAGACGGCACGGAAGGCGCTTTCTTCGGAGTTCTATATTGGACAGCCAGTTGAGCAAGCGTTGAAGTGTTGGGCAGAAGTCGTCTCCCATTTTTCTGATCAAGAAACAGCGCAGACAGAAGTTATGGTTGGTGACCGGTATCTTGATCTGCGTATTTCGCCCGTACAGGATAAAAATCAACGCCTTTTAGGGAAGTTGCTTGTTTGGCGTGATATTACGGAATTAAAGAATACGCAGTTGAAACTTCAACAACTTGCCACGATCGATGAGTTGACACTGGCATTCAATCGGCGGCATTTTATGGAAATTGCCGAAGTGCAGTTTAGTCAAGCACTTCGGCAAAATCAACCCTTTGCCTTGGCATTAATTGACTTAGATTACTTCAAGGGCATCAATGATAAGCATGGTCACCCCGCAGGAGATCAAGTTTTAGCAGAATTTTCACGCATGGTTATGGAGAATATCCGCAAATTTGATGTGTTTGGGCGTCTTGGCGGAGAGGAATTTGCTCTGCTAATGCCAAACACCGATATCCATTTTGCTTATCATGCTTCTGAACGGCTGCGGTTTATGATTACCAATACGCCCATTCCGATCAATAGTGGGGATGTGATAGTGACTTTTAGCTTGGGTGTTGCTATGCTTCAAGGCGCACAAGATACGCTCTCTGCCATCTTCCGCAGGGCAGACTTGGCGCTCTATGCTGCAAAGAATTCTGGCAGGAATCAGGTAAAAGTATGGGAACAAAGCTTGGAAGCAGTAGCGCCAAAACCGGCTTAAACTCACGCCTTGCTCATTCCCTGCGGCTTGTGTATAATGCCGCTATCTAAAAGCGTGGATGGGAACGAGTAAGCCGTTCAAGACGGGCAGCGAGTCCGAGGTCAGGTGTGAAGCGGATACGTTCAAGACGGTTGAAAATCCTCCCGGAGCTGTGAACTGAAATCAGAAATCTCTGAGAATAGGGAATCCGAAATTGTTCTTCGTTACCAGAACAGGGCGATGGTTGTCGTCCAATGAGTGTTCATCTTCGGATGAAAATCAGAGTGGTACCGCGTGAGCCTTGCTCTCGTCTCTGTTATGAGATGAGAGTTTTTTTATTTAATTTCACCGTCATTGCATGAACGATGACGGACACAAGGAGTAAGAATGTTCAAAGCAGTCAACCCAAAACTCGATGTGCCTTCGATGGAAGATAACGTCCTCAAAATGTGGACGAAACAAGAGATCTTCAAGAAGACCGTCGATCAAAGACAGGGCAAACCCGAGTATGTTTTTTATGAAGGTCCGCCCACCGCGAATGGACGTCCCGGCGTGCATCATGTCCTGGCGCGCGCGTTCAAAGATATGTTCCCGCGCTACAAGATCATGCGTGGATACCACGTTTCGCGCCGCGGCGGTTGGGATACGCACGGTTTACCGGTTGAGATCGAAGTGGAGAAGCAATTAGGCTTCACCAACAAACAGCAGATCGAAGAATATGGCGTTGACAAGTTTAACGAGCTGTGCAAAAAATCGGTCTTCAATTACATCCAAGAATGGGAGAAACTCACGGGGCGCATCGGCTTCTGGGTGGATTTGGACACTGCTTATGTAACCTACACCAACGACTACATCGAGTCGGTGTGGTGGATCTTGAAAAACTTCTGGGAAAAGGACTTGCTCTTCAAAGGCTATAAGATCGTGCCGTATTGCCCGCGTTGTGGCACGCCTCTTTCTGACCATGAAGTTGCTCTTGGCTACGACGACGCGACCGACCCCTCGGTCTTTGTGCGCTTCCCATTGGTGGATAAACCCGATACATACTTCTTGGTGTGGACGACCACTCCGTGGACCTTGCCTGCCAATGTTGCCATCGCGGCTCACCCCGATGTGGATTATGTGACTGTCGAACGCGATAACAACGGCACGACGGAAAAACTCATCCTCGCCAAGTCTCTGCTGGAGAAGGTCTTCCGTGGCGAAGAAGTGAAGGTGCTTGATTCCTTCAAAGGGAAGAAGTTGAAGGGCATGAAGTACAACCCGCTCTTCACTTTTGTGCCGTTGGATAAGCCAGCCCATTATGTTGTGTTGGGTGATTTCGTCACCACCGAAGACGGTACCGGTCTTGTGCATCAAGCGCCTGCTTTCGGTGCTGAAGATATGGAAATGGCGAAACAGAACGATTTGCCTGTTGTGCTTACCGTTCAACCCGATGGCACCTTCATCCCTGAGATCACCCCGTGGCGCGGAATCTTCGTCAAAGACGCCGACCCACTCATCACCCAGGAACTCGAAGCGCGCGGACTGATGTTCCGTGCCGAGAAGTTCGTCCATACCTATCCGTTCTGCTGGCGCTGTCACACTCCGCTTTTGTATTATGCGCGTGAGTCTTGGTACATCCGCACTAGCGCGAAGAAGGAAAATCTCGTTCAATTGAACAAGACCATCAACTGGGTGCCAGATCACATCAAGAACGGACGCTTCGGCAATTGGCTTGAGAACAACATCGATTGGTCACTCTCGCGTGAACGCTATTGGGGCACGCCGCTTCCGGTTTGGGAATGTGAGAACGGCGAATGCAAGCATCGTGAATGTGTTGGTTCGGTGGCTGAGCTTTCTGAAAAAGCCGGTCGCGACCTGACCGAACTTGATCTGCACCGCCCACACGTTGATAACGTTCACTGGAAGTGTGTCAAGTGCGGCGGAGAAATGAGCCGCGTGAAAGACCTGATCGACGTGTGGTTTGACTCGGGTTCCATGCCGTATGCGCAGTGGCACTATCCGTTCGAGAACAAGGATAAGTTCGAAGCGCAGTATCCCGCCGATTACATCTGTGAGGCGGTGGACCAGACGCGCGGATGGTTCTATTCCTTGCACGCCATCTCGACCTTGCTCAATGACCAGGTCTCGTTCAAGAACGTGATTTGTTTGGGTCACATTCAGGATGCGGAAGGACGCAAGATGTCTAAGTCGTTGGGCAATATCGTCCAGCCTTGGGATGTGATCAACGTCCACGGTGCGGATGCGCTGCGCTGGTACTTGTACACTGCCACGCCGCCCGGACAAGAGCGCCGCTTCTCCTCTGATTTGGTAGGGGAGGTGATCCGTAACTTTACGCTGACGCTGTGGAATGTTTACTCGTTCTTTGTGACTTACGCCAACCTCGACAAGCCGCAAGGGCTGACCATCACCGCGCCTGCGAACGACCTTGACCGCTGGTTGCTCTCTGAGCTAAACGTGCTGGTGCGCGATGTGACCAAAGCCTACGAAGAATACGATGTGACCAATGCCACCCGCCCGGTGGAGAAGTTCGTGGAAACACTTTCCACTTGGTATGTGCGCCGCTCCCGCCGCCGCTTTTGGAAGAATGACTCGGCTGCGGATAAGCAATCGGCGTACTCCACGCTGTACACGGCATTGACCACGGTTTCTAAATTGATCGCGCCTGCCATGCCTTTCCTCGCGGAAGAGTTGTATCAGAACCTCGTCCGCGCTGTGGATGAAACCGCGCCTGAGTCGGTGCATCTCGCTGAATGGCCCGCCGTGATGGAAGAATTCATCGACGAGTCACTTAACCGTGAAATGGAATTGGTGATGAAGCTGGTCTCGCTCGGTCACTCGGCACGTCAGAAGGCGAACCGCAAAGTGCGCCAACCCTTGGCAGAAGCCGCCTTCTCGGTAGGGAATAACACCGAACGCGCCGCGCTGCTCAAGAACGCAGAAGTGGTGCAGGATGAGTTGAACGTCAAGCAGGTGCGCTTGCTTGATGCCTCGACCGAAGCGGTGTCTCACACGGTCAAACCACTGCCCAAGCAACTCGGGCAAAAGTATGGCAATAAGTTCCCAGTCATTCAGAAGGCGATTTTGGCGATGAATGCCGAGGAAGTGGCAAAAGCCCTTTTGAGCGGCAACCCGCTTGAGGTCAATGCCGGCGGCGAGACCTTCCACATTATCTCTGAAGAAGTGGAAGTGAAAGCTATGGCGAAGGAAGGGTTTGCCGTCGCTGAAGATGGTGCCTACGTGGCGGCGCTCGTCACCATGTTGACTCCTGAACTCGTTGCCGAAGGACTGGCGCGTGAATTCGTGCGCCGCGTGCAAGACCTGCGCAAGACTGCCAACCTTGATGTTGCCGACCGCATCGAACTGTTCGTGGAAGCCAGCGCTGGCTTGAAGACTGCCGTGGAAACACACGCAGATTACATCAAAGCCGAAACACTCACGGTCAAGTTATCCTTCGCCGCCGCGCCTGCGAATGCGTCTGTGGTGGAAGATGAATTTGAAGGTGAGAAAGTGAAAGTGGGTTTGTTGAAAAGTTAGTGGTTGAAAAAATAATCCCCTCGGGTGAGTGAGTTTTTACCGAGGGGATTATTCGTTTTGAAAATAGGATAACCTAAGATGCCGATTATTCATAAGATTGATTCTGAACATGGGCTTCTTTACATCTTGTTGCACGGCAAGGTTGCCTTGGCTGATTTGGTGACCTACGAAAAAATATTGCTAGATGACCCTTTACGACAGCCGAATATGAAAATTCTGGCAGACCTGTTATTGGCAGATATGGAAGTAGATCTGGATAGCTTGAAAAAGATAAGTGCACGGCATCGCAGTTTGCACGAATCTGGCTGGAAAATGGAGCAGACGGCTGTACTCACCACCAATAGGATGCTGGAACTGCTCGGCGATGCCTACGAGTTGATGTCTTCGGGGGTGCCTGTGCATTTCAAGATTTTTTCGAGGCTTGGAGATGCTATTTCATGGCTAGGGTTGGGCTCAGCGCAGGAACGGATTAAAACGATCCATAAACAATTGCTTGATCATGCTTCTTCGTAATAGAGAATTTTCTTTGCATTAGAAAAAAGACCTCGAAGGTTTTTATAACCTCCGAGGTCTTTTTTAATTAATTGCCAGGAACGCCAGTACAAATTGAGACAAAGCAAGCCCGAAGAAAACAACCGCACCCAGGAGCGAGGACATGGAAGGGGAGATGTTCCCCGGCTCGAGCACAGACTTTTTCGGGTCGTTGGGGTCGTAATATACCTGCACCGTCTGCCCGACCTGATACGATTTGACATAGTCTTCGGCATCTTTCTTTGTACCAGTGGAGATCAAATGGTCGTTGAAGGCAAAGCGCTCGCAGACCAAAGACTGTCCATTGACCGTATAGGTGCTTTGCACCCACGGACGAGAGTATGTTAAATTTCTGCGTTTCACGTTGACCCACTCCATGCGGGAGGAAACGATGGTGACCGTGCCCGGCACCGAGGGCCACGAACGGCTGGCTTGCGCATCACGCAATCCCGGCAAGCTGCGATTAAGCAGACGGTAACTTTGCCAAAAGAAAGCCACGGCGAGGATTAGGAAAAAGAGGAGGGAGATAAATAGTTTCATGTGGAATAAGATCCTTTTAACAATTCTACAGAATATTTTACCTGAGACCTTCTAATCTATATTCCGAAAAAAAACAGTTTCCTTTTATAATCTCTAGTGTTAAATACTGAAACTATTTAAAGGACAGGATATGACCACATCTGCGATTTCTGAAACCAAACCTAACTTCATCCGCTCCATCCTTGCTTGGGGGGTGCATCTCTTCACCGCCACCGGCGCCATCTGGGGCTTACTCGGCATCTTCACTATTTTCGAGAACGACTACAAAATGATGATCGTCTGGATGATCGTTGCCATGCTCGTGGACGGTTTCGACGGCATGCTTGCCCGCTGGGCAGACGTGAAGAAATATGCCAATGGCATCGATGGCGCTTTGCTCGACAACATCCTTGACTATCTCAACTACGTGGTCGTGCCCGCCATCTTCATGATCCACACCGATCTGTTGCCTGAACCGGTCAAGTGGCTGACGGCATGTCTCATCCTGCTCACGTCTGCGTATCAATTCACTCAAACCGATGCCAAGACCGACGACCATCACTTCAAAGGCTTCCCGTCCTATTGGAACGTCGCCGCGCTGTACATGTTGCTCATGAACTTACCGCCTTGGGTCAACTTCGGTTTTCTGATGCTCTTCAACGTCATGGTCTTCATCCCTGTCAAATATATTTACCCCAGCCGCAATAGTTACCTCCGCACCCTTACTCTTGCGTTCACATACCTCTATGGCGCTGTGGGCATTTGGGGCTTATTGCTTTATCCCAATACCCCGTCTTGGATTGTCTGGGCGTCCTTCCTATATGTAGGCTATTATCTCGTGTTGAGCCTCATTCCAAAGAACAAGAACACAACCGCCCATGCAAATTGAAATTGCCACCCGAGCCGATGACGAACTCTATGAGGCATTTCAGCGTCTCACACCGCAGTTGACGCAAAATAATCCGCCTCCTACGCACGAAGACCTGTCTGCGCTTATCAATGAGCCTTCGTCCACGCTGCTACTTGCCCGCAACGAACTCGGACAGATTGTTGGCGCCCTAAACCTTACCGTCTATCGTGTGCCAACTGGCATCCGTGCCATCATCGAAGATGTCATCGTGGACTTGTCCGCTCGGGGGCAGGGGATCGGCGAAGCCATCATGCAACGAGCGATTGAGATCGCCCAACAAAAAGATGCCAGCAATATCTCACTAACTTCAAATCCCATGCGGGTGGCGGCAAACAAACTGTATATTAAGTTGGGCTTTGAAAAACGCGAAACAAATGCCTATCAAATGAAATTCAAGAAAGCTACTGAATAAATAAAAACCGGCTCATAGTAGAGCCGGTTTTTATTTATAGATTTGTGTTGACCAGATATTTTCCTGTTGATTTGCTGAAATCACTATATTCGCCGTGATATTCTTTCGGCATCATAGAGGCGATTCTATACATCATTTCATCCACGATCTCTTGGCGCATTTCACTGGTCACTTTGCCATCTGCCTTCACATAGAAAGGCTTGCCAAGGCGAATGTGAAAATCTGTCCGCTTGAAGTTCTTTAGGTTTTTGATATATTTCTCGCCGCCCCAATGCGCAATGGGCAAAACCGGCACGCCAGATTTCAACGCCAAAATGGCAGCACCTGGCAACCCGCGGCGTAAAATGCCGGTGTAGTTACGCGTCCCTTCGGGAGCAACACCGAAGATGCGACCTTCTTCCAACATCCGAAATGCAGATTTCAGTGCGGTCATATCCGCCTCACCACGATGGACGGGGATGATATCCCAGGCACCGAACACCCAATTCAAAAATGGGTTTTCAAAAGCTTCTGCTTTTCCCCAACCGGTGATTTTTCGTGGTTGAAGCATGGTCGCGAAAACGGGCACTTCCACCTGCCCAGTGTGATTGGTGATGATGATCAATGGACCCTTGTAGGGAACCTTGTCCATGCCTCCGGGCGCGTCAACGCGCAGGGTAAGCCAGAAGTAAATGCGAAGAACTGTTGTAATAAACCAAAGAGAAAATTTTTTCATAAGATATTAAGCGTGAATAATCTCAAGTTCCTGAGGCAAAACCTCAAGGGTTAAATTCTTCCCTTCGAGGCAGATAAATTCACCGTCGGCATGAGCCGGGAAGGTAGTGTCCATAGACTGGATCGAAACTTTCTTGGCTCGCTTCATTTGAATCTCAGGCAGGGTCTTTTGCGTTCCATTGATGAAATGGGGAATCATTTGTAAGATACGCCCTTTCGAAGCGGTTTCTGCGATGCAAAGGTCGAATAGGCCGTCATCTGGCTGAGATTCGGGCGCCATTTGAAAACCGCCACCCATGCGTCGTCCGTTCATTACGGAAATCATCAAGGAACGCTGGCTGATGGTCTCTTTGTCATCCAAAACAATTTCAACCTGTGCAGGGTTGTAATAAAGAAAAACCGTTTTGATCACACCAATAAGATACGCCAACAAGCCGCGCGTCCAACGTACCTTGATGGCTTCATTTCCAACTGCCGCATCAAACCCAACGCCAATGCCATTCCCAAAATAACGACCCTCTGGGTAATCGCCGCCTTTCACCACGCCCAAGTCTATTTTCTTTCGCTTGTTTGCTTTCAAGGCTTGTAGGCTGTCATTCAAATTTGTAGGAATGCCCGTTCCGCCCGCAAAGTCATTCCCTGTGCCAATGCTCAATACTGTGAATGCGGCGCTAGTATGCCCAGCTTTTTTAGCACGCATGATTCCGTTGATAGCTTCATTCACCGTGCCATCTCCGCTGGCACAAACGATTACGTCATAGCCATCTCGTGCGGCACTTTCAGCTAAGTCCGCTGCATGCCAAACCCCAGTTGTGCGCACCAAGGTGAAATCAAAGCCGTGCTCTTTTAGAAATGATTCAATCTGTGGTATGGATTTTTCCCCAAGCCCACGCCCCGAAGTCGGATTTACGATCACAAAGTATCTCATGCCTGCTCCCAGTGTGAAAAGTGGAGGGAGTTTATCACAGGGTCGGTTTATATTTCAAGTAATCTTCGGGTGTATCGAGGTCTTGCAAAATCGTGGGTGTGCTTAAATTCACATACTGGATCTCATTTGCGTGATGATCCAAAAACTCTCGCATAGATCCGTTTTGCATGGCGAGAATTTCGCCCCATAAACTTTTCTCCACCAACCACGGATGCCCTCTCCGCATCTGATAACTTGGCGCAATAAGCTTTGCACCACTTTTTTGGAATGCTTCGCATACGCTCCGCATGCTTCCTTCTTCCATTTGGGGCTGGTCGCCAAGACAAATCAATGCTGCCTCCGCTGATTCCTTTTGCGCTCGCAGCCCAAGCTGAATCGATTTCAGCATGTCTCCTTCTTCATTACGTACTACCTGCAAATACTTATCTTGAAATTTTGATGCGATTTCAGGGCTAGCAACCAAAATAATATCTTCGATTTCTGCAGCCTGAACGGTTTGGATTACTTTTTCCAATACAGTAACGCTTCCCCAAGGCATGAGCATTTTCTGTTGCCCCATGCGAGTGGATTTTCCTGCTGCGAGAATCACGGCAGAGATAATCCTCATTCAAACCTCTTCAACCGCTCATAGTCTTCGGGTTTATCAACATCGAGGATCAAAATATCATCATGCCAGGGTATATATGAGACTTTATGTTTATTGAAAACTCCGCGTCCGCCAACATCACCTGTTAATTGCATTAAGTCTGGAAAGGTGCTGCGGTCAAAGAGAACAGGATTTGCGCGTTTTTCCTCTAATACAAGTGGTGCAAGAATGGCATTCCTTTCAATAGAATGGGCTTCAACCAAAGCTTGAATCACTGCCAATGGGATTTGAGGTTGGTCAGCTAAAAGAAACAAGGCTGCCCCAGTATTTTGGGGTAACGCATTGAGTCCTGCTTTTATGGAAGTACTTTGTCCCTGCTCGTAATCGGGGTTGTAGACAATAAGCACGGGTAGGTCTTGTAGATGAGATTCAACGTCCGCGTGGCGAAAGCCAGTAACGACCACTACAGGTTGAAGTCCGGCTTGAAGCGCAGTTTCAGCCACATGCCGCACAAAAGATTTGCCCTTCCAATCCAAGAGCTGTTTGAGTTGACCGTATCGGCTGGATTTCCCTGCTGCAAGAATAATCCCTGCTGTGTGTTCTACGCGATGAAGATTATTATTTTGCAGAGACCCGATTAGAACGGCATCATAGTGAGGTAACAAACTATGTGCCATATTTCCACCGATGGACTGTAATTCTGGGGCGTCAGCTTGATTTAGTAAGGCGACGCGTTTTGCTTGGGAGGGGATATTTTTCAACCCGCCGTTGGGGTGAACAAGTAGCTTAACGAGAGCATCTGAGGAAATTTCTTCACCTTGTGTACATTCTGTGAGTTGCGAAAAAATTTCAGCACGGTGAACATATTCTTCATGTAAGGGATTCCCAATTCCACTCAAGCCGCAAACATACACAACAATCTTAGCAAACTCTGGAATGGGCGGCTCGTAATTTGCAGGGGCTTTGAGAGGTTTTTGTCGCGACCCATCTGCTTCGATCAAAAGCGGAATGCGTTCAAGTTTCGCTTTTTCGTGTAGCCAATTTAGAACTTCACTATTAATTGGCTTCGTTCTATTTCCTTCTATTTCACCAGTAACCAAAATAACTCCACTGGAGGGAAGTGGTACTTTTTCCATATCAGTTGCAATGATATGGTGATCTGCGAGCGATACCTGCCAAACGCCAAGGTGACTCGTTGCGGAAACGAAGACAACCGGATGCTTTTTTAGTTCCATTAATTGACGTGCAAGCTGAAAGAGGGCAGTGGTTTTGCCCCCAGAACCGACAAAACAAATAACCGGGTTTTCTACAGATTGGTCAAGTCGAAGAGCGTTTAGTAAGTTCATAGGTCTTATCTACGTTGTAATTGTATGATAAAAAACACGAATCGACACCCTGAAAGGTGCTTGAAGGTCGTATAATAGCGAATGTGATGAAGGGCGAACTTATGGATAAACCCACTGCTTTAATTATTGAAGATGACCGCGACATTGTTGCGCTATTTCGGCATGTATTAGATGTCGCAGGCTACCAGACAGAGATCGTGCTGGATGGTAAAGACGCAATGGACCGCTTGGATGTTATGCGTCCAAATATCGTTTTATTGGATTTGCAATTACCAAGAGTTTCAGGAATTGATATTCTAAAGCGTATGCGTGATGAAGAACGTCTTATGCGCGTGCCTGTGGTGGTAATTACAGCCTATGCTCCTTATGCAGATAGCCTGCCCGTCGAGCCAGACCTGTTGCTTCTTAAACCAGTCGATATCAATCAATTGAGCAACCTGGTACAGCGTTTGCAATCTACACAAGGCGCGCTTGATGAACCTACGCATGATTTTGTTACTGGCCTTTATACGTTGTCTTTTTTCAATGTGCGTATGACCTTTTCACTGGAGCGCATCAAGCAAAGTTCT
Source organism: Anaerolineales bacterium (assembly GCA_046328855.1). Classification (GTDB taxonomy): domain Bacteria; phylum Chloroflexota; class Anaerolineae; order Anaerolineales; family Villigracilaceae; genus Villigracilis. The sequence goes on along the minus strand of JAXLVU010000003.1, from coordinate 252,713 downwards.
TTTCGCCGTTTTGGGGTGCTTTTTGCTGATGTCTCTCAAATGAATGACTTACGAGATTATCTCAACGAAACAGAGATGCGGAATTTCTTGCGTAAACTGGCAGATCAATTCCGCGTTACGCTTCGCCCTACGGACACCATGGCTTGGTCTCCAGAAAAAACCCTTTTCCTAACTTTGATTGAAGATATTCCCACACCTGAAGCTCCGTTAAGGATTGCTGGGCGTTTACGGGATAGCATGAAGCGTTTCATAGAACAAAATGATCGCGGATTAGGGCTTCGGACAAATGTTGGCGTATTATTGTGTGATGCCGAATATATCGATATTCAGCAAATTCTGAACGATATTGACCTGGCACGCCAGCAACTAAGAGCGGGTTTGTATACCAATCCATCGATTTTTGACAGAGAAATGTTGAATGCACATCGCTAAATAAAAGAGGTCGACGCGAAGTCGACCTCTTTTATTCATATGGACCAAACGTATCTTTGGGTAACCCCGGTGGGCGAATCCATGAGAGCCAGCCGCTTTTTGATACGGATGGGAACGCTGCTGTTTTTTCATACATCACAAGGATAAGACTCACTGCCAACCCAAGCGCTCCAAGCCATTGAGTGAATGTAAGGCTTTCACCAAGCAGTAAACTACTGCCGAGGATGGCAATTAATAACTCTGCCAACCCCAGCAATGCAGTTTGCATCCCACCGATCTTTTTTACTCCAAGGAATAAAGCTACTCGAGAAAAAATCGTAACAAAGGTTAACCCTGCAACGGGCAACCAAGGTGCATGAGAAGCGGGCCATGTGCGATCAAAGACTAAATAAGCGGGAATAACAATTGCGCTCATAGATATCAATGTGTAAAGAGCAACTGTCGGCGCAGGGACTTCGTACAACACACGTTGATTAATGGGAAGATGCATGGCATATAACACAGCGGCTGCGATCATCATCGCTACGCCTGTTAGGTCCATGGGGTGGTCTGGAACATTTGTGAGGAGCAGCACAGCAATGGTTGCAAGTGCGAGGCGGAAAATTGTCAGGCGGCTGGGCGGTTGATGGTCAAGAATCAACCAAATGGCAACAAAGAACGGATAGAGAGAATAAAGCAACTGCCCTAGGCTGGCATCTAGGCGTTCCAAAGCAAGGTAGTAAAACAATGACCCCAATCCATTGATTGCACCAGCAAGAATACAGCCGATTAAGCCGACAGGAAAGATGTAGAGATATTGGCGAGAGAAAAATACCATGACCAATAACATGATCCCCGCAGCAAAACCAGTTCGTAAAGCAACAACCGCAAATGGTGAAAAGCCTTCTGTAATGGCAAGTTTGCCAAACACAGGTGCCATGCCAAGGAAAAGGGCGGAACTAAACGCCGCAAGGATCCCGGCTGTATTTTTTTTTGCCAATCTTGCCAACCTTTTTATTGGTGGTTACTTTAAGAGAGACCTGACCTCGTCCAGAAATTCGTCGTTGAGAAAATCACCTTTTTGCAGCAATGCCTGGATGTGTCCGCTGAGCCGATTCTTTTCATCGGGTGTCAACTCTTTTGCCGTCGCAACGATCACAGGGATGGTTGCGGTTTCAGGATTTGAGCGTAATGCTTCGATAACAGAGAACCCGTCCATTTCTGGCATCATTAAGTCGAGAATAACCAGATCGGGGAGTTCTTTCTGAACAAGGTCTAACCCTGCTCGCCCATCTTCTGCTTCAAGAATTGTGAAATTCCCTTGAGATTGCAAAATGCGGCGAATCAAGCGACGTGCTTCAAGTGTGTCTTCTACAATTGCAATCTTGGGGAAGCGCTCAGGTGCTACTTGCGTCAACGCAGATAGCAAGCCTTCTTCTTGTGGCGCTTGCGCCAAAGAGGGGAACTTTACATCACGCGCCCAATTCTCACCGAGAATACCTTGTTCAGCCGGCATGGTGTGCCCGGTGCAGTTGACCACTACTGTGTCACTTGGTTTGATCACCCCCGCGCGAATCAACTTAAATAACCCGGCGAAAGCGGCGCCTGCCGCAGGCTCAGCAGAGATGCCTTCCATCTTCGCAAGCACATGCATAGCGCGGAAAGCTTCTTCATCAGTCACACTTTCAAAAACACCATTGCTTGAATCTACGTGACCCTTTAAGAATTCATATGCACGCCCTGGGTCGCCGGTTGCCAGCGTTTCAATACGCGTTTTTGGATTTGTGACAGGCTCAGCTTTCGCAAGACCTTTTTTCCAACTATCTACCATTGGCGCACAGCCCTCTGCTTGAATGGGAGCAAAAGCAGGGATTTTATTCACCCAGCCCATTTGTTGCATTTCACGAAAGCCTTTGTGGACGCCAATCGGTCCCATCCCGCCGCTAATGGCTTGCACATACCAATCCGGGGTGCGCAACTGAGAGTTTTCATCTGGACCGAGAACGTTGGTAAGTTGTTCTGCGATCTCAAAAGCGATGGTCTTCATCGCCTCAATGGATGTGATGGTGCGAGCACCCATGTCCAAATAAAGTTTGCGTTGGCGGGCGAACTCAGCTGCGACCTGCTTGCATTGGTCGTATGAACCAGTGATCTTGATGACTTGGCTGCCATATAAAGCAATTTCACGCATCTTGACCGCTGGTACAAGGCTGGTGACAAACGCCCAAAGTTTCATCCCAGCTCGAGAAGCGTACGCAGAATATGAAATGGCAACATTACCTGTAGACGCGGCTACCATTTCCGTGATGCCTGCTTCTTTGAGCGCTGCAATAGTTACTGATGCTTGACGGTCTTTGAAAGAAGAAGTGGGTCCTTGTCGTTCATCTTTAATGAATATATTTGGACATCCCAACATCATTCCCAAGTTGACGGCACGAATCAAAGGAGTGTAGCCTTCTCCTAAAGATAGACTGATATTCGGGTTTCGAACGGGAAGAAGTTCTCTGTAACGCCAAAGGTCTTGCTGACGTGTTTTTAACTTATCCGGCAATGTCTTGCCGAGCATTTCGTAGTCATATTCCGCTTCGCGCCATTGACTCCCACACTTGGGGCAAGTTGTGGAAGTTGGAAAGTATGGCGCGTTATGCCCACAGTCCAGGCATTTAATAATAAATGACACTTAATTCTCCTGTAAACTTCGACTATTTCTTTGACAAGCGGTCAAGCGAGCGTTGAATCGAAGTTAGTAATTCGCTTTCGTTAAAAGAACCTTTGGTTAATAAGCGTTGACCAAATTCCTTAAGCTTGTTCTTCTGTTCTGGCGTCACATCCATGCCGCTGATCACAATGGTTGGAATGTCGCGTAAACGTTTATCTGCCTGTAACTGTTCAAGGATTTGAATCCCGTCCATCTCGGGCATGAACAAATCCAAAATAATGGCATGAGGCGGTGTGCCAGACGAAATTATAGTCCAACCGTTACGCCCACCTTCTGCAAGGATAGGCTTATACCGTCCGTCGTCGTTCAGCATCTTACCAATTAAGCGCAGATCATTGGGGTTGTCATCAATCACTAACACTTCACGGATGGAGCCATCTGCGTTCAAGCGATCCAACGAATTGACCAAGTCTTCTTCAAGAATGGGTTTGACCAGGTAATCTGAAGCACCAAGGTTGAACCCTTTTTCAATATCTTCAACGATACTACATATGATAACCGGAATATTCCGGGTTACAGAGTCTGATTTGAGCGTATCCAAAACTGTCCAGCCATCGGTGCCCGGCATCATAATATCAAGGGTAATTGCAAAAGGCTTCACTTGTTTGGCAACTTCTACCGCTCGTGAGGGATCTGTTAACGGGTGGACATGATAGCCCTGAGGTTGGAGATAACGCTCATACAAACCGATTACTTGTGGATCATCGTCAATGGTTAGTATGACCTTGTTTCCATCATCCTCCATTTCACTTTCTTTGTTGAAGAGTGGCAACGTGAAATGGAAAGTACTTCCTTCGCCTTCTTTACTTTCTACCCAGATCTGCCCGCCATGCATATTGATCAACTGTTTACAAATGGAAAGACCCAAACCGGTACCACCACTCTTGCGCGTTGGCGAAGCATCTACTTGCGAGAAGGCTTGGAATAGCTTCTCTTGATCTTGTATCGAAATACCAGAGCCTGTATCGGTTACACTGATTTTTACCAGTTTTTTTCCTTCTTCGCGATATGGAGCAACGTTGACCGTAATGGAGCCCTCTTCTGTAAATTTGGCTGCATTCGAGAGCAGGTTAATCATAACCTGACGGATACGAATTGCATCGGCTCGAACCGTTGGTGTATCTTGTTCGATAAATTGTCTCATTTCGATTGGTTTGTCTTTGATCAAACCGCTCATGGTAGACAACACACTGTGGGTCAAGTCCTGAATGTTAACTTCGTCAAACGCCAATTCCATTTTGCCGGCTTCGATCTTGGCGGAGTCGAGAATATCGTTAATGAGACCAAGCAAATGTTGACCAGAATTGTAAATTGCGGTCAAATCTTGCTGCATTAACTCAGTGACAGGTCCATCGATGCCTTTCAAGATAACGCGCGAGAAACCAATGATAGAGTTCAATGGCGTACGTAATTCATGACTCATGTTGGCGAGGAACTGGCTTTTTAACCGATCTGCCTCGCGCATTTCCATAACGGCTTGTTGTGAGAGTTCAAAGGAGCGGGCATTATCGATGGCAACAGCAACTTGGTCTGCGAGGGTTTGAAGAACTGAAACTTCATCTTCATTGAATGAGTTCAATTCCCGCGATTGCATATCAATTACACCGATCACACGTGTACCGATCTTTAGCGGAATTGCAAGTTCTGAGCGTGTCTCTGCCAGTAACGGATGTGCCATGTAGAGCGGGTTTTCAATAACATTATTTGCAACGACCAATTTACCACTGGATGCAACGGAGCCAACTATGGATTTATCATTCAATTGTAAAGAATGTTCCATTTTCTTCATTTCGGCGCCAGCTTCTCCAGTCCCTTCTTTCAGAACTGCATTGAAGCCAGTTTCTTCCACAATGAAAATTGCAGCATGGTACACGTTGAAGCGATCTGTAATCAGGTTTACAGTACGGGCAAAAATGGTGCTCAAATCGAGAATAGACGTGACCAATTTACCGATTTCAGCCGAAACCGCCAAGTACTGATTTCTACGTTGAATGGCTTCTTCAGATTTTTTACGCTCTGTAATATCTCTTGCCACCCAGAAGACACTATTCTCGTCCAGCTTTGTCAGAGTAGCGAGAAACCAAAAGAGCTGTCCGGCTATGGCAAGTTCATATTCGAACTGAACCTTCGTATCACTGGTTAATGCCTCTTGAACCTTTGAAAGGAATGAGTCTGCAATATCTATGGGTAAAAGCTCGTGGAAGGTCTTCCCAAGCATATCTGATGGTGTGCGGACCAAGAGAGATGGGTTGGTAGGGGCAATTTGCATATAACGCCCTTCACGATTGATAACCAACACCACATCTTCCATCGCTGAGAATAACGCACGGAAGTTTGTTTCAGATTGCTCCACCTGAGTAAACAATCTGTTCTTTTGCACAGCAGCCGCAATCTGAGCAACAATGGTCTCGAGAATACGAAGTTCATCTTGAGCGATTACGCGGTTGGCATCGAAAAATGCAACACCAATCGTACCAATCACTTCTTGCTCAGAATTCAGAGGTAAGATCAATAGATTTTTGGTGCTGCGTTGTTGAAGCGCTTCTCGAACAGAGTCTACTAAAAGCGGATTGTTATCTACGTCTTTGATAAATAATGGTTTACGAGTGCGTAAGACTTCCTCTGTGCTGAGATTGCCCTCAATTGGAATTAGCAGCCCAATTCCCGTTGAAATCTCCAGGGTTGAGAATGCTTCTGCCGCAAGGACAAGATGTGTCTTTTCATCGTTGATTAATGCAATACCAACGTTTTGAGCGTCTAACAGGCTCACAAGATTATCAGCAACGCTTTGTAACGTGCTTTGCAGGTCGAGCGAGCCAGATGCCGCAGACACAACCTTGTTAACGATTTCAAGTTCCTGTGCGCGGCGCTGCGTTTCTTGAAAGAGACGAGCATTTTCCAACGCCAGCGATAACTGATCTGTAACCTGACGAATCAGTAACTGCTCATCAGTTGAAAATGAACGCTCAGTCTGACTATCTACAAGGCGAAGAGTTGCCCATTCTTCTTCACCCAATTGAATCGTTGTCGCATACGAAGATTTTGCTTCGGCATTAACATCACGCCCAATAAACTTTGGAGGTAAAGCAAGTGTACCCGTTTGGCGACGGGTTGTCTTTACCGGTGTAGATGCGGCTTGGGGAGATGATGCAGGTTTCGGGTCCGCAGGAGGAGGCGGTGGCGCTTCTTTCTGGACCTTGGGCTTGCTTGCTCGTCCCTTGGCATTCTCTTCCGGTTTTACATCCTTGAAGAGATCATCAAGACGCTTGGTGATTTTCGGTTTCTTTGGCATATTCCATTAATTCCTGGGCGAGGACACGATATTGGGTAGAACCACGGGCAGCAGACTTGTAATGGGTGATGGGCTGACCAGCTATCGGACTTTCTCTAAGTTTAGTATCTAACTCAATGACGGTATTGAAGACACCAGAACCAAAGGTGGCACGGAGTTGATCATGAATATTGCGATGCGTGCGGTTACGACGGTCTAACATGGTAACAAGAATACGATAGGAGAGATTTGGGTTATCCATTTCGCGCGTACGGCGGATAAGCCCCATCATATTGCGTAAAGCATACGCAGAGAAATACTCTGCTTGAGTAGGGATGAGCAGTAAATTGGCAGCAGCGAGTGCGTTTCGTGTGATGGCGCCCAATGCAGGCGGGCAATCCAGCACAATGTAATCATATGGCAAAGGTGCCGACTGAATAGCGCGTTGAAGGATGGTAGTGTAATTTGTGCGCATTGGCAAAAACTGTTCTGAGGTTTCAATGCGTGAACTAGACGGGATAAGATCGAGGTCTGGGATTTCTGTTTTTCGGCAGACCTTGAGAATAGGTTCATTATCAAGCATGACATTGCTTGAGGTGAGATCGGTCTCTCCGGGCTCTAAGCCAAGAGCCAGAGTGAGGTTTGCTTGCGCATCCAGATCGATGAGAAGGACGCGGTTACCAAGTTCTGCCAATGCTGCACCAAGGGAAAGCACGGTGGTAGTTTTGGCAACTCCTCCTTTTTCATTCGATACGGCTATGGTCTTCGTCATGTTGTATTCCTCATTTCCTAAAACACCGCTAACGGTCTGTAATATTTTTCTTTTGCGGAACAATCTCAATTCGTGAGACCTTCAGCGCCTCACGTAATTCATTGATGGCAGTTTCGATCATAACCTGTGGATCATTCGTGCTGCGAATCTTTGTTGAAATATCGGTTACGAGGCGTTCTCGTTCCGCACGACGTGTAGTTTCATCGAACAAACGGGCATTTTCTGCGATCACAGCGACACGGTCTGCAACTGCTTTGATGAGGTCCATTTGGTCAGCTTTGATGTTTTCGTCTTTCGGAATGACCACAGAAAGCTCTCCAATTTCCTGTCCGCGCATGATAATGGGGACTTGAACTTGTCTCCGGTCAGATGGGACAGAATTAGGGCTTTCATTTTGAGCGGTGGAAAGGGAAGTGGCTCCACCAGCAGTATATCTATAACCTGCAATTCGATACTCTTCCGCAAGGCGATTCCAATTTTCGCGGAAGAACTGGCGCGATGCCGCTTCTGCTTCAGCGAGGGATCGGTCCATTTTCTCATAGAGTTTTGCGTTTTCAATAGCGATACTTACTAGCTCTGCAAGAATACTAAGCACCTCAAGATCTTTTTCAGAGAAGGCATTGGGTTCTGTACTTTGAACATCCAGCGCGCCGAGAATATTACCGCTTTCCATGAGAGGCAAAGCTACTTCCGAGCGTGTGTCTGGAAGGTCTGGGTTGTTGAAATAGACCGAGTCGTCACCTACGTTAAGAGCAATACGAGGTCTCTTCATTCCTGTGGCATACCCTACAATACCTTGGGCACCAACCTTCAATTGATGTCCACGGTTTAACATGCGCTTTCCACCCGCGCTGTTGGCAGCTACTAAAACCGCATATTTATTGAGCGCGTCATTCAAAAAAATACCTACATGATAGAAGCCAAATTGCTCGCTGATCACGTTGGTGACTTGCGGCAATAATTCCTGAAGGTTCTTTTGAGTACTGATCGCTTGTGCAACCTTAGCGATGGCTTCATATTGTTTTCCGCGTTTTTCACCTTCTTGACTGGCTTGCTGAAGTTCTATGGTTCTTTCATAAACTCTTTTTTCAAGAGAAGCGACCAGATCCTTTACGGTATCGGTCATTGTATTGAGGGTTGTGGCTAGGGTTTCCAACTCATCACGTGATTTGACTTCTACGCGCGCATCGAAGTTCCCTTTGATAATCTCGCTGGCAGCCTCGTTTAGAGGTTGTAACGGCGCTGTAAAACCGTTATTGATGGCAAAAGATGTTCCGACGGCAACCAAGAAAACAATGGCAATTAACAAAATACTAAAATTGATGGTTGACCGAGTTTCATTAGATATCTGTTCAGAAATGAGCTGACGACTTGAGAACAGCTCTTCAGAGGGGATGACATAAACCAGCTTGTAATTGACTTCTGGGATATTATGGAAAGTGATATGTTTTTCAGTTCCGTTAAGTACAATAGAGAAAATACCTTGTTCTTCAGACTTGATGCTTTCCATTACTTTAGTGAACTCTGGTGTCACAGAAGTAAGAGCCGTGGGGTCCATAATAGTGCTGAGTTTTGCATTTTCATCTGTAATGTTAAAGTCGTTGTAGCCAGTTTCGGGTAGAGAAATGATGCGATCGCTATCATCAATCAGGAAGGCGTACCCTGTTTCGCCGATCTTTACATTGGCAACGAGATCAATGATGCGGGTGATTTTTACATCAATGGCTGTTACGCCCTGAAATCTACCGATTTTATCAACTACTGGTGCGCTGGTAGTGATCACCAGACCATTTAGTGCGGCGTCTTCATATGGTGCTGACCAAACAACTCCGCCTTTAGGATTGTTACTTGGCTTGGCTGCGAGATACCAGCCGCGCCCTGTCACATCAAAGTCTGCAGGGACGATATTAGCAAGATCAATATTAGGGTAATAGATAGTTTCTTTACTTTCGCCGCCAAAATAGATGGCAACAATATCAGGATTACCCTTCAACATGGGCGGGAAAATCAATTCTGAATGTTTTAATAGATTTAATTTGATTGCAAGTGCATTGTTTAAGTTAGCGTTGACAGGAATGAATATAGAAGTTATTTCTGCATTTTGATTGTCAAAACTGCCATTTTCCAAACGTATTAACTGGGTGTTTGCGTCCCAGTAGGTGCTATTCGCTAATTGCGAATCATCCAATATGTTTCTAATTGCAGCCGTAGCAATGGATGTGTTATTTGTCATGTTAACGAAGAAGCTATCAAGAAAAACAGCTTGTTCACGATTGGTATTGACTAAATCTTCCTCTGCACGGTTTCTTGCATTTTCATCCACACTGGTGATTAATTGTTGACTGGCTGTCTGAATACGAAAATATACATATGTTCCCATAACCGCAATGACAAGGAGAGTAATGATCATATTCCCCGCAGTTAGCTTTCCTCGTAAATTGAGGTTGCCAAGCGGAGTTCTAGCAAGCAAGTCCTGAATTGAAAATCTTTGCTTCATGGCTTGTTTTTTTCCCTTATTCACTGCCGTCGTTCTTATTTTCGTTTTTCAACTTGATGGTCACTTCTGAACCAGGAATGTTACGTCCTAATTCTTCTACCGCGGTGAGAAGTACATTATCTAAATTGATGGATGAGCCAATCCGGCTTGTAATTTCAGTGATTGTTTGCTCTTTGATGACTTGACGTTGTGATTCTTGAATCAGGCGTGCATTTTCAAGCGCAAGCGAGAGACGTTCGGAAACAGCTTCAACAAGATTGGTTTCATCTTGCGTCCATAAACGATCTTTTGATGGCGCTTTGATATGCATCACGCCAATAATTTGGTCACGAAGCTTGATGGGCACAACCAAGGTAGGTTCGCCTGTTTTTCCATCAGGATGAAACTCTTGGACCTGTCCGCGATGCATGGCTTGTTGGATTTCATCCAAGTGAATCGGCTGAGCTAATTTTTTACCTCCGGTTATGGATTGTTGATATCCAATAATGCCTTCTTCCTGACCAAAAACTTTCCAACCTTCTTGAAGATTACGTTGATATGCAGATCGAACTTCGTCGAGCGCCTGCTGAGTTTGTTCGAAGAGACGCGTATTTTCAAGTGTAATTGCCACTTGGTCTGCCAGAATGTTGAAAACATTCATGTCATCTTCGCTGAATGCGCCAGGTCTTTCACTTTGCACATCTAGAACGCCAATAATGTTTTCACGCACCTTGAGAGGAAGCGCTACTTCAGAACGTGTGCTAGGTAGATCTGGATTGTTAAAGAATACAGCGTCCTGACCTACATCCAGAGCGATGCGTGGAACACCAGTTTTAGCGACATACCCCACGATACCGCTCTCACCGACTTTGAGCTTGTGTCCACGCTTCAACATGTTTTGCCCGCCGGAACTGTTGGCAGCCTGAAGCACAGCATATTGACGCGCATCGTCGACCAAGAAGATGCCAACATGGTAGAAATTGAAACGCTCACTCACAAGACGAGCAATAAGCGGTAATAAGACATCTAATTCCTGCTCAGAGTTAATTATTTTTGAAATTTCACCGATGGAAAGAAGTTGTGTTGCGCGAACTTCGCTTTGGCGACGTGCAATTTCTAAGTCTACTGTACGTTCTGTGATGCGTCTTTCAAGGTTGTTGTAGGTATCCTGCAACTGAGCCGTCATACGGTTAATGGTTTCGGCTAATGTCCCTACTTCATCATCACTTTCAACAGGGGCAGAAATATTTAAATTCCCGTTTGATATTTCTTCAGCGACCTTTGTAAGTTGTTCCAGCGGGTTTGTAATCGTTCTAGTAAAGAAGAAGATAACTAACCCGAAGATAATCGCCAAGCCAAAGCTATAAGCAGTTAGAGAGGCTTGTAATCGGCGAGTTTGTTGAATTACCTCTTCGCGGGGGTACACTAATGCTAAAGACCAATCTGTATCTATACCAACTGGGGCATATGATACAAACATTGGGTCACCGTTGCGGTCATTAACTTCTATATACCCTGTTTCACCATTGGTCATTTTGTCGATGAGCGTGATCCAGTTTGAGGCAGGATTTGTATTTGCGATTGCGTACATAGAATCGATCATTGGCTCAAAATTCCCGCCTTCATCACCAATGCCGAGTATGGTTCCGCTAGAGTCAATCATGAAGGCGTAACCTGTCTGACCGAACTTTAGGCTTGTAAAGGTTTGTTGAATTTTGCTTAAGTCAACTTCAACAGCTGCAACACCTTTGAAATCGCCTTGGTTGTTGTAAATAGGGATGCTCCATGTAGAAATCCAAGTTTCTCCATGACTCTTGTTTTTATAGGGAGGAAGTAAGGTAGGTGCCGAATTTCTTTTAGTAACTGAATACCACTCTTGGTTGAAATAATCATAGTCGCCTAATTGAACGTATTGAACTGTATTATCTGGCATTCTGTAGTAATAAGGTGACCAATAATAGATGTTAGACTTAAATTGATTGGGTTCATACCCAACCGTTGCCCCATGAATAGAAGCATTACGTTCGACTGTGTTTTGGATAATTACCCGTAAATCACCTTCTGTAAAAGCGCCAGACTCTACTGCAACGGATAAGTTTGTTGCAATTCCTTTTGCTTCTGTTAGCCGACTTTGAATTAGCGAGACGGTCTCACTGTTTTTAATTTTTAAGTTTTCTTCTACGCTTGCTAACAAATCGCCCTGGCTGATGCGAATACTAATAATGGTGTACACAATAAATGCAACCAGAAGCAAGCCAACGGCAATTAACGTTAGCTTTACCCCGAGGCTTGTCTGTTGTAGATGCTCGGGATAATTTGTTTCTTCTGGAGGTGTTTGAGCTGTTTGATCCATAAAAAATTCTCTTTGTGTATGACGGTATTAGGTATACATTTTCAACGCGGCTGGTTCGATCTGAACGAGCACATCTGAGCCGCCCAAAGCACGGCTTAATTCTTGAGCTGCAGTTTGAAGGATGGTTTCAAATCTAGATGAAGAACTAACTTTGCTGGTGATGTTGGCTGTAATTCGTTCAATATCGGCACGATGTTGAGTGGATTGAAGCAAAGTTGCTGTTTCAATCGCAAGAGAAAGGCGTTCTGCTACTGCCTCTGCAATTTCAGCATCATCCTGGGTCAACTTTTCATAATTGCTACGATTGCTCAATTGCATAACGCCAATTACGCTTCCACGTAAGCGGATGGGAACAGCTAGGACTGTTTTGTGGTCTGGGCTGGTGGTGAACATGGTTTGACCCTTGTGAAAGGCTTCATGTGCTTGAACATTATCAAATGGGTTTTGAAGCGGCTTTACACCGGATTCAGAATAAGCAAACCCCAATCCAAGGCGAGTGGGACGTAAAACCTGCCAAGCTTCTTCTGCAACTTGACCAATCGCCGCTTGGGCTTCTGCCAATGTCTTTTTGGCTTCTGCAATGGTCAAAGCATTATTGATCGCAACTGTTACTTGATCGGCGAGGGTTGTTAATATGGCAATATCATCTGCTTGGAAAGCATTGGCTTCTAAACTTTGTACGTCTAGTGCACCGATGATTTGCTTGGCGTATCGCAGGGGCAAAGCGATCTCAGAGCGGGTGTTGGGGAGATCGGGATTGTCAAAGTAAGCAGAATCCGCTCCCACGTCAAGAGCGATGCGGGGTTGTCCTGTTGCGGTTACGTACCCTACGATACCTGTTTGCCCAACAGAAAGAGAGTGATTACGGGCAAGCATCCTTTGTCCGCCTTCGCTGTTTGAAGCACGTAGAACGGCTAACTCCTTTCTACTATCAAGCAGAAAGATACCAACATGGTAAAAATTGAACTCTTCGCTGATCACTTTTGCAACAAGAGGTAATAATTCATCAAGGGTTTGAATAGATGAAATTGCGTTCATAACTTTTGCAATGGCACTAAACTGCAAAGCTCTTTTTTCATTGACCCTGTTTGCTATTTCAAGCTCGGTCGTTCTTTCTCGCACCCTTTCTTCAAGGGTTTCACGCAGGACAAGCAGTTCTTCATTTTCTACCTTTTGCAACTGCTCACTTTTTTGAGCACGTAATGTACTTTCATTAAGACGAGTAATTAGCAAATGAGTGATTACGCCGCTGGCTGCCATAAGTAAAGGAATAATGATTGCATCGTCAAAACCTACTAAACCTGCCCGACGGCCTCGATTGATATCTGTAATAGCAATGATGGCAGTTGCAACGACTGCTATTGGGACGATAAGAGTCAAAGAGCGCTTACCCAGTAAAGTGGCAGAGACGATCAAGATCATGGGGAGCGCGAAGAAAGATGTGTCACGTACGCCGTTTGTGTTGTTTGCAATGGTGGTGATGGCAATGACCAACCCAAGTGGAACTACTATTTTGGCGGGTAATACATTCCCTTTGATAATAAAGTAGAACGAGACAGCTTCTAATACCAATAATATTGACAGGGCGGTAAATGCCAGGCGGTTTTGGGGTGAACCACCAATACCTGTTACTAGTGGCAAGACTGAAAACGTTACAATCATTACAAAGATCAAAATATTCCGCGTCAAACGAATAAATGACGGGTCTTGATCTTCTTCACTTCGAATAAGGTTCAATAATTTTTCTAGCATATCTGGCTCCTGGGCGGCTATTGCTTATTGCTGCTCGGATTGTCTGTTAGTGAATTGAATGGCAACATCAGTGCCGGGTAATGTATCACCTAATTCTTGGATGACAGTTTGTACAATGTTATCGATATTGACTAAACTACCGATAGTAGCTGAGATGTGCCCAATTGCACGTTCTTTTGAGGCTCGCTTTTGCGCTTCTTCCAAAAGGCGTGCAGTTTCAATGGCAAGAGCAGTTCTTTCGGCAGTTGCTTGAGCCATGGCGATTTCATTATTGTCCCATTTTCTATCTGCATCAGGTGCGCTTAATTTAATAGAGCCAATTTGAACCCCGCGCAGTATGATGGGAATGGCAAGGTTGTTTTGATTAATTTGCTGTTGAGACTTAAGTTCCTGAGTTTGAATACCATCAAAGTGGAATCCCGCAACCTTTTGCCCTTTGCGGATTTGACTCCATTGTTGTTCACTTAACTGTGCAGCGGCGCGTTCTGCTCTTTCGAGCGCCTCGCGACTTTGTTGGAATGATCTCGCATTTTGAATAGCAATACTCACCTGATCTGCCAGTGTCAAGAGAATATTGACGTCTTCATCAGTAAATGCATTTGTCAATTTACTTTGTACATCCAATGCCCCAATGATTTCGGCGCCACTTCGGAGGGGGAGGGCAACCTCAGAATGGGTCTCGGGAAGATCGGGGTTGTTGAAATACGTTGCGTCTTGCCCAACATCGATAGCAATGCGCGGCAAGCCAAATTTAGTTACATACCCTACGATTCCTTTTCCACCAACCCCCAAACGGTGCCCGCGAGCTAACATTACTTTACCGCCTTCACTGTTAGCAGATACCAAAACTGCGCTCTCTTTGTGAACATCAATTAGGAAGATACCAACATGGTAATACCCAAGTTGTTCTGAGATTGTTTCAGTGATTTGTGTTAAGAGCTGTTCAAGATCGCGAGTAGAACTGATAATGCGAGAAATTCGAGCAATTGCTTCGAAACGTGTTGCGCGGTATACGTTAGACTGACTCAAAACTTCGAGCTCTTTTGTACGAACAGAAATACGATCTTCTAGCCCTTGTAAAGTTTCAGTTAACTGATCTGCCATTAAATTGAAGGCTCGTGCAAGGGTTCCACTCTCATCACCCGTTTCTATTGTGGCACGTGATGAAAGATTTCCGGCTGCGATCTGTTCCACCGTTTCTGTTAAGCGTTTCAACGGGCTTGTAATAACTTGCCCAACCAAAAAACTGGCTATGAGTGCCCCGACAAATAAGATGATTAGGATGATGATAATGTTTTGAATAATCTGGTTGATCTGTGCATTAATGGTCTCGCGTAGAGCGATTACATCACTGCTTAGTTCACTTACAGGAGCAATAAATACCAGCTTATACCCAGTTGTTTCAAGGTTTGAAATGGATACATATGTATCGACATTGTTGATCTTGAATTTAGAAAGACCTGCTTCCGACATCGGTATTTCTTGAACGATTTTCTGAAGTTCAGGCAATGGGGTATCAAAGATAGTCTGTTTTGGGTTTTCGTTGACTGGAACATTCTCAGGTTCTAGCCCAAAATAGTTATACCCGGCATCATTCATTGCAAGAATGAGTCCATCATCATTTACGAGAAATGGAATGCCTGTAGAACTAATATTGATGTTTGAAACAATTTCTGTCATCTTTGCAAGTTGAATATCAGCACTGATGACCCCTTTAAGGATATTTCCGCTATATACTGGAACAGATAATGTAACAATCAAGCCTGTGCCAGCAGGATCTTTATATGGAAGGGTTAAGCGCGGTAGTTTCTCTGGGTCGTTTGACGGTGTTGCAATGGTATAAAAACTTTGTTGAATAGGGTCGAAATCTGGCGGCACATTTTGTGCCAAACTGATATTTGGATAGTAAACAGTATAGCCAAGTGCGCTGACATAATATACAGCAACAACCTCTGAATGTGACTTGAGAAATCCCAAGGCAGTCATGTCAAGATAAATTGAAGTATTTAAGTCTTCGATAATGCTATTTGAAATCGTATATGTATTAGGAATATAGACTGAAGCAAAATCTAAACTTGAATTTCCATATTGACCATCTGGTAATTGAATTAATTTCTCTGCCGCATCCCAATAGCTTCCTTGTTGAAAAAGCCCTTTTTGTTGCTCAAGATTTACTCGATATTCAGCGAGAGCGTTAAGATCCTTTTGGATTTCAAAAAACAGAGTGTCGATTTTGTTTGCTTCTAAAGCTGTTGTACTTAAAATTTCTTTTTCTGTCTTGTTGATGGCATTGTCTTCATATTTATCGGCAAGGAAGCTGCTAATAAAATTGAAACGGTTTAGACCAAATATAACAATAACACTAACAGTGACCCCACCAGTAAGAAGAATACCAAGTGTAATCTTTGTTTGAAGACTGAAATTGCTGAAGTTCCTTGTAAATCCATACATTAATGGAATCAAGACAATACCCACAATATACGGCATGTAGGCATCTAATCCTGGCACACTTATGCGGTTTGGACCTAAGAGATTATCGATGACCAGCAACAAACCAGAAAAAATGATTGCCACAATAATGCCAGCTGTTGCATAACGAGCTGGCAAGGCTTGCCTTACAATGGTAAATGTAAGTACGGTAACAGATGTCAGAGCAATCAGGCTCAAACCGTTTATGATAAAAATTAAAACAAAAGTATTTACAAACATCGCTAAGAGAAGAAGCATGACTGCTAAATTTCTTCTCTCGCGGCGTATGAGCATCAGGGTGTAAAGCTCAAAGAAAAATGTGCCAAGCGTGAAAAACGTTGGAAAATAAAATTGAGGAAGATTTTCTTGATATGCGAGATGTCCAAAAAAGATGCATAGAATGAGTGCTAAGACCATCATAATGATATTGATGATCAAAGCATTGCGAGTATAGTTTTGTTCGGTGGAGGAGCGTTTCGAAGATTGCATGGTATATCAGGCGACTACTCGCCGCCTCCGATCTCAACTGTGACCTGAGCACCACTAATATGGCTTCCTAATTCGCGGACAGCGGTTCGCAAAATATCTGCAACCTGAGTCCCTGACCCAATCTTGGCTGAAATTTCTCCAATCACATGCTCACGTTGAGCGATTAAGCGACTTTCTTCCAAAAGCCTTGCATTTTCAATAGACAAAGCTGCGCGTTCTGAAATAGCAGCCATAATATCTACTTCATCGTCTGACCAGGAGCGATTGCTTGTATTTTTGACATTTAATACGCCAACCGTTTGCCCACGTAACTTAATAGGAATTGTCAGTGTAGAAGACCCATCAGATTCAGTACGGCGGTAAACATCACCTGAACGTATAGCTTCTACAGTCCCTGGCAAGTCTGTTGGTTCAGGCAAGAAGCTGTTTTTCATATTGCGTCTTTGAATGCCAGCTATGTTTTGTGAGCGGGTGAAACGGACCCAGCCTTCTCGTAAGTCACGGCTATAAATAGCCTGAGTTTCTTGAAGGATTCTTTGTTGCTCTTCAAATAGCTGAGAGTTTTCAATGGCTACAGAAACCTGATCTGCTAATGTTGAAAGAGTTCGTACATCTTCTTGAGAAAAAGCATTGGCTTCTGTACTTTGCACATCCAACACACCAACGATTTCATTTCCTTTACGCAATAAAGGGAGTGCCATTTCAGAACGAGTATCTGGTAAGTCTGGGTTATTGAAGTAGATAGCATCAGACCCGGTATCCAAAGCGATACGAGGTAACATCGTTCCGGCAACATAACCTACAATACCGGTTTGTCCAACTCTTAGTTTGTGATTACGAGCAAGCATTCTTTGTCCACCTGAGCTGTTTGATGCAATCAATACAGCATACTCCGAGTTTGAATCTAAAAGAAATATGCCAACATGGTAATAACCAAACTGTTGACTGATTAATTCGGTAATCTGCGGCAGAAGAGTTTCCAAATTTTGTGTCTGACTAATCACCCGCGCAATTTTTGAAATAGCTTCAAATTGTTTTGCGCGACGTTCATTACGGTTGTTTGCCTTGTCTAATTCAGCGGTTCGGGATGCGATGGTATTTTCAAGCCCTAAAGCAAAGCGCTGCATTTCCTCATTCTTTGACGTCAACGCCAATTGAGTGCTGCGAAGATTTTCGAGCAATTTGTCAAAACCACGAGCATATGCTTGAAGCAATGCCGCAATAAAGAATACATACACGATTAATGATGAAAAAAAGGTTACCGGGTTTTGCGGGATCATGGGCTCTGGTAAAGAGTCTTGAAAGAGCAAAATGCCAAGTCCGATTAGGGTATTTACGCCAGCAACGATATAAGCACCACGCCCATGTAGCAAGATGCCTGCGATGACGGTGGTTAATACAAGGCTGAAATAACTTGCTCCTACCAAACCACCGGAAATGATGATAGATAGGGAAAGCATTAAGTCAAATACGATTAGAAGAATAACTGAGGCTGCTCGGACATAGCCGCGTGTCATGAATATGCGGGCAATAAAACTGATGACAACGATTGTGCCTGTAAGAATGGCGGAGAAGAACTGACCCAGGATAATTGGGGCTATGATTGTGTAGATAGCACCTATCACAACGACTGCCCAAAGAATACTATTTAACAACGAGGCAACGCGCGTCTTTTCTTCATCCTCAAAAATGGGCGGTGCAAATATATGGCGCAGGGTGTTTAACATGATCTTCCTCGTGTTACTTCTTCTCAGAGGTGCTATCAATAAATTGAATAGTAATTTCGGAATCGTTCAATACTTTTTCAAGCTCTTCCGCGGCAGTTTGAAGGATATTTTCCATACTTACGGCAGAACCAACCCGGTTGGTAGCTGCAAAAATGGTACTTTCTTTAATAGCACGACGATTACTTTCTTCAAAAAGGCGGGCATTTTCAAGGGTAAGTGCAGCACGATTGGCAGCAGCTTGAGCAATGGCGATTTGTTCATTGGACCATTGTTTCGATGGATCTTCCTGCTCTAAGCCAATTACACCAATAACCTGCCCAAGTACTGTTAGCGGAACAAATAGAGTGTTTGTTCTTTTATCATTATTGACAATTGGATGTCCGCTTTCTAATTCAGAAACAAGTTCAGGCGAGATGTTTTGCGGAATTGGACGAATTTGCAAACCGTCATATTCATATGCAGAAGTACTTAACCGTCTAGCTGCTGATTGCCAAATCTCTTGGGTTTTTAATTGGTTGTTTTTTGAAAGTTCAGAAAGTGCTTGTTCAAGACGTTGAACCAACTGCGCATTTTCAATGGCGGCAGCGAGTTGGTCGGCAAGAACTTGTAAACTTTGAATATCTTGCCCGTCAAACGCCTTCTGTACTTTTGATTGAATATCCAATACACCAATGGTTACATTGTAGCTGCGTAAAGGGAGTGAGATCTCAGAACGTGTTTCTGGTAAATTTTGATTGCTAGTCTGCAATACTTCTATGTCTGCATCTTGTGCAATGTACGCTTGCCCTGTGATCGTAACTGTTCCTACGGAACCTGCTTCACCGACTTTAATTTTGTAATTGCTTGCGAGCATTTTGTCTGCTGCACTGCTGCTTGCGCCACGCAAAGCAGCGTATTCGTTTCTTTCATCAATAAGAAAGATGCCAACGTGGTAAAACCCTAGACGTTCTCGAATTAAGTTTGCAGACACATTGAGAAGCGTGTTTTGGTCGCGGATTACTGCAATTTCGCTGTTGACTTCTGCGATAGTGCGAAGCTCATTTGCTAGGCGAGCCATATCTCTTGTACGCGACTCAACATTTTCTTCCAACATGCCGAAGGATGTACGTAACTCTTCAGACATTTGGTTAAATGCATTTCCAAGATCTTCCAACTCATCCTGTGTCTTAATGTGGATTTGTTCAGGGAAGTTTAGCTCGCTATTGCTCATAGTTTTCCCGGATACACGACTTGCAAAGGAGGTCAACTTGCGAAGCGGTTCTGTAATGGAACGAGTGAAAATGAATAGCAAAATGCTAAAGATTGCTAATACCGCAACTGTATATCCAATCAACGTATTGCGTAATTGAGCCGTGGTACTTGTCAACTCAGATTTTGGGTATGCAAGGGCTAAGGACCAGCCAGTGTCTAAGCCAATTGGAGCAAAGGCGACCAACATCGGTTCGCCGCGCGGATCGGTTGCTTCAATAAAACCGCTTTTGCCTGCTCGCATATCAGAAACTAGCTCAATCCAGCGGAAGGTTTTTTCGGTGTAGGCAGCCAATACCATTGAGTCAGACATGACTCTGTATTCGCCACCATTTTCCCCAATTCCAAGAATAGTTCCACCAGAGTCGATTAAGAACGCATAACCGTTGTCGCCGACTTTTATTTTGTTGACGATTTCTTGTGTTTGAAGAAATGCAATATCAGCAGTGGCAACGCCTTTAAACTCACCGTTCTTTGAGAAGAATGGGATACTCCAGGTCACCATCCAGATATTTCCGCCGCCATAATCGAAATAAGGTTTGGTCACTATTGGCGTAAGTGCTGCTTTGGGTAGGGTGTACCAGTCTTTCCGAAAATAATCGTATTCAGGGGTTCCCAGATCGGCATATTCAAGGACATTATCGGGCGAACGATAATAGTAAGGAGCATAATATTCCAGGTTTTCTCGAAACGCATTAGGCTCATATGCGATCGTTGAACCATATATCCGGTCGTTGCGTTTCAAAGTGTTTTGCAAAAGTAGCGGAACATCGCTCTCATTAAAATCTTCTGTTTCTGCAAATGCTGCCAATTGAGAAGCAATGGCTTTTGCGACCAATAAATCAGATTGAAGAACTTCTACTTGGGTGCCTACTTGATCTTGAAGTTCTCCGCGTAGCGTATTGACTAAGGCTTGTTGCGAAAGCCGAATACTTAAGAAGGCATATAGTGCCAGCGCAATGACTAGAAGACCAATAAACGCAACTGGTAGCTTAAATCCTAAACTAAATTTTCGATTGGGCGTTTCGCTTTGCCCGGTCTGTTTCAGTGGGGAGGAGGGATTGGAGAAATTACTCATTCTGAAGCCTTCTCATCTGAATTCGAAAGAGAACCAATTTGAATAAAGGAACGAGATGCACCAAGAGCAACACCAAGTTCCTGAATGGTCGTTTGCATGATGCGGTCAAAGTCGGTTGATGAACCGATCTGTGTTGTAACGCGGGATATTGTTTCTTCTTGTTCTGCCCTGCGAGTAGCATTCTCGAACAGACGGGCATTTTCTAGTGCCAGTGCAGCACGATCTGAAATGGCTTGCACTAAAAGAATTTCATCTTCGCTCCAGTTCCTATTTTTTTCTGAAGCTTCAACTTGAATGATGCCGATCACCTGTTCGCGGAATTTAACAGGAATAGCCAACATGGGAAGTCCATCTTTTGAAGCGCTGTTAATGGCAACAGTCTCGCCTGAGGCGATGGCTCGTTTAATCGCTGGGCTGGGATCAATTGCAGTGTTTGAGACCACGCTTCCATCGGTGCGGAAGGAATATCCGAACTGTTTGTCAAGGTCTGTGAATTGGGTGCGCTTTCTAGATACAGTAGGAACCGTGGAGGTAGTGCCTTCATCTTCATAGAGAAGTAGCGCTAGCTGGTTGGCAATAGTCATGAGGATATTGGTATCTTCGTTGGTAAATGCCGCAGATTGTGTGCTTTGAACATCTAATACGCCGATGACATTGCTTAAAACCTTGATTGGTAGAGATATTTCAGAACGGGTTTCTGGCAGATATGGGTTATTGAAGAAGACCGCATCTGCTCCTGTATCCAATGCGATACGTGGACGCCCACTTTGTGCAACATACCCTACAATGCCGGTTCCACCGACTTTAAGTTGATGATGTTTTGTGAGCATTTGCTGCCCACCTTTACTATTTGCAGCCTGAAGAACAGCGAATCCACGAGACTTGTCAACAATAAAAATTCCAACATGATAATAGCCAAGTTTCTCGCTGATCAATCGTGTAGTATACGAGAGCAAATCTACATTGCGTTCATAATGGATTTTGGTTAATTCTTGCGAAATGTCTGATGCAGCTTGTAACCGCGCAGTTTTACTTAGTAATTCCTGGTTGATCGCATCCAACTCTACTGTGCGAGCATTGACTTGTTGGTCGAGAGTGGAGATGACTTCTTCATATTGTTTCTTGATTTGAGCCTCTTCGTTTTTGCTTTCGATAGCAATCTTAAGAAGATTACGATGGCGGTGGAAAATACCTGTGATTGCACCCATGATAGAGGATAGGTATAAGACACCCAGAAGAATATGTTCCGTATTAGTGCCATATCGGTTAGGTATTACTTCGGATATTTCTGCAATACCAGTTGCAACAAACAAGGCAATACTTAGTATGCCAAGAAGGGTCGGTCCTATTGAATTTTTTCGGGTGTAGACATTGGCTAGTAGGAACAGCCCCATTGGTCCAACCCAAATCAGATCATGAGACCCTTTTCCATCTGTAATAGATACAATACAAAGCGTAAAAGAGGTAACAAGTGGGAAGATAAATAAATATTTGAAATTACCTCGAATAGCTAATATAAGAGTAATAAGCCCAATAGAATTTGTAATTAATGAAGAAATCACTGCAACAGGCGAGTTAAATGCCAATACCGATAAAAGGGTAGCTGAAAATGCCAGCGTGTGCGCGACGAGGATCTCAGCCCGTTGCCCAAACTCTTCACCTGGACGATCTTTGAATAGATAATCACGTAAACTCATGTTATTCATAAGCGACGTTACTCATTCCTGGAGCTTTTTGCGGCTCTTCCATTTCCATTGGCTGGATTCTCATTAAGAGACTGATCCAACAATTGGAATGTGACCGAAGCATTTACAAGCGATTGCCCTAATTCCTGAACCGTTTCGCGGATAATTAAGTCTCTAGTGGCAGAGGCATTAATACGGGCGGAAATATCTGACACCAGCGACTCGCGGTAAGCGCGTTGTTGTGATTCGCGATAAAGACGGGCACTTTCCAATGCGCCACTCAATTGATCTGAAAGAGCAATTGCGAGATTGGTTTCGTCTTGGGTCCATGCTTCAGAAATATCTGATTTCTTGAGGCGAATTGCGCCAATAATCTGTCCACGGATCTTGACGGGCACACTGATCGTAAGCCCATCTGTATCGTGGATGAGGTCTCCAGTTTCGATTGCTTTAGCAATGTTGGATTCCAAAGTCTCGCTTTGGATCTGGATCGTGGATGGGGGAGTTGCGAGGAACCCAACCCGAGCTTGGCTGCGTAAAATACGGTTCCATGCTTCACGGCTCAATTGACCGTACGTGGCACGTGTTGCTTCAATGGCTTTTTCTGCTTCGCTAAATAGGTTGGCATTCTGAATTGCAATTGCAAGTTGATCGGCAAGGATATTTAAGGTCTTCACGTCTTCCTGATCAAACGCTTCAGGCTGGGTGCTCTGCACATCCAATATGCCAAGAATTTGGGTATTCACCACAAGGGGCAGTGCTAATTCAGAACGAGTCTCAGGTAAGTCTGGATTGTTGAAGAAAACAGCATCTTTCCCTACATCGAGAGCAATACGGGCCTCAAGTGCTTGAGATACATAACCGACGATACCAGTTTCACCTACCTTGAGGTGATGCCCTCTTTCGAGCATTCTTTTACCACCTTCACTGTTAGAGGCTGCCAATACGGCAAACTCTTTGCGCTCGTCCAGTAAAAAGATACCTACATGGTAATATCCAAAATTCTCGTGGATGAGGTTGGTTGATGCCGTAAGCAGAGATGATAGATCGCGGAAAGATGTAATCTCGCGCGAGACTTTTGCAATAGTTTCGAGTTCGCTTGTTTTGCTTTCAAGAGCGCTGCTGCGAAGTAGGAGACTTTTTTGTTTAACATCAATTTCTTCTGCCAGCTTGTTGAAGGCTTGAATAATTAAGCCTGTTTCATCTTCGGTGGTGTATTCAATACGTGTGTGAAATTCTCCGGACGCAAACTTTTCTGAGGCTTCAATGGTTTTCTGAAGAGGTACGATTATCGATCGTAATAATTGGTTTCCAAGAGTGAATGCCGCTAAAATGCTTAAGATAGAAACAATAGAATAAAACTCGATCGAAAAGCTGTAAGTGTTCACGCGGTTTTGGATACCCTGCTCTAGAGCGGTAGAAGCAACATTGTAGAAAACCGCTTCTGCTTGTATGACCTCGGTAAATAATGTACTTATTTGAGTTGATGACCCGCTTCCATTAACAGATGTATAAGCTAGAACTTCTTTAGAATATGCATTGAAATCTGATTTATATGAATCCAAGTTTTCTGTTAATGCTAAGGAGTAAACACTGTTTTTATTGTTTTCTGCCACTACGCCCAGATTTTTAGTAACATCTTCTAGATTATTTTGAATAATATTGATGCCATTTTGTAGTTGAAGATATTCTTCAGCAGTTAACTTGCCTCCCGAGTCAACTTTTTGAGTGAGCTGTTTGATTGTATATAGATTATTTTGATTCTCTGGTAGCCGCAATAGAATTGCGTCCATTAGATAATACGTGTCCAGGTCAGGGTCAAGAATCAAAAAGGATTTATCGCCAACTTCTCTTATGACATTGGAGATAGTGACGCTTAATTGCAAGGCATTGTTGCTGTCTTGTGAACTCTTCCATGCATCTTCCAGGTTTTGCGATGTAACGCTAAGACCAAGATTTTTCTCAATCTCTGTATTCTCTTTAAGGGCATTAAGTGCATCTGTTACGTTATTTTTTGCCCTTGTTAAATCTGTTTTATCAGAGCTTCCATTTTCCACATTGGTATTGACTATAATATAGTTGTGGAGACTGTCTGACAGATCCCAAAGATTGCGTAAATACAAAACGCCTTGTCCTTCTTTTGTCCCATATTGATCTATGCGCTGATACTGTTCATATGCAAGTGGAATAAACGCGAGGACTGGTAATGCAAAAACCATCGTAATGATGGTGAATTTCTGGAAATAGCTTAATTTCGCCCAAGAGGTTATTCCCCTACGGAAGGAGTTCTTATTTGGAGCGAAGAGGTTTGAGCCTGTTTTCATAAAGACCTTAGTAAGAAACAAGTTTCTAAGTTAATTAGCTTTCTTCTGCTTGATTGGTAGTTGATGTTCCGATAAAGATCTCTGCTTCTTTGAGGTCGAACACTTTCCGTAATTCGGTAGCAGCAGTTTGAATCACAGCATCTACATCTAATGTTTCACGAACATAGCTTGAGAAACTTGCAATCATTTGGTTACGTAGAGCATTCTTTTGAGCCTCATCTACGAGGCGGCTGTTTTCAAGAGCAAGAGCCACTTGAGAAGATATTTTCTCAACCAGATCTCGTTCGCGATCTGTCCACTCATCGAAATGCCCTTTTCTTTTCTTGAGCTTAATTCTGCCAATTTCCTGCCCGTGCAAAATGATGGGGGTATACAACCCATCGCTGTCATTGCCTTTTTCTTGAGAAAAGATCGGACGAACACCTGCAGGCGTATACTGGTAGGCACTCTTTTGGCGGCTTGTAAACTTGGTCCACGTCCTTTGGGTCTGGAATGTAGTATTGGTTTCAAGCTGGGTAAGCAGATTTCGGGTCTCTTCAAGGAGGCGGACGTTATCGAATGAGATTGCTGTTAAGTCTGCTAGAGTCTGCAAAATTTCCGCATCTTCTGGTGTAAAAGCATTTGCCTGATCGGAATGAATATCAATCGCTCCGATTTCTTTACTACGCACAGACAATGGCATGATCATGCGCGAACGAGTAATGGGGAAGTTCGGGTCACGAACAAAATTTGACCGATCGAGGTCAGTAATGATAATAGGTCTGTTTCCTTCGATGGCAGTTGTTAGAGGATTTTTTCTGTCTGTGTCGAGACGGAACATTTGCCCAAGTAAAGAAGCCCCAACTTCAGAAGAAGAAGCCTGAAGATAGGCATTCCGTTTCAGATCATCTAAGATAAAAATTCCAACGTGATAATACTCAAACCTTTCGGCAATCAAATTTGCAGCATTTTTGAGTAATTCTGCGATATCTTGTGTCTCAGCAATTGCCCTAGCGGTTAGGGTCGAGGCGCGTAGCTGAGTCATGCGAGTCTCTAACTCAACGGTACGCTCCTGGACTTTGTTTTCAAGGTTTCGACGTTCTGTTTCCAGCGCTTCAAAAGTCTTTTGCATTTGATCTGCAACTCTCGAAAAGGCACGCTTTAACATATTTGCGGCTACCACAATAACAATACCGATAGCTATGTAATCCGTAACAAAAACAATCCAACTTTCAACATTGGTATCTGGAACATCAGGGGCTGATAACTGAAAGATGCCCAATTGAGTCGAAAACGCAATTGAAATTAAGAATAAAGAAATTGCAGTTAGAAGTAGAGCGTCAGTTCTATTGTCTAAAAGCAAGGATGCAAGGACTACTGTTGCTAATAAAAAGATGGTTCCATCTGCCCATGGCCCCCAAGCCAGAATTGCATTGACACCAATCGCCGTAATTGCAATTAATAACAAATAAACACGCAGTAAATAAGGCGTTGGGAGAAGAGTAACAATGAGCAAGACAATATACACGGAAATGAACAGTATCTTGTCTGTTAATGAAGCGGTTGGAAAAGCTACCACTATCAAAAAGATGCCTAAGACAGAAGCTATCTGCAGAACAATACGAGTGAATTGTTCGCGCCACTCTATTAAATCGAATCTGATACCAGAGCTACTGTTATTCATCTTGTAGGTCCTCCATGGAAACTTCAATCTCCACTTCAGAAGCTTCAAGATTACGCCCAAGTTCACGGACGGTTGTCTGTAAAATGCCATCCAGGTTTGATGCTGCCCAAATCTTTGCGATAATTTCGTTTGTCAAGCGTTCTTGTGCCGCAGTGAATTGACTATTTTCCACAAGGCGTGCATTTTCCAGTGCCAGGGTTGCTTGGGCAGCGATGGCTTCGATCAAACTTTTTTGCTCATTTGTCCACTCGCTGGAGCCGGAGGTAAAGATCTGACCAATGGTTTGGTTTCTAAGCGCAAGTGGCACTTCAAGCAAATTCGTATTTGCTACGTCAGCGTCACCCAAAGCATAGTCCAGAGATTTTTCAGAGGCGAGTGAACTCCAGGCAGTTTCGAGATACTGCCTTTGAGTTGCTCTCATTTCCATAATGCTTTGTTGGGCTTCTTGGAAGAGACGGGCATTTTCAATCGCGATTGAAATTCCATTTGCCATATTTTGATAGGCATCAAGGTCTTGCGGCAAAAACTCATTATCTTTTGATGAATGCATCTCCAGCGCACCAAGAATGGTGTCACCAACTACTAAAGGCACTACAATCAATGATCGTGTATATGGGAACATCGGGTTTTCTTGCCGAATTTGATTGGTGTCTTGCATAATCTGTCCCGTTTTCGAACGGACCACTTGGGCAACCAAACTTTTCCCGTTGGTATTGACGCGATGCTTGCGTTCCTTCATCACCTTGCCTGTTTCGCCAATAGCTTCTTTTAGATCAGCCCATTGTCCGGTTACATCCAAAAGATAAACAGCAGTGTAATAGAAATCAAATTCGTTTTGAATATATTTTGCGGCGAGTGGCAATATCTCATTAATATCAAGAATGGCAGCCACTGCACGCCCTACTTCATTGATGCGTCGGAGTTGGTTGGTGCGTTCCTGTACTCTATTATCGAGATTATTTCTTTCTTCACGTAATTCATCGAGCGTAGATGTGATTTGTGCTTGTGCGCCGGCAAACTCTTTTTCCAGTTGTCCAAAGCCAATGATAATGACTGCTCCAAACATAATGAGTGCCGCACTGGCACTGAACCAGTCTGCAAGCTTGGCAGGAGCAACAACAGGGAAGAGTGGGTCAAAACGTCCACTAATCATGAGCCAACCGACTACGATAAAAGTAATAATACTAATTACGATTGAGACACTACCAGCTCTAGGCGACACCAGCATTGTAGAAAAAACAACTAGCGCAATGAAATAGAAAAGACCATCTCCTAAAATTCCAAGACTGATGAGTTCCCCAATGCCTAATACATATACACTCAACAAGAACGCGGTCACGCGAATGTTGTAAGGGAACTTGAAAATCGTAGCAAGAGCCACGATGATATAGGTCGATATAAAGATGCCGTCGATGACAATGCTTTCAGAAGCATTGAGCGCGGGCAAAAGTGCCACAGCACCAAATATCAGCACACCAACCAAAAGGGAAATAATAAAACCTTCTCGCCAGGTTCTATAAACTCTTTCAGTTGCTTTTTGTTGAGAGGTTCCTACGGCAGGTTGAGGTTGCATTATTGCCTCTCGTCACTAGGTGTGTCGGCGTTTTTCGGCTCCACCTGAATTTTTGTGTAACGTGCGCCTGTGACCCGCGATATTTCACTGGCAGTTGTGTGAAGAATAGATTGAATATCTGTGGACCTGCGGATACGGGCAGTGATTTCATTGATAAGACGTTCGCGCTCAGACTGCGCTCGAATTTGTTCCACTAACCGGGCATTGGCGATCACTGCTGCCAAACTACCGCCAAGAGTTCCAAGCATTTCTTCATCATTCTCAGAGTAGGCATCAACTTGTTCGCTTTCCACATTGATCACACCTAGAATCTCATTGCGATAGATCAAAGGAATTGCCATTTCAGAGCGAGTATTAGGGCTGGTTTCAATATAGCGAGAGTCTTCTCGTACATCGCGAATTCGCAACGGGCGTCTGTGAGCAGCTACCCAACCAGTAACACCTTTGCCAACCTCAACCGTCATACTGGAAATGTCTTCAGAATACCCAATCGAAGCCTTTACTTCAAGCATCCGTTTTTCACGATCGACTAACAAGATTATGACACGGTCACCGCCCAGTGTTACTTGGAGTCCACTGACAGCACTTTCGAGCGCTTCTTCTAATGTTGTGCCTGAAGCGGCAGAAGACGTGATGTGGTGTAAAAGGCGATGTTGTGAGAGATGTTCTTGAGTTTCTGCAAATAATTCTGTGTTTGCAACCGCAATTGCCAGTTGATCTGCAAGAATCTGTAAACTTCGCAGGTTATCCTCATGAAACCCATATGGCTGAATACTTTGAACATCTAATGCACCCAAAATACGCTCGCCAACTCGCAACGGGAATGCAGCTTCGGCGCGGGTTTCTGGCAGAAGTGGATTGGGGTAATAGGTTACATCTTTTGCGGTATCACTAACTACCAGCGTTTCGCCTTTTCCGGTGACGAAACCCACAATCGATTTTGAGCCGACGCCGATTTTATATCCCTGGCGCTTCATTTGTGCACCAGCTTCACCAGTTGCTTCGCGGATAATGGCAAATTCGCCCGGAATATCTAACAAGAAAATGCTGGCGTGATAGAAATTAAACCGATCGCGAATTAAATTGACGGCCTTACTCAAGAGTTCATCGAGATTCAACGAGCCACTAATATCACGCGCAATTTCAGCTGCAGTTTCTACTTGCAACGCTTTTTGTTTACTTTCTTCAAGAAGCTGAACATTTTTGATTACTCCAGCAACCTGGCTCGCAATAGTGGTGAAGAACTTCAGATCATCTTCATTGAACGAACCTTCATGTTCTACATCTTGAATGATCAACGCCCCAGTGACCGTATTCTGTACTATCAATGGTGCGCCCATCCAAGACTTGGCTGGCTTCCCAACAATCTTTGCACCAAGTTCTGCGGCTCTACGTTCTGTATCCTTAACCAGTAAAAGTGGCTGACGTGTACGAATTAAGATCGATGTTAACCCTTCGCCAAGTGGGAAGGTCGGAATCGACTGGATCTTGCCAGATTCATAACTAAATGGGATGCTGATAGAGTTTGTCGATTCATCATAAATTGCGACAATCAAGCTGTAATCGCCAATAATCTGTTGGATCTTTCCATGTAAGGCACGGAAGAATTCCTGAATATCAGACGTAGAAGCGATCAATTCATTCATGGATGCTAACGTTTCAACTTCTTGCAAATGCCTTTCTGTCTGTACGACAGCACTGGCACGTTGAAGAGCTACAGACATTAAGTCTGCCATGTTTTCATATGGCTGAACCGATGAATTGGCAGGTATTTCTCCCTGTGACCCGACCAGCACAATTGCCTTTAAGGATTCTTGTCCCTTCACCGGGATGGCAATCGCATTGAGAAGCCCAAATGCGCGAAGAATGTCTTTAACCGGCTTGGATAATTCCACGCTTGTGCCAGATACGATGACAGAGCCACGCATCAATAATGAATTTAGTTCCTGAATGTTGGCTTGTAGATTTTGGGTTAACTCAGCAGAAAGGTCGTTTCGGAGCATGTCTGAAACGTTGATAATCCTGATACTGTCACTATTTAGTTGAAGGAAGACAATAGGGTAGGGGGCTGGTTTTAGAATCTGCCCGCCGACACGTAAAATCTCTGCTTCATCCTTTGCGGCTTCGATCAACCGACTGGAACGATACAAACGATCTAATTCTTGAAGGTTAACTTGACTTGATTCTGCCAACCCGGCTGTTTGAATTGCAGCCGCGATCTGACTCGCCAATGTTTGCAGCATCAATAACGCATCAGCACCGAAAGCCGCTGGTTGTGTACTTTGTACATCTAATACGCCTAATACTCGATCGCCTATTGAAATGGGCAGACAGGCTTCTGAGCGTGTCTCTGGCAAAAACTCGTTCTGGAGCTTCAGTTCGTCATTGGTTGTATCTGAGGCGGTGCGCACTGTGTTATTAGCAGCAACCCAACTCACGATCGAGGTTGAGCCGACGGGCAACCGATACTTTCGTTCTGTAAGACCTTTTGTGCCGGGTCCGTATCCGGTTTTGAAATCTATATTTTTTCCACTGCGATCAACCAAAAAGACGGATACTTGATAAAAATTGAATTGCTGAACAAGTAGCTCTGTAGTCTTGCGCAGCATTTCATCGAGGTTGGGAATGGCAGTGACACTTTGCGCCACTTCAGCAGCTGTTCGAATTTGAAGCGTTCGCTCTTCCACTTTCTTTTCAAGAGAGTTGTAATTGTCTTCGATCTGATCTGCAAGGTAATTGAATGAACGTGAAAGCTGCCCGATTTCATTATCTGCATTTGTGGAATCAGCGCGCAAGCTTCGATCGCCTTCTGCAAACCTGCGAGCCATTTCAGAGAGGGATTGTAAAGGCTTAATTGCGCGACTTGTTCCGTAGTACAAGAAAACACCCATCGCAAGAATTGAACCTAACACCAATAAAATAGTGAAAGGCATTAAGCTGTTGATGTTAGCAAAGATATCTTCTGACTTAACCGCGAGGGCAACTCCGCTTTGAATGGACGGAACCCATTTGGTTTGAGCGAGAACATTTTCCCCTTCAGCGAATGCAATATCTAAGGTGCGAGACGCTTCAGCACTATCATTTTTCAACTCATTTAGATTGGTTTGAAGTTGGGCTGTTGCAGAGTTAGAGACTGTAACAGGTGAGAGCGCACCATTATTCGGATTAACCGATAGAATTTGGTCTCCCGGCAAGATGAAGTAAGCTGTCGCGTATGGGGCAAGCCCATTCAACGGTTGCAATAGATCTTGTAAGGCTTTGCCGCTGGTAACACCAACAAACACACCCTCTGTCACATTGACACTTGTAATCAAAACCGGCTCATTCTCGATGAGCGGTGCTAGCCCTTGCAATAGCTTAGATTGTCCTTCTTCAAAATTGAAAAATGCAGGGTCGAGTGCTACACCCTGCCATTTCGTATCGGTTGCTAGACGGATTATTCCATCTTTATCAACAATAAAGAAGTCATCAAAACTATTGACGCCCCCGCTTTTAGTTTCCTCTGAGATACTTGAAATGAGATCAAGACGAATGCTGCCGAGTTGAGAACTTTGCGGGTTGCCAGATAAGACTGAATTAACCAAGCTTGCGGTCTTTGTTTCTTCCAGCTTTTCTTTAAGGAGGGTTTCTTTTAAAAGGACATTTTGCCCAACAACACCCACCTGATTGGTAATCAGATTTTCAAGTTGAGAAACAGCTTGCTCTCTCAACAAACTACGGGCACGAAAATAAGCAACGCTTGCCATTAAGGCAAGCGGAATAAACGTAAAGATCAAGAGCGTTCTAACGAGAGTGCTGGTCAGGCTGCCCTTGACCCTACCTTGTTGTGTTCCATTCGTAGTCGGCGCTGCAGGGATTGTCATTTAGTAAATTTTACAACAACACTAACTGAATTCCCAGACAGGTTCTCCGTTCAAGATCCGGCGGATTTGGTCAGGGAAACGGTCGGGGTCAAGTGGCTTTCCCAAAAAGCCATCGAAGCCAGAGTCCTTTGCTTTCTTCATCTGCTCTTGGCTGGCTTCTGCGGTTACAGCAATAATGGGCACAGATTTGAAGCGTTCCGAGGCGCGGATCTTTTTCAATGCGCCATACCCATCTT
Source organism: Anaerolineales bacterium (assembly GCA_046328855.1). Taxonomy (GTDB): domain Bacteria; phylum Chloroflexota; class Anaerolineae; order Anaerolineales; family Villigracilaceae; genus Villigracilis. Next base: position 220,604 of record JAXLVU010000003.1, on the reverse strand, counting down.
CATATGGAAGCCGAATATCCATAAGGATCAAGTCCAAACGGGGGAGGGTGTCGGCGTATTCAACAACTTCATACCCCGATGTCTTCCACTCACAGTGAATGCCCAAATAACCCAGCATGCGGGCAATCAAAACAAAATTTGAAACATTATCTTCCACTACCAATACTGCCGCATCCTTCGGAATCGTTGGTTTGCGAATGGGCTGAGTATCAGAAACAGCAGGGGTTTGGTCTTGGTCAGACATTGGTTCTCCTTGTCATGAAGCGTTCGATTTGCTGTGCAAGCGTATCAATGTCGATCGGTTTTTGAATATAACCGTCGCATCCTGCTTCAAGAGATTTTTCCCTATCGCCACGCATCACATTAGCAGTGACTGCTACGATCGGAATATTTTTATACTTATCCATTTTCTTGATCTTTGCGGTCAATGTGTACCCATCCATATCGGGCATGTTGATATCCATCAAGATCAAATCGATGTGTTCACTTTCAAGCTTGGCAAAAGCCTGTGTCGCTTGAGCGGCTTCCACAACCGCATATCCTTCGGCATTTAATACTCTGCGAATCAAATTGCGGTTATCAGGATTATCTTCAACATACAAGATCGTTCCGCGTCCATTCTCTGGCATAACTGGTATTTCTCCAGGCAGAATTTTACTTTAATATAGAAGGCACACCCCATGACAGCTACCTTACAACTTACAAATAATAAAGGTATAGCTAGTATAGCATAACGAAAAGCCGAGGAAAGGACTCCTCGGCTTCTTTTTCTTTGAGCGGGTGGCGGGAATCGAACCCGCGTATTGTGCTTGGGAAGCACATGTTCTACCACTGAACTACACCCGCAGAAACAACGGCGCGATTATACGTCACGCTCAAAACCTATGTCAAGCCTGACGACGCACCGCTTCATTCCTCGCTCATTACTGTTTGCGTTTCAGGAGCATGTTTGCCAGCCCAAGAATAGCTTCGCCGGCTTCACCTTGTGGATCTGCCTGACGCAAATATTCAAGTGCTTTCTGCGTCAACTCTTCAGACATTTTCTCTGCATAGGCTTTACCGCCTTCTTTTTCTAGTAAAGCAGCTACCTGACTCACTTCATCCTGCTTAATCGGACCTTGCTTCCAGCGTTTGGCAAATTCACCATTCTTTTCAAGCGCATACAAAACAGGTAGCGAATTTTTCCCTTCCACTAAGTCGCTAGCGGCAGATTTCCCGGTCACGGCTTCGTCGCCCCAAATGCCGAGAATATCATCCTGAACCTGAAAAGCCAACCCTAAGTTATAGCCAAATTGACGGTATAGCTCTATTTTTTCTTCATTCGCGTAGCCAAGAAGTGCTCCGACCTGGGTACAGGCAGAGAGTAGGGCAGAGGTCTTTCCTCCGATCATCGGCCAGTAATCATCTATCGCAAGATCATTGCGTTCTTCATAAGACATATCCAAGTACTGACCACGTGTCAGGTCCAAACAACATTCATTCAAAATCTCCGCAGCACGAACTACCATCTCAGCTGGATAGTGTTCTTTAAGATCAACCACGGCTTGATTGGCAATTACAAACAAAGCATCTCCAACATTGATCGCCATGGGTGGACCCCATTTCGTCCAAACCGTTTTTCGTCCGCGACGGAGTTCTGAGTTGTCTTGAATATCATCATGTACCAAAGAGAAATTATGGACGAGTTCTACTGCAGCTGCCATCGATTTTGCGTGTAGCCAATAAATATCACTATCACTCTCTTTCTCTTTATTGCTAATAGAAGCAACTGAGAGAAGGGTAATCAAGGGACGGATGCGCTTCCCCGTTGCTTGTGAACCAGCACCCTCACCTGTCCAACCCATATGATAGGTCAACATCTCATGGAAGATAGCGGTGCGTTTTTGGTCCAACCGCCCCACTTGGCGTTTGAGTTCCAGTTCAATGGCGTCCAACATAGATTGTTGAAGATTTGATGTCATGAATTGATTCCTTTAATGGAAAGTTTTTTCAGCTCTTCCCTCAATAGGGGAGGGGACTGAAAGTGAATGGTCTGAAACCCCATTTTACGGGCGGTTTCAATATTTGGGAGTGAGTCATCAATAAAAAGACATTCTTCCGCTTTGCGATTAATCCGTTTTAAAGTAATGTCAAAGATAGCTTGCTCTGGCTTGACCGTTCCGTGCTCACCAGAGATAACTTGATCGTCGAATAAATTTAGAAAGTCGTGATGATGCTTGATCAAGTTGTATTTCTCGCTAGAGAAATTACTGAGGAGATAAAGCGCCCAGCCTGCTTGCTTTAATTCACGGACGATTTCAACAGTCCCTTCGTAGACACCCGTAAGGCTTTCTTCCCAATGCGTATCGTAAGTTTGAATCAGCTCGGCGTATTGTGGGAATTCCTTTGATAATTCTGCAACTCCTTCTTGGAAGGGACGCCCGGCGTCTTGTTTGGCATTCCACTCAGAGAAGCGAATCTCTTCCAGAAAGCGGTCAACAGCTTCCGGGGTAGGGAAGAAGCGGTTGTAGAGGCGATGGGCGTCCCACCCGATGAGGACATTGCCCAAGTCAAAGATAATAGCTGTGATATTTTGTTTCATAGATGCCGCGCTATTTTATCCGAAGAAGTTAAATCTGGCGGTATAATCGCGCGGTTGTAAACTGACTTGGAGTAGAACATTGAGCCGACTAATCAACCCCGATTCTGTAGGAAAAGAACGAACTCGTTTAACGAAGTCTATTGTGTTGTGTATTCGTGAGCTGGCAAAGCAAAGCCAGGTGACGCCTGAGACGAAAGATCAGGCGGCATATATCGCATTGGCATTGCAAGCCATCTCGGAAGGGATCGAAGCTTCTGTAGCGGCTTGGGAGAAGCGTGATTATTGGGTGAAAGCCGACAAATTCCGCATGGAGTGGATGTGGGCAGGGCAATATGCAGCTAAACTAAAAGATGCTGTGTTGACCGATGATTGGGGGACGATTGCAACCATGTTGCCGAGCATTGCACAGAAGTTTAACAAGATCGAGATTGCGCAAAATCATCGCTTGGGCACCCCGTGGACGAATGCATATAAGTTATTGGCATTGCATCAGAAGTTGTAATTACTTCTTTTGGAATATCGAATCATAATAAAAAAATCCGCAGCATTTGGGCTGCGGATTTTTTTGCTGATTAGGATTTGATCTTTTGAAGGTTGTTCTTTGTGTTATTAAGTAATTCGACCATCATCTCGCGGATATGCGGGTTGAGGTAGTGACGTTCGAGTGTAGAAAGCGGTAGGAAGCGAGCGCCAGCAACGACATTAATGCAGTTGGCTGAGCCGCACAAGCAGATGAAGGGTGCATCCATTTGCCATTCAGTGGAGGGATAGAAGAAGAAAAGCTCTTCACCTTTTTCAATATCACGGGCTGCGACCATTTCCATATTCTCAGTGTCAAGAATAACATTAGGGTCACAGGAATGATTTAATGCGGCGAGTTTGCCAACATGTGTATGCTTATCGTGACCAATCTGCACGGTGTAACGATTAGGGCGATCACGTACATCTTCACTTGGGATTGCGCTAATAACTTCGCCTTTCTTGTAGCTTTGTTTTGTTGTAAGCGTTCTAAATTTGTTTTCAGTTTTGATGGTTAACTTATCCATCGTTGTAGTTGTGCTCGTCATGAGTAATCTCCTTTGTAAAGTTGTTTGTTATTGCATCAGTATAGCAACAATAAAATTAAATACAAGAGTTATTCGCATTAAATAAAATATTTTAAGGTTTAAGAAAATATCTTATTCCATTTTGAATGTTTGGAATTTAGTAACACTATTTTTGTAATAAGTAATTGATAACGCAATGAAATCCATAAATGCCATGCAGAGAGTAAGTCCACTTTGGTAGTGGGATAGTCCATGAACAACGAACGATGATATATAAGCGTTAATGCTTCTGCGTTTTTTATGGCTTTTGCAAATCCTTTTGAATCTCTTTTGATAGATTTGGTCTCTTTTATGATCTGTGTGATTTTGGCAAGAAATTCATTCGAAGTCTCTGCACGAGAAATTTCGCCAGTTAGGATTTTTCCTAATCGATAAAAGTTTCGGTAAATACGATGAATCCCTATGGCAGGCTCAAGGCGAAGGTATAACCATTTTTCAATGAAGAAAAAATAAACAAGAGCTATTAAAAGTAAGCCCAAGAGTGGTGATGTCCACACCAAGACTTTCTCCAATCGGAAGACATTGAGAGTCTTTGCCGCAGACTCTTGTTGAGCAGTTTCTTGAAGAACAACATCTTCAGGCAGGGAGGAGGCATTTTCAGGGCGGTCGATTTCGGGAACGGAGGCTGTTGGTTCAAATTCAACCCAACCAATGCCGGGGAAGTAGACTTCAGCCCACGAGTGGGCATTTAATTCGCGGATTATGTATTGGGCGTTAGGGGCATCATAGATACCTGGAGAATACCCAGAAACAAAGCGGGCAGGGATGCCGTTTGCACGGGCAAGCACGACCATGGCTGTAGCGTAATAATCACAGTAGCCTTTTTTGAGATCGAAGAGAAAATAATCGGCGGCATCTTGGTCTACTGGCGGAGCCGGTACGTTGAGATCATACGGATAGTTGGACCGAAGGTAACTTTCAATGGCTTTGGCTTTTTCGTAGGGATTACTTTTTCCTTCAGTGATATCCAAGGCAAGTTGACGGGCTCGTTCTGGCAGTTTAGGTGTGTCAAGATAGCGATTAAGAATTTCTTCTGGGTATTCCGTAGTAGCAGACTGGAGGTCTGAAATCGTGGGGGTCGGAATATAAGTTTCAACGTGATAGGTGGTGGCGTTGCTGGAGGCATAAAAGATATCAGACTGAATTAGAACTGTCTGGTCAGCGAACAGGTCTGAGGTTGGGCGGATGCGCCACTGGGCAGTGAAGGGTACATCCACACTAAAGAGAATCCCGCTCCAAAATAATTTTCCTTCAGGTTCGACCAGGCTCACATCTAAATTAAGCGGACGATATTCATTCAACAAAGCTGGTAACAAAGGCGTATTCGCCGATATTTTTTGTCCGCGAATGGCACTGGTGCCCCAGCCTGTGCCAAGATATTGGTCGTAGATCTGACTGCGCCAGTAATAGCGCGGAGCTGGCGATGGCAATATTTCAGTAGGCAATGGCGGAAGTTCACCTGTTCGAATCGTCATGACGACTTTTTCAGAGTTGGCAAAGCCGCCGGTGAGTAAATGTTCTCGCGGCATGATTGGAGTTTGTGCCTTGATAGGATGTGCGGCGGTAGTGGGGGACTGTATTCCTAAGGTCTCAGCGACGGAGTTGGTGTTGCGCCTGCGCATAAACTCGACAAGGTCATCCCATGAAAGTGAAGGTGTGACTGCCGCCATCAATACAAAGGCAAAGGTGATCGCAATCACGGCTTGCCCGATATCTACTGGGATGCTCTCTGAGAAATCAAAACGTTTCTTCACCCAAGCGGACATGTGAGATTTGTAATGCCATATGCTCATCAGCAAAATCAAAAAGACTAAGAGGGCTAAAAGATATGCCACACTTTTTTCACTGTAGGCAGTGATTGTCGCAATTAGAATAAGGGCTGGCAACAGAGCGACCAAAGCCATGCGTTTTTGGGCATACCAACCCAACCATGCAGAGATAAACCAATACACCAAGATCCAAGCTAGGCTGCGGATAAGAGAATCTTTGGCGGGAGCAGAATTGAAGCTTGCCAGCCAGGTTTGCAAGCGTAGCCACAAGGCGGCAGAGGCAGAGGAGATAACTGCCCAAGCGGATTGAATTGAAGTTGTGTCGAGCGAGGTGTTGGTTTGGATGGCTGGAATGATCTGCTTCAGTGTAGTGAAAGCCGCGGAAGCGAGATCAAATAATGGCTGTGTGAGACGCGCACCTGTGATCCACACCAAGAGGATGCCCAGCGCTGCAATCCCCGCCGAGGCTTGGATCCCGTTTCGACGAGTTGCACTTAGACTGAAGCCTATACCCGCAGCAATGAGACCGATTAGAAAAAAATATTGAGTGTTTACCGTGTTAGGCACAGAAGCGGCGATGCCCCGCGGTATGATCTGAAGTGCAGCAATGACAATGATGCCTCCCAGCATATCTGCATTAAAGAGTTGACGTGCAAACCGGTGCATCATTCCAGCGCTTTCCATTCGTCAACGGGCTGGTGAACGGCAATGGCTTTGCCTGTGCCAGTGACTCGCCATTCCCATTCGCCTTCATGACCGGGATGTGTTTGGCGGGACCCGATCCACTCTTTGGGCAGGATATGACATGGTACTCCCAACCCAGCCAGCATGGACGAGAGGGGTTGGAGCTGGGCTTGTATACCAAAGCTATTTACATCTAAAAGAAAGACGGTGGGCAATATGCCGCGCCGCATAAGTGGAATAAGCGACTCGATCCAAGCGGGGTCATGGGATGCTGTGATGATCAACAGACTGCTGCGGCGACCGAGTGAGCTGCTGTTACGTTGAATAAATTCTTTGAGCGAGTGTTCTGAGGGAGCAGCAGTTGCCAGGGTTTTGAGCAGGGCACGTGATTGATATTCGTTTCGGCGCGGGACGTGCCAGGCGGGCTCATGTCCGTTGATGGCTAAGCCGACAGAATGATCTTCATTCAAACCTTGAACGATCAGTGAAGACGCCAGAATGACGGCATGTTCTTCTGTAGAATCCCAGCCTGTGCCGGCTTGTGAATCTTTGTGAAGGTCGAGCAGAATCCACCAGTCTCCGGCGTGTGTACCATCAAACTCGCGGACATGTAGTTTGTTCTTGCGGGCACTGGTGCCCCAATGCACGAGCCGGAGCGAATCTCCGGATGCCATTTCACGGGTATGGGAAACATTGGTTGTTTCTTCCAACGAGTGCGGACTGGGTTTTCCCTCGCCTGCCCAGCCGCTGGTGAGTACATTGAAGCGCGGCAGAGGGATAACCGGCGGCATGACCACAATTGTAGAAGAAGAAGGGTCTTCGAAGGTGAGGGTGTATAGCCCAAAAGGGTCGCCGGTTTCAAGGGTTGTCGTTCCCAAGGTGAAAACTCCGCGGTGAGTGCACTGCGAGTTGATCTTCCATTGGAAAGAAGATTTGCCATCCACTCCGACCACGAGAGATGCAAAATGATCGGGCAACGTGGAGTGATCATCGACAGCGATCCATACGGCAGGTAAGTTGAATGGGTTATTGAGGGTGAAACGTTCTTCGAGCTTATCGCCGACTTGCGCCCAGCCATAACGTAATTCCCGTTTGAATTGGAGAGAGCGGGCAAGCCCTTGTACCCAAAAACGACAAAGGAGCCAAGTTCCGCCGATAACGATCAGCAACGCAACCCAAACCCGTGATGGTGTAATCAGTTGAAGAAGCAGTGCGATTGCCGCGATGACAGGAAACACTTTGACATTCAACCGCAGCGTGGACTTCAAGTGCGGGTTCTCTGCCGGAGTGGGGAGGCGGAAACGTTGCGTTGTTCTTTTGGGAAATAGAGAGTTCATTGCCTTAGTTATTATAGAATAAAAGCATCTTTTTTCGTGGTGATTAAACAATTATTCCCCAAGCGGTGGGCTTGGGGAATAAGGAAATTTACTTTGGTTACAAAATTCTTAAAACAATGCGAGTTGACTCGCCATACGCTTGCCATCTAGCAAAACATAGGGAGCGGCGCGTTCTGCAAGGATGCCGAGTTTCTTCAAAGCAGAGATATCACGCAGTTTGTTGAGCCGGCGAGCGGAGAGGATGGCGTCGGCACCTTTTTGACCGATGCCGGGTACACGTATCAACTCACGGCGGTCGGCACGGTTCACTTCGACTGGAGCGTGAGTCAGGTTCATTTGCGCCCACGCCAGTTTCGGGTCGGTTTGAAGCGGAAGGTTTTCATCCGAAGCAAAGGGCAGGTCTTCGAGTTCAAAGCCATAGTCGCGCAACAAGAAAGAAGCCTGGTACAGGCGATGCTCGCGCATGGGGTTGACAGCGGCTTTGTTTTCGAGGGGTGTATCGAGAATGGGATGGAAGGCAGAGAAATAGGCGCGTTTGAGGCGGACGTTCTTCATCAGCCATTGGGTGGTGTTGAGCAGTTCGAGGTCGCTTTCGTCGGCGCCTCCGGCTACGAATTGCGTAACCGTGCTGGGATATTTGCCGCCCCAAAATTTATAGGCAGGGACCGTGCGGCGAATCTCTTCAACCCAGCGTAGCGGACGCATGAGCTCTTCGATGAATATTTTATGCGGGGCGAGTTTGGCAAGGCGCTCAGTGCTGGGCGCTTCAAGGTTGACTGAGACACGGTCGGCGAGCTGCATGGCGCGATAGACCTGGTCTTTCTCGGAACCCGGCATGACCTTGAGATGCAGGTAGCCTTTGAAGTTGTGCTTTTTGCGCAGGAGTTCGGCGGTGGCGAGCAGCTTATCCATGGTGCGGACGCCTCCGGCTGCAATGCCAGAGCTGAGGAAAACGCCCTGAGCGAAGCCACTCTGATTCATTTTGCTGAACAGCCCGGCGAATTCATCGGGTTTGAAGGTGGCGCGGCGGAAATCTCGCCCGGCACGAAATGGACAGTAGAAACAGTCACGCTCGCATGCCGAGGAGAGCAAGGTCTTGAGCAGTTGAATGCTCTTGCCATTGGGCAATTGCGCCGGGTGGACGAAGGCAGCACGTTGCTCCCGTTCGGTAAACTCAGGGCTAGCTTTGGGTGTGAAGCAACCTGGCTTCGTAGGGGCGGGGTTGCCCTGCCCTTTTGTTGACACACCCCGTGACTCCTCGGCGTGTTCCAAGGTCATCTGGCTGGAGAGTTCGACGAGGGTATCTAAGGCGTTCATGAATTGATTATAGAATATATGTTCTAAAATTGCAAGACAGGGATTTCTGGCTATATAATGGCGCAAGTTTCTAGAAGTCATCTCAAAAATGTCATCCTGAGCGGCAGCGACACATGCACCGCGCTGCGGATGCAGTGCTAGGGGTGTTTTTCCCCGAAGCATCTCTACATGATTGTGCCAGAGACCCTGTGGTCGCGAAAACCGCGCTCCCTCAGGGTGACACGTTCTTTTATTTTCACAGGAAACCAACATGACCCAAACCCGTTCCGCAGTGTTATTGACCGCCGCATTCGCCATTCTTTTTGCAGCCTCTTGTTCTGCGACGCCCAGCGTGCCGCCCACGCCGACAGCAGACCCGTATGTTTTTGAACCGGTCACCACTCCGCTGAGGTTTGAGCCAGAGTCTCTGCCGGTGGGGCAGCTTGGGGCGGAGTATGAAGCGCAGATCTTCATCCGCGATAATGTGACGCCGGTAAACAGCGCCTCTCTCTCCGCTGGGGCATTGCCCGCCGGGTTGGAGCTGGTCTTTATGGAAGGGGAGGACCGTGTCGTCATTCGCGGCGTGCCAGAAGAAGCGGGTAGCTTCACCTTTACTCTTTTTGTCACCTGCTTTGGCACCATGGTCAGCGGGCAGACGGGGCAAATGGATTTTACGCTCACGGTGAAGGGATCTACGAGCCTGAACATTCGCCAAAGCGCGGTGGAACTGGTCAGTGATGAAGTGGCAACGGGAGCTGGCGGCAATTTGTGGGGCGGGCATCAAACCCGCATCGTCCGCACGGCGGATGGAGTCTTCACGGCGTATATTGTGCCCACAGCCGATGACCAGTATCGCGAATGGCGCCTGGCAAAGCGGGATGAATCCGCGGGCTGGCAAGTGATAGCAAGTGGTCAAACGGGGACTGAGGCAGTCAACTTGTTGGCGGCTCCAGATGGAACCTTGTACATTTTCGGCTGGCCCGCAGGTGTAGCCACGCTTTGGTCTGGCAAACCACAAGGCGACCAGATCACGATGACCCCACAACTAGTCCCTGACCAGCCGAACAACTATTGGCCGTATAGCGCTGCCGGCATCGCCCCAAATGGGACCTTGTGCCTGCTTGCCAGTAAGGGCGGCGAAACCCCCGATTTTATTGGTCATGCTACCTGCCAGAAACCGATCAATGGGTCAGCCGTGTGACCGAGCTTGATTATCGCCATTGCTATACTTATGTTTTTCCCGATTCCCTGGGCGGACTCTCACTGGTCTCCACGCGAGATGTGCGCTGGAGTGCGCTGGGGTTGGAGACCCCGCAAGGCGCGTTCGATTACGCCTTCAATGCCTTCGGCGTCTGGCGGACCGAAAACCTGCTTGATACTCCTTTGGCAGTGACCTCGTACCTTGAAGAACCCGCCACTGCCGCTTACCCCATACCCGACCTGAATGCGCAGGTGGATGCGTATCAGGACAGCCACGGAAACATGCACATCCTGTACCGGCGCACAGGCGAAACCACAGGCGGCGCGGAGAAATCAATGCATCGCATCGTTTCACCTTCAGGAGAGATCCTCTTCGACGAGCACCTGCCTTTTGATATCGGTTATTACGTGCGCATCTTTCAAGACGGGCGCGGAAATTTCTACCTGCTCGGTTCTTCAGGAATCCTCTACCTGCTGGACGAACGCGGCGAACGGCCCGTGGATTCACGTCAGCTAGACCTGGGCGGCTACGAGGTGGAATACTCGGGCTATGGGCTGTCGGTTCCGCGCACAGGCACACCCGCCGGGAACTTCATGGAGGTGGTCTTCACCTCGGGAGATGAAAGCCAGTGGCTGTATTTTCAGATCGAGTTTGTGGAGTGAGGGGGGAGGAGGAGGGGATAGTGAATGGTGAATGGTTGGGCGTAATTTGACCGCAGACCGCAGACGGACGACCGCTTTTTGCGGTCTATGGTCAGCGGTCTGCGGTCTATCATGTGTGAGCCCAGGCAAACGTGAAGGTACGCAGTGGGGCGGGGGGAGGAGTTACAAACTTTCCAAGTTGCCGCGCACGATCTTGATATTGGGATGATCTGGCGAAAAATATTTCTCAAAGATCCTCAAGGCGCGTTCGTAGGCGGCTTTCGCCCCAGCATGATCCCCCAAGTCTTGCAGCACACTGCCCAGATTGTTGACCCCCGTTGCTACTTGTGGATGGTCGGGACCAAGAACATTCTCAAAGATATTCAATGCGCGTTCGAAGGCAGCTTTCGCCCCGGCATGATCCCCCAAGGCTTGCAGCACACTGCCCAGATTGTTGACCCCCATTGCTACTTGTGGATGGTCGGGACCAAGAACATTCTCAAAGATATTCAATGCGCGTTCGAAGGCAGCTTTCGCCCCGGCATGATCCCCCAAGGCTTTCAGTGCACTGCCTAGATTGTTGACCCCCGTTGCTACTTGTGGATGGTCGAGACCGAAGGTGGTTTCCCAAATTTTTATGGCGCGTTCGAAGGCAGCTTTCGCCCCGGCATGATCCCCCAAGGCTTTCAGTACACCACCCAGATTGTTAACATCTCGTGCAACACTCGGATGGTCTTTCCCGAAGGCGGCTTCGTCGATCTTGATGGCGCGTTCGAAGGCAGCTTTCGCCCCGGCATGATCCCCCAAGGCTTGCAGCACACTACCCAGATTGTTGACCCCCGTTGCTACTTGTGGACGGTCGAGACCGAAGGTGGTTTCCCAAATTTTTATGGCACGTTCGTAGGCGGCTTTCGCCCCGGCATAGTCTGCTAACTTCTTGATGTGATAACCGATCTCATTCCATAATGTTCCCGCGGGTTCCAACACAGCACCTTCAGCATATTCAGCGATGGAACGAATATGCGGCAACAAGGGAGAAAATAATTTGTAATCTCCTGCTTTGTCGGCTTTGCGGTTCGTTTGGCTTGCCAGTTCTGCCACTGCTTCGCTAAAAAGTTTTAGGGCTTCAGCTTCATTATCAAAACTGTGGGCATATTGAGCCAGTAAAGGGTGAATAGAATTTCCATCTTTGAGCAAGCCCAAACTGAGCAATTCGGTCAGGCAATCGTCGCTTGTGTCTTTTTCATCCCCAAGGGCAGCGTCAATGATTTCATAAGGGATTGGTGTATTGGGAGCGCAATAACCAAGCGCGATGAAAAGTTTTTTCGCGCTTTCGTTTTTTACCAAGCCCCACGATTGCGCAAAGGTCTGCGCCAGGCTCAGGTCGTGCCCGGTGAGACTCTTTTGCTCGGCTTTCCAATTTTGCATGGATTTGTGTTCAAGCGCCTTCTCAAGTTGGGTGAGGTAGTCGCTACTTTTCAGGCGCGGTTGTTTTTCCAAATAACGCCCAGCAAGTTCCAGTGCTAACGGCAAATAGCCGAGGTGTCTGGCAAGTTTTTCAAGGTCGGCATCGCTTTCACGCTGTTCTGAAATGTAATTCCGTAAAAAGGCGAGGCTTTCGGCGGGGCTGAATTCATCGAGGGGCAGGCGTTTCAAGCCCAAGCCGGCAGCCCAGTCCGAACGGCGTGAGGTGATGAGTAGTTTCAAGTTGGAATGTTCAAATTCCTTAAGCACATCATTGGCGGCTTCAAGGTCTTCAAAGTTATCGAGGATCAACAAGCGCGGTCCGTTCGTCTTCCACTCGTGCAGGGTCGCGGCTGCCTGCTCCGGCAAGGTCGGCGGGAAGTTCGGCAGGCGCATCATTGAACCCAGCGAGGCGATTTGCGAGGTCAACGCATCGGGTTCGCGCAAGTCCAGCCAGTGAACGCCTCTAAATTGATAGCCGTGGCGAAAGGCAAACTCTACTGCGAGTTGCGTTTTGCCAAGTCCGCCCATGCCGGTGATGGTTTGGTTGATGACGGCACCGGTCTCGTTACCGCCCAGCAGAGATTGGGATAACTTCTCCAAGTCCGCTACGCGACCGGTGAAGATCGCATTACGTGGGAAGGGAATGTAGGAGCCGGGCGGCAGGTCATGCGTCGCTGGGGCAGGGGAGGGGCTTGGGTTGGACGCTGTCCATGATGGTCCCATGCGCTGGATAAGTGCATCGTATACCTGTTGGAAATCTGAGTCTCGCAAAATGTCAGGACTCAGCGTGTTCATATTTTTGATAACCGTGGTCAAACGGTCAATCTCATCTCGGAAGCGGTCATAATCATCCATTTCTTCTGAGATGCCGGGGATATTGGCAAGTTCTTTCAAGCTGCGCATTTTCGCATCGAGGTCAGCTTTTTTCTGTTCCCAATGTTTGAGATAATCAATACGGTCCACAGCTTCGTAGATTTTCGCATCTGACAAAACAATGGGGAAAACGCGGTTAGCAAAGTCTTTATTCGCTGCAATCTCCACCAACTCGAACATGCAATTCTTGGAACGCAGGTATTTATCGCTGATAACAACGACGACGCAATTACCAGCACCAATCCGCTGCATGAACTCGCGGATCATGCCCTTGTAGCCCAAGTCGCGTTTGTCGCGCACAATTTTTATCCCACGCTTTTGCAGGGATTGATCCAGTTGATTCACAATGGCTTCACGTTCGTGAGTCTCTTCACCCCACGCGTACGAGATAAAAACAGCATTTTCGTAGTCCGACATCAAAACGCCTCCACAACCCTGTCTACGATGATTTTGTCAGTATAGAGGCAAAGGCGCGATTTTGCAAGAAGTTTAGAAAACGTACCGAATCGCCACCCAATAAATCCCTGCCGCAAAAATAGCCGTGGCTGGGATGGTGAGTATCCATGCCGTGATGATGTCTCGTGCCGTGCCCCAGCGCACTTTGTTGGCGCGTTCTGCCGTGCCGACGCCCATAATGGCAGTGTTGATCACCTGCGTGGCGCTGACGGGTCCGCCCGTGAGGGAGGCAGTGATAATCACCAAGGCAGAAGTCACTTGGGTCGAGAAACCGTCTACGGGGCGAATTTTGAAATAGGCACGCGCCGGCTTGCGCAACAAGCTCCACCCGCCGACGGCGGTCCCTAAGGCAAGGGCACAGGCACAAGCTGCCATCACCCAAATCGGCACAGTGAAAGAGGCGATGTATCCGCCCGTGACGAGTGCCAAGGTAATGACACCCATAGTCTTCTGACCGTCATTGCTGCCATGGCTGAGTCCCAGCGCAAGGGCGGTGAGCAACTGACTCTTTTTGAAAAACTCGTTCACACGCGGTGCCGCATTCCAGCAGAGCACCAGCAACAGCTTTAGGAAAAGGAACCCGAAGACAAAACCAATAATGGGGGAGGCGAAGAGCGAGATCAAGATGCGCATCAAACCGTCTGTTTGGATGGCGTCGGCACCCGCTCGAGCCGTTGTCGCACCAATGATTCCGCCGATCAACGCATGAGAGGAACTGCTGGGGATCTTCAACTGCCACGTGATCAAATTCCATAAAATAGCCGCGCTCAACGCCACCAAAATGACCTGTAAGTTGATTGCGGCTGGGTCGGCGATTCCACGCCCGATCGAGTTCGCTACCGCCACCCCAAACACAAACGGACCTGATAACTCTGCCAGAATCGTCACCCCAAGGGCAACTCGTGGAGAATAGGCACGCGACGAGATCATGGTCGAAACCACGTTGCGCGAGTCGTGCATTCCATTCAGAAAGCCAAAGAAGAGGGTTAATGCGATGATGGCAAGGATAATAGGCGACATGTGGGATGTGTCCAAGTCCGCTATTTTACACCCTGGCAGGTCCATTTTTGCGGGGCAGGGGAGGGGCGAGGAAATGCAGGAGAGTGAATGTGAAATTATAAATTAGGTGGTGTTGAATACACTTCTGTCCCATTTCGGAGATAAAAATCCGTGCCAAAGGCTTGAAGAAAAATTGTCAGCGGGGGAGCAGGAAAGGTCAAAATGGAGGATGCTTATATAAAAGCTCTCTTATGGTTTCGATAAGTATTATTATCGAAACCATTGACAAGAATAGAGAATTTCGTATAATGAAGCCATGGAAAGCACTCTCGAGAGAAAATCCCTGACAATTTCTGAGGTTATGGATGCATATTTGCGACTAGTGGAACGTTCTCGCAGTAAACATACAAGGCTTTCGTACAAGAACGCATTAAAGGTTTTCAGTGAGGTTTTACAAAAACAAAAGCTTGATCCCACCACTACCCCGATAGAAAAAATAACAGAAGACCTTCTAGCGCCATTGACGGACCATTTGAATGTATTTTCACCCGCCACTGAGCAATTGTATTTGCAGGCAGTCAAAGGCTTCTTTCTATATATTGATTCAGAGCGATTGGCAAATATCAACCAATCCCGTGTGGCTGTGCTAATCCGTCAACGATCTAGGCGTCCTGGTGTGCGTTACCCACAATTTCCGGCAAATGATATTGAACAGCTATTAGTGAAAGTTGAGGCAGTTGATAATCTCATTGTCGTTGTTGACGAAGAGGATTTGCTAGACGCTAAACTACGCGCATATCGAGATCGTGCCTTTTTGCTCACTTTGGCAGACACAGGTTTTCGCGTTCATGAAGCCTGTAATTTACGCCGTGGCGATATCGATTGGAACGAACAACGCGCATTAATCATTGGGAAAGGCGACAAACAAGCCATTGTACGCTTTACTAATCGCTCTCTACAAGCCATCAAAGACTATTTATCTCAACGCAGCCTTTTAGACGGTAACTCTGGAAGACAGCTTAGTTCCTTGCCACTTTTTGCCCGTCACGATAAAGGCGCAGGGAAAAAAGTAAAACCCATCACACCAACCACTGGAAGAAATATCGTCAAAGAACGCGTGGAACAAATCCTTGGAAAAGAAATGGTCGGCAAGATCACACCACACTCTTTCCGCCACTATTTTGTTACCACTGTATTGCGCGGTACAGGCAACCTGAAAATTGCACAGGAACTCGCCCGCCATAAAAATATTCAAGTTACACAACGATATACTCACTTATCAGATGATGAGTTAGATAAAGCCTATTACGACGTGTTTGAGAAGAAGAAATAACCTCCCCTCCCCCGCCGATTACCGAATCAAAAAGAGACAGTCGCCATTAAGGTGACTGTCTCTTCGTTTTTATAAATTACTCAATCGCTTGCGGCTCGCCGAAAATAAAGTTATCCATCACAGAAATGTCCACATCCCCTGCCCCATCATCAGGTCCGATCACACCTGTGCCAAATTGAATACGCACTCGTGCGATCACAGGTTCATCAAACGCAACGCCAACAAACGCTAAACCATTGTCTGCCAGCGGAATCTGATACTTCCCTAACGAATTTCCAGCGGCATCAAAAAATTCAAAGCCATAATAATCCACGTCCACATCGGCGTAGATGCCTCCAAATCCGCGCACGGTGGCGGGAGTGTTGGTGCCTGGCACAAAGAATGTGGCTTCTACAATGTTGCTGCCGACCGGTGAAAATAATTTTTCATCGCTGAATGTCTTAAAGATGTCGGCATATTGCGGGTTAATATTTCCAAAGCGCGGCAACGTTCCATTCGCATTCGCAGCACTGGCGCTTACCATGAGCCCTTCTCCAGTGGTATTCAAAACAATCCCACGTGCGCGTGGCGCTTCTGGTTGATTGAAAAAATCAGGCGCATAAAGATTGGGCGCAGATTCTTCATCTGGCAGGCTGTCCCAATTTATTTCGCGATAGCCAGAGGGTCCCTTTGTGCCTGGGTCTCCGCCGTTGTTTTCCCCTAACAATGCACGATATTGTTCTACGGCAGCGGTAATATCGCCAGATGCGGTAATCACTTGGGGCTCCGATGTGTTAGTTCCACAAGCAGACAGCACCCACATAAACAATAATAAACCTAGTATTTTTTTCTGCATCTCAAACTCCTTTAGTTAATAAGATGCAGGAATTATATGGATGCTTCTTTATCCATCCAACCGACTTTAGTGAGATATAGGTTCTAACTTTAGATGCTTTCGCTTCTCTCTTCA
The DNA here is from genome assembly GCA_046328855.1 of Anaerolineales bacterium. Lineage (GTDB taxonomy): Bacteria > Chloroflexota > Anaerolineae > Anaerolineales > Villigracilaceae > Villigracilis. The sequence goes on along the minus strand of JAXLVU010000003.1, from coordinate 203,912 downwards.
ACGTAAGCCTGATACGCTAAAGAGAGACGTTTTGTCCACACCCCCACCGCCCCCTGCCCCACCGGCATCCCATCAATTTTCACGATCGGCACCACGCCTCGTGAGCTGGACGTGAGAAAGGCTTCATCAAAGCTTTCGCCCACAAGTGGAGAACGATATTGAATGGACATCCCCTCCCCTCGCGCAAGCTTTAGCACAGCACGGCGCGTCACCCCCAGTAAGATTCCGTTTTGAGCTGTGATGATGGTCTTGCCTTTAATCCCGTAAAAATTTGAAGTCATCCCTTCTAAGATCTTCCCATTTTTTGTCAACAAGATTTCATACACATCATCTTTGACCAATTTCCGTTGTTCTGCGCTTTGGGTGATGAAATCCGTTCCCTTAATGCGCGGGTCGTGACGCGCCATTTCTGTGGTGATAACATGTACACCATTTTTGTAGACAGACCCAGAAGGTGGAATTAATGGTTGAATTCCAAGATACATATCTCCTGTGTCTTTTGTGAGGATAAGCCGAATGCGGGACTCTTGTGGCAAGAGCGCTTTTGCCAAGTCCACGATCTCTTTGCGGACGGTTTGTTCGTCTGCTGAGGGGGGCAGCCCTAGTTCTTTCGCAGGTTGATATAACCTATCAAAGTGAGCTTTCAAGCCAAGCACCTTTGTCCCTTGCGCGAGGGTGCTAAAGGTGGTGTAAAAGCCATCTGAAAGTCGACCCGTTAACTCGTCGAGAGAAGAGGCGCTGAAATCAAGATCAATTCGTCTGTGTTGTGTGAGGCGATATCCATGAAGCATGGGCTGATTATATATCCGCAGCCTAACAAATTTGCAAACAGATTGAGGCGAGACAAAAAAATCCATCAAGATGAAGGTGAAATATAATTTAATCAATGAGCGCAGACAAATCTAAAATCACCCGTGCTTCAGAGCTCACCGCTGCAAATTTGCGCTCCGTGGCGAAAACCATTTCTGCCCAGCAACTTTCGCGCCTCACCTTGCCAGAGATCGAGGCGGTAGTGCAATTGGTTTCCAAGATTATGCCAGCGGGGAATGTGCCCGGCATGATCCTTAGTGGGCTGGCGCGTTTGCCCGGTCGGCGAATCCCTGTACAGAAATTACAACAAGATGTAACTGCCCTTTTTAGCGGAGTAGAACAAATTCTTGATAGTGCCGTGTATGGCGCGTTCTTTGCTGGTCCTGCCGCTGTTTTGTGGGGTTATCAAAACTTATTAAAGTTGGCAGGCAAAGACACTGAATCAGCGTTCCCTGAGGGCATGTGGCAATTCTATGTCGACTATGCCTTGCGTGAAGATACCGCCCGCCATACGAATGAGACACACGGTTTCGATACCATTCTTGCACAACACAATATCAAACTCGATAAAGTTGACCGCCTAACGGCTTGGTTTATGGCGGCTATTGCTTGTTTGCATCAATACCAGGCGCTGCTTGAAAATGAATGGCGTGAACGAGTGGCGATTTCTTTACTCGAAAAAACTTTACGTGATGCTGGGATAGAGACACAACGCGCAAAGAAAATCCATCGAGAATGGGAAATAAAACGCCCCTATCGCCGTGAAGCAGATGGCGCCCAATACGATTACCCCGCATACCGGCGCAAGAAGTTCGATGAGTTCTTACAAAGCCGACTGCAAACCATGCCAGAATTGGTGTATGCGGCATGGGAAGCGGGTTTCAATATTGCACTGGAACAGGGGTTACGTGCATATCAACGTCAAATGTCGATTGTGGCATATTTAGACCCTGGACCTTATGGCGAAACACGTGTACCGTTTGATTTATCTGATGCAAAGATCGGAATCATTCATAACGATAGTTATTTCTTATTGCCAGTGTGTGATGAAGCGGGCAACCCGTTGGACGTGATGACGGTTCGTGCGCAAATCGCTTCTTTATTGAACGCTTCATTTGTTTCCCCATCTCAAATTTCCTCTCTGGCGAAAATAAAACGCTCCGCCCTGGCGGACCTGCGCTCAAAACTTAATCCAGTTTTGGTGAATGATCTGGATAATTTAAAGTTTGCACCAATTCTGCTCTCTACAGATACACATTCACGGGCTTTGCCGCTTTCCGAGCTGCGTCAAACAGAACGCGGCGTCGGCTCTCATGCCTTAACCATTTTTGATACAGGCGAGTCTTTTGTCTTCGATCAGTCGCATATTTTTTTTGATGGTGCCTGGGGGACGGCGCTTTCTGAAATCATGACCAATGAGGCGCTATCCTGGGCGCGTTATTTGAGCTTGCTCCCCTCCCCCGTTACACCTGAAATGCGATTGTACACATCTCTGACTTTACAGCTTTCCCCGGCAGATCTAGACCTTGTTCAACAAGCACCCAAGGTTATGCCAGAAGTTGGAGCAGAGACAGATAAGATCGACCTAAAAGCTTGTATGTCGCTTCGTAAAGACTTCAAACAGCGGAATGACCGCATCGAATTGACCATCAATGACCTGCTCGTTTTGTACCGCGCCGTCCATGCAGCAACGTATGTCCCTTCTCAATTCGTTACGAACGAAATCCAAAAACTCTCTACCGTAAAGCCAGATGTTGCCGCGTCTTTACGTCAATTGGTGGAAGAAAGCAGCCGTACCAACCCTGCCATTCTTATTCCTATGGATGCCAGTTTGAAAACTCCTCGAGATCGGGTCTATCCTATGAATGTGGAAGTTCCGTTGGCAGACTTGAATCTACTCGCAATGCACGCGCAAACTCTGAATATTTTGGAAGCATATGAAGCCGCCTCTGGTGGCGACCGAGCCGTGATCTTTGCCAGTTTCAATAAATTCCAAAGGGCATATCTTTCTACAATTGCCGGGTTTGGCGCTTACTTGACCCGTGCCAAAGAAATGGCAGTACAAGGCGAAAATACAGCGGCTGGCGCCATTAAACTTTTGGCGCATTTGCCTCTACCAATTCAACGGCTTTTGGATAAAATCCCCGAACGTTTTGAAGTATTGAATAACTTGATTAAAGGGCGGGAAGTGTTTTCAAATGTTGGTGCCGTAGTCCCATCAAGTACGCTTACGCGTTTTATGACAGCCAAAGATGACAATGCCCAAAAACAGCTTGCCTGGGGTATCATCACTGATGCAAAATCTGTTTTACGAATTCACCTGCGTGACTTCCGTCCACATGTTCAAGCTTTGTTATCTATTGGGCGCAAAGACCTTGCCAGTCTCATCACGCAAGACTATTTGAATGCATACACTGAAGGATTCAACCAATACATCCGCGATCTTTCGCGTATTACAACTGCCAGCCGAGAAACTATGACCAAGCCCCAAGCAAAAGGAAATGCCTAACTATGAAAGATCCGATGATCGGAATGCAGCTCGCCAATTTCAAGGTCGAGAGCCTGTTAGGTCAGGGCGGTATGGCGATGGTCTATTATGGACAGGATATCAAGTTGCACCGTCCGGTTGCCATTAAAGTTCTTGATAAACGCTACAAAAATCACCCTGCTTATGCAGGGCGTTTCGTCAATGAAGCGCGGATGATGGCAAAGTGGCACCATGAGAACATCATCCAAATTTATTATGCCGACGACACACAAGGTTTCCCATACTACGTCATGGAGTACGTGGACGGGCAAGATCTGGGCTCTGTCATTGATTCGTATCAATCGGATGGGAACTTCATGCCTCACAATGAAGTACTGCGAATCGGGAAAGCGATTGCCAGTGCATTAGATTATGCTCACAGACACGGGGTTGTGCATCGCGATGTGAAACCCTCGAATATTCTGCTCTCCAAAGATGGGCGCGTTTTGCTCGGCGACTTTGGCATGGCGCTTGAAGTTCGTGATGGATCGATGGGAAATATTTTCGGGACGCCTCATTACATATCGCCAGAACAGGCTAAACGTTCGGCAGATGCGGTTCCTCAGTCTGACATTTACTCTTTGGGCGTCATCATGTATGAGGTCCTTGCAGGTACAGCACCCTTTAATGACTCTTCGCCAGCAAATATTGCCTTGCAGCATATTTCTCAAAAACCGCCTGCGCCTAGTACGATAAACCCGAACTTGTCTCGTGCAGTTGAGTCCGTTTTACTTAAGGTGCTTGAAAAGAACGTCAAAGATCGTTACCAGACAGCTATGAAATTTATGGATGCGTTGGAAGATGCGCTTAATGCATCAAATGCAGTGGAAAAGGCTTCTCTGCCGCCGCTCCCTGTTGGCGTTCCTACCATTCACCGTAACGAATATCAACCTGAACAACGCTCGAGAAGGAAAGTAATAGAAAATCAAGCACCTGTTGTAAAGATGCCGGCTACTGTTCGCGCAAATGCGCCGACACCAAAGCGCAAGTATTGGTTTTGGGTCGTCTTGGTTCTGCTCCTTCTTGGATTCGGCGGTTTCTATTTCCTTCGAAACGGATTCAACCTGCCCGCATCACCTTCTGAACCAACGGGCACAACTGAATCCGCCGCGCCTCTTTCTACGCCTCAACCTGCCCTGCCAACTGAGACGTACATCCCCTCCCCTACCTTCACTGCAACGGAAACGATCGTTCCTCCTACTGCTACGATTGAACCATCACCAACAATTGTTCTAACCCCTACAGTGAAGTACCCGGAAGGAGCAAACTATACCTTGTTTTATAACGAGACCAGTTTGTTTATTATCAACCGTTCATATGAACGACGCAGTATCTCTGGGTTCAAATTCCAAAACCTCAATGCCGATGGAACCTTAGGCGAAGAAGTGTTTGATGGCTATCGTTGGGAAACACGCAATGTGGATTATCTACCGCGTAATTTCTGCGCAAACATCAGCATCTTTGGCGATGAAGACCCGCCTTATCTCAACCCGGCAGATTGCCAACAGTATGGGTCAATCCAAACCGTACAAACGCGCTTCGATCGCCCAGAAAAAATCCTCTTCTGGGTTCCAAAAGGTGATACTACTCAGTTTGTAGTCTTTTGGCTCAATGAAGAAGTTGCCCGCTGTGAAATCACAGCAGGCATTTGTGAAATCTATATTCCCTGATCTTTACTGATAGAACTTTTCATTCAATGCAATTGCAGGTGTTAAGTCAACAACCTCACCTGCAGTTAAGGCGCGGGTAGAGTCTAATCGAATGACTTCGCCCGTGTGACTCATCCCTTCATAGTGTCCAGAGAGTCCTGCCATATTGATAAGTTCCCCGCCTTTTGCTTTATACGCTTGAGGAACTTCATCTGCCGGGTAAATTGCATGGAATGGGCATTCGGGCACACAAGCACCGCAGTCAATACAGCTGGATGGGTCGATATAGTAGGTGAACCACCCTTGGGTGGGGTCACCAGTGTTGATGGATTCCACCGGGCAAACAGATGAACACCCATTGTCTCGCAAACACAGGCTTGTAATTACATGAGTCATTTTCGCTCCTATTAGCAACTGATATATTTACCAGTCGTTTGATAGGGATAAAAGTTATCGAAAAAATTAATTTCTAATCTGAAACTTAACCTTGACATTTTTCAAACGTGAGGTGTACACTACGAACCGTAATAAAAATTCAAAAAAGAAAGGAGCGCACTCTTGATGTTCAACACAATCTTCATCCAAACTCTCGATGCAGTTGGCAATTTGCCTTCTTGGAGTGCGCCTGTTGACCGTCCTTAGGTCTCTTTCAGTTCCTTGTTGTTTTTGGGCTGTGGCGCACGCGCCGCAGCCTTTTTGTTTAATCGTTTTTAGTTCCATTCGGAGAAATACCATGAATACCCAAACCACAACCTCCCAGTATTTTGACTTCCGAAATGCGCTCCATGAGAACCGTTTGCTCGGCTTGTGGCGCATGATGACAGACTTTCGTCTTTCGTACATCGCTGCAACGATCGCTTTAGCCTTTTCTGCTCTGGCAAAAACATCTGTATATCTCCTGTTGCGCTTCTTTGCAGATGATGTCCTTGTGCAGAAAAAGATGATTGGGTCCACCATGACTCAAACGTTTTTGTGGATCGGTCTGGGATTCATTGGGCTTGCTTTGATCGAAGGCGGCGGCGCCTTTCTTTCAGGACGTTTAGCGGCTTACACTGCCGAGGGCATCACTCGCCGTTTGCGCGACTTCCTCTTTGACCATATCCAACGCTTGAGCTTTTCGTATCACAGCGCCACCCCCACCGGTGACTTGATCGAGCGCGTCACGTCAGACGTGGATGCTTTGCGCCGCTTCTTTTCGGAACAAGCCATTGGTGTGGGCAGAATTGTGCTTCTTTTTGCGATCAATTGGGCTGCAATTTTGTTTATCAATGTAAAGCTAGGCTTGATCTCTGTAGTGACTATTCCCCTTATCTTATGGGTTTCTTTGTGGTTCTTCAAGAAGGTGACAAAAGCCTATGAAGATTATCAGGCACAAGAAGCGGTCCTTTCTACTACGTTGCAAGAGAACCTGACCGGCGTACGTGTGGTGAAAGCCTTTGCCCGACAGGATTATGAAATGGAGAAGTTCGAAAAGGATAACTGGCTGAAATACATTAAAGGCAAGTTCCTTTTGCTGATGCACTCCCTTTTCTGGCCTCTTTCAGATATCGTTCTTGGCGGGCAGATGCTCTTTGGGTTTATTTTTGCCGGGTTTATGGCGATCAATAAAGAGATCAGCGTTGGCGATTATGTAGCATACGTAGGCTTGCTGGTTTGGCTCATCTTCCCCATTCGTAACCTCGGGCGCGTGATCGTACAGACCTCAACAGGGATGGTTTCTTACCAACGTCTGATGGACATTACAAAACAGGCGCGGGAAGACCTTACTGGTGGTAAGGTCCAGCCGGCGGGTCCAGTAAGAGGCGAGATCGAGTTCAAAGACGTCTCGTTCATGTATTCTGATGGGACACATGATGTGATCCAGAACGTTTCATTTCATATCAAACCCGGAGAGTCGATCGCTTTACTTGGGTCAACCGGCTCTGGTAAGACTTCGATGGTGAATTTACTTCCGCGTTTTCATGATTACACTGGCGGGCAGATCCTGCTCGATGGCGTGGATTTGAAGGATTACTCACGCAAATATTTACGTGAACAGATCGGTATCGTGCAGCAAGAGCCGTTCTTGTTCAGCCGGTCCATTCGTGAGAATATTCTGTATGGCGTGGGACGTAGTGTGACGCAGGAAGAAATTGAAGCCGCGGCGAAAGCTGCCGCTGTACATGATGTGATCGTCGGATTCCCGGATGGCTATAACACCATCGTCGGTGAAAAAGGCGTGACCCTTTCTGGTGGTCAGAAACAACGCGTGACAATTGCGCGGACGATCTTGAAAAATCCGAAAATTCTGATTCTTGACGACTCCACCTCGGCAGTGGATACGGAAACGGAAGCATCCATCCGCCAGGCATTGAACGATTTGATGGAACATCGCACAACCTTCATCATTGCACACCGCATCCAATCCGTGATGAAAGCAGATCAAATCCTGGTGCTGGATAGAGGTCAGGTTGTTCAGCATGGAACACACCAGGAGCTTGTTGGTCAGTTCGGCGGTATGTATCGCAAGGTCTTCGATATTCAAACAAGAATTGACGAAGAATTAGAGAATGAAATTGCGAGAGCGAATTAATGATGTATGAGCGAGATTCTCGCTCATACGGAGAATAAAAAATGTCAGATGAATTATTAGAACTTGAAGAAGAAGAACATACATCCCAGATAACCTTCCCGGTCTTCAAGCGGATTATGGGGATCATTAAGCCGCATTGGCGATGGGTATTGGGTTTCCTCATAACGATCGGATTGGTCTCAAGTTTGGATGCTTACTTTACCTATCTGAACAAGGAAATCGTTGACAATGGTATCAACCTTGGAGATAAGGCATTCCTTATCAAGGTAGCCTGGATCTACGGTTCATTGCTGTTGCTGCAATCCATCTTTGTGTTCACGTTCATTTATCTTGCCGGTGTGTTGGGCGAACGTGTACAGTACGATTTACGTAAGATGTTATTCAATCACTTACAAGACTTGTCACTTTCGTATTACGCTCAAAATGCGGTCGGACGCCTGATCGCACGAGTTACTTCCGATACCGGGCGTGTTTCAGAACTGGTGACCTGGGGCATTGTGGATAGCGTCTGGGCGTTCATGAATATCGTCACTTCATTGACCTTCATGGCGATCATCAACTGGAAGCTGGCGTTGATCGTTTCGATCATCATTCCGATCATGATCTGGGTCGCGAACAAATTCCAATCGTATATCCTGTTGGAGTTCCGCGTGACTCGTCGCACGAACTCAAAGATCACCGGTGCATACAATGAGAACATTCAGGGTGTGCGTGTGGTCAAGGCACTTGGGCGTGAAGATGCGAATCTGGTTGAATTCCAGAACCTGACCTCCACTATGTATCGTTCGTCCTATCGCGCGGCTTGGCTCTCGGCGCTCTTCCTCCCCACCGTGCAGATCATCGCTGCTTTTGCCCTGGGCGCTATCGTTTGGTATGGCGGTATAGAGATCTCAACCGGCTTTATTACCATCGGCGGTATTCAGGCTTTCGTCTCATATCTGACCTTTATGATGTGGCCCGTCCAGGACTTGGCGCGCGTGTATGCCGAAACCCAGCATTCCATTGCATCGGCGGAGCGGATCTTCAAATTGATTGACACCCAGTCTGAGGTCCACAACCGAGCCGACGCCGTCGAGGCGAAAACTCTGCTGGGTGAGATCGAATTCGATCATGTGGATTTCTTCTACGAAGACCGCAAACCCGTCTTGACCGATTTCACGCTAAAAGTTCAGCCAGGAGAAACCATCGCTCTGGTCGGACCGACAGGTGGCGGCAAAAGTACCATCGTGAATCTACTCTGCCGCTTTTACGAGCCGCAGAACGGCGCGATTCGCATTAATGGGCTTGACTATACTCACTATACGTTGGAGTCCATCCATAAGAAAATCGGCATCGTACTACAAACTCCGCATCTTTTTTCAGGAACAGTTCGAGAGAACATCCGCTATGGCAAGCTGGATGCAAGCGATGGAGAAGTTGAAGAGGCTGCGAAGATCGCCGGTGCGCACGATTTCATTACGACACTGGAAAAAGGCTACGATCAGAACGTAGGTGAAGGCGGCAATCTTTTATCTGTTGGGCAAAAGCAATTGATCTCATTGGCACGGGCAGTGCTTGCCAAGCCAGAGTTATTCATCATGGATGAAGCCACGTCTTCTGTAGATACATTGACGGAAGCCTTGATCCAGAAAGGCATGGAAGCTCTGATGAAGGGTCGCACATCTTTTGTGATCGCACATCGCCTCAGCACCATCCGCCGTGCGAACCGCATCCTTGTGATCGAAGATGGTCGCATTGCGGAGCAAGGCACTCACGCCGAACTCCTGCGCGCGCGCGGGCATTACTATCGCCTATACACTCAGCAGTTCCGTCACGAGTTGGAAGTGCAATACGGAGTGGCAGAAGAAAGCGCAACAGGGCGAGAGAATGTCACGGCTGATTCAATTGTTGTTAAGCGCGATGCCATCGCCACAGATTAAATAAAAAGAGAGCGCTCATATGAGCGCTCTCTTTTTATTAGTGTGCATGTTCGCGCAGTTGATAAGGAACGTTTATGATGACGATCCCCTCTTGACGTTTCAACTGGCTACGCAGCAGATCCGCTGTGTTGGTATGAAGGGCAGCACCCAACATATTGTTTGAGATGAATTCTGGTACCACAATGGTGAGAGTCTCACCAGGTTGTCGTCGTGCAGAAATTTCGTTAATGTATTCCAGCATCGGTTCAAGGAAGAGGCGGTAGGGCGAATTGAGCATTACCATACGAGTCCCCTCACCCCACAATTCCCACTTCTTTTTGACTTTATCTGCTTCGGCTGGCTCAATAGCGACATGCACGGCAGTCACATCATCCGAAAGCATGCGGGCATAGCGAAGAGCTGCCAATGAACCTTGATGCACGCCGCTGATTGGTATGATGATGCGGTGACGGGTCTGATGTGGAGGGACGGCGCCGAAATTATCCAGAGATAGATTGTTCGCAACATTCTTATAGTGGTGATGAATCGAGAAAAAAATGGTTACAAGAATGGGGGTGAGAATGAGAACGACCCATGCGCCTTCGCGGAACTTAGTCACTGCAAAGACGACCATCACAACGGCGGTGCAAAGTGATCCAAAGCCGTTGATAACCATTCGGTATTTCCAGCCTTTTTCAAATTTAAGAACCGAACCCGGCTCAACGATCTCTTCACCCGGCTTCAAGTGACCGATCTTCCACCAACGGCGAGCCATACCTGCTTGTGATAAGGTGAAGGAAAGGAACACGCCAATGGCATATAGGGGAATAAGTTTTGTTACGCTGGCTTGAAAGATAATGATAAGAAAAGAAGCGATCACAGCCAAAGTTATGATGCCGCGCGAATAGACAAGGCGGCTGCCGCGGTAGGTCAACTGACGAGGGAGGAACCCATCGCCGGCGTGGAGAGCGCCTAGTCGTGGGAAGTCTGCAAAAGCGGTATTGGCAGCCATGATCAAGATAACGGTCGTGCCGGAGATCAGCATGTAATACAGAGCACCTCTACCGTCAAAAACGGTGCGTGCCAATTGCGAAATGACCGTTTCTTGTTCTGAAAATACGGCTTGTACTTGTCCTGTCAAAAAGGACAGACCAAGAAAGAGCGAGCCAAGAATCACTGACATCCAGATCAAGGTGATGCCGGCATTCTTGCTGCGCGGTTCCTTGAAGGCGGTGATGCCGTTCGAGATGGCTTCCACACCGGTGAGAGCCGTGGTGCCATTGGCGAATGCATGTAACAAGATAAATGGGGTGATGACAGAGATGACGTTATGCGCTTCAAAATGCGGCGGGTCGATTACAACTCCCAAAGAACCGGTAACAAAGCGATACATGCCGTACCCGACTGTTAAAACCATCACAACCACGAAGAAATAGGTTGGAATGGCAAAAGCAGTACCAGACTCTTTCACACCACGCAGGTTGATGAGCATGATTAACATGACCGCCGCGACAGCGATCCAAACTCTATATTGAAATAAGTTCGGATATGCAGAAATAATCTGGGCAACGCCTGAAGACACCGAAACTGAGACAGTCAGGATGTAATCGGTAAGTAAGGCTGCACCTGCTGTTTGGGCTGGTAATTCACCGAGGTTATCGCGGGCAACGATATAGGCTCCACCTCCACCTGGGTAGGCATGGATTGTCTGCTCGTATGAGATAGTGACAATTGCCAATAGAGTAATGATAGCAATTGAGATTGGGAACAAATATCCGTAGGCAATAGTCCCTGCGGCGGCGATGACGCCTAAAATTTCCTGCGTGGCATATGCCGTAGACGATAAAGCGTCCGACGCGAAAACAGCCAAGCCGACCGCTTTACCAATGGTCTGATGCGGCGCGTCGGCTGTGGATAGCGGTCTGCCGATAAAATAAGATCGAAACGTACGTGGGGGCGTGAGGTTTGTATCCCTCTCAATAATAGGGGATTTTACACTTTCATTACTATTAATCATACCGAAAAAGTTCTCCTGGGATGCAGAACGCAAAATTTGGCGCGTTCCAAACAGAAAGAGTCTATACAGTTGTCTGTCAAATTGGCATCAAGAAAGTATCAAGAGAGGTCAAGAAAAGGTCAAGATTTTATCAATTTAGACCTTCAATCTGTACCCCACCCCTGGCTCGGTATGAATATAAGTCGGGCGCGAAGGGTCAGGCTCAATCTTCCCCCGCAGGTTGCTGATGTTGACCCGTAGAATATGCATATCGTCATAACCATCGCCCCAAACCTGCCGCAATAATTGATGATGCGTAATAACTTTCCCAGCGTGTGTTACCAATATCTTGAGCAGATCATATTCTGTCGGCGTGAGTTGGACTTCCTGTTCTTTGACTGTGACTAGGCGACGGGCGAAATCGACGCTCAAGCCTTTGGCTTCAAAGACCGGTTCATTCGCCGCCGACGATTGTTTGCGCAACGCGACTCTCATCCGCGCCAGAAGTTCTCCGGTGCCGAAGGGCTTCGTCAGGTAATCGTCAGCACCTGCATCCAACGCGGCGATCTTATCCTGCTCCGATTCGCGGACGGAGAGAATGATGATAGGCGTCTGACTCCACTCGCGCAGACGGCGCGTCACTTCGATGCCGTCAATGTCGGGCAGACCCAGATCCAGGATAATGATATCGGGGCGGTGACTGAGCACGGCTTGCAATGCCTCATCCCCCGATGCGGATTCGTACACGCTAAAGCCCTGCGCGCTTAATGCCGCACGCAAATAGCGCCGAATGGGTGCTTCATCATCCACGACCAGAATGCGTTGATTGGTAGGTGTTGTCATACACTCAATGGTAATTCAACTTCCAAAATTGTGCCGCCCTCTTCACGATTCTTTGCGCGGATCTCGCCGCCATGTGCTTCGATGATACCCTTACTGATGGAGAGTCCCAACCCGGTGCCGCTGACACTCTCTGGACGTTGGACTCGGTAGAACTTGTCGAAGACGCGCGAAAGGTCATCGGACGGAATCCCAGCCCCACGGTCCAGAATTTGGAGGCGGGCATTTGAATCATCCAAAGCAGCAGTTACTTCGATCAATGAATCCTGTGGCGAATACTTGATGGCATTCTCCAAAAGATTCACAATGACCTGCACCATGAGCGTGAAGTCCATGGGCACGAGCGGGAAGTTGGCGGGGATGCGAACCTTGATCGTGTTTTTCTCGGCGCGTTTACCGAGTTGTTCAAGCGCAGTGCCGACCAGGTCTTGCACATCGCCAGGCTCGAGCCGCAGTTTGATCGTGCCGCTTTCGATGCGGGTCATGTTCAAGAGATTGCCCACCAACCGATTGAGTCGATCCGCTTCGCCGCGCGCGTTTTCGATCAACGTGTTGCGAGTGGCTTCATCAATCTCCATATCTTTTTCATCGAGCGCCGAGAGTGCGCCGGTGATGGCAACCAAGGGCGTGCGCAGATCATGCGAAATGGAATTGAGCAAGGTGTTCTGCAACTTCTCCGCGGATTGCAGCAACGCGATCTGACGGTTCTGTTCTTCGAGACGCGCACGCTCAATGGCTTGTGCGCCTTGATTGGCAAAGGCTTCCATCAAGCGGCGTTGTGCAGGTGTGAGGTCTGAGTTGGACGTGCTCGGTTTGCCGACGCCCAAGACACCCACCACGCCTTTGGATGTTTTGAGCGGCAGGTAACGCAACTGCGCTGCGGGCAATGTGTTGGTGTGCCGCCCCGCGGGTTCGGCATGGCGATAGACCCAATCTGCCACAGCTTGTTCTTCTTCGTTTAAATTCATCTGCTTGCTAAGCGCACGCGTAATAAGATGATTACCTTCTGGCAACAACACCGCGATATTGCGACTGAAGGTCTGTTCCATGTGTTTTTGCAGGACAGACAAAATGGACTCAATATTGGCAGCGGATGCAAGGTCGCGGCTGAGATCGTACAACTCTGCCGTCTCCGCCTCGCGCTGACGCGCCGCCTCTGCCTGTTCGCTCGCCCGAGCCGTTAATTGGCTGATGACCACCCCCACCAAAAACAAGCCAATGAAAGTGATGATATATTCAGTATCGGAAACCACAAAGGTATAAAAGGGATGCACAAAAAGAAAATCGAAAGCCAGTACGCCAATTAGTGAAGCAAAAATGGCAGGACCACGCCCCAAATAAATTGCAGCAATTACTACAGCCAGTAAATACACCATAACGAGGTTGGTTGCTTCGATGCGCCCGCCAATTAACATTCCCACCCCGGTTGCCAGCGCAACCATGACCAAACTCCATACATAACGGCTGACCGAACTATGCAAACGCAGCGGGCTTTCCTCTGCGGGTGCAGAAGGTTTATCGGCGCTGGTGACGACATACACATCAATATCGCCGCTTTGATGAATCAATTTATCCACAAGTGAGCCGCGCAACATCTCCTGCCAGCGTGGACGCAGCGGCTTGCCCGCCACGATCTTGGTGATGTTGTTCTTGTGGGCAAAGTCAATGATGGTCTCAGAAACGGCGTCCATCGAATTGCTTGTGGATAATGTGTAAGACCGTGCGCCCAAGTCTTCTGCCAGTTGCAGGATGCTTGCCACACGGTCGCGCTTTTCTGCTGACATCGAAGCGAACTGCGGAGTCTCCACATACAACGCGATCCACTCGGCGTTGAGTTCATCGGCAAGCCGCCGCGTAGTGCGGACGAGCCTCTCGCTCAATGGGCTGGGGCTGATGCACACTAACAAACGTTCACTCGCCGCCCAAATTCCCTGAATGGCGCGGGTTTGCATGTAGGCGCGCATTTGATCATCCACGCGTTCGGCAGCACGGCGCAGGGACATCTCACGCAGCGCAGTCAAATTCCCTTTGCGGAAAAATTTCTGTATCGCCCGTGCCGCCTGATCGGGAACGTACACCTTCCCCTCTTGTAATCGAATCAGCAATTCATCGGGCGGCAGGTCGATCACTTCGATCTCTGCGGCTTCATCAATAACGCGATCAGGAATCGTCTCTCGGACGATGACTCCCGTCACCTGAGCCACGATGTCATTCAGGCTTTCAAGGTGCTGGATGTTGAGTGTGGTGTATACGTCAATGCCCGCTGCGAGAATTTCCTGCACATCTTGATAGCGTTTCGCATGGCGCGAGCCTGGCGCATTCGTATGCGCAAACTCATCCACCAAGACCAGTTGCGGACGGCGGGCAATTACGCCGTCCACATCCATTTCGGGCAAGGTGACGTTGTGATATTCCACCTGCTTGCGCGGCAACACTTCCAGCCCTTCGACTAACTCTTCGGTTTCAGCGCGTTTGTGCGTTTCGATGTAACCCACCACCACATCTACGCCCTGAAGTTTGCGCTGGTGCGCAGCTTCGAGCATGGCATAGGTCTTGCCCACGCCCGCCACATACCCAAGAAAGATCTTCAAACGTCCACGCCTGGTTTCTTCGGCTTGGATGTTCTTCAAAAGTTCATCGGGGTCTGGGCGTTTATCCATCAAAGTTATTGTATCCCATCGAGTGCAAGATTCAACAGGAGGGCATTGACTCGCAGCTCGCCAAAGATTCCAAACTGGCGACCTTCCGTATATTTTTCCACGAGGGACTTGACTTCCGCTTCGCTCAACCCACGAGCGGATGCAACACGAGAGACCTGATACAACGCTGCGGCGACGCTGATGTGCGGGTCGAGTCCGCTGGCAGAGGCGGTGACCAAATCCACAGGAATCGGAAGCGTATTGTTCGGGTCAGCGGCT
The DNA here is from genome assembly GCA_046328855.1 of Anaerolineales bacterium. GTDB lineage: Bacteria > Chloroflexota > Anaerolineae > Anaerolineales > Villigracilaceae > Villigracilis. Next base: position 188,702 of record JAXLVU010000003.1, on the reverse strand, counting down.
TGGAGCGCGTCGATTCGCGCTTGCACGGCTTCTTCCAACGACGGATTCATCGGTCCCAAATTCGAGCCAGACGAAGCGGCAGCATTGTAGCCAGCCGCAGAGGGACGTCCCCAGAAATATTTCGGGTCATCGAATTGCTGACCGATGAGTTCCGAGCCGTAGGTTTTGCCGTCAATGACGATGAGACTTCCATTCGCTTGATGCGGGAAGAGAACTTGGGCGAAACCAGTCACGGTCAGTGGATAAATCACACCCGTGATGATAGTAAGTAATGCCAGCAACGTGAGGGCTGGGCGAAGTTGTGCTTTCATGAAAAGACTCCAGAAGCGAGTAATAACGTCCACGCGATCGTGAATATAAAAATCCACGGGCGAAGGGATATTGGGATTTGAAATGTGTCGGGTGATACACTGACTGCGCCAAGGGCAATTACAGAAAATGCACCAGCAATATTTTTCAAGGAAAAGTATTTTTTCATTTCACATTCCTACACTAAATGCAACGCCACCAACAACATATCAATGACCTTGATCCCAATGAACGGCACGAGCAGACCGCCGAGACCGTAGATCAGGAGATTGTCGCGTAAGAGTTGTGCCGCGCCGACGGCTCGATATGGCACACCGCGCAAGGCAAGCGGAATCAATGCAATGATGATGAGCGCGTTGAAGATCACCGCTGACATGATGGCGCTTTCAGGGGTGGCAAGGCGCATGATATTCAGCGCGTTCAATTGCGGATACGTGCTGGCAAAGGCGGCAGGAATGATGGCGAAGTATTTGCTCACATCATTGGCAAGACTGAAAGTAGTCAACGCGCCGCGAGTCATTAGCAGTTGTTTGCCGATCTCCACGATCTCGATTAATTTCGTGGGGTTGCTGTCCAAGTCCACCATGTTCGCGGCTTCACGTGCGGGCTGAGTGCCTGTGTTCATCGCCACGGCCACGTCGGCTTGAGCAAGGGCAGGTGCGTCGTTCGTGCCATCGCCTGTCATCGCAACCAAACGTCCGCCCGTTTGATATTCACGGATGAGTTTGAGTTTGGCTTCGGGCGTGGCTTGCGCGAGAAAATCATCCACGCCTGCTTCAGCGGCGATGGCGGCAGCCGTGAGCGGATTGTCACCAGTGATCATCACGGTCTTGATGCCCATCTTGCGCAGTTGGGCAAAACGTTCTTTCATGCCGCCTTTGACGATGTCTTTCAAGTGGATAACTCCCAGCGCCTTGTTGTCGCGAGTCACTACCAGCGGAGTCCCGCCTGCTCGGGCAATGGAATCAACTGTCGGCTTGAGGTTTGAGGCGATGCCGTTTCCGTTCGATTGAATCAATCCGATCATCGTGTCTGGCGCACCCTTACGAATCTGCGTCCCGTTGAAATCGACTCCACTCATGCGGGTTTGTGCGGTGAAGGGGATGAAGTGCATACCGTCCACGGTGTGACCGCGCAAACCAAATTTTTCTTTGGCAAGCACCACGATGGAACGACCTTCGGGAGTCTCATCCGCAAGCGACGCAAGTTGTGCTGCTTCGGCGAGTTCGTTGGCGTTGGCGCCGTTGACGGGGATGAACTCGACCGCCTGACGATTGCCGAGCGTGATGGTGCCTGTTTTGTCGAGCAACAGCACATCCACATCGCCCGCCGCTTCGACGGCGCGACCCGACATGGCGATGACGTTGCGCTGAATCATCCTGTCCATGCCCGCGATACCGATGGCAGAGAGCAGACCGCCGATGGTGGTGGGAATGAGACACACGAGCAGCGCGATAAGCACAGTGATAGTGATGGGCGTGCCACTGCCGCTGGCTTCGACGCTATAAATGGAATACGGCAGCAGCGTGGCGCAGACGACGAGAAAGATGATGGTGAAGCCCGCCAACAAAATGTTGAGTGCGATCTCGTTCGGCGTCTTCTGTCGCTTCGCGCCTTCGACCATGCTGATCATGCGGTCGAGAAATCCCTGTCCAGGGTCGGCGCTGACGCGGATGATGAGCCAGTCGGAAAGCAGTCGCGTGCCGCCCGTGACGGCGGAACGGTCGCCGCCCGCCTCACGCACGACTGGGGCTGATTCGCCCGTCACTGCACTTTCATCCACCGAAGCGATCCCAACCACGATCTCGCCATCGGCGGGGAGAATATCGCCCACCACGACAAGATATAAGTCGTCTTTTCTCAATGTTGTTGACGAAACGATTTCATGCTCAACATTCGAACTTTCAAACTTTTCAACCTTCGAACTGACTTTCTTTGCGGGCGTATCCTGTCTTGCTTTGCGTAGTGACTCGGCTTGGGCTTTTCCACGTCCCTCTGCAACCGCTTCAGAGAAGTTGGCAAACAGCACAGTGAACCACAGCCACAAAGCAATCGCGCCAATGAAGCCAGCAGGCGCTTCGCCTTTGCCGATCAGAGACTGAATCCACAACAAGGTGGTGAGCACGCTGCCCACTTCCACCACGAACATGACAGGGTTGCGTACCATCCAGCGCGGGTTGAGTTTGATAAAAGATTCCAGCACAGCGCGTTGGTACATTTCACGGCGGGCTTGGGTTTTGTTTTTAGTAGTCATAAAGTTCTCGTTTTTTCACCACAAAGGAGACAAAGGGTCACAAAGGAAAAACCTTTGTGTACCTTCGTGACCCTTTGTGGTTGAAAGGTTTTATCCGAAGATCATCAAATGTTCCACGATCGGTCCCAACGCCAAAGCGGGCAGGAAACTCAACGCGCCGACAATGATGATGACGCCGATGACCCATACAATAAAGAGCGGGGTATGTGTGGGCAAGGTGCCTGCGCCAGCAGGGACTTTCTTCTTGTTCGCCAGTGAGCCTGCAATTGCCAGAACGGGAATCGCCAACCAATAACGCGCGATGAACATGGCAATGCCAAGCGCGATGTTATAGAAAGGCGTGTTCGCGCCCAGCCCTGCAAATGCCGAACCGTTATTATTGCCCGCGGACGAGAACGCATAAAGCACTTCACTGAACCCATGCGCCGACGGATTGAAGATCGTCGCGCGTCCTGCTTCAGTCATCAACGCCACAGCAGTTCCGATCAACACCACCATGACAGGAATGAGGATGATGATGGATGCCATCTTCATTTCGTAGGCTTCGATCTTCTTGCCGAGATATTCGGGCGTGCGTCCCACCATCAAACCAGAGACGAAGACCGCGATGATGACAAACGCCAACATGCCATACAAGCCCGACCCCACGCCGCCATAAATAATTTCACCGAGTTGCATGAGCCACATCGGGACAAGTCCGCCCAGCGGCATGAACGAGTCGTGCATCGCGTTCACAGAGCCATTCGACGCAGCAGTCGTCACCGTTGCCCACAGCACAGAGTTCACGATCCCAAAGCGCACTTCCTTGCCTTCCATATTTCCGCCAGGGTTGGTCGCGGACTGCGTCTGGTCAATGCCGAGTTTTGTAAACATGGGGTTGCCACCCTGCTCCGCCCAAATTGCTACACCGAGCAATGCAACCAGCACAATCGTCATCACTGCCAGCAACGCCCAACCCTGACGGGTATCTCCGACCATCTTGCCGTAGGTGTAACAAAGCGCGGCGGGAATCAACAAGATGGACAGCATCTCCAAAAAGTTTGAGAACGGAGTCGGATTTTCCAACGGGTGCGCCGAGTTGGCATTGAAGAATCCGCCGCCATTGGTGCCGAGTTGCTTGATGGCGATCTGCGAAGCGGCAGGTCCCACTGCGATGAGTTGCGCCTCATTCCCCGCCGACGGCTGAATCAACGACACAGTCTGATACTCGCTGAAAGTTTGCACTACGCCCTGCGAAACCAGCGCCAGCGCCAAAACGAGCGAAAGCGGAAGCAGGATGTATAAAGTGGAGCGAGTCATGTCCACCCAGAAATTTCCAATCTCTTTTGTCGTGTGCCTGATAATGCCGCGAATCAAAGCAACCATCACCGCCATACCTGTTGCAGCAGAAACAAAATTCTGCACGGTCATGCCGAGCATTTGCGTGAGATAACTCATCGTCGTCTCGCCGCCATAGCCCTGCCAGTTGGTATTCGTCGCAAAACTCACCGCCGTATTCCACGCGGAGTCGGGTGTGACCGCGCCTAGTGCTTGCGGGTTGAGGGGCAGAATCCCTTGCAGGCGCTGAAGCAGATAAACGGCAATCACGCCAAAGATATTGAACACCAACATGGCGATGGCGTACGTCTTCCACGGCATCTCGGAGCGCGGGTCAATGCCTGAGAGGCGATAAAGGAATCTCTCAATGGGACCCAGTACCGGGTCCAGAAAGAGGCGTTCTCCTTGGTAGACCTTCGCCATATACGCGCCAAGCGGCTTCGTCAAGAGGAGCAAAATCCCAAAGTAAAGAATCAATTGTAGCCAGATGTTCATCCGAACCACTCCGGTTTAACCAGCGCCAACACGAGGTAAAGCAAAAGTCCCAACGCCACGATTCCAGTGATCCAGTAAAGCGGATTCATGACTTATCCTCCTGCAACCCATCGAGCGCATAGAGCAGCCCGAGGGAAAGCAAAAAGAACAGAACGGTGATTCCAAGAAATAAAAGGTCGTTCATGCGTGCCTCCATAGAGGCAGTGTATTCAGTTGTAGGTCAATTTGGGGTTAAGGAGACAGGAAAGGGTATCAAGAAAAAATCAAGAAAGAGTATCCCAAACACGAACTTGATTTCGCCCTGAGTTTTTGGAGAGATACATCGCTTGGTCTGCGCGATCAAGGAGAATATCTAAAGTTTTGCAGGTAACTGTATATTCAGCAACGCCTATACTAACCGTAATGTTTAATAGCCCTTGTGTTTCATGTAAAATGCGTTCTGAAAAATTGGTATCTTGAATTGCCTGTCGTAAGCGAGATGCTATTTCTATTGCAAAGTTTTTTGGAGTGTTTGGAAGAGCGGCAACGAATTCTTCCCCGCCAATTCGTCCGAGGATGTCGTCGGTTCGCAAAGAAGACTTTAGCGTTTCGGCAGCGAGGATCAGAACCGCATCGCCCACTTTATGACCATGCCTGTCATTGAATTGTTTGAAATCATCCACATCAATCATAATCACAGAAAACGGGACGTTTAATTGCTCTGCTCGAACAAATTCCTGCTCCGCAAGTTCGAAGAAGCGACGCCGATTGAGAATCTTTGTGAGCGAGTCTGTATTTGCCAAATTCTGAATGGAATCAAACAAACGAGCGTTTTCGATGGCAATTGCTGCATGAGAAGCAAGAACTTCCAGCAAGTACAAATGATCTCGATTGTAGGCATTTGTGTTGTACGATTGAGCAGATACCATACCGTACATTTCACCATGCAAGGTCATTGGTACAGCCAAAATAGACTGACTGGGGTCATCTTCATGGGTTCCATATAGCTCAAACTTAATGCCACTGTTATCCATTTCTTCGACACTGTTAAAAAGCAGAGATTTTTTAGAAAGAACGATCTCTCCAGCCATACCATGGTCAGCAAGATACCTATTGGTAAAGACGCGTTTGCCAGGGTATTCAATAGCATAGATTGGCACAATCTCGTTCGTATCTTTATCATACCCATCGATCACAAAATCATCACAAGGCATAACCTGTTTGACTGTCTCATACACAACTTGACAGACACGCTCCATTTCGAGGCTTGCATTGATGGCGTTGACTGCCGCATGCAATACCTTTAAGCGTTCAACCAACTCGTTGACAGCTTCTTGTGCCCAAATGCGTTCCAAGGCTCCGGCACAATGACTTGCCAGATCTTTAAGTAACTCAAGTTGTTCGTCTTTATAAAAATACTTTTGATAGCTTTGAATGGAAAGCACGCCAATGGTCCGCGAACCGCTGATGACTGGCACGAACAGTTGAGATAATGTCCTTTTTCTTCGATCGCCAAATGAAGCCGTTACCCCAATATCAAAATGCTCATCATAGTGCGACATGAACCCGCCATCTGCAATTGCCTTCAGCATATTTTCGCTGGGCTTTTGCGGCATGGCATTCATTTGTTCCGCATGCTTTCCATCAATTGTATCGATTGTAAGCAGCGGGCGTGGTACACCACCAATGGCAGGGTCATAAAGGATTAGGTAAGAGGCATCCCAACCAATAAGGCTATCTGCAGCATTTAAGATAATCTTTGCTGCAGACCTTGCCTCAGTCGTCGATGCCAGATCGCGCCCCAAGTTTGCAAAAACGGCTGTTTCATTTCGAGAATTCTGACGTGCCGGCTTACTGCTCATTTTGCTCTTTGGCGTACTGCCTCGTAGGTCATTAGTGCTGTAGCGATGGAAACATTCAATGAATTTACTTTTCCCGTCATAGGAATTTTCACGCGCAGGTCTGAATTCTGCATCCAGAAATCGGTGAGACCTTCATCCTCTGTCCCAACCGCAATGGCAAGCGGACCTTGCATATCAATATCTGTGTACATTGCATCTGCGGATGGAGTCGCAGCCAACACACGCATCTTGCGGGACCTGAGCCAACTCAGCGCTTCAGCCGATTTCACCTCGACGACGGGTACGGCGAAGACCGCTCCGCGGCTGGCGCGAATGGTGTTGGGATTCCATGTATCGACACGAGGGTCACAGACGAGAACGGCGTCCACATGTGCTGCATCGGCAGTGCGAAGAATAGCGCCAAGGTTGCCGGGTTTCTCTACAGACTCAGCTACAATCACCAGCGGGTTCTCTGAAAGAGTAAGCGTATCCAAACTCGATGTTGGCATAGGGAAAAGCCCAAGCCAACCATCGGGGTTGTCACGGTAGGAAATCTTTTCAAAGACGGCACGGCTAACGGTCAAATTTTCAGCGTTGGAAACAGTTAGGGTTTGGCTAACAAGTTCGGGCGCAGAAAGAAGCGTTTGCGGTTCGAATCCACAAGCAAGCGCGAGAGTCAATTCATCGTAGCCTTCCACCAAAATCAAGCGATCCTTCTGGCGTTGCTTTTTATCCTCACGCAATTTGACAATATGTTTGACGCGCGGGTTTTGTAAACTTGTAATATCCATTTATTTTGTATTCGTTACTAACAGACAAGCTGCCTGATGTGATTTTGAAAGGGTTGTCATGGGCGGGTCACTGAGTTTGCAAGCATCAAAGGCTGCCGGGCAACGCGGATGAAAACGACAGCCCGAAGGGATATTAATGGGGTTGGGCGTTTCACCTTGAAGGACAATACGTTCGTGCCGCAAACGCGGATTTGGCACAGGGATAACCGAAAGCAACGCTTTAGTATAAGGATGCTGTGGCTTTTCAAGGACATCCAACATTGTACCAATCTCTACAATGCGACCAAGGTACATCACTGCCACACGATCTGCGAAAAAGCCAACAGAACCGAGATCGTGTGTAATAAAGATAACCGCGATCTGGCGCGAAATGCGAAGCTCTGCCAGAAGATTAATCACTTCTGCACGAATTGATACATCCAACATCGACACGGGCTCGTCGGCAATAATGATCTCTGGCTCAAGGACAAGTGCCGAAGCAATGACCACACGCTGTCGTTGACCGCCTGAAAGTTCGTGCGGGTAACGATGCAAATATACATCTGCCGGTTTTAGCCCGGCATCTTCCATAGCTTTTCGCACACGTTCATCACGGTCTTGATGAGATGATGCAATGCCATGCACGGTCAACGGTTCGGTTACAATCTCTTCAATGGTCTGTGTGGGGTTCAAAGACTCATACGGGTCTTGAAAAACCATTTGAATTTTTCGGCGCAGGTCTTTTCGTTGATGGTCGTTGAGGTGAGTAATATCTCGTTCTTCAAAAATGACCGAACCATCTGTGGGTTCTTCCAATCCCATTAACAACAAGCCCAAAGTAGATTTTCCGCATCCGCTCTCGCCTACAAGCGCAATCACTTCGCTGCGGCGCAATGTTAAGTTCACGCCGTCCACTGCATGGACGTGCTTTGTCTCACGTGAAAACAAAGAGGCTCGCCCAGCTTCAAAATATTTTTTCAGCCCGCGAATTTCCAAGAGTTTTTCAGTAGTATTCTTCATTTTGATTTCTCAATCAGGTGACAACTTACCACATGCCCGTTTGCGATGTTATGCAGAGCTGGTTCTTCTGTATGACATCGGTCAAAGGCTGCGGGGCAACGCGGGGCAAAGCGACAACCCTGCGGGAGGTTATCTAAACGTGGCGGGTAGCCCGGAATAGAAGAAAGTTTTTTCTTTGGCTTCGTCAAATCAGGGAAAGCTTTTAAAAGCTCTTGTGTATACGGGTGTTGTGGTGAATTGTAGATTACGTCTACATCAGCATATTCAGCAGTCACACCACCATACATGACAAGTACTTTGTCGCATAATTCAGCAACTACACCCAAATCGTGAGTTACAAAAATAACTGCCAGCCCAAGTTTCTTGCGCAGGTTATCCAGTAGTTCCAAAATCTGTGCCTGAATCATTACATCCAATGCCGTAGTCGGCTCGTCGGCAATGATTACCTTCGGGTTACATGCCAACGCCATGGCAATCATGGCGCGTTGGCGCATTCCGCCTGAATACTGATGCGGGAAATGATCACGATGTGCTGAAGCGATCCCTACCAACTCCAGTAGTTGAGAAACACGTTCATTGATCTTTTCTTTTGGAAAAGAAGGCTCATGTTTGAGAATGGCTTCGCCAATTTGATCCCCAACAGTGCGTACAGGGTTTAGGGCATTCATCGCTCCTTGAAAGACGATTGAGACACCACTCCAACGAACCTTATTGATTTCATCTTCGTTCATAGCGGTGATGTCTTGTCCGCTATAGAAAACTTTTCCATTCACGATTTGCCCGGCAGAAGGTAATAGTTTCAACAAAGCCAACATCAGTGTTGTTTTGCCGCAGCCGCTCTCTCCCACCAAACCGATTAGTTCCCCTGCCTTCAGTGTAAAGCTGACATTTTCTACTGCCCGCGCCGGGGCTTTGCCTTCGGTGACATAGTTGATAGAGAGATTCTGAACTTCAAGCAAAGCATCTTGTTGGATGGGCTTCGCCCCCGCCTCATTCTGGACAACAGGCTTGCCCGGCATTAAGTGGTGAGTATCCAGCCGTGGGTTGAGCACTTGTTCCAAGCCCTGCCCAAGCAAAGTGAGCGAGAGGACAACCCATACAATGCCAAAGCCCGGAGCAAACAACGCCCACCATGCACCAACAGACATCGCTCCACGTCCGAAGGCGAAGTTGAGCATTTGCCCCCATGAAGGAGCAGAAGGGTCACCTAAACCGATGAATGAAAGTGTACTTTCATTCAAGATTGCCAAAGAAATGGCAAGAACAGCTTGAACGACAAGAATAGGCAATACTAAAGGAAGAATATGCTTAATGAGAATATGGAGTTTGCTGGCACCAATGGCACGAGCGCGTAAAACGAATTTACGCGATTTCACCGCCAAAGTCTGCGAGCGGACAACACGAGCCGTTGTTGTCCAACCGAGAATGCCAATGACGAAGATAATGTTCCAGAGAGAGGGTTTGGTCAGTGCAACAATAACTACGGTGAGCGGCAGGTCTGGGATGACGAGCATGATGTCGGTAAAGCGCATCAGGAAGTTTTCCCAACGTCCGCCAAAGAAACCTGCAACCAACCCAAAGATGCCGCCAATGACGATAGAGATGAACGCGGCAAAGAAGCCTACGGTCAACGAGACGCGAGCACCATAGATAAAGTTCGTGAGCACATCTTGCCCGGCATCATCTGTGCCAAACCAGTGAGCAGCACTGGGCGGTTGATAAATGTCCCCGATCTGTACAGAAGTGGATGAGCCACGTTCGTACGGTGCAATAAATGAAGCAAAGACCGCAACGAATATTGCAATGACCAGCATCCAAAAGCCGAGTAGCCCCGTTCGGCTACGGCTGAAGGAGCGCCAAAAGGCGAGCAACCCAGATGAAGGTCGAGAAGGAACCGCGGGAGTTTGAGAAGTTGTAATCTGCATTGAGTTACTCCACACGCACTCGCGGGTCAAGGTAGTTATAGGTCAGGTCTGCTAGGAGGTTTGCTAGAATGACCGTTACAGCAATTAACAGAAACGCGCCTTGTAACATCGGAAAGTCACGTCGAACCACGGCTTCATAGATGGCACTACCCAAACCAGGCCAGGAGAAAACCGATTCGATCTGGATGACACCCGCCACCGTAAAGCCAAGGTTAATCGCAATGACTGTTACGAGCGGAAGCATGGCATTCTTCAGGGCATGGTCGCGCAAAATTTGAACGGTGTTCAAGCCTTTGGCTTTGGCGGTCAGAATGTAATCTTCAGAAAGAACATCCAATAAACTGGAACGCATAATGAGAGTGTATTCGCCCATATATACAATGGTGTATGTAATCGAGGGCAAAAGCATATGCTTGGCAATGTCTCCCCATTGCTGCATGAGTGGATACGAACTCATGCCCGGGGTTGCCTTCCCTGCTACTGGCAGTCCGATCATACTGCCCCAGAAAAGCAAAAGGATGGCAAGCCAAAAAGTGGGCAAGCTCCATGCTACTAGGCTTGCGCCGACAGCAGCGTAGTCTATCGAAGTACGTGCCCGCCAGGCTGCAAAAATACCGAATGCCACGCCAAAAAGGATGGCAAGGATCTGTCCAACTCCGATTAGCAAAACTGTGTTCCATAACCGTTCGCCTAAGACTTCAACGACAGGACGGTTGGTATGGTAACTAAACCCCATTTCGCCTTGTAAAAGATTCTTCACATAAATGAAGAATTGTGTATCCAGCGGGTTTACAGAGCAGCTACCGATCTTGATTGGGTTGAGCGACTCAAAGCAATTGATAATTGGCTTATCTAACCCGAAGCGAACTCGTAATGCTTCGACCGCGTCCTTATTCAAACGCGGGTCGCGGATGCCTGCCCGCGCGGGGTCGCCAGGCAGGATGCGAAATAGAAAAAAATTCAGAATAATGACAAAGAATATGGTGAAAACAGACCAAGCTGCTTTTCGGAGAATGGCGCGAGTGCGATCCAAGGGTTTCTCTCTTGAACGTTGCCCAACATGAATATTCATGTTGGGCAACATCTTTCATTTCAAAGTTTTTACTTTACAGGCTCAATAACAGTCAGTGAAGTGGCATCAGAGAGTTCCACTTTAGGTTGATCTGTGATCCAACCAGTGAAACGATCTGTGCGATAGGCTTGAACGTTGGCATCGTAAAACGGAATGATATACACAACGTCATCGTGAACGATCTTCTGCATATCCCAAACGATTTGTTTGCGAGCTTCGAAGTTTAATTCAGTCTGTTGCTTTGCATAGAGATCATCGTATTTTGGGTTGGAATACCCAGTTTCGCTAGAGCCGGTTGGAATACCTTCCGAAGTGTACACATACAGTAATGAGCTTGGGTCGGGGTCAGAAGCCCAGCCCCAGATCATAATGTCGAAATCGAATGCGGGACAGCATTGAGCGGTGAGAGCATCGGGATCTACAGCTTGTGGCTCAAGGCTAATTCCAACTTTGCCCCACATCTCGGCGAGGAGTTCCGCCATGCGTGGAGCGGGGATACTATCGCTGGGCCAGTTCAGGCGGAAGGTCAATGGACGCGAGCCGTCTGGCATGTCACGGATGCCATCGCCATCCGCATCCACATAGCCGGCATCATCAAGAATTTGGTTGGCTTTGGCAACGTCGAACTCATAGTCTGTAATCGAGTCGTTGTACCAAACGCCCAAACCATCAGGGATCAAGGTCAGGCCGGGTTTACCAAGCCCAAGCAAGATCACATCGATGAGATTCTGCTTGTCTGTGGCGTGTGCGAGTGCTAAGCGAACGTTGCGGTCGCGTAAGGCGGGGTGACCGGTGCAAAGCCCACCTTCTGCGGGACAGTTTTCAGGGTCAATTTGATTGAAAATAATATCGGTCACGCCTGGGGCAAGCGGAGCGCCAACAACTAATTCGATATCTTTTTCAGATTTCAAAGATTCGGCAGCTGTATTCGGCATTTCAGTAATCATGTCCACCTGACCGGTTTTGATCGCCTGAACCAACGCATCCTGATTTTCAAAGGTCTGGAAGATGACCTCGTCAATTTTCGGAGCACCACCAAAATAGTCTTTATTAGCTGTTAGATGCACAAATTCATTCTGTACATACTCCGTCATTTTAAACGGACCGGAACCAATCATTTCTGTATTGGTATATTCCAATTTATCGACATTTTCCCAAACATGTTTTGGAAGGATATAGAGGAATACCAATTGGCTTTCAATGTTTGGAATAGCCTCAGTAAGGGTCAAGACAACTTCATTGTTATCTGTGGCTTCGATCTTGTCAAAATAGGTGGTGTAATACCCGTTCAAGTAGGGATATTCTGGCGTATCTTTGTAGAGGTTATAGGTCCAAGCAATATCTTCTGCTGTCAAAGGTTGACCATCATGCCATTTGATTCCGTCGCGGATTTTGAATGTCCATACGATGCCATCATCTGACACAGTGGCACTCTCTGCCAAGCTGAGTTTGAACGAACCGTCTAAATTAAGGTCGTACATTGAATCGTAAACCAGTTCAAACATGGTGTATGCCTCGGTTAAGATTGCCATACCGGGGTTTAGCGTATCTGGGCTGCCAGCCCAGCCCACACGGGCAATAGCTGGTTGATTCGCTGCACCGCCAGTACAAGCCGAAAGAACCAAGGCAAGTAAGGTGAGCAAATACAATACTTTCTGTTTCATAACTTCTCCTCCGATGACTGATTGGCTTCTATAAAATAAAATGCGCCATTGCAGAAAACACGGCAAGGCGCATTAATTAACTGGTTTCTCAGGGATGAGATGGGGCTCCTTCATAACCTGAGCTAAATTTTACTGTAGTTTACAGATTACTGAAAGTTCATTTCTCCACTAAATGACAGGCAACATGATGTCCGGGCTTGATTTCGCGCCATTCAGGCACTTCTGCCTTGCAGCGTTCCACAGCAATAGGGCAACGCGGGTGGAAACGGCAGCCAGAGGGCGGGTTGATTGGACTGGGCACATCTCCGCTTAGGATGACTCGCTTTCGCTCCCGTTCTTTGCGCGGGTCTGGCACAGGAACGGCGGAAAGCAAAGCCTTTGTATAGGGGTGTTGTGGGTTTTCATACAGTTCATCCCGTTCAGCCAATTCCACCATCACGCCCAAATACATCACCGATACACGGTCGCAGATATGGCGAACCATGCTCAAATCATGCGCCACAAAAAGGTATGTAAGACCCAGCTGGTCTTGCAATTTTTCCAATAAATTGACCACTTGTGCCTGAATGGATACATCTAAGGCAGAGATCGGCTCATCACAGACGATGAACAGCGGGTCTGAAGCCAAGGCTCGAGCGATCCCGATACGTTGACGTTGTCCACCAGAAAACTCATGCGGGAAGCGGTTGATATGCCGAGCATTCAAGCCAACCAAATCTAAAAGCTCTTTCACCCGTTCATCTCTCGCTTTTTGATTCGAAAGCAAGCCATGCACTCGTAAAGGTTCACTGATGATCGAGCTTACCGTCCAACGCGGATTTAAAGAAGCATAGGGGTCCTGAAAGATCATTTGTGCCTTGCGGCGGACTTTCATCAACTCACTGCCGCGAGCTTCATGCACACTATGCCCATCAATAATGGTTTTGCCAGAAGTAGCAGGATACAAACCAAGCAAAGTACGCCCGGCAGTTGTCTTCCCGCAGCCACTTTCGCCGACCATGCCCAAGGTTTCACCGCGCTCGATTGTGAATGAGACATTATCTACAGCTCGCACAGCGCCCACCACACGTTCGATCAACATTCCCTTTCGAATCGGAAAATGCTTGGTCAGGTTTTCGACTCGCACCAATGGTTCGCTCATCGCAATGCTCCAGTCTTTACATCCACCCAACAGGCAACATTATGCCTGGGTTCGAACTCTGCCAGCATGGGGTTTTCATTTACACATTTCTCTTGAACGAATTCACAACGCGGCGCGAAGGGGCATCCTTTCGGCTTCATCAACAAATTGGGCGGCGAACCCTTAATGGATTTCAAGCTTTGATCACGGCGGCGATCGGCACGTGGTAAGGCTTGCAATAACGCCAAGGTATAGGGATGCAACGTATTTTCATAAAGATCATCGACAGGCGCTTCCTCCACAACATAACCGGCATACATCACAATCACACGATCTGCCATGCCTGCTACCACGCCCAAATCATGCGTGATCCAGATCATTGCCATACCAACCCTTTTCTTGAGATCTTTTACCAATTCAACAATCTGTGCCTGAATGGTCACATCCAAAGCCGTGGTCGGTTCGTCAGCGATCAACAAACTCGGTGTGCACGCCAACGCCATGGCAATCATCACACGCTGACGCATGCCACCAGAAAACTGATGTGGATAATCATCCAAACGCTTGGCAGGATCTGGAATCCCAACCAACTCTAATAATTGCGCAGCACGATCCCGACATTGTTCAGGTGTCATGGGGGTATGAGTTCGCAGCGTTTCTGTGATTTGCCTGCCAACAGTCAAAACTGGATTGAGGCTCGTCATTGGGTCTTGGAAGATCATCGCGATCTCACGCCCACGGATTTGTTCCATCGCCTCTTCGCTTAATTTGAGCAGGTCGTTGTCTCGAAAAATCACTTCCCCGCCGACAATTTCTCCAGGCGGCATCTGAATTAATTTCATGATGGACATCATGGTCACAGATTTGCCACATCCACTTTCGCCTACAACAGCCAACGTCTCGCCTTCGTTCAAGCTAAACGATACACCATTCACTGCATAGACTGTCCCTTCCGGCGTGTTGAACTGAGTCTTGAGGTCTTTTACTTCAAGGAATTTGTGATCTGTTTTCATATGTCACTACACCGTTCGGCTACGAGGATCAAGGGCGTCGCGAAGACCATCGCCCAAAAAGTTGATGCTAAGTACGATCAAAACAATGAACAAGCCCGGAAAGAACCACATCCAATAAGCGGACTCAATATAGCGATAAGCATTCTCAAGCATATTGCCCCAGGTCGCTGTCGGCGCACGGACGCCCAAGCCTAAAAAGCTGACATAAGCTTCAAGAGAGATTGCGCCTGCAACGCCCAAAGTAGCTGACACGACGATTGGAGCAATACTGTTTGGCAAAATATGTTTGAAGATGATCTCCCAAGTAGGAGTACCGGTAGCACGAGCCGCAAGAATAAACTCACGCTCTTTAATAGACAAAAATTCAGCGCGGACGATACGAGCCAGATAAGGCCAACTTGTCAGCCCAATGATAAAAATAATCACGACTACACTGCCGCTAAATTCCCTGCCAAAGAGGTCAATATTTTTTATATCGCTCGAAAAGAACTTCGCCATTACGATCAATAGCAAAAGCTGCGGCAAGTTCAGCATGGCTTCAGTGAAACGCATGAGAACAGCATCTATCTTTCCGCCAAAATACCCAGCCAAGGCACCGATCAAGATCCCTACCATTACTTCCACAAAAGCAGCCGTGATACCGATGATGATGGAAATTTGACCACCATAAATTGTCCGAGCCATCAAATCGCGCCCTACAGTATCTGTTCCAAAAGGATGTTCAGCGCTTGGGGCTTGCAAACGTTCCTTTGTGTTGGTGAAGTTTGCATATTTTTCTGTGACGAAGAATGCTCCGCCAAAAGAATACAGGATCAATAAAATGAGGACGACCAGCCCAACAATAGCCATCTTGTGACGGCGGAAACGTCGCCATGTAAGGTCTCGCAAAGATAATGAAGGCGCTTCGATCTCGGCAATCATTGTTCCAGACTGATTGGAAGCTTGAACCGTGGACATAACTCTCTCCTAATCAAAGCGAATACGCGGGTCGAGCCAGGCGTATACAATGTCTGTGAGGATTTGAAAAACAACAACAGCAATAGCGATCAACATAAGGATGCCCATAACAACAGGGGTATCTCCACGGTCAATTCCGTCAATAAAGAGCCTGCCCATGCCGGGCCAGGCGAAGATGCGTTCCGTCACAACTGCTCCCCCAAGCAAGAGTGGCAAGTCAAGCCCAACCACGGTCACAATAGGAAGGGATGCATTTTTGAGCGCATGGATGAAGGTAATCTCACGTTTTGGCAAGCCTTTCGAGCGCGCCGTGCGGATATAGTCCTGTCCAAGCACTTCTAACAAAGTACTGCGAATATAACGGCTATAAGCAGCAAAACTGATAAATGAAATACTAAAGACCGGCAAGATCATATGCAAAATGATCTGACCCGGCGTTTCACCAACTTTTGGGTCAAACATTCCTACTGTGGGAAGGTAAGGCAGCCCCCAGCGTTTGAAATTGACTGAAAAAATATACATCGTGGATAACGCAATGAAAAAAATCGGCATGGAGTATCCAACGAAGAGCACCCCCGTGAGAAGATTATCAAAGAATGAGTACTGGCGCAAAGCTGAATACACCCCCACCAATAAGGCGCCAAGGACAATAATAATTTCTGAAGTAAGCATCAGAATTAAGGTGTTTGGCAGGCGTTCCCAAATTACTTCGGTGACAGGGCGACCTGTTTGAACAATCGAGGTTCCAAAATCACCACGCAATACGCCTTTACGCGTTCCATAAGTTTCGGCAACTCCGTCGCCGTCCAAATCGGTTTTTGCCCAATCATTGCCAGCCAGCCAATAGAGGTATTGAATGTGGATGGGTTTATCCAGCCCTAATTGGCGGGTGAGGCGGGCACGATCCTCAGGTTTGGTGGGTGTACGCCCACCCATCGTTGCTAATGGGTCAGTCGCATTCTGCATCAGAACGAAGAGGATCAGACTGATAAGCAGCAACAGTGGAATGGCTTGCAACAGACGGCGAACAATGTACTTGGTCATGGATTCACCTTCAAAAAGCAGGGGTTCTGCAATTTTATTACAGAACCCCTGCTAATTTCGTACTAACTCAAAATCTTATTCAGCGAGGTCCCATTCCATGATGTTATAGAACGGAGTGGCGCCAGAGAGCTTGACATTGGTAAGACGAGCATTGACTGCCCAAATATCAGGATCCCAGTAAATACCGATCCAGTAAGCCTGATCGAAGATGTGTTTCGAAATCTTATGGAAGGTTGTCTCACGAGCGGCAGCGTCCACTTGGCTGCTTTCGGTGGTGAAGAGAGCTTCGAGATCAGTATCGCAGACAGCCTGCCAGTTACCACCGTCCGGCGCTTCATCGGTCGGGATTTGGTCACAGAACCATTCAGAAGTATGCGGGTCGGGGAAGTTGGCAGTTGTGGAGTATTCGAAGATGTCCAACGAACCGGTAGCAGCAGGACCACCTTCAGCATAGCCATCGAAGAAGTTTTCGGCGTTGATCAATTCGGTGCCAATGCCTACTTCAAGCAATTGCTGTTGGAACACAGCCTGAATTTCCTTGCGGATTTCACGGGTAGTGGTTCCATACTTCAAGACGAGTTCGACACCATCTTTATCGCGGGTACCGTCGCCGTTAGAATCAGTCCAGCCGGCAGCATCGAGAAGTTCGTTTGCCTTAGCAGGATCATAAGGATAGGGAGCAACAGACGGGTCAACGAACGGAGTATTGTCCCAATAAGTTGCAGCCACACCAGTGCGACCCAACAATAAGTCATTGACAAGGGATTCGCGGTCAAGTGCATAAGCAATTGCCTGGCGAACGCCTTGATCCTTCAAAGCAGGGTGACCCTTCTCACCAAGGTTCAAGTACAAACCTTCATTATAGCCAGAGAAGACGGTAAACATTTGAACGCCAGCTTCTTCAAGCGCGGGAATGTCTGAATAGGCAATGAACGTACCTAGGTCACCTTCGCCAGACTGAAGAGCAGCGATCTGAGAAGCATCATCGGGTACGAAGCGGATGAAGATTTCATCCAACTTGGGGCGACCAAGCCAGTAATTGTCGTTGGCGACGAAGCGGGCGAAAGAACCGGCTTCCCATTCAGCAAAATTGAACGGTCCACAGCCGACGGTCGGTGCGCGGTTATATTCAGCAGCGTTCAAATTGCCATCTGTGTCAAATACAGGCTGAAGAACGTGCTTTGGAATGATGCCTTTCCACAAGGTGGCAGCCCACGGTGCGAACGGTTCGGTGAAAGTCACCACCACAGTTTGCGGGTCTGCAGCCACAACGCTTTCCATCTGGTCATACGGGCTCTGAGAAGCAACTGTATTCGCAGGGTTCATGGTCATTTCGTAGGTAAATACGAAATCATCAGCAGTGATAGGCTCACCATCAGACCATACGATATCGTCGCGCAACTTGAAGGTCAGGGTGCGACCATCTTCAGAGATGCCGCCATTTTCGGTGGTCGGCAATTCAGTCACCAAATTCGGAACAGGGGCGTTTTGATCGTCATACGTCCATGCATAGCAGCTCCAGAGCTGATATGTAATGGCGGTGAACCACTGATTGGTGTAGAGTGGGTTCAGGTTATCGAACTCCTGAGTAAAAATGAAGGTGGCGGTCTTGTTGCCATCACCAGCACCAGGCGCCTGTGTTGCTTCGCCACCGGTATTATCCGCCGGGGCAGAGCCACCACCACACGCTGCAAGCAGCAATGCAGAAATGACCATCATGAACAGAACAGACTTTAGATGTTTCATGCTTTTCTTCTCCTTTGTGTTATTTGAAAACATGTGAACCGTTCACATGCTACTCACGAATCAATTGCAGGTTGGGGATATGTGCCTTGCGTGTTGGAATATGATACGAACAACCTGCTGTTAAGACATGGATTCTTAGATTGCTGACCGCAACGGGTTTTCCTTTTTCTGCTTCTGCCACATTGGTGGATTCCAGCTCGCTTCCATCTACAACGGTCACTGCTCCTGTACCCACAACCGTAACCTTCGCCTCATCCTCAATGATCGCAGCTGTATCCTCGTCAATGCCGACACCAAGCAAACCCGGGTGTGCTGAAACTGCATAGAGCAAACGCCCAAACCGATCGCGCTGCCGAAAATGTTGATCCAAAATAATTTTATCGGTTAATCCCAGTCCAGGGGTAAACCGAACAATTCCTTCACGCGGCGTGGAACCGCCCTTTCCGTACGCAACCATCACCTTAGACATTACAGAAGCACCAGCACTTGTTCCTGAGACGATGACTCCACGCTGATACGCCTCAAAAATCGCAGACTCAATTTGTGTCCCACCAATGATGGCAGGTAGGCGCATCTGTGTACCGCCAGAAATAAAAATACCAGTTGCATTTTGAAGGGTTTCAATGTGTTCTTCCGATTGGGTTTCACTACGGGATCGGAACTCTAAACTTTGTACAGAATGAGCACCAAGATTCAGAAAATGTTTAACATAATATTCTGGAGTATCTTCCAAAATGGATGGCTGAGGAAGCACCACAATATTGGCTTTTTCCCCTCCTGCAAGGCGGATAAATTCCTTCGAAACGACTGGTTTTTTATCGTTTTCATTCCCGCCAATCGGCATTAAGATTTTCATTGGCTAGCCTTCAAAAATAAAACGAGATGCTCACGCGTGGCAAGAATATGGTTTCGCATCGCTTGCTCTGCATTAACAGCATTATGCGCAGATAAAGCATCCATGATGGCTTGATGCTCCTGACGATCAGTATCATCACGGGCGGGTAAAGGGTGTGATGCTGTGGCAGCAAAATTACCGATCAACATTGTTGGGAATGCCGCCCACATTTGGTTTAGGGTACGGATTAAGTATTTATGCTTGCTGATTGTAAAAATAGTCTTGTGAAAATTCCGGTTAAGCTCACGATACTTCAATACCGCTTCCGGCGCATCATTCTCTTCCATTCCCGCCTGTATTTTCCGTAAGGTCATCAAGTCTTTATCTGTAATAACTTGTGCTGAAAAATAAGCAGCTCGCCCTTCCAGGAAAGCGCGGTGCTCATACAAATCAATAACATCCTCAACAGAAAATTGAATAACACGCGCTCCCCGATATGGGACATGTTCGATCAGCCCTTCATTGACAAGCTCATTTAGAGCTTCTCGCACAGGCATTTGGCTAACGCCCAACTCCTGTGCGAGACGTTCTTGGCGCAGCCACTCTCCAGGTTTATATTGACCATCGAGAATGGCGGCGCGCATCTTATCTGCAACAACGTTTCTTAATTGTCTGTGAGTATCTGAGCTCATGGGCTTGGTTTTAGTAGATTGAACCGCCAGATTGCGAAGATGTTACTGCACCATTTTCAGCTGTGATCGTATACCCTATACCGCCATTCCCAGTCCATGTGGCAAAGTTGAATGTGGCTGAGCCGCTAATGCGATAAACAGAAACATTACGATAGGTTAGGTCGGTTTTAGGTAGGCAAACTTCAGGCGTGCCAGGAGTTTGAAGGAAGTAAGCAGCTCCGTTTCCAAGAATAGAGGCGCTCCCATCTGCTTCAACAACTACGGCTGTTTCTTCGTCTATCCCCAATCCTCTTGCTTGTGCTGCCCATCCATCATTGACAATACGTGCAAGGAATGTAACTAGGCGACCCATACGGTCACGGGTAACAAAGTGACTATCCGCGATAAGACCGCTCAAATAGGGTACGGTAAGAAAATCACGCTCAAGAGCAATACGACGACCAAAGGGGTTACCTAAAGCTGTGGAAGAGTCTACTGTGCCATTTGCTGCTGAGAAAGAAAACTCTCCCAAAATGGCAAGCCCGGCACTTGTGCCTCCTATAGGCACGTTCCGTGCAATCAGATTATGAATCGCATCTTCAACTGGAGTCCCTTTCCAGTAATTAACATAATCAGCTTGGTCGCCCCCTGCAATAAACAGAGCTTCAGCATTATTGATCTTATCCAACACAAAAGGGTCGCTTGCACCTGTACGTGATGTAATAATGAGAGTCTCTACAGAGTCAACCGTTCCTAAGCCATAAATATAGGGATTGTATGCATCTGTACCTGAAGCTCGAATTACGACAAAATCTCCCCCACCTGATTTATTGATCATCCATTGAAATGCTGCATCCACATCAGTGCCACCGCCCATGAGGACTGTTCCGGCTTGAGTAGGTGAAGTGGCATTGTTTGAGTTACCAACAACATAGTATTCATAATGTTTTTTTGCTGCGAAAACAGGGCTAGGGGATATAAGAGAGACCAAGACCACAATCAAGATGGTGAATCGAAAAAACGGAAATACAGGCTTCATTTTATGCTCCTTTGGCATGGCACTATGGTGAAGGTGGGTATTTCTAGATTAGATATTATATCTAAGTTTAGGATAGCGTCTATTTTCTTATATGTCAATGTTTTTTTGAAAATCCTGCGTTTAGTATTTAATGACTACACGCATTTTTAGAATAAATAATTGCTACCCCTATAGCACTGATGACTAAAAGGTACTTTATGTATTGTTGGCTTTATAACTCGCAAAATAAAAAAGAGACCCATTGAACTGGATCTCTTCAAAAGCAGTAATGCCTTCTCCCCTATTGGACTTAAGAACGAATAGTAAAGCAGTATCATTGGCTACACGCAGGATTATTCTTCAACCGTAAAAAAGTATGCCAAAGGACAAAATTTTCTTTTACCGACCATTAATGTAAAGTAAGTAGCATAATCTCCGGCAGCTTTGGGCGCAATAAAGGATGCTCGTACCCAAATCTCTTTGCCTGGGGCAACACTTTGAGCAAAGTCTTGAATCTTTGTCTCTTCATGGCGATAACCGCCAGTATAAACAAGATCGACGCCGGTACGCGGCCAGGATTGGTTGCCACTGTTAAATAACATCCACTGAACCGTAAAGTGGGTCTTTGGTTTGAATATCGTATTCCTAGGCGGATTCAACCCATACCAAACACACGTCCAATCTCTGCCAGACATCTTTCTTGGGTCTTCATCTTTATTCTTTGGTTTATCGCCATCAGTATTTTCTTCATCCCCATTAGAAGCAGATTCTGGTGCAGGAGATTTCAAGGTACCAATTGTAGGCGGAATGGTATAGGTTGGTATGGGTGTTGGAGTAGAAAGCTTAAAAATAAAGGTTGGAGTAGAACTTGGCGTGATCGACGGCGTAAATGTGGCAGTGGGAGTTTTGGTAAAGGTAGGCATCACCAATGCGGTTTGAGTTTGAGCCGCTTCTGCCGTTTGAACGATAAAGGTTTGAAGAGAATTCGGGTCAAATGTTGGCAAAGGGGCAACGGTTGGCGCACCAGGGACAGCACAAGCCAACATTATTAAGATCATAACAGCGAGAAAAAGAGGTTTACGCACGGGAACTCCTACTTAAAGTATATCGTGAAACCTTTTTCGGATAAACTCTTCTCCCTTTGCAATGAACTCATCATATTCGTTAGGTACGGGCGCGGACGCCATTAAATCCTGGGTTTTTTGACGCAATACCTGACGAGCTGGCGGCGCACCGGCATCCATCCACTTTTCCATGCTGTAGCGCGGATAGACTCCACTTACATAGTATCCGTTCTTGTAATTTTTCAAGGTAGAAGGCTGGTTGAGGAAACTCTTGCCGGGACCCACTTTGAAAATCTCATCCACTGCGGAGTTGGCATCGTCTAACTGAAAGCCGTTGTGGAGGCGTAAGGCTTGGTCTATGATCTCGTGTGCGTGGACGAAGGTGGTTGGGGAGATCGACTTTGAGCCAAGAGAATCTCCGATGAATGGAGCCAAGTGTCCGTTAGAGAGAAGAAGCGCGAGGGTATTCATCCAATAGGTATCTGCGGCGATGAGGTCCATACCCCAGCCGGTGCCGCTACCAGAGGTGGAACAATGCGGGATGCCGTAGAACTTCATCATTTCGGAACAGGCAACACTAATGAGAATGCTTTGCGGATCATAGAAGTTGAGCATGGTACGCATGTCAAAATAGACGGGCAACATGCCGAGCAAAATTGGCGCGCCTTTTTTGATGGTTTGACTGATGACTAAACCAGCAAGCAATTCTGCCATCAGAAGTGTAAGCGTGCCTGCTGGCGTTAATGGCGTGGAGGCACCTGCCATGCTGTAGTTGGAAAAGATGATGGGAAGCCCGCGTTCGATGGCGACTTTCATTTTATCGACGGTACCAGCATTCATCACGAGCGGACTGACCGGATTGAAATACGGAATCACAAAGGGCTTATCGCCGACTTCTTTGCCGTTCAAATGTTCAAACATATCGAGCACGTCTGGGAAGCGGTCTTCATCTGAAACCAGCAACACCAGTGGCTTGGTGGTATTGGAGATGTGCTCCAACGAGCCGTACATATCGCCAAGTTCTTCCTTCACATCGCGGACGATCCCCACCGTGGAAATGACATCATAATGTTTAAGCCCAGACGCTAAACGCACAAGGTCGCGAAAGTTTTCGCGTTTGAAAATATCCAGAGTTTCATCTACAGGGTTTTGATAGAAGAGGGCTGTCACCCCCACCCCAAAGCGGAGACGGTCTTCGCCCAATTTCAGCTTAGGTTCGCCACGGCGGTCATAAACATCAATCGTCTTCGGCGCGGACTTAATTGCTTCTTCCACAACCGCAGGCGGAAATTTGACAACTCGGTCTTGTGACTTCAAGCCTAACTTCCATTCGAGCATTTGCAGAATTTCAGGCGAGTCAACTCGCACTCCGGTTTCGCTAAGGACTTTCAACACATTTCGATGTGCTTCCTGAACTTGTTCCTCATTCATCAAACTCAATCGCGGGCGGACGTTGTTCATAGATCATCTCCTATTCAAATTGTAATAGAAGAAGGGAGAAAAAAGAAGCCAGTGCAATTGCACTGGCTTTCTACTTACTGTTGCTTATCCCACAGTTTGCGATCTGCTAGGTCTTCAGGGTCGAGGTATTTGGGGTCGGCTTGTTTGCCGATGCGATAGCCACGGGAAGTCCAAAGTTCGGCTGCGATTTTGCGACCATCACAATGAATGCCTTGAGCAGAGAAATAATCGCAAATACGAATGACATCGCGCTGAAAAATATTCCATGCGGTTGGATTCGATTTTGGCAAAACAATCTGCGGAAAGTCGATCAACGTGATGGCACCATTCCAATACAAAATGTTGTATGCGGACAAGTCTCCATGAATACAGTCGTTTGCCAACATCAGGTCGATGTTATGAATCACTCTGTCGAACAAGTTCTTGGCTTCATGCGCCGAAAGATTCACTGAATTCAAGATCGGTGCGGCGGAAGACTCATCGCCAACAAAGTCCATGACGATAGCGTTCTTTTCCATGGCATAGGGCTTGGGGACATCGACACCGGCTTCGAAAAGCTTTTCCATGGTCTTGAATTCGTAGGCGATCCACGAACGATGGCGGACCTCTTCACCGTAGGTAGTGCGTTTGGCGATGGCGTTGACATCGGCTTCTTTCCACAAAGCAGAGCCATCGGCATCCAGGTCCACGCGCCCAACGCGATATTGGGCATCATTCTTGAGATTACGCAGGGAACGCGGGCGGTAGATCTTGGCGGCGACGAAAGGCACGTTCATTTCGGTGCCAGACTTGCACAAGTAGACCGAGGCTTCCTTACCGCCTTTGACCTTTCGCAATACGTCTGAAATCCATTGGTGTTCGTAGATCTCTGTCAGCGAATCCAAGAGCCAGGCTTCTTCGAAGCGAGCGGCTTTGTAGGTGAACTTGAACTCTTTGGCGGCTTCCTGGGCGCGGATGAAAAGCTTCGCCTCGCCTTCTTTGCGTTTGGACTCGCGCTTTATGGACGTACGCTTTCGCGCCGAGTCTTGCGTGTTTTCATTCATATCATCTAATTCATCAAAATAATCGTGTAATTGATTCTTACTCATTGTTGTAAAACCTTATCTTTTTAACAAAAAAGCCACAGGGATACTTCCTGCGGCGTGAGATGACTTAAACAAAAACCGCAGGCTGCGAGCCTGCGGTTGAATAGATAGGGCAAAACTATGCCAATTCACTCAACGGAGGCGCGCCAAACAAAACGACTGTGGAAACCAAGATAGCTTGCATGTTTTCGAGCCTCCTTTCGTGGAATAAGATAGTAAAGAAATTTTATGCCAAGCAACAGGCAACGTCAAGCCCCAGTTTTTGGTTTGGTGTAGAAAGCACCCACCCACACCCCAAGAAGGACAATGACTCCGCCAAGGACAAAGGGCAAGGTAATCGTCTCATTTGCCAGCAAGGCGGCGAAGACGGTAGCCACCAAGGGGAAAAGCAAAATGGAATAAGAAGCGGAAGAAGCCGTCCAGCGAGTGAGGACGTAGACGAACAGGTAGAACATGAGCACAGAGCCGAAGATGACGAGATAGGCAAGGGCGGTCCAGCCGGCGGAAGTGGAGGGCAAATTCCAAGTTTCTTGGGTGAAAAACGAGGCGATGCCAAGAAATACCGCGGCAGAGAACAAGGACAGGGCATTGATCGATACGGGGTTGCTATTGACTGAATATATTTTGAAGATGATGTTCCCTTCGGCACTGATGAGAGCCCCAATGAGTAAGGCAATAATGCCGGGAAGTAGTTCTCGCCCGCCGGGTTGAGCGTTAATGGCGATTGCCAAGCCAGAGAAGGCAATCAGCCCGCCGATGAGCGACTGGATGCGAAACGTTTCCATACGATGCAAAACTGCCAACACCAAGGTGAATAGCGGTCCGGTGGAGATGACGACGGTGGCGAGGCTGACAGGAACGGTTTGCAGACCCCAGTACAGTAAGGCAAAGCCAACCCCGGTGGAGATAAAGCCATTGATAGCGATGACTGCGGAGTCTTTGAGGGTGGGCAGATCCATTTTGCGGAAGAGGAGGATTGCCCAGTAGATGAGTGCGGCAGGCATGAGGCGGAGAAAGGCGCCCCAGAACGGCGCCAGCTCCAAGTTGCTGAAGCGGATGGCAACTGAGTTTGAACCTCCGAGCAAAACGACGAGGATGAAGGCGGTTAGGGATTTGGTGTCTACACGATGGAGGGAAGTTTCGGTCATGGGTCTCTTTTCTTTAGTAGTAGGGGCGACCCGTCATAGCAGTACTTTAGAGAACGTTTATAAGAAAGGATCGCCCATGCAAAAAATAGTATTGAACTTGGTTGGGTCGCCCCTACTTACTTTACATATTCATCAAAAAAGAGTTGGGTCTTTGCCATGAATACGAACCAGGGATCGCCGATGAAGGAGTGTTCTTCGCCTTGGTAGCCGAAAATTTCAGCGTTGACACCGGCTTCAGTAAAGGCGGCATACATCTTCTTTGACCACTCGGGCGGTGTGCCGGCGGAGGTTTTGCCGTCTTCGGTGCCGTATGCGATGTGGACAGGGGCTTGGACCAAGTCAAAATGATAGAGCGGAGAAACCGCTTGCAGCATCACAGGATCAGATGTGGCGTCGAAGTAGGAGGCGGTGATCTCGGCTGGCAAGTTCAATGGAAGGATGTCGGATGAATTGCAGCCGAAGGTCGCTTCGCCAATCAAGACATCCCCCACACAGCCGGGACCCCAACGCCCAATCACATCGGCGAAGTCGGCGCTGACGGAGGAATATAAGACCGCGGCTTTGATGCGATCATCGACAATGGTGAGGACTTTGGCAGTGATGCCGCCACCCATGCTGTGACCCCACATGCCCATGCGTGAGGTATCGGCTTCGGGAATGGACTCGAGCGCGTTCATCAAGTTGATGACGTCGATGACTTGACCCGAGTAGAAGAGACTCTCAGCAGTATCCGACTCGCCCCAGCTACGATAATCAGACGAGACGGTGAGGTAGCCGCGACGATTGAGAAAGTCGGCGGCGCGGTCGGTGCCATCGCCAGAGTAGTAGACATAGCGCGAGAAGAAACCGTGATTCATCACGATGACGGGATAGGGTGCTTCGCCCACTTTTGGAATTTGCAAAACACCGGTAATGGTCAGCCCATCGCTTGGGTATTTGATGAGATAACGAGTGAAGTGCTCGGTTTCCAAGACCGGTTCGCCTAATGTGATCTTGCCTTTTTCATAGTCACGGGCACGCAAGCCTGCAATGGTATAAGGCGCAAGGGCTTGCTCGGTGGTCATGGTTGTGGTTGGGACAGGGACTGTCGTTTGGGTTGGAGATGAGGTGGGCGGAAGGATGGTGGCAACCAACTGCGGAGTGGGCACGGTTGTTGGGTTAGAGGCGCAAGCAGACACCCCCCATAATAGCAGAAGAAAGAGTATTTTGTTCGAAGGTTTCATTTTAAGTTCTCGTCGAAAAAGGCAAGAGCACGATCCATGAATAAAAACCAGGCGTCACCTGTGAAGGAGTGACGTTGGTTTGGGTACACAAACAACTCAACTTCTTTGCCAGCATCGAGCAAGCCTTGATTAAGTTTATACGACCATTCGGGCGGCGTGGAGCCGATATAGTCGCCGTCGGCTGAACCGATGTGGATCTGAAGCGGGACTTGGACCAAGTCTAAATGATAGTAGGGTGCGACCTCGCGCATCCGCTCTGGACTTTGGGCTGTCTCTTTATACGCGGCAATGACCTCGGCTGGGAGCGAGTCTGGGATGACATCGGCGGAGTTGCAGGTATCGAGCAGTTCACCGGCGGCGATATCGCCAAGGCAGCCATAGCCCCAGCGGGCGATGAGGTCGGCATCGTCGGCGGAGTTGGGAGCGTAGAGCACAGCGGCGCGGACAGGCGACTCAAGCGTGAGTATCTTGGTGGTGATGCCGCCACCCATGCTGTGACCCCACATGCCAATGCGGGAGGTATCGGCTTGGGGAATGGAGTGGAGCGATGCGAGCAGGTTCATCACGTCGGTGACCAAGCCGGTGTGGAAGTAAGAGACGCCAACATCGGAGCCGCCCCAGGTGCGATAGTCTGATGAGATGGTGAGGTAGCCGCGCTGGGCGAGATATTCGGCGGCACGTTGAGAGCCATCGCCAGAGGAGTATTGTGTGCGGGGGAAGAAGCCGTGGTTCATGACGATGACCGGGAAGGGTCCCTGCCCGGCTGGCAGGTTGAGGACGCCGGTGATGGTAAGCCCTTCGGAGGGATATGAAATGAGGTAGGTGCTGAATTGGTCATTGAAGGCAACGCGCGCGCCGATCTGTATCTCGCCGCCGGGGAAGTCTTTTTCACGCAGACCGGCGATGGTGTAGGGATACATGAGATAGGGCAAAGGGGTTGCTGTAGGCGTGAGGGTTGGCAGTGGCGTGGGCGTTTGGGTGGCGGGGATGATGGTGACCGCTGGCGGGGGTAAGGTGGCGGTTGGGGCTGGCGGGGTTTGGGTTGCACAGGCTGTGAGAAAGATGGCTACAGTCAGCAGGCGTTTCATTGGGGTATTGTACTGTACCGCCTCGGTCTATGTCCCCCTCCGCCACGCCCCCTCCCTGCCTCCCCCAAAGGCGACGATGCCCCCCTCCGCCATGCCCCCTCCCTGCCTCCCCCAAAGGCTGGCGCATTTGGGGGAGGATAGTAGGTAGTGGGGGTAAAATACGTCGCGATGGTTGCTGAACGGATTACGCCGAAGGTGCATTTTGATAGGCTTGCTCATTTTCTGGATCTTGAGGCAGAGGCTGAGAAGCAGGAGTCTTTGCGCGAGCGGACGCGGTTTTCTGCGGCAGAGGCGGAGGCTTCGGGCAATAGTTTGATTCAGCTGGTGATGCGCGAAGAGGATGCGGGTTTGGGGGGCAGGTTTTTGGTGACCTTCGGCAAGCGTAACCAGACTCTGCAATTGCCGTGGACAAGGCTGGGGGTGGGCAGCCCCGTTCTGGTTTCAGAGGAAAGAGGCGGGGGGGCTGCATCCCAAAAACACGATAACGATGAAGAGCCTGTGTGGCGGGGAATTGTGAGCAGTTTGCGCAGGGATGCGATTCAGGTGGCTTTCAATCAGTTGATCGAAAGCGAGAGCGAGCGCCCCACGTTTCGGATCGACCGGGCGACGGATGAGATTTCACGGGCGCGGCAACGGCAGGCGTTGGAGGCTGCGAAGAATGCTACCAGTTCGCGGTTGGCAACGTTGCGCGATGTGCTGCTTGGGATTCAGAAGCCGCTGTTTCAAGGCGTAGAAACGATTGAGCCATTCAATAAACGATTAAATGCTTCGCAAGTTCAGGCGATTGAGTTTGCCTTGAGCGCTGAAGATGTTGCCATTATTCATGGTCCGCCGGGGACGGGGAAAACGACGACCTTGGTGGAACTGATTCGGCAGATCACGCATAAAGGCGGGCGGGTGTTGGCGGTGGCATCGAGCAACCTGGCGGTGGATAATTTGCTGGAGCGCTTGATCGCAACAGGCGAGAATGCTATTCGGTTGGGGCACCCAGCCCGGGTGACGCCCGAGGCGCGAGAACATACGCTCGACCTGCTGGTGGAGCATCATCCAGATGTGAAGATCGCGCAAAAGCTGACGCGCGACGCGCACAGCCTGCGGCGGCAGGCTTCTAAGTATTTCCGCGTGAAGCCAGACCCGAACTATCGCCAGTCTTTGCGTGAAGAATCGAAGCAGATGCTGAACGAAGCCCGGCAAATTGAAGAGCAGGTGGTCGCCTCTATTTTGAACGGGGCGCGGGTGGTGTGTGCCACTGCCACCGGGCTCGACCCTGAACGCTTGCGCGGCAATCGCTTTGAGTGGGTGATTATGGATGAAGCCAGCCAAAGCACCGAACCGGCGGCGTGGATCGCTTTGCAATACGGCGAGCGGTTGGTGTTGGCGGGCGACCCCTGCCAACTGCCCCCCACTGTGCTTTCGAATGAGGCGGCGCGGGGCGGTTTCAACATCAGCATGATGGAGCGGATGCTTAACAGCATTACCGTGGATAGTGGGAAACCGCTTAGCAAACTTTTAAGTGTGCAATATCGCATGCATGAAGATATTATGCGCTTCTCTTCGGATGTTTTCTACGATGGGCTTTTACAAGCAGACGAGACGGTTCGGACCGCGCTCTTAGCAGACCTGCCCCATGTGCAGGCATCCACGCTGACAACGAGTGCCATTCACTTCATTGATACAGCCGGTGCCAGCTACGACGAAGAACCCGAGCCAGATGGCGAGAGCCGTATGAATGTGCTGGAGGCTGAGTTGGTGGTGAAAAAGGTCAACGAGCTGCTGACACAGGGCGTTTCTGCCGAGCAGATCGCGGTGATCTCGCCTTATTCGGCACAGGTGAAGTTGTTGCGGCAGAAGCTGAACCAGACGCTTGAGATCGACAGTGTGGATGGCTTTCAGGGGCGCGAGAAGGATGTGATGGTGGTGAGCCTGGTGCGCTCGAACCCTGAGGGTGAAGTGGGCTTTCTGGCAGATACGCGGCGCATGAACGTGGCACTGACGCGTGCCAAACGCAAGCTGGTGGTGATCGGCGATAGCGCCACGATTACGGCGCATCCGTTCTACGAGAAGCTGGTGAAGTATTTTGAAGGGATTGGGGCGTATCACTCGGTGTGGGAGGAATAAAAAAAAGGCGGCGTTATTTGCTTATATTTTTTTGTTACTCTTTTATTCGAAGTAGCTTATAATTTATTTATCCACACAAAATAGGTTAACCAAAATCACTATACATAAAAAAAACCGTAGGGTGGTAAAAAAGCTAAAAGGCTTAATTATGCAAAGTTAAACATCTCGCTGAAAATTAAAGAAAGAGTAGATTAAATACATCCGAGGAAATTAATTCATGAAGTTATCCATTATTATCCCAGCCTATAATGAAGCAAAAACCATTCATTTAATTCTTAATAAAGTAATTGAAGCACCTTTGTTAAATGACATAAAAAAAGAAATCATCATTATCAACGACGCGTCAAAGGATAGTACAGAGACAGTAGTACAAGAATATATAAAAGCCCATTCTAATGAAGACATAAGATTGTTTAGCCTTCAATACAATCAAGGCAAGGGAGCCGCTATCCATAAGGGTATTGAATTAGCGTCAGGCGATTTTATAATAATACAAGATGCGGATTTAGAATACGACCCAAACGAATATAATATTTTACTCAAGCCGATTTTAGATAACCATGCTGATGTAGTGTTTGGTTCACGTTTTGTAGGTGGAAAACCTCACAGAATACTTTTTTTCTGGCACTCAATAGGCAATAAATTTGTGCTAACAGGTTTGTCAAATATCTTTAATAATTTAAATCTTACAGATATGGAGACATGTTACAAACTATTTCGCGCAGAACACTTAAAGAGCATAAAACTTACAGAAAAACGTTTTGGCTTTGAACCGGAAGTAACTGCAAAAATATCGAGAATTCCAAACATACGAATTTATGAAGTTGGTATTTCTTACTATGGAAGAACCTATGAAGAAGGAAAAAAGATAGGTTGGAGAGATGGGTTTCGGGCAATTTACTGCATATTAAAATATGGGCTTTTTAGGCTATAAAAATCCCAACCATTTATAACAAAGTATCTCAAAGAGTGTTGGGATAATAAATTTTGCACACATCCCATATTTCATTAATTCATCAACTACTAGCCAGCGCTGAAAAACAAAACCTTCCACTCTGGCTTGAAAGTGGTTGGGCGATAGACGCCCTGCTTCATAAAATAACACGCGAACATGATGATATCGACCTAGCGTTTCCAATAGAACGTCAGGATCAATTTCTGGCGATATTACAGTCTTTTGGAAGTGAGAAATTAGAAAAAACTGATTATGGATTTCTCGTTTACGTCCAAGGTGTGCTCTTAGATTGCGAGCCTTGCATCCAACATGGAGATAATTACGAACTTGAGGATGCGCCTTTAAACTCTTGCCCATGGGAAAAGCTAGGAAGTATTGCTGACATTGCAGTTCGCTGCACAAGTTGGGAGGCGATATTATGGGAATACTTCTACTATTTAGACGAAGTCCCGAAAGACTCGTGGCGGACAAAAGACTTCGATAGTTTTGAAATCGTGCAAAAGTCACTTGGCCAAGCAAAAGTAAAACAGCTTTATATGGCATTTGAATCTACTAAGAATAATTTACAAGCATAAAGATTTTGTGCGGTGTCTTTCCTTGACGAAAAAGAAAATATGTTCTAATATCGACCAAGGAGAAGCCTCATGAAAAAAGAAATCACCATCACACCAATTCGCGTCGCAGAGCTACTTGCAGAAGGCGAACGAATGCCGGTCTATGTACATGTCATTCACCATCCTAATGGGCGCATATTGGTAGACACAGGTTTCACAGAGTTGCACCCGGCAGTGGCAGATCTTGATCCACACATCTTTCCACTGAATGAGCAGAATTTCGACCTCACCAGCATTGATATCATCGTCAATACCCACTTACACTTTGATCACTGCGGTGGCAATCACCTCTTCCCCAGCAAGCCGATATATGTTCAACGTCAGGAACTTGAAGACGCTCACAGCAAAGATGATTACACTATTCGTGAGTGGGTCGATGCGCCTGGTGTGCAATACATGCCAGTCGAAGGTGAATTCGAGCTGCTTCCCGGGATTAGGCTTGTTCCAGCACCAGGTCACACACGTGGATCACAGATGATCGTCATAGAAACAGGAGAACGTCCGATCATCGTTGGTGGTGATGTGGCGGTTTGGTTCGGCGAGCTAGACGACCCGAAAACTGAAGGTCAACTAAAGGTGCATACACTTACCCCGGAACTGGTTTGGCTCACACATGAGTATGAACCATGGCGACCGAAGTAACCAATCAACTTGCTATATTCAAAGAACGATATCAAGGGGTAAAATAGCCGTCATTAATATGACGTATTCCATCAAATATCCCCGCAAGGTATTTATTCGAAGTACGTTCCGCTTTACCCTCCGCACGCTATTTCCCTTGCTAGCACACACAAAAATTACAGGGGCAAAAAATTTCCCGAAGAATGGACCTCTCATTCTGGTTGGGAATCATACCGGTGCAATGGAAGTTGTTCTTATGGGGTTGTATTCTCCAAAGCCGGTAGAGTTCATGGGTGCGATGGAAATGCCTTGGAATGGCTGGATGGGGAAAATGATCGATCTATACGGGTTGATTCCTGTCCATCGCGGATACACCAGCAACTCAACTATGAAAATGGGAATCGACGTTCTACGTCAGAGTGGAATTTTGGGGATTTTTCCCGAAGGTGGTTTTTGGGAGCCTGGTAAACAAAAAGCACAATCGGGGGTGGCGTGGCTAAGTTATGCAGCACAAGCGCCCATTCTACCCATTGGCTTCGGCGATACACGCGGCAAAATGGCAGAGATATTTCAATTAAAACGCCCTTCGTTCGAAATGAATATAGGAGAAGTGCTTTCACCGGTAAAGCTGGAAAAATCTGCGCATAAAAAAGAAGAGTTGCAACAAGCTGCAGACCGTATCATGGATGCCGTTTGGGCGTTAGTGCCTGAGGATGAACGCAAGCGCAAAGAAAGCCAGCCTGAAAACGAATTGTTCTCTTTTGAAATATCCATCTTTGATAAAAATGGGATGCCCGTACCGATTCCAGCAAACTTACAACTCACAGATGGTTCATGGATTAGTCGCTTCGCACACCGCCCGAACCTGATCGATTCAATCCGAGACTATATCTTCATCCCTGTGCAGGTCTTAAAAGAACTACATCGAAAACCAACTGCTGAAGAGATCTATCAGGCAGCTCATTCCATGCTTGAATATGTCGAACGAGATAACCCTCAATATTTTAATTATCGCTATGGGTATAAAGACGGCGAAGCCTTTCAGCAGAGTTTCCGTGAACTACGCAACTTGATGAAATGGGCAATGGAGAATCAATATCAGGTGGAAGCAGAAGCCCGGTACGAGTACACAGACCCCGGTACGGGAGAGAAGCGGGTTCTTCATGTCCCACAAGAATTGGAACAATGGTAAATCAAAGACGCAATGCAGTGCATTCAAAGGAGAAGACAGTCCATGAGCAATTCTGAACGTTTATCCACTCGTTTTAAAATGTTATTCAGCACTGGCGATTTAAGTACAAGTATTCCGCTTGCGATTTTGATGTTCTTTCAACTATATTTTCTGACCGATGTTGCCCGCTTGCGTCCCGACTATGCCGGGTGGGCAATTGCTCTGCCACGTTTATGGGATGCAGTCAACGATCCACTCTTTGGCTTACTCTCAGATCGATTGCGCACTCGTTGGGGGCGCAGGCGCGCCTTGTTACTCTTTGGCGCTGTACCACTGGGTTTAAGTTTTATCTTGATGTGGATCGTGCCACCCTTCGGTCAACTCGGTTTGGCAATTTATTACGCACTGACATTTATTGTCTTTGATACGGCATTTACTGTTGTCCATGTTGGCTACAATTCACTCACGCCTGAATTAACATCTGATTACGATGAACGCAGTTCACTGAACGGTTATCGTATGGTTTTCTCGATCAGCGGCACATTAGGCGCTATTATTCTTGCAACCGTCCTAGGTTGGTTTATTACCGACGCGCGCTTATTATTCATCATTCTTGGTGTAGGGTTGGGGTTGGCTTCGATTATTCCGCCATTGGTCGTGTTCAAAATCACCCATGAAAAACCTGCCGAAGACCAGCCAGAACCGCTTTCATGGTGGCAGTCTATGCAATTGACCTTGGGCAATCAACCGTTTCGAATGGTTATGGGGTTATACCTTCTCTCATGGACAACCGCCAGCATTCTCGCCGCCATCTTGATTTACTTTGCAAACTATCGGTTGCGTGTGCCAGAGCAAGCAAATTATTTTGTGTTGCTGGCAGAAGGCGCTGCAATCTTTTTTATTCCATTCTGGGTGTGGGTTGCAAAAAAGTTGGATAAACGCCGTGCCTTTATCATTGGCACATTCACGTGGATATTCGTCCTGCTTGGCATTTCAGCTTTACCCGCCGATGCCATTGGGCTCGCTTATGTGCTCGCGGCTCTTTCCGGGTCAGGCATCGCTGCTGCTTATGTTTTGCCTTGGTCGATGGTCCCAGACATTATCGAGCACGACCAACTTCAAACCGGTCAACGCCGTGAGGGATCGTATTATGCCTTCGCTTCGTTCTTCCAAAAACTTGCCACAGCTTTCGCCCTATGGGCAATGGGACAAGCCCTCGCCGCAAATGGATACATCACCCCAAACTCAAGCGGACCTTTGCCCACTCAACCTGATTCTGCCGTTCAAGCCATCCGCTTCTTCACCGGACCCGCTCCCGCAGTTTTGCTCATTCTGGCAGTTCTCTTCGCCTGGAACTATCCCATTACTCGAGAAAGTCACAGTGAAACCTTAAGAGTGCTAGCAGAACGTGAATAACATAACCGGAATATATGCCAATTGCAGTATTTGTTCTAACTTAAAGGACTATCAGGTTGCTACAGAATACATTGTTAACCCAGAAGAGAATATTAATTTTCCTGAAAATGTACTGGCTGCCATTGGAAAACTCAAGAAGATAAAAGAGATATCATCAAGCACAGATATTTTTCAGTGTCCTGAGTGCGGCACGTATTATCTTTACCGTGCAAGCTATGAATACGTGGTTGGCGGTAGCGGCTCATATGATGAATACGTTTTATCTCGTGAAGACGATGAGATAATAAAAAAGTATTTGCAAGACGATTAGGAGACTTGGTTATGATCATCGTTTTCAAAGGTAAGATAATCCAATGGCGCGGACCGGCTCCCTATCTCTTCGTGGCTGTGCCAGAGAAAGAAAGCGCAAACATCAAAGCGGTCTCCAAACTGGTGACATATGGTTGGGGTGTGATTCCCGTTGTAGCAAAAACAGGCAAAACAGAATGGAAGACATCTCTCTTCCCGAAAGACGGACGATATCTTGTCCCCATCAAAGTGGTAGTTCAAAAGGCGGAAAAACTCAAAGAGGGTGATGAAATCAAATTGCAACTTGAGTTAAATCTGTAAACGTCGTAAATAAAGCCTTTGCCTGAAAAAACAAGCAAGGGTTTTATTTTTCCATTAGTACGAGTGATACAATTATCATGTTTACTGTTATGCACAACTCTGAAACGATCGCCAACGAAAAGGAAGAACTAAAACAAGCGGTTTTGAACGCGCGTCCGTTCAAGCCGCTTTATGTTAAGTTCAAGGTCTTTTATGGCTGCAATCTCAAATGCGAGATGTGCAATCACTGGCGCGAAACGCGCGAACCGCCCGTTACACCAGAACGCCTAAAAGAAGTCATCGCCGAGCTGGCAGAGATGGGCACGAAGAAGATCCATATCTCCGGCGGCGAACCCATGCTGCGCCCACACGTTCCTGATTTTGTGGAACTCGCCTCATCGCTCGGCATCAAAGTGACTATGACAACCAATGGCACGCTCATCACCAAAGAAAAAGCCAAGCAATTGGTAGAAGCCGGTCTACGTGGCGTGAACATCTCGATTGACTCGCCCATTCGCAAAATGCATGAAAAAATTCGCGGGGTAGAAGGTGCCTTCAAGTTAACCACTAAAGCCGTGGGTCTCTTTCGGCGTTACAAACACAAAGGTAAGCTCACCATCCGCATCAACACCGTGGTCAGCCGCACCAATTACGAGACGCTCGCCGCCCTGCCAGACCTCGCCCACGAACTCGGCGCAGACGGCATCAATCTCATCCCTGTAGACGATCACTGCGGCGAGATACTCTCCATGCGCAAGAAGGACATCGAGAAATTCAATACCGAGATCGCACCGCGTATTGCAGAACGTGCTCTTGAATTAGGACTGATCGTTTCGGATGAAGATGCTTTTCCCTTTGGGCGAGACGAGTCCGAGGTCCGCTTGGGACGCGCCGGCAGATATGCATTCGGTTTCTATGAGAAGCATCCCTGCTATGCACCCTGGTCACACACACTGATCGACTTCAATGGCAATGTCTACGTGTGCTGCATGACCCGCGAAAAAATTCCCCCATTGGGGAACATCATCCATCAGTCATTTAAGGAAATATGGAATGGAGATGCATACCGCCAGGTTCGCTTGAAGATGCACCAACCCTCTCTCAAGCCATGTCAACGCTGTGATGATTTTATTGATGAAAATAAAAAGATCTGGGAAATAATCGGACCCTATTAACTTTCGCTGAGGATTCGTTCGATGTGTTGAAGTGTCAGCTTTGAGTTCATAATAAAGGTGTGAATGCTTGGAACTTGGAGCAGTTCATAGCCAGATCCGAGAGAAGTATCTTGCACACTCAGGGCGCCATCGTTTGGTTCAAAGCCATAAGGTAGCCACTCAGCACGAGGTCCGGCAAAACCAGCAATTATGGTTGCAGGGATATTTGGTAATGGTAATTTTTGATAGAAGTTTGAGCTTAGAACTAATTGTCCACAATCTGTAGTGAGATACTTGTAGAGAAAATTATTTTGAACGTAAGGCGCCAACTTAGGCGGACGGTTCGGTGAAGCCAGTAAAAACAAATGAATTGGCAAATTCTCAAGCAATGGTAACCCGGCTCGGGCAATCAACCCGCCCATCGAATGCCCCACTATAGCGTAAGGCTGCCCATCACTAATTGTGTTGTTGACCCACTGGACAAAACGGTTTACGATTCCTTCAAATCTTTCTTTACGGGTGTAATATCGAAAGTATTGCACACGATACCCCAACTTATAAAGCCGAAAGCCAAGTACTCGCATGGCATTGGTCGTCCGCCCTTGCCCGTGAAGTAAAAGTACATTCACAACGGTTAGCTCAAATCTGAGAACATGTCGCTGTTATCATCATTATCGTCGAAGGTGCTGGTAGAACCAAACAATAACATGTCAGCCGGAGTAAAGGTCGAAGCAGCAATGGGCAAAGCAACCGGCATCTCAAGCCCTTGCAGACAGGCAAGACAGATACGCCCTTCTTTTGTGGCATTTGTATGCTCATCACAAAACCCGCGCCCGCATTTGACGCAAGTTCCCAACGCCGGGTTCTCGCATTGGTGCGGCACAAGATAACCGATAATCATTTCACACTTTTTTGCCATTGAGACACCTCATGAAAATTGCTTTGCTTAGTGAAAAGTATACACCAGACCTTGGCGGGCTCGCAATCTCAGCAGGACGATTGGGGGACTCGTTATCTACGGCTGGACATGACGTGCGCCTCTTCGCCCCGACCGTGAACCTGCCACCCACCATCAAGCAGATTCAACGCTCGGGCGGAGTCCACGTAACTCGCTTCTGCGCACACAAGCGCGTGGATGATACCTTGGTCGATTGGTTCGAGCTGATCGTGGAAGAACACAAGCGCGAGCCGTTCGACCTGATCCATGCCTACTTCCTACCCATGGCGGGGTTTGTCGGCACCTATGCCGGGAAGTATCTAGGCATCCCCAGCATTGTTTCCATCCGCGGAAACGACATTGAACGTGCCGCGTTTGACCCGTCGAAATTCTCGCATGTGATGTACGCCCTGCAACATGCAAATGCCGTAACGACCAATGCAAGTGAGTTGGCGAAAAAAGCCAAGGCTTTCGTGGATCGCGACATTCATATCGTTCCGAATGGAATCGATGCAGAACGATTCAAGCCAATGGAAAAAAATTCAGTCTTAGCCGAAGCGCTGGGCTTGGTGGATGAAAAGAAGAAAGAGGAAAGAAATTTTGTCATTGGCTTTGTTGGGGAATTACGAGAAAAAAAGGGGTTGGCTACTCTTCTTTCTGGCTACGCGCAGGTCGCAAAAACTATGCCAGTTTCGCTACTTATTGTTGGCGAAGTACGAGAAGGCGAAGATAAAAAGTATTTTGAAGAATTCAAAACTGCCAATCCACAACTGAGCATTACCGTTACTGGACATGTCGCACACAAAGACTTACCAGCCTATTATTCCCTGATGGATGTCTTCGTGCATCCGTCACTGCGCGATGGCATGCCGAACGCTGTGCTCGAAGCCATGGCTTGCGGAGTTCTAGTCATTGCCACACCGGTTGGCGGCGTGAAGGATGTATTGCAAGATGGCGTGAATGGATTCTTCGTGAATGTGAATGACGCCGAAGGGTTAGCGCAGAAAATGACTGAGGTGTTAAATCAACCAACGAAACGGGAAACCGTTGGCAGGTCAGCACGTGAGACGGTAATGAGTCAATATACGCTTGAGAAGGAATTGCAGGCGAATCTACAAATCTACGCAAGCCTTGGAGTCACAAAATGAAGCATCGACTTGAGCACGACCTTTTGGGTGAACGTGAAATTTCGAATGATGTTTATTATGGGGTTCACACCCTGCGTGCGCTTGAGAACTTCCCCATCAGCAAAATTCCGATCAGCAATTATCCAAGCCTTGTCAATGCATTGGCATGTGTAAAAGAGGCTTGTGCAAAAGCGAATTTGGAATTGCAGTTATTAGAAGCCGAAAAAGCCAATGCCGTCATTAAAGCCTGTGAAGAAATTCGCGGCGGAGCATTGCACGACCAATTCGCAGTTGATGTGATTCAAGGCGGCGCAGGCACGTCCACGAATATGAATGCTAACGAAGTCATCGCCAATCGTGCGTTGGAAATTCTCGGGCATGGGCGCGGTGAATATAAATTCCTGCATCCACTTGAAGATGTGAATATGAGTCAGAGCACGAATGACGTGTACCCAACGGCTGTCAAAGTGGCGTTACGATTTTTGATCAACGACCTCATCGAAGGCATGGAAGTGCTGCGTCTCGCCTTTGCCGCCAAAGCCGAAGAATTCAAAGACCTGTTGAAAATGGGGCGCACCCAATTGCAAGATGCCGTGCCCATGACTCTTGGTCAGGAATTCAGTACCTACGCCGTGATGCTCGAAGAAGACCAGCAACGTCTGCGTGAAGGCGCTTTGCTCATTCAAGAAATGAACCTCGGCGCGACGGCAATCGGCACAGGCATCAACGCCCACCCCGAATATGCGTCACTTGCGCGGAAGTATTTGAGCGAGATCACAGGCATCGAATACATCACCGCAGGGAATCTCGTCGAAGCGACACAAGATGTGGGTTCGTTCGTGCAGCTTTCGGGTGTGCTCAAGCGGGTGGCAGTCAAACTCTCAAAGATCTGCAACGACCTGCGCTTGCTTTCATCAGGTCCACGGACGGGGTTTGGTGAGATCAATTTGCCCGCCGTTCAGGCGGGGTCAAGCATTATGCCAGGCAAAGTCAACCCCGTGATACCCGAGGTAGTGAATCAGATCGCATTCCTCGTTATCGGCAATGATGTCACAGTCTCTTTTGCAGCCGATGGCGGACAGTTGCAACTCAACGCCTTTGAGCCGATCATCGCGCACAGTCTGTTTGATAGTCTCATTTATTTACGCAACGGCTGTATTACTTTAGCCGAACGATGCGTGAAGGGCATCACTGCCAATGAAGCAAGATTGAATGAGCACATGACGCGCTCGGTCGGAATCGTTACAGCGTTGAATCCGTTCATAGGGTACGAGAATGCAAGCTCGGTAGCGAAAGAGGCGTACACATCCAATAAGAGCGTGACCGAGATCGTGCTGGAGCGCGGTCTGCTCACGAAGGCAGAGTTGGATGAAATCCTCAAGCCCGAAGTGTTGACTAAGCCGCGTTGGATCAAAAAATAAACATGGGCATCGTCATTCGGTCTGAGCAGGCAAGCGATATCGAAGCCATCACGCAGATGACGTACACCGCTTTTCTCGGGAAATTCAGCGATCACCC
The DNA here is from genome assembly GCA_046328855.1 of Anaerolineales bacterium. Taxonomy (GTDB): domain Bacteria; phylum Chloroflexota; class Anaerolineae; order Anaerolineales; family Villigracilaceae; genus Villigracilis. Next base: position 148,364 of record JAXLVU010000003.1, on the reverse strand, counting down.
CACCGAACATCTCATCGTGAATGGTCTGCGCGAGGCAGGCATGCTCACGCTTTCACTTGTTGTCGAGGTGAATGGAAAAATCGTTGGGCATGTAGCGTTCTCGCCAGTGACCATCAATGAACAATTTGTAGATTGGTACGGTCTGGGTCCGATCTCGGTTGCGCCTGCTTTGCAAAAACAAGGTATTGGCTCAAAATTGATTCTGGATGGATTGGCAAAACTGCGTGACCTCGGTGCAAAGGGATGCGTGCTTGAAGGCAGCCCAGCGTATTATTCGCGCTTCGGATTCAAGCCGAGAACTGGTCTCACCTACCATGCCGCGCCTGCTCTGGAATATTTCATGGCGCTGCCTTTTTATGAAGAAGTGCCCACTGGCAAGGTCGAATATCATCAGGCTTTTTATGTAAGCCCATAAGATTAGGAAAGTCAGGAATTCGCAAGCGGTCACGTCTATATGCAATCAGCGTATGTTAGGCAATTCTTAGAAGCGCCTGACAACCTCAAAAATGTGAGAGAATCACAGCACCAGAAGGAGGCGCAGATGGCATACTATCTTGTCACTGCCAAACCTATTGCATCAAAAATAAAAGACTTGCGAACATGGCTGGATTCGGGGGAGATCAACGCCATGCGTCCGTTTGGGAATGCACTTCAAACCGGACTGGATAACGCGCGCTGGCATTCGGACGGCGTTGCCACCTGGGAAGAAGAAGACTATTGTGTGCCGCCTCTCGCTCAAGAACGCGCTGCCGTGCTGGACGCCTATTTCACGAACATCGAAGTTCAACATGTGACCAAGGGGGAAGGCTGGAAGAAGATCGAACCATTGAAATCTATTTGGGAGACCCATGACAACCGTATTTGATTCAACCAAAACCGTAAAGAATGAACTGGGCAAACAGAATTACATCGCTTCAGATGAAATTGCAACCATCGTCTACCTCGCCCAAAAATTAGGCAAGCCGCTTCTTGCGGAAGGTCCTGCAGGCGTAGGCAAGACGGAACTCGCCAAAGCGATTGCCTCGGCAACGGGACGTGAACTCATCCGCTTGCAGTGTTATGAAGGCTTGGATGAATCCAAGGCGCTGTACGAGTGGGAGTATTCCAAGCAATTGCTGTATACGCAGTTACTGCGTGACAAATTGAACGACACACTCGGCAAAGCCGAATCGCTGAGTGAAGCCGCCGATAAGTTGGCAAAAGAGGAAGATGTCTTTTTCTCGACACGCTTTTTGCTGCAACGTCCGCTGTTGAAGGCGATCCTCAGCGAAACGCCGACGGTTCTGCTCATTGACGAAATTGACCGCGCCGATGCGGAGTTCGAAGCCTTCCTGCTTGAAATCTTGAGCGACTTCCAAGTCTCGGTGCCAGAGTTGGGCACACTCGCCGCAAAGCACAAACCTGTCGTAGTGCTGACATCGAACAACACCCGTGAACTTTCTGAGGCGTTGAAGCGCCGCTGTCTGTATCTATTCGTGGATTACCCAAGTTTGCAGGAAGAATTGGCTGTGGTTCATTTGAAGGTGCCGAATCTAAACCCCAAGTTGGCGCAACAAGCCGTGGAGTTCGTGCAGAGACTGCGCAAAGCGGACATGCGCAAGTCACCGTCCATTAGTGAGACCCTCGATTGGGCGAACGCGCTTGTGGCGTTGAATGCGACGAATTTGGATAAAGATGTTTTGGAAGATACGCTTTCTGTTTTGTTGAAACACGAAGCGGACTTGCAAAAAGCAAAGCGGCAGTTGATGAGTCCGCCGCAGAACCCGAAGCAACGTCCGCCTGCGGATGATTTTGGTCGGTTCTCTGGAAATTAACTTGTAGGGGCGAGGTCCTCTCGCCCTGTTTTACAGATTGTACTAGGGCGGGGAAACCCCGCCCATACGGAACTCTTATGGAATCTCGCATCCTTCAATTGATATCTGCCCTGCGCGCCAGTGGCGTGCGCGTGTCCCTCGCCGAATCTGCCGAGGCGTTCTCGGCTGTGGATCTGATGGGCATTCAAGACCGCGAATCATTTCGATTATCTCTTCGCGCAACCTTGATCAAAGACGTGAAAGATATTTCCACCTTTGACAAACTCTTCCCCCTCTTCTTCGGTTCAGGGACTCCGCCGGAGATGGGCGGCAATCCATCGGATGATCTTTCGCCGGAAGAGATCCAGATGCTGGCAGAGGCGTTGAAAAATTTCGCCGAGCAACTCCGTCAGCGTATGGAAAGGCTGATGAATGGCGAACCCCTTTCAAAGTCCGAATTGGAAGCGCTGGGTCAACTCGTCGGCCTGAATCAGGCGGATAATCTCCAATATCAAAACTGGATGACTCAACGCATGATGCGCGCCATGGCATTCCCTGAAGTGCAAAAGGCGATGCGCGAGTTGATGGAACAACTTCAGCAGATGGGCATGAACCGCGAGCGCGTGGAACAGATCCGCGAGATGATCCAGCAGAATATGCAGGGCATGCAGCAGCAGATGCAGCAATTTGCCGGTGAGCGCATTGCCGAAAATATGAGTGAACGCCCACGCGGGGAAAATATTGAGAATTTGATGAACCGTCCGTTTCAGGCGCTTTCTGACGCCGACAAAAAAGTTTTACAGCGCGAAGTGAAACGTCTTGCCGCCGCCTTGCGGACACGCATTGCCTTACGCCAAAAAAGAATGAAGACCGGGCAAATGGACCCAAAGGCAACCATCCGCGCGAATTTGAAATATCATGGCGTGCCAGTAGAGATCCGGCACAAAGACCGTGTCAAGAAACCCAAGATCGTGGTCATCTGCGACGTCAGCACGTCGATGCGTTTTTGCTCGGAGCTGATGTTGAGCTTTTTATTTGCATTACAAGGACAAGTCCGCAAAACGCATGCCTTTGCGTTCATCGACCACCTTGAATCCATTTCGGAAGATTTCACCGGCACGAATGCAGATGAAGCCATTCAGTCTGTGTTGTGGCGCATGCCGAGCGGACATTACAACACCGACCTGGGTTGGTCACTGAATGATTTCAACAAAGAATACATGGACACCCTCAACAGCGGCACGACTTTATTGATTGTTGGTGATGGTCGCAACAACTACAACGATCCGCGCATTGACATTTTCTCGATGATGGCACGCCGCGCCACCCGCACCATCTGGCTCAACCCCGAACCAGACTATATGTGGAATGGCGACAGCGACATGAAGAAGTATGCCCCGCTTTGTAATAATGTATTGAAGGTCAGTAATTTACGTGAGTTGGCAAATGCAGTCGATGAGTTGATGACCGGGTAATATCCCTCCAAGGTTGGATTTCAAAAGTTGGAAAGTCACTATACAATCTCCTCACATTAGTGCAAAATCTATTTTAGTGCAGGAGAAATCATGAAATTCACAGCCAGTTATATTGACGCCTACGCCGATTCAGTCACAGCCAACGTTATGTTTGTGGACCCAGAAACAGACCCTGAACAACCATCTGTTCTATCTTTCTCGAGACCCATTGAGCCGGGGTTTGAAAATAGCTCTTACTATTTTGAAATCAATGATCAATCTTATAGCAGTTACGGTGGCTTGACCTCCGTTCAACTATCACGAAACAATATAAAAATTACAGTAGAGCCAGAGTTGGTAGAAAAATTCGAAGTTGAAGATTTCGCTGAGGTAAATATCCAGTTTGATGTGGATGAAGAGAAATATCAAACCATTCTCGAAAATATGAGGCGTATCTTCAAGGGCTTTGCCGAGTATAAAGAAATATAAAAATAAAGGAGCGCGGAATGAAATCCGTGCTCCTTTATTTTTGCTCAAATTACTTCAAATACAAGTCTGCTATCGAGAAGGCAATGCCTTCTGCGCCCTCTTCTGAATAATCCAAATTCAGCAACACCACTACAGATAAGTTCTGATCAGGGATATAAAGATAATAAGACTCAAATCCCAGCCATGCGCCAGAATGACCGATATAAGAATTGCCTGAATAATCGCCTAGCTCTACCCCAAAACCATAGCCAATTTCTTCGCCATTATTTAACGTTCCAGTTGTAAACGCTTCCTTCAAAGTCTCTGCACTGACCAATTCGTTATTGCGTAACGCTTGGTCATACAAATACATATCCCCAAGCGTTGTATAAATACTTCCAGAGCCTGTCAGTCCATCGAGAATATCCGGTTCATAGGGCAAAGGTTGTCCATTTTCCAAGTAGTAACTTTGCGCTACATTCTTGTCTTTTAAGCGTTCAGGGTTGGGCAAAGAAAACGTATGTGTCATACCTAAAGGCGCAAAAATACTCTCATCCATAAACAAAGCATATTTCTCACCAGAAACACGTTCAATTAATGACCCCAATATCTCATAACCCGTATTACTATAACGATATTCCTCGCCTGGGTCTGTAAGCATACCTCCTTGTTCAGCCAAAACATCTAGCAAGTCTTCATTCGTTGGCGAATCTGAAGATGCCACCAAAGCGTCATAAATACTATCGCTATCGTCATATCCCAAAATGCCAGAGGTATGATACAAAAGACGACGAATGGTTACTTCATCGCTCATCCATGCCAATTCAGGGATATAGTTTCCAATCGGGTCATCATAATTCACCAATCCTTGTTCAGCGAGCATCATCACACCGAGCGCTGTAAACTGCTTACCCACTGAGCCTAAGTGAAACACGGAATCCGTAGTAATGGACTGTCCATTTTCAATATCTGCCAACCCATAACCATTTTGGTAAACAATTTCTCCATCCTGGATGACCATCACAGCACCGCCCGGGCCATCAACATAATTTGCCATTAACGCGTCTATTTCAGGGGATAATTCGCCTCCTGCCGGAATTGGGGCTATCTCCGTGCCATCGGCTGGAGCCTCCGCTGTAGCTGATTCTTCACCTACTACAGAAGTTCCGCAGGCTATTACCCATATAAGCGCAAACGTCAAAAATAAGCTTTTCTTCATATCTGTTCCTAAATACTGATTTGTGCCCAGATTATAACGGAACCTTAACATTGAAATTACCTTACTAACTTATTTTCAAACCATGCCCAAGGTATAATTGTCAAAGAAAATGGTTCATTAACAGGAAGTGCAAACAATGGCAAAAATATTAATTGTGGATGACGATGAAAAAGTAACGACTCTGCTTGCCCGATATCTATCCTCATTAGGTTATCACGTTACAACGCTTAATCAGAGTTCCAAAGCTATTTCTACTGCCGAGCAATTTCGCCCAGACCTTTTTATTCTGGATATCATGATGCCCCCTCCAGATGGTTTTACACTCACTAGTATGCTTCGTGATGATGTAAAATTTGCACGCACTCCAATACTTATCATTACAGCATTGGATAATAGTAATAGCCGAGCTACTACTTTAGGAGCAAATGGTTATCTGGCAAAGCCCTTCAATTTAGACGAACTCGCCGCCAAAATCACAGAATTGGTCGGCGAAACAAAGTAATCCTTCCAAGGAGGAAGGCATGGCTAAAATCTTAATAATCGATGACGATACTGAAACAATAAAATTGCTTGAATCTATTATGCATTTAGATGGGCATTTAACTAGTTCTGTTAATGAAAGTAAAAAAGCTGTTAATGTTGCACAAAATTATCAACCTGACTTAGTATTGTTAGATATTATGATGCCTGAAATCAATGGGATTGCAATCTGTAAGTTAATAAAATCTGATCCCCAAACAGATAAAATCAAGGTAATTATGATTTCTGCACTAAGTGATGATGGCACAAAACGAGACTCTTTCCATGCTGGGGCTGATCAATTTGTTACTAAGCCTATCTTGCCAAAAGTACTTTCACAGCAAATTAAAGACCTTTTGGCATAATAATTTTCATACGACTGCCGTATAATTGGTTAACATTCCAGATTTCTTCATAAGCACTTATTCTCTTTTTTTAGGGTAGATTAGTATGATAAAAATTATGATGGTTGATGATGACAAGCTCGTAACGGAGCTGTTGCAAAAGTTATTAAGGGCAGATGGCTTCAACACAGTTGCGACGAATGACAGTTCCAAAGCAATTGAGCTTGCCAAAACGGAAATGCCAGACCTCATCTTGTTGGACCTCATGATGCCTCAACCAGATGGTTTCCGCCTTTGCCGCATGTTACGAGAAGAACCTCTATTCATTAATACCCCTATTATCATCGTCACTGCGTTAGATGACGGTGACAGCCGTGCAGTTGCCTTTGGGGCCGGAGCTACAGATTACCTCACCAAACCTTTTCACCCCGGTGAATTAAAAGACAAGATATTAGAAGCACTTGAAAACTAGTAATAAAAAAGTCCGCCTCAATTGAGGCGGATTTTTTTATTACCGAAAAAATTACTTTACTTGAGTGTGCGGACGAAAGCAATCGCCTGCCAAATCTGCTCGTCGGTCAAAACACCCTTCCAAGCCACCATAGCGGTGCCTTCCTTACCGGTATTAACGCGCCAGTAAAGATAATCGTCACCAACCTGTGGGGCAAATTCAGCAAGGTTCTTCGGTTGAGGATCAAGAGCCGCACCGGCAGGACCATCACCATGACCCTGAGGACCGTGGCAGGATTCACAATTGGTCTTGAAAACTTCTGCACCAGCAGTAGCAGCGTCGGGTCCGAGCGGGTTTGTAGCTCCGGCATATTCAGCAGGGACGGTCGGAATAGCAGTCGCATTCGCACTATTACCACAAGCCGCGAGCACAATCGCACTCAAAACCAATAGACTAAAAAAGACTTTCTTCATAGGATACCTCCAGTTGATTGTTATCGGCTGTTATTATAGTGATATTATGAAGAAAAAAACATTGTGACATATGTCACATTGTTATCATGACATCTATTAGCAAACGGCAAGACAAATCATTACTTTTTCTTTCGTCCACCCTTTAATTTTTTCTGTAACTTTTCAAAACCATCCCAATCCCCTTGCACAGCCAGTTTTGCCTGGTCAATCCAGCCTTCTGGGTTCAACATCTGTAACCCAGCTTTATTGAGCACACTTTGAACATCTTCAGCATTGGCAGTTGCAAGTCCTTCAAAGGTCGTAATACCAGCACGTGCCAAAACTTTGACTACTTTGGGTCCAATCCCTTCAATTTTGGACAAGTCATCAGCAACTTTTTCATTTGTGGATGAAGAATCCGCTTCTTGCGACACCTCAACCTGTTTCGGTTTTCTCAAGCTGGATACCCAACCTGCTATGATTGCCAAACCAAAGAGCCCTAAAATGCTCCATAATAACCATAAAAGTTCCGTGTTCAACCCCTCTCCACCTTCAGCGAATAAACGCAATGCAAGCATATCTTCCTCCATAGGATTTAATTGATTTGGCACTTATACGTGAAAAAATGGAGCATGTCAATTCTTAAGGGTAAAATTGCCCAATTCTTTTCTGGAGTAACTCATGAAATTCAAGCCTTGGCAGATAATTCTTGCAATCCTAGCCCTCATTTTGCTCGGTTTACGAGTAACGTCCAAACCAGCCCCAAATCACCCCTATTATTCAGATAATTTGGATTACCCACTTATCATCGCCCACCAAGGCGGAGATGGAGTCTGGCCCGGCGAAACGATGCTCGCCTACCAGAACTCTGTAGATCTCGGCGTGGATGTTCTCGAAATGGATATTCATATCACCAAAGACGGCGAACTTATCCTCATGCACGACGAGACCGTTGACCGCACCACCGACGGAACCGGCGAAATTGAGTCTATGACGCTCGGTGAATTAAAAAAGCTCGACGCCGCCTATGATTGGACTCCGGATGAAGGGCAAACCTTCCCCTATCGTGGAAAAGGCATCCAGATTGCCACTCTTGCAGAGGTCTTTCAAGCCTTTCCAGATAAACATATGACCATTGAAATCAAAAAGACCAACACCTCAATGGCAAAACCATTCTGTGATTTGATCCGTGAAAACAACATGCAAGATAAAGTCCTTGTAGCATCTTTTCATGATGACCGCCTGAAAGAATTTCGTGCCGAATGCCCAGAAGTTGCAACATCCAGCGCCAAAAATGAAACGACGGTTTTCGTGCTACTCACAAAAGCCTATTTAGGCGGTCTTTATTCGCCAAAGTTCTATTCTCTACAAGTTCCTGAAGTATCGGGCGGAATCACGGTAATGACTCCTGCTTTTGTCCGTGCGGCACATGCGCGCAACCTTGCCGTAGAACCGTGGACAATCAATGACGCAGAAACCATGCGCAAACTCATTGATTGGGGTGTGGACGGTATTATCACAGACCGCCCAGATATTATGATGGAAGTCCTAGATAGATAAACATGAATACATATAACGAATTTGTGAACACCGCTCGTAAAAAGCGGGAAGATAGTTTTGCGTCGAATCCGCAGAGTTGGTTAAACCTTGTCGGTTTGTTTTGGCTGGAAGAAGGCAAAAACAGTTTCGGGCGTAGTTCCGAAGCGAAGATTTCCCTTCCACAATTCCCTCAAGATTTTTGTGGATACTTCCTCTTCAAGAATGGGCTTGTCACGGTACATCCACAAATAGCAATGACTATGAACAATGGTACGATAGAGTCTCGTCCATTATGGACAGACAAAGACCCGCAAGCCGACACCATTGAACTAGGCACGCTTATCATGAAAATTATCGTGCGCGGAGACGCAACCCTTGTGCGAGTATGGGATAAGGAAGCAGAACTCAAAAAAGGCTTCAAAAACTTTAACTACTACACACCAGACCCAAAATTCAAAGTCACTGCCAAGTATATTCGTTACGACCCGCCCAAACCCACAATTCGAATAGAAGGCATTGGCACCGAAGTAAAAACTTTCTTCATGGGTCAAGCCCTTTTCACTTTGAATGGGAAAGAATATACACTTCAAGCCGAAGAAAGCGGAGACGAGCTGCTCTTCAATTTCAAGGATGAAACCAATGCAGATACCACTTATGGCGGCGGACGTAGGTTTTACCTTCCACTGCCAGATAGTGATGAAATTATTTTAGATTTCAACCTAACCGACAACTGGCCCTGTGCCTACACTCCATTTGCGACTTGCCCGATTCCACCAAAAGAAAATGTACTGAAGGTTCGTATCGAGGCTGGTGAAAAGAATTTCAAAAAGTAAACAAAAAAGAGAGTGGCAAGCCACTCTCTTTTTTGTTATTTATCTACCCACGTTACACGATCTTCAAATCCGATTCTTGTATATGGGTCTGGCATTATATCTGGGTGCCCTACATAGATAAAACCAACAATATGTTGATCAGGCGCAAAGCCAAGGAATTCTTTTACTTTCACATCGCGTGCCCATTCACCAGTACGCCAAATGGCACCCAAACCCAAAGCATGGGCTGCCAATAAAATATTCTGGCAGGCTGCCGAAGCTGCAGAAATGTTTTCAATCTCATTGATCTTTGCATCAGCGGGCTTATCTGCGCCAACGGCGATCACTACCGGTGCGCGGAGTGGCAAGTTTCGGGTTTTATCCAAGCCTTCGGCTGGCGCACCCGGGTTCCGGTCGACGAAAGAGGCGGACATTACATCACCTAACTTCTTACGCCCATCTCCGGTCAATACAACAAAACGCCAAGGTCTCACTTTGTGATGATTCGGCGCTTGTGCTCCGGCACTTAATAATTTTTCAATGGTCTCGCGCGAAAGTACATCTTGCTTCACTTTGCTGACCGTTGTTCGTCCATGAATTGCTTCAAATAGTTCCATTTCTTTACCTCCGGGAGTGAGACGCTTGCAGGTAAAATTGTCTTACCATGAAAATATTTTACTCAGAAGAACACCGTAATCATTATCCACCTTTTGAAGTGTTCGACGGCGGTACGAGGGTGCAATATTTTGAAAACCCAGACCGTATGGATCAAATCTTAAATGCGCTACAGGGTGAAAAGTGGGTGACATTTTTAGAACCAGATGATTTTGGGCTTGACCCAATCCTCGCTGTACATGACCGCGATTACCTCAACTTCCTCGCCTCATGCTGGGACGATTGGCTGGCTTCTGACCCCGAAGTTGCTGCTTCGCCGGAAACGCATGCTTTCTTGCCCGCTACCTTTGCTTTACGAAGAAAAAATGCACGCCCCACCTCCTCCATTCGCGGACGTGGCGGGTATTACATCATGGACCTTTCCGCTTCCATTGTGGCAGGGACGTATAAAGCAGCGCTGACTTCGGCAAATATTGCCTTGAGCGCTGCCTCAGCAGTTTATGGCGGAGAAAAGTCGGCTTTTGCGCTTTGCCGTCCGCCAGGGCACCATGCAGGCAAAGATTATGCGGGCGGATACTGCTTTATCAACAATGCCGCTGTGGCTGCAAATTGGCTGGCAAGTAAAGGCAAGGTCGCCATTTTAGATGTTGACTACCATGCTGGGAATGGCACGCAAGATATTTTCTATGACCGCAATGACGTTCTCAGCATCTCGATTCATGGCGACCCAGATTTTGAATATCCGCACTATGTGGGTTTCGCAGAAGAAACAGGGGCAGGTGCCGGGCTTGGGTTTCACCGCAATTTTCCTTTACCCAAAGGTACAAATGACGAAAGATATTTGTCCGCTTTGGATGAAGCATTGAACTTGATTCGAGGCTATGAGCCACAATATCTTGTCGTCTCTTTCGGTGCAGATGCCTTTGATGGCGACCCGCTGGGGTTGTTCAAACTTACCCAAAATGGTTTCAGCGAGATCGGCAAGCGAATTGCTGGATTAAACCTGCCTACCGCGATTATCATGGAAGGCGGTTATGCCAACGCAGCGCTCGGAGACAACACCAAAACTTTATTGGAGAACTTCAAATGAAAAAATGGCACTCGCTTTTATTCGTCATGGTCTTTACCCTAACAGCTTGCGGCGCGGCTGCAACAGAACCTCCCCCGCCGACAGAAACCTCTACACCAATCATCGTCTATATTACAGCCACGTCACAACCGACATTGACACCAACGATTACATTCACACCTGGTCCGACCAACACCGTTGAACCAAGCATCACCCCTACGCCTGAATTCACATTTCCCACAGTTACGGTTAACAAGCAAGCACATTGCCGCTATGGTCCCTCTGCAGCATTTCTCCACGCCGCAGACTTATATGCTGGGGATACTGGGACCGTACGAAACCGAGCAATGTATAGTAATTGGCTTTACATCAAGTTCGACAAGCTCAATTATTTCTGTTGGGTGGCACCATCTGTTGTGGATGTAGTTGGAGATGTCACTACACTAAAGCGCTACGAGCCAAATCTTCAATCCATTGGCAGCAATCAATATGGTCCGCCGCAGAACGTGCAAGCCACGCGCAATGGCGACGAAGTGACCATCACTTGGGATCAGATGGAAATGAGTGATGACAAAGATCGCGGTTACTTGATTGAAGCCTTTGTTTGCCAAGGCGGCGCTTACATCTGGTGGACCTTCTCATACCCAGATCAGTTCAGTACTTCATACACGGTCAAAGATGAAGCCGGTTGTGCTTCGCCATCCTATGGGAAGATATATACTGTAGAAAAACATGGTTTCTCTTACCCGGCAGATATCCCCTGGCCCGCACCCTAATCCATTAAATCAAAAGGCTCCTGTTTGAAACAGGAGCCTTTATTTTTGCTATTCGATGATGCCTGCTTTTTTGAAGGCACCTTCTAGAATTTCAATCGTCACCGGTTTGATGATCATTGCCTGCGCCCCACCGCGCATCACATGTTGACGTGTTTCAGGCTGATCGTCAGAAGTGATAATAATGACCGGAACTTTCATCAGGCGTGGCTCGCGGCGAATATATGCCAACACCTCGGTACCATCCACACCGGGCATATTGATATCCAAACAAATAAACTGCGGCACGACGCTTGCCAAAACAGACATGGCAGCACTGGAACCATAAGCAACTCTTGCCGGTAAGTCCAACAACCCGAGCATTTGCTGTAAAGCGTCCGCCGTCTGGCGGTTATCGTCGATGATTAATCCTTCGGTCATTAGTCCTCCAATATGGCGCGCCTGAAGAGACACGTCCTGTTCTTTTTGTTTGGAAATACCTCTCGTTTAATACCCGTCACCGGTCAACCAAGGAGAGGATGTAAGGCGAGTATACACTTCCTGATTACACCCCGCAATGGGGTATTAGAAACTGTCATTAAACTCAAATGATATAGCTACTCGAGTTTAGGCAACCCCATCCATGGCTGCCCCGAGACGTTTAACAATCTCATCTACTTCGTCTTCATTAATAGAGAGTGGAGGCGAAAATGCCAGTGTATTCCCAAGCGGACGGGAGCGCAGCCCAAGGGCTTCGGCGGCTTTGAAGATTTTCATAGTGGTAGCGGGGTCGGCAGTTTTGGTGGTTTTATCTGAAACAATCTCCACCCCGCAGACCAAACCAAGTCCGCGCACATCACCAACGAAGGAAAACTCTTCCAGCTTCTTCAAGCCCTCTAATAAGCGTTTGCCCAATTCACGAGCACGCTTCGGGAATTCTTCCTGCTCCATAATTTCGATGTTCTTGAGCCCAACAGCACAAGCCATGGCATGACCGGAATATGTATACCCATGCATGTAGGCTTCGGTATCACCCGCAGATTCCATCGTATCGCGAATCTCATCAGAGATTTGAATACCGCCTAATGGAGCATATCCGCTCGTGACCGCTTTTGCAAAAGAGAGAATATCTGGCTTTACATTCCAATGCTTAAGCGCGAACCATTCCCCAGTGCGACCAAAGCCCGTAATGACTTCATCCGCAATAAAGAGGACTTCATACTTATCGCAAATCTGCCGGATCAACGGAAAATAATCATCAGGTGGAACGATCACGCCACCGACGCCCATCACAGGCTCGGCGATGAAAGCGGCGACGGTATCGGCTCCTTCCCGTAGAATGGCTTCTTCCAACTCCCGAGCCGCAGCCTGCCCGACAGTTTCTCCATCCTTCATTTTGCCTTCATAGCGATATGGATTCGGCGCAGGGATGTGGACATAGCCTTCAGGCGCAGGACCAAACATAAGATGATATTTTTCAAGCCCAGTAGCAAAAGTGGTACCAATCGTCACGCCGTGATAGGCGCCTTTGCGTGCAATGACCTTGTACTTGCCCGGCTTGCCTTTGCGCTTCCAGTAATAACGCGCGGTTTTAAAGGCTGAGTCATTGGCTTCTGAGCCGCCAGAAGTGAACAATGTGGTATTCAAGCCTTCATAGGCGAAGCCAGCGAGTTTATCTGCCAATTGAATGGACGGCAAATTGGTCATGCCAGAAAAATTAGACGTGAACGCCAAGTCTTTCATCTGGTCATAAGCAGCTTTAGCAAGTTCCTCACGCCCATAGCCAGCGCTGACGTTCCACAGCCCAGCCATGCCATCGAGGATTTTTCGTCCATCAGTGAGATGCAACCAAACGCCTTCGCCTTTTTCAATCACCATTGGGTTGGCATGGGTTTTGGGATGATATGTGGGATGAAGTTGCTTTTTATCTTTTTCAATCCAGGTTTTGGTTTGGTCACTCATGAGATTCTCCAATTATGTTGAAAAGGTAGAAGGTTGAAACGTTCACACCTTCTACCCTGCTAATTTTCTACCCTAGTACTTCCACATCATGCGGACCAGACTCGCGCAAACCAGCGCCGGTCATACGCACAAAGATGGCTTTTTCTTGGAACTCTTCAATGGTCTTGGCACCGCTATAACTCATGCCCGATTGCAAACCGCCGACGAGTTGCGTGAGCACTTCACGCGCTTTGCCACGATACGGTACCGCGGCTTCCACGCCTTCTGCCACATAATCTTCAATCTCTTCGCGGGTCAGGTCGTTGCCTTCGCGCTTGTTACGCTCAATATTCGCCGCCAAAGACGCCATACCGCGTGAAGCCTTATAACGATGTCCGCGGCGGGTCATGATCATGCCCGGGCTTTCATCTGTACCTGCCAACATGGAGCCGATCATGACAGTCTGTGCGCCAGCCGCGATGGCTTTGGCAACATCGCCGGGGAAGCGGATGCCACCGTCAGCGATGATGGGAATTCCGCTTGAACGAGCCGCTCCCGCACATTCAATGACCGCCGTCAATTGCGGCACACCAGAGCCAGCCACTTGGCGCGTGATACAAATTGAGCCGGGCCCCACCCCCACTTTGACTGAATCGACACCAACATCGATGAGACGCTTGGTTCCGTCGGCAGTAGCTACATTTCCACCGATGATCTGTGCTTCAGGGAAGTTCTTGCGGATGTTCTTAAGCATATCCAGTTCCAGCTCAGAATCACCGTGGGCAATATCCACCACGATACAATCTGCACCGGCTTGCAAAGCTGCTTCTACGCGGCGCATTTCTTTATCACGCACGCCCACCGCCGCCCCCACCGCCAAACGACCTTTGGAGTCTTTGGTGGCTTTCGGAAATTTGGTGATCTTCATAATATCTTTCAAGGTCACCAAGCCGGTTACTTTGCCATCTTTATCTACGAGCGGAAGTTTCTCTACGCGATGCTCGTGCAACAGACGTTCGGCATCTTTTAGGGTAGTGTTTGTGGGCGCACTGCGAACCTCACGAGTCATAATCGAAGTGACAGGTTTGCTATCCTCTTCTTCGAATAACAAGTCTCGTGTGGTAATGATACCGACCAACTTCCCATTCTTATCGACGATCAGAATGCCGCCAGTATCGGTCTCTTCGACAACACGCTTCACTTCGCCGACCGTGGCTTGGTCGCTCATCGTGAGCGGATTCTCCACGACGAAGGATTCGGCTTTCTTGACGCGTTCGATCTGGCGGGTTTGCTCGGCAATGGTCATGAAGCGATGGATGATGCCAATGCCACCTTCACGTGCCATGGTGATCGCCATTTCACTCTCGGTGACCACATCCATATTGGCGGAGACGATGGGCGAATGAAGGAATATCTTTTTGGTGAGCGGGCTTTTGGTGGAAAGGACGCGGCGAGAATCCACGTTGGAATATTGTGGAACCAATAGCACATCGTCGTAGGTTAGGGCGGTTTCGGGCAAAATTTTCATGCGTTCTCCAAACTCGGCTTTGAAAGTTCTGCGGCTTTAAGCCGCGGCACAAATTATAATGCTTGATGTTAGAGCTTAATCAAAACTCGCTGAAACGCTGGCAAGCCCGGGCGGAGAATGAAGCGCGGCTCTTAATTAAATCAAACAAAAATCGGGAGAAACCCCGAACATCGAATATTGGAGGTTGTCATGACAGTCATAGCAGTGATCGGTTCACAATGGGGTGATGAAGGCAAGGGCAAGGCAGTGGATTTTCTGGCAGAGCGAGCGGATTATGTGGCGCGTTTTAATGGTGGCAACAACGCCGGGCATACCGTCATCAATGAGTTTGGGACGTTCAAAATTCATCTGGTGCCTTCGGGTATTTTTGCGCAGAATACGACGGGGCTGATCGGCGGCGGTGTGGTGATTGACCCAACCGTGTTGATCGAAGAAATTGAAATGCTGAACAAAGCCAATGTGAATGTAAACGGACGCTTATGGGTTTCGCCGCGTTCGCATATTATCATGCCGTATCACAAGATTTTAGACGGCTTGTATGAAGAAGCCAAAGGCAAAGGCGCCACCGGAACCACGCGGCGCGGAATTGGTCCTGTGTTTGCGGACAAGGTTAGCTACAACGGCATCCGCTGGACGGATTTCACGAGTGATATGTTCGAGCAACGGCTTGAAGTGCAGTTGACTTTGAAGAATAAGATCATCACGGCATTAGGCGGTGAAGCGTTAGACTTCAAAAAAGTGCGCGATGAATACCGTGGCTATTACGAGAAGGTCAAGCCGTATCTCAAGGAATTGTTCCCACTGGTGCAGGAAGGCTTGAAAACGAATAAGACCTTTTTGCTTGAACAAGCCATGGGAACTTTCTTGGATACCGATTGGGGCACCTACCCGTTTGTGACCGCCTCCACGACCATTCCTTCGGCAGCATCGGCGGGGCTGGGCATTCCGCCAAAATATATTGATAACGTGATTGGTGTGACCAAAGCCTACACCACCCGTGTGGGAGCGGGACCGTTGCCCACCGAAATTCTTGATACAAAGAGCGCCGAATATGAACAGTTCGGCGAAGTGGCTGCTACGACAGGACGCATTCGCCGTGTGGGCTGGTTGGATTTGGAAATTGTCAAAACCGCCGTGCAACTCAGCGGCATGACCGAGATCTGCTTGACCAAGCTGGACGTGCTCAGCGGGCTAAAAGAATTGCAGGTTTGTGTAGGTTATAAAATTGATGGGAAGTTGGTCACCTACCCCGAAGTGGACGCCTACGGCTTGGACAAGGTGGAATGCGTCTACGAATCCTTCCCCGGCTGGAGCGAAGACATTAGCAAGGCGAAGTCGTTCGAAGAGTTACCGGTCAATGCACAGAAGTACGTGAAGATGATCGAAGATGCGGCAGGAATCCCTGTAAAGTGGATTGGGGTCGGTCCGGCAAGGGATGAGACGATACGGAGATAAAAGATAGAGTATCAGGAGACAGTCGCTTTGCAAGTGACTGTCTCCTATTGTTTTAATAAATAGGAGATTTGTACTGCAAACAAAATCAGCATATTTTATATAATTGTTGATATTACATTTTAGGAGAATGTCTTTATGTCATTAGGAAAGAAGATCGCCATTGGGTTCGGAATATTCTTTATCTTGCTATGCATCGCCGCGATTGCCTTTGTCAACTGGTCGAATTCAGATGCCGGGCAGGCAACTTTTGCCGAGGTCGGCACGCAACAAGCCATCGCCAGCGCTACAGGTGCGGTCCAAACCCAGCAGGCATCTGGCACAGCCACTGCAGTCTGGGCAGAGATCGATGCGCGTTTGCAAAACAAAACTCTTATTTATGAAAACACCTTCGACGAAGGCACACCCGTGGTCAACGAGTTTGGCGAAGATCTTGAACCCTACTATCGCGATGGCATTCCTGAGGTCATCGTAGCCTGGAACGGGTCCACGATTCTGCCCATTAATCAATCCGTTACCGATTTCGTCGCCGAAGTGGACTGCGCCAACAACGGCACCTTCTGCGGCATTGCCTACAACTACAAAGCCAATGGCGAAGAACGAAGTCAATACTTTGCTTCCGGCATTGGCGCAGCAGACCGCTTCTTCTTCGACGATCTATACGCCTCCCTGCCCTCTTTCAATTGGGATGCAAAACTTCGCTCCCTCCCCCGCCGAAGGATTCTTACCGCGTCCGCGTGGAGCGCTTTGGGCAGGTGATGCGCCTCTACGTCAACGGCGAACTGATGGAAGAACGCTTCTTAGACAACCCCGCAATTGTCTCGGGTGACGTGGGCTTTTACTTCGGGAAAGCCTCAGACGAAAGCGGCATTCAAACCGTGCAATTCGACAACTTCCGCGTTTGGGAATTGCCGTAAATTTATGTAGGGGCGGCTCTCCCCTACTGTCATGCTATACTCACCCTATGAAAAAACAAAAAGCCCTTGTATTCAACTGGGAAGCAGCCAAAGCCGCCCGTAACGAAGAAAAATATGGCGTCAGCTTCGAGGAAGCCAAAGTCATTTTTACAGACAAATATGCCGTCTATCACGACGATGTAGAACATTCCCAAAAAGAGAAGCGCGAAATTGTGATTGGACGCAACTTTAATACCAAACGTCACCTGACCTGCTTCTTCACCCGTATAGACGGAGTCATTCACATCATCGGCGCAAGACTCGCTACGCACAGAGAACGACAGGATTACAAAGATAACTCCGACGAAGCCAAAAGAATCATTTATCAAATCAAGTAAAATCAGATCAACCTAAATTTCAAACAACAGTCATTTCGCTGAAATGACTGTTGTTTTTTCTCGAAAGGAAAATCATGCAGCTCTACTTCATCCGTCACGGACAATCCATCAACAACGCCAATTCAGAGAATGAAGGCTATCAAGAACATTCCGACCCCTATCTCACCGAAATCGGCAAAAAACAAGCCCAGATCACAGCACAATATCTCAAAGAGCGCCAAACGCTCAGCGACCCCGAATCATGGAATAGCCAGAATCAATACGGCTTTGGCTTCACCCACATCTATTGCAGCCTAATGGAACGTGCTACAGAAACGGCTTCTTACACCGCTCGAGCCCTAGGCAACATCCCTTTCGAAGCTCTGGTGGATATTTACGAAGAAGGCGGCATCTATGCCCGCGAAGAGGACGAACGCTTCAAAGGCTTGGCTGGCAAACCGCGCTCATTCTTTGAAAAAAACTTCCCCGACTTCAAACTGCCAGATCCCTCGACGAAAATGGCTGGTGGAATCATCGTCCCTTCGAAGATGAAGACCAGCGCCAACCCCGTGCTGATAAGGTTTTAGCCGAATTGCTGGCAAAACATGGCGATAAAGAAGGGCAACCTGAAGAACGCATTGTCTTCGTCAGCCACGGCGGATTTTTCGTGCGCTTTTTATCCGCTGTGTTGCAGCTCCCTTGGCGGCAAGGCGCACACGGACTCCGCTCGTGGTTTTTGCTCAATAATTGCTCCATCAGTCGCTTCGACTTCCGCAAAGACTACGCCATGGTGTCTTACCTCAATAACACCAATCATCTCCCAGCCGAGTTGATTACGGGTTAAGAAGCCTGCGTTATAATCCGCAAAACCTTTAATACTCATTCGGAGGAAGAAATGACTTTGATCGAAATTCTTACATGGATCGTGTTCGGCGCCTTCGCCGGCTGGATCGCCAGCATCATCACCGGCAAGAACAAACAGATGGGCGGCGTGGAAAACGTGATCAGCGGTATTGCAGGTGCGTTCATCGGCGGGTTTCTCATGGAAAACGTCTTCGGCACAGAAGGCGTGACCGGCTTCAACGTATACAGCCTGATCGTAGCCATCCTTGGAGCTGTGGTTGTCATCTGGGTAGTAGGCTTTTTCCGCGGTGGTCGCCGCCGACGCCGTTAGGATGTTCTGAAAAATCCCCGTCATGGTGACGGGGATTTTTTATTATGCCAAAATCTTTTCTTGAGCTGCCGCCAGCACATAATCCACCATCAAGGCTGGGATGTTGACTCCTGTGGTTGAAATGCTATTGCGAAACTCCATAGTGTGATTCACTTCGTTGACGGTTAGTCCGTTTTCCGTTTCGAAGACATCAATGGCAAGCAAGCCACCGCCCATGGCGCGCGCGGTCCGTTTACAGAGGTCGCTCAGTTCAGGGGTCAATGGGCAGTTCGAGGCGACGCCGCCGCGAGCCGTGTTCGTAATCCAATTTTCAGAGGAACGGTAAATCGCCGCGATCAACTCATCACCCACAACAAAGGCGCGGATATCCCGCCCGGGTTTTTTGATGAATTCCTGAATGTAAAAGACTTGATGATTAACTCCCAACGTAGCTTTGTGCTCGATCAAAGATTCAGCCATGTGGCGATTATCGACTTTTGCCAACAGCCGTCCCCATGACCCAACCACCGGCTTGAGCACACACGGATAGCCCATCGCCTCGACCGCATTCAGAGCTGATTCTTCATCAAATGCCATCAGCACTCTGGGAGTTGGGATTCCTTCTCGTGCCAAGATCTGGCTGGTGACATATTTATCGCCACAACGTTCTGCCACTTGCGGTGAGTTGACCACGGTCACACCATTGGCTTCATAGATTTTAGAAATATACAAGCCGCGCGAGTACGAAACCGAACGTTCGAAAAGCACATCCACTTTTTCAGGAACATTGGCAATATCGAAGAAATGATCACCATCGTTAATGCGCACAACTTCCACGTTTGGACGCTTTTCAAGTTCATCCAAAAGGTATTTTTCTTCCGCACGCAGGCGGGTGTACAAAAAGCCAACTTTGGTCATGAGTTTTACCTTTCTTTTTTACAAATAAGAGATGACGGACTGGGTCATTTCATGCGTGGTTAAGCTGCCACCTAAATCTGGCGTCACATGTCGCTCAGCGATACAGGTTTCTATAGACTGTCTCAATCGTTGCGCCGATTCAGCTTCGTTCAAATGATCCAGCATCATCGCCGTGGCGAGGAACATGGCAATTGGGTTGGCTTTGCCCGTCCCCACCAGAGGCGGAGCGCTGCCATGCACCGGCTCAAAGACCGCCGCTTCTGTGCCAATATTGCCAGATGCCGCCACACCCAGTCCGCCGACGAACATGCAGGCTTCATCGCTGAGAATGTCGCCGAATAGATTAGTAGTGACAATGACCTCAAATTGCTCCGGCGCGCGGACGAGTTCCATCGCGCAGGTATCCACCAGCATTTCTTTCAGATCAATATCTGGATATTCCTTTGCAATCTCAAACGCGACGCTGCGAAACAATCCGCAAGTTTGGCGCAAGACATTGGCTTTATGCACGACGTGTACAGATTTGCGTCGGGTTTGGCGGGCAAGGTCAAAGGCTTTGCGGATAATTCGCTCGGAGCCGTCGCGGGTGATGATTCGTTCAGTCACGGCACGAGCGCCGTCTTCTTCGAGCCGCTCAATGCCGGAATAGAGACCTTCTGTGTTTTCGCGGACGATGAGAATATCGATGTTCGGGCGCGAAGACTCATGCGGAATGGATCGAGTTGGGCGCAGGTTGGCATACAAATCAAGAGACTGGCGCATCCGTACGACGGGTGAAAAATAATTTGGGATGGCTGGCGGCGTGGTCACTGCGCCGAAGAGAGTGGCGTCAGCGTGGCGAATGGCTTGAAGTGTTGAATCAGGCAAGGGCGAGCCGGAGCGTTGATATTCCTCAAAGCCAATGCCGCTTTCCGTAAATTCAAATTGCAATGGCAAAGCAGTCAGCACATCCTTCGCGCAAGCAATTACTTCAGGACCGATCCCATCACCGGGCAGGAGGCAAATGCGATAGGTCATGCCATCAATTCCTGAATATCGTGTTGTTTTAGAAAGTTGACAATGCCGCCTGCATCCGCGATCTTCAAAACAAAATCGGGCAAGGCTTGGGCTTGAAAGTGATTTCCCGTCGTGCGATTGAAGATCTCGCCTGTTGCAAGGTTGACATCCACATCATCGCCTTCCGTGATATCAGCCACGGCTTCGGGGCATTCCAAAATCGGCAGACCGATATTGATGGCATTCCGAAAGAAGATGCGTGCAAACGATGGTGCGATGATGCACTTGGCTTGCGAGCCTTTGATGGCGATGGGCGCATGTTCACGTGATGAACCGCAGCCAAAGTTTTGTCCGCCAACGATGATGTCACCGGGTTGTGCAGATTTTGAATACTCTGGCTTGACCTCGCAAAAAACATTCTTTGCAAGTTCCACTGGGTCAATCGTTATGTTATACCGACCGGGAATGATCTCGTCGGTGTTCATGTTCTCTCCGAACGTCCAGGCTTTAGACATGAGTAACTCCTTGTGAAATGGTTTCCAAAATATTGCGTGGGTCAGTGATACGCCCCGTGAGCGCAGTAGCAGCAGCCGTTGCCGGGCTTGCCAGATAAATTTCTGAAAGCGGGCTACCCATGCGCCCAACAAAGTTACGGTTCATCGTGGTCAATGCGCGTTCGCCCGGTGCAAGGATGCCGCCGTGACGACCAATACAAGCGCCACATCCGGTTCCAGTGACGGTACAACCAGCATCCATCAAGATTTCGATCAAGCCATTCTTCAAGGCTTTCTTGTAAATGCGCGCACTAGCTGGCGTGACGATCACTCTCGTCATGGGGTTGACCTTTTTGCCTTTCAAAATGTTCGCCACAATCTCAAGGTCTTCATAACGTGCATTGGTACACGTACCCACATACACTTCGTGAACTTCCAACCCTACAACCTGTTCCAATGGTTTGACATTATCTACATCGGGATGGCAAGAGACTTGCGGCGTTAGTGTTGTGACATCGATTTCAAGCACGCGCTCATATCGCGGGTTGATCGGGAAAAGCGCCTCAAACGGACCCTTTGCCGGAGTCTCATTTTCAAGGTAGCTGATCGTCACCGAATCCGCGGCGATGAGTCCGCATTTTGCGCCAATTTCTGTGGACATGTTCGGGAAGATAATTCGTTCGTGCATCGGCAGGTTGTCAATGTATTCGCCGCCAAACTCCACTGAACGATAGGTGCCGCCATCCATACCGAGCAGACCGGCAATGTGGATCATCACATCTTTGGCATACACGCCGGGCTGAGTTTGTCCACGCAATTCCACGCGAATCGTCTCCGGCACTTTGAACCAGCATTTACCCGTCACCCACGCCACGCCAATTTCCGTAGACCCAAGCCCTGTGCCGAAAGCGCCGAGTGCGCCATAGGTATTCGAGTGCGAGTCCGCACCGATGATGATGGAACCAGGTGTGACAAAACCCTCTTCGATCATCACTTGATGACAAACGCCCTGTTGAAAAAGATACGGCAATTCCTGTTCTTTCACAAAATCCATGATCTTGCGGTGATTCTCGGCTGCCAGAATATTGGGCGCAGGGTAGGCATGGTCGAGATGCAGAACAATCTTGTTTTTGTCAAAAATCGGCTTGCCAATATCTCGAAATGCCTTGATAGCTAAAGGCGTAGTATTGTCGTGACTCATGATGTAGTCCACATCTAACAACAGAATCTCTCCTGCGTGAACTTGTCTGCCCGCTTTGCGGGAAAAGATTTCTTCAATTAGGGTGCCCATAAAATTCTCCTTTTCGATGGTGAGCGACTCGCGAGTCGCACTTACTTATTATTTCCGTTATATTTTTTCAATACCATTCGCGTCTCTGTCCGCTTTATGCCTGGGACGGTGCGAATTTCTTCGATCAGGTTATTCAATGCCATCATGTTCTCTGCATTCGCAAAGGCGCTGATGTCGTAATCACCAGTCATTTCGTAAATATGTGAAACACTGGAAAAACTGCGCAAACGTCTCACAACCGAAGAGGTGTACACATGCGACTCGACTTCAAGCATCAGCATAGCGTTGATATCGTGCGGAATGACGTCCATCTCGCGCCCGGTCACCTGCTCGGCAATCTCTAAAATATCGGCATCGAAAAGCTGTTTGCGTTGGTCACCGATGTTCTTGATGCGTGTGACGATCACCTCCAACTCGGCGGCGCTGATTTCGATGCCATATTCTTCCAACCGAGCCGCAACTGCCGATTTGCCCGTGTATTTGTCGATGACAATCTTGCGTTCCCGTCCCAGCATGGACGGGTCGAATGGCTCGTAGGTTTTGGGGTTTTTGAGAATGCCATTGGTGTGGACTCCGCTCTTGTGACTGAAAGCGTTCTGCCCGGTGATAGGTTTGTTCGGCGCAATTAAGAAGCCAGAGACTTTCTCAAGATAGCTCGACAACTCAACCAATGGACGCAGGTCATATTTCTGAGCGCCTTCTAGGTTGTGGAATGCAAGGATGGTTTCTGCCAAGTCTGGAATACCGACCCGCTCCCCTAGCCCATTGACCGTGGTGTGGATGCAATTGGCGCCAGCCCGAATCCCTGCCATGGCATTGGCTAAAGCCAGCCCGTAATCGTTGTGGCAGTGCAAATCGATCTTGCATGGCAGCAGGCGCGCCCGCAGCGTTTGAATCCGCTCGAAGAGGATGTGCGGCTGCATGATCCCCAACGTATCGGCAAAACTGATACGGTCCGCACCGGCTTGGATGGCGGTGTTGCAAACCTGCACGAGAAACTCAAAGTCAGTACGGGTCGCATCTTCAGGCGTGTAGCGGACTTTGAGCCCCAAACTTTTGGCATAGCTCACATGCTCGCGGATGATCTCCAGAGCTTCCTGCTCGGTCTTGTGGAGCTTCGAGTCGAGGTGAATCTTTGATGTGGCATAAAAGATCGCGACCCGATTCGCGCCGCAGGCTTTGGCACGGTCAATGCCTGAGCGTGTGGCAGTGCTGTGGGCGACCACTTCCGCTCGAAGTCGGAGAGAGGCGATGCGTTCTATCGCCTTGGCAACGTTCGGCGAAACAGACGGGTCCCCTGCTTCGATCATGTCCACACCGACAGTATCCAAACGCTTGGCGATCTCTATCTTTTCATCGACTGTAAAATTGACATAAGGTGTTTGCTCACCTTCACGCAATGTTGTATCTAAGATTTCAAGCATGTAGTCTCCTTGGCATTTTGTCACCCTGAGCGATAGTGAAGGGTCTCTATGATTGTCGTAGAGATGCTTCGCTTCGCTCAGCATGACATGCATAAGATGGATTAAACAAAAAACGCCACCCGGTACCGGATGGCGTTTGGATACATAAACAGGGATAAGCGACTATGACAGCGCTACGCGTTGATACGTTTCATTTTCCTGTTCGACCAAAAACAGCCCAAACCCGGCAACAGTAGTTGCGGAGTTGGGCTTGCGCTTAGCTTTAGCCTCCATGAGGATGCTTGCGTGGTCTCTAAACATATTGGGCGCTATTCTACTCGTTGTAGAAAATATGTCAATGATTTTGAGGGTAATCTTTTGAAATTCATGAAGCAATAAAAAATATCAAGATGCAATTCACACAAGAATAAAATTCATTCTCCATCGTGAAATTGCAAAAACCTTCACGTAGATTCAAAAGCTTTCAAATCATACTAAATCAATGGGTAATTTTTTTCAATACTACCCATATGGGTAATAGTAATCCGCCTCAAGACTCTTACCATGGACTGAATTAAGAATCCCAAACCAACGAGGTGAAGTTATGGATAAGGAGCCTTTTCAGCAAAGGTCATTCAACTGGGTAACATCGCAAGATGTAAAGAGTTGGCTCGACGAACGTGATGCCTGTGCATTGGTCGCCGCGGTTCGTAAAGATGGTGTAGCAACTCACGGAAACCTCAAACGGGCATTGGCAGCCCTAAGCATTATGGGACATCGCGCCGGGGAAGTGAACGGCGAAGGCGATGGTGTGGGGGTCATGACGGATATTCCGCGTATTTTATGGTCGCACGCATTGGAACAAGAAGGAAAACCCGGCTGGTTAGCAGAAGACCGGCGCTTCTTTGTGGGGCATTTAATGATCCTCCATACCGAAACAGACCTTGCCGCCGCAAAAGAAAAAGTATTAGCGCTCTTCAAAGCCAAAGGCATTGACCTATTACTCGAACGCCCCATGCTTACCCGCCCACAGGCATTGGGGAAAATGGCGCGGCAACAAGTTCCATATTTGTGGCAGGTCGCAGGTGTCGTCAGCAATGGTCCGCTGGAAAATGTAGAACGGACTCTCTTCAGCCTTGCGTTGGAGATCGAAAAGAATACAGATGTTTCCATCGCGTCACTTTCGAGCAATGTCGTCGTTTATAAAGTTCGCGGCTCCAGTGAAACGCTTTATCAGTACTATCCCGACCTGCGCAACCCAGCCTTCACCACTGCCATCACGATCGGACATGCTCGCTACTCCACCAACACCGCCACCAGTTTCGAGCGTGTGCAACCGTTCAGTCTGCTTGGGCACAACGGCGAGATCAACACCATTGCCCGCCTGCGTGAACAAGCACAAATGCTCGGCGTAGACTTACCCATCGGCGGCAGCGACTCGCAAGACCTCGACCGTCTGCTTGCCACGCTTATTCATCACTATCATTTCTCGCTCACCGAAGCGATGGAACTCGCTTTCCCGCCCATCCTTACCGAGGTGGAAAAACTCCCGCCCGAACTGCAAACCATTTACAAATATTATCGTCAGGCGCTCGGTCCGTTCGCGCAAGGTCCTGCGGGCATCATCTCACGCTTTGGCGATGAATGTGTCTTTAGTGTCGATGCGCTCGGTCTGCGTCCGTTGTGGTTCGGCGACACCGAGAAGGAATATTTCTTCTCCAGCGAAAAAGGCGTCTATCACCTCGACACCATGCAAACCGATCCCATTCCGCTTTCACCCGGCGAAAAGATGCGATTAAGAATTCACCGCGAACGCAACGTAGAAGTCTTCGACTATCCCGCCATTCAACAACGCATGTTGAAATTGACGACGCGCCGATTCGGTTCGCTTGAAACGCTGAACAAAAGACTCACTCACATTGCAAACGAAGTCCCCGCGCCTCTTTCCCCGCCGACAACTGTTCCTACAAAAGAAGCTATGCTCCAGCCGCCGTCCTCGGCGGCGGGGACGCCGCCTAGAGCAACCTATGCTCTCGACAATCGACTCTCCGCCTTTGGCTGGGGGCGCGAAGACCGCGAATGGGTGCAGGAGCTTGCAAACAATGGCAGTGACCCCATCGGCTCACTCGGCTACGACGGTCCACTGGCGCCCTTATCAGCCGAGCGCCAAAACGTCGCGGACTATTTC
Organism: Anaerolineales bacterium; assembly: GCA_046328855.1. GTDB lineage: Bacteria > Chloroflexota > Anaerolineae > Anaerolineales > Villigracilaceae > Villigracilis. Next base: position 122,240 of record JAXLVU010000003.1, on the reverse strand, counting down.
AAAGAAGCCGTCGCCGTCGTCACCAACCCCGCCATTGACCGCGAACGCGAAGCCGAACATTTCTCCACACAGGTGGTCATTGGCTCACGCCCGCCTCTGCTGCCCAATCAACTTGACGACGATGTGACCTTCACCCTCGAATCGCCCATCGTGCTGGACTTCCCCAACAGCGATGAAACCCTGCTCTCGGAAATTGCCTCCACACAAGGAAGCATCACCCTCGGCAATTTGTTATCTCATTTCTCTCAAGAAAAAGTCGCTCGCCTGTTAGCCATCACCTATCCAAAAGAATCGACTCCCCAAGCCTTAGACCGTCTCGCCCAATCTGCCGTGGATGCGGCGCGGAATGGCGCTCAACTCATTTTGCTCGAAGATACCTATGCCTTCCAAGATGGCAATGGCTGGCTTGATCCCATCCTTGCCGTCGGCATTGTAGATAAAGCCCTGCGCAAGAGTTTCGCCGCCTACGAACCGCACGACCCGCACCCAACTCCGCTCTCGCGCGACGACAAAGGCAAAATTGATTTCGGCTTGGTCTCCACCGCCGACTCGGTCAACTTGCGCCGACGTGCCGCGCTTGTCATTCGCAGCGGCGCGATCCGCCATTTGCATGATGTCATTCTCACCCTCGGCATGGGCGCGGATGCAGTCGTGCCGTATCTGCTTTTCGAAGCGGCGTTCAAAGAGAAGACCGAAGCCGCAGACGAGATCAAATCCAAATTGAAGAACACGCTCAAAGCCTTGCGTTCCGGCATCGAGAAGACCACCAGCACCATGGGCATCCACGAAGCGCGCGGCTACGGACGTCTATTCGCCAGCATCGGTCTCGGTGCAGAAGTCGCATCCGCCTTGGGCACGCCCAATCATGGCGGCTCGGCGAATGGCGGCTTGCAATGGGTAGACATTGACGCCGACATTGATAAGCGCGCCCAGTCGTATCACAGCGCCGGGCGCGGCGACCTTGCACGCGTGAATCACTTTTACCCGAAAGTGTGGAAGGCGGCGGGAAAACTCGGGAAGGGCGAATCAGGCTCGGGTGAGTATGAGGCGCATGTCGAAAGCACGGCAAAAGCCAACCCGGTGTCGCTCCGTCATATTTTGGAATTCCGCCCGGTCGAGTCGAACATCCAAAAAGAAAATGTGGACATTCGAATCACGTCGCACAGTTTGCCGTTTCTCATCGCTTCGATGTCCTTCGGCTCGCAAGGTGAGATCGCGTATCGTGCCTATGCCGAAGCGGCATTTCGTTTAAACATGCTTTCGGTCAACGGCGAAGGCGGCGAGATTCGCGACCTGCTTGGCAAGTATCCATTTCATCGCGGCATTCAAATTGCGTCGGGTCGTTTCGGCATCACTGCAGAGACTATCAACTCGTCGAACTTGATCGAGATCAAAGTTGGGCAAGGCGCGAAGCCCGGCGAAGGCGGGCACCTACCTGCGCGCAAAGTGACCGACAAAGTGGCGGCGGCTCGCCATGCCCGCAAAGGCGTAGACTTGATCTCGCCTTCGAACAACCACGATATTTATTCCATCGAAGACCTCGCACAATTTATCGAAGAGTTGAAGACCATCAACCCGAAGGCGCGTGTGGCGGTCAAGGTTCCGGTGGTGCCGGGCATCGGCATCATCGCGGTCGGCATTGCCAAAGCTGGAGCGGATATTATTTACCTGACCGGCTTCGATGGAGGAACTGGCGCGGCGCGACAACATTCGTTGAAACATGTCGGCTTGCCCGCTGAAATTGGAATCGTCGAAGCGCATCGCACCTTGACTGAAGCTGGGTTGCGCAACGACGTCGAAATCTGGGCTGACGGTGGAGTCCGCACAGCAGCAGACACGGTGAAGTTGATGTGCCTCGGCGCAAATCGCATCGGCTTTGCGACTCTGGCGATGGTCGCGATCGGTTGTACGATCTGTCGTGACTGCCAAAGTGGAACGTGTCACACCGGCATCACGACCCAAATCGAATCGAAAGAACAAGCTACGGGTTTGGGCATCAAGCACTTTGTTCCGCGTGATCTTGAACAAGCCACGCAATCGCTCGTAAATGTCTTTAATGAGTTGGGCGAAAACATGCGCGAGATCGTTGCAAAGCTTGGGTTTGCGTCGGCACAGGAGATCGTCGGGCGCTCAGACCTGCTCGTGCAAACCTCACATCACAAGCAGATCGACCTGAGCGAAATGCTGATCCCCGCCGAGGAATATCTCGCCAAGCCAATCCCCGTTTCCATCCCCCAGCAAGAAGCGTTGACCATTGACCGTGGTCCGCTGCACCGACCGCGTAATCATCTCACCACCGTCATCTCGAATTTGGTGATGGAAAGTTTTACGACCCACAAGCAAGACGCGATTCTGTTTGAAGATGACAAGGTCACACCTGTAGATCGCGCTCTTGGTACCCACCTCACCGGCGCGATGACTCGCTTCCGCAACAATTGGAGCTGGTCACCGGGTCACGGCGGCATGGGCGGAAACCGCGAGACCTGGCGCTTGCCCATGCAAGATGTTGAGACCGATGCGGTTCCGCGCACCAATTTGCATTTCACCAGCAGTTCCGTGCCTGGCAATGGGCTCGGTGCCTACAACGCTGACCCGGTTCACATCCTCGTCGAAGGCGGCGCACAGGATGGCGTGGCAAAAGGCATCTCCGGCGGACGTGTTGTCATCATGAAAGGCTACAACCACAATGGCATTCTGATCGATGGCTCGGTTGGTAAGAGTCTCGCTTATGGCGGTACGGGCGGCGTGGTGGTCGTGCAAGGCAACGCGGACTCCCGTGCCTGTGTGCGCCTCTCCGGTGCCGATGTCATCATCGGCGGTGAGATCAACAAACCGCTCAATGACAGCCTCGGCTTCATGGGCGCGCGCGCCAACGTCAAAGGCTTCCTGTGCGAATACATGACCGCTGGGCGCGTGCTCGTGCTCGGTGACCCCGGTCCGTGGATGTGTGCAGGCATGACCGGCGGCGTCTTATATCTGCGTTTGCAACCCCACCTGCATTTTGACTACCCCGCCATTCAACGTCGCCTCGCCAAGGGCGCGAAAGTTTCTGTGCAAGCCGTGGATGATGCAGACTTCCAGAATTTGCAGCAGTTGCTTACCATCTATGCAGAAGAGTTACGTCAAAACCATCAAGCCGATGAAGCTGATAACGCGCTGGGTCTATTGATCGACTGGAAGAATACCTTCGTCCGCATTGTGCCGGAAGGGTTACAAGAAGATCAGAGATTCGCTACCGAATAACAACGTACCCAAACGGGTGAAATTAAATCAACTGCGCCATGAGAAGTTGTTTCATGGCGCAGTTGTCATTTAATCGTGCTCCATTTGGGTCATCTTTTCAATGTGATCTGTAGTAGTTTGAGCACAACATGAAATGAATACCCATTAGGGTAATAGCCATATAGGTTCAATTCCATACAATAAGGCGCATTACATAAAACGTTTGTTTATCTTTTGAGGAGAGATGCCCCGTTGATTTTCACCATCATCATCTTTTTGTTGGCATATATCGCAATTGCAAGTGAGAAGTTCCCGCGTCATTGGGTCGCCCTTTTGGGTGGTTCACTTCTGATCTTGTTTGGCGTCCTTACTCCCTCAGAAGCTCTTTCATACATTAGTTGGGAAACTCTAGGCTTGGTTGCCGGGATGTTTACCCTCGTATCCATTTTGGTTAACGCTGGCTTTTTTACTTGGTTAGCCATGACGTCTCTTCGCAAAGTCAATTATCACCCTGTGCCCTTATTTATTATTTTGATCCTTTTAGCGGCATTCCTGGCAGCCTTCATGGACAGTATTACGGTCATGCTGTTCCTTTCTGCGTTGACATTACAACTCTGCACATTATTGAAAATTGACCCTGTCCCGCTCGTGATCGCAGAGGTTTGTGCTGCTAACACCGGCGGTGCCGCCACATTGGTCGGCGACCCTCCTAACGTTATTCTAGGAACCACATTGGGGTTCAGCTTTGCCGATTTTGCCACGAATACCGGACCAATCGCCATTGTCGGCGCATTGATTCTCATGTCTTATGCCTATATCAAAAACCGCAAGTCACTGAAAGAAGCTCATATCGCACTCACGCCAGAGATGATCGACCAGATCGACGAATTACATAATGAACCGCTTCATGTTCACCTGACTCGTGTAGGGTTGACCGGTTTTATCATGGCGGTCGTCCTTTTGATCTTCCACATTCCCCTAAGCGCTCTAACCGGGTTGCCTATCAATGCGGCTGTATCGGCTTTAATCCCTGCTGGTATTGCATTGATCGCCTTACGAGATGATCAGCGCAAGAAAGTCATTATCAGTGTAGATGGTGAAAGCATCCTATTCTTTGCCGGTCTCTTTATGCTCATTGGCGGGCTGGAGAAAGTCCATCTCTTCGAAACTCTTGCAGAGTCTTTGGCTCTGGCAACTGCATCCAACCCAAATTCCTTGATCATGGCATTGCACTGGGGTCCAGGTCTTGCCAGCGGAATCCTTGACAATGTCCCACTAGCTTTGGCAATGACCTTTGTACTCAAGGACTTGGCGAAAATTCCTGGCACTCCTGCACTTTCCATGATGGTTTGGTCATTGGCGATGGGCGTAGACGTGGGTGGTAATTTGACCCCCATCGGAGCCTCTGCCAATGTCGTTGCGTACTCCTACATTGAACACAATCACGGAAATATCGGTTGGAAGCGCTGGTTGGCAATCGCGGTTCCACCTACATTGATCGTCATGATCGTCACATCGATCATCCTGCTCTATAAATATCAGATCGGTTGGTATTAATCTTTTCAAGGAGAGAAGAAATCATGTACGCACTTTCAATCATTGGTTACATCATGATCGCTTTGTTATTGATGAATATGATGGCAAAAGCCCGTCCACAAATCAAGGAGCCCATGCCCGGAAAAGCATTGAAAATCCTGCCCATGGGGTTGGCATCTCGTTTTCGATTACAACGCTCAAGCATCCTGGCATTGTTAACTGGATTGGTTTTCGGAGTCACAACGGGATGGCTTTCGCTAAACACAGCAGGAATCGTCGTTGCTGTAGCGCTTGCCACTATCTTCTTACCGATGCAATACACCATTACCACCAAAGGCATTGCTCTTGGGCAGGGAATGTTCTATCCCTGGAGCGATTTTTCTGGGGTGACGACTAAAGGTTCAGCCTTGCAATTTGAACGTTCTTCAGTTTTTGGAGATCTTACAGTATCCATCGCCTCCACCGAGATGGACACTGTTTTGAAGTACGCCGAACGTTACATTGGAACAAGATAAAAACTCAAAAGAGGAGAATGAAAATGAAAGCTTTGAATACAAGAAAACTAAAGTTTGTCCTGCCTTTGTTAGTCATGTTGTTAGCTTTTGTGCTGGTAACTCCGGCATTCGCACAGGATGGCAACCCGCCCACCGCTGAACAGGTGGATGATATTGCTCTGGGCATCAATATGCTTTGGATGTTGCTTGGCGGTTTCTTGGTCTTCTTCATGCAGGCTGGTTTTGCTCTGGTGGAAACCGGCTTCACCCGTAACAAGAACGTCGTTCACACCATGATGATGAACATGATGGTCTTCTGTATTGGCGCTGTCGGTTACTGGTTGACCGGTTTCGCCTTTCAGTTCGGTGGCGTGAATGCTGCTTACCCAGAAGTATCCACTGTAGGCGCCATTGCAGGTGAATGGGCCCACTCCCCGATCACTCTCGGCGATTGGAGCGGACTTTTAGCAACCCCCTTGTTGCGCTTTGGTCAGTTCGGGCTTCTCGGTGGAAGCGGTTTTGCTTTGACTGGCGTGGAAGTGAACGCAGGTATTCTTGCCTTCTTCTTATTCCAGATGGTCTTCATGGATACAGCCGCCACCATCCCCACCGGCTCAATGGCTGAACGCCTCAAGTTCTCTGGCTTTGTAGTGATGGGTCTTTGGGTAAGTATGTTTATCTATCCCTTGGTCGCTGGCTGGATCTGGGGTGGTGGTTGGCTCCAGAATCTGGGTCGTATTGCAGGCTTGGGCAACGGCGCCGTGGACTTTGCCGGTTCGGGTCCCGTCCATATGATCGGTGGTTGTGTCGGTTTGGCTGGTGCTATGGTGCTGGGTCCCCGCATTGGGAAATTCAACAAAGATGGCTCTGCCAATTCGATTCCCGGTCATAACATCACCATTGGTGTACTTGGAACCATCATCCTGTTCTTTGGTTGGTTTGGTTTCAACCCCGGTTCCTCCCTCGGCTTTTTAGGCGGCTTCCGCAATCTGGCTGTTATCGCCGCCGTCAACACGTTATTGGCTGGCGCTGCTGGTGGTATTTCTGCAATGAGTTACATGTGGCTGCTCGGTCCCACCAAGAAACCGGATGCAGGCATGTCCGTCAATGGTATTTTGGCTGGCTTGGTTGCCATCACAGCTCCTTGTGCATTTGTTGCTCCTTGGGCAGCTGTTGTGATCGGTCTCATTGCAGGTGTACTGGTAATTTGGGCGTCGACCGCTCTTGAAAAATTAAAGATCGATGACCCCGTCGGCGCGGTGCCTGTTCACATGGTCAATGGCGCATGGGGCGTCCTCGCAGTCGGTATTTTCGCCAATGGCAATCCCGATACCGCCGCATGGAACGGCATGGAAAGCGCCGTAACCGGTTTGATCTATGGCGGTACAACTCAGATCGTCGCCCAGTTGGCAGAAGTGGTCAGCATTTTTGTGGTCGTTGTGGGTCTCTCATGGGTCTTCTTCAAAGCCATGTATGCTCTCAAGTTGATGCGTGTTTCCCGCGAAGACGAATTGGCAGGTCTCGACCTTCCTGAAATGGGCTCCCTTGCGTACCCCGCAGATTGGGAAGCTCCAGCCGATGCAGTTTAGTTTCCATACACACCCGTAATTTCAACATAGAGACTTCGGAAGCGAAAATATAACGCCGCCTTCCGAAGTCTCTATACCAATTTCCAGATAGAGTACAGCATTGTCATGCATGAGACAACATCCAATATCTCTCCACCTGAATTAATATACCTTGGCATGGGGCTTATGATCGCCCGCATCCTGCTGGATGGCACCAATACGCGCGGATTCACCTGGCTGCAATGGCTTCAGTTCCTGGTCAATGGAGCGCGTATCGTCATGCTCTGGCCGCTGGTATTGTTCATTGAAAAATTCGAAGCCTGGTTGAAATCAGGTTCATCAGATGACGAGGTAAAGCATGACCATTAAGTCCGACTCCAAGCCAGTTCGTAAAACACTTGGGCTGACGGGTATCACGATCAATGCCATGGCGTTGACCGCACCCGGCGCTTTCTTATGGTTACTCTACCAAGTACAAGCCTCTGCCAAGTTTGACGGTGTTGCAGATATCTGGCCCGGCGTCTTGCTGGCATTACTTTCGGCAGCCCTCACAGCCCTTTCATTTGGAGAGCTTGCCAGAAAGTATCCTGAAGCTGGCTTTCGAAGTGCTTATCATTTTGCCGACCGTTTCTTTGCCCGTCAAAAGAATCCAAATCATAAATTCCTGGCACGCCTCGGGAAATTTGCGATCGGTTGGTCTGCCCACCTGTATTACTGGATCTACCCCGGCGTTCTGATCGCTTTTATGGGCATTCTTGCCGATTATTTGCTGCGCTACTTCGGATACCAACCCACCGTATTCGGAGATGCCCTTTTAGCCGCTTCGTTCGCTGCCTTTGCTGGTTTCCTTGCACTACGCGGAATTACAGGAACCACCACAACCAGCGTGATCTTGAACACGATCCAGTTATTGACTCTGATCACATTCGGCATTCTTGCGATTACCTTCCGCCTCACAAACCCCGCCGCATTTGCTCCCACCGAATGGACCTATTCTTCCGCTGTAGCCGTTCTCGTACCCCATAGCTTCGATGGGCTCATCTTCCAAATGATTCTGGCAATGATCCTAATGGTCGGGTTTGAATCGTCCACGGCACTAAGCGCCGCTGCCGCCAATGCCCAACGCGATATCCCCCGCGCGACAATTCTGGCATTGATCATTCAAGGTTTGTTTTCATATCTTTTTGGTTATTTCATAGCCGGGCTCGCACTCAACATCCACATTGACGCAACAGCATCACAAGCGCCCATGGGAGACATTGCTTTACAGATCGGCGATTTGCTCTTGGGCGGTTATGGCGCCACCTTAATGGTATTCTTCGGCTTTACCGTTGCCATCGCCCTCCTCGGCGGGACATTAACCGCCATCAACAATGGCGTGCGCATCAGTTTCGCCATGGCATTAGACGAAGAAATGCCAGACATTTTCGGAATGCTGCATCCTCGTTACACCACGCCTTACAATACCGTCATCGTACTCAGCATCGTCTGCGCTGTGACCGGTTCAGCCGGAATCATTGGCGGAATGCCAGTGTTAATGGGTATCGTTTTGGCATCCAACCTTGGGGCGTTTCTACTCTATGCATTGCTCTGCTTATTGACCATCGTCACATTCAGTGGCGACCCATCATTCAGTTTCCTTCGCCATCTACTCATCCCCTTGATCGGGTTCCTGGTCAATGTTGGCACTGTGGTTCTGGCAGCCAAGATCGGCTTCTTGGCTGGTGGACTTATCACCCAAGCCAGCTTTATCGCATGGGGAATAGCAGGGGCATGGTTTATAGTGAGCATTCTCTACTATTTCTTTAGACGAAAAGCCTAAGTCACAACCTAAATACCCCATTTGGGTACTATTTTCAAACAAGCAGCTTACATAGAATTGCATAATCTTTATCTCCTCACAGCGGGCTCTTCTCTTGCCTGCTGTGAGCGTCTTACTGTGAAAGCGGCGTGCTTTGAAAAAATTCATCCCCGAGATCGAAAGCAGCGGTTTGAGCATCATAGGTCCCATACGAGAGGACAATCAGGACTCGATTCATATCGCTGATCATCCGAACAATCATGGAGTTGGGGTTCTATTTGCCATTGCAGATGGAATGGGTGGTTACGCTCATGGGGGTATGGCAAGCACACTGGCACTCGAAACATTTCTAAATGAAATCAGTGCCCAACACAGGCAACCTATTTTGCGCGCTCTGCAACGCGGAATTGAAACAGCCAATCTAAAGGTCTATCAAAAAGCTCGTCAAATGGATGCGGGGCGCATGGGCACCACCCTCACAGCCGCCTACATATTGGGAGATATGCTCTACCTCGCACATGTCGGCGACAGCCGCGCTTATCTCATTCGCGACGGTCAAGCCACCTGCCTGACTTCAGATCACACCACGGTAGGAGACATGGTTCGCGCAAAATTAATTCCCGCCGCAAAGATCAGAACCCATGCCCAACGCTCTATCCTCACCAAATCCATAGGAACCGATCTATTCGTGCAGCCCGATATCATTCAGCAAAAACTCAAACCGGGCGATTGCCTCATCCTATGTTCAGATGGATTATGGTCGGTGGTGGAAGATGATGATTTTGCAAGAGTCGCATCACAAGCCTCTTCTGTTTCTGAAGTCAGCCAAAATCTGGTCGATCTGGCGCTGGCGCATCACACCGACGACAATGTGTCCGTCGTTACCTTTTCGGTTCGTAGTTTCATCCCTGTTTCTGCTGATCAGGAATCTCTCCTAGAAGAATCGCTTGGGTGGTTCAAGAAACTAAGGAAAATAGTGTCATGAACGCCTATGCTATAATCACGAACACTATGTTGCAAATTGGCGATCAATTTGATCATTATCAAATTCAGGCACACATGGCTCAGGGCGGAATGAGTGATGTCTATCGCGCTTTTGATCTTATGCATCGTCGTGAGGTCGTCATCAAAGTTCCCGACCATTCCATGATCGGCGACCCAGCCCAATTTGAACGCTTCCAACGCGAACTCGAAGTCATGAAGTTACTTAACCATCCAGCCATTCTAAAAGGATTGGATTCTGGGAAGTACAACCGCGTCCCTTATCTGGTGACAGAATTCGTTCACGGCGAATCATTACGCGCCTTGATGGAAAAAAGCGGCTCATTACCGACCGATCAAGTTGTCCCACTTATCCGAAAATTAGCGGACGGGATGGCGTACTGCCACAAGAACGAAGTCATCCACCGCGACCTGAAGCCCGAAAATATTCTCATCACTAGTGAGGGACAACCCGTCATTATGGATTTTGGTCTCGCGCTGACAAAAGACTCACACCGCGTCACCTACTCCAACCTAAGCGCCACCATGGGCACACCTGACTATATGTCCCCCGAGCAGATCGAAGGACAGCGCGGCGACCAGCGCACCGATATCTATGCCCTCGGCACGATCATGTATGAAATGCTTGCCGGGCATACTCCATTCACGGGCGATACCCCCATGGCAGTGATGGCTCAACACCTAAACAATACTGCACCTCGCTTGGATAAAGTAAATCCTTCCATTTCAGTACAAGTTGCAGCCTTGGTTGCCACATGTCTGGCACGCAACCCTGAAGACCGTTATAAAGACATGGAAGCACTGATCACAGCGCTCGACAATCCTGAATCTGTAGATATTTCCATTCTTGAGAAATCCAGCACACCGGCTGTGAATTCAAATCTATCTCTAACCGCCCAACAAACCATCAAAGGGGTTTTGATTGCAACTGGCATCATCGTTATCTTGATCTTTCTCTCTCTGGGTTTGCAATCACTGCGCCCTTAATCTTCCCCTGCGAGCACCTCCATGACATCCGACCAAATCTCAGATATTCTGGCACGTACCGAACAAAGCCAGATTAAATTCATCGACCTGCAATTCACCGACGTGGTCGGTGTCGTCAAGAACGTCACCATTCCCATTCATCAACTTCCGGCTGCACTTGAAAATGGAATCTGGTTCGATGGCTCATCCATCGAAGGCTTTGCCCGCGTCGCCGAAAGCGACATGCATCTGCGCCCGGATCCTTCGACCTTCGCCATCATCCCATGGCTCAAAGGAGAGGAAGCCACTGCACGCCTGATCTGCAACGTGTACACACCCGATGGACAACCCTTTCCCGGCGACCCGCGCTCGATCCTGCGCAAAGCATTGGATGAAGCCGCTGAGATGGGTTTCCGCTACAACACCGGACCCGAACTTGAATTCTTCCTGCTCAAGCCAAATGCCAACGGAAGCTTAACTCCACCTACTCCACACGACAGCGGCAGTTACTTCGATGCCCCATCCGATATGTCTGCGGGGTTGAGACGTCAAATGGCAAACACACTCCAAGCCCTCGGCTTACAAGTGGAGGCTATGCACCACGAAGGCGCCCATGGTCAACAAGAGATCGACTTCCGTTACTCTGATGCTTTAACCACCGCCGACAGTGCCGTGACATTGCGTGTGGCATTGAAAGTCATCGCCCAACTAAACGGACTGTACTGTACCTTCCTGCCCAAACCCATTCGTGGCATCAATGGCAGCGGCATGCACGTTCACCAAAGCCTCACCTACATTGCCAACGGCAAAAACGCCTTCTCAGACCCCGGCGACCCACATGGTCTTTCCAAGATCGCCAAACATTTTATTGCCGGTCAGCTCACCCACGCCAAAGGGATGTGCGCCATCCTCGCACCGCTGGTCAATTCCTACAAACGCCTCGTGGCTGGATATGAAGCTCCCGTACACATCAGCTGGGCACGCATCAACCGCTCGGCATTGATCCGCGTTCCGCGCGCCTCCGAAAGCGACTCGACCCGCATCGAACTGCGCTGCCCCGACCCAAGTTGCAATCCGTACCTTGCTTTCACCGTCATGCTCGCCGCCGGTTTGGATGGCATCCGCCGCGAGTTACAAGTTCCTGAAGCGACAGAAGAAAATATCTACTTGTTGGAAAAGCCCAACTACTCTTCCTATCCATTATTGCCCACTTCCCTCAACCAAGCCTTGCGCGCCCTGGAAGAAGACGAAGTTGTACGCAATGCATTAGGCGCACACACACACGAAGTCTTTATCAACGCCAAACGCCTTGAGTGGGAAGACTATCGGTTGGAAGTTACCGATTGGGAACTCGAAAAATATTTACCCAATTATTGATATTAAATAAAAACAAACAAAAAAGCGGATACAAAGTATCCGCTTTTTTGTTTAGAACAGCACCCATTCGGGGTATGGATTAAACCTCTCAACTTCTTTATAGTATTGAAAATTTTATAGTGGATTTTCAATTCGATTTTCTTATCCCTTAGTTTTCCTCACAAATCCCCCCTCCTTGGTTTCGTCCCATAAGGGACAAGAAAATGGACAGGTATCACAGCACCTGCCCATTTTTCTTTAAATGCTCATCGAAATATACCCATTTGGGCAATAGACTTAGTCATATATAAACACTACAATCAGTATTGTTCTTCCCCATCTCCTTGGTTTGGTCCCAACAGGGACAAGAAGGGGCAGGTTAGCACAGGACCTGCCCCTTTTCCTTTTAAGTTACCCATTCCATTTATTCCATCTGATTTTTGGCAGTTTTCTCGCTCAAGTGTACCCGTTTGGGTAATAGACCCGCCCTCCCCGCCCCTCCTATAATGCCGATATCAAAAACAAATCCTCAGTAGCTTTAAGACCTGCCAAACAGAGGAAAACAACAAAATTTGTTAGGAGAGAAAAGAATGGCTAAATCAGTCAAAGAAGTTTTGGAACTGGCTAAGGGCGTTCAGGTTGTAGACCTGCGCTTCACCGACCTGCCCGGCACTTGGCAGCACTTCACCATGCCTGTTCAGCGCCTCAATGAGGACTTTTTCAAGGAAGGTATTCCTTTCGATGGTTCTTCCATCCGCGGCTTCCAGGAAATTCACGAATCGGACATGCTCCTCAAGGCTGACCCCGAAACTGCATTTGTAGACCCCACCTCCGAAACCCCTACCCTCGTTTTGTCCTGCAACGTCTTTGACCCGATCACTGAAGTAGCCTATTCTCGTGACCCACGCTACGTAGCACAGAAGGCTGAAGCGTATGCCAAGAGCACGGGTCTCGCCGACACCGTTTACTTCGCACCTGAGGCGGAGTTCTTCGTCTTCGACGGCGTGCGCTACACATCCACCCCCAACGAGTCTGGTTTCTCCATCGACTCTGAAGAAGGCTGGTGGAGCAGCAACCGAGAAGGTGCCAAAGGCGGTCAGATCCAGCCGAAGCGCGGTTACTTCCCGGTTTCCCCCACCGACACCCTTCAGGAATTACGCAACAAGTTCATGCTTGCCATGCAAGCCGCTGGCATTACCATGGACTTACACCACCACGAAGTTGCCACCGCTGGTCAGAGCGAAATGAGCATGACCTTCACCACGCTCACCCGCATGGCAGATGACCTCCTGCTTTACAAGTACATCATCAAGAACATGGCTCGCAAGTACGGCAAGACCGTAACCTTCATGCCCAAGCCCATCTTCGGTGACAACGGTTCTGGTATGCACGTCCACTCCTCCATGTGGAAAGACGGCAAGAACGTCTTCTATGATGAGAAGGGTTACGCGGGTCTCTCCCAGACTGCCAAGTACTACATCGGTGGTTTGCTCAAGCACGCTCCTGCGCTCCTTGCACTCACTTCTCCCACCACCAACTCTTACCGCCGCCTCGTGCCCGGTTACGAAGCACCCGTGAACATCGCTTACTCACAGCGCAACCGCTCTGCCATCTGCCGTATTCCGGCAAACAAGAGTTCCAAAGCTAAGCGTGTTGAGTTCCGCGCTCCTGATGCCACCGCCAACCCCTACCTCGCTTTCTCTGCCATCCTCATGGCGGGTATCGACGGCATCATGAACAAGATCGACCCCGGTGAGCCCAAGGATGTGGATCTCTACGAATTGCCTGCCGCTGAAAAAGCACTCATCAAACAGGTTCCTTCCAGCCTCGACGCCGTGCTCAACGCCCTCGAAGCCGACCACGACTTCCTCCTTCAGGGTGGTGTGTTCACCCCTGACTTGCTCGAAGAGTACATCAAGTACAAACGCACTTTCGAAGTGGATGCCATTCGCCTCCGCCCGACACCGCACGAATACGTTTTGTACTTCGACGCCTAGTCACTAACCTCGCTTCACTCTCCGCCGACAGTTGGTTGCAAACCCTGAGCAGGTGACTACCTGTCGGTTGTTCCTCCTAGGTAGGGGCGGGATTCACAGCACCCGCCCCTACAAATCTTTTATAGACATGAACCCACTCCTCGTTTCATCCTTTATTCTCGGAATTGCTTTCTGCGCTCCTCCTGGAATCATCACAACAGAAACCATTCGTCGTGGCGCCGCCCGCGGATTTTTCCCCGCGCTTTCGGTGCAGTTTGGTTCCTTAGTTGGTGATACCACTTGGGCAACAATCGCTCTCACTGGATTGGCGTTCATCATTCAAAACAATATTGCCAAAACGATTCTGAGCGTGATCGGAATCACCTTAATGATCAAGCTCGCTTGGGATGCAATCAAAGACGCCCGCGAAGGGAAACACCCGGCAGATGGCACTGCCGCAGAATCCACTCGCGGAGATTTTGCCAGCGGCGCTTTTCTTTCACTTGGCAACCCCATGAACATCGTCTTCTGGACAGGGTTGGGTACAACCGTTTTTGCATCTATTGCCGGCACACCGCAACCGATTCATTTTGCTACCTTCTTCACTGGCTTTTTAGCAGGCGCCATTCTGTGGTGCTTCTTCATCGCAGGTCTCGTTGCTTGGGGACGTCAATGGATGACCGCTTCATTTTTCCGCTTCCTCAATGCTACCTGCGGAATCGTCCTCTTTTACTTTGCACTTCAACTGGGATTACAAACCTTTCAGAATTTCATTTAGTCCCATTACGTAAGGGCAAGGTTCCCCTGCCCTCGCCATGAAGTACAATCGCCTTATCGTATAAAAATTGCTCATGGCAGATACTTCTTTACCCATCCCCACCTCTGATGATATGAATCCACGCCTGCTAGAGGCGCTTGAAAGCTTGAACCAGATCAGCACAGCCATTAAGCAGATCGGTATCAGCGAAGATCAATCCTCCAGCTTGCAACTGATTGCAGAAAGCGCCATTCGTGTGGTGCCGGGTTTTTCTGCATCCATTTATATCTACGACTCTGCCACCGAAACGCTCAACGCCGAAACGCGCGTGGTGGCGTATGCAGAGGGATACGAATCTTCCAAACATATCAACCAAAGTGAAGATATTCCGCGTGCAAATGGTTTCGGCATGCGCTCCATTCAGCGCAGACGCCGCGCCTTCTCATATGAAGAAGCGGATATGCAGATTCACCCCTATCAACAAAAACTTGGGGTCAAAGCTGTTGCCGCCTTCCCGCTCACCGTAGCAGATGATGTCTTAGGTGTGCTGTATATCTATTTATACGAAGATCGTCACCTCTCGCAATTCGAAGAACTGATGCTGCATAACTTTGTGAATCAAGCCGCCATGGCAATTCACCATGCCCGCAATATTGCGGGGATTCGACAAAACCTAATCCAAAAAGATAACGAACTCTCTCGTTTGCGCCGAGCAGGGTTGTTGATCTCTTCCCGTCAGAAGCTGGAAGAGACGCTCGAGTCTATCCTCAACTTAGCCCTTGAATTAACCAATGCCCAGTACGGCATTTTCCGCCTACTGGATAAATCTGGTGAATTCCTCGTCACCCGTGCGGTCAGTTCTTTGCAATTGGAACGTCCACTCGTAGAGAAGTTGCCGATCAGCGGAAAAAGCATGATGGCGCACGTTGCAAGAGAACGCCAGCCTTTATTGATTCGTGACCTGCGTGAAAGACCCTGGTCAGATGTGTACTATCCGCTTGATTCTGTTTTAGAAATGCGCTCTGAATTATGTGTGCCGATCATCAATGCTAGCGGACGGCTCGAAGGTGTATTGAATCTGGAAAGCCCACAAGTAGGCGGCTTTAGCGAAGATGACAGCCATATGCTGCAATCGCTTGCCACCTATGCCGTGACTGCGATTCAAGAAGTCCGCCTATTGGATGCATTACAAGAAGCTGCACAATTACTCATTGCACAACCCAGTCAAACTGTACTAAGTCAACTTTGTGGAATGGCAAACGACTTGCTCAATGCCTCCTCCAGTGCCATTTGGTTGAAGAACGAAAACGGCGAGATAGCCCTAGCATCCTCTAATGGCGAGTCTGTGCCAGAAAAAGCACCGGCAGTAGAAGATGAAAATGCGCTGGTCATGCCATTGCTAAGTGGAGAAAAGCTCTCAGCGTTGGGAGTGTTTGGGGCGTTCTACGCAGGCACGGGCGGAGTCCGAAGCGGTTCATCTGAATGGGATCGCAAAGTATTGGCATGTCTCGCCAACTATGCCGTGCTTGCCGTCCAAAACGAATCCAGGCAACAAGCGTTACGTGCTTCACAGCAACAGCATCTCATTGCAGAAACTTTTGCGGCAGTCGGTGATATCTCTGCCAATCTCTTGCACAACATGAATAACAAAGTGGGTGTAATTCCTGTACGCGTGCAAGGCATTCAAGATAAGTATGCCAAACTGTTGGGCGAAGAAGCTTATCTCGCCAAGAGTTTAAGCGAGATCGAACGCAGCGCCACCGCTGCGATGCAGATTGTTCAGGAAAATCTTTCGCACTTACGCCCTATTCGATTGGAGCGCATTCAAGTAGCCCCACGTGTCAATGACGCCATTCGCGCGGTTTCTGCTCCAGCGGATGTACACATTGAAGTGGATGGGCTGGAAAATCTCCCCACTGTTAATGCCAGCGGACAAAGCCTCGTGTTCGTCTTTCGCAACCTGATCGAAAACGCCATTGATGCAATGGGTGGCAAAGGCGAAATAAAAATTCGCGGCGAACAAAACGGCAGCTGGGTGGATGTTTCTGTAAGCGACACAGGTCGCGGCATCCCCCCTGAAATTCACGAACAAATTTTTGAGCTGGCATATTCCAGCCGCATGCACCCCGGCAAAATGGGCTTTGGCTTATGGTGGGTCAAAACTCTGATGACACGCCTAGGGGGCTCTGTCATCGTTGAGAGCGATGGTGCAAGCGGTACAACTTTTTATTTACGAATCCCCATTGCGGAGCAAGTATCATGAACATGCGTGCATTAATCGTCGATGACGATACTTCCTGGCAAGGTATTTTGAGCGAGATGCTCATTGACAATGGCTTTGAAGTCGACACCGCCAGCACAGTAGATGAAGCTGTCGCGGCGCTCAAAGACAATCCTCATCGCCTTGCGGTTGTAGACCTTTCCCTCTCTGTAAGCGACCATCACAATCAAGATGGTTTGCGCGTGCTGGATGCCGTGCGTTTGCTCGACCCAAATTGTCGCGCCATTCTACTTACAGGCTTTGCCACGGTTGAAGTGGCTGTAAAAGCACTAACCGAATACAACGCCTTTACTTTTCTGCGCAAAGAAAGTTTCAAGCGCAGTGAATTCAAAGATGTGATCCAACGTATTTTGGTCAGCGCCCCAGCCGTGGATGAACCTCACGCCTCTCCCGTAGACCTGAAACAGGATTCTGTTTCTCCAACCACTACCCCTCTCAAAGCGTTGATCGTAGACGATGATGCCGGTTGGCGCAGCATTCTAGAAGATTTACTCAGCGAGGCAGAATTTCAACCCGTGCCTTGTGCCAGCTTTGGTGAAGCACTGGGATTGATCCGCAAAGATAAATTTTCGCTTGCCATTGTAGACCTTTCCCTACGCGATACGCAAAGCCTCGACGGGTTGCAATTACTCAAGATCACCCAAGGGCATCACATCCCCACCATTGTGGTCAGCGGGCTTTCAGAGCCAGAAGAAATTCAGCGTATTTATGCTGAGCATTCAATTTCCACCTACATCGAAAAACAAGCCTTCGACCGGCATGCATTCAAACGCATCCTTACCGAAACGCGCGAACTCAGCACCACCGTAGACGAGTTAAGCGTCCTTACCGACCGTGAACGCGAAGTATTAGACTTACTTGCCCAAGGGCTAACGAACAAAGAGATCGCTGAAAAATTAGTGATTACTACCAACACAGTAAAACGCCACTTAAAAGCCATCTTTGAAAAATTAGATGTCCATACCCGTGCAGCGGCTGTGGCAATTGCAACAAAGAGTAAATAGATTTGTCACTCTGAGTGATCTTCGCTATTATTCAGAGTGACTTATTTCGATGCCGGAAGAATCTTCCCGGTCACTTCGCCAAAGCCAATACGATACCCATCTCCCTGGCAATACCCTCGCATCATCACCGTATCCCCATCTTGTAAAAACGTTCGCTCTTCTCCGCTTGATAACTGAATCGGTCTCTCGCCGCGCCAAGTTAACTCGAGCAGTGATCCGTAGCTATCTTCTGTCGGTCCACTGATGGTGCCAGTGCCGCACAAGTCTCCCACACGCATATTACAACCCGTGATGGTGTGATGCGCCAGCATCTGATCAATGCTCCAATACAAATGCTTCATATTCGAATTACTGATGACTTGCGGCGCATCCATTCGGGCAGATTGCAAAGACACTTCCAACTGAATACCGTATCCATTTGCATTCGTGCCAAGATACGGCAACGGGGTTGGGTCTTGCACTGGTCCTTTCACACGGAACGGTTCCAAGGCATCCATTGTTACCACCCAAGGTGAAATAGATGTAGCAAAATTCTTGGCAAGGAACGGTCCCAACGGCTGATATTCCCACGCCTGAATGTCGCGAGCACTCCAATCGTTGAGTAAGACCATGCCAAAGATATGTTCATGCGCGTTCTCAATTGAGATCGTTTCTCCAAGAGCATTGCCCATCCCCACAAAGAAACCCATCTCTAGTTCGAAATCTAGCTGACGCGATGCAACAAATTCCAACGGTGCATCTTTTGGCTTCACCTGACCACGCGGGCGAATCACATCTGTACCCGAAATCACCACCGAACTAGCTCGTCCGTGATAGCCTACTGGCAAATGCAGCCAATTTGGCATAAGCGCATTGTCTTTGCCGCGAAACATGATGCCTACATTCGTAGCATGTTCACGCGATGCATAAAAATCAGTATAGTCACCGATCTCAACAGGTAGATGCATCTGCACTTTATGGACAGGAATCAGCGCTTCTTTCTTAAGTGACGCCTGCTCTTCCCCCACAAGCTTTGTCAACCGCTGACGGATCTCTCGCCACACGTCACGTCCCGTCGCCATGAAACGGTTAAGCGATGCATCTGCAAAGAATCCATAATGTTTGTCAAAGATATTTTCAGCATCCAACATAGCAAGGTCAATCACAAAATCACCCAAGCGCGTCCCAATGCGTGGACTTGGATTCTCGTTTGTGGAGAAAACTCCATAGGGCAAGTTTTGAATGGGAAAGTCTGAGTTTGGATGAATTTCGATTAATGGCATGGATACACCTTATATAAAACGACTGTCACGCTAAAAGCGCGACCTACAACATTCCTATGTTTTGTAAATCTTCTTTGGGTTCACCGAAACTGCAACTGCCAAAGGAGGTGGCAAACAGCCTCGACTTCTTAATCTCTGGCGTGGCTATACGCAAACCCTGCCACTCGAAGTCATCATCAGTAAAGATAAAATTTTCGGCTTGTTCCTCTTCCAAGATAGCTTTTATGTCTACCTGTGAAATTCCGTTTGTAGATGCCAACACCCCTGCCCCAAAGACATTGAGAAAGCCATGCATTTTGGTCTGTACGCTGGGGTTGAAATGCCGAATGGGATGATGAAGCCCGGCTGTGCATTTGAGTGGCACCCCAGCCTCACGAGTTTGCACGATCGCCCATGCAACCTGTTCTGTCGATGGAAAGGCATCTGAGGTCACACCACCAGTGCGAAGTTTGAAGCCAACATGCTTATCTTTCACCTTACGCAAGGCGCGCAACAATTTTTCGGCACGCACTTCCCAATCTTCACTGAATGGACATTCAAAAAAGACCGTAATCCCGTTCTTGTTCAAAGCATCAGCGGCGCGGGTAACGATATCGTTGGCGGTAAATTTATCAGTCAGGGAAGAGGCGGGCAAAACAACTTCATACATATCGACAGAAGAATTTGGATGCGATTCCGAAAAAGCGCGAGTGTCTGCAATATCCAAATCGATAGCGGCAAGAAATTCATCTATATCCTTACCACTGCGTCCCAAGGCGGTAAAAGATAATTTTTCGTCAAAGCCAGGCAATTCACCAAGTCGTTTAGCAGGGATAACAAAGCGAGATAATATCCATGCATACGGGTCAGATTGATAGGTAATAAAATTATTAAAAGCTTCTTCCAAAGATAAACTTGCAGGGGGATACATTCCGGCATAATCTAAAATCTTTGACATGAATGTCTGGAAGGCTGTTTTTGGAGAATTCATATCCGTATTATAGCGGGTAAAATTGACACTACTATGCCACACTTGTATATCCTTAGCAAAGATACAGATGAATATCGCTCAATACTAAAAGATGCCCACCTACCTGATTTGATTATTGACGAAGATCTCGTTGAGACTTGTGAGATTCTCTTCGGCTCTCCTGCATCCATTCGAGATGTATTGGATAAACTTCCGAACTTACGTTGGGTTCAATCTACATGGGCAGGGGTGGAACCGCTGCTAGATCCTTCTCTTCGCAGAGATTACACTTTAACCAATGCCAGAGGTGTCTTTGGCGGATTAATGTCCGAATATATTTTTGGTTATCTTCTCGCTCATGAGCGGAGAATCTTTGAGCGAATGGAAGCTCAGAAACATAAAAAATGGGATGCTTCTCTTACTGGCTCTTTGCGTGGAAAAACAATTGGGCTTTTAGGGGTTGGTTCTATTGGTGCAGAAGTAGCACAGACAGCAAATTATTTCGGTATGACTGTGCGTGGATATACACGAACCAGTATGACAAGTGCACAAGTAGATCAATACTATCATGGAGATAAGTTGCTTGAATTTACAAGCGGGTTAGATTATCTCATTAGCATTCTTCCAAACACAAAAGAAACACGAAAAATTGTGAGCGCAGAAGTTCTGAACGCATTACCTTCGCATGCCGTATTTATGAATGTAGGGCGCGGCTCATCAGTAGACGAATCTGCGTTACTGAAAGCATTGCATGAAAATAAAATTGCAGGCGCGGTTTTGGATGTATTCGAGGAAGAACCATTACCCAAGGAACATCCTCTTTGGGATGCGCCAAACTTAAAAATGACCTTCCATACATCCGCGCCGAGTTTACCGGGAGATATTGCTCGGGTTTTCATCGAAAATTACAGACTTTACATTGCAGGGAATCCGCTAAAATACCAAGTTGATTTTGAAAGAGAATACTAATGACTGTCACAATCCACGATATCCAAGAAGCTACAAAACGCATCAAACCATACATTCACCGTACACCTGTATTGACAAATGAAAGTTTGAATAAAAGGGTTGGTACACAAGTTTTCATGAAATGTGAGAACTTTCAAAAGGTGGGAGCGTTCAAATTTCGTGGGGCATCAAATGCAGTCTGGTCATTGACAGATAAAGAAGCATCACGCGGAGTAGTTACCCATTCATCAGGAAATCACGCGCAAGCATTGGCGTTGGCAGCAAATATGCGCGGTATTCCAGCCTACATTGTCATGCCAAGCAATGCACCACAGGTAAAGAAAAATGCTGTCGCAGGATATAGTGGACAAATCACATTTTGTGAGCCAACACTCGCAGCGAGAGAAAGCACTACAGAGAGCATCAGGCAAAGTACGGGTGCGACCGTGATCCATCCCTATGACAACGAGCATGTCATCGCAGGTCAAGGGACGGCTATGCTGGAATTATTGGAGGATGTCCCAGATTTAGATGTAGTTATAACCCCCGTGGGCGGCGGCGGATTACTGAGCGGAACATCTATTGCAGCAACCGAGATGAAGAAAGGAATTCGGGTCATTGCCGCCGAGCCTGAAATGGCAGATGATGCATTTCGTTCATTACAGGCTGGCAAAATTATTCCGTCGATGAATCCTAATACGGTAGCAGATGGATTATTAACTTCACTTGGGGCTTTAAATTTTCCCATCATTAAAGATCGTGTGGAGCAAGTTGTCACGGTCAGCGAAGCAGGAATTCTAGAAGCTATGAAGTTTATATGGGAACGCACCAAAATCGTGATCGAACCTTCGGCGGCGACAGTCATCGCGGTCTTATGGGAAAAGAAGATTGACTTAAGCGGGCTGAAGGTTGGAGTAATTCTCAGCGGTGGGAATGTGGATTTGGAAAAGTTGCCGTGGCAACACTAAAGTAATAAAAACGCCCTGCAAGTTGCAGGGCGTTTGATTTTATAACTACCTTCCACCGCCCGTGATGTAATGTTCCAACTGAGAGATCATAAACTTTTGCACGTCAATAACTTCCCTCAATACGTCACGAACAGAAATCAAACCGAGGAGTTCATTTCCATCATAAACCGGCAAGTGACGGATGTTCTTATCGATCATCAGTGCCATGCACTCTTCTAATTGCTGACTTGCCTCTACGTAAATGACCTTGCTCGTCATAATCTCATTGACCTTGGTTGCCTTGGCTGATCTTCCCTCTAAATCCATTTTTCGTACACAATCTCGTTCTGAAACAATTCCTTCGACCTTCCCGTTGCGAACTACCATCATGGCGCCGGTGTTGTACTTTGCCATCTGGCTTAACGCCTCAAAAACAGTCGCATCGGGTGAAATGGAGAACACTTCGCTTCCTTTTTTACGGATCATATCGCGCACAGTGGACATCGGTTATCTCCTTGGCGTATATTGAATTTCCTACAGTATAGACAAGAATTGTAGGAATGACAAGAAAAAAACAGATGTATGTGAAGATTAGCGCAATACAGAGCTAATGAGATCTTTCAGAATTTGGGTCATCATGCAACAATTCAACAGCGTGCTGCAAAATAGGGAAAACAAAGCCTAGATTTTCTACAGCGCCTTTAGGGCTGCCTGGTAGGTTGATAATGAGGGTGTGTTTACGAATGCCTGCAATCGCACGGGATAGTGCGGCATGTTTAGTCTTTTTGAGCGACTCAGTACGCATCAATTCAGCCAAACCGGGGGCTTCTTTTTGGATGATGGCTTTTGTGGCTTCTGGGGCAATATCCCGCGGAGCAAAGCCAGTACTACCTGTTGTCAGAATCACATCGAATTCGTCGCTATCTGCCCACCCGATGAGGGTTTGGCGAAGCGCTGATTCATCGTCAGGCAAGAGTAGTTTTTTTAAGACAGAACAATTTTCGGTTTGAAGGAACGAGGCGAGAGCAGGTCCAGAGAGGTCTTCGCGTTCACCACGTGATGAACGATCTGAGAGAGTGATGATTCCAAATCGGAGTGTCATTTAAAACTCTTTGGAGAAAACAAGGTCTTGTTTTTGGTGTGTCCAACCACATTCTTCGTAAAGGCGGATCGCAGACGTGTTGTCTTCAAGAACTAGCAAATAGACTTTTTTGCAGCCTTTCGCTTGCAAACGTTTTTCAACCTCAGCAAGAAGAGTAGATGCAATTCCTTGCTTGCGATAATTTTGATCTACAGCAAGGTGATAGACCATGCCTCGCCTGCCGTCAAAACCGCCAATGACGGTTCCAACAATGGCATTTTCTATCTCAGCTAGCAGAAACAGATCAGGGTCGCGCTCTACTTTAAGTTTAATTTCTTCTGGAGAATCAGAGCGACCAACCTGCATGCCCGACTCGATATTCTGCCAAAGCCTCAATACGGAATCATAATCTTGCTCGAAAATGAACTCTCGTATTTGAAACTTTCGTGTCATACAGACAAGACTTGTTTAAGTTGTGTAAAGAGGTCGTCTGGCATATAGGGCTTCATAAGGAAGCCGTTCGCGCCGCGCATCATACATTCTTCACGGACGTTTGAACCGGAAGACATCAGCACTCTAACTTTGCTGGTGTCTTTTGAACGTCGCAATGTATCAAGGATATCAAGCCCACTCTGGCTGAATAAATGGACATCCAACAGGAGGACATCTGGCTTCATAGAGCGAACAGCTGCAATCACGTCAGCATCGGCATCGAGAGCAATAACCTCATAGCCCTCCATTTTCAGGAGGGTTTTAAGCAAGGAAACCATAGTGTAATCATCTTCGGCGAGGAGTACTTTGGGCATTCTTGGTTACTTTCTTTTTCAAAGGTTTTGTTTCTTTCTTAGTCGTCTTCTTTTTCAGTTTTGGTTTTTCCAGCGCCGAATTGATGACATCTTCGACGGTCTCAGCGAAGACAAATTTCATGGATTTACGAATTTCATCTGGCACGTCGTCTAGATCTTTTTCATTCTGCTTTGGCAGGATGACAGTGCCAAGTCCGCTACGATGGGCAGCAAGCACTTTTTCTTTGACGCCGCCAATTGGTAAGACCTGACCTCGCAGGGTAATCTCACCGGTCATTCCAACCTGCGGGCTGACCTTCCGCCCAGTGATGAGTGACACGAGTGAGGTTGCCATCGTTACACCAGCGGAGGGACCGTCTTTGGGTTGAGCCCCTGCTGGGACATGCATATGAATATCATGTTTCTCAAAATATTCATGCGATATCCCAAAAGAATTCGAACGGGAGCGGACGTATGAAAGAGCTGCACGAGCAGATTCCTGCATTACATTTCCAATAGAACCCGTAATCTGGAAACCGCGTCCGCCTGGCATGGAAGTGGCTTCGATCAAAAGAATATCACCACCAAAAGAGGTCCACGCCAAACCGGGCACTACACCAGGGATCGAAGTGCGTTTATTCAATTCTTCAGGTCCGAGGAAGATAGGATTATCGAGAAATTCTTCCACCACTTTGGGATTGATGTTGTATTTCTTTTTCTTGCCTTCTGCAATGCGAGTACCAACCTTACGGCAAACAGCCCCGATCTTGCGTTCTAAATTACGTACCCCGGCTTCACGCGTATATTGGCGGATAATCAACTTCAAGGCTTCATCATTGAAGGCAATTTCAGACTTGCGTAGACTATTTTCTCGAATCTGGCGCGGAATGAGATAACCGCGTGCAATTTGCGTCTTCTCTGTTTCGGTATAACCTGAAAGGTAAATAATCTCCATACGATCGCGCAATGGACCAGGGATATACTCCAACGTATTCGCGGTGGCAATAAAGAAAACCTGCGAAAGGTCATATGCAACTTCAAGGTAATTATCACGAAACTCACCATTCTGTTCAGGGTCGAGCACTTCTAGTAACGCAGAAGATGGGTCGCCATGAAAATCATTAGTGAGTTTGTCTACTTCATCAAGCATAAAGACCGGGTTCTTTGAGCCCACGCGTCGCAGCGATTGCAAAACGCGTCCTGGCATAGCACCAATATAAGTACGGCGATGTCCACGAATTTCAGCTTCGTCGCGCACTCCGCCTAATGAAGCGCGAATAAACTTACGTCCCATGGCACGGGCAATCGATTGCCCTAAAGAAGTTTTGCCGACACCGGGAGGTCCTACAAAACACAAAATCACGCCTTCTCGTTCATGGCGAATCAAGTCTTTCGATTCCTCTTTTTTATCGTTGGCACGGTCCAGTCGCAATTTACGAATAGCAAGGAATTCAAGGATACGGTCTTTGACATCTTCTAAACCATAATGGTCCTGGTTTAATACCTGACGGGCATGAGCAATATCAAGATTATCTTCTGTGCCTGCAGACCAAGGTAATGAAACCATCGTATCCAAATAGGTGCGGATAACACCATATTCTGCAGCCGCAGTAGGAAGACGAGAGAGCCGATCCAGCTCACGACGGGCTTGTTTATCAGCCTCTTCGGGCATCTTCGCCTCGTCGATTTTTTTCCGGAATTCATCAACTTCTTCCGATTGCTCGTCGCGCTCGCCAAGTTCCCGCTGAATCGCTTTCATCTGCTCGCGGAGGAAATAGTCTCGCTGAACTTTTTCAATCTCTCCGCGCGCCTCATTCTGGATCTTTTGCCCAATCTGCAAAACCTCGGCTTCTCTTACCAACAAGCCAATCAGTTTTTTCAATTTATCATAGACCGAGTCGATCTCAAGAATCTCTTGGGCGTCTTTCAAGTCAATACGTTGAAAGTTCGCAATGGTATAAACAGTTTGAAGCGGATCTTCCAAAGAAAGAATAGAGCTTGATAATTCCTCTGGGAAAGAGGGAATCATTTGAGTAATTGCCTGGAATTGGTCTCGCGCATTGCGGGCCAAGGCATCTGTTTCGATATTCTTCTCATCGAGCTCTGGTGCTCGAATAATCTTTGCCTTGAGATAAGGCTCTTCTTCGACAAACTCACCAAGGCGAAAGCGCTCCATGCCTTGCACCAACAAGCGGACCGTTCCATCTGGAGCGCGTAGTAAACGATGAACCGTTGCTATCGTCCCAACCCGATACAGTTCATTGGGCCCGGGCATTTCTTGTTCTGGGTTAAGAGCAGCCACCAAACCAACGAGTTTATCGCCCGAAACAACATCATCCACTAATTTGATGGAGCGCGCCTGCCCCACAGTCAACGGGACAGCAGTGTTCGGGTATACCACCACACCACGTAAAGGCAAGATGGGTAATACTTCAGGGAGACTCATTTTTTCATTATCGCCATTAGCTTGTGAGTCGTTTGAGCCATCCTCTTTCTTCTGAAGTTGCGAAAAGAAAGAGTTCATGAACTGGTTCGAAAACTCATCTTCGTTTTCGCCCATCATTTGAAGAAAATTTTGCAAGCCAGATTGCCATTTTTGTGCAGGCATTGAGTAATAACCTTATTCGTTCGTTTCTTTTGGGAGGATGATGGTAAGAAAACCATCTTGATATTCTGCCAATGACTTTTCAACATTGACTGGCTCAGGAAGCCGCACCACAGAGGCAAACTTACCAGAGCGGATTTCCATTTGGTGAACTGCGCGTTTTTCTGGGATGTCGTGCCGAAAACCAGTGATGGAAAGCGTATCGTTCAGCAGTGAAACCTCAAAGTTCTCTTCGCGCATTCCTGCAATTTCCATGCGCACAATATAGGCTTCTTCGGTCTCATAGAGATCAGTTGGAGGATCCCAGACGCTTGATTTGACCTGCCAACTCACTGCATGCAGGACGCCGCGCCTGACCTCCATAAGTGTTTCGCGTGTTTTTCGAATCACAGTAGGCATAGGACGACTCCTTAATATCTTGCCAGCTTTCGAGCGCCCCCGGAGAGAATCGAACTCCCAACCAACAGCTTAGAAGGCTGCTGCTCTGTCCATTGAGCTACGAGGGCTTGTATTGCTTTAATTTTACCCGACTACAAGGTCTCAGTGGGCTGGTTCAACATGGGACGCAAACCACGGTACACCCGCGGACCTGCAATAGTTCTTAAGATAGTGTCGGCAGGTTTTCCCAATTTCTTGCTTAAGTCTTCAGCAGACATGGGAATGTTTCCATTGGCAAGAAACAAGCGGAAAATCGCTTCAACAATTGCAGTCCGCTGATTAACAAAATCAGGCAGTTGAGCACAGTGACTAATGAGGGCGTGCTGAACCCCATCCACCGGTTTAACCTCGGCGGTCTGCGGGTCAATCCAGTCGATCATTTCGCCTTCTTCCACATTGGCAAACGCCTCCTGATGTTCTGCACAAAGGAAGGAGCGCAGGAAAATATGCCAATCGCCTTCATTTTGTTTCCACCATTCAAAGTCAATGTGAAACGGAGTTTTAACGGTCGGCTTTAAGAGACTCATCAGTTCACCTCTTCATCGAGGCGGAAGTGCAAATCGCCAACATGTTTGAAAACAGGATTTGATGCCAAAGCAGCGAAAATCGGTGCAGGCGGCACACGGCGGACGAGATTCACGCCAGCATACAATTCCTGCGCATGGACGTGCCCTTGTGGGTTTGATTTAGCTAATTCACGCATGACCATTAAGAGTAAATCCTCAAAAGAGCGCTTCTTTTCCCAGATCGGGTCAAGCGCTTTGAAATCAGGAACATGTACCACCATACGATCATTAAATTCCGCAGTGATGGGTTGTTTAAGGGTAGCAAAGACAAAGCCACCATCTGAACCAACCATTACGGTGCGGACCCAATCCTTTGCAGAACGCTGGCTTTTTGCTTCCACGATCACTTCACCAGGGTTCTCGCCCTTGCGCACCTGAACCAACGAACCAGGAATCAACTGATGCGCCTTGTACCATTCGCGCAAACCAAAAACATAACCGTGTTCCAAAACCACCCAAGCAGGAATGCGTTGTTTGGTCTTACCGTCTACAAGGGTAAAACGGACACGTGGAGTTTCATACGCGGTCGGAAACAGTTTGCGGGTTCGTGGTGAAACGGGCAGTGTTCCAGCACGAAGATGCGGGTAGATCAAGGTGATGGTTACAGAAGAGACGTCATCGCGGTCTGCAGCATCCGTCTCGGTCAGTTCATCATCAAGCTGAGCTTCCAATGCGAGCATTTCAGGAGATAAGAAGCTACGGTCATGAGGGACGTCCATGTAGCGAAGCGGCGGAGGGACATCTCGCACAAAGTCCGGTTCGAGGCGGCGTAAACACCAAAGCACTTGCCCAGCGGGTCCTACTTCGTCAAAGCGATCATCGTACTGCATCGCATAGTTCAAAGAAAACTCAACTAGCTTGGGGTTTACACCAGTTGGCAGCTCAGTATCTTTCATCAAATCGGCGGCGGTTAGTGGTTCACCACCTGCCATATCTAAAACAGCTTCTACAAGATTTAATTGACCCTCGTTGATATCCACTAACAAAGCGCGTGGAAACCAACGTCCTGCAATTTTCACCAAGCCTTCATCAGCACCAAACGCAGACTCAATTTTCTTCTCAAGAGCAGAGCCATGTTCACTAATAATTGCTGCCGCATTAATATCATTTGCACCCGGCTTTTCGATCGGAGCATCGTTCAAAGCATGTGAAGGCAAATTCGCCGCGAAAAAACGCTGAGTGCTATCTTCAAAATCAACAGTGATAACATCGAATTCACCCACTGCCGGATTCATACCCGAACGCACAGAAGCAACCTTGCCACGCTGCCAACCCACAGCTGGAAAGACCAGCTCATCGCCTGCTGAATATTTTTCTTTAGGGAAAAATGGTTTGCCAGCCGACTTTTGTTTGTTCTCTGCCGCCTTGCGTTCAGCCTGAATGCGTGCATCAACAAACTCTGAAACGAGATCCTTAGTTGTAAGGGGCGTCTCGCGCTCAAATAGAATCGTATGAAGGCTTTCTACGTCTTGAGATGTAACCTGAAGTTTTAACCAATATTCGTTGGGGAGTGTAAATTCACCGATCATGTTCTGCCTTGAAGTCTAATAATTCCTCTCACGAGGCGTATTGATTATACCTTCCTTGCGCAAAATCTCACAGGTCTCTCATACTTGTAAGAATTCACACAATTTCTTCATCCATTTTTTATCACTTTCCCTTAAATTTGTTCCTTCAAATTTAAAAAAGGACTGACATGAAAAAGCTCACACTACCCCTCACTTTATTGTTATCCATCTTTTTGATCGCTGCCTGCGGCGAAGAAAGCACGCCTCAGACTCAGCCCGAAACTGCCGCACCCACTGAAGTTATTTCTCAGCCGACAGATACCGCTCTTCCCGCCGCTACAGACACTTCCGTCCCAGCAACCGACGCTCCTACAGAAACTGCCGTCGCAACAGAAGCTTCTACTTCAACAGGCGTCAGTTACGTTGCAGATGTGAAACCGATCTTCGATGCCAAATGCATCAAATGCCATGGTGTAGAGTCAACCAAAGAAGGTTTAGATATGCAGACCTATGAAAATATAATGGCTGGTTCTCGCAATGGCTCTGTCATCACACCCGGCAATGCTGATGATAGTGAACTCGTTAGATTGATCGTGCGCGGCAAAATGCCAAATCGCGGACAAAAACTATCGGATGAAGAAATCCAGCTTATTACCGATTGGGTCAACCAAGGTGCGTTAAATAACTAATAAAATCTCAAAAAGACCAATCACCACAGAGATAACTCTGTGGTGATTTCTTTTAACTTTAGCCAAATAGTTGTTATATAATTGCCAAAAGCCATGACAGAGCGCCCCTACCAACCCAAACCCGCTATTCAGCAAAAAGGGACTTTGTTCCTGACCAATTTCAAGCTACCTGATGTCAGCTTCTGGCAGGATGACCCTACCACTACCCAACCCATCAACTTCAATCAAATGGCAACCATGACCCGCGGAGTCATCATCCGCGCCGGGCAAGGGACATATGCAGACCGCGTTTTTAGCACTTCATGGAAAAATGCTAGAAATGCTGGTCTGATTCGTGGTTCCTATTGGTTTTACGATAGCCGCGTAAATCCAAAACGCCAGGCGGAGAAATGGGTAGAAACATTAGGGAATGACCCCGGCGAAATGGAAATGTGGTGCGACTATGAAGATCGGTATGGCGGTCCTTTTGGCGGCTGGCGTAACTGGTTCGACTTCATGGAACGCATCAAAACCTTATTACCAGAAAAGAAGCTAGGGGTTTATACAGGCTACTATTATTTTCAAGAATTTGCAGCTGGTGTAAATTACTTTGCTCAATATCCATTATGGATCGCATGGTACAACCCCACCATGCCACTCATCCCACCTATCTGGCAAGATTGGACATATTGGCAATTTACAGATGACGGTGATGGAACTCTCTTCGGCGTTGAAAGCCGTGAGATTGACCTAAATTACTTCAATGGCAGCGAAGCTGAGTTTCTTGCTCGATACCCTGCCCCACAAACTACCGAAGCCACCCTGATCGCCAAATTTGGCGATACCCTTGTTGAATATAGGAGAGTCTCATGACCAAATACAGCATGACCCCACTAAACAGCGGAACTCGCATCCGTACCGACCACAGCACATTTGGGTCTGTGATTACCTCTGTCGCACGCGGACAATTGGTAGTTGGCGATGAACTCTGGGAAGCCACCGCAGATGGAAGCGAAGTGAAAAAAGGCGATAAATGGTTGCATGTCACATCAGTAGATGGAGTCAACCTTGCCGAAGCGGGTTGGATGGCATATATCCACAAAGGTGTGATTATCTGCAATAATTTCACTGAAATTGAAGAGCCGAACCCAAATCCCACCCCTGTTTTCCCCGATACTTTTACACTTACCGATCCAAGTGGAGCAAAAGCAGAGTATAAGTTTGTAAGAATTATTGAGTAGCCGAATAGTTAAAGAAGAGAGCGTTGACAGCCCATGCTGTTAACGCTCCCGTACTGGGGGATTGTAGATTGAGACCACCGGAGAAATTATGAGACCCCAAGAACAAGTTTTTGCCATGAAGTTTTCAGATGTATACCCTCTTTATATTCAAAAGGCAGAGCGAAAAAATCGCACAAAAGCCGAAGTAGATCAGATTATTTGCTGGTTAACTGGCTATACCCAAGCAAAACTGCAACAACAAATTAAGCAAAAACATGATTTTGAAACCTTTTTTGCTCAAGCGCCAGCTATTAATCCAAACACCTCTCTTATCAAAGGTGTCGTATGTGGTGTACGGGTGGAAGAAATCGAAGACCCATTAATGCAAAAAATCCGCTTTTTAGATAAATTAATCGACGAACTCGCAAAGGGGAAAGCGATGGAAAAGATATTACGTTAGCGTCATTTTTCTGGCTGGACGGCTTCGCCGTCCCCGCCCCAGCGCAGGTAACGCATGCCGTTGGGCACTGGCGCACACACAACAAATTCATGAAAGGCAATCCATTACACTCCTAAATGAGCACACAAACTTCCTCTCCTTTCTTTCGGCTCTTCATAAAGATAGAAGCCTTTATTATGAAAAACTTCGTTCCTGTTCAAAAGCCTGGACCAATCTTTAAGTGGATTTTTAAAAGTTCCATCTTGTATTTCAAATTGGGTTTGGCGGGCTTGTTGAAGAATTATTTCCTGCTAATCACAACTACGGGACGAAAGACAGGCAAAATTCGCCAAACTCCACTTGAGCACCGCTACGATGAAGTCAATGACCGTTACTTGATTCTATCTGGCTGGGCTGGCAAAACAGACTGGTATCGTAATGTAAGCGCCAATCCAAACATTCATGTGCAGGTAGGCAATCGCAAGTTCTACTGCCGTGCTGAACCTGCAAGCAACGAAGAGGTTGCGCTCATTCTGGAAGAGACTGCCCGCATTAGTCCAGATATGCTCAAAGTCTGGTCGCGCTGGGCAGGAGAAGAACTCGACGGTTCATATCAGAGTCTACAACGCGCCGCGAAATACTGTCCTTCATTTTGGCTAAAACCTGAGCAAGTTACAACAAGATAGATTTTAGTCAGTAGTAAAATGTGAAAGATAAAATCTTGCGTTATGTGAAATGCGCCCAACAAAGTGTGCAGCAACTGTCTTGAAAGTCAAGAGCAAAATCCTCCTTTAAAGGAAAAAACTGACCGTCTCAAGCAGACGTTCTCTGCCTGAACGGGACCTGATCTCGCATCATCGCATTCAAGATGGTCAGGAATTTGCGCATGCAAGCGGTGAGAGCCACCTTCTTCACCTTGCCCCTCTTCAACAACTGCTGATACTGTGCCTGGATCAATGGGTTGTATCGCGTCGCCACCAAGGTCGACATGTACAATACGTTGCGGACTTCCATTCGTCCACCTTTGGTCTTGCGATACCCTCGCTTCCTGCCGCTGTCCGCGTTCATCGGTGCCAGCCCCACCAAGGCAGCGATCTTCTTCCTGTCCAACTTTCCCAACTCCGGCAGTTCTGCCAACAAGGTGGTGGCAGTGATCCGCCCCACTCCCTTGGCACTCGTTAGGATCTGCTCCTGTGCCTGCCAGTCTTCGTTCTCTTTCATGAAGTTGTCCAAGTCCTTTTCGAGCCGTTTGATCTCTTCCTTCAATGTCTCGATCATCCGCTCCACAGACCCTCGCATCTTGGGCGGAACCGTCCGCAGGCGGCTTTTTTCCGCCTTTAGCATCTCTTCCAGCTGTCGTCTCCTCACTAAAAGAGCTGATACATCACGTCCCGCCTCACTTTTTGCCTCGAAACGTCTCGGTTTCATCTGCTTGCCGAACTCTGCCAGGTTGAAGGCGTCCAGTTTGTCTGTCTTGGCAAGCAGTCCGCTGGCGCGGGCGTACTGTCTCACTCGAATGGGATTCACTACGGCGACTGGCAGTCCGGCTTCGTACAATCCCAGCACCACCGCTCGCTGATATCCGCCGGTCGCTTCCACCACGATTAGGGCTGGAGCCAGTTTCTGCATCTTCTGGATCAGGCTGGCAATTCCCGCTTCATCATTCCCTACTTGGCTGGCTTTCTTCTCCCCCAACACGGCGATGTCTAACTTGTCTTTCGCGACATCGATCCCAACGAACTTTTCGTTACTAGTTGTCATTCCTGCCTCCGCTTTGTATAATGGAAGTTGATCCCACGCTAGTATTCGGTCTCTTGGACCTTGCAACTGTTCGGGATCACCTGATACAAGGACACGGCGATCCTGCTGCACGACGGTCTTACCTGACGACCTACCTGACATCGATCTGCCGTGTCCTCCCTTAAAGATACTACCTGACGCTGGGGATTCTGCCGCAATCTCAAGCAGTTTCCTACGCCTTATCATTTTTTTGGCTGGACAGCTTCGTCGTCCCTGTCCCAGTGCAGGTAATGCAAACCGTTCGCACACCTTTGCAAAATGGAGGATATAAAAATCAATGCGGAAATTAATGATTTTCACTTTTTTTCTGTTTACTATAACTCTTTCTTCGTGTTCGCCTCAACCTAAGTGGACTTTACTCCATCCATCAAATAATCCCCCACCATTAGCTCAAAGTGGCTTTGCCTATAATACAAACTCAAATGAAGGTTTGGTATTTGGAGGTATCTATAGTGATAAATGGTCAGATGATACTTGGATATGGAATGGAATTGATTGGCGAAAAGCCGATACGAAAAACAAACCGCCCGCCCGTGAAAAAGTCGCCATAACATATGATGAAGCAAGAGATATGATCGTAATGTTTGGTGGCAGCATAGATAAAACCGTTTTTGGTGATACTTGGGAATGGAATGGAAATGACTGGAGACTAGTTAAACCTATTCACAATCCACCTGCAAGGTGCTGTCACGCAATGGCTTATGATTCTGTACTAAAAAAGGTTTTATTGTATGGCGGTTGGAATAGTGTCACTGGAGAATTTTTCAATGACACTTGGGTATGGGATGGAAAAGATTGGACCGAACTTCCCTACACGGGAGCACCATTAGCCGCAGCACATACTTTAGTAAATTTTGCTTCAAGAGATACACTTGTCTCAACCCCTTCAGGTTTCAATAATACTTGGGAATGGGATAGCAAAATGTGGAGCGAGATTAATTCTTCTATTACCCCTAACCGCGCCGATAGCAGAAGCGTCTATGACAGTCAATACGAGAGAATAATTGCCTTTGGCGGAATAAGTGATGGGACGTTGTTTCTAAACGACACCTGGATATTTGATGGACATAAATGGGGTTTGATAAACATCCTATCTGCTCCCCCAGCGCGCTATTCACATATTATGTTTTATGATAAAAAAAGAAACAGCATAATTCTATTTGGAGGCGTTGGAAATTCGGGCTTATTGGATGACACTTGGGAAATCGTTTTACCCAAAGATTTATCATCAGCTATTACTTCCACAACACCTACACCATGAAAATCAAGAGTGTAACAACAAAGCACGCACCTGATTTTAGCTAAAAAACATGGAATTGACACTTATTATCTTTGTGTTTGCAATTATTATATTTATACTGGCATTTATCGCACTCACAATAATGCACCCAAAGCCAATGTCATGGATAGGAAGCATTTGTATTTTCTTAACTGCTATCATGTTTGGCATACAAAATCGCTCTCTTGTTGAGATAGTTGGCGGCGGAATTATGGCAATTGCCTTTTATCATCGCATTTGGGGATCAGTTGAAGGGCAGGCTCGGTTAGAAGCAAGAATAAATGAAGATGCTTGTTCTACTTGTGAAAAGTGTGGCACAAAATTAAGTTACCATCCATTTCCAAAGACTTTTAGTCAAATACGCTTTTTTGGCGGTTTGACTTGTCCAAACTGCGAATCGGAATTTGACATTCCTTCTTATATTTACTGGGTAAAACAGAAGGGGAACAATTGAGAAAAATATGTTGAAGAAGTTGTCTAATCGCACCTGGTTCAGAATAAAAAACTCAAAACTCTAGTTGCGAAGAGAAGGAGTTCTGAAATGACTGACTCTATTTCTATTGACTTTCATCATCCGGAAAATGCTGGCATATTGTCCTATTTAGGATCGCCAGAACGCCTAGCCAAATCGGTTTCTGAGGCGCGTCATCTTCCAAGTTGTTCTCCATCAAGTGTAAATGCTCCCTACATGAAGTTAGGTTCTCATCCCGATTTAGTAGCACGACTTTGGGATGAAGTCACGGTCAAGTTACCCGTTAAGTGTCAATGGATTGCGTATGGCACACCTGTGCTGGTTAATCCTTCATCGGGCATCATTTTTGCTTTTGGCGGCGGCACTCATACATATGCATTTCGGCTTCCGCCCAAAGAACATCAAGAAGCAATCCAAGCTGGCGCAAAAAGCACCTATCAATATCCAGGAATTCCAAGCTTAAAAATTCAAGCCTCAACACTCGATCTAGATATGATAGGAAAAGAGTGGCTTTTCGGTTCTTGGTTCAAGAACGAAGAAGAATGGTGCCTCGCCGCTTACAATTTTGCAGATGAAGCAATTTGGAGGTCTCATGAAAATTAGTAAACTTGGAAAAATAATAATATCCATTGTTTTGCTGGCATTAGCAAGTATAAGATGGGGATTTTATGAAATTGCAGTTGATCGTATGGACTCAATATTTATGGGTCTTATCATATCCGCATTACTTGTCTATATACTTCCTTGGGAAAATATCAAAACATTTAAAGCAGCCGGTATTGAACTTTCGCTGGAGCAGCCTGAAATAAAAGCGGCTATTAGTGGTCTGGGGCTTAACCGAATTAATGATGAAAAATTAAAAGAACAGCTAGCAAAGCTTGAAGGCGATTTACTGTCTGTTCGTGGTGGCAGGGTTTTGTGGATCGACGACAAGCCCCACAAAATAATCGGCGAAAGGCGCTTGTTGAGAGCATTAGGTGTACAAGTAGTATCAGTCATTTCCAGCGAAACAGCTGAAGAGATTTTGGACGCAGATAACGATTTTGATCTGATTATTTCAGATGTACAACGCGCCGGCAATAGTTATAAGTTAAACAATGGCGTAGATATCCACGAAGGGACAAACTTTATCGTTAAGCTAAGAAAGCATGAAGATGCCATTATTCAAAAGCTTCCAGTGGTATTTTATGCAGCGTATGATTGGGATAGGTTGGTTGAATTCACCCGCCCGGCACGTGAACTACTGCCAGAACCGGAGATTAGTAATTCTGCAATTGACTTTGTTCCAAAAGTTATAAAACAATTAGCTAAATCCCGAGCAACAGTTATAACCTATAGTAACACCAAAGATCCGACATCCATCAGATAAAAAAGCCTAGTATTACTCTAATGTACGAACTTATTTCCAAAAGGCTATGCACAAATTCAGCTTTAATCCCACATCCCAAATCAAGATTTTCCGCCTACAGGTCGTTCTTGTACTCATGCTTCTTGTTTCAGCATGTGCCACAAACAGAGATTCAATTGCAGCAGGCTTACCAGACCCTGATACAGGTTTCATAACAGGCACAGCCTCAGGATACAGTGTCTATATTTGGGAATGTTACCAAGGAAAACACATCGTCATATTCAATATAACCGCTGAATTCACATCACAAGATTATGAAAGGCAAGAATCTGCTTGTGGAGAAAGCGCCTCAATCGAAAAGCAATTGGCAGATGATAAATCTAAAAGAGATATAGATCCAAAAAACTTTTGGCGTTAAAGTTTAAAGCTACTGGAGAAATTATTTATGTCAAATCAGCCCGAACCAACCATGGTCGAACTCTTCGAATACAATCACTAGGCAAACCAAGAATTGATGCAAATTTGTGCAGGGCTAAGTAGTGAGGCTATCACAAGTGAAAACCCGGGTGCCTATGGCTCAATTCATGAAACATTTATCCATGTTCTAAAAGCGGAAGTCAGTTTTCTCAAACGCATACATGGAACATACCCAGAAGCGGCTTTCAATTGGGAAGAGAAACCAAACCTACAGCAATTGATGTCATATGAGATCATCTTACACGAAGCCTTATTGAATACTCTTACATCTGTTCCTGCCACTCAAAATGTACATGAAGAAGGAAAGGGTTGGATATTCGATTATCAAGCCCGTTTGATTTTCATGTCTGTGGTGTATCACGGCATAGCCCATCGCACCGACATCACCACCACACTCAATAAGCAAGGGATTAAATTGCCTGAGCTCGATGTTTGGGGATACCAAGCAGCGCACCCAGAACGGTTTCAAGCAAAAATAACCAGAACCGGTACATGATTTTTGTAACGCTTAAAACATCTCTAGTCCAATCGGGGGATAAATCAAATCACTGATTACAGGTATACATCTTCATGACATCCAGTCACTTCAAAGGACCAACCATGATACAACCCAATTCAATTCGTAAGCCACAAGTCTGTGTGTTAGGTAGTGCCGAACCAGGGTCTACTGCCTACGACCTCGCCGGGCAAGCCGGAGCCTTCCTTGCGCACCATGGCGTGACTCTCGTTAGCGGTTGTGGCAGCCCAGCCACTCGCTTCGCAGCAGAAAGCGCAATCAAAGCAGGCGGACTGGTGCTTAGCATCATTCCGTCAGATGAAATGCCCGCTTCAGACTGGCCCGGAACTGTCGTTTTACCATCAGGCATTGGCGATGCTCGGAACTTGTTA
This sequence comes from Anaerolineales bacterium, assembly GCA_046328855.1. Lineage (GTDB taxonomy): Bacteria > Chloroflexota > Anaerolineae > Anaerolineales > Villigracilaceae > Villigracilis. The sequence goes on along the minus strand of JAXLVU010000003.1, from coordinate 84,597 downwards.
ATGGCACTCGCCGGAGATGCATGTCTGGTCATCGGCGGACGAGCCGGAACCATCTCTGAAGTTGCATTGGCATGGCTACATAAACGCCCCTTATTACCCCTTGTTGGGCATGGCGGATGGTCAAACAATCTGCCATCCAACCCACCAGACGAGCGAAAGAATTCTGAAATCCTGCCATGGAGTTCGATTGTAGAGCTTGAGCATCAAATTCAGCATCTTGGGCTTCTTCAAAATAAGTAAACCGTAAAAAAAAGAGCAACTGCTCTGCAGTTGCTCTTTTTTCTATAGGGGCACTGTAAAAAAGAATGAACTCCCTGAGCCTTTTTTACTTTCAAACCAAGTTTCGCCATCATGTAACTCAACAATGTGTTCAACGATCTTCAAGCCAAGCCCAAACCCAAGGCGCGGATCATCTTTATCTTCAAGAATGGTCTCGAATGGTTCAAAGACTTTTTCTTGATTCTCTTCCGCAATACCAATCCCAGTATCGCTGACTTCAAACAACAATTTATCTGCTTCTCGCGCCACACGCACGGTAATAGTCCCCTTCTCAGTGAATTTCACAGCATTATGGATGTAATTCAGTAGTGCTTGCGAAAGGCGGGTTGGATCACCTTCTATCGGCGGGATGTTATCAGGAATATCTTCTTCTAAGGTAATGCCGCCCTTCATTTCGATCAACTGATCTGCCATCATCAATACGCCTTCCAACAAGGCTTGTACATCTACATCCTGCAAATCCAGTTCCATCCGTCCGGTAACCGTCTCGGCATAATCCATAAAATCATTAACCTGTATGACCAAGGGCATTACAGCAGCTTTGAGATGCTCGATCGGAGAATCTGGAATATCGGCATAATCTTCTAATTCTTCAATTTTATACAAGTCACTGATCTTCTTTTGTATATCAGCAAGTCCATCGCGCATATATTTGGACATTTTATAAAGGAATTCGTTCGTTTGTTCGGTCATATTTACTCCTGAAAACCTGTCGTATATAGTTCGTAATATCTTCCTCGCAAAGCGAGCAATTCAGCATGCTTGCCTTGCTCGGTAATCTTTCCACCATCGATTACCACAATTTTATCTGCATTTGTAATAGTAGACAAACGATGTGCAATGACAAACGACGTCCGTCCTTTCAAGAGTGTCGCCAATGCAGATTGGATGATATGCTCGGTCTGCGTATCTACAGATGAAGTCGCTTCATCGAGGATAAGAATTCGAGGATTCGCCAGCAAGGCACGCGCAAACGAGATCAATTGGCGCTGCCCTACGCTCAAGGTCAAACCACCTTCTTCAACCGATGTGGTATAGCCGCTTTTCAAATTCATTATGAAATCATGAGCGCCCACTGCTTTGGCGGCAGAAATCACTTCTTCATCGTTCGCGTCCAAGCGCCCAAAGAGTATGTTTTCCTTCACTGTACCATTGAACAAGAATGGGTCCTGCAACACCATTCCCATTTGAGCGCGAAGCGATTGCTGTGTCACCGTTCGCAAGTCCACGCCGTCGATGAGCACCCCGCCCGAAGTTGGGTCATGGAAGCGTGCCAACAACTTGACAATGGTCGTCTTGCCCGCGCCAGTCTCACCCACAAGAGCAACAGTCTCACCAGGTTTGACATCCAGTTGAATTGAATTGAGTACGAGTGCCGGATCATCTGAATAATGAAATGAGACATTATCGAATCGCACTGCGCCAATAATGGGTTCCAATTTCCCGGCATTCTCCTCATCACGAACCTCAACCGGAGTATTGAGCAATTCAAGAATGCGTTCGCCGCCTGCCATGGTAGATTGAAGTGTATCGAAACGCCGACTCAAATCGCGAATAGGCTCAAAGAAGCGGTCAATATAGAGCACAAAAGCAATCAAGACACCTGCTGTAATGGTATCTCCTAAAACCGCTGTCCCACCGATATAGACCACCAAAGCAGTCGCAAAAGCACCAAGCAGGTCGATCACCGGTGTGAACAAGGATGCCACCCAAACTGCATCCATACTGGTTTCAAGGTAATAGCGATTAACATACCCGCTAAAGGTATTGTAGTTGTGCTGCTGACGTGAAAATGCCTGAACGACTCGCACACCGTTCACATTCTCTGCTAACACAGAGTTTCCCCATGAAACCGCAGCACGCACTTTTCGGTAATTCTGCCTCGCAGCTTTTCGGAAAGCAACCGTCGCCCATACCATAATCGGCAGGACGATAAAGGTCAATAAAGAAAGCTGAAAATTTAAAGCAATCATTGCCATCAATGTACCAATGATGCCAAGCAAGTTACGAACAATTGCCAAAACAGCCCAGGTGATAAACTCGCGCAATGTGCCTACATCATTGATCACACGAGTGATAACACGCCCAACACTATAATGGTTATAAAAACTTAGAGAAAGCTTCTGCAAATGAGCAAACATGGCTGTACGAACATCATACAAAACGTGTTGCCCCACACGTGCCATAATACGCACACGCCAATAGTTAAACCCTAATTGAATGACAGATACTGCTAGAAATGTGAGGGCAATATTCCGCAGGGCAATCGGGTCTTTGGCTGTAATCCCCTCGTCAATTGCGAGTTTTACAAAGTATGGTCCAGACACCGAAGCTGCCGTCACGATCACCATCAATATCAATGCAAAGATCGTCTGCCCGGTATATGGTTTAAGGAATTTCATCAACCCGCTGGCAACCTTTGGGTCATATCCTTTATCGAGCTGCTCTTCCGATTTGGTTATAAATTCAGGAGGGACTATTTTCGTTGCCATGGCTTCACCCAGAATTTGACTTTCCGGCATAAATCGTGTTCTCATGCAAAGGTTTATCGCCAAAAATTGGTTGAACATCTGTAAGATCGTCTCCACGTTCAACCAATTGCAGATCATGAATCTCCTTATAAAGTTTGCCCGCTCTTAAGAGCTCTTCATGCGTTCCCTGTTCTACAATCCGCCCATTATCCATCACAAGGATTCTATCAGCTCGGCGAACGGTACTAAGACGGTGAGCGATCACAAACGTGGTTCGCCCTTCCATCAAGACATCCAAAGCGGCTTGGATTAACTTTTCAGTTTGTGTATCCACGCTTGAAAGCGAGTCATCTAGAATCAAGATTCGCGGGTTCATTAACAAAGCTCGCGCAATTGCCACACGCTGGCGCTGCCCACCCGAAATAGTTACGCCGCGTTCACCCACAATAGTGTCGTATCCTTTCGCAAAGCTCTCAATAAACTCATGAGCTTGAGCTGCTTTTGCAGCCGCAATAATTTCCTCTTCCGTCGCATCCGGTCTACCATAAGCGATATTGGCGCGAATGGTATCTGAGAACAGTAATGACGTTTGAAGTACGATACCGATCTGCTTACGAAGTGAAGTCAAATCCACATCGCGCACATCCTGCCCATCCACTAATACCATACCATTAGTCACATCATAAAAACGTGGGATCAAATTCACCAATGAAGTTTTTCCAGAGCCTGTTGGCCCGATCAACGCAACAATCTTATTCTGCTCAACTGTCACATTGATATTTGCCAAAGAACGATTATTCTCATCTTGATATTTCAATGAGACATTTCGAAACTCCACCTCGCCTCTTAATGAGGATAAAACCATCGCCTCTTTCTTCGACTTGATTTCTGGTTCTGTATCCAAAACTTCGAATACCCGTTGAGCGCCTGCCGCTGCCTCTCCACCTGCATTGACCAAACCGGTCAACGCCTGAGCTGGCTCTGCCATCATTAATAAATAGGCATTGAACGCCACCACAGCACCGACGGTCAATTCGCCAGAAATCACCATCTGCCCGCCAAAGTAAAGAATAAGAATTGTCCCGATGGTGATCAACCAGTTTGTTGTTGGCATAATCTTTGCCCACTCGTTAATCACATGCAGCCATTTGTGGTACACATCCATATTTGCAGACTCAAAACGCTTGATCTCATAGTCCTCTCGTGCAAAAGCACGCACGACCTGTACCCCGGTCACATTTTCTTGCAAGCGATTAGAAACCTCCCCCACTGCCTGATCGACAGCAAAAAACAATTTACCAATCTTTGTACCAAACCAGCCTGTCATTACGATCAGTGGAATCATGGGCAAAAGCGCAATAATCGCCAGTTTACTGTTCGCCGTAAGCATTACTCCCAAAATTCCCACCGTCAACAAAACAAATCGTATCAACTCAGGGATCGAAGACCCTGCAAACTTTTCAATCGCACGCACATCTTCAATACACCGCGAAATCAACTGACCCGATTGAGCATGGTCGTGATAGGCAAAAGGTAAGTATTGAATGTGGTCATACATGCGGTTACGTAAGTCATATCCCACATGCGCTGCCACCCATTCCGAAGCATAACGGTTGCCCAAACCCAACAACGCCGAAACAAGCCCAAGTCCGAACAAGAGAAGCGCAGAGCGAATCAAATAAATCGTATCGCCGCGTAAAAGTCCATCATCTACTACATTTTGAATAATCCGCGGAACGATCAGATTCAATCCGGTGAGAATCAACAACATAAGCAGGCTAGCCAGCACCTGCAAGACATAGGGTCGAAGAAAGTCAGCAGAGCGTATTAGGTTTTTCATATTCGGGGAAATTAAGGATACCACAAATAAAAAGCGGATATTCTAAAGAATATCCGCTTTTTAGGTTCAATTATATTGGAACGATTTCTTGTTTATATATGCCCAATCCTCGAAATGCAAGCCGGATCAATAAAGAAAATGTTACATATATTATCCAATCAAGAACAAAAATGCTGCGTGGAAAGTTCTCAAACCAACCTGTAAGGTACCCACTATACACAGCTACTGCGATAATCAAAGAGCCGAGAGCTGTTGAAAGAAGTACAGACACAACCCACTGATATCCCTGCTTCAAAAAAATATCATATCGGTAAGTTCCAAACAATAACGCCATTGCAGGGCGAACAAAGAATGCAATCCAAAGAACAAGTCGCTCCATTTCTTGATACAAACGGTATTCCCGTCCGTCTCCAAAACGAGCAGGGAACATAAAATATGCAAGCAGTAAAATCACTACAAAATCCAATACCACCATTCTGAGGCTGATATTTTTCAAAAAGCCTTTCAACCACTTTCGGAAAGGAGTATCCAAGTAAAAATGAACTACAAAGGCAATAGACAAGATTAATGGCAGGAATGTCCAATACATGACACCCTCTACGTCTGTGACTCCCGCAGAAGTCAATGCCCATTCATACAACCATTTTACAGGGATATGAAGGATGTAAATCCCATATGCTAATTCGCCCATATTTATCAGTACAGGGTGAATCATTATTTTTGAAACAAATGATTGATCCATAGCTAAAGCCACAATAAAAATAATCAATAATGGCGCGAGAAACCCAGTAATAGGTTGAATCAAATGAGGCCACGAGGGGAAGAAATCCATCGCTAACACTGTATAGGTGGCAATCACCAGAAAACTTGCCATCAATACAGCAAATCGTTTTCCAGTGCTTATAGTCTCATTACGTCCCTCTCGTATGTACCAAATACCACCTACGACACCCATTACAAAAGAGTTGAAGTAAAACAACGGAAAATAAAGAATAAATTCTCGATATTGTTCGATATAACCTATCCAAAGAATATGAAAAATCGTAGTACTAATTGCCCAAACGATTAATGAGAAGTTAATCAATTTTCGGGTTGATTGACGATAGGTCAAGATCAAAAAGAATGGAAAAAACAAGTAAAAAAATATTTCAACCGTCATCGACCATGCCACATAATTAAAAGACTGTGCGTATTTAGGAATCCATGATTGGAGAATAAAAATATTAGCCAGTATTTTTTCGGGCTTGATCTTGAAAAGAGAATCGTAATAATATACACAGGTTAGGACAAATGCTAAAATGTAAAGCGGGTAAAGGCGAATCAAACGATTACGCCAAAAAGTAAAATAGTCAAACTTCTCATCAGGCTTGTAATACACAATAGTCATCACAAAACCAGACAAGATAAAAAGATAAGAAACCCCAGTTGACCCAGAGCGGATTAAAGCCGCAACAGGAAAAAATAGTAATGGGTTTAAATAGGGTCCGAGAACGTCATGTGCAAATAGCACTAAAATAATGATTACAAAACGTGTGAAAGTTAATTGTTCAATTCGTTTCATCAAGCCTCAAGTGGAAAGTCCGCCAATTCTACTAGAAAAACAGGATAACCCAATAAAGGCGTTCTATTCGCCTTCATTGGGTTTCTTTTTTGCTTTTCCTAAAAACGCACCCAAACCCGCAGCTAACAAAGCAACCAAAGTAATTCCACCAACCACCATCCCACCGCTTCTCAAACTCGTCGGTGGAGTTGGGAGAGGCGTTGGTGTGGATGTTTTTGTCGGCGTGACAGGTAAGGTTGCTGTAGAGGTAGGAATGCCTAAGGTAGCAGTAACTGGAACAGGTGAAGGGGTCGGCGTTGGGGTATTTGCCGCCCGCACCAAAAGTTGCTGCCCTTCAAAAATCTCATCGGTAGCCAAACCGTTTAATAGTTTTAGCTCTTCAATGGTGGTGTTATATAAAATGGCAACACTCCACAAGGCTTCATTTTTACGCACCACGTGATAGATCTGCCCATCAGGTTTTGGCGTGTTTGGAATATTCGTCCCAGTCCCTAGCGGGGAGACAGAACTGACAAAGGTCGGCGTGACGGCAACACCGGATTCATTCTGAGAGCCTGCTACTAAAACATAGTACGTGATTCCATTGGCAGCGGAAATGCCAACTCCGACATCTTCATAGGAGGATGAAAGCAAAGCGACAGAGTCTGCTTCGTTCGCTTGCCATGCGGAAATCACAGCATTATCTGGAACGCCAGAGCCGGAGAAAATAGCTTCGGTTAACAAGCCGCCTGCCGAAAGGTTACCACCCACGGCATATCCTGCATCTAGGGCGCGTTGATATGGACGTTTTCCATTTTTATCAAAATGGGTCAATACACCTGTGCTTGCGATGTAATCTGCATGAGATTGGGCGATCTTCATCAAAATCGCGTCAGATACATAAGGGTCCAGCCCGTTTGAAGCACGCAAGGTATTCACCTTCTCGATCATCTCTTGGGCGGTTTGGTTGGGAGAAAAAGTTTCGGGCTGGGCACCCGCCTTTTCGGACGGTTTCAAGACAAGGGTCAAGAAAAGAAGCGTTGCAAATATCCAATGGTAGGTCGATTTCATTGGGAAAAATTATAGCAGGTGCCTTCCCAAAAGTTGAGAGTCAGAGGTAAAATTATATATAATGTATAATCTTTAGGAGGCAGTGTATGCCAGGTTTTACACCGGGTCGTCGGTATCAACCCCCATTTTTGCCGTTCAAGCGCCAGCCTTTCAAAAAACGAGCCTTTGCCGCCATCGAGCGCGCAGTCAAAGGTCCTTTATTTGGATGCCGCATGTGCGGAAATTGCCTCCTGCAAGAAACTGCTTTGATCTGCCCCATGGAATGCCCGAAAGGGTTACGCAACGGACCATGCGGCGGTTCTACCCCCGAACGCTGTTATGTGGACGAAAGCCGCCCTTGCATTTGGTACAAAATCTACGACCGGTCGTTCAAACTTGGACGCGAAGCCTTGTTACTCGAAGTTTTGCCCCCTATGGATTGGAATAAAGCCGGCACAGATGCATGGAGCGACGTGTTTGAGCAAGCTGGCAAAGTGGGGCTAAAAAATATTGTGACGGGTCTTACTTCGGGTGAGGCTGGTGCAGTTTCTCAAACCATGGATTCCATCTTTAGACCGGTGCGCCAACCCGATTGGTGGCAAGGTGATGCAGAATACCATGCACCCAAATATACAGAACCCGCCTCTGAACTTGAACGCAGACTCAAAGCCGGCGAATTCGTAGTTGCCGCAGAAGTCACTCCCCCACTCTCGATCAATACTGAAAAGCTTAAGCAAAATATTGAAATGCTCAAGCCGTATGTTGCAGCGATTAACTTTACAGACAGCGCTTCAGCCATTCCGCGGATGTCTTCTTGGGCATGCAGCAAAATGGCACTTGATTTAGGCGCAGACCCTGTGATGCAAATCACTGGGCGAGACCATACCCGTGTCAACTTGCAATCGAGTGCCGTGGGTGCTTCAGCATTAGGTGTTCGCAACATCCTATGTTTAACCGGCGACAGCATGGCACTGGGACCAGGTCCGCAAGGGCGCATGGATATTGTAGATTTAGATAGCATTCAGATGCTTTGGGTCTTGCGCCGTTTACGCGATGAAAAGAAATATCTGGATGGACGCGAGGTAAAGCAAGCACCGCATTATTTCCTGGGTGCGGCAGCTTCACCTTTTGCATCCAATATGAAATTCCAGGCTTTGCGAGAGCAGAAAAAAGTTAACGCAGGCGCGCAATTCTTCCAAACCAATGTGGTTTTTGACGCAGATGCATTGGATGAATGGTTAAATGAAATTGCCAAACGAAATATTTTGGATAAGGTCTATATCATGATCGGCATTACACCGCTAAAGAATTTCAAAACCGCCGCCTATATGGACCAGAAAATCCCTGGGGTTTTTGTGCCCAAACCCATTCTAAAACGCATGAAAATCGCCAAAGAAAAGGGTAATGAACAAGAAGAAGGTTTACAGATCGCTTTAGAATTAGTTGAAAAGATCAAGACCAAACAAGGTGTGAATGGCGTTCATATCATGGCGGTTGGCTGGGAAGAGATCGTGCCGAGAATCGTCACTGAAGCTGGGCTCGCTAATGGATTTGTATCCAAAATCGAAGACTTAAACCCGGCGCAAAACCTTAACTTCGTTACTGGTTAATTCTCTCCATTGACCCACTTGTAAACTTCCAATTTCGATTTCTCCAATTGCAATTCTAAAAATTCGTAAAGTAAACAAGCCAACCGCCGCGGTCATGTGGCGGATTTGGCGTTTTTTCCCTTCTCGTAATTTAACTTCAAGCCAGGCAGTTGGTCCATGTGGGGTAACAGGTTTAGAACGTGATGGCAAATCTGGTTCGGGAATGAGTCGAAAAGAAGCAGGGCGGGTAAAATGATCTTTGATTTGAACGCCGCTTGAGAGTGTTTTCAATTTCTCAGGAGTAGGGTCACCTTCAATCATAACTAGATACGTTTTTTCAATATGATGCTTAGGGTCTGTTAGGCGTTTAATCAAAGCACCATCATCTGTCAGTAAAAGTAACCCTTCACTATCACGATCAAGACGCCCAGCTGCATAAACATTGGGAACCGGTATAAAATCTTTCAGGGTGGTGTGCCCAGTACCTTCATCGGTGAATTGAGAGAGCACATCGAAGGGTTTGTTAAAAAGAATGTATCGCATGAAATTTATGGTCTTTCATTCGTAGATATTGAAAAGTAATATACAATAGAGAAAGGTCTATTATGAGCAAAAAATATTTTATCCTACTCTTACTTGCTGGCATAATAAGTGCTTGCCAAACTACTATTGTTCCGCCTACTTCACAGCCATTTATTGGGGTTATTTCATCCACATTTACACAAAGTGCTTACGAGACCTTAGTTGGCTCATTATCAACCCCGAGTCCAAGTAGCACACCTACTCCGACCGATATTGTGCAGAACAAAACCAGGGTGTTTCGAGATGAATTTGATGGAAAACTACAACCAGGTTGGGAGTGGATCAACGAGAACCCTGAAACTTGGAGCCTATTCACTGAACCCGGCACATTGCAGATTAAGTCTGAGCCTGGTTATATTAATCTCGGCAATGAAAAAAACCTTATTATAAGAGATGTCCCATCCGGCGATTTCTTTCTTGAGACTAGCTTAAATTTTTCGCCTGACGAATCTGATCAATTTGCTGGGCTTGTTTTATATTCAACAGCAAATGACTTTATCCAAACCGGTCTTGGGTATTGTTCACCATCTGTTGGCTGTATTGGGCGTGGGCTTTACATCGATGTATATAAAAACGGAAACCTTGAGCTTCCAAGAAAAATAATAAATTTCACTGATGACATTGCTTTCATACAACTATACAAAACAAATAATCTCATTAAAATCCTTGCCAGCCCTAATGGTTCTGTTTGGTATCGAATAGTTGATATAGATTTGGGGTTTACACCCATTAAAGCCGGGCTATTTACAGGACAAAACAATAGTGCAAAGGCTATATCTGCAACGTTCGGATACTTTGATATTAGTATTCCCAAGTAGTTCTTAACATGGCAATAAAAACATTGCACTTTGAAATCCGCGTATGCACCTCGTGTGGACTACGCTACCCTATACAAAAAAGTAGTTCAATGAGCACCCGTTGCCCGATTTGCCTCGGCGGGACAGAAGTGGTATTGAACAAAACGATTCGCGATGAAGAGCGAGTGATCCAGAAATCTTCGATCAAAAAAAAAGGCTTTCAAGCCGTGTTGCTAGATAACATCCGTTCGGCATGGAATGTAGGGTCGATTTTTCGCAGTGCAGATGGTTTCGGTTTTGACCATGTATATCTGGGTGGAATCACGCCCACACCAGAAAACGAAGCGGTGACAAAAACATCGCTTGGAGCGGAAGAATATCTCCCTTGGTCGTATCATAAGGATGCAGTCAAATTAATCCACGGGTTGAAAAAAGATGGCTGGCAGATTATTGCTCTTGAAGAAGGGGAAGGGTCTATTCAACTTGGAAAACAAAAAAGCACCAAGGCGAAAAAATCTGTGCTGATCCTTGGCAGTGAAGTGACTGGGGTAGACCCTGAACTACTTTCTCTCTGTGACCAAATCATATCCATCCCCATGCGCGGACAAAAACGTTCGCTAAATGTTGCCATTGCTTTTAGTGTGGCAGCCTATGCATTATCCAATCTTTAAAGGAGTATTACATGTTTTCAAAAAAATCAAATTTGCTAATGGTTGCCATTGCATCTCTGGTCGTTTCCAGTTTTGCATGCAAAGCATTGGCAGACACGCCTCAAACTCCATCTGAACCTGCGCAAGGAGGAAACGCCTCTGTATGTAGTGCGCTTGATAGTATTCCGACAGCAGGACAGTATTCAGAAGCGCCCGATATGCTCATCAATACAAATGGAAACTATACAGCCGCCCTCACTCTCGCAAAGGGTGGAGAGATTGTGATTGAACTTTATGCTAGCCAAGCACCACTCACTGTAAATAATTTTGTCTTCCTCGCCTGTAAAGGTTTTTATAACAACACAACCTTTCACCGTGTGTTACAGGATTTCATGGCGCAAGGCGGCGACCCAACTGGAACTGGCATGGGCGGACCCGGTTATGAATTCGTGAATGAATACAGCAATCTAAGTTTTGATAAACCCGGTGTGGTTGCCATGGCAAATGCAGGTCCCGATACAAACGGCAGTCAGTTTTTCATCACATTTGGTCCGACAGAGTGGCTGAATGGCGGGTATACAATTTTTGGTCAAGTCGTTGAAGGCATGGATGTGGTCATGTCTATCACATTACGCGACCCGGATACAAACCCATCCTTCACCGGAGACGTTCTTCAAAGCGTAACGATCTCAGGGCAATAATCAAAACAGCCGTCCAATTGGACGGCTGTTTTCTTTTAGGGCAAAATCTTTATGAGCGCCTTATACCAAGCTTGAGAGATCAATTCATAACCCGTAGGGTTCAGGTGATACCCATCTGCGGCGAGCGTTGTAGATTGGGTAAAAATCTCGCTATTGAAAAAATCTACGGTAAGAGCATTGTATTTTGTGGCGATAGCAGAGATACTTTCGTTATAACGCTGCACTTGCATAGACATGCGAAGTAATTCATCATTTGTAATATCTGGATACACTTCACCGCGGGTCTTTGCCGGACGTTGTGATTGGTCATCCAACTTTGCAATAATCACCTCCGCCTTGGCATTTCGCAACTCAAAGACAATCGTATCCATGTTTTGAGAAAAACGAAGCGCATCTTGCTCTTCCATTTCAATAGTCACTTCAGTAGTGCCTGTGTACAACTCCCAAAGGTCGTTGCCACCAATCCAAACCAGCACCACGGCAGCTCTGCGCTGTGAAGCCGCAGACTTAACCTCGCTAACGGCTAGATCTAACTGACCGGAAAATTCATCTTTGCCATTGAGCAGGTCATTTGAGTCCCAGCCGGTGCGCCCAAAGTTGATAATGGTAGAGCCTGGGCGAAGTTGACTGGCGAGCTCGATTAAGCGCCCAGTGTACCCTCGCCCAAGCGTATCCCCTTCGCCTTGGGTGAAGTCATCACCAATGGCAATGATATTGATCGGACCGGCGGCGAGGGCTTGAGCGGGTGAAAAGATCGAAGTGGGCGTAACCGTTACGGTCGGAGAAAGAGGCGTTACTCCACTGGTCGCAACAGATGTCACTATGGGAAGTGCCGCATCCGTTTGAATCTCTTGATAGCAGGCTGTTGTCAAAAAGAAAAAGAGCAGAGTAAACCGCGCAAACGAACGCTTCATGGATTGCCTCGATGAAAGATTAAATATGTTCTCGAATAATACGAATGGGGAGTTCGTAGTAATACCTGCCGTCTTCCTCCAGTTTAAACCCCATGCGCTGCAAGTATGTTTCATGGCGCTTGCTGCCAGATGCCGTGGACAGGCGTTGAATTCCTAATTGACGATAAAACTCGGTACTTTCTTCAAACAGGAATTTACCAGCACGAAAATCACGATAGCCAGGGATGACAAAATCTAAAAAGATGCGAGCATCATCGCCCTCAGGCTTTACGATCACAACACCCACAGGCAGCATATTGCGTAAAATAAAAACCACGATCTGGTCGTCGGCTGGTTTGAATTGATAGGTGGGAACAAATTCTGAAATCTCGGTACGATAAAACTCAAGGAACTTCTTCAAATAAGCGCTATCTGCACGGACTTGCATGAGCGTGAAATAATCTTTTTGCTGCCACATTTGCCACAGGTTATAGACATTGACGCCTAAAATCAACGTATTGAGAAACGCTACCGGAATGGCTCCGATCAATAAGCCATATACAATAAAAACAACTGCGCCAATCATGTTCACAATGCGCAGTTTTTGCAGTGATTTCATTGTCAGTGAAAACGCTACCAACAAAGATGCAGCGTACCCGATGAGTTCGTAGATAAAAGATGAGTCCATTTTTCTTCCTACGGTGAATTTTGGAGCGGGGCATTATACACTGGATAATTTTTTGGATTTCAAGCCAGTCTGGACAACTACAGTAATTTTATCTGAAACCGCAGGGAAAATTGTGCGTATATCTCTACATAAAAAGGAGAAAAAAATGAACGTACAAAGACAGGCTTTAAGACGCTCAAGACATGACCGAATCATCGCCGGGGTATGTGGCGGGCTTGGCGAATTCTTTGGCATCAGCCCATTTTGGTTTCGCCTCGCCATGTTTATCGCTTTCATTCCAGGCGGCGTGCCCGGAATATTGATCTACTTTATTGCGATGCTTATCATCCCCTCCGAATAAAGCAGTTTAACCAAAAAGAAGTCCGCAGCATTGCGGACTTCTTTTTGGTTATGCCTATCGCACTCGAATGGACTGACCGGGGTAAATATAGTTCGGGTCGTAGATGGTAGGGTTCAACAACTGTAAGCTATAGACCGTTGTGCCATAATATCCGGCGATCATGCGCAATGTCTCTCCATAAGCAACAGTATGATACGCAGGCGCAGCTGGGATATTGAGCACTTGCCCGGCATAGATCAGGCTTGGGCTCCAAACCTGCGGGTTGGCTGCCAGCAAGTCGTTGACTGTCACACCGTAATAGCCAGCAATTTTTGCCATCGTGTCACCCCATTGCACCACATAGGTTCCGCCATACGAAGGCACGGGGTACGATGGTGTAGAACCGGTTGGGATGTAAAGCACCTGCCCGGCATACACCCACCAGCCCAAACCAGGGTTGGCGGCGCGAATTGCATCCACCGTGGTGCCGCAGAGAGAGGCAATTCCGCTCAGGGTGTCTCCCCACTGCACAGTCACATACGAAGTGCAATACCAAGCAGAGGCGCCGCCGGTAAAGCCGAAGGCAGAAACAACAACTGCCAGTAAAACGAATATTTGTAAAATTTTCTTATATTGCATATCATCCTCCATTGATGGTTGAAAACAAAAAAAATCCTCTTAAATTATATAGATTCCGCGCGCGAATTCAATCACACGAATGTACTTATGGAGCTAATAACGCTGAAGAGACCTCTTTTGTTCCTCCAGAGATTCCCCCTGCAATGAAATTAGAATGGAGTTTTATTCTGCTTCGCCAAACAAACTAGACCAAGCCATTTCGTTGCCAGCCAGCAGACCCAGCCCGGCTCTTTCTGGCTTTGGGCAGGGTTCAGCGTCAAAGGCTTGAGCTACCTCTGATGCTTTTGGCGAAAAATAAGCGACCACTTCACAATGCAGCCGCCCTTCAGACTCGTGCCGGGTAAAAACCGCCATTTCGGGCGGCATGCCTTTCGCCGAAAAGACCTTCGCAAAAAAAGTTTGAATTTCTTCTGAAGGCTCTACTGCCAGCATACCATCCCCTAACCCAAGGGAATACCATTGATTTGTCATATCATTATTTTCCATTTTAAATAATTCAGACCAGAATGGTCGTATCAATAAAGTCTATCACCCCTTGAAGAAGACACGCCAAAATAAACCGCCATCGTCACCTGTTATACTTAAGCCAAGTTATCATTCAACAATACAGCTCACGAAGTGGACATTCTTATGCCCTTTGCATACCGCCTTGATAAAGATATTAAGATTTTCTTTCTTGTCACCTATGGTCACTGTACATTTAGTGATATCTTCAGCCCATCACTAGACCCAGAGACCAAACCAGAAAATCGACCGAGAGTAAAGTTTATCGTCGATAATCTATTAGGTGACCTTGAAGTGGATATGGAAGGGATGAAATTTTTCATCAGGGCTATGAATGAGTTAAAAAGCACAGGCTTTCAACTGGAACCCACTGCGTTCATAACCAATAAAAGAGGGCTTGAAATTTTCATTAAATCACTTGATCTGCTTGTAGATAATGATGTGACAACCCATATGGCATGCTCTTCGCTTGGTGAAGCGCTAATCTGGCTGGACGAAGTTGAAAATGCCCAAGCCATTCAACGCATCCGAGATGAGTTGCTTGAAACGTTACGTTTGCAATATGGTGATCATCCGCAATTGGTGTAAAAGCTAAACTGCCCCCGCAGGGACTCGACTCGCGCCACCACGCCCGTAAACGCAACCGTAGGGGCGACTCGCCAGGGACTGACTCGCGCCTTGTCTGGCAAGACTTCCTTGCTTGACGTAACAACCGAGGGCATTGAAGAGTCGCCCCTACAGGCGAAAATTATTAAATCATGTTTTGAAATCAATGATTGGAAATAAAAATCGCCTAGAAATAATCTAATGTATAATGCGCTGAAATAAATCAGACGTAGTTTATCGAAAATTATGGTCAAGCAATAACAAACTGGCTCTCATTGGAAGGCAATCATGAATATTGGTCGGTATGAGGTCATACGGGAATTGGGACAGGGCGGCATGGCAATTGTTTATCTGGCGCATGACCCGAACATCAAACGCCAAGTGGCGATCAAGGTTCTGCCAAAACAGTTCACTTTCGAACCGCAATTCCGTGCCCGCTTCCAACACGAAGTTGAAGTGGTTGCCAAGCTCGAGAACGCCGCCATCGTTCCAGTCTATGATTCGGGGGAACATGAAGACCAACCTTACATCGTCATGCGCTACATGCCCGGCGGCACCCTCGCCGACCGTTTGGGAAATGGTCCCATAGCACTCACAGAGATCGAGCCCCTCTTTCAACGCATTGGTTCCGCGCTCGATTACGCCCACCGCTCCGGTGTGGTGCATCGTGATATCAAGCCCGGCAACATCCTCTTCGACTCGCAAGGCGAAGCCTTCCTTTCCGATTTTGGCATCGCAAAATTGGCAGAAACCAGTGTCGCCTTTACCGGTACTGGCAACATGGTTGGCACACCAGCTTACATGAGCCCAGAACAGGCAATGGGTGAAAAGAATATAGACGGTCGCAGCGATATTTATTCGCTAGGCGTGGTGTTGTTCGAAGCACTCAGCGGGAAACTGCCTTTCGTATCAGACACACCTATGGGAGTTGCCATTGCTCACATCCAGGAACCGGTACCCAGCCTGCTAGACCACAACCCCAACTTGCCACGATCCTTTGAGACGATCATCCGCAAGGCAATGGAAAAGAAACCGGCAGACCGATATCAAACCGCTAACGAATTGTCCCAAGCCATTCGTTCTATGGGGAAAAGTAGTTCTCCGGGAACCATGATTGAACAGCCAATAAGCAGCACGATCATTGAATCACATGCATCGCCCAGTCGTGTCGCCGTCCCTGCACCGAACCTCCCCACAACCTCACCTCCAACGCCTGTATCAAAAAAATCGATCCTTCCCAAAGTATTAGGTGGAATTGGGTTAATGGGACTTTGTCTTTGCGTCGTTCTGACCGGAGTTTTCGCTTCGAGTCTCCTCCCAGGCTTGTTTACCACTTCATCGACTCAGGTCTCAGCCGAGACTCCGTTCGCCTCGGCGACAGAAGAACCTGCTCCCACAGTATTTGTTCCCATCGTGCCGACTACCATGGCAAATGCCGAGATCGCTGCAGAAGGCACTGTAGATGTTTCCTCGATTTACGACTCCACCTTCCCTGCCTCCCTTGCCATTGATGGAGACCCCACTACTTCATGGTTCTCTGCCGGACCCGATGAAGATGGCACAACCCGATATGTATGGACGGGCATTCAGGAAGATTTTATAGCCACCATCGATCTAATTTCAAACAAAGATAATGAAGTGGCTGAATTTCGCAGCGGCTATGGTTTTGAATCTGTGTTAATTCAAGTGTACGACGCTCAAGATCAACTAGTCTACGAAGAGACCGTCAGCCTGGCAGGAACGCCTGACCCAGATATTCAAATCACTCCCAATGTTGTCGGGCAATGGATTTGGATTATCTTTTCTGGTAGTGAGGCGCAAGATCGCGGCGGTTTTGCCGAACTAAAGGTCGGCGTCGTAAGATAAAGGAACTCGCAAAACACAAAATGCAAGCGCGTTAATCTTTTGAGATCAGCAACCTTGTTTTCAGGAGAATCCATGAACACTAAATCTTTTGCCCGTATACTCTTTCCTTTGCTTATCATTGGTGGGCTTGGCTGTGCCACATTGGCAGGTCCGCTGACGAAGGATAAGCCACTTCCCACCCTTACCCCAAATGAAGATGCGACCGCTGCATCAATCGCCACAGATATTGGAGTGCCACCCTCATTTGAGGCATGGATGTCCACTGCCAACGCCATTGGCACTGAGGGGTATTCAAGCAGCTCAGCTACTTATGATGGCAAATGGACAGGAACCGGAGTTACATCTGACGGCACCGAATTGACCATTTCCCTTCAAGTCACAAATGATAATGTCACTGATATTCTTGTAAGTTATATGGGTAAACAAAATACAGCCTGTCAATTCCATGTCTCTACCGAAGGTGAGGCGAAATCTGAATTCCTGCCGCTCCCAATTGCCAGCTCAGGTGCAGTACAAGAAATGAATTTAGGCTTCTCTGGCTTCTTCCTTCCCGATCAAACTGCCAGTGGCAGCCTTAGCCAAACGTTTACAGATCAACCTAACACAGACTGCAACGTAGAAATCCTTGCTTCTTGGAGTGCAACAAAACAGCCCTAACTTAGCGCCGAAGCCTTTTCCATAGAGCCAGTACAATCGCCACAAGAAGAAGGACAAAACTCCCATTCACAAAGAACCATTTGATTGCCGTAAACACTGGCGCAAGAACATCGATCACAGGAGTCTGAGACGGGTAACGCCCTAACACTAGCGATGTGGAAATGTTTTCCAAATAATCAAAAATAGCTCCCGCAAGCGGAAATAGATTCAACATCCGCCAGCGGGAGTTTTCAGAAAGTCCATGCTTCAACAGCCAACTAATCGATGTTGTTAGAAAGAATAAGTATGCAAGTGGAAACACTAAATCAAATGTGAAGCGCGCATAAATATAAGCAGAGCGTCCTTCTACGCCATACTCCTCTGCCATTTGATAAAGGTCCCTTGCAGAATAAATATATGAAGTATCTGGCGAAGTCCCACCACTGTAAGCTTCTGCCTTTTGGGCTTGCTGCGGCAACACAAAGATCATGAAAAGCACAAAAACCAGCAACCCGGTCAGGGTTACCCAGCCAGTAGATAAGGAATAAAAGAAGTTTGAAAGTCGGTTTAACATATCACCTCACATAAATCGAATTCGTTCTCTCACTAACAATAATGGATGACGTGCATCAACATCTGCACCTTGTTTGATCTGCATTCGACAAGCAGCGCCACTCGAAACCAATTCTCGATCTTTGATTGCACGCACCTTTGGCAGCACTCCCAACTCCCCTACTTTCATCGATATCTCATAATGCTCAGCATCATAACCAAACGTACCTGCCATACCACAACAGCCTGCCTCAATCACTTCGGGCTCATAACCAAATAACTTCAACATCTCCACAGTTGCAGCCACACCACTGGGTAAACCGTCAGCGGCAGGACCTTCAGCGCGGTGGTGACAATGCGGGTGGAGAGTGAGGCGGTTATTTTGTTCAGGCAAAGGCTTGCTCAAAATATCAACATCTTCCGTTTTGACTACACGCAAAATAAATTCATCTACTAACCAAACTCTTTCATTCAGTGATTGGATTTCAGTATTCCTGTTTGGCAAAAGAGACGCATATTCATGTTTGAGACAATATAACTCAGGCGGCTCGCATCCAACTACGCTCAAGCCTGCTCCACCATCCAAGCGCTCAATCTCTGCCAAAACTTTTTCTGCATGCTGTTTTGCTGGCTTGAGAAATCCCTTTGATAGCAAAGAAGCGCCCGCCCCAATAACTGACAAAACTTTTACTTCAAAGCCAAGAGAATTTAATATCTCAATCGCTGCTTCTTCCACCTCTGGTTCGATATAGTGAGAGAAAACATCGGAAAGGAAAATCACTGCCTTCTTCTTTTCCGCCCTAACAGCTTGATGCTTCTTCGCAGAAAATTTTGGAAATGGTCTTTGCTCTGCAATCCCCAACACGCGCGACATGACCTTCTTCGACCATTCTGCGTGCATAAATAAATTGGTTACAGGCGCAAATGGGCTTAATATCCTAGCCGCAACATGAAAATACCCGAACAAATAATCTCGTAAATGTCGGCGATGTGACTTATAGTAATGATTCATAAACTCATACTTGAGTTTGGGCATATCCACACCGCTTGGGCATTCAGAGGTGCAGCCTTTACAAGCGAGACACAAATCCAAAGTTTGATACGTAGTGGCTGTCATCGCGTGGCTGACCGCAGACTGTTGACTACTGATTACTGCTCTTAATAAATTAGCCCTGCCTCTTGTACTAAATGCTTCATCACGTGTTGCTTGAAACGACGGACACATCACACCAGTCGTCTTTCGGCAAACTCCCTGTCCATTGCAAGACTCTATAGCCCCCGCCAAGCCATGTTCATGCTCAAACTTCAATACAGGCATCCACGTCTTCGTCTTATATGCTTCACCATAGCGCAGATTGGTATCCATGGGCGGCGCATCGAATAGCTTTTTGGGGTTAAGAATATTATCAGGGTCAGCAGCTTTCTTCAACAAACGCATGGCATCCGTCACTTCACGCCCATACGTACGTTCGATGAACTCACCGCGTGCAATTCCATCTCCATGTTCGCTGCTCATAGCACCGCCCAAGGACATAGTCAACGCAAACACCTGCTCAATAATGTTTCGCATTGCCCGCACAGCTTCCCCGCGCTGTAAATCTAAAACAGGGCGAATATGCAAACAGCCGGCAGAGGCATGAGCATAAATTCCGCCAAAGGTTCCGTGAGCATCAAGGATCCGCTCCACTTCACGCACAAACTCTCCCAAACGCTCAACTGGAATGGCACAATCCTCAATAAATGCAATGGGTCTTGCCGCCTTTGGACGCGAATCTAGAATTCCCAGCCCCACTTTGCGGATATTCCAAATGCGAGCTTGATCTTCAGGCAGCTCTGTAATTACCAAAACATCACCAAGTTTTCGCACCGCTTCTTTCAACTCCGATGGCTGATTGCCACTAAATTCCACAACCAACACTGCCGCCGGATCTCCAAGCACCCAGCCCATTTGCCGTGCATACGCAGGAATACTGCGCGCATTTCGCAAGATCAACTGCGGAATCAACTCCACAGCACTGGGCTTCATTGCCAACAAACGCGGAACATCGTCACAGGCTTCTGAAATACTGGCATACGATAAAACACCCAAAATCGTATGTTTCGGCTTTTCAACAAGGTTAACTTTCAATTTACGGATAACCGCCAAAGTCCCTTCACTGCCAGCCAAAAGGTGCGCCAAATTAACTGTAGATGTTGGGCGGTAGACCACAGATTTCAAACCATAATCATCTGCATCCCATTGCGGCGGAGCAGAAAAGCTCCATGGCAATAAATAATTTAGGCGATATCCAGCAGAGTTACGCCAGGATTTTGGATAGTTCTGCTTAATTGCCTCAGTATATTTCTCGCGGATATGCTTAACTGTCGAAACAATATTTCCTAATTGAGTATTTGAAGAATGAGCATCCAACAGTGATGCGTCCAGAGTAGCAACACTCCCGTCACTTAGCACAACCTCCGCCTCGAGCAGATGGTCAGCGCTCATACCATAAAGAATAGAGTGTGCCCCCGTAGCATTGTTACCAATCACACCTCCCATTGTTGCCCGTTCTGCAGAAGCAGGGTCAGGACCAAAGGTCAACCCGTATTTGGTGGCAGTGCGGTTTAAGTTGGCAAGGATCACCCCTGGTTCTACAACTGCGGAATGAGCTTCGAGGTCGATCTCAATGATAGAGTCAAGATAGCGGGAACAATCAAGGATCAATGCCGCACCAATGGCTTGCCCAGCAAGCGAAGACCCCGACCCTCTGGGGAGAATCGGGATCTGATATTTTGCTGCCAGTTCAACCGCAGCTTGTAAATCCGCTTGTGTTTTGGGAATGGCAACGCCCAAGGGTTCAATCTGGTAGGAAGAAGCGTCGGTGGAGTATAAAACTTTCGAGGCAGAATCAAGCCGCAGGTCGCCTGTGAAGCGTTTTTTCAGGTCGTGGATAAAGTCCTGTGAAAGGGTCATACTCCAATTCTAACGCTTATACCAGCCGAATTCCTCCACGGCATCGACCATGGCAAGGACATTCTCCGCAGGGACATCTTCAAGAATGGTGTGGACAGATGCCAGCATATATCCGCCGCCTTCGCCGAGGACATCAATGATGCGCTTCACTTCTGCGCGGACTTCTTCTGGCGTGCCAAACGGCAGGACGCGGTGCGTGTCAATGGCGCCGCAGAAGATGAGGTCTTTGCCGAATTGCTTTTTTAGTTCTGGCAAATTGGACATTTTCCCTGCCGAGGTTTGAATCGGGTTTAGGATATTGATGCCCATTTCGACAAAATCTGGCAAAAGCGGGAAGACGTCGCCATCGGTGTGGAAGAAGACTTTGGCTTTGGTCTTCGATTTGATGAATGAGATGTAGTCGGCATGAATGGGTTTGACGTAATTGCGGTACATCTTGGGCGAAAGCATAAGGCTGGATTGCATCCCCAAGTCATCGCCGATCTTGATGATATCGATCATATCGCCGCACTCATCAAGAAAATGTCCCATGAGGGTTTTGCAGAGTTCGCCGGTTTTCTTGAGCAGTTCCACCACAAAATCTGGATGCCTTCCCATGTTGAGATAGAACTTATCCATGCGCTGCATTTCGTAGGCACGCTCCACTGGGAATGCCAGCCAGGGCGTGCCCATGAGGGCATATTTATTTTCCTGATGCAATTTTTGCGCATGTGCGCGGACGTGTGCCACACGGGTGGGGTCATCCATATCGGGCCATGCATATTTCTCAAGGTCTTCGATGGAGTGCGTCTCTGCCAGTGGATGATAGGAAGGGAACCAGTTGTCCACACCGGCTTTGGTCACACCCCCACCCCACGAGTTGACATACATTGAGTCAGGCTCGCGGTTGGCGTTGCGCTCAAGGATATGCTGCGGTTCACGGTCGAGCACGCCACGCACATCCACATGCAAGCGTTCAAGGATGGGCTCATCAAGAAGCGCCGTGCCAAGTTCGGGGAAGTCGTATAAATAGCATTCAGGTGCTTCGAAGCTGAGCAGTTTCTTTAAACGCCGATAGGTTGGCATCTTGATGCCAGTGGCATTGCTTGCACCAATGACAATCGGAACCCGGTCTGGAACCTCATGATTGATAGCGGTCAACACGCGCTCGCGAGATGTGAGGGGCATAAAAATCTCCTTTGGCAAATTAAAAGAGGATTATGAAGGTTTTTCACCTTCATAATCCTCTGAGTTGATTTATTACTGAGTTTCTTATTAAGTCAATCGTAGGTCAGGCTTGTAGCCTGACGATCTCTTTAAATTCAGGAAATGGCGGATTAAAAACCCGCCCTACGAATAGTTACTTTGCTTTTGCTTGGTTCGCCACAGCTGCGGCTTTCTTGGCGGCTTCTTCCGGGTCACCGAGATAATAATTCTTGATCGGTTTCAGATCTTTATCAAGTTCATAAACCAACGGTAAGCCTGTGGGGATATTCAATTCAGTGATCTCGGCTTCAGAAATATTATCGAGGTATTTCACTAATGCGCGGATGGAATTTCCGTGTGCCACGACGAGCAGACGCTTGCCTGCTTTGATCTCAGGCGCAAGGGTGGAATTCCAGTAGGGCAGAACACGATCCAGCGTGATCTTAAGTGACTCGGTGGCTGGCAACTGTTCGGGAGTCAGCGAGGCGTAGCGGCGGTCAAATTTCGGGTGACGTTCATCGGTCAATTCCAAAGATGGAGGCGGCACATCATACGAACGTCGCCAAACCTTTACTTGATCTTCGCCAAATTTCTCAGCGGTTTCCGCTTTGTTCAAACCCTGCAACGAACCATAATGGCGTTCGTTTAATTGCCACGCCCGAATAACGGGCAGCCAGTCGCGATTCATCACATCTTGAATGATGCCAAGCGTTTTGATGGCGCGTTTGAGAACGGAGGTGTAGGCGATATCGAAATCAAATCCCGCTTCATTCAACAACTTGCCCGCTTCGGCGGCTTCGGCTTTACCAAGCTCGGTCAGGTCAACATCCGTCCAACCGGTGAATCGGTTTTCGAGATTCCATGCGCTTTGTCCGTGACGGACTAAAACCAACTTATACATATGAACTCCTGAGATAACCACGCGGAGGTGGTGTAATTTTCGAATGCGGTCAAATTATAGCCCAAGTCTTTCGCTCATAGTAAAATCAAAGGATGTCCAACGAAGATATCACACCTGTCCGCAGACAATACCTCGATGAAAAAAAGAAACACCCAGATGCAATCTTGTTTTTCCGTCTGGGCGATTTTTATGAAACCTTCGACGAAGACGCCGAGATCACGGCGCGCGAGCTCGACATCGTGCTCACCTCACGCCCGGTCGGCGGCGGGGTTCGTGTTCCGCTCGCGGGCATTCCCTATCATGCCGTTGAAAATTATCTCTCGCGCCTGATCGAAAAGGGGTACCACGTTGCCATCTGCGAACAGATCGGTGAAGTGCCAGCCAAGGGACTGGTTGAACGTAAAGTGGTGCGCGTGGTCACTCCGGGAACGGTGACCGAGCCGGGACTCTTGCCGGGGGATGCGAACAACTACCTCGCCTCTGTGATCTTGGACTCTTCCGCCTCTTCCAACGGGACAGTTGCTTCTGTTTCTTATACCGACGTGACCACTGGAGAATTCGCCGTCACCGAGCTTCCGCTCGAAGCTCTGCGCGCCGAGCTCACACGCCTCCACCCTGCTGAAATTCTCTACCCCGATAATCAAAAACTTCCCGATGGCATCATTGGTCACACCACCCCCTTGCCTGCCTGGAAGTTTGAACCTGGCAAATGCAATGAGACACTGCTAACTCAATTCAAATCATCGACACTAGATGGCTTTGGATTAAGAGCAAACAGCCTCTCCGTCCGTGCGGCTGGGGCGATCATTCAATACCTCAAAGAGACCCAACCCGATGCGCTCAACCTGCTCAACTCCCTGCGCTCGTACAGCCTGAACGAGTTCATGACCCTCGACTCATCCACCCGCCGCAACTTGGAATTGGATGAAACGTTACGTGGCGAAAGAAAAGGTTCCTTGCTTGGCACCCTCGATGCAACCATCACCCCGATGGGTAAACGTATGATCCATCAGTGGGTCAGCCAGCCGCTATTGAATGTGGAACGAATCAACAAACGCCAAAATGGTGTGGAATACTTCGTGCAAAACGGCATGGTACGGGCAGAGTTGCGCGATGCCTTGAAACCCATCGCAGACTTGGAACGCCTGATCAACCGCGTCATTGCCGGGCAGGCGCAGCCGAGAGATTTGGTTGCGATGCGGGCGACGTTTGCGCAATTGCCAAACGTAGGGGCATCCCTTGCGGATGTCCAATTATGGCAAATTCTTGGGTATGGGCAAGAGCATCTTGGACAGGGGCAAGCCCTTTCCCTACTTCAAAATGCGTTGGATGATGACCCACCTGCTACGTTGCAAAACACGGGCGTTATCCGTGTTGGGTATTCGGCAGAACTCGATGGTGTGATGGACGCATCCAAACACGCCCGCGAGTGGATCGCCAACCTCGAATCTGTGGAACGTGAGAAGACGGGTATCAAGACTCTCAAAGTTGGTTACAACAAAGTCTTTGGCTATTACATTGAAATTTCACGCGGGGCGGCAGACAAAGCACCCGAACATTACATCCGTAAACAGACCTTGGTCAACGCCGAGCGTTTTATCACCCCAGAGATGAAAGAATACGAAACGCTGGTCTTGAATGCCGAAGAACGTATCAAGGAAATTGAGACGCGCCTGTTCAAAGAAGTCTGTGCAGAGTTGGCGAAGGCAGCAAACAAGATCCTCGCCACAGCGCGCGCCATCGCGGAGCTGGATGTGCTATCCGCTCTCGGCGAAGTGGCAGCTTTGAATGGATATACCAAGCCCCAAGTCCACGAAGGAAGCGAGCTGGAGATTCACGAAGGGCGGCATCCGGTTGTTGAGCAGTTGCTAAAATCTGACCGCTATATTCCCAACGATGTCATCTTTGAAAAAGGCGAGATCGTGCGAGTCATTACCGGTCCGAATATGAGCGGTAAATCCACTTATTTGCGGCAATCGGCATTGATCACGTTGATGGCGCAGATGGGTTCGTTCGTGCCCGCATCCTCGGCTCGAATCGGCTTGGTCGACCGTATCTTCACCCGCATCGGCGCACAGGATGAAATTCATGCCGGGCAGTCCACCTTCATGGTGGAGATGGTTGAGGCGGCAAATATTTTGCATCACGCCACAAATCGCAGCCTGTTGATCCTCGATGAGATCGGGCGCGGCACTTCGACTTATGATGGTTTGTCCATTGCGTGGGGAATCATTGAGTACATTCATAATCATCCGCAACTGCGAGCAAAGACCTTGTTCGCAACGCATTATCATGAACTAACTCAACTGGCAGAGTTGTTGCCAGGTGTGCGCAATTACAACGTCGCTGTCAGTGAAGGGAATGGCAAGGTGGTCTTCCTACATAAGATCATCGCAGGCGGCGCGGATAAATCGTATGGCATCCATGTCGCGCAATTAGCTGGTTTGCCTACACCCGTGATCGGACGTGCCAACGAGATCATGACCGAGCTTGAAAAGTCAGCAGCACGCGGCGTGAAGATCAATCCGCAAGCGGCACAACAAGTGGCGCTGTTCCCAGAGACAAATCCGCTGCTGGATGAGTTGAAGGGAATTGATGTCAATTCTCTGTCCCCTATTGAGGCATTGAACAAGTTGTTTGAGTGGCAGAAGAGATTTGGGAAGTAGCCAGGACTTTATTATTAATGACTTCAAAAAAATTTCTATATTTATCAATTGGATTGCTGTTCTACTGGCTCTTTACTATAACTATTCTTCACAACAATCTTAACACTCCTATCCGTATTTTTTCAGATGAGTTTGATCGTTTTGTATATTTCCAACGTGGTTCTTGGTTACCAAATGACTTAGTTCCATTCCGAGATGTGTTAAGCGAATACCCACAAGTACCAACATATCTGTTTGGTTTATTACGTCTTGTATCATTAAAAGATGTAGATATGGCTATCGCCTACTGGAAATTTAGCGCTGTTTTCTCAATGTTAATGCTTATCTGTTTAGTAGCAATCATTAATATACTTATAAATATCCTCCCAAATAAAAAGTATCTGGCATATTTACTTCTGTTACCTGCCCCACTCTACTTCACTTTTAACCGTTTTGATGTGTTACCTGCCCTTTTGAGTCTACTAGCATTTCAGATGATAGAACAAAAAAGGTGGAATCTTGCAGCATTCCTTTTGGCTATTGGCACAATGACGAAATGGTATCCCTGTTTATTGTTACCAGTTAGTTTTGCTTATTGTTATCGGACAGAACAGCGTATCCATTGGCAAATGGTCCTTATATTTTTAGTCACCTGCCTTTTCATTGTTTTACCCACATACATATTTGGAGGCATGGATGCAGTCCTTGCACCTTACAGATTTCACAATCAACGAAGCATCGAGACTGTATCTTTACCAGCATTGGTTAGCAATCTACTTAATGCTGAGAATAGCATTCAATCTACGTTGATGCCTTTATTTTTTGTACTACAATTGCTTCCCGCTATATTTGCTATATTTTTTCGTATCAATACCCATGAAAAACTTCTATATTGGTATATCATTATCATTTGCAACTTCATCATCTTCGCACGGATTTACTCTCCTCAATGGTTATTATGGGTTTTCCCATTTTTTATCCTAAGCCTTAAAAACAAGATAGATATTGGAATTGCTGTTTTTTATGGAATCAGTAACTATATTGGATTTCCTATTACATGGGATTATTTTGGTAAATCCTCACCACAATTGGCAATTATGGGCGCACTCCATATAATTATTCTTGCTGCAATTATATGGAGTGCAGTTCAAAAACTAGGGCGACAAAATTCTAATCTATTGATAGAGAGAGCATGAAAAAAAAAGATCTTCATCCCCTTATCTATTCGGCAATTGTTTTTTTCGTTTCAGCAATATGCATATTTCTACTTTACTATGGGATGACAGAGTATGATTGGCATGATTTCGATGTTTTTTATTACGCTGCTCGCGCTGCTCTCGATGGTAAATCTATTTATATTATTGTTGGTCCATACGAATTACCATTCTGGTATTTTCCATGGGCAGCATGGTTCTATATACCATTTGCAATCTTCACTCACTCAACAGGATTAATCTTATATAAAGCGGTTTCGCTTCTCTCAATGATTTTTGTTTTATGGAAACTCAAAAAATATTATCACCCAGGATTCAAGTGGCTAGATATTTCCTTAATATTTAGTATGCTCACTATAATGAGCATACAGTTGATGCAAGTTGGGCAAATGGATTATGTTTTGCTAGGGTTAGCTACAATTATTATGTTTGCAGTTAATCAAAAGAAATATATCCTTGCCGGGCTTTTGTTGCCCTTTATCTGGATAAAACCACATCTATTTATTGTTTTCACCCTATTCGTTTTCTGGCGCAGTGGAAAGCAAACAATCTTTACTAGTCTTGGATTAACTGCATGTATGTTCTTACTTGAGTCTTTTATAAGTCCAGGATGGTACAACGAAATGTGGAAACTGCTTCAAGCTGGTTCTCAACGAGTAGACGGTTTGCATTTCACCACTTTTCCCAGTTTATTTGGGTTTCAAGAAAATTGGGTAGGTACTGGAAATCTTCCTTTCACCATCTTGCTAGTTCTTATTGCAACCGGGATACTGTGGCATTTCCGTTCCTTACCGACCATTCCAATGCTATCTTTTGCATTATTAGCTTCATTATTTTGTGCTCCTAGGGCATATGCATATGATCTTCCACTTATTATTCCCGCTACTATGTGGCTAACTAGCACCAATTTTAAACGCACTTTATGGATATGGATATTTGCAGCCATAATTCCTTTGTTAAGTATATCTGACTCAATCACATATGTTGTAACTCTACTTATTTTCACTTTTTCTACTCATAAATCATTTCAAGTTTCAAGAAACATGTCCATGGATATGATAAAGAATGGTTTCCAAAATAATTGATAGATTTAAAACAAAACCCCTAAAATCTATAAGTATTTTTAGTGTTACAACAATATTTACTATTGGGATAATTCTTTTGAATGGAATATCTCTTGTTCCACCTGAACATTACCAAAAGCTTTCATTAAATCCATTTACCACAAGAACAGATATATCTGAAGAAAATTATTGGCAAGAAAATATTCTACTACCAGTTGTTGCATATTACTTAAAACTCAATTCACGTATTGTTTTTAATATTTTTTGTCTGTCAATTTTCTTTTTTTCATGTCTACTTTTTACATGGTGTTCTTATAAACAACGTCCTCCAAACGTAGCTTTAATTTCTGCCTTAATATTAATAACATCTCCAACAACAACTATTATTCTTTCATGGTTAGGCACACCTGATAGCCTAACCCTAGCATTTACAATTCCATTTCTATTTACAAATTCCAGTTCTTTATTTTTTTTATTAACATTATTAGGCACTACAAATCACATCATGTTTCTCATAATTGCTGTAGAGATATTGACTCTAAGGTCTATTTCCAAAAAGAGGTTAAAAATATCTTATTTTTTAGCATCAGTGGCTGGAGGCATAATTGGATATTTTATTGTCAAAATTTTTATTAGCACAAACAATATTCAAATATTAGTATCCAGATTTGATTTCATCATCTCAAAAGATATAGATTTATGGATAAACCTCAACACTAAGAACTTTCTGATTTCTCTTTTCTCTCTTTTTAACGTTCAATGGGTTATCATCTTAATAAGTGTTTTTATATTTTTCAAAGTAGATAAAACGTATTACTCCTTCCTAATTCTGGCGCTATTAGTTAACTATGGTATTACCTTTTTCACCGAAGATACTACAAGGGTTTTTTCAATACTTTCATGGGGGCTATTAACAGAATGTATATTTCATTCATATGAAATTATATTGGCACAAGATAATAAAGCAGACCAAGTTCGCTATTTAAATTTACTTTACGTCGTTGTATTTCTTTCTCTATTATTTCCTCGTTACTATTCCTGGAACGGCGGAATATATGTCGCACCATCTACAAATGAATTCTATGAATGGCTCCTGAAATCTTTAGCTCAACCATAAATATTCTAAACTTCTCTCTAATAAAAATTACTCGTCCACAAAAAATGTGACGAGTAATCGGCCTAAAATACAATCAATACATGAAACCAAAGGCTAGTCAGTATTTATAGATTGATCTGTTTTTTTATATTGTTTATGTAAATAAGAATTTCAGTGTTTTTTTTTCAATAAATACAAATATCTTTCTGTGCCAAAAATCTGACATTTTTCATTTATCGTAAATTTTTCGGTAAAAACCTTTTCAAAGCCCTCAACCGTATACTCATCAAAAATATCCAGCCGGGACGAGAGCAACTTCTTTACCTGAGAATCGGGCTTAGGCACAAATTCAATCACAAGCCACTTCCCCAATCCGTAAAAAAATTCAGCGATATCTACCAAAGGGACATTGTTTGAAATGGCAAGGTGGTGAATAATTGCCAAAGCAAAAACCATATCAGCAGGAGCGCGACCGGCTAAAGCATCTCTCTCGCGATTGTTCCAACCAATGGCTGGACTCGGATTTGTTAAATCTTGTATTAGTGGAAGAATGTTTTTTTCTTTAGAAGACTTTACCTGCCGATAATTCTTTTCCACAGCCGCGGGATCAATGTCAAAGGCAATGGAAGGAATCCCTCGTTCTGAAGCGATGCGGGTGAAAAAGCCTGTATTGGCTCCCATATCCCAGACCGAACGTGGTTTGACCTGTTCCACCCACTTTCCAATAATTTCTTTCTTTTGTTCAAAAGAAGAATCAGAATAATTCGTGAAATTATAGTAATCTCCCCACTCTGTACCGATTGGCTTCCAAGTCAATGCTTTAACAGTACTTTCCAAACTTTCAACTAACCCTTGTAAAGCTTGTTTGCTCATGCCGCCCTTTTGAGCAGTGGAAGTTTCCACCTGTTTGTCCGCATATTGCTGTTGTGCTCTGGCGTGCAAATGAATATGTGTCAATAACCCGAAATTCAGGCGCGTTGAAAAAGGCAAGAGCCTACTAGAAAGGTCAAGGGGAATACCATCAATATGGATACGTAATAATTGAGATAACCGAATATCCGTTTTTGCCATCAATGCCAGTGGAGCGAGAAAATGCTGGCAAAATTGTTTATAAGCAAC
The DNA here is from genome assembly GCA_046328855.1 of Anaerolineales bacterium. Lineage (GTDB taxonomy): Bacteria > Chloroflexota > Anaerolineae > Anaerolineales > Villigracilaceae > Villigracilis. Next base: position 54,218 of record JAXLVU010000003.1, on the reverse strand, counting down.
CCAAGGTGTACCTTCAGTGTACTTTTCAAAGGAAAGTGTATCAATTAAAGTTGCTTTTCCTTCATGGAATTGAATGTTGTAAGCACTCGCATCCTTAAGAGACATACCATGCTTCATGGCACGTTTTTGAATAGACAAGGTCGCAAGTGCAGCATCTTTTAGTTGCGAAAATGACCATTCATACGGATAAGAAATAAAATTCACCCTCTGCGGACGAATGATCTTGAAAGTAGCTTTTGGCTCTGCTGGTTGAATATCATTTACTTCTTCGTGAGCAACAAGTAATCTACTCTTGATTAAGCTCTCGTACAGACCAGAACTCATTAAGAGGGTATATTCATCAGCATATCTCTTATTAACTTGACGATATAAAACTTGATCGTGCGTAAAGAGAAATCCGCTTGGGTCGCGGAAAGAGCCGTCAATACGATTAATTTCCACCATTGTCCTCGTTGTCTTCGTTTTCATCCACTTCAGGTTTGACACCAAACCAGCGCTTAATGCGAGACCACTGAGAGCGTATCAAAATACCTGCCCCTAAAAGAGCAGCTACGATCATTTGGAACAAGATGCTGCCAGATCCGGGGTCAAGATAAAATGCGGGAGATAGAGCAATATGAGAGAAAAACATGTTTACTTTCCTTATTGTGAAATAATGTCAAGACTGTTTATTTTATTGCAGGGACATCATGGCGTCAATAAGGTTAATGTTTTGCAAAAGCAGAATTAGCCCTTAAACAAAAAAAAAAGCCGTGAAAATCTGTAGATTTTCACGGCTTTGATGAGTTTTTTAGCCCTTAAAGAAGTTGACGATAAAGAACCATACATTCGCCGGACGTTCTGCTAGACGTCGCATAAAGTACGGATACCAATGTGTTCCAAATGGTACATAGACACGAACTAGGTAACCTTCTTTAACAAGAGATTCCTGCAAATCCCTGCGAATGCCATATAACATTTGGAATTCCAACCCATTCTTAGGTAAGCCAATCTTTTCAGCATAGCTTTTTGCAAAAGCAATACGTTTCTCATCATGCGTAGCGATTGCCGGGATGGGCGGCACACGTCCATCATCACTAAGTTTCGATTTTTGTGCCAACGAAGCATCTAATAAGGTCTTTGTAATCAGGTCATAATTCGCATCAACATCTGCTTTTTGAGGAAAGGCTTTATCAGGCGGCTCGTTATATGCACCTTTCACATTTCGAATGCGAATACCATCTTGAAGCATACGGCGGACATCCGCTTCGGTGCGGAAGAGATATGCTTGAATCACCATGCCATGATTTTCGTATCCTTTTTCACGCATGGCATAATGCAAGTTGATCGTTTTATCCGTATATGGTGTATCTTCCATATCAACACGGACAAAGGTTTTGGCAGTTTTGGCACGAGCGAGGACACGTTCCAAAGTTTCAGCACACAGACTCTCATCTAGCCCCATACCGATCTGCGTCAGCTTGATGGAAATGTTGCTACGAAGGCTAGGTTCAGCTCCAATAGCATCTAGTGTTGCGAAAATGCTATCCGCTGCCTGCTGGGCTTCTTCGGGTGTATTAGTATGTTCCCCTAAATGATCTAATGTAGCGTTGATCCCCTTTGCATTTAACTCGCGGACGATCTTAATAGCATCCGTAAGTGTAACCCCCGCAACAAAACGAGAAGCGATGCGCCAGGAAAAGCTCCAACTTGTGATGAGCTTTTGCGCCCAGGCAGCTTTCGAAAGGTAGATAAAAAATGAACGGAGCATATCCATCCTTTAAACTATGATTTTAGATTAATATCAACTTATTCTAGCACAAGCCTCATGTTTCGGTATGTTATACTTTTTCCGTGATTTTTGTCATGCCATTGACATTGGAGGCAATGTTTAACCGTGAGAAATCGAAATACCAACACCATCCTTCGGGGTGTTTCAATCCTATTTTTACTTGGGGCATTCACACTAACCGTCATTTCCCTCATTTCATATAGCCGCCAAAGAACGGGCTACCCTGCTGGCATGATGGTTGCCGGCGTACCTGTAGACGGCTTGTCCCCTGCTGAAGCGTCACAAAGGATTCTTCAGGTCTATAACTCGCCTATTGAGGTAAATTACAATGGAGCAGTCTTTCACATTGACCCTGGTGCAGTCGGCTTCACGATGGATATTGAAACCATGCTTGCTGCCGCAGACCTGACAAGAACCGGCGGCTCTTTCTGGGGCGGGTTTTGGGACTACCTCTGGAACCGACCGCCAACTGAAGCAGAAATCCCATTAAGCGCAACCATATCCGAAGATCGTTTGCGCGAATTCCTCCAGAACGAGATTGCATCACGCTACGATATTCCGCCTGCTCCTGCGCAACCCGTCCCCGGCGGCACCACCTTCCTTCCCGGCGCTCCTGGACAGACTCTCGACATCAACCGTGCTGTTGTGATCATTACTAATTCTTTGCGTTCTCCTGCAGACCGCTCTGTTGTGTTGACCTTTAACCAAACCACAGCGTCTCGCCCAACTATCGAAAATCTGGAAATCTTGCTCAAGCAAATCATCACCACATCAGACTTTGACGGTTTAATCGGTTACTACATGATGGACTTGCAAACCGGGCAAGAAATTCACTTTTTGATCAATAATAAGCAGGAGATTACAGTAGAACCAGATGTAGCCTTTACTGCATCTAGTACGATCAAGTTACCCATTCTGACTTCATATCTGATCAATCATGGCACAAACCTCGATACAGCAACCACAGAAGCCATTACCCGTGTGTTCCGTATCTCAGATAACTCTGCCACAGATTCCATTCTTGAGCGTATCGACCCAAATAACGGTCCGATCATCGTATCCCAAAATATGGAACAACTCGGGCTGACCAGCACTTACATCAGTGGTATGTTCTTTCTGGGTGCGCCTAACTTGATTCCAGGAAAAATCACCCCTGGCAATTCGCGCGCAGACATTTTCACAGACCCAGACCCTTATTCGCAAACAACACCCTCCGAAATGGGAACCTTGCTAGCAGACATCTACCAGTGCGTCCAAAATGGAGGCGGGGCGTTAATCGCAGCCTTCCCGGACAAAGTAACACCAGATACGTGCAAACTTATCATCGACTTTCTAGCATTAGATAAATTTGGCGCCCTCATTCAAGGTGGTGTTCCTGATGGCACCCTCGTCCCCCACAAGCACGGATTTGTGCTCTCGCGCGATGGTGTTATGCACGATATCAGCGATGTTGGCATCGTGTACTCCCCGGGAGGGAATTTTATTCTCTCGATTTACACCTATCATCCGGTGCAAAATATTTGGGATATTACAAACCCGCTCTTTGTTAACCTCACCCAAGCAACCTACAATTACTTTAACATCACTGCTCAATAAACCAACACCCCGTTCTTGAAGGAACGGGGTGTTTTTATATACTTTCCATTTCAAAAAAGGGCATTTTATGACCGTGCCGGGTATAATTTGATTTATGAGTGCATCGCTGGGACTTTTCCGCCTTCAACAAGTAGACCGTCAGATTGACCGCGCCAAAGCACGGTTGGATGTAATTCAAAAGACTTTGGAAAATGACAAAGAACTAAAAACAGCCCAAACCCGTCTTGAGAAAGCGAATGCTGAAAATCAGCAGGCACAGAAAACATTGAAAGGGATTGAGCTCGAGGCAGAAAACATCAGGATCAAGATCGAACAATCGAATTCAAGTTTATACGGTGGTTCTGTAAAAAACCCGAAAGAACTTCAAGACCTGCAAAAAGAAATTGAGTCTCTAAAGAAACATCAAGAGACTTTGGAAGAGCGCCAATTAGAAGCCATGTCACAATCAGAAAATACCGAGGCGGAAGTAGAAAAAGCGAAAACTGAGTTAGATATCATCCGCTCGCGGCTTGGAAATGAACATAAAAAACTACTAGATGAACAAGCCGAACTCGGTAAACAAGTGGCAAGCTTTGGTCAAGAACGCGAAGCAGCGCTATCTCCCATAGACGCTTTATTATTGACCTCCTATGAAGACCTGCGCAAACAAAAGCGTGGTGTTGCTGTAACTGAAGTAGAAGATGGCGCTTGTGCATCTTGCGGGACGACCATCAATGCGGCGCTTCAACAAAGTGCTCGTTCTCAAAAACTTTCGTATTGCCCTTCTTGTGGGCGAATCCTCTTCGCAAATTAGGCGAGTAACATGTTCTTATTGAATATTATTGACCCTCTTTCATTTATAGCAGGCTTTGCTACCGCCACCGTGATCTGGTTCTTAATAGGGCGCGCCCGCCCCATGCTCGCTGAATTACGGGAAGGGTTGAAAGAACAACGCGAGCAAGCTCAAACTCGCAAAGCAAGTTCCGTAGAAGAAAATCATCGCCGCCTTACTTTACGCCGCGCACAAGGGATGCATCTTGCAGCCCAGCTTTTTGCGCTGGATGAAATCTTACAAGAACCCACCGTCATCACACCACCAGCGCCAGTGGAACCAGGTGGTGCAACTCGGTTTGAAGATGTGGTTACACAAACCCTTCCCTACATGCCCGCGTGGCCCGAAGTCGCCGCGATCTATCAGCCCCATACACTAACTCTGCCACAAGCTTTGGCTGGTGATACGAACCTCGTCATTATCGGGCAGCCCGGAACCGGCAAAACAGTGGCGTTGGCTCATTTAGCAAGCCTCGCCGCAAACCGCAGTGAAAAATTAGGTGCACTGCAAAGTTTTGTTCCATTTCACTTTCATGTAGCAGACTTAAATCTTCCAATTCAAGATCCCAAGAATGTACTCAATGTCATCAGTGATGCCGCCGCTGAAAATGCGCCCATGTTCGATGCTGGCAAAATTCCAGCATTCGTTCAATCCGTCTTTAGAAGCGGAGAAGCCCTTTTACTCGTTGATGGCTACGACGAAATCACACCCGATGAACAAACTTTGGTGGCAGAGTTCTTCAAACTATTACTCAAAGCGCATCCAAAGACTCGCATCGTCACAACAGGTGCGCCAGAATACTTGGATGGTTTAATTCCGCTTGGTTTTGTGCCGCTAACTCTGTGTACATGGACAGAAAAAGGCAATCAGGAATTTGTGGATCAATGGGGCGAATTATGGTCTCGCACAGTTGCCATGGAAGCCTGGGCACAAACGGGACCAGAGCAAGTGGACCCGCTTCTTATCAACTCCTGGCTTGGTTCAGCATCTCTAAATTTATCTCCCCTTGAGTTGACGCTCAAAATCTGGGGGGCATATGCAGGCGATAGTTTAGGTCCTAACATTCTCGACACCATCGCCACCCACATTCGACGCATTGCTCCGGCAAACACTCCTCTTGCCGCGCTTGAAACCCTTGCCATGCAAGTCGTTGTCAGCGCTACCCCGGTATTCGACCCGCGTAAGGCGCGTGAATGGGTGAAGTCGTTTGAAGTGGCAGAAGAAACTCCTGAGGGCGAAACAGCTCAAAGTCCAGAAGGAGAAGCGCAACAGTCGACTGACGCCAAATCGAAAAAAGGCAAAAAAGTCGAAAAGGTTACTACGCCCAATACAGGTCTGCTCGGGAAGATGACTGAAAGCGGCTTGTTGGTGTCGTATCCCAATAACCGCATGCGTTTTATTCATTCGGTATTAGCTGGGTATTTGGCGGGTCATGCATTGACCAATTACAACGCCGAAGAAACTTTGTTGAACCAACCCGATTGGTCTGGAAAATATCTCACCATGCGGTTCATCGCTGCGCATGGCGATGCTAGCCGCTTGGTACAAGCCATGCTCGAATTTTCACGTTTACCCATGCACCGACCGCTGTTTGCGGCGGCACGTTGGTTGCGTGATGCTCCTAAAAATGCTCCGTGGCGCGGAAAGATGTTTGGAACCCTTGCAGCGATCTTGCAAACAGATGGCATTCCCCTCAGCCTGCGCGGACAAGCTATGGCAGCTTTTGTTTATAGTAATGATGCCAGCGCTTCAACTTTATTCCGTCAGTTTGCAACATCCAGTTCATTCGAACTGGTTCACCTTGCCATTCTTGGGCTTGGCGCCGTACGCGATACCAAGTCCTTGAAGATTCTTGAAGGGGCATTGAATGCTCCAAGCCTTGCTGTAAAACGTGCGGCGTGTATGGCATTAGCAGCCATCAACACCAACGAGTCGCTTGAAATTGCCGCACATGCTTTGTTGAACGGTGAAGAAGATGTGCGCCGTGCCGCAGGTGAAGCGCTTGCCAATGATCCCAAAGAAGGTCACGCCATGTTGCGTGATGGCATCACCATCAACGATATTCTTCTGCGCCGTGCTGTGATCTATGGTCTTGGACGTGTCCGCGAGGAATGGGCGACCGACCTGCTGAAGAAAGTTCAGATCGAAGATGAGCAATGGGTCGTCCGCAATGCCGCAACAGAAGTGTTGGATATGCAAGCTCAAAGCTATGCGTATGCACCCATGAAGCCCAAAGCTCCGCATGAAACGCCATGGCTTATTGAGTTCGCTGCCAAAAAGGGCGTGGGTGTTTCACCCGGTGTCCCTGCCACAGATATTTTGCTGGTCGCTTTGAAAGATGAAAACCCTGAAACTCGCTTGGCAGCTATTCAATTCTTGAAGTACACACCACAAGAGATTGTGCTCAAACAATTGTATGAAGCCATGTACAAAGATGACCCAGAATTACGGGAAGCAACCTTCAACATCCTTTGGGAACTTGGCGCAGCGGGCGTCAAATTACCGCACCCTAGCGAATATGGATTGAACTAATATGCTGATCACAAATGCCAACATCATCACGTGGGAATCTCCCAATCGCGTCCTTTCGAATTACGCCATTCTCATCGAAGGCGGAAAGATTAAGGAAATTGGCACGACCAAATCGCTTACAGCCAAACATCCCAAAGTAAAAGCTACTGATGTAAACGGTCAGTATGTGATGCCGGGCGGCATTTGCGCACACACACACTTTTATGGTGCTTTTGCACGCGGTATGGCAATTCCGGGTCCGGCACCGAAGGATTTTCCTGAAATTCTCAAAAAATTATGGTGGCCACTCGACCGTTCTCTCGATGCAGAAGGCGTGCGATACTCCGCATTGGTCTCTATCGTGGATGCGATCAAGCATGGCACCACCACACTTATTGACCATCATGCATCCCCTAACACCATTGACGGCTCGTTAGATGTCATTGCTGATGTGGTGGATAAAAGCGGTTTACGCGGTGTGCTTTGCTACGAAGTAACAGACCGTGACGGAATCGAAAAAGCTAATGCAGGGATTCAAGAGAATGTGCGCTTCATCAAACGCCTCGCCTCGAATCCGCACCCGCGGTTGGCTGCTGCTTTCGGGCTGCATGCCAGCCTGACACTTTCTGGCGCAACTTTGCAAGCGTGCGCCGCTGCCGCTCCCGAAGGGACAGGGTTCCACGTCCACACAGCCGAGCATGAGTCAGACGAATACGACAGCATGCAAAAATCTGGGATGCGCGTGATTGACCGTTTGCTAAAACACGGCATCTTAGGTCCAAAGACCATCACGGCACATGGTGTTCACTTTGATGCACGTGAAATGGAAATCCTCAAAGAGACCGAAACCTGGCTTTCCCATCAGCCACGTTCCAATATGAATAACGGTGTGGGAACAGCTCAAATCGAATCCATGCTGAGGCTTGGTATAAAGGTCTGCTTGGGCAACGACGGCTTTACCAACTCCATGTGGGATGATTGGAAGGCTGCATATCTACTCCACAAAGCCGAGCATCGCGATCCGCGCCGCATGGGCGGATATGACGTGCAACAAATGGCAATCTACAACAACGCTGCACTTGCTCAGAACTTCTTCCCAGAAGCACCCATTGGGCAGATCGTCCCTGGTGCTGTCGCTGACTTGATCTTTGTAGACTATCACCCCTTCACCCCACTCACCGATGGCAATTTACCGTGGCATATTATTTTTGGCTTCCAGCAAAGCATGGTGACCAGTACCATGGTAGCTGGGAAATTCTTGATGAAAGACCGTGAATTACTCACCCTCAATGAAGAGGAAATTGCCGCACGTGCAAGAGAAATCGCTCCACGCATTTGGAAAAAATACGAAGAAGAAGTCGCCAAGGTCATGTAGAGAACGTCCATTTAGGAGAACTCATGAAAGAAGATCACATTTTAGTTTCGGTTGCTGTCTTGGGCGGCACAGGTAAAGAAGGCAAAGGGCTTGCCTATCGGTGGGCTCGCGCTGGGTATCATGTATTGATTGGTTCTCGTTCAGAAGAAAAAGCGGTTGCGGCTGCCAAAGAAGTGACAGAAATGCTCGGCGATGGAGTCTCTGTCGCTGGAATGAACAATCTTCAGGCGGCGAAAGAAGCGAACATCGTCGTGTTGACCGTGCCCTACTCCGCTCACCGCGAAACTTTGGAATCCGTCAAAAATGCATTGCAAGGCAAGATCCTTGTTGATGTAACGGTACCTCTTGTCCCGCCGAAAGTTACCACAGTGCAAATGCCGGCGGCAGGGTCTGCGGCACAGGAAGCCAGGCAAATTCTCGGTGAAGGTGTGGAAGTTTGTGCTGCGTTCCAGAACATTTCACATGAACACCTGCTCGGCGGTGAAGGCGTGGAATGTGATGTACTCGTCACTGGCACGAGTAAGGATGCACGTGCAAATGTCATCCTGTTAGTGGAAGCGGCTGGTCTACGTGGCTGGGACGCAGGACCAATTGAAAATTCGGTCGTGGTTGAAGGTCTCACCAGCGTCTTGATTGGTATCAACAAGAAATATGGGTCTACCCATGCCGGGATAAAGATCACCGGAATCTCAAAATAACTCGTAGTGCGTAATGCGTAAAAATGACGTGTTGCGCATTACACAACGCGTATCATGTCTCTCACTCTAAATACCCTCAAAAATATTCCTCTCATCCGCCAAGGCAACAACCTGGCGGATATTCTTCTTAAGTCATTGCAAGAATCAGGCATTGCACTGCAAGATAATGATATTCTCGTGCTTGCACAGAAGATCGTTAGCAAAACCGAAGGACGTATGGTCAACCTTGCAAAGATCGAACCTTCATCTGCTGCTCTTGAACTTGCCCCGATCATCGATAAAGATGCCCGTTTGGTCGAATTGATCTTACAGGAAAGTAATGAAGTTTTACGCATTCGCAAAGGTGTGATTGTGGTTGAACATAAACTTGGGTTTGTATGTGCCAATGCCGGCATTGACCATTCCAATGTGATGGGCGATGGCAAAGAAGATGAAGAATATGTGCTGCTTCTACCAGAAAACCCAGATACATCTGCAAGATGGTTGCGCGAAGAAATACTGCGCAAAACAGATAAAACCGTCGGTATTATGATCATCGACTCGCATGGACGCGCCTGGCGTAATGGAACGGTAGGAGTTTGCATCGGCCTCAGCGGTATTCCAGCCCTTGTCGATGAGCGCGGATGGACAGACCTCTTTGGGTACACACTCAAAGCAACTATCGTTGGCGTGGCAGACGAACTCGCCGCCGCTGCTTCGTTGATGATGGGACAAGCCGCAGAAGGCACGCCTGTTGTTCACGTGCGCGGGTTTCCATACCCGCTCAGCGAAAGTGGTTCGCTTCAAGAACTGATACGTCCCAAAGAAATGGATATGTTCCGATAAGCTCTAACGGGAATCTTATGCGCCCTTGATATAAAAGGCTCGCAAGGCTCGAATAAAATTCCTGGAGAAAACAATGCCCTTCCCTGAGAACTTCCTCGACCTCATTCAAGCTGAAACAAAATCTTTTCTTTATCTTGCCACTGTTAATTCGAAGGGGATTCCACAAGTTACCCCGGTATGGTTTGACACAGATGGTGAATATATTTTTATCAATACAAACGAAGGTCGCCTCAAAGACCGCAACATGAAAAAAAACGAAAACGTGGCAATGGTCATTCAAGACCCCAAAAGCCCATATCGTTATCTTGGCATGCAAGGTAAAGTGGTTTCTTATACAACCGAAGGCGCAGATGAGCATATCAACATGCTTTCTTTGCGCTACGATGAAGAACCATGGAAATACCGCGAGGGGCAAAAGCGGATTATTTTTAAGATCAAGCCGACTTCCTTTGACGAACACAATTGATCTGCACACTTTTCTGCGGACACGGCGATCGATTCGCCGCTTCAAACCGGACCCGATTCCTGATTCAGTCATCCGGGAAATTCTCCACACTGCCACTCTGGCACCATCTGCACACAATCGTCAACCATGGCGTTTTATGGTGATGACGGATAAAACGTCTATTGCCCAGTTTGCAGAGATGATGGCAGTAGAGTTTCGGCATGTGCTTGAGCAAGATCAACTTCCGCCCGAAGAGATTCAAAAACGCCTAAATCGCTCCCAAGAAAGAATCAGCGGAGCCCCGGTCGTCATTATTGCGTGTGTTGAAATGACCGAAATGGAAAAATACTCAGATGAACGCCGTAAGAAAGCCGAATACTTGATCGCAACGCAATCAGTTGCCAATGCCGGCATGCAGCTTTTACTGGCAGCGCATGCAGAAGGCTTGGGCGCCGTATGGATATGCAGCCCATTATTTGCACAATCTGCTGTGCAGGAAGCATTAAAACTTCAACCTACATGGGAACCTCAAGCTATGTTTTTGGTTGGTAAACCGGTAGAGGTTCCGGCAGTGCGAGAACGCAAACCGATCGAAGAAATTTCGATCTTCATTGATAAAAAGGGAAATTAAATTGAAAATCGTAGCATTTGCAGGCGGGGTTGGCGGAGCAAAACTGGCACAAGGACTCGCTCAAACCCTTCCACCAAAAGACTTAACTATTATCGTCAACACTGGTGATGACTTTGAACATTTGGGGCTTTACATCTGCCCAGACTTGGATACGGTCTGTTATACCTTGGGCGGGCTTGCCAATTCGGAGACCGGCTGGGGGCGTGCGGGTGAAACATGGAACACCATAACTAACGTTGAAAAGCTTGGTGGACCCGCCTGGTTTCGGCTTGGCGACTCAGATATCGCAACCCATCTTGAGCGCACACGACGACTTAAGGAAGGGAAGTCTCTTTCAGAGATCACAAAAGAATTTTGCAAAGCGTGGAATATTACCCCCACAGTGTTACCCATGACGGACTCGCCTGTTAGAACTATGGTTGATTCAGATGAAGGCGAATTGGCATTTCAAGAATATTTCGTCCACAGGCAATGCCAACCGAGAGTAAAAGGCTTCAGGTTTGATGGTGTCGAAGTCGCTGAACCAGCTCCGGGCGTGCGTGAGGCGATTGCATCTGCAGATGCAATCATTTTCTGCCCATCTAATCCGTGGGTCAGTATTGATCCTATTCTGAGCGTTGTCAAAGAAGTGAATAAGCCGGTTTTTGCGGTCTCCCCCATTATTGGTGGCAAGACGGTGAAAGGACCAGCGGCAAAGATGTATAGTGAACTTGGCATTGAACCTTCTGCTTATGCGGTTGCCAACCATTATCGCACCATCCTCGAAGGATTTGTGTTAGACAATACAGATGCCGATATGGAAAAAGAAATTCAAGAGCTAGGCTTTGCAACTCTTGTCACAAACACACTTATGAATCAGCTTACAGATCGCGCACGACTAGCAAACGATGTGCTAAACTTTATCCGGAGTTTATAAAAATGTCACTTTGGGCAATTGTGCCTGTTAAACCATTACGCCGTGGAAAGTCCCGCCTTGCTGGGGCACTGACTGAAGAAGAACGCGCGGCATTGAATCAAGAATTATTGGAACGCACTCTCAAAACCCTTACCAGTTTAAAAGAGTTGGACAAGGTACTGGTCGTTAGCCGTGACTCACATGCACTAACCATCGCACGCAATCATGGTGCTAAAACTGTTCAGGAAGATGGTCAACCGCATTTGAACACAGCATTAACACGTGCATCGGTGATCGCAAAGGTTCATGCGACCCAAGGCGTGTTGGTTTTGCCCGTGGACCTTCCGCTTCTTACAACTGATGATGTTTTAGCATTGATCGACCGAGCTACGAAACCACCGGTAGTGGTCATTGCGCCAGACAGACACCATAAAGGGACGAATGCCCTGCTCATGGTTCCAGCGGGTCAGATCGAATATGATTTCGGTGAGGGTTCCTTCCAACGGCATAGTGAACGAGCTGTTCAATCAGGCGCAAGGTTGGAAGTGGTTGAGCTTCCATCGCTTGGATTAGACCTCGATGACCCAGAAGATCTGGAACTCATTCGCAAGTTGGAAGCACAAAAAGTATAGACATCAATTTTGCCACATGCTCGCAAACCCTATGAAATTTGCGAAACATGTGGCAAAATTTTTTACATTGTCAGACAATCAAGTTTTATCATTCCACACTCGAAGGAGAATGTCATGACCAAGCAACGTGTTGCTCTATACTTGCAAGACTCGCACGACCTACGTGATGGGCTCGATTACGCAAAGTATGCCGAAGAAAAAGGATTTGAAGCCGTGTGGCAGGCAGAAAGTCGCCTCGTTCGCGATGCAATCGTGCCAATGGCAGGATACGCCGCTGTGACAAATCGCATCAAAGTCGGCTCGGGTGTGATCAACAACTGGACTCGTAACATCGGTCTTTTGGCTGCTACCTTCTTAACTCTCGATGACCTCGCCCCAAATCGCGTCATTTGTGGTCTGGGCGCATGGTGGGATCCGCTCGCTGCGAATGTAGGCATTGACCGCAAGAAACCTCTCACAGCAATGAGAGAAACGGTCGAAGTGATGAGAAAGCTACTCAACATGGAGCGCGTCACCTTTGATGGTGAATTCATCCATGTAAAGGGCATCGAATTAGATGTGGTATACGGGCGGCGGGAACCGCGCAACATTCCCATCATGATCGGTGCAACGGGCGATAAGATGATGGAAATGACCGGCGAAATTGCAGATGGTGCCGTGCTCAATTACTGCGTTGCCCCTGAATATAATGACAATGCCATGGAACTACTAAACAATGGCTTGAAAAAATCTGGGCGCAGGATGGAAGACTTCGACCGCCCGCAGTTGATCGTTTGCTCGGTAGATGAAGACCACGACAAAGCCATTGATTACAGCAAGATGTTGTTATGTCAGTACATTGCTCAACAGCCGCACATTGCCAAAGCTTCAAATGTATCTGACGATGTGGTGCATCAAATCCAGTCCATTCTGGGCTGGCCAGCCACCAAGGAACAAGTGATGAAAGCCAAAGACCTTGTACCTGATGAACTGGTTTTGAAGATCACAGCTTCGGGCACTCCCGCTGAAGCCAAAGCCAAAGTGGAAGAATATAAAAAGCGGGGTTGTACTTGCCCTATTCTGTACCCAGTAGGCGGCAATTTCAAGCTTCTGATCGATACGTTTGCACAAAGCTAAATCCTGACATTTTGCACCTGATATGTATGAGCCGTGTCACCTTGACGCGGCTCATTGCGTGCTATATACCCAATAAAAAGAAAAACAGACTCAGGAGTATTCCATGCGGTTAAAAATTATTGGGTTCTTTCTCGTCCTAGGTATTCTTATAGTAGCTTGTGCGCCTGCTTCCGGCTCGGTGGCAACAAGTGAACAAACAAACTCCACTGAAAATGTCAGTACGCTCAAACTTGCTGTACTCCCCATTATTGACACGCTCCCACTGTATGTAGCAGAAGCGGAAGGGCTGTTTGCAAAACAAGGCGTGACCGTTGAATTGATTCCAGTGGCATCAGCACCTGAACGAGACCAGCTTCTTGCTGCGGGTCAAGCAGATGGCACGATCAATGAAACGCTAGCAGTAATGCTTTTTAACAAAGATGCCGTGCAAATGCAGGTGGTACGCTATGCCTTGCGCCCAGGTGAAGGATATCCACATTTTCGTATCCTTGCTTCAAACCAGAGTGGCATTACACTATCCACCGAGCTGAAGGGAGTAGAAATCGGCGTTTCACAAGGAACGATCATTGAGTATGTCACCGAACGTTTGCTAAAAACTCAAGGGCTTGCTCCTGATGAAATTAAGACCATTGCTGTGCCAAAAATTCCAGACCGTATGGCATTACTGGGTTCAGGTGAGCTTTCTGCCGCAGTATTACCAGACCCGCTTGCTTCACTTGCTATGAGTCAGGGTGCTGTTAATGTTCTGGATGACTCTATGAACCCCGAATATGGGTTTAGTGTCTATTCTTTCCGAAAAGATGTTATCGATGCCAACCCTGAAGCCGTAAAAGCATTTCTCGCGGCAATAGAAGAAGCAAGGTTGTTGATCAACCCGGACCCTAGCAAATACACATCACTGTTAAGTGACAAAGGTCTCGTCCCGCCGCCACTGTTGGAAACATTCCGCGTGCCACCCTTCCCACAAAGCGAAGTACCAACTGAAGCCGAATGGAACGATGGTTTAGCATGGCTGAAAGAAAAAGGGATCTTGAGCATGGATGTAAGCTATGCAGACTCGGTTAATGATTCGCTTCTGCCATAACCTAAAGTTGCTACCGTTATAATCAATTGACAGTCACTTTGATGTGGCTGTCAATTTTTGCCTCATGATTTCTGTTCACTCTCTTACCTACGAATACAATCATCACTTGCCACTCTTCCAGAACTTCAATTGGACAGTTTCACACGGCGAGACGTGGTCTATTCTCGGTCCATCTGGATGCGGGAAAACGACGTTGTTGTATCTATTGGCAGGTTTAAAATTCCCAACCTCTGGCGAAGTGAGGATCCATGAGGAGAAAATTCAACGTCCGCGCCCGCATAGCGGATTGATACTGCAAGATTACGGGTTGCTGCCTTGGTCTACCGTGCGTGAAAATGTAGCGCTCGGCATAAAGGTCCGCACCTTTTATGGTGCAGATGGCAAACACACACCCAATAATTTCACGCCAAAAGATAATGTTGAAAGTTGGATCGAACGCCTTGGATTAAGCGAAGTTGCGGATAAATTCCCTGGTCAACTTTCTGGCGGGCAACGCCAACGCACCGCCATTGCGCGGACGCTCGCGCTTGAACCGGACCTGCTTCTGATGGATGAGCCTTTTTCTTCGCTGGATGCTGTTACCCGCGAAGACCTTCAAAACTTAACGCTCTCATTATGCGCTGAACAAAACATCACCTTGGTGATTGTGACCCATTCGATTGAAGAAGCGGCGGTGCTTGGGAAAAAGGTGTTATTACTAAATAATCCGCCCAACCAAACGGCACAAATATTTGATAACCCAAACGCCGGAACAAATGGATACCGCCAAACGCCAGAGTTTCACGACATGTGTGAGCGTCTTTGGCGTGAAATGCAAAAAGGAAGTGTTTCTCCATGAAACGGCGTGAAGTTCTCTTTGCTGCACTGGCGATTTTTTTGGTATGGCAACTTGCAGCTATGATCGTGGATATGTCCATTTTGCCAAGTCCACTGACCGTGGGTATGGTCTTCTTCAAAGAACTGCGGAGCGGGCTATTAATCCATTTTGCGGTCAGTTTATGGCGCGTAACAGCGGGCATGTTGCTTTCGGTCTTGGTAGCGGCACCGGCTGGGTTGTTAATTGGCGGGTCGAAGGGCTTGAACCGTTTGTTTTCCCCCATCATTTATTTGCTATACCCAATTCCCAAAGTCGTCTTTGTACCTGTGATTATTTTGTTTTTGGGTATCGGTGATACCTCCAAAATCATCATCATGTTCTTGATCTTATTCTTTCAAATCATTGTGCTTGTCCGCGATCAGGCAAGTGGTATTGCGCCGCAATTGCTTCAAAGCCTGCAAAGTCTCGGCGCGGGCAGGCGTGCGCTCTTCCGTTTCGTTTATTTACCTGCTAGCTTGCCAGCCATTCTGACCGCACTACGTCAATCTATTGGCACGGCGGTGGCGGTTTTGTACATCACAGAACTTTCGGCAACAAAATATGGGTTGGGATATTACATTTATTACAAAGGCAGCACGTTACTGGATTACCCGTCGATGTATGCGGGGGTGATTGCCATGAGCCTGTTGGGACTTGGCATGTACTTCACGGTTGATTGGTTGGAACGAAAGTGGTGCCCGTGGAAATTTGTTAGTTAGAAAACAGCAACCCAATCCAAAAGAAGAGACTGAATAAGAAAGCGGTTTGCCCAGTACCTGCCAGAGCAGCGTTGAGCGGCTTTCCTTTTTGAGTCAAAACTATTCTCAATGTACGGATGGCAACAGGGAGAGAGAGCCAAGCAAGCAAAGCTCCTATTGGAATGATCTTTATCCACACCAAAACTGGCACGATCAAATAAGCAATCATCATCAAGAGAATATATTCAGCCTTGGCACCGCGCTCCCCAAAGCGAACAGCCAAAGTATGTTTGCCTGCTTTACGGTCATTTTCGAGGTCGCGCAAATTGTTGACGACCAAAATAGCCGTAACAATCAAACCAACCGGGACTGCCATCCACCAGGCAGCGGGGCTAACCGACCCCACTTGAACAAAATAGGTCCCTGCTACGGCGGCGATGCCGAAGAAGAGAAAAACGAAGATATCGCCCAAACCATGATAGCCAAGTGGATATGGTCCGCCGGTGTAGGCAACAGCGGAGAGAATGGCAGCAGCGCCGAGCCAGATCACGGTCCAGCCGCGAAGCGTGGCGAGATACAAACCCAATAACGCTGCAAAAGCAAAAATCACCACCATGCCTGTCTTCACTTGCGACGGCGTCAAATACCCAGCTTGAGTCACACGCACCGGACCGAGCCGTTCAGCCGTATCAGCACCGCGTTCAAAGTCGAACACATCATTGGCAACATTACTGCCAATTTGCAACAACAATGCCACCAACAAAGCCGCCAAGGCTGGCAACCATTGGAATGAACCATCATGCCATGCCAAGGCGCTGCCCATGGCAACACCCGCCGCCGCGGCAGGCAACGTACGCGGACGGATAGCGAGCCACCAAATTTGAAAAATGTTCAGTTTATTTGTTTCAGCCATAACGTTGTTAATTCAAAAAGAGTTTCAAACCCTCGTTAGCATAATAGGCAAGGCTTGGGCTGAGTAAATTCGTAATTGCCCAAATACTTTGCCAGAACATATTTGAAATCGGCGAATCGATGAACACAAAGAGATATAAAATCAAAAAGCCAAACGGGCGGACAAAACTGGCAAACCCAACTATTTCACGCGGTAAGAAAGGTTCAAGAATACCGAAGCCATCTAACCCGGGGATGGGCAATAAGTTGATGATGATAGACGTGATCTGTAAAAACGCCAGAAAAGCTAGTGCCATTAAAAACTTTTGAGGGGCATAAATAAAGAAGAAAAAGAATGGAAAATTAGCAAATGGGATTGCCAACAATATGGCGACTAATAAATTTGCCAAAGGACCAGCCGCAGAGACAAGGCTGCGGTATTTTGGTTTGCGCAATGCAAAGATATTGATATACACTGCCCCACCCGGAAAGCCAATTCCGCCTAACAACAGCATCATGACCGGAATGATGACGCTCAACACCGGGTTTGAATACTTCAGCGGATTAAGGGTGAGATACCCTTTATCTTCTACGCTTTCATCGCCACCCCAAAACGCTGTGATGGCATGTCCAAATTCATGCAAAGCAACAGAGATAATCCACCCGCCAATGATGAACGCAATCAAGAAAGCTCTGGGGTTATTCCCAATGCCCAGCCACAAAAAAGCTGCCATCGCAATCGTGAACAATACCAAACTAATAAAGATTGGGCTAATACCATTTCGGAAAGCCCGTCGCAGAAACCCATCTTTGCGCAAAATATTACTCTGTGAAACAGAGGTTTCTTTAAATCCTTTAATTTTCTCACGAGCCTGGTCTATTGCAACCGCATACTGAGATAAGATCTGCCCGGCTTTACTTTCTGTATTTTGTAACATGCCTAACAGCAAGCTAAACTCACTGATCGAGTTTTGTCCCGCCAGTTGCATTTCGGCAGAAGCCGATGCTAAAACAGTTTCGCATTCAGAAGATAAGACAGGTTTCCCTTCAGAAACTTGGAGAATCTCTTTCGCCTCCAGTTTGATGGTCGCTACAATACGCGCAACAAGATTATCCACTCTCACGTTGAGAGATTTCAACAAGGCTTGCACGCGTGAATTTTTGAGTTGCAATAAGGTGAGCAAAAGCATCAAAGAATCTACAAAAGGCAGTTTATTCCCTTCTGCAATGCGGCGAGCTTGGTCAAGCGCAAGCTGGCTTTCCCGGGCAAATGGATACGATGAAGTTGACATTTTGCGATTATACCGTGCGCCAAAAACCTTCTGTGTATAATTCGTTTTTCAGGAGAATTTATGACCCAATTAACCGGGCAGGAACGTGCCCAGTATGTACAATCCATGTTCAGCAAGATCGCCCATCGCTACGATCTGATGAACCGACTGATGACAGGCGGTCAAGACATGCGTTGGCGGAAAGAAGTCATCAGCCTGACGAAGATCCGCCCGCACGGCTCTATTCTGGACCTCGGAACGGGTACCGGTGATTTAGCCCGCGAGGCGCTGACGCAATATCCCAAAGCCCGCGTCACGGCGGCTGACTTTACCCTCGAAATGATGCGTGTCGGCAAAAAGAACGGAGATTTGAATTTCTCCACTGCCGATGCCTTAAATTTGCCTTTCACAGGAAAAAACTTCGACGCGGTTGTCTCTGGTTTTCTCATGCGCAATGTGACCGACGTCCAACAAGCGTTGAGAGAGCAACACCGTGTGCTCAAGCCAGGTGGGCGAATTGTTATTCTTGATACAACACGCCCAAAGAGAAATCTGCTTTCGCCGTTCATCAAATTTCATATGCACGTCATCATCCCCATGGTGGGCGGAATGCTTTCTGGCATGCGCGATGCGTATGAATATTTACCTGATACAACAGAAAACTTTTTGACCGCCGAAGAACTGTCCGTTCGTATGGTGGCAGTTGGCTTCAGAAGAGTTAATTTCAAACGCCTGATGTTTGGCACCATTGCCATTCACTGGGGAGAAAAATAATGTCTAAAATCAAACAACCAAATTCACGTCATTGCTTTATTTGCGGGGTTGAAAACCCGGTAGGGCTGCACCTGCATTTTTATGAAACCGAACCCGGAATCATCGAAACCGAATACACCGCGCCCGATCATTTTGAAGGCTTTCCCGGTGTGCTGCATGGGGGCATCGTCGCTGCGCTCATAGACGAAGTCTCTGGGCGAGCGTACATGGGCAATGATCCGGCGAATCCGCGTTTTATGTTCACAGGCAAGTTAGAGATCAAATACCGCAAGAATGTGCCGATTGGCAAATTGCTCAAGATCGTTGGCAAAGTGATAGAGAATAAGGGTCGAATTGCCAAAGCTTGGGGCGGAATTTACGATGCAGAGACGAATGAACTGCTTGCTGAAGGGACAGGCATGCATATCAATGTACCAAGTGACCAGTTCGACATGAGCAAGCTCGAAGAGTTAGGTTGGAAGATATATCCTGACTAGACAGGTGACAGTCGCTTACAAAGTGACTGTCACCTTTTATTTTGCCTGTTACTTTTTTCAACCTCCTGCAACTTAAATACGTGCGCACAACACACAGGAGGTATATGACCACCCTAATGAATATGGAAATCAAAGAGCTAGACGAAGAAGACCTAGCGCGGAAAGCTATCTCAGATGCAGATGCTTTTGCTGAACTATATCGTCAGCATGTGACGCGGGTGTACCGCTATCACATGGCACATATTGGTAACGTAAAGGATGCCGAAGACCTAACCTCGCAAACCTTCATGGCAGCGATGGAGGGCATCCGCTCGTTTCGGGGAGACGGATCGTTTGCAGCCTGGGTAATGGGAATCGCTTCAAAGAAGAGGCTGATGTTCTTTCGCGGGAACAAGCACGAGGTCCCGTTAGAGGCGGCGGAGCATTATCCCAACCCGAGCCTGCCTACCGATAAAGCCGCCATGCAACGCATCCGGCTTCAGTCCATTTCTCATGCGCTCAAACAAATTTCAAGTGATCGTTCCGAAGCGATCGTGCTCGTCTATTTCGGCGGGTTGACCTACGCCGAAGCCGCGCGTGTAATGAAAAAAAATGAGGCGTCTGTCAAAATGCTCGTCTCTCGTGGGTTGCAAGATCTGCGTGAGCGAACCTCCCTCAGAATGGAGGTGGAAGAATGAACGAATTCGATAAAAACAAAAAGATCGAAACTATCTTAGAAGAAGCCGCAGAACAAGTACAGCCCAATGTAATGTTTAAGGCTGAACTGGAAGAAAAGCTCCGCAAGGCACATAAGCCACGAACTCACTTGCAGACCTTCTCACTTCGAAATTGGCTACCTGCGTTGACAGGTATTGTTGTCGTTAGCGGGTTAGTGATCTTTATGGTATGGCTTTTCAAAACCTTAGAGCCGCAAAACAATGTTGGTACCAATGAAGAAAAACCTATCCAAGTAGAAACTACCCCGGGTGTCATCATTGACCCGAATAATACGAATAGCAACGAAACCATTGGCGGATATGATTATCGTGGTGGAAAGTTATTCTTAAGTGCTCCCTTACCCGAGTCGCCGGCAATTGCAAATGTTTACAATTACATAGATGACCAAGCAGCCACAATTCAAGAAGCGCAAGCCCTTGCAAGTCAATTCGGGCTACAAGGCGAAGCATACTTAACAGCCTTTCCGCAATTCCCAGATAAAACAGGCTACGTGATTTCAGATGGCAAGCGGATGCTCACTGTGTATACCAAGAACTATTTTACATACACACCTGACATCTTAGTAACAGACCGCGGTTACTATGGCGTAAATAATGAGAATGCAGAAACGATCATCTCTGATTTCTTCAAACAGAACGGCTTGACATTCCCGTTCAGCATCAGCAAATACCCTGCAAAGGGGATGTACCATTTCATGCAACTCGCGCCAGATGGCACCCCAATGCAATACGACATCTACACCATCCAAAGTTCGAATGTCACTCTTGGTCAGAATGGCGAAGTAGCCTATCTCACCGCCAACATGCTCAGTTACGACCCAAAAGCACTCGGGAGTTATGGAATTATCAGCGCGGAAGATGCCTTGAATGCAATCCTGGACCCATATAGCACAGTCGGTATGACCGAAAGCGGCTCTGGCGGAGAAGACGGCATCATTCCACAACAATGGTTTCGAGAATATCCGAATAATGAGACTGTTTCAATGTATGGCAGCCTCATGAAATATGACTCTGCCACACCGGGGCAATCCCCATTGATCTTTGTTGGCAGTTTTGAAGCCATTGGCAATACCGTAGACCTGCAAGCTCTAAGTAACTTTGCCTTTGTACAAGTGACAGGTCAATTTGTTGAGGAAAATGGCGTTCGAAAGTTCAATGTCGAAAGCACGAATGCCAATGCAATTCAAAGCTATATTACAGGCTCACTGCGCAAGGAGGGTGACCAGATTATCCTTGCCAGTGACGATGGCAGCAACCAGTACATTTTGTTAGACCCACCCGCAGATTTGCCACTTAATACGGTACCTACAGAGTCCTATCTCAGCGTCTCTGGAATGCTTATAGATAACACCCTGGACTGGTCAAACATCCAATACATTGCAGATGCCAGCGGCATGGGCGGAGGCGGTGGCGGAGGCGGGTTGGGGTTCTATCCACTCAACCTAAGCGGGACTCCTGCCATCTTCCCAACACCGGTTCCGGCAGAAGAACAATATAGCGCAGCGGAAATCGCCAGCTTCTTGAACTATATTGTAGAAGAAGGCGATACACTGGAAAGCATTGCCACAAAATTCAATGTTTCATTGAATGACCTCATGCGCGCGAACTACATCACAGACATGAACGTCGTTGAAACGGGCTGGCTTATCAAAATCCCAGGCGTGCCGGGTCCTACCCAACTCACGGGTGAAGAAGGCATTGTTAATATCATGAAGTACATCAAGCCAGACGGCAGGGTGCGCTACCAGTACACCTTCTTAAGTTCACAATCGTACAATGGAATCTATTACGAACTGCAAGGCGACAACCTTGAGACGCTTCAAAACCTGGTTAACCGCCCGGTCAAGATCTGGGGCGATATCAGCTACTCAGATACAGGAACAATGTTCTTGGATGTCAAGAAGTACGAAGAAGTCCACCCGGGTTTGCAATTCCAGATATTACAAGGCAAGGAAACGTTTACCCAGCTCAATGGAAAACCTGTCGCTCTCTTCACAACCGACGGGAATACCTATGTGATGCTTTCAGAAGTAGGTGCTTATCAGGATCTCAGCTACAAAGGCGATTTTCCTGAGGAGATCAGTATTGAAGCCCTGCTTGTACCGGGTGAAACCTATGAAGGCATGCCAGCCTTGAGGTTATTCAGCATGTCGCCTGCCAAAGACCCAAACACCGGTGAGGCAATTGAATTAAAGCCATTTGCCGGCGAGATCCAATCGTCTCAAGATCCATTCGGAAACTCCGATGTATATGTCGAACCTGATTTCATCGTTGACAGCGTCAAACTTGAATATTACGTTACCGATCCAAAGATGCTGTATGATGCACCGACCACAGATAAACTATACATCCAACCGGTCTGGCACTTTAGCGGACATTACACCAACGGCGCCGTTTCTGATATTCTCGTCCAGGCGCTCAAGCAAGAATATCTCTACCCCTTCAATTCACCATAAGCATTAAGCGACAAAAAAAATGACTCACCCCGAATCTAAGTCTTCGCGGGTGAGTTTATTTTTTAAGAGCAATGGACGCGGACTTTAAGTCTTTTTTGTACACGGACTACACGGATTTCACGGACCAAAAAGGAGAAACCTCTTAAAAAATCCGTGTACATCCGTAGAATCCGTGTACTTAAGAAACAGTCTCTTAGCCTTTTCCGCGTCCCAAATTAAGTTCGGGTTTAATTATGTTTCAATATAAATTGTGCGATACTAGGCAAATGGATCAACTTCTACTCATCCTCACCTACATTGCGGTCACGGCATCTTCCATCTCCGGCGCACTGGAAGCCCGCAAACACCAAATGGATATTGTCGGCGCCACAACGATCGCCTTTGTCACTGCATTTGGCGGCGGCACAGTCCGCGACCTGCTCCTCGGGCGCACCCCTGTCTTTTGGGTCAATGATGCCTGGCTGACCATAACGACATTCGTCGTCGCGATTGTTTCATTCTATCGCCTCAATCGGATCTCAAACCGCCTGCTCGTCTTCGCAGATGCCATTGGGCTTGGTATTTTCAGCATTTTAGGCGCCACCTACGCATTGCAGCTCGGCATTCCATCCATTGTGGCTGTGCTCATGGGGGTGGTTACCGGCATATTTGGCGGGGTCTTGCGTGACGTGATGAGTGCGCGCATCCCCAGTGTTTTTGGTCAAAGCACAGAACTCTATGCTACCTGTTCGCTTGTAGGCACCGCGCTATTCATAATTCTCAACGCACTTAACCTAAACACCCTGCTGGCTTCACTTACCGGCGGGATAACCATTTTTAGCATGCGCCTACTGGCAATTCGTTTTAAGATGACCCTGCCCCCTCCTTAAGCATTTATAATCAAGCCAATACGGAGGCACTCTTATGATCTCAACCTACCATCGACCGAAAAATCTCGACGAAGCCCTCGCCCTTCTGCTACAACCAAACACTGTTCCCCTCGGAGGCGGCACGCTTCTTTCTCACGGGACAGCTGATTCCGTCGCCGTTGTAGACCTACAAGCCCTGGGGCTGGACGCGCTCCGCGTCAACGGTAATGAACTGCAAATTGGCGCCACTGCCACATTACAGTCACTGCTTGATTCCGGCAAATGTCCGGCACCTCTCAAGAAAGCCATCAAACTCGAAGCCCCGTTAAACGTTCGTAATACCGCTACAGTCGCCGGGACGGTCGTTGCCAGTGATGGGCGCTCACCTTTTGTGACCATGCTTCTGGCAATGGATGCCAAAATCGAAATACGCACCTCACAGACCGAAACCCGCTCATCAAGCATGGGTGAATACATCCTCACCCTTCCCCGCGGACTTGTCACATCCATCTCCATTCCTCTCAACACAAAGTCCGCATTTGAATTCGTTTCCAAAACCCCCGCAGACAAACCCATGGTTTGCGCCGCTGTTGCACAATGGAATTCCGGTCGCACACGCCTGTCACTGGGCGGCTATGGCAAAACGCCCTTACTCGCCATGGATGGCACTGAAGCGGACGGCATTCAAGAAGCTGCCGCCAATGCCTACCATGAAGCAGAAGACGAATGGGCATCTGCGGAATACCGCATCGACGTTGCTGCAACCTTGGCAAAACGCTGCCTGGGTTCGTTGGTTTAATGCGACCAGGAAAGCACAAACTCCAATGCCCCCAAAAGACAAGAGCAAAGCATACGAAGAGATCGCACGCATCTTTGAAATATCAAATGAAAGCGCAAAATACTTCCTCAACCACGTTCAAAAGAGTTTCAAAGTAGAAAGACCGCCCCACAAATTGATCCTTGAATTTGTGGAAAAACAAAAATACGAATTCAAACCAACCCCGTATGATGTAGCCTTAGCCATGAAAGAAAGCGGAGTATGGAATTACGACCTCGGTTCTCCGCCGCCCGCTTTGGAAGACGAAGAAGACATCTATCAATAATGAAACGGCTCTTGTAAGGGTATCTTACAAGAGCCGTTTTCAAATTAACCGTCCAACTCTCCCCAGCGCTCGTAGGCTTGGGAGAGTTCTTTTTGGATTTGTTCCAATCGCTCCACGGCTTGGGTGATGATCGCGCCTTCCTGCTGATAAAAAGAGGGGTCTTCCATTTTTTGATTTATTTCACGCTGTTCGGATTCAAGGTTTTCAATTCGTTTGGGTAATTCTTCGAGCTCACGTTTTTCGTTGTAGCTTAGTTTACGGGCCGCGGGCTTGCTATCAGCCTTGGATTCGGTTTGGATCGACTGAGCAGGTTTGGTGTTAGCTTTTGAAGCGGGAGCTTCATCCAGTTGTTTCTTCCAATCTTCGTATCCGCCAATGAATTCTTTCACGTCGCCAGAGCCATTCAAGATCAAGGTGCTGGTGACGATGTTGTTGAGAAAGGCGCGGTCGTGACTGACAAGCAGAAGTGTGCCTTCGTAATCGAGCAAAAGGTCTTCGAGAATTTCAAGCGTTTCGATGTCGAGATCGTTGGTGGGCTCGTCGAGGATGAGCAGGTTGGCGGGCATGGCAAAGAGACGCGCGAGCAGAAGGCGATTGCGCTCGCCGCCCGATAACGCGGTGATCGGCGCGCGGACACGGTCTCGCGTGAAAAGAAAATCTTCGAGATAGCCCATTAGGTTGCGCGTGCGCCCGTTGATGGTGACGGTGTCACGTCCCTGCCCGACGTTATCGAGCACGGATTTTGATTCATCAAGTTGAGTGCGCAGTTGATCGAAATAGACGATCTCAAGATTCGTGCCGTGACGGACTTCACCCGTCTGCGGTTGGAGTTGAGCCATGAGCAATTTGAGCAGCGTGGTCTTGCCCGAACCATTCGCGCCGACAATACCGATCTTGTCACCGCGTTGAATGGTGGTGGTGAAGTTGCGAATGATGGTCTTCTCGCCATAGGCATAACTGATGTTCTCGGTTTCGATCACCAATCTACCCGAGCGCTTCTCGGTGCCAATCTGCATTTTCACTTTGCCAAGCAACTCGCGGCGTTCGGAACGCTGCTGGCGTAATTTCTTTAGCGCAAGCACACGTCCCTCGTTGCGGGTGCGGCGGGCTTCAATGCCTTTACGGATCCAGGCTTCTTCTTGTGCAAGTTTTTTATCGAAGAGTGTGTTCTGCGTTTGCTCGGCTTCGAGCATGGCTTCTTTGCGTTCGAGGAAGGTCGGGTAATCACACGCCCAATCGTACACTTTGCCGCGGTCCAGTTCGATGATGCGGGTGGTGAGTTTCTGCAAAAAGACACGGTCATGGGTTACGAATAAAAGCGTGCCGCCCCAGCGTTTGAGAAAATCTTCGAGCCAGTCAATGGCTTGGATGTCGAGATGGTTGGTGGGCTCGTCGAGCAGTAAAAGGTCTGGGTTGCAGACCAAGCCGCGGGCAAGAATGATGCGGCGTTTCATCCCCGCAGAGAGGGTTTCAAAGCGGGCGTCGCCATCCAGCTCCATTAAGGAGATGGTTTTCTGCACCTGATTTTCGCGCTTCCAATGATGTTCATCGTCGGCAAAATCCGACTCAATGAGACCTGACGCAATGATATCTTCAACACGCCCAGTGAGGTCTTGCGGCACTTCCTGCGGCAAATACGCCGTGCGGACGTTCTGCTGGCGGGCAATGACACCGTCATGCGGCATAAAATCATCATTGAGCATTTTCAACAGCGTGGACTTGCCCATGCCATTACGCCCCAACAGACCCACACGTTCGCCACGCTCAACCTGAAAGCTGACGCCTTCCAAAAGCGGATGCCCACCAAAGCCGATACTGACTTCCTGTAAACTAATTAACGCCATGCAAAATCCTTGTTTGTGTCACCCTGAGCGATGGTGAAGGGTCTCTAATTTACTCTTATGAGACTCTCACCGCACTGCATCCGCACCGCGGTGCATGTGTCGGTCGCGAAGAACGCTCTCTCAGAGTGACATAAGTCGTACATGAGGGCGAATTGTAGCCGAAAAAATGGATGTGGCGCGAGTCTGAGAAGGGTATAATCCCCGACTACTTAAACCCTATGCTTATCATCGTAAAACTCGGCACATCCTCTCTTACTGCTGGCACATCAAAGATTTCTGCGCCCTTTCTAGTGGACCTGGCACGGCAAGTGACTCACTTGCACGCAGCCGGGCATCAAGTCATTCTGGTGTCCTCTGGCGCCATTGCAGCCGGACGTGAAAAATTGGGCTTTCCGCAACTGCCAAAAGATATTCCCGCAAAACAAATGCTCTCTGCCATTGGTCAACCGCGCCTAATGGCGATCTATGAACAAATATTTGGCTTGTATGGGCTGACTCTGGCACAAGTTCTGCTCACACGCTCAGATCTTGCCGACCGGCGTCGCTACCTGAATGCGCGCAATACGCTTACGGCATTGCTTTCACATCAGGCGCTTCCCATCATCAACGAAAATGATACGGTTGCCACGGAAGAGATCCGTGTGGGAGATAACGATAATCTCTCTGCCCTGGTTGCCAACGTGGTCGAAGCGGACTTGCTCATCTTGCTCACCGACCAGCAAGGTCTTTACACCGCCGACCCGCGCAATAATCCCGATGCAAAGCTCGTTCAAGAAGTGAGCACACCTGAAATACCTCAAGAGATCTGGGAAGCCGCAGGCGGCAGCGGTACCAAACTCGGCACCGGCGGCATGATCACCAAATTGCAGGCAGCCGATCTTGCACGTCGTTCCGGAACGACCGTTGTGATCGCACAAGGCACAGAACCCAACGTGCTTTCACGCCTTGCAAACGGTGAGCATCTTGGCACTCGCTTCATGCCTGTCCTCTCTACATTGGAAAGCCGCAAACGATACATCCTCTCCGGCAGGCTTTCACCCGGTCAGATCAGCGTCAATGAAGGTGCCGCTTCTGCGCTCAAAAAAGGCGGCAGCCTGTTGCCCATTGGCGTAACCCAGATCACCGGCGACTTTGACCGCGGCGACACCGTCCGCGTTCTTGACCCAAGCGGACGCGAACTCGCGCGCGGCATCAGCAACTACTCCAGCGCCGACCTCGCCCGCCTGCGCGGACGTCATTCCGACGAGATAGAATCCCTGCTTGGGTATGACTACGGCGATGAAGTAATTCATCGAAACGATCTGGTAGTTCTTTAGACCATAGACCATAGACCGCCGACCACAGACGATAGACGGCACTACACGGTCAGCGGTCTATCGTCCGCGGTCCATTACTCAACCTCTTTAATAAGGATTTATATGCTGACTGAACTTGGAAAACGCACCCGCCTCGCCGCCCGTGGACTCGCCCGCCTAAGCTCGACTCAAAAAAATACCGCGCTTCATCAACTAGCCGACGCCTTGGTCGCTGACCAGAAAACGATCCTCGCCGCCAACCTGAGTGATGTCGAGGCTGCCAAGTCGGCGGGACTCGCCCCAGCCATGATCGACCGCCTGATGCTGAACGAAGCCCGTCTTGCAGACATTGCCCACAACGTACGCCTCGTCGCGGACCTGCCCGACCCTGTCGGCGAGATCTTCGAAGAATCGACTCAGCCAAACGGACTCCACATCCGCAAACAACGTGTGCCCTTGGGCGTGTTGGGCGTCATCTACGAAGCGCGCCCCAATGTCACGATCGATGTCGCCAGTATTGCCATCAAAAGCGGCAACGGCGCCATCCTGCGCGGCGGCAGCGAGACGCTGAACACCAACCGCGCCATGATCGCCGTTTTACAAAAAGCACTCGCAGGCAGTGACGTTCCCGCCGACACTATTCAATTTATCGACAGTCCCGATCGTGCCCTTGTCCTTGAGCTTCTGCATCTGAGAGACTACGTGGATATGATCATTCCACGCGGCGGCGCAGGTTTGCATGAATTCTGCCGCGAGAACAGCCACATCCCTGTCATCACCGGCGGCATCGGCATCTGTCACCTCTTTGTCGATGATACTGCCGACCAGGACGCTGCATTGAAGATCATTCACAATGCCAAGACTCAACGTCCCAGCGTGTGCAATGCGCTCGATACCATTCTGGTACATCAAGAGGTTGCCAAGGGATTTTTACCACGCGTCGTGGAGCATCTCGCCCCAGCAGGTGTCACCTTTCGCGCCGAGCCAAAAGCCGCCGCCTTGCTTCAGCATGAGACGGTCTTCCCCGCCGGAGAAAAAGACTTCGACACCGAATGGCTCTCGCTCGTGCTTGGCATCAAAGTGGTCAGCGGACTCGACGAAGCCATTGAACACATCGCCACTCACAGCACCGCCCACTCGGATGGCATTCTCACCCGCACCGATGAACACGCTCAACGCTTCATCGCCGAAGTGGACTCCGCTGCGGTTTACGTCAACGCCAGCACCCGCTTCACCGACGGCACCGAACTCGGCTTGGGCGCAGAAGTCGCCGTATCCACCCAACGCCTGCATGCGCGCGGTCCCATGGCGTTGAGAGAACTCACCACGTACAAGTGGGTCATCGTCGGGAATGGACATGTGCGGTCGTAAGAAGACTCCGGCAAAGGTATAATTTCCCTGTGCCCACCCTGCCCCTCAACCAAATCCTGCAAGGCAACTGCATTGACCTCCTCAACTCCCTGCCGGAAAAATCGGTGGATTTGATCTTTGCCGACCCGCCATATAACCTGCAATTACAAAACGATCTCTTCCGCCCTGACCTCAGCAAAGTGGA
Source organism: Anaerolineales bacterium (assembly GCA_046328855.1). Lineage (GTDB taxonomy): Bacteria > Chloroflexota > Anaerolineae > Anaerolineales > Villigracilaceae > Villigracilis. The sequence continues at coordinate 25,045 of JAXLVU010000003.1, read as the reverse complement.
TGCAGTGGATGACAACTGGGACAAGTTCTCGAGTTTCTCCAAATACGACGAATTCACCTCTAGTTGGCTACGCGCAGCAAAACGAGTTTTGAAAGATACGGGCACCATCTGGGTCATCGGCTCGTATCACAACATTTACCGCGTCGGCGCGGTGATGCAGGATTTGGGCTATTGGATTCTCAACGATGTGGTCTGGCTCAAGACTAATCCCATGCCAAACTTCCGCGGCGTGCGCTTCACCAATGCGCATGAAACCTTGCTCTGGGCGCAAAAGGAGCAAGGCGCAAAATACACCTTCAATCACAAAGCGATGAAAGCCTTGAACGATGACCTGCAAATGCGTAGTGACTGGATTATTCCATTGGCGACGGGAAAAGAACGCCTCAAAACCAACGGGACGAAGACTCACCCCACCCAGAAGCCGGAAGCACTCTTATACCGAGTCATCCTTTCCACCACCAACCCTGGTGACGTGGTGCTCGATCCATTTTTTGGCAGCGGCACGACGGGAGCCGTCGCCAAGAAACTCGGACGTAACTTCATCGGCATTGAGCGTGAGACGAAGTACACCAAAGCCGCCCAAAAGCGAATCGACGCGATCAAGTCCGCACCGGCTGAGGCGTTGGACCTGCCTGAGAAACGCAACCAGGAACGAGTTCCGTTCGGAGCGTTGGTGGAGAATGGCTATCTCAAGCCGGGACAAAAACTCCAATACGCCAAAGGCAAACGCGAAGCGACCATCCTCGCCAATGGACATATCAAATGCGGCAAGCTCATCGGCTCGATTCACATGGTTGCCCGTGAGTTGACGAACGCCCCCGCCAACGGCTGGGACATGTGGCTTTACTCAGAACGCGGTAAACTTAAGCCCATCAATGAACTGCGAGAAAAATTTAGAAAAACCATTAACCGCAAAGCTCGCTAAGGGCGCTAAGAAAAAATTTCTTTCTTCGCGTTCTTCGCGCTCTTAGCGGTTCAAAACAGGAGAAATATGTCGAAGTCATTCACCCTTATCAAAGAACAACAAATCCCCGAGATCAACTCGCTTGTGCAACTGTGGGAACACAAACGCACCGGCGCGCGCTTGCTCTCGGTTATCAACGACGACGAGAACAAAGTATTCAGCATCAACTTCCGCACCACGCCCAAAGACTCGACTGGTGTGGCACACATCCTCGAACATTCCGTGCTGAATGGCTCAGAGAAATACCCGGTCAAAGAACCGTTCGTGGAATTGCTCAAAGGCTCGCTGGCGACCTTCGTCAACGCCTTCACTTTCCCTGATAAAACTTGCTACCCCGTAGCCAGCCAGAACGAAAAAGATTTCTACAACCTCATCGATGTCTACATTGACGCGGTTTTCAATCCCATCCTCAGCGAACAGACTCTCATGCAGGAAGGCTGGCACTACGAGATCGAAGACCCGTCCGCGCCGCTGACGTATAAAGGCGTGGTCTTCAACGAGATGAAGGGCGCGTATTCCTCGCCCGATAATTATCTCGCCAAGGTCATCATCGAGTCGCTGTTCCCCAAGCACATCTATGGCGTGGACTCTGGCGGCAACCCCGCAGACATCCCCAACCTCACCTACGAAAACTTCCGCGACTTTTGGGAGACGTACTACCATCCGTCCAACTCGTTCATTTTCTTCTACGGCAACGATGACCCAGACCAACGCCTCAAACTGATGGATGGTTATCTCAAGCCGTTCAAAAAGAAGAAGGTTAAATCGGCGGTGCCGCTTGCCAAGCCGTTCAAGAAACCGAAGAAACTCGAGTTCTCCTACCTCGCCACCGAAGGCGAAGACCTCGACAAAAAACATTTCCTCACCGTCAATTGGAAACTGCCCGACGCCTCCGACTCCGTGCAGGCGATGAGTTTCCGCATCCTCACACACGCGCTCATCGGCACACCTGCGTCTCCACTTTATAAAGCGCTCACCGACTCCGGCTTGGGCGAAGACCTCGCAGGTCTCGGTCTCGAAAGCGACCTGCGCGAGATGATCTTCTCCACCGGTCTCAAAGGCACCAAAGCCCGCAACGCCAAAAAGATCGAAGCGCTCATTTTCGACACACTGCAAAAACTCGTCAACGAAGGCATCGACCCAGACACCATCGCCGCATCCATCAACACGCTCGAATTCGCCATGCGCGAAAACAACACCGGCGGCTTCCCACGCGGCATCGCCATCATGCTGCGCGCCCTCACCACCTGGCTCTACGATGACGACGCCTTCAAAACCCTCGCCTTCGAAGCTCCGCTCGCCGAACTCAAGAATCGACTCGCCGCTGATTCACGTTACTTCGAGAAGATGATTCAGACTCACCTGCTGGATAACGTTCACCGCACGGTCATTCGCCTCACACCTGACGTGGAACTGGCTCAGCGCCTCGAAGCGGAGGAAAAACTCAAGCTTGATTCTGCCAGAAAGACCATGAGCGACGATGACATCCGCAAGCATATCGAGAATACTCAACAGCTCAAGATTCGTCAGGAAACTCCCGACAACCCCGAAGACGTTGCCAAGCTCCCAGTGCTCGATTTGGCAGACCTCGACAAGCAAGCCCGCACCATTCCCATTGAAGAAATTCAAGTGCAAGACTCAAAGGTCTTGTATCACGACATCTTCACCAACGGCATCGTCTATCTCGACCTCGCCTTTGACCTGCGCGCCATTCCGCAAGAACTCCTGCCGTTGACGGAAGTTTTCGCCCGCGCACTGTTCGAAGTGGGCACCGAAACCGAAGACTACGTCAAACTGTCGCAGCGGATCGGGAAAAGCACCGGCGGAATCTACGGCTCGTCGGTCACAGCCACCACGCAAGGGTCAAGAGAGAGCCGCGCATATCTCACCATCCGCGGCAAGTCCACGATGAGTCAAGCCAATGAGATGTTGAGCATCCTGCGTGACGTCCTCCTGACCGTGAAGTTTGACAACAAGGAACGCCTCAAACAAATTGTGATGGAAGAGAAGGCAGGCTTGGAATCTGGCTTGGCGCCTGCGGGACATCGCTTTGCGAACATGCGCCTGCGCTCGCAATTTGGCGGCACGGGCTACATCAACGACCAGACCAAGGGCATTGGCTATCTGTTTGCACTGCGCGAACTCGCGACCGAGATCGATAAAAAATGGGCGAACGTGTTGAAGAAATTGGAAACCATCCGCGAGACGTTGATCAATAGCAAGACCTTGCTCTGCAACGTGACGCTCGATGCCCATAACTGGAAAACCTTCCAACCGCATCTTGAAAATTTCATCTTCGCCATGCCCGTGAAAGATGTTGAACTTTCGACCTTTGACTTTCAACCTTCAACAATGAAAGAAGGCTTGGCAATTCCTGCACAGGTCAACTATGTGGCAAAAGGTGCGAACCTCTACGACCACGGCTACGAGTTAGATGGTTCTTCATCGGTGGTGGTTGGATATTTGGGTATGACTCACCTGTGGGAGAAAATCCGCGTGCAAGGTGGCGCGTACGGCGCATTTGCTTCGTTCGACGACTCAACCGGCGTGTTCACGTATCTCTCCTACCGCGACCCGAACGTGGATAACACCATCGCCAGTTACGACAGTTCTGCCGCATTTTTAAAAGGGCTCGATAATTCACGTTTGAACGACAACGAACTAAAGAAGTCCATCATCTCTGCTATTGGTGATCTGGACTCGTATCAATTGCCCGACGCCAAAGGCTACACATCCATGATGCGCTACATCACCGGGCGCACCGATGAGATCCGCCAGAAGTATCGCGACCAAGTGCTCTCCACCAACGGCGAAGATTTCATTGCATTCGGCGAGGCTTTGGAAAAAGTAGCGCAATCCGATGCAGTCGTGGTGGTGGGGGCACAGTCCGCGCTGGAGGGGTCAAAGGCTGAATTGAAAGTGACGAAGGTTGCATAGACAAAGTTAAGAATGTAAGTTTTATTTTTAGTACAATAAGATGGCAAGGAAATTCCTTGCCATCTTATTTCAATCTCTGCTTCATACTAAGCCATTGCATAACTCTCAAGGAGTTTTCATGAACATCACACTCAAGATCAACGGAATTGAACATGTCATCGATGCAGCCACATCCACCACCCTGCTTGCCGCACTGCGCGGACTGGGGTTTCACGGCGTGAAGTTTGGCGATGAGCAAGGTCTCACTGGTGCGGATACGGTTTTGCTGGATGGCAAGCCGGTCAACGCGGGGTCGATGCTCGCGGCGCAGGCGGAGGGTCATGCCGTCGCCACCATTGAGGCATTGGGCGAGCACCCAGACCTCGGCTGGAGAAAGACCGATGGTCTTCATCCGCTGCAAAAGGCTTTCGTTGAATCCGGCGCGATCCAATGCGGATATTGCACGCCTGCGCAAATACTCGCTGCAAAAAGTTTGCTGGAGAAAAACCCGAACCCAAGTGAAGCGGATGTTCGTGAGGCAATCGCGGGTGTGTTGTGTCGTTGCACGGGGTATCTCAAACCGGTGCAAGCTGTGTTGAAAGCTGCCGCAGAATTGCGCGGCGAAGAACCTGATGAGGGCGAAGCGGTCAATTGGGATCTGGGTAATTGGGGCAACCGACCGGAACCCACCAATTTACCAAGTGACCAATTTACAAATGTAATGACCAAACCGAAAGTAGTGGTTACGCCTGAGACGCAAAAATGGCAAACCGTGGGCAAGCCTGAAAAGAAAGTAGACGCCATCAAACTCGTGCAGGGCAAGCCCGCCTTTACCGCTGATATGGACATGCGTGGGATGTTGTACGCCAAAGTTTTGCGCTCACCGCATGCGCATGCACGCATCAAAAATATTGACACGAGTAAAGCACTGGCATTGAAAGGCGTCGTTTCGGTGTTGACATGGAAAGACCTGCCGCGTGTGGTTTATTCAACGGCGGGACAATCTGACCCGATACCTGGTCCGCTGGATTCGTTCTCGCTGGATAACAAAGTCCGCTTCGTGGGAGATCGCGTGGCATTCGTAGCAGCAGAAACGCCTGAAATTGCAGAGAAGGCTCTCACACTCATTGATGTGGAATACGAGGTTCTGCCTGCCATCTTAGACTCACGCGAAGCCATGAATGCGGATGCGATCAAAATCCATGATGAGCCAGAGTATGTAAATTTCGCTGACTCGAACCCGGATAAAAATCTCGCGGCTCACATCCGCATTGACATTGGGGACGTGAACAAAGGCTTTGAAGAAGCAGACGAAATTTTCGAAGCGGAGTATGAAGTACCGAAGGTGCAACAGGCACACATCGAGCCGCATGTCTGTGTGACGTATTGGGATGAAGATGATCGCTTGGTCATTCGCACATCCACACAGGTGCCATTCCATGTGCGGCGTATGCTTGCGCCCGTTTTGAATATTCCGGTCAAGCGCATTCGTGTGATCAAGCCGCGCATCGGCGGCGGGTTTGGCGGCAAGCAGGAAGTATTGATGGAAGACGTGCCTGCCCACCTAACCATTGCCACCAAACGCCCGGTCATCTACGAATATAGTCGCGAAGAAGAATTTATCGCTGCACGGTCACGTCACCCCATGCGTGTGCGCATGAAAACCGGCGTGAAGAAAGATGGAACCATAACCGCCAATGCCATGTATGCCCTGTCTGATACAGGCGCTTACGGCTGCCATGCCTTAACAGTGACTGGAAACACAGGTCACAAAGCCATGGCTTTGTATGTTGGCGATGGCGAATATCGTAAAGCCCCGAACATTCAATTTTATGCAGACGTGGTCTACACTAACACACCGCCCGCCGGCGCCTTCCGTGGCTATGGTGTGCCGCAAGGCTACTGGCCACTAGACCGTCACATGGAAAAGATCGCCCGCGCCATGGGTTTTGACCCAATTGAATTCCGCTTGAAGAACGCGATTCATCCCGGTGAGTATCACCCCTTCTCAACAGCTTGGAATGAAGGACGCGAGCCGCGCCCGGAGATCATCCATACGGTTGGGCTGGAACAATGTGTGGCACAAGGTCGTGCTGCGATTGCATGGGATGACAAATATGGCAATGACAATTGGAAGAAAACCGCATCTCCCACCAAGCGCAAAGGGATTGGCGTAGCGATGGTTATGCAAGGGACAGCTATTCCCTACCTTGATATGGGCGGCGCATCCATCAAGATGAATGACGATGGTTCGTTCAATCTACTCGTCGGCGCAACAGACTTGGGCACCGGCTCAGACACGGTCATTGCGCAAATGGCAGCCGAAGTGTTGGGCGTATCTATCGAAGACATGATCACGTATTCATCCGATACGGATTTCACCCCGTTCGATAAGGGTGCATACGCTTCGTCCACAACTTATATTTCTGGCACAGCTGCAGTGAAAGCAGCGAATATTGTGGCTGAGAGGATTCGCATCCGCGCTGCGACGATGCTCGAAGTTGCGGACCCGAACTCCATTCAGTTGAAAGACCGTCATGCTCATGCGCCAAACGGAAAGTCCGTTTCGCTGGCTGAAATTGCGTTGGATACTCTGCACAAAAATAATCAAGAACAGATCATGGGTGTAGCAAGTTATGTTTCGCCTGTTTCACCCCCGCCCTTTGCAGCACAATTTGCCGAAGTGACCGTGGACACGGAAACGGGTCAAGTCACCGTAGATCGGTTGGTTATGGCAGTCGATTCAGGCGTGATCGTCAATCCGCTCACGGCTTCGGGGCAGATCGAAGGCGGGATGACTCAGGCGCTAGGGTACGCCGTCTGCGAAGAGATGCGTTATGACGATAAAGGTGTTGCGTACGAGCGCGATTTGGATCGCTATCATGTCTTCCGCGCCGATGAGATGCCGGAGCTGGAAACCATTTTTGTCGAGACTTTTGAGCCGAGCCATCCGTTTGGCGTGAAGGCGGTGGCGGAGATTCCCATGGATGGAGTTGCTCCCGCCGTTGGGAATGCTATTCTGGATGCCATCGGCGTCAATGTGGACGTGAACCCAACCACGCCAGAGAGAGTCTGGAAGGCGATTAAACGTCAGTAAACAGAAACAGAACAAATTAATGGCATGAGGCGCGAGACAATAAATGTTCGCGCCTTGTTTCCTGTAAAATTACAAAATAAATCTTGCCTCGTTCCAACAAAGACAGCGAGATATAATCAACGCCAAATTACATGACCAGCTCAGAAATTGCTCACATCGTTCCTTATCTTGTCTCTTTGTTAATATCCATATTGATACTGGGGTATACATGGACAAAAAGACATGCGCAAGGAGCTTTAGGGTTTGAGCTTTATATGGCGGGGCAAACATTATGGATCACTGGTTTTATTCTTGAAATGACCAGCCAGGATCTTAGAGATAAATTATTTTGGGACCAAGCACAATGGCTTTGCACGACCTTAATTCTGGTTGCAATTCCAATATTTGCGATCCAATTCACAGAACATCGTATATATTTTCCAAGAAGGTATTTTGTACTCTCTCTGATCGTGCCAGCGATTTTCTCTCTTCTATTAGCTACTAATGGAATGCATCACTGGATTTACAAAAATCCATCACTGGTACCCAATAGCCCTTTTTCTGAACTGCATTACGATTTCACATTTGTTGTTTACTTATATGCACTTTACACCGGCGCAATTTCTCTATGGGCTGGGCAGTTGGTATTTAAGCGTTTGATCTTGCCTCAAAGTTTATACCGTGCCCAGGCTGTGATCGTTCTTTTGGGGTTTGCCATTCCGCTACTGAGCTGGGCACTGACCGTGCTTGGCGTTCAAATCACACCGGAACGAGATGCAACCCCATTCAGTGCTGCCATCGGAAATTTGATCATTGCCTGGGGTATTTTTCGCTTTCGCATTTTTGAGGTCATGCCCATAGCACGTGACCGGGTATTTGAAGCTCTCGTAGACCCTGTTGTGATTCTCGACAAGAACAACATGGTGATCGATATCAATGCCGCTATGTTAGATCTGCTCGGTAAAAAAGAAAAAGAAGTGATAGGGAACCCAGCAAAGGATGTATTTAACGATTTTCCGATTCCCATCAAAATGTATACGCACGTGTCCTACGCCAGAACCGAGTCTGTCTTTGAAATCAGCGGCAAACAAATCCATTACGATCTGACGATCTGGCCTTTGTATAACTCAAACAAAGAAATGATCGGGCGGGTATATGTCTCTCACGATATTACGGCTTTAAAAGAATTGGAAACCGAGCTTCGAAAGCTAAACGTGCAACTGGAAGACCGCGTCCGCGATCGAACACGAGAACTGGCAGAAGCCTACGAATCCATGCTGGAAGGGCTCGCGTTAGCGCTTGAACTAAGAGACAAAGAGACAGAAGGACATTCAAGGCGCGTAACTGAAAACGCCATCAAATTGGCACAAAAAATGGGCATCGCTGGCAATGCACTCGAAGATATTCGCAGCGGCGCCATTTTGCACGATATTGGTAAGATCAGCATCCCTGATGAGATCTTACACAAGCCCGGAAAACTCACCTTCGAAGAACGAGCCGTGGTCGAACAACATCCAGAAACGGCATTCAAATTGCTCTCTCGCATCCCGTTTATGAGCAAAGCCATTGAGATACCCTATTGTCATCACGAGAAATGGGATGGGACCGGCTACCCACGTAAATTGGCAGGCGAAGATATTCCGCTTTCAGCCCGCATCTTTGCCGTCGCCGATGTCTGGGATGCATTGAGCAATGACCGCCCATACAACAAAGCCTGGACTCGCGAACAAATTATTGAATATTTCAATGAACAAACTGGCAAACATTTCGACCCCATAATCGCGAAAATATTTCTATCCATGGTTGAAAAAGGCGAGATATAATCCGTGCCGCAAAATAAAAACTCGAAGAGAAAGATTTAACAAATGCCAGATCAGATATTTGTAGTAGGACACATTAACCCCGATACAGACTCCATCGCCTCTGCCATGGGATACGCCTGGTTACTGCGCGAGCGCGACGGACTCAACACAGTCGCTGCCCGTGCCGGGGCGCTAAACGCACAAACTTCATGGGTATTGAAAACACTTGGGCTTGAATCTCCATTTTTACTTACTGATGCTTCCCCTCGTTTTGACTCTGTAATGCAAAGGCTGGATAGCCTGCGTCCAAACGCCCAACTCGGCAATGCATGGACTCTCGCTAGCCGCACAGGTGGGCTTGCTCCCGTGGTGAACGAAGATGGCACGCCGTACGGCATTATTAGCGGTATGAGCCTGTTCAAATATTTCAGCAATATCCTCGGTCCGCGCCCCGGCGATACAACCGTACGCGAAATGATGTCTGCTGAATGTAAAGATGCCGCAGATACCAGCGTGCCAAAATATCAAGCCAATGCGCACATCCGCGACTCGCTCAACCGCATTCTACGCGATGAAATCGATGATTATTGGGTCGTAGATGAAAGCGGACGATATCTCGGCATTGCTCGTCAACGCAATTTGCTGAATCCGCCACGTCTCAAGATCATCCTCGTGGATCACAACGAGCCGCGCCAATCTATTGCCGCCCTTGAAGAAGCCGAGCTTTTGGAAATCCTTGACCATCACCGCCTCGGCAATCCGTACACTCACCAGCCTATCCGCTTCACTGTGGATGTAGTAGGATCTACTTCGACTCTTGTCACCGAACAGACGGCAGAAGCGGGCTTGTCTGCCCCGCCTGCCATTGCGGGCGCGCTTCTTTCTGGACTTTTATCAGATACGCTTATCCTGACCTCTCCCACCACGACAGATCGTGACCGTGCCGCTGCAGAACGGTTGGCACGTTGGGCATTCGTTGGAGGCAGTCCATTACAAGGCGAGACAATAGAAACCTACGGCAAAGCTGTTCTCAGCGCCGGAGCCGGGCTTTCCAACCGCAAGCCAGAAGAAGTTGTCAGCACAGACATCAAGCCATTTGAAGGCGGTGGATTCAAATTTGCCGTTGCTCAAGCCGAAGTGACAGACATCATGCAGCTTTCTGATCATCTCAGTCCGCTCACCAAAGCCCTCGATGACCTCCGTGATAAACGTGGACTCGACTTTGCCTTGTTGCTTGTTACAGATGTAGTACGCGGAACTAGCCGATTAATCGTTACATCAAGTGCACCGCCCATCCTCAATGATCTTCCCTACCCACCATTACCCGATGGCACCCGCGATGCGCCCGGAGTGGTTTCGAGAAAGAAGCAGTTGTTGCCAGCTGTATTAGGTTTATTAGAGAGATAAGTAAATGTCCATGTAGGGCGGGTTTTGAACCCGCTCTATTTTGTATATGCTTGGAAAAAAACATGCCCTTCCCATACCTAGATGAAACTATTTCCCTACATGCCGAGACCCGTAAAAACTTACCGGGCTCATTCATCGCCCTTCCTAGCGGAGTGACCCACTACGAAGAAGGCGGTGACCCAAACGGGCAGCCTGTCGTATTGGTGCATGGCTTCTCTGTCCCTTACTTTATCTTCGAACCAACTTTTGCTTTTCTTTGTCAACAAGGCTTTCGCGTCTTACGCTACGACTTACTTGGGCGCGGGTTTTCAGATCGCCCGAACACAAAATACAACGCAGCCTTATTTGTTCAACAGCTCAAAGAACTGTTAGATGCACTGAAGTACAAAAACATCTGTCTTGCAGGGCTGTCCATGGGCGGAGCAGTCACCTCGTCTTTTATTGATGCGTACCCCGATTATGTCTCAAAATACATTCTCATTGACCCATCCGGCGCAAGGGCGGTTTCGCTCTCGCCTTTTCTCAAGGCGGTGAGAATGCCTGGGTTTGGCGAACTGGCTATCGGTCTGTTCGGAAGCGAAAGCATGATCAAAGGCATCGCCTCAGATTTGTTCAGTCCTGAACTTGTGCGTGAATTTCAAGAGAAATACAAAGTCCAAATGCAATATCAAGGTTTTAAGCGTGCTATTCTTTCTACAATGCGCAATGGCATGCTAGACTCTTTTATTGAGACCTACAAACGGGTTGGCAAACTCAAAAAACCGACGCTTCTTTTTTGGGGAAAACAAGATACAACAACTCCATTCGAGCATAGTGCCGATATTTGCGCTGCGATGCCACATGCAGAATTTCATGCATTTGACAACTGCGGGCACATTCCTCATTATGAGCGTGCAAGCGAGGTAAACAGAATTCTGTTAGAATTTTTGAGGAAATAATTCCCTCAAAAACAAATACAAAGTAATGGGGGGATGGATTAAAGGAGTACCTGTGAATAAAGAATACATTCAAACGCTGTACCGTTATAACCAGTGGTCAAATGCGCGGATTCTTGACACCGCCGCAAAACTCATCGCAGAGCAATTTTTAGCAGTCTCAGAATATCCGCACCGTTATTTGCGTGGAGTGCTAACGCACGCACTCTTTGCCGAATGGATCTGGCGCAAACGCTGGACGGGCGAATCACCCACCACGCGCTTGAAGCCAGAAGACTTCCCAACCTTCGAAGCATTGCGTACACGTTGGGCAGAGGAAGAAAGCCAATTAATGCAATTCGTTGAGCATGTCACGGATGAAAAACTGAATGCGCCTTTCACCTATGTAGCCACCGATGGCACAAAGTATGAAAACATCCTATGGGAGTCAATGGCGCATGTGGTTAATCATGGCATGCAACATCGCAGTGAAGCTGCCGCCATACTCACCGAACTTGGCGTTTCCCCTGGCGATTTGGATTTCATCCTATTCACTAGAAAGAAACTATGATCTTCAACCGCGTCAAGAACTTCCTCTTTCGGAATCGCCATAATCTGGCTGTGTTTGTCCTTCTCAACCTGGCATGCGTGGCTTGTATCGTTTTTGTAGCAGCGCGTGTGGTGTATACCGATTCATCTCGCCACACCGGTTTGATTTGGAATCTCTTTCTTGCATGGATTCCGTTCATCCTTTCCTATTTTGCACATGCTCTTTCGTGGAAAAAGGTTTGGGTGTATCTGGCAATTCCATTTGTGGCTTTTCTGTGGCTATTGTTCTTCCCCAATGCCCCCTACATGTTGACCGACCTACAAGACCTCGCTCGCGGAACCGGGTATGAAGCTCCGCTTTGGTACGATGTCATCATCGTCGTCTGGTGCTCGTGGACAGGGACTTTGCTGGGCGTTATCTCTCTCTATCTAATGCAAGATATCATCGCCCGCACCTTTAATCGCTGGCTGGGTTGGGTGTTTGTCTTTGCGATTTCAGGACTAAGCAGTTTTGGAATTTATATCGGTCGCTTTGTGCGTTTGAACTCATGGGACATTCTGCAAAACCCAGCCGAAACCGCCATGGAAATCCTCGGCGTCGTCATTGACCCAAGCAAACGCCTCGCTGCCTTTACGCTGGCATATACGTTTTTCTTTTTGTTTATTTACCTGTTGCTGTATTCATTCAGTCACATGTTGCAAGAACAGGTCATCCGTGCTCAAAGCTCGCCAGAGCAATTGGCATCTACACAGCCTACAATACCTGCACAGTAAACCTGCTAGTCTTTGCAAGGAATTGAAAGCCAGTGTACTTACAATGGAGCCACTACTTGGAGATACCATGTTTCAAAAAATGTATAACAAACTCAAACCGTTCCGCTTCCGTCTGACCATTTTTGGTTTATTAGCGATAGCCAGCTTGATTTCAATTGCATTGTTTCGATTTCGCACTCGCATAAGCGGCACCATGGAATATGATTTTCTTGTTTGGAATCTATTTCTAGCCTGGCTGCCTTTGGGAATGTCTTACATCGCTTCAAGTTTTGTGAATAAACGCCGTCTTCTGGTCACTTTGATCGTTCCCATTGCGGCTGTTTTATGGCTGCTATTCTTTCCAAACGCGCCTTACATTCTGACAGACCTGTTCCACTTACGTCACCCGCGAGAGACGGTTCCGATTTGGTACGACACCTTACTCATCAACTGGTTCGCGTGGACCGGAGTCTTGCTCGGCGTCTTTTCACTTTTCATGATGCACGACATCGTACGGCGTGTTTTTGGGCGTATCACTGGTTGGCTGTTCGTACTTACGGTCAGTGCGCTTTGTGGCGTGGGCATCTATATTGGTCGCTTTTTGCGTTGGAATTCATGGGATCTCATTCTGCACCCCTATGAACGGATGCGCGAAATGCTATACTATGCCTTGCATCCGAGCATGCAGTCGATCGTATTTATCAGCGTGTTCTCTGCCTTGTTTGTTTTTATCTATATCACCACCTACACGTTCGGTTTATTATTTCAAGAACAAGCTCAGCCCATTTCACAGGACATTTCATGAATCCTCTTATTCTCATTCGCGGCGGCGGTGACCTCGCTTCAGGTGTGGCACTTCGTTTGCATCGCGTTGGTTTTCAGGTTGCCATTCTCGAACTGGATAAACCTTTGGCAGTTCGTAGAACGGTCTCCTTTTCAGAGGCGGTCTATGAAGGCTCGCAAAATGTTGAGGGCGTAACGGCAAGGCTGATTTCGGCAGACCAGTTTCAGGTCACGTTAGAGGCGGGCGAAATTCCTGTGTTGATCGACCCGCAAGCCAACATCCTCAACAATCAATTTTTGACGAGTCCCATGTCTACCTTTGTGGTGGATGCACGTTTGATGAAAACGGAGCCGGAGCCATTGCCCGAGCGTGTGGCGCTTCATATCGGGCTGGGACCTGGTTTTACAGCCGGAGCCAATTGTCACGCTGTGATCGAAACCATGCGCGGACATGCCCTTGGCAGAGTGTATTGGGATGGGCAAACTGCGCCCGATAGCCGCCAACCTGATGGTGATACACGTCGCGTGTTGCGCTCTCCCGCCGCAGGAACATTGCAACCTAACAAAGCGATTGGTTCTTTTTGCAAAGAAGGAGAAACGCTCGCTTTTGTAAGTGGTCAGCCGGTCATCAGCCCATTCGATGGCATCTTGCGCGGACTCATTCACCCCAAAGTGGAGTTGACCGAAGGCATGAAGATCGGCGATGTAGATGCACGCAATGAGCCAAGCATGGTCCGTTTCGTTTCAGATAAAGCCTTGTCCGTTGCAGGCGGCGTGTTGGAAGCGGTGTATGTAAAGTTACGTGAGATGGAATAACTAACAATCTATTAGCATGTACTAAAAAAGGACAGCCCATGAGCTGTCCTTTTTTTATTTTCTAATCTACTAAGCCCTACCCACCCTCATACAAATACCCCGTTCCGCGTACGCTGACGACCTTCTCCGAAAGCGAGGGGAAGGCTTCCAGTTTGTGGCGCAGGCGGCTGACGAGCGGGCGCAAAATTTCGGGGGCTTCACGTGCCGAGGTGTCGTAGCCCTGCACCAGCAAAACCAACTCGCGATGTGAAAAGACCTTGCCTTCGTTTTCCATCAGGATGCGCAAGAGACGTCCTTCGGCGGGTGTGAGATGCTCGATCTTGCTCTTGAACTTGATCTGACGGCGCGAGAGGTCTACCATGGTGCCATCTTTGAGGGTGTAAATATCCTGCGTCGATTCAGAGCCGGTCACTGCCGCATTGCTGACGCGGGAACGGTCACGTCGGCTCAAGCCTTTCTTTACGCTGGCAAGGATCTGTGCCGGCGAAGCAGGCTTCAGCAAATAATCGTGAATGCGCAAACGCAAGGCTTGAATGGCAGTTTCGATCGAGCCATGCGCCGTGAGCAAAATAATTTCAGTATCTGGGGAAGTTTGGTTAACGACTTGAATGACTTCAAGCCCATCCATGCCGGGCATTTTGAGATCCACGATCATCAAATCCACGGTATGGGTGCGGATGTGCTCGACAGCGGCTTGCCCATTTGGGACAGATGCCACGATGAAACCTTCCAGTTTCAGAATATCGGTGAGAGATTGCCGGGCTACAGGTTCGTCATCAACGACTAGGATGTTCGACTTCATTGTTTACCTCCGGTTGGCAGTAGTATTCGGAAACAAGCGCCGGGTGCGCGGTCTGGAAGCAGTTCCAGCGAGCCTCCATGTGCTGTAATTATATTGTAACTTACCGTTAAACCTAGCCCTGTACCTCCATCTTTAGTACTAAAGAAAGGCTCAAAAATGTTAGGTTGGCGTTCGGCAGGGATTCCGGTGCCGCTATCCTGAAAAAGAAGCTCCACACCGCCTTCCCATGTGCGGGCGGTGATGCGCAGGTCGCCCCCGGCTGGAGACATGGCGTCGGCGGCGTTCAGGATGAGGTTAATGAACACCTGCTGGACCTGACTCCCCACCGCAGTAATGAGCGGCAAGTCGTCGCGAATGTCTTTGATGACGTTCACATGCGCCTCATGCAGCTGTTTGGACATGAGACTCAGCACATATTCGAGCAAATCCACCAAGTTGACCTGGGTCTGGGTGGCGGCATTCGGGCGATAAAAGTCGAGCATGCGGCGAGCCGTGTTCATCAGGCGCTCAAGCTCCGCCCGGGCTAGGTCAAAATACTCTTTGCGTTTTTCTTCGGGCAGGTCTTCGCGCCCGGCAAGATGCAAACAGTTTTGCACACCTTGTAAGGGGTTATTCAATTCATGCGCAAGCGAGGCGCTTAAACGTCCCACCGCCGCCATTTTCTCGGCTTGAATCAAGGCTTTTTGCGAGGTTTCGATTTGGCGCACATATTCCAACTGCTCGGCATACAAGCGCGAGTTTTCCAGCGCGGTCGCGGCTTGACGTGCAAGAATCTGGAACATCTCCAAATCTGATTCGCGGAAGGCGGGTTCGTTCACTCCGCGCGCGGCGTAGAAGACCGTGCTCAGGCTGGGGTGATGAACCGGCACGAGAATCGCTGAACCCACTTCGAGGTCCGCGAGAAGCGCTTTGAGGGTATGGTCACCCGGACCCGTGGTGTTGATCAACATCGGCGAGTCAGAAGAATCTGCACGGAGAATCAAATCAAACAAAGGCATGGTATCTAGTGTGCCCTTGCTGGCGAGACGCGTGAACTCTTTGGCTTCATTCTGGCGTTGATAACAAGCCGCCTGCGAACAGTTGACCTGCGCTGTGATGGCTTTGATGATAAGGTCGAGCAAAGGCGCGCGCCGAATTTCAGAAAGCATCGCCTCGGTAACCGTAAAGAGCGGGCGCAACGCCTGTGTGCGAGCGGCATCGCGTTTCTTTTGGTTATCGGCAAACGCCAGTTTGACGGCATCGACCAACTCTGCGCCTTGCTTGAACGGTTTGAGGATGAGCCCATCCACACCTTGGCGAAGCGCACGAATGGCAGTATCCACTGTGCCGTGACCGGTCATGATCAGAATGGCGGCATCGGGCTGCCAACGCTGCACATGTTGAATGACCTCAAAACCATCCACTTCAGGCATGCGAATATCAACCAACAAAAGGTCAATGGAGTGGTCTTCAAAATATTCAACCGCCTTGCGTGGGTTGGTCTCAGTTGCTACGCGATAGCCCGCACGCGAAAGCACCCGCTCGCAAAGCATGGCAATGCCGGGTTCATCATCAACAACGTAAACAAAAGGTGCTTCCATGTTTGTTTTGTGTCACGCTGAGCAAAGAGTGACAGAATCCTTTGTGTAATATTAAAGTGGTAACCAAACCTCAAACACCGAGCCACGCCCCGGCTGGCTTAAGACATCAATCGTCCCACCATGATCAGCGACGATGCCATACGTAACCGAAAGCCCAAGCCCTGTCCCGCCGCGGTTGCCTTTGGTGGTAAAGAACGGCTCAAAAATTTTCGACTGGTCTTCGGGTGAAATTCCTGTGCCTGTATCTTGCACAGACATCACAACCCAATCGCGGCTTTCACGTTTACCAAGGAAAGTCCGCACATGCATTTCGCCGCCTTTGGGCATGGCTTGCAGGGCATTATGGATAAGGTTGAGCAAAACTTGTTTCATTTGGTTTGAGTCGATTGAAACCCAAGTCAGCGTTTCATCGAGTTCCAAAATCAATGCCACGTTATTGGTTTGGATAAGGTGGCGCGTCAGAGCTATCACATCGCTGACGACCTCGTTCAAATCTGCACTGGCGCGGATGCGCTCGCCTTGGCGTGAGAAATCCAGCAGGCGCCTCACCACCGAGCTGGCACGTCGCGCCTCTTGCAGGACCATGAGCAGCTCCTGCTTATGAGGCGAATCTTCGGGCAGGTCTTCCAACACCAATTCAGAGAAGCCTGTCACGGTGGTTAATGGGTTGTTCAACTCATGCGCTACACCTGCTGCCATTTCACCCACAGCTGCCAGTTTCGCTGCTTGCAAGAGTCGATTCTCAGCCGCCCGTTGAGCTTCCATGCGGTCTTTGAGCTCGGTCTCCGTCATGCGCAATTGGCGGACGGTCTCTTGCAGGCGTTGATATTGATTCGCGCTGGTTACCACCGAAGCAAGAATACCTGCCAACGCTTCCATGGCGATTAGGTCATTATGCGAGAAAGCGTTGAAGTCGCGGCTTTCTACATCAATAATGCCGAGAATCTGCTCGCCATCTTTGACAGCAACACAGATCTCAGAGCGGGCTTCCCAGCCTTTGGTGGGCTTGTATAGTTTGCTCTGAGAGGTGTCATTCAAAAGAATACTCTCGCCTTTGCGCGAGACATGCCCAGTTACACCTTCGAGGGTCACAAAGTCTTCGCCGCCCAAGGAATCAGTGAATACCTTGGCTTGCGTCCCACCGATACCGCGAATGGAAAATTCGTTATGTTCATCTAAAAGCAAGATTGCGGCGAGTTCATAACGGAAGTATTGCGCCACCAACTCAGCCGTAATGGATGCGACCTCTTTTTTATCGTTCAAGCCGATGACTTGTTGCACCACCTCGTGAATCAAGCCCAGGCTTCTGGCTCTACCTTCTGCTTCTTCACGCAAACGGGTGTATTCAATAAGACCTGCCAAATGGCTCGCGATCACGACCATGAGATGCTCGTCATATTGGCTAAAAGCTTCGGCTTGGGTGTTTTCAATGACAAGTACACCCGTTGCCTGCCCACGATAACGCAGTGGAACGATCAACTCAGAACGGGCGGTTTTATGAATTCCAACAAAGCCTTCACGAGAAGAATCCGAAACGCGTCGCACTCGTCCTTCTTTTAGCAAAGGCTGAATGGGATGATCCACAACTGAAATGCTGACGACGTTTAGTTTCCCTTCGAACAGACGATAATCGCGCAAAATGCGTCCGTCACTAGAGCGTAAGAATAACGCGATCAATTCAGTGTTGAAAGCACGGGTCAACAAGCCGAACATACGGCGAGCGATCTGGTCGAGGTTTTGCGCAGAAGAAACCGTGAGCACAAAGTCATTGAGCAAACCAAGCCTGCGCAAGTGAGAAGACATCTCTGAAAATGTGACAACGATATCCACAGTCTGTGGCACGCTCATGGCAAGTTCACGCAGTTGACCACGCTCGGCAGTGGTGAATTCCTTTTGACGCCACAATGCCACGATTCCGATCAAACGTTGACCCACCACCAGAGGCAAACAAATCCATGCGCCGCTATTTGGTTTTAAGTTGGTATATGGAAGTTGGTCAAAGCTGGGCTGCCCGCTGGTGAGTAACAAATCAGCCAAGGAACGGTTGACGCGCCGAAAGATGGGGTTATCGTCGATCAATAATGAGGCGTTGCGAGCCTTCGGGGCATTCCACTCGGCTTGAATGTCGAGAGATTCGCCGCGCCGAATTGCAAGCCAGGCTCCCTGACATGACACGGTTTGGGTAAAGTTGGTGAGGACCTTTTCGAGCGCAAGTGGAAGATCGAAAGCCAGACCCGATTGAAGGTCGGGAAGAAGCGTTTGCGTCTTCGGGGTAAATTGCCCAGAAAGCAAAGAGGCGGTCAATCGCCAGATCCGCTGTGCCGCGTTGGATTGTTCAGTCTCTGCGCCAACGAGAATCAATTTTGATGTACTTAGAATGGGGAAAGCAAGAAAACGTCCCTCACCTATCGACCGATTTTCTGGAATTTCTGCCGAACGAGAATGCCCTCCGCTGAGCGCGCCACATAGCCAAGCATCGGTGGATGCCGCCGCCATAATGCCGGTCAGTTCGTTTTGGGCAGATTTGGTGAGGTGATACGAAGCCCGCACCAACCATACACCACCGACACGCTCCGCCAGCACAGCCCAGTCTGCACCGGTGAGTTGAACCGCTTCTTTAAGTTGGCTGTCGAGTCCTGTGTCTGTTTGCATGGTAAATGCTACTCAAATTATACATTATGCCCATCGTCCACTGGTAAAATAGCGCCCTATGAATGAAGCGCAAAAGCACGAAGTAACTGTTATTGGTGGCGGACTCGCCGGAAGCGAAGCCGCATGGCAACTTGCCGAACAAAATATTAAAGTGAAGCTCTATGAGATGCGCCCCGTCAACCCGACCGGTGCACATGTGACCAGTGACCTGGCAGAACTCGTATGTTCGAATTCACTCGGCTCAAACCAAGCCGACCGCGCCTCAGGCGTTCTGAAAAATGAACTACGCCGACTCAATTCCCTGCTGGTGGAGTGCGCCGAAGATACGGCGCTCCCCGCTGGGGCTGCGTTAGCGGTAGACCGTGAAGCCTTTGCAAAACGCGTCACTGAACGAGTAGAAGCTCATCCCAATATCGAATTGATCCGCGAAGAAGTGAAAGAAATTCCTTCTACACCTGTCATCGTCGCCAGTGGACCGTTGACCTCAGATAGCCTCTCCAAGTCCATTGCGGCGTTAAGTGGCGATGAACACCTCTTCTTCTTTGATGCAATTTCACCCATCGTCCGCGCCGAAAGCATCAACATGGAAATCGCCTTCCGCGGTTCGCGTTACGACAAAAGCGAACAGGAAGAAGGCGATTACATCAACTGTCCATTTACCAAAGAAGAATATTACGAATTTTTGACTGCCTTGAAAACGGCAGAACGCATTGAATTGCGTGCCTTTGAAGATGCCATCAAGACCGGCGTAAAAGCGGGTCAGTTCTTTGAAGGTTGTCTGCCCGTGGAAATCATTGCCGAACGCGGTGATGAATCACTGGCGTATGGACCTATGCGCCCGGTCGGCTTGCGTGACCCGCGCACGGGCAAACGTCCGTATGCGGTGGCGCAACTGCGGCAAGATAATCTCGCTGGAAGTTTATATAACATCGTCGGCTTCCAAACCAATTTGAAATTCCCTGAACAACGCCGCGTGTTGCGCATGATTCCCGGCCTTGCCAATGCCGAGTTCGAACGCTATGGGCAAATGCACCGCAACACCTTTATCGCATCGCCAAAACTTTTGCGTCCCACCCTTCAACATATCACGCGTGACGACCTGTTCTTTGCAGGTCAACTCACCGGTGTGGAAGGCTACATGGGCAACATCGCCACAGGTTTGTTAGCAGGTATCAATATGGCGAGGCTTGTTCAAAACAAAGATTTGCTTACGCTCCCAAAAGAGTCCATGCTTGGGGCGTTGTGTCACTACATTACCCATGCAGATTTGAAAGACTTCCAACCGATGAAAGCCAACTTCGGTATTTTGCCCGAATTGAATCTCGGCAAGAAGATCAGCAAGCGCGAAAAAGGGCAAGCCTATGCAGACCGCGCTTCACAATCGTTGGAAACTTATTTACAAGAAAGTTCTTGATGAATAAACGCGCCGTCGTTCTGTACTTATCGATCATCCTTGGCTTGGTGTTAATCGTCACCGGCTGGTATGCCGCTTCTTTCTTGACCTATACCTCTGAGTCTGTTTCTGAAGGCTTTAGCGGCGACCGTGCCTATGCCGACGTACAAACTCAAGTGGATATGGGTCCGCGCACGCCTGGGTCGGCGGGACATGCTCAAATCCGGGAATGGATGCGAACAGAGCTAGAGTCTGCTGGATGGATAGTGGAAGTCCACAAGTCAGAGCGGCTGGGTCATCCAATTTACAATATCATTGCCAAACGCGGAGAAGAGCCGCCACAAATTATTCTCGCCGCCCATTACGATACGCGCTTCTTCGCAGATAACGACCCGGACCCCGCCAACCATACGAAACCCGTCCCCGGTGCAAACGACGGGGCTTCAGGCGTGGCTGTTTTATTAGAGTTGGCGCGCACTTTGCCAACAGATACTGTCCCTACATGGTTGGTCTTCTTCGACACCGAAGACAACGGGCGTGTAGACGGCTGGGATTGGATTCTCGGCTCGCGTGCATTTGTAGAAGAGGTGCCCATTCAGCCGCAAGCTGTGGTCATTATTGATATGATCGGCGATGCAGATTTGAATATCTTCTACGAAAAGAATTCAGACCCCACCATTCGGGCTGAGATTTGGTCCACAGCCGCTGAGCTTGGGTATGGCAAACAATTCATTCAAGAAGAAAAATACAATATGCTCGACGATCATACTCCTTTTGTTGAAAAAGGCATTCCCGCCGTGGATATGATTGATTTTGATTATCCTTACTGGCACACCGTGCAAGACACACCCGATAAAGTCTCGGCAGAAAGCCTGAAAGCCGTGGGCGATACGCTCTGGCATTGGGTCGTTAAACATGGTGGAAAATAGTAGCCAAAAGGGCAAACTCGGCGTACACTTACATCTGTATCACAAAACTTAATTGCACGAATAAATCCGATAAAATAGGGCTACAAACCAAGGAACAAGCGATAAGTTAATGGCAGTCCAAGCATCGTTGCAGAAATTAAGACCCATATGGGTGGAAAGAGTCTCCCGTGAGCTGGCGGCTGGGGAAGGCGTGCGCTCAGGTTTTGAAGAGCAACTGCAACGGTTCTATACCCTCCTCGAACAGACCATTGTCACTGGCGATACCGCTTGGTTAGACCCCATCTTGTTCGATTGGGGGCATTCTCCCACACAAACCAACCTCGAACAGGCAGATTACCACGTCTCCTTTGTGCTTGACCGTATGCTCTCGCTCACTATCGATATTGCGGGCGATCACTTGGAAGACAAAGATGCGTTGGAACTTTTGGCGGCGGTCATTCCGATTCTGGCACACAGCCTTGGCATTGTCATCCGCTACGAGATGGAAACCCGTGTGGCACATATTTCGAAGGAACTCGGGTCGGTTCAAGAGAAATTACAAAATCTCGACCAGAACAAATCCAAGTTTATTTCAGTGGCAGCCCATGAGTTAAAGACTCCGCTTACCCTTATTGAAGGGTATGCCTCCATGATGGTGGACTTAGTGCAAAACTCTGAGCAGGCAGTGATGAAAAACTACCTAAGCGGAGTCAATACTGGCATTCAACGTTTGCGTGACATCATCGACGATATGATCGATGTCTCACTGATCGATAATCAGCTACTCACTCTCAACATCCAGCCTATGTGGACCAGTCACTTGCTGAATCTGGTTCGCAATGAGTTCAAGAAACCCATCGCAGAACGCAGACAAACCTTGAATGTCTATGACTTCAACGGCAGCGAGTTGATGATCTATGGCGACTCGGAACGTCTGTATCAAGCATTGCAAAATGTCGTCTCCAACGCTATCAAGTACACACCAGACGAAGGCATCATCACGATTGATGGACGTTTATTGCCTGGTTTTATTGAAATCACCGTCAAAGATACAGGCATTGGAATCTCTCCTGAGAATCAGTCGTTGATCTTTGATAAGTTCGGTCAACTCGGGCGGACGGACCTGCACTCGAGTGGGAAGACCAAGTTCAAAGGCGGAGGACCCGGTCTCGGTCTATCCATCACCCGCGGCATTATTGAAGCACATGGCGGCACGATCTGGGTTGAATCCACAGGATACGACGAAGTAAAATTACCAGGTTCTATCTTTCACATCCTGCTCCCAACCCGTACAGAACCGAGTAACCCGGTAATGCTCAAATTTTTTGGAAATAACGAAACGCAAAAGACAGAAACGGAATCAAGTGGCAAAGAAAATCCCTCAACCGACAACCCCTCCGCGTGAACGCGCCTTTTTAGTGGGCGCGGACCTGCACGATAATCATTCCATCCTTTCTCTCGAAGACTCACTTGCCGAACTCGCCTTGCTGGCAGATACCGCCGGCGTAGATGTGGTCGGTGAATTGACTCAAAAACTCAACCGCCCGCATGTCGAGACGTATATCGGTCCCGGTAAGGTGGAAGAACTTAAAGCGCTTGCCGAAGAAACATTGTGTGAAGTCGTCATCTTCGATGATGAACTCCTGCCGCGTCACCAACGTGAATTGGAAAAAGCACTTGGCAAAAGCATCCGCGTCATTGACCGAACCGCATTAATCCTCGATATCTTTGCACAACATGCACACACCAAAGAAGGCATGTTGCAGGTAGAACTTGCTCAATACGAATACAACCTGCCGCGCCTCACTCGCGCATGGACACATCTCGAACGCCAAGCAGGCGGTGGTGGCGGGCGCTCTGGTTCCACAGGTGGCGTAGGTTTGCGCGGTCCTGGTGAAACACAGCTCGAGGTAGATCGCCGTGCTATTCGTAGACGCATCACTCATATCAAAAAAGAATTGGAAAAGGTGGAAGAGCATCGCACACGTTATCGCGCTCAACGACGACGTACCCGCATCCCCACCGTCGCCTTGGTGGGATACACCAACGCAGGAAAATCCACGCTGTTAAATCGCCTCGCTAAAGCAGACGTATACGTGGCAGACCAGTTGTTCGCCACCCTCGACCCCACAACACGCCGGGTTCAAGTCTCCGGTGAAAATACGGTTCTGTTCACCGACACAGTGGGCTTCATCCAAAAACTCCCAACTGCGCTAGTCGTTGCCTTTCACGCCACCCTCGAAGAAATCGCCGAAGCAGACCTACTCCTGCACATCGTGGATATTTCTCATCCCAACGCTCTTGGGCAATATCAAGCCGTGCTCGAAACCTTGAAAGAGATCGATGCCGATCATATTCCCATGATCACTGCATTGAACAAAATGGATCAATTGAAAGACCCCGGAAATGCAGAACGTGTTTTGGAGAACTTCCCAAAATCTGTAGCCATCTCTGCATTAAAGGGTACTGGCATTGATAACCTGCTCATGTTGGTACAGGAAGAACTATTTGAAGCCTTTGAGCCAATTGGCGTGCGTTTGCCGTATAAAGAAGGTTCTCTCATTTCCTTGTTCCATGAGTTAGGGCAAGTGGAACGTGTAGAACACGAGCGCGGCGGTGTCATTATTCATGGCAGCATTCCAGGCAGGCTTTTAGCGCAATTTGCGCCGTGGAAGATTAAGCCCAACAGCAACATACCCACTTTAGAAGACATAGATCCGGAGGAAGCATGATCTCAAAATTACTAGACGATCTTTCCAACTACCTTGCCCATCGCAAAGGATTAATCCCCATTATTGGTTTGCTATTGATCATTCTCAACCTGATCCTACAATTCGTTCTTCCCGGCTCATTGATCGTCACTACAAACCTCTTTCTCCACATCGGACTGATTATTTCGATTTTTGGTTTGATGCTGGCGTGGGCACTGTAACCACACAAGAGCATAACGCATTCCAATGTCAGCCTCTTCTGTTACGATCAAAACCCTGTTAAACCAGTATCGAATTGAAGAGTTCGTAACATTAACTCCTTTTGGCGATCTGTATCGCGCCATCGACGAGCGCAACGGAAAATCCGTTGCGCTTACGATTCTCTCCAAGGCGATTGCAGACGACCCGGAAACGCTTAAAGAGCTTGAATCGAACAACGTCCGCCTGCAAACCTTGCATCATCCCAATCTCAACAAACATCTGGGGTTACAAAAAACTCCCGACCAAGCATTTCTGCTAGAAGATTGGGTGGATGGTCCTTCCCTAAAAGACCTGCGCGGCAAAGGCAGGCTCGGCGCAAATGAAATCTTGTTCATCACAAAATCAGCCTGCGCCGGGCTCGAAGCGCTTCATAAACAGAATCTTTTACACCTACACCTTGCGCCAGAATTCATTCGCATCAACAAACGCGGCGAAGTCATTCTCTGCGGGTTGGCAGGCGCCAAACCCGCCAACACCAAGGCAGTGGTCAAGTTCAGCAAATATCAAGCCTTTTACAAATCTCCTGAACAATTAAGGGAAGAAAAACTAACTCCTGCCGCCGATATTTATTCACTCGCCGTTATCCTTTATGAATTAACAACCACATTCTGGATCAACGGCAAAGCCGCCCCAAAAACCAGTGATGCCATTCGCAAGACGCATCTAGATGTCACGCCACCTGCCCCTGCAACCTTCAACCACAACCTACCCGATAATTTTTCTCG
The DNA here is from genome assembly GCA_046328855.1 of Anaerolineales bacterium. Classification (GTDB taxonomy): domain Bacteria; phylum Chloroflexota; class Anaerolineae; order Anaerolineales; family Villigracilaceae; genus Villigracilis. The sequence continues at coordinate 33 of JAXLVU010000003.1, read as the reverse complement.
CATGATCCTGTGGGCATTGCGCAAAAATCCAGA
>JAXLVU010000029.1:0-7544 GCA_046328855.1 Anaerolineales bacterium | reverse complement strand
CAAAATTATAACGAATTCAGACCATATTTATTAGAATAAAAGTCATCCGATTTATGACCGAATGACATATCCTTCAACTCCCCTAAACGCTTTGTAGATTTAACGAGTATAGGCTTGAAGGATCTGATCCCATTGGCGCAGGGCGTCATCGTCGATACTTTGAAATTCGGGGTGTGCTTCAAACCAAGCTAACGAACGTTGAAGCCCATCCTTCCATTTCACTTCGCATGCATAGTCTGACACAAAGCGTTTGATCTTGCTGTTATCAAAGATCACGCTGTTGGATTTATCGCCGATCAACGTCCCAATGGCATCAGGATCGAAGCGGGCAATGTAATCTGAGGGGATGTGAACCACGTTCGGGTCCACGCCTAGGGCTTGAGCAATTTCAAAATAAATTTGTTCCCAGCTGAGAACTTCGTCTGACGTAATATGAAAGGCTTCACCAATCGCATTCTTGTTTCCTAATAAACCAAGAAACCCTTTGGCAAAATCTGCGTTCCATGTCAACACCCACAGAGAGGTTCCATCACCGGGCATAATCACGGGTTGACCTTGCTTCATGCGGTGGATCAAGGTCCATGGGTGGCGCCAACTGCCATAACTAAATGGAATTTGCGAAGGTCCGTACGTATGCGATGGGCGGACGATGGTAACCGGAAATCCGTTCTTGCGATATTCATCCATCAGGAGTTGTTCAGCGGCGATCTTATTGCGCGAATACTCCCAGAACGGATTCTCGAGCGGAGTCTCTTCGGTGATGGGGTATGAACGCACAGGCTTTTGATAAGCGCTGGCAGAAGAGATGAACACAAATTGATCTGTCTTATCACGGAATAACGTTAGATCACGTTGAATGTCGTAGGGGTGAAAAGCAATAAAGTCCACGACGGCGTCGAAACGCTGATTCGCCAAGAGCGCAGAAAGATGCGCTGTGTCAGCATAGACATCTGCTTGTAGAACAGTGGCTCCTTTCGGCGGCGGGTAAAGCGTGGAAACGGAGCGATTCAAAAGAAATAGTTCGTGTCCATGTTCGATGGCGAGTTCAGAACATGCCGAACTGATCAGCCCCGTGCCGCCGATAAAAAGGAGTTTCATGCTTAATCGCCCAATTCAGGGATGGCTTGAGGAGGGTTACGATGGGCGATGATGTTCTCTAGCCCGAAGATAATCAACGCCAACCAAACAATACCAAAGCCGATCAGGCGGGTATGATCGAAGGGTTCTTTGTAAACAAAAACGCCGATGAGAAATTGAATGGTCGGGGCAAAATATTGCAACACCCCCACCATATTGAGCGGAATCTCTTTTGCCGCAGAGGCGAACATCAAAAGCGGAATAGTGGTGACTATACCGCCGCCGATCAAAAGAATATCGACAAGGGCGCCGTCATGCAAGAAACCTGCGGTGCCATTTGCTTGAACAAAAATGAGATAGATCAAGGCAACAGGAAAGACGATACCTGTTTCGAGAGTCAAGCCAAAGACCGAGCCGAGCGGTGAAAGTTTCTTGACCAAGCCATACAAGCCAAAGCTGACCGCCAATGAGAGCGCGATCCAAGGCAGGCGTCCGTAGGTGATGGTGAGATAAGTCACACCGATGGCAGCGATCACAACCGGCAGCCATTGCATGGGACGTAATTTTTCTCGCAAGAAGATCACGCCGAAAAGCACGCTCAACAGTGGATTAATAAAATAGCCAAGGCTGGTTTCAACAATAAAGCCAGCGTTCACGCCCCACACGTAGATCAGCCAGTTTATAGAAAGCAAAACACCTGCTATGGCGTAGATGCCAAGAGTCTTGCGATTGAATGCAACCGCACGGAATTCGTCCCATTGTTTGGTGATGAAAATAAATGCGAATAAGAGCAGGAACGACCAGGAAATACGATGCCCAAGCAATTGCAGAGCGGGAATATCATGGAGCAACTTCCAATAGATTGGAAAGAACCCCCACATCGCGTAGGCTGCGATGCCATACCAAACACCTTTTTTCATTTTTCTCCTAGCATGAAGCGATATAGAGCCTTGACAGGCTCTTATAAAAGAAGGAACACTTTATTTTCTTGTAGATGCGCTGGTAATAAAATTTCCTACAGTTTTCTCAAGAACCATTTCCCTGAAACGACTTCATTAACATCACGGGCAAAATCGCCAGCAGTAGAGTAACGGTCCTTGGGGTCTTTTGCCATGGCTTTCGAAACCACTTCCTGCCATACAGCGGGAATATTTGATTTCACACTGCGAATATCAGGGATTGGCAGTTCGGCATGAGAATTGATCAGGCTGGTCGCCGAGTCACTTGAGAATGGCAATTGTCCAGTTAGAAGGCGATACAACGTCACACCTAATGAGTAGACATCCGAACGTCCATCCACATGCCCACCCTTGGCTTGCTCGGGGCTCATATATGCAGGCGTACCCACCAACCATTCGCCATCATCATCCTTAATAGACTTGGAGGTTGCAATGCCAAAGTCAGAGAGAAACGCTTCGCCTGAAGCATCGAACAAAATATTGGATGGTTTGATATCGCGATGGATAATCGATTTTGTATGAGCGGCATCGAGAGCATCTGCCACACGCTTAAAAATATGCGCCATTTCGGTTAGTTTGATCTCACCCTTATCGAGGTGATCTTGTAAACTTCCGCCCGCCATATAGCGCATCACAATATAGGGTTGTTGTCCATGCCAGCCAAAATCATAAATAGGCACAATGGAAGGGTGTTCCAACGCGGCAATGACCTCCGCTTCGTTCTGAAAAAAATCGCGGTAGACCGTATCCAACGTGCGGCTATACATCAACACTTTGACAACGACCTGTCTCTGAATGTATGGGTCCTTCGCAAGGATAATAACCCCCATACCCCCCGTGGCTAATTCAGATTCGATCTCATAACGTCCAATTGTGGATGCACTCATCTCTTCTCTCCGGGATACAATGAATTTTTAGTGTTCGGATTATTCCCAATCAATCGGTTGACGCCCCGCAAACCCCGCCTCGATCTCGTGCCAAAACTGGATATTCCCCTCTCCATATTTCCAACACAGGTACACCACCGTGCCATCTCGTAACGCTGGAAAATCGATCAACCCTGAAGCAAGGTCTTTGACTTCGATCTCCATATCCTGAAGGCGATGCAGGATCGCATCGAGACGGTCAAAATCGGGCAGCATCTTGCTCAGTTCGGGATTCCCGCCATTCCCCGCAGATTTTTCTACCATCGCCCAGATTTCAGGTCCACGCGCACGGACTCGCTCCCCGATCTGCATCAAATCACCTACCATCGGTCGGACGATTTCTAGCAAATTGTTCGCTTCTACAGGTGTGTAATACTTGGGCATGGGCGCGAGTATAACGGAAAGGGGTCAAAATGAAAACAAACAAAATCTTTAAATAAGTAGGCATGTGAAGTAGAAATGGGTTGCCCATTTATGCTCCACATGCCTTGATAAAGTACCTATATAAATTAGCCAGCGATGGCGATATAGCCGCCCCGTCACCTCAGTTTTATATCTTCACACCTCGCAACCGCAAACTGTTCGTTACCACAAAGACACTGCTGAATGCCATGGCACCAGCGGCAAGCATCGGGTTCATAAATCCAAGGATGGCAGCAGGGATGAGGATGACGTTGTAGATAAACGCCCAGAATAGATTCTGTTTGATGGTCGCGACGGTTTTGCGAGATAAACTGATGGCACGTGATACGCCCCGCAGGTCGCCGCTCATCAAGGTCACCGGCGCAGCCGCCATAGCAACATCGGTTCCAGTGCCAATCGCCAAACCGACATCAGCTTGTGCGAGAGCAGGGGCATCATTGACACCATCCCCCACCATCGCAACGATTGACGTGTTCGATTGAAGTTTCTTGACCTCAGCAGATTTTCCTTCAGGAAGAACTTCGGCAAGAACTGTATCGACACCAACTTGTTTTGCGATGGCTTCGGCGGTCTTTTGGTTATCGCCGGTGATCATCGCTACTTTCAAACCCATCTTATGTAAGTCAACGATGGCATCCTTCGAGCTATCTTTGATAGTATCTGCCACAGCGATAACTCCCGCCGCAACATTATCCACCGCAACAAGCATCGCCGTCTTGGCTTCAGATTGGAGACGCGTCACTTCAGATTCGAGACTACCCAAAGAGATTCCTCTCGCTTCGAACATTCTCTTATTCCCGACCATCACGCTTCTTCCTTCGACCTCGGCTTGAACGCCATGCCCAATCTCTGCCTTAAACCCAGCCGGTTCGACCAAGCTCAGTCCACGTATAGTAGCTTCCGCCCAAATCGCTTCCCCAAGAGGATGTTCAGAACCTTTTTCAACAGAGGCAGCGAGACGGAGAAGTTCGTCATTAGTACTTGGTAATTGGTGATTGGTGATTATGTCCGTAACCGCTGGCTGACCTTTCGTGATCGTTCCGGTTTTATCCAGCACAACCACGCTAACTTTGCCAGCACGTTCGAGCGCTTCGCTATTTCTAAACAAAATGCCTGCTTCGGCACCTTTGCCTGTTCCCACCATAATGGCGGTTGGAGTTGCAAGTCCCATCGCACACGGACAGGCAATGACTAACACTGCCACCATATGAATGAGAGCGCGGGTGAAATTATCTATATCGGTATTGACGGGTAAGGTCGGACCGAAGAAGTACCAACCGAAAAACGTCAGCGTGGCAATGGCTATCACCGCAGGGACAAACACGGCGGAGACTTGATCCGCCATTTTCTGAATGGGAGCCTTGCTGCCTTGCGCATCTTCGACGAGTTTGATGATCTGCGCCAGGGCGGTTTCTTTCCCAACTTTGGTGGCTTCGAATTTGAGCATGCCGAGTTTGTTAAGCGTCGCACCGATGACCGGGTCGCCAGGCATTTTCTGAACCGGCAGAGACTCGCCCGTCAGCATGGATTCGTCAACGGCACTGCGACCTTCGATCACAACGCCATCCACCGGAATTTTCTCACCCGACTTGACGATCACCACATCGCCCACGCGCACATCATCTACAAGCACTTCAATTTCAACATTATCTCGGATGACACGCGCCGCTTTAGCACGCAGTCCCATCATTTTCTTGATGGCTTCAGAGGTACGTCCCTTGGCACGGGCTTCAAGAAACTTTCCAAGCCTGATCAGCGTGATGATGACCGCAGCTGTTTCAAAATATACGTGTCCTGTTAGAAATCCAAATGTGATCGGCAGCGAATAAAGAAAGGCAGCGGATGACCCCATCACAATTAATACATCCATATTTGCAGATTTGTTACGCAGCGCTTTGTATGCGCCTACATAATACTGCCAACCAACATAGAATTGCACAGGTGCAGCAAACAGGAACATCACGAAATGCACCAATGAATCGTGCAGCCATAACCCTTTTATCAGACCAAAATCCCGAGCCATTGAAAACACAAAGAGCGGGACTGTAAATATCAAACCAATAATGAGCAGACGACGCTGTTCGTTGATCTCACGTTCACGCGCAAGTGCTTCGGCATCTTCGGCGTCAGCCCCAAGTTCAATCGCTTCAAACCCAGCTTTACGAACCGCAGTACGCAGTTCTACCTGAGAGATAATCGTTGGTACATACACCACACGAGCTTTTTCCAAAGTAAATGACACATGCGACTTTAAGACACCATCCAATTTCAATAACGCCTGTTCAAGCCGTCGGGCATCATTGTCATCTGCCATACGCTTGATGACAAGATCCGCTTCACCAGTGGCGACCCCGTACCCGGCGCGGTCGATGCGGGCGATGAAATCGGTCAACCCGAGTTTGGAGGCGTCAAAATCCACAGTTGCGCGTTCGGAGGAAAGATTTACTACCGCGCTTTGTACGCCGTCGAGCTTCTTCAAATTGCGCTCCACGGTGGCGACGCAGTTAGCGCAGGTCATGCCGGTAATGGGAAGTGTGAGTTGCTTTGTTTCGGTCATTCAAATCCTTCTTTGAAAAGACCTGACAGGTTTTTAAAAACCTGTCAGGTCTGCACATTACAAAGTGAGCAAACCTTCGGCAGGATAGTTGATCTCTGCCAAGAGTGCTTTGATCGTGTCTTCCGAAGCGGGGGCATCGAAAGTGATAACCACCTTCTTGGTGGCTTCTTCAGCCTTCACAGACTGAACACCCTTCAATTCACCAACTTCCATTTCGATGGTGTGGGTGCAATGTCCGCAATGGATGGCGGGAACGTTATAGGTTACGGTAGTCATGGTTTGTTTCTCCTTGAATTTGGTTGTATTTATTTGACAATTAACTCGCCGGTCATACCAGCATCGAGATGACCGGAAACAGAGCAAATAATTTTATACGTACCAGGGTCTGTGGGGGTAAAGGTAAGTGTACTGGTTTCACCCGCCGGGGTGGATGTGTGCAACGCATAGTTAGAATGATCGCCAGACATATGATGATCTCCACCGCCAGAAGTTGAAACATCTGTAACAGGAATGACCTCCACCGCAAAGTCATGCTCCACAGCGCCTTCGTTGATAAAAGTCAATTCAACAGGTTGACCAGCCGTCACAGTAATAACGTTCGGATCAAAAGCAAATTCCTTCACGGTGACTGTGATCTTCGTAGCAGCCTGTCCACTTGTGCAAGCCGCTAAAAGCAGGGTGAACAACACCGGTAAAATTTTCTTAATCATGTAAAACAACCTCCAAAAATAAAATTAAACCTTCGTAGACATTTCAAACACTTCAGTAATTTCTTTCAAGACTCGTTCGCGTTCTTTTTTGTCATTACCTTGAATGGCAGTAATGACACAAGAATTCAGATGGTCTTCAAGAATCTTCGAACTGACCTTATTCAAGGCAGCTTCTATCGCCTGTATCTGACGGATGACATCGATGCAATAAGAATCCTCCTCCACCATGCGGATCACACCGCGTAGGTGTCCTTCTACTGTCTTTAATCGTCTAAGTGTCGCTTCGTTTTCCATAGATACCTCTAGTTTCCAGATACAGTCCGTTGAGTTACTCTTACCCCCCCCAGGGGGGTAGGGATAGGCAAAATATAAGCCATCTCCTGCCCTGTCGTCAAGTCGATAAATGTCATCGGATTGGGGTGTAAAATGACTTTATGGAGATTTCGCTCAACGATCTCAGGCAAGTTGTCGTTTTTCAACACGCCACCGATGACGACTTGAATTTGATTCTCAAAAACAGCATTACCCGCTCTGTAGAAGAAGGAAGTTTCTTCTTTATGCAGGGGGATGAAGCCAACTATCTTTATATTCTCATCAGTGGGCAAATCAAATTGATGCAATCGAACCCGAACGGGCAGCAAGTGAACCTGCGGACGATCTACCCGTGGCAGATGTTTGGAGCATTGGGAGCTGTTCGCACCGATGGAGCCGCCTACCCAGCATCCGCTCAAACCTTGGAAGACAGCACGGCTCTTGCCATCCCGAGCCTGTTCCTGCGCTCCATGCTGGAGACTCGCCCCTATCTCTCCTTCGACTTAATGACCTTGATGACCTCGTATATTCAAGAAATGCAGGCACGTTACCGCGAACTCGCCACCGAGCGGGTCGAGCA
>JAXLVU010000028.1:0-8945 GCA_046328855.1 Anaerolineales bacterium | reverse complement strand
CAACATCCGGCTGGTCTTTCTTTACAAATTTCCTCAATATCACATACATCACCGGCGTCAGGGCGATCGCGCCAATAGACATATACAGCGCGCTGATACCTTCTTCTTGAATCGTGCTAACCACTGCAAGAGCCAACACGCCTGCCGGGAAAACACAGATCAAGAATATTCCCAGCCAACCACCCGGCACTTTGAATGGGCGTTTCATATTGGGAGCCTTGATGCGCAGCGCGATCAAAGAGGCGAATTCCAATGTCAACGCTACTGAATACAAAATCACATCAACAACCACGAGGCTGGAGAATGCGCTCAAGGTAAAGATCGAATAAATTGCAGCACAAACCACAATGGAGACCCAAGGAGTATCAAACGTGGGGTGAATTTTTGTAATTGCCTTGGGTAAATAACCATCCTCTGCCATAACAAAGGGCAGACGCGAAATGGAAAGCATGATGGCACTGAACAAACCCACGGCGCTGACCAAACCGCCAATTGCCAGCCAGGCTCCAAGCCATTTCCCGCCGATATTTGCCGCCACTTCCGGGAAGTACCCCGCCGTCCAACCAGCCCAATCAGGCGAAGAGCCTAAACCTGCAACCACTGGGAGCAAATATGCAAGCGTAACCAGCGGAATGGTAATCGCCAATGCACGCGGAAAATTACGCCGTGGGTTATCCACTTCTGCACTAACTGTGGATGTGTTATCCCAGCCAAGGTAGTTCCACATCACAACAAACATACCAATGCCAAATGCGCCTAAAATATTTGAATCCGGCGGGACGAACGGCTCCCAGATCGCCACTGGATGAAGAATCAGCTTCACAATTCCGATCACTGACATGACAAGAAACGGAGCCAGAATAAACAAGCCAAACAGGTTCGATGAGTCACCAATGCTTTTTGCGCCGCGAATATTGAGGTAGGCAAAAACCCAGATCACAACTAAAGTCACACCCCAGTGAACAAGGGCATTTTCCTCGATGATATGAATATTGAATTGCTGCACCAGCAACGCAGAAAGATAATCAGCAAACAATACAGGGTAAATCGCCATATCCACCCAGGATGTCATCCAGCTAAGCCAGCCTTCTGAAAATGCCCAGAACGGACCAAGCGCAACTTTTGCCCAAGCGTAATACCCGCCCTGTACCGGCAAGGCGGTGGACATTTCTGCCACCATGAGCGCGGTTGGCAGACTCCAAATGAGCGGCGTCACGATGATTAGCAGGATCGCCATGCCCGGGCCAGACGAGCCGACAAGATCTTCAAGTCCGTAGGCACCACCGCTAACGGTAAAAAACAGGATCATCACCAGCGGCAAGAGTGTGATCTTGCGCTTGATGACCTTAACTACAATTTCCGAACCACTGGCTGGAGGATTTACTTCGACAGTCATGTCAGGCTCCTATTTCGTGTTTTTTACTTCAGACCAGAATTGTGTGTAAAGATCGGATGCATCAGCACTGAGGTTCTTTGCCAGACGGGCATTTGCCAGCGCATCGGGCGGCGGGTTGGATGCATTGTTTGAGCGATATTGTTCGTAAAGCGACGCATCGTTCTTCGCTAAATAATCAAGTACAGCCGTATTGGGGCTGGAATAGGGAAAATCACGTGTGATTAAGGCGCTGTTTTCCGGCGCAAGTGAAAAATTGATAAACGCCTCCGCAGCATCCGCGTGGAGGGCATTTACTGGAATGACAAAGTTATCGAACCAAATGGTCGCGCCTTCTTCGGGGAAAACATATTGAATATTCTGATTCTGGCGCATTGCCAGCGCGGCATTTCCATTGAACACCACACCCACCCAGGCTTCGCCAGAAATCAAATATTTTTCAGGCGCATCTGAATCATAAGCAAGAATACCCGGAGCAAGCTTCTTAAGCTTATCTCTCGCCTCTTCCAGCCGTTTGGGGTCGGTTGTATTCTTATCATAACCAAGTGAAAGCAGTGCAGCGCCCATCAATTCGCGCGCATCATCCAAGACCACAATGTGCCCGGCAAGTTCGGGGCGCCATAAATCCTCCCACTTTGTGATCGGCTGGTCGACCTTGGTTGTGTCATAGGCAATGCCCGTTGTGCCCCATTGATAGGGCAGGCTGTATTTATCATTATCAGTGGCATACGGGCGTCGTCCACCCGTATCGCCACCGGGGTCAAAATAGGGAGAAAGAAATGCAGGGTCGATATTGCTATAGTTTGGGATCAACTTCAAGTCGAGAGGACGAAGCGCTTTTTTCTGGATAAGCCCTTCAACCGTGTAATCGCTCGGAATCAGCAAGTCATATTTATCCGGGTTCGCATCCAGCCCGGCAAGCATCTCTTCATTGGATGAATATGTTTCGTAATTAACCTTTATGCCTGTTTCCTTTTCAAAAGAAGAGAGCAGGTCTGCGGGAACATATTCTGAGAACGCATACAGATTCAATTCTTTGGAAGTCACAACCGGAGCCGAGGGCGCGCACGCCGCAAGCATTCCACTTACGAGTGCGAACACCAAAAACATAGATGCGAAGCGATTCTTATGCATATTTCTCCTCTCCCATATTTTCGGGAAACTAGAACTTTCTCGTCCATTCCTTGGGCCAGCGTTCCACTACGATCTTCTTTTGGGTAAAGAATTCCACTGCATCCATGCCTTGACCATGCATATCGCCAAAGAATGAATCTTTCCAACCACTGAAGGGGAAAAACGCCATCGGCGCCGCTACGCCAATGTTGATGCCGATATTACCCGCATCCGCTTCGTAACGGAAGCGGCGGGCTGCATTGCCACTGGTGGTGAACAAACTGGCTTGATTGCCATACTGCCCGCTATTGACCAACTGGATGGCATCGTCGATGGTATTGACATGCATGAGACTGAGCACCGGGCCGAAGATTTCTGTGCGAGCGATTTCGCTTCCTGCTTTAACGTCAGAGAGGATCGTCGGTCTGACAAAGGATCCACCCTCGTAGCCTTTCACCTTCGTCCCGCGTCCATCCACCGGAACGCCCGCGCCTTCCTTTGCACCGAGAGCGATCAATTGCTCCACGCGTTGTTGTGACGCTGTGTTAATAACGGGTCCCATTTGCACGCCAGAGTCCATGCCGTAGCCGACAGTACGAGATGATGCCGCATCACAGATCAACTCGGTGAATTCGTTCTTTGATTCACCTACGGTCACAGCGAGAGAAACTGCCAGGCAGCGCTGACCCGCACACCCGAAGGCTGAGTCGGCGACTATCTTCGTCGCCATTTCCATATCGGCATCTGGCAAAATGATGACGGGATTCTTCGCTCCGCCTTGGGCTTGCACACGCTTGCCATGCGAAGCGGCGGTGGCATAAATATATTTCGCCACGTTGGTCGAACCGACGAAGGTGATCGCACGAATGGTGGGATGTTCAAGAATCGCATCCACGGTATCCTTCGCGCCGTTGACCATGTTGACCACGCCCTTGGGGAAACCAACCTGCTCGATGAGCTTGAAAATGAATTGCATCGTCATCGGCACTTTTTCAGACGGCTTGACGATGTAGGTGTTGCCCGCCGCAAGTGCATACGGCAGATACCAGAAAGGAATCATGCCGGGGAAGTTGAATGGTGCGATGGTGGCACACACCCCCACCGGCTGACGGATCATGATCTCATCGATGCCGGGAGCGATGTCTTCGACAAATTCACCTTTGCTCATGTGCGGCATGCCGCAGGCAACTTCGACATTCTCGTAAGCACGCACCATTTCGGCTTTGGCTTCTTCAAAGGTCTTGCCGCATTCATCCGTAATGAGTTTGGCAATTTCATCGCCGTTCTCACGCATCAAATTACGGAGTTTGAACAGATACTGCACACGGTCGTTGACCGGTGTTCTGCGCCACGAGACGAACGCCTCACTCGCCGCTCTCGCCGCTGCTTCCACATCCGCCTTTGTGCCGAGCGGAGTCTTTGCGATCACCAGCCCAGTAGCCGGGTTGATCACGTCGAAATAATCTTTTACGCTGGGTTTTACCCATTCGCCATTGATGTAATTTAGGATTTCCATGATTTCTCCAGATTAGTAATTGGAGATTAGTAAGTGGTAATTACCAATCTCCAATTACCATTTACTTTGTATTCTTATCCGCAACTTCCAATGCCTTCTCAACGATGGCAAGCCCTTCATCCAGCTGTTCTTTGGTGATACACAACGGCGGCACAACGAAGAGCATACTGCCCATGTTATTCGCCATGATGAAAGTGAAAAGACCGTTTGCCCGCAGGGTCTTGCCAACTTCCGCCATGACAGAAGGTGACATGATCTCTTTTGTTTCGCGGTTGGCGACCAATTCAATGGTAGTGAACAAGCCGATGTAACGCACATCGCCCACTGAAACATGGCGAGACTTGATATCTTCGAGCCGTCCGCCAAGATATTTACCCATTGTACGGGCATTCTCGATCAGGTTGTCATCGTCATAAACTTCAATGGTGGCAAGTGCGGCTGCGCACGAAAGTGCGTGACCGTTATAGGTCAGACCGGCATAAAGATATTTGTCCTCAAAGAATTCGGCAATGCTGTCTGAAACGATCACAGCTCCAAGCGGAGCGTATCCACTTGTGATGCCTTTGGCAGTTGTGATAATGTCTGGTGTAACCTTCCAATTATCCACAGCGAACCATTCGCCGGTGCGTCCCCATCCGCTCATGACTTCATCGGAAATCAGAAGGATGCCGTATTTGTCGCAAATCTCGCGGACGCGTGGCCAGTAATCATCCGGCGGGACGATGATACCGTTCGAGCCAACCACTCCTTCCATGATGATCGCCGCGATCTTATCGGGACCTTCATACTTGATGACTTCTTCCAAATGTGAAATACACTCACGCTTGCAGGATTCTTTCTTCTGCCCGAACGGACAGCGATAGCAATGCGGGTTCATAAAATGCACGCCACCCGGCATGGTCGGCTCCACGGCGAGACGGCGATAGTCGCCGGTCAGGGCAATCGAGCCGTGAGTCGCGCCATGATAAGAACGGTATTGAGCCAAGATTTTGTGCCGCCCCGTGTAGAAACGCGCCATCTTGATGGCATTCTCGTTCGCTTCCGCGCCACCGAGGGAGAAGAAGGTTTTCTTCAAATTGCCAGGGGTTACTTCTGAAAGTTTCTTGCCCAACAAAGCACGGACATCCGTCGTATTGCCCGGGTGTACAAAGCAAAGTTTCGCCGCCTGATCTTGAATGGCTTTCACCACCTTGGGGTGCTGATGCCCAATGTTAGTGTTCATCAATTGGGATGAAAAATCAATATAACGTTTTCCATCTGTATCCCAAAAGTAAATCCCTTCGGCTCGTTCCACCGGGATCGGGCTGGCTTGTCCCTGCACTGACCAAGAGAAGAAGGTGTATTCCTTGCTGAGATCAACAATTTCTTGAGTAGATAATTTTGACATAAGTTTCCTCATATCAAAAGTCAAAGGTGTAAAGTCAACAACCTTCGACTTTTGACCTTTGACTATTTCTTTATTTCCTTCACGATCTCGGCATAGACATTCAACGTCTCATCAATGTCGGCATCGGAGTGTTCATAACACAGGAACCACGGCTCACGCGCATCGAGGTCGGGCATTACACCTTTTTGTATCGCCTTCTCTGTCAGCTTGAGATATAAATCGCGGTCACTTTGCTGCCAGTCACGTTGACAAGTCACTGAGTCAGTGTTTAACGAGAAGGAGAACATGGCAGGATAGCCCGTAAACACAGCAGGAATATCATTCTCTTCGAAGATTTCCTTCAGTCCATCCATGAGGCGCTGTCCGCGTTTTTCGATGGTTTTGAGAATCGGTTTGGATTTGAGCATGTTCAGCGTTGCATAAGCACCCGCCACACCGGGCTTGTTATTGGTATAGGTGCCGCCTTGCGCCACTCCATGCCCGATGATGGACATGATCTCTTTTTTGCCGCCAAAGGCTGCCACAGGGTAACCGTTGCCCAGGGCTTTGGCATACGTCACGAGGTCCGGGTTGAGGCGGTAGTATTCCTGTGCCCCCCCATTGGCAATACGGAAACCCGTCTTCACTTCATCCAAAATAAAAACGCAACCATACTCTTCTGTCTTTTGGCGGATGAGTTGCAGAAAGCCCTCTTGCGGATTGATCGCCGCACAGTTGCCCTGACACGGCTCAGAAATGACCGCGGCAATTTGCTCGCCATACGAACGCATCACACGCTCGAAGCCTTCAAAATCATTGAAAGGCAGCGTGATGATATTTTCACGCATCATCTTGGGAATACCAGAAGACGCGGGCACAGGAATTGGGCTACGACGATTGCCGTAGGCTTCGACCGGTGCGTAGGTTGACCATAATGTATGATCGTGAAACCCGTGATAGTTGCCTTCGAATTTGAGAATAATATCGCGCCCGGTATACGCCCGCGCCACACGAATAGCATGCATGGTCGCCTCAGTCCCTGAACAAGCCAAGCGCACCATGTCAATAGCTGGGGACATGTCAACGATCATCTCAGCCACGGCAATTTCAAGTTCGCCGGTCATGGCAAACAAAATGCCTTTTTGTATTTCTTCGATAACTTTTTGGTCTACTTCGTCATAGGCATGCCCTAAAATAATCGGACCAAATGCCATACGATAGTCAATATATTTCTTTCCATCTACATCCCATAAATAGCCGCCCTTGGCTTTTTCAACATAGGGAGTAATGCCGTCTCCCCAAAAACGAAAATTAGAGTTCACCCCCAGCGGCGCGACCTTTTGTGCGCGCTGTTGGAGAGCCTGAGTCTTTGAACCGAACATGATTGCTCCTTTTATCGGGTTGCGGCAAATTGCCGCGTAGCAGAATTACTTGGATGCGGTTACTGTTTCGTTCTCTGACAATTCTTTGGCTATGCGCTCTGGCACTCTCCACTGGTAAACATCTTTGAGAATGATCGGTACGATCGAAGTTGTGGTCTTGCGCACCCCTGGAACCTTGCGCACCACCTCGGTGACAAAATAATAAATCTCCGAAGTATCACGCGCAACCAACTGAATACTGATGTCATTCTGCCCAATGCCGCAGGCTACGTACGTCACATTTTCGAAAGAAGCCATTTTCTTGGCAACTTCCAAAACCGCGTCGGCTTCTACTTCCAGCCATACATCGGCTTTAATGTTGAATCCGAGCGCCTCTGGGTTGACCACCGCACTGATCTGAATGACACCTTCTTCGATCATTCGATCCACACGGTAACGTACCGCCCGTTCCGAAATATCCCCCATCCGGCGCGACATCTCAGAAGCGGACATACGCCCATCTTCTAGAAGCAAATTGACGATTTTTATATCAGTTTTGTCGAATTCATACATAGGATTTATTCTTTTTTTCCGAAAGTGACACGCAGAATATACCTTACGGTATTTTAGACGTCAAGGGAGCAAAATTGGCGTAGTTACGCATTTTCCTTTACAATCAGCGCGAAATTTGATGGAACCTCAAACATGAAAATCTCTCTTTTAGAAATCAAAGAACCGAAAATTATCAAAGCAAGCGAAATCAAGATCGAGCTCACAACCACCCCGGTAAAGTACTACCGGCATGGCTGGCAATCTTGGTCTCTCACAGCGTGGACGGACCCCTCCCCGCTCCCCATGCAAAAACCCGCCATATTTCATCCATTGCAAACCGATGCGGTTTATGCAAATGAAAAAAATCAGCATGGTTCATGGCTGGGCGCTGTTGAACTTGAAGATGGCAAAATTCTTTTGCTTGGCGCGCTTGCTACAGACACGCATGTGTTTCTGGCGGGCAACCAACTCGAAGGGCGAAGTGAAGCAGGAGAAGTCGAGTGGCTCGTTGCAATGGGCGAAGAGAAATTCGTCTTCGATGAATATGTCCATCAATTAGGGGGGCGATTCGGCAGAGTAGATAAGAATCACATTCCGCGTGTATGGTGCTCTTGGTATAGCCTCTACACAGCTATCGACGAGAAAATCTTGCACGAGTCTTTTGATGGGCTCGGAAACCTGCCTTTTGATGTGCTGCAAGTGGATGATGGTTGGCAGAACGATATTGGCGATTGGGAAGCGAATGAAAAATTTCCATCGGGTATGCAGGCATTGGCAGAGAAGATCAAATCCACCGGGCGACGCGCCGGGTTGTGGCTCGCTCCGTTATTAGTGGCAAAGTCATCACGCCTTTATCGTGAACACAAGAATTGGCTATTACGCGATGAAAAGGGGCGGCTCGTCTCGGCAGGATTCAACTGGGGGCAACAGCTTTACGCGCTCGACACCACGCATCCCGACGTAATCTCGTGGCTGGTTGCGCTCATGAAATTGGTGCGCCGCTGGGGCTTTGACTACTACAAACTCGACTTTCTCTATGCTGGTGCGTTAAAAGGCAAGCGCTACAAAGACATGCCGCGTGAAGCCGCTTATAGAGAATGTCTGCGTTACATGCGCGAAGCAATGGGAGAAGGTTCCTTCTTCCTAACCTGCGGCACGCCCATCCTCCCCGCCCTCGGTATGTGCGATGCCATCCGCATCGGACCCGACGTTTCGCATGAATGGGAAAACTATCGTAACGAAACTCTCTTGTACAACTTCGCCACACCAGGTACAAAGAACGCCATTCGCACCGTAGTTCACCGCTTGTGGCTCAAGCCCCTCGTTCACATTGACCCCGATGTGGAATATTTTGAATCAAAAGAAAATTCTTTGGTAGATGAGCACAAACAGCAATTGCAAGACCTCGCCCTGATCTGCGACTTCAAAGCGACGTCCGACTTACCTCAATGGATGACGGCTCAGGAGCGAGAAAAAGTCCGCGCATTTCTGGATGCTGAAACCGACTCGGTGCAAATCAGCCGTTACGTTTACAAACTCGATAACCGCATCGTGGACTTTTCATCCGCCGTAGAACTGCCTGCGCCGCCTACAGGCTTTGCAAGTGCATGGGGCGCATTCCTCGGTTGGCTTGGTAACTGGAAG
>JAXLVU010000027.1:0-9188 GCA_046328855.1 Anaerolineales bacterium | reverse complement strand
AATGTCTTTTAAAAAACATTTAGAAGTCTTTTAAAACCTCTCTAGACACGTTTGCAATCCTTCCTTGAGAGGTTTTAAATCCTCCGGTGAGAGGATGAAATGACCAATTTTGGAGTGTAAAATAAGCAAGTAATCCTTTCTACTATAAAACTTCCCAATAAAGCATCCCGAAGAGTGTCGGGACAATGCACCAAACCTCTTCATATCTTTCGGAACACTTTCTCTAATGAAAAAAACACACAAGGCTATTATCGTTTTGGCAACATTTGTGCTCAGCGCATGTTTATGCCTTGGGTGCGTTCTTACGGTATCTCCTCAGCTATATAACATGCTCGATCAACCCACAGCCCAAGAAGGGCAGGAAAGAGCAAAGGAATTGATACAAGCCTTGGAACAATACAAGGCAGATACAGGCAGGTATCCATCCGATCTAGATGCACTTGTTCCAAACTATTTAACTTCCATACCCCAACCTGCCAGGGCGGCTCAGTATGAGTATGAACTTCTATCAAATGGAGATGAATTCACGATCTCCTTTGATGTGGGCATCAGCATGGATGGGGATTACTGTGAATATATAAGTAAGACGCGCATATGGCAGTGCAGCGATAAGATTTAAATGATGGCAAAGCAGTTCGCCATCTCCGCCGAAACGACACGAAAGCAATCCGTAGCTTCACTTTAGAGAACAGCACCCTTAGAAAGGAACTTTGTATGAACCCACAACCTTCACTCAGCAAACGCGAGCAAGACGTGCTCGCTCTTTTACTGGAAGGCAAAAGCAACAAACTGATCGCGCATACACTCCGCATCACCGAACGTACCGTCGAATTTCATCTAAAAAATATCTACGCCAAACAACAAGTCAACTCACGCATGGAACTGGTGCTCAAACTGAGGGAATCCACAGTTGCGGGCGCAGGCGAAGGCATAGAAAATAGCGGCACGTCCAGTCTTTGGGATTGGGCGAAATCCACTTTCAAAGAAGCCATGCATCGCATCGGCAAGGAGCTACACATGACCAACGCTACAAACGCCCCCCTCTCTGAACAAGACCCGCAAACCTTTCAAGACGCGATCCGCGTTTGCTTTCTAAAGTATGCTGATTTTACAGGTCGCGCCTCACGCCCCGAATTTTGGTGGTTTGCCCTCTTCATCCTTCTCTCCGCCTCGGCATGCACCTACCTAAGTGAAACCCTGGGCAGTGTCTTCCTTATCGCCACCTTGCTCCCCTTATTGGCAGTCGGCGCACGTCGCCTGCGCGATGGCGGCACCAGTCCGTGGTGGTTGTTTGGTCTGCTCATACCCGTCGGCGGCATCATCATGCTCGGCTTCTTCTGGGCGGCTCCGCCTGCCAAATCGTTTACAGAAGATTCACTTCCAGCATAATAATCAAAAAAGAGACAGTCACCAGCAAGGTGACTGTCTCTTTTTAACGATCAAGCCTTACTTACGAACCGGCGGCTTCTGTTTTACTTTGAACAACCCTACAAAGAGCGCATACCCAAACAACGCCCCAAACCCGATCTGACGCATCACACCCAATAGGTCAGTAGTCTGCCATTCTTGTACCACTTTACCGTTCTCGATCTTCCGCATAAAAATGCCGTGAATTTCAAGGTTCCGCTTATTTGCAGGGGCGCCCATAAAACTACCAGTATTCACGGCTGTAGAAATAAAGCGAATGGAAACAAATTGTCCCTCTGCCACAATATTCGGGAACTTCATGTCCAAGCCTGCGAAAGCGGCTTTCATATCCTGCATAAAACCAATATACTCGTTCTTGTTGAAGTGAAAGCCATCCCCTGTGTAGGTAAAGCTATCATCCAAAAGCGTATCCAACTCATTCCATTTCCCATTCAAAATAGCGCGCGAAACGCTCAATGCAATTTCTTTATTCTCTTCGAGTGTAGACATTTCTTCTCCTTGAATTTCATGAATAACTTGCCGATCAACGAGGCGCATTATATAATCACGAGATCAAAGAAGGAAGTACGCACTTTTTTGTGCCATAGTACCCAAAAGGATACCGCATATGGATCAAACTTATTTCTGCCCGGTCACTGCCACTGTTTCTATTATTGGCGGCAAGTGGAAGCCCATCATTTTATGGATCTTGTTTCAAGATAAAAAACGCTTTAGCGAATTGAAGAAGTCCATTCCCAAGATCACCCAAAAGATGCTCACCCAACAACTGCGCGAACTAGAGCAAGATGGTATCGTTCATCGCAAAGTCTATCCGGTTGTGCCTCCACAAGTGGAATATTCATTAACGTCAAAAGGCACCACACTCGCCCCCATTCTGAAAGCCATGGAAGCCTGGGGCAATACCAACAAACCGAATCTAACCTCATAATTCAACTTCTAAAAAAGGACTCTCGCATGGCACTCAAACATCAATTTCCGCAAGGCTTTCTCTGGGGCACAGCCACCGCCGCCCACCAAGTGGAAGGCAATAACGTCAACTCCGATTTTTGGGTGCTCGAGCATATCCCCGGCACCATCGTCAGCGAACCCTCGGGCGATGCTTGCGATCATTATCACCGCTACCGCGAAGATATAAAACTCCTCGCAGAGTTGGGCTTCAAAGCCTATCGCTTCTCGATTGAATGGGCACGGGTCGAGCCGGAAAAAGACATGTTCTCCCCCGCCGTCATCGCACACTACCGCGATGTCCTCAACGCCTGCCACGAAGCCGGGCTCACACCCATGGTCACCTTGCATCACTTCACCTCTCCGCGCTGGCTGATGAAACTCGGCGGCTGGACCGGCGCAGAAACACCGGAACGCTTTGCCAAGTACACGGCATACGTCATTGAACAACTCGGCGATCTCATTCCCTACATCTGCACCCTCAACGAAGTCAACTTGCCCGATCTGCTCGCCTTCATCATGGGCACGCGTGAACCCGCTTCTGAGCATGCTCCCGTTGGCGTTCAGGATGTAAACCCCGCCTCTTCTTCCTGGCTTCAGCAGGCAGCGCTCGCCTTTGGCTTGGATGCCAGCGTGGATATTCATCCCTTTCCGTATACATACATCAACAATGGCAACTTTGTTGAAACGGCGATGAAAGCGCATCAACTCGCCCGTGCTGAGATCAAACGCCTTAAACCAAACATAAAGGTAGGCTTCTCTCTGGCTCTGCATGAGATTCAGTCCGCGCCGGGGGGCGAGGCGCAAGCCGCATCCATGTGGGAGACGCTCTTCAAGCAGTATCTGCCCATTCTCAAAGACGATGACTACTTCGCGCTTCAAAACTACACCCGTGAAGTGGTCGGTCCCAATGGACCTTTGCCTGTACCCGAAACATCCGAGCGCACACAGATGGGCTACGAGTATTACCCCGAAGCCTTGGGCGGTGTGGTGCGCCAGGTTGCCGCAGACTTGCACATTCCCATCGTCATCACCGAGAACGGCATCGGCACCGGCGACGACACCCGCCGCGTAGAGTTCATTGAGCGCGCACTCAAAGGCTTGCACGCCTGCATTCAAGATGGCATACGTGTAGATGGCTACTTCTATTGGTCTGCCTTTGATAACTACGAATGGATCATGGGCTTTAGCAAAACCTTCGGCTTGATCGCCGTCGACCTAAAAACGCAACAAAGAACCGTAAAACCCAGTGCTCATTATCTGGGCAAGATCGTGAAAGCGAACGGGTTCTGATAAATAAAAGGAGACGGTCACTCCATAGGTGACCGTCTCCTTTTATTAAACAAGATACAAAAGTTATTATGATTAAGTTACTTCCCAAACACAAACGAAGCCAGCCTGGGCGGTTTGCCTTCGTCATCGGCATGCCAGACTTCGTCAAATTTCAATAACTTCAGTCCATTCGCTTCGGCAGCGTGGATAAACTCGGAGATGTGATGAATAAAAACATCCACTTCGACAATATCCGCGCCGCGCTCGAAGCGAGCTTTGGTGCCGCCGTATTGCTTGAAGGGATGCAGTTCATTAATAAGAAACTGTCCACCACTGCGCAAGGTCCGCGCAGCTTGGGCGAAGATGTGATTCAGGTCTTGGATGTGTTCAAGGACTAGGTTACACGTAATGAGGTCTGAGGAATCAGGGAGGCAATTCCACGGTTGGGTGAGATCGGCTTGCTCAAAGCGGACATGACTCGCGGTCACCTTCTGGCGGGCTTTGGCGATCATCCCATCGGAGAAATCAAAAGCAAGCACAGCCTCTCCAATGGTCGCAAGAAACTCGGTGTTCTTCCCCGTCCCGCAGCCGATCTCTAGAATGGACGGGAACCGCTGTCCGTTAAGGAGGAGGCGGGTTACTTCGGCGTCCAGATCGCGTGTGCGGTTGACATTCGAGTCGTATATATCTGACCATTCGTTATAGGCGTCTTGTATGTTCATAAAAGAAAAACTCCCTTCCAGTATGAGTGATTGTACCGGAAGGGAGTCATAGTGGAGCCAAAATTAGATTTTGATCTTTGTAGTCTTCTTGATCTTCACGCCAGCGGCTTGTAGCTCTTCCATCAGGTCTTCGTCGATGCCATGCAAGCGGATATCGAGAATCTGTTCGAGGGAGAGGTCTTCGCCGAGCTTTTCGCGCACATCACGAATGAAGCGCGGGGTGACGTGGTGAATGCTTAATTCAACCAGTCCATCCACATCCACATCCGTGAAGCCCATTTCTAAAACTTCACGCACAAACTTTGGGGTGACGTTGTGATTCTTTAATTCTTCGAGTTGATCGACATCTACGTCTTTCAACCCTGCTTCCACCATCGCGCGGACGTAGCCGGGAGTGATACCCTGATTGCGCAACTCAATGAAATCGTCGGCGCCGAGGTCTTTGAGGCCCACTTCACGAATGGCGGCGATGAAATCGGGAGTCACATCGTGATTGGCGAGTTCAATCAGGTCATCAGCATCGAAGTCTGTTAACCCAAGGGCACGTAATTCGGCGATAAATTTTGGCGAAACATCATGATTAGCAAATTCGATCAGTTCATCTACATCGAGGTCTTTCATGCCAAGTTCACGCAGTTCGGCGACAAAACGCGGAGAGACATCATGAGTAGCGAGCTCTACCAGTTCATCAATATCAAGGTCTTTCAAGCCGAGATCACGCATTTCAGCAACAAATTTGGGGGAAACGTCATGAATGGCGAGCTCGATGAGTTCATCCACATCGAGGTTCTTGAAGCCGAGGCTGCGCATTTCGGCAATGAACTTGGGTGAAACGTCGTGATTGTTCAGCTCTTTGATCTCGTCAATGTCGAGGTCTTTGATGCCGAGGTCGCGCAAGCCGCCGATAAACTTGGCGGAGACACCTTGTAGGTACAACTCTACGAGTTCTTCCACATCGAGGTCGGTGACGCCCACATCGCGCAGATCACGCACGTAGCGCGGGGAGATGTCGTGAATGCGCAGGTGTATC
The DNA here is from genome assembly GCA_046328855.1 of Anaerolineales bacterium. Taxonomy (GTDB): domain Bacteria; phylum Chloroflexota; class Anaerolineae; order Anaerolineales; family Villigracilaceae; genus Villigracilis. The sequence continues at coordinate 3,791 of JAXLVU010000027.1, read as the reverse complement.
CACTCCCCTATCCCGTCGGGCTCCACGCCCAGTCCGCGCATTTCACGGACGTAGTCAGCGCTGAGATTGTGGATCTTCATTTCTTGCAGGTCACTCATGGTGACGTGGTCAATACCGGCTTCTTTGAGCGCGCCAAGCAATTCACGGGTGCGAGCGTTGCGCGGACTCTCCGGGTCGGCGGGAGAGAGCGAAGAGAGAGACGATAAACCTGACAGTTTGGATAAATGCGATAGACCGGGAACCCATTCGGCTGAGTCGGAGGCGGGGGTTTCATCCGCATTGGTTTCTTGGGGTTCTTCTTCCATCGCCTTGAAGAGCTGTTCGGCTTCGTCGGCAGTGATCTTGCCCTCAGCGAGCATATCCAAAACCATAAGGCGTTCTGTTTGTCCGTTCATTAGGATTCTCCTTTGAGTTGTGAGAGAAGTTTGGTGGCTTCCTGCACGTTGATCTCGCCGCGGCTCAGCCTGCCGAGAATTTCCTGGCGGCTGGCGGATTTGTCATCGGGTTTGGGTTCTTCTTCGATACCCATCTCGGTGATGACTTCGTCCAATTGACGGCGGATCGTCCAGTACGACTCGCCGGTTTCGCGTTCCATCTCTTTGACGTTCCCGCGGTTTCGTACGAAAACCTCGAGGAACTTCAAACTTTCGTTTGAGAGGCGGAAGAAGGGCGAGAGTTCGAACTTGCCCACCACACCGGTGCCACACGAGGTGCAAGTGAGCTGGGTGACGACGAGCGGGGAAGCGCAGCTAGGGCAGGATTGAGGAATTTGTGGCATTTGGGGCTCCAATGAGTGCAGTGTAGCAAATATTTTATTTTAAGTCAATATTTTTGGTGTAATACAAAATATTTTGGTTTATCAAAAATTTATTTGGCAGGAAAAGCTTTTTAGGCGGGATTTACTGACTATACGCAAAAATCAGGTCATCCACAATGGATGACCTGATTAAGCCCTACCCTAACCCTTTAAACCGCCAAGGGCGCGAAGAACGCAGAGAAAAAACCTTGGCGCTCTTTGTGTTCTTCGTGGTTAATTTTTCTTAAGAGCCGCTTCCATAATGCGCTGCACGCGCTCTGCCATGCTCGATGGGTCTGGGTGTAAGCCTTCCACCAGCAAAGCGCTATCAAAGACCTGTTCAATGATGATGGTCTGCAACTCGCCATCACTCGCCAGCAAATTCTTCAACATCGCATGCGACGGATTCAACTCAAGCACCTTCTTCGGCACTTCATATTCCTTGCCCAAATATTTATACACGCGTTGAAGTTCGGGATTGGAATTCGCATCGGCATCTACTAAACGCGCCACAGACGACACCAAGCGGCTGCTGGCATGCACATCCGTGACTCGCTCGCCAAGCACTTGCTTGAATTTCTCGATGAGAGAATTGAAGTCACCTTCTGGAATCTTCTCCGCCTCAGACTCCGCCTTGGGCAGCTCTGCCCCATCAGCATCGGCTCCGCTGACGCTTTTCAGCTCATAATCCTTGAACTTGCGTAAGCCCATCAACATGAACGAGTCCATTGGTTCGGTGAGTAGCAACACTTCGGTGCCGTTCGCCTTGAACGCATCCAAATGTGGACTTCTCAGCACTGCCTTGGGGTCTTCACCCACGATGTAATAGATAACCTTCTGCCCATCTTTCATGCGCGAGACGTATTCATCCAACGAAGACCATGTTTCAGGATTGGTATTGGTCTTGAAACGTAGCAACGGAGTAATGGTATCCGTATCTGCCGGGCTGGCAGCAATGCCCTGCTTGAGATACACGCCAAACTCACTCCAGAATGCGGCGTATTTCTCGGCATCTTTCTTTGCCAGGGTCTCCAACTCTTTGATGACCTGATTAGTCAACACCTTCTTGAGCTTCGGCATCAGCCCGCTCGATTGCACCGTCTCACGCGAAACGTTGAGCGGCAAGTCTTCCGAGTCCACGACGCCTTGTACGAAACGCAGATATTCCGGCAGTAAGTCTTTGTTGTACTCGTCGATCAAAATATTGCGCGAATACAACTTCAATCCATCCTCTTTGCGAAGCGAGAACATATTACGCTCAGATTTCGCCGGGAAGAATAAAAGCGCATACAACTGCACCGGCGCATCCGTCACCATGTGGATGTGTATCAGCGGGTCTTCAAAATCAAGCGTGGTCTGACGGTAAAAGTCCTTGTACTGCTCGGCAGTGATCTCATTACGAGCCGTGCGCCACAGCGAGGTCTGTTTGTTGACCGGCTTCTCTTCATCGCCCACATAAATGGGAAAGCCGATGTAGTCCGAATGTTTATGGATGATATTCTTCAGGCGGTAGTCTTCGGCAAATTCGGCGGCATCCTCTTTCAGTTTAATTTCAATACGTGTGCCGCGTTTGGTCATCTCCGCCGGGCTGACTTGGTAGGTATCGTCGCCCGTAGCGTACCAAGTCACGGCTTGGGCGTCTGGTCGGAACGAGCGCGAAGTGACCCGCACCCACTCCGCCACCATGAACACCGAATAAAAACCGACGCCGAACTGACCGATCAAGCCGGAAGCATCTTGATTCTTTTCTTTTGCCGCCTCTAAAAACTTGCGCGCGCTAGACTGGGCAATCGTGCCGAGGTGATCCACCAGCTCATCCTGCGTCATGCCAATACCGGTATCTTGCACGGTAATGGTGCGGTTGTCTTTATCCACCTGCACATGGATTTTCAACTCCGCATCAGCATCCAGCACATTTTGGTTGGTCAGCATCTCAAAACGCAGGCGGTTGATCGCATCAGAAGCATTCGAGAGCAGTTCACGCAAAAAAACTTCCCGGTCTTTGTACAGGGAATGAATGAGGATCTGCAGCAGTTGTTTGGTTTCTGCTTTAAAAGTAAATTGTTGAGCATCTGTCATGGGTTGCCTCCTGAACGATGAAGGATTTTCCTTATTTATAGCCGCAAATCGTAAAAAATTTGTAAGAGAAATTCAGCAATTTCGGGAGGTTCGTCATATTGAAGGCGTAACCTTTCTCCTTATAATTTTTATAGATGAAACCCGCCGCCCACCATGGCGTAGGTTTCATTATCAAGGAGAATGTCTAATGCCCACACTCGATAATCTAGTGCAAGATTTCCTCGCCCAAAAGCGGATCGCTATCGTCGGCGTTTCAGACAAGCGCGAAACCGGATGTAATGCTGCCTATCAAAAATTCAAGGATGCAGGCTACGAAGTCTTTGCCGTCAACCCACGCATCGCTTCTTTCCAAGGCGATGCCTGCTACCCCGACCTAGCCTCTCTGCCGCTCAAACCGGATGCGGTCTTCATCCTCGCCAACCCCAAAGTGACCGACCAGATCGTCAGCCAATGCGTAGACTTGGGCGTCAAACACGTCTGGATGCATTGCATGATGGGCACCAAGCCCGGTCTCGCCGCCAGCACCACCAGTGTATCCCCATCTGCGGTGGATGTATGTAAAGCTAATGGAATTACTGTCATCCCCGGCTCCTGTCCCAATCAATACCTCAACCCCGATGGCGGACACAAATTCATGCGCGGCATGTTCAAGCTCTTCGGCTTTATGAGCGTGAACTAAGAATATTCTTCCTTCATCATCCGTTCAAATCCCTGTTTTGTGAGTTGACCTAACTCATTGAACAGGGATTTTTCGACCTTCTTGAAATTGAAACAGGATTTTCCCTGCATATGTTTCCGGAGTTCCGGGGAAATATTCTTCAGCAAATCGGGGTACATATACACCGGCATAAGATAGAACGAGACATAACTCTTTTTGATCTGCACAGAGGCAAAGAAAAGAACCCGCTTCCATTTT
>JAXLVU010000026.1:0-9231 GCA_046328855.1 Anaerolineales bacterium | reverse complement strand
GATGAAAAGACCATCTTACGCACACCGGCTTGCACAGCAGTATCCATCAGTTGCACCGAATTGCTAAAGTTATTAAGGAAGAATCTACCGGGGTCTTTCATGCTTTCGCCTGCTTCAATGAATGCAGCAAAATGCATCACCGCATCATATTTTTCGGCGTTCAAGGCTTGGGTTAATGCAGTGCGATCATCCAACGAAGCGTGGACAAAATTTGCTCCCGCAGGGACTGCTTCTCGATGCCCGGTAACCAACGAGTCATAAACGGTGACAGAATGCCCCGCTTTAATAAGTGCTTCGGCTGTGGCAGAACCGATATAGCCTGCACCGCCTGTAACGAAGATTTTCATTTATGCTCCTATTTCAAATAGACGTTTCAAAATTATACCTGCGGTGAATCTTATTCACCTTCTGGGGTTTCATTCCATGCTTCAGCATACCATTTCAAATAGTCGCGAACATGTGCGCCCCAATACGCTTCAGAATGATCGCCAAGAAAGCGTTGAAATTCATGAGGATAGCCAAAGTAGGTCAACACATCTTCAAACTCAAGAATACTCTCCCACTCCCGATCCGTATCGCCCATATCGATCCACATGCGCGGACGAGACTCATCGGGAATGTTTTGTACCAGTTTTTGCATGGCAGGTCCATCGCCTTTGAAAATTGCAGGCGAATGTAAGCCAATGGAAATGAACATGCCGGGATTCTGAAGCCCAAGCTCGGCTGCCCACCCACCGCCGCGAGAAAGTCCGCCCACGGCGCGATGGTCACGGTCTGGAATTGTGCGATAAGTTGCGTCAATATACGGGATCAGCGAACCGATTAAGCGTTCTCCAAAACGCCAGCCGGCACTGATGTTCCATAAACTGTCATCAGGGAATACAACGATAAATGGAACACTGGCACCCGAGAAGAACATTTCGTCCATGGCTTGCGGCACACCCAACCTCACCCACTGATCCATGGTATAGGTTTGTCCATGTAGGAGATAAAGGACGGGGTAACGCTGGTCAGTCAACTCAGAGTAGCAAGGTGGTAAGTAGATCATGTAGGGTTGCTCTGGGTCTGTAGTCGTTAGCACCCCTTCCTCCACTTTTCCTGGTTGCGTTAGGCAGCCCAGCGGAGTTGGTGTTGGCGTGGGCGGGATGGGTGTAGGGGTAAATGTAGCCGTCGCTGTAGGAGGTGGGAGGGTCACTGTTGCAGTGGAGGGTGTTGCTTGGGGGGTGGAGCAGGCTGAAAGTCCGAGAAGAAGCGTAAGGAAGGCGGCTATCAGAAGTGCTTGACGGGTATTCATCCTTCGCATTATACTCGGCAGGCTTAGAAGTCATCGGGGCGTGGCGCAGTCCGGCTAGCGCGCTTGCTTTGGGAGCAAGAGGTCGCAGGTTCGAATCCTGTCGCCCCGACTTTCCAAGAACTGGAGGCACGGAGAACACAGACGTTACAGTTGTGTGATACGTGTCTCTCTTAATTTAAGCTGTGCTAAAATCAGCAAAGAGGTTTTGAATGGCAAAAAAAATCGATGGTGTGATTGAAGCTGTACGTTATAAGAATGGTCAGATCGTTTCGGTACGCGGATATGAACGCCGCGGCTTTACATTTTCAGACCGAGTTTTACTTGATCGCAAAACACTGTTGGAACGCCTTCAAAAAGGGCAACAGTTTGTTGCTGGTACACGACAGGATTTAATGGCAAGTACATTTACACTTTCCAAGCCTATCCTGTTGGTTAAAGCCGATGAGCGCGAATATATTGCGACCAAAGATAATGTAACAAAGGATGAGCTGGAGAACGTTCCACTCTTTTAGGCAGAGAAAATGAAGGTATACGATAAGACTCCATTGCTAGACCCGCAAGGGAATATCAATCCCATTGCTCGTATTCAGGGGACGTTAAAATACGGCTTGAGTTGGTCGAGTGAACTAGAAGCTCAAGTGGCGGTCATTGCCCAATTAGATCGTTTATTGGATAAGGGGTTCGTATTAATTCGTAATTTCACATTACCTGATAGTGATATTGTTATTCCAATGATCTTGATCGGACCCGGTTCACTTTCAGTGATCTTTGCAACTCCGCTCAAAGGTGATTTTGAAGCAAAAGGGAATGAATGGAATAGTGTTAAAAATGGTATTGCGGTTCCGGCAAGCCGAAATTTGATCGATCTCCTAATTAAATATACGCGTGTTTTCCAGCGGTATCTTCAGCTTAATAAGATCAATATTCCAGTGCCAATAGAGCCTGTGTTGATTGCCACAAACCCGGGTGCTAACATTGAATCGGTGCGCCCCGCCGTTCGTGTGGTGCGAAGCGATGCGATTAAGCAATTCGCCAGCTCGGTCAACCAAGCCAGCCCAATACTACGTGCAGAACAAGTTATTGCATCAGCAGATTTGATCATTGAGCCACACCCTGCCAGCACAGAAAGACCCGCCGAGCCGGAAATTCCGGTTGAGCGCCCCGTGTCTCGCGCGCAGGCGATCTTCCAAGCATCAGAAAATGGGGAAGTTGAACAAAAGCCGCAACCACGTCCACGCCCGGCAATGAATGCTCAGGGGAAAACCCAAACACCTGCGAAAAAGTCGCCTGCCATCTCCCGCAGTCAAATCTTCCTTTTAGTTGGGCTGGGTATATTTGAGTGTTGTATTCTTTTTGGTGGCATATACGTATTGTTTTTCTTAAACTAACATCGCTTTGAACACACCGTTTCTTTCTATCATCATCCCGGCCCACAATGAGGCAAATCGTCTGCCGCGCACGCTTGAGCAGATTTTCAAGTACCTTAAAGCGCAAAACTATTCGAGTGAAGTCGTTGTTGTAGAGAATGGAAGTTCAGACAACACGCTTGAACTTGCCACTCAATTCATAAAAGACCATTCCAATTTAGTCGTTGTACAAGAGCATCAAAAAGGGAAAGGCAATGCTGTGCGACGCGGTATGCTTGTGGCGCGCGGAGAATATCGCTTCATTTGTGATGCGGACCTTTCCATGCCAATTGAAGATTTGGCAAAATTCCTTCCGCCCGTATCCGGCGACTTTGACATTGCCATCGGCTCACGCGAAGCCCCTGGGGCTATTCGCTATAACGAACCACCTTATCGTCACATTGGTGGGCGTGCCATTAACCTCGCCATTCGTTTCTTCATCTTGCCGGGATTACAGGATACTCAATGTGGCTTCAAATGTTTTCGCGCTGAAACCACACAAATGCTTTTTGAACAACAAACCCAAATGGGCTGGTCATTCGACATTGAATTACTTTATCTCGCACGTCGAAAAAAATTACGCATTCGTGAGATACCAATTCACTGGTACTTTGACGCGGGTAGTAAGGTCAACGCTATACGCGATGCCTTACGCATGATCAGTGATATCTTCCGCATTCACCTCAACGCCATCCGTGGCATCTATGATTCCAAAACCTGACCTGACCTACGAGCGTGAGATCTGGTCTGCATATCACCTCATAGCTGGTCTGGATGAAGCCGGACGTGGCGCACTGGCTGGACCGGTCTCAGTAGGTGCTGTCATCCTTCCCCACAACCACCCGCATCTTCTCCGCACCTTGAATGGAGTCCACGACTCCAAACAACTCACTCCCCGAAAACGCTCCGAACTCGTTCCACAGATTCAAGCAACCGCCCTCGCTCACGGAGTCGGATTCGCTTCCGCCGAAGAAATAGATCAAATGGGAATTGTGCCCGCCACACGTCTAGCCGCGAGCCGCGCGCTGGAAGCGCTATCTCTTTATCCGCAATTTCTGCTTACCGATTTTCGCCTCGAACTCCCAGAATTGGATCTTCCCCAAACCGCCATTGTTAAAGGCGACCAACGTTCATTGAGTATCGCTTGTGCATCCATTCTTGCAAAGACTACCCGCGACGAACTCATGCAAAAGTTAAATGAAGAGTATCCAGAATATCATCTAAATCATCACAAAGGGTACGGGACTCTTTTTCATCGAAAAAAGATACAGGCACTTGGTCACTCCCCCATTCATCGAAAAACGTTTCAACTAAAAAACAACCGCGAGGCATAAGCCTCGCGGTGTTTGCTTATTTTTTCAAGATGCCGCCACCAGACAATTTACTCTCTGGCTTGTTCGAGCGCCAGGCATAATACCCAAGCCCAGCACCGCCCAGTAATAGCACGATACCAAAGATCACCAATCCAGTAGATGTGCCTCCGCCATTGCTGGCACCTTCGTTGGGGTCTACTACAACTACATCTTTTGATTGAGCGCCAAAATCTACAAAGGCACGATCACCGGCATTTACTTTTAAAGAATAACTTAACGACATGGTTGGGTTATAGGCATCAGGAATAGCCATGGTGACGTTGTACGTTCCTTCAGGAATATTCGAGAAACAAATACCTTGATACACGGTTGGGTCTGAAGGAATCACTGTTTCTAATGAAGCAGAGTATTTTCCATTGACTTCCGTCACACTCACGGCACCTCCTGAAATGGCAGGTTCAGTATCCTGTTTCATGGAGTCACCATTCAAATCATTAAACAAAAGCACACAAACTTCTGTTAAACCTGAAAGTGGTGTTGGAGTAATTGTTGGGGTTCCCACAGCTACATTGGCAGGCGCTGTTGCAGTTGCCACGGCAGCGACCCCGATCAATAATTCCTGACCTTCGGTCAATGTACAATTTTCGTCTAACTTAGAGTTCAATTGACGAAGTTGCTCTACAGTAATGCCATTGATAGCAGCCACACGGAAACAATTATCCCCCGCTTGCACAACATAAATAATGCGCCCATCTGTTCCGGGGGTCGGGGTGGGGGGAGATTCTTGCTGGCTTGAGGATGCTCCAGCGGGCAACCATAACCCGAAGAACAGCAAGCTAACAAGGGTCAACAAGACGAAAAAACGCTTTGGATTCATTGAAGAAAATTATAACAGATTCGATTTGGTATAAAATAAAGCTGAAAAGAGGCGCCATGAAGACATTGATCAAGAATGGAAAGTTGATCACCGCATCCGACACATTCAACGCGGATATTTTGATCGAAGGTGAAAAAATTTCGCGCATCGGGCTTAATCTCGAAGCGGACTCTGACCATCAAATTGATGCTACCGGCAAGCTGATCATGCCCGGCGGCGTGGACCCGCACATTCACCTCGACCTGCCCATGTTCGACACCGTCTCTTCAGATGACCACTACACCGGTCACAAAGCCGCAGCCTTCGGCGGCACAACGACTGCCATGGACTTTGTCGTGCTAGAAAACGAAGGCTTTGAGCGTTCGGTTGATCTGTGGATGAAGAAAGCCGAAAAAGCTGCTATCGACTATTCCTTCCATATGAATCTCACCCGCTTCGATGAAAAGATTGCGAAAACGATTCCGTCACTCATGGACATGGGTGTTCAAACCCTGAAAGTTTTCACCGCCTATAACGGACGTCTGCGCCTCGATGATGGCGGCATCTTCAAAGCGCTGCAAATCGCTCGTGATAACGGCATGCTCGTCATGGCACACTGTGAAAACGGCGACGTGGTCGAAACGTTGACTGCCAAAGCACTCGCTGACGGTCATACCGAACCCATCTGGCATGCCCTCACCCGCCCGTCTTGGGGAGCTGTGGAGTCAAGCTTACGCATGGCTGCCATGGCAGAACAAGCCAATGCGCCTGTGTACATCGTCCACATGAATGCGGGCGGCGAAGTAGATATGCTCCAATATGCGCGCGAACGTGGGGTGAAAGTGATGGGGGAAACTTGTCCGCAATATTTATTCTTCACACAAGATCATCTTAGCCGCGACGACGGCGCCAAATGGATTTGCTCTCCACCCATGCGCACTGAGCAAGATAACGCTAAATTATGGGATGGGCTGCGTCAGGGAATTTTGCAAACCATAGGCACGGACCATTGCCCATTCTATTTTGACGGGACCCAGCCCATCGTCTACGAAGGAAGCGAGATCGCCATCCCTGGCAAAGAACTCGGGCGTGATGACTTCACCAAAATTCCAAACGGCTTGCCCGGCATCCAAGATCGCATGCCCATTTTGTGGACCTATGGCGTGAATGCAGGCTACATCACCCCGAATCAATTTGTGGCGTATATGTCTACCAACCCGGCGAAGATATTTGGCTTGTATCCGCATAAAGGCGCACTCGTCCCCGGCGCAGACGCAGACATTGTGATCTGGGATCCGGAAAAGCAAGTGAAGTATGGCGTTGCCCATTCACATCAGCGCACAGATTACAATTTGTATGAAGGCTGGGAGCTGCAAGGTTACCCTGAAAAAGTTTTCCTGCGCGGCAAACTGATCGTCGATGGTGACGAATGGAAAGGGAAACGAGGGGATGGGACGTTCTTAAAGAGAAGTGAAGGCGAAATTTTATAGGACACTCGCTTGATTCAGGGCTAAGTCCTGAACCAAGCGCCAAAAAATCTTTTAGAGGTTAAACATGCCAACCAAAAAACCGATCATTCATTGTGACGCTCTCGTTGTTCACTGCATGGACTATCGCCTGCAGAAATTCATCCAACCGTGGATCACTGTCCGCTTTGGATATGACAACTTCGACATCATCTCGCTGGCAGGCAGCGTGCATGATTATGAAATGGTGTTGAAATATGTGCAGCTTGCCGTGCAAATTCATACCATTGAAACTGTCTGTCTTATCAACCATGAAGACTGCCGTGCCTATGGGCGCGATGGCACTTACAAACGCCACAAACATGACCTCACGGATTCACAGAAAAAAATTCAAGCCCTATTTCCCCATTTGAAAGTTGAAACGTTCTATTTGCATTTGGATGGAACCTTCGAACCGATCTCTTGATGACCCAACTGTTGACCCTTTCGCCTCACACCCCAGACCCTGAACTGATTCGCCAAGCCTCGGACATTATCCTACGCCGCGGCTTGGTGGCTTTCCCCACCGAAACTGTATATGGACTTGGAGCCAATGCGCTTGATGAAGAAGCCGTTGCAAAAATCTTCCACGCCAAGGGACGTCCCTCCAATGATCCACTCATTGTGCATGTGGCTACCCTTGATGATGTAAAACTCGTTGCGAAAGAAATACCGCTCATCGTTGAAAAACTTGCCGCCGCTTTCTGGCCCGGTCCGCTGACATTGGTGCTGCCGAAACAGCCGCATGTGCCAGCATCCGTCACAGCCGGGTTGGATTCTGTGGCGGTGCGTATACCATCACATCCTGTAGCGTTGGCACTCATCCGCGCCAGTGGTGTGCCGATTGCGGCGCCCTCTGCGAATCGATTCGGGCATACCAGCCCAACCACGGCTCACCATGTAATGGATGACCTCAACGGTCGCATTGACATGATCCTCGATGGCGGCGCGACTTCGGTGGGAGTGGAGTCTACGGTGCTGGATGTGACTCGTGAACCGGCGATGATTCTGCGTCCGGGCGGGGTTGCCCATGAGGCAATTGAGAAGGTGATCGGTACCGTAGAGTTGCGAAACAACAGACCCAACTCAGCTGACGAGGCGCAAGTCTCGCCAGGGTTGTTGGGCAAGCATTACACACCGAATGCAGAGTTAATTCTATGCAAGGGTGAAAAAGATTCAGCGTTGGAAAAACTTGCAGAACTTGCAAAGCAGGCTCAAGCGGAAGGAAGAAGCGTAGGTCTTCTGCTTGCGAATGAAGATATGGCATCCTTCGAGTCTTGCGTGCCGTATCCCCTTGGCTCATCCACTGACCTTGAAGCGATTGCGCGGAATTTATATGCAGGCATGCACGCCTTGGACGACCAGGGCGTCAATTTGATCCTCACACGCGATTTTGGAAAACAAGGCTTGGGGCTGGCGATCCATGACCGTTTGTTACGAGCGGCAAGTCAGATCATCTAATTTTTGGAGGGACTATGTCTCATACATGTGAAGCCATCGTTGTTCATTGCATGGACTATCGTTTGCAGTCTTATATCAACCAATGGCTGGAAGCGAATTTTGCCGCAGGAAGTTATGACCGCGCCGTGATGGCAGGCGGTGTGTATGATGTGTATGACGTGATCCGTCAGGTAGATATTTCAGCGCGCTTGCATGGGATTTCGAAAGTCATTCTAATCAATCATGAAGATTGCGGTATGTATGGTCCTGGAGTAACGGAAGAACGCCACGAAGAAGACCTCGATAAAGCAGAAGACAAAATCCGCAGATTATTTCCACATCTTGAAGTGGACACCTATTATCTAAACTTGGATGGGACTTTCGAGCGCAAATCATAAAGAGGCTGGAACATTTTCATAAAAGCGGGCGTCTTTTTCTCAATCTTCAAAAATCGGAGTTTGTTATGAGAACAAAGAAAACCTTTCCATTAATCGCATTGCTTCTTTTTTCTTTTGCCTGCCAAGCGCTCTTTCCAGCTACCCCTCCACCGCGTGATGGCGTGGTGATAAACAGTTGCGCTGAAATGATCCAATCGATTCGCGGGATGCAATCGAATCAAACTCCACAAGAGTTGATAGATACCGGCATCAAACAGGGAAACGAATTCGATGTCAATGAGTATTTCAACGCCACACCAAACCTTTCCATGCAAGAAGGCTATGTTCTGGATTACGTGTATATTCCAGACTCACTAGGTTCCTTCCCTCTCCTCGCAGCTCGCCCTATAGACCAAGAACCTTATAAATCTTCCAGTGAAGTTCCCTCTGATTCTGATTTTGCAAACTACTGGAAGTACATGCAAGTCAACGATACGGAGCAGGGGTATTTTGAATATGCAGCATTCTTACGCACTGCAAATCAGTTCTACCTTGTTTGGCATGCCAACTATAACGACATAGAAATCGTCTGCGATCGAGAGGCAGTAGATACCATCGTTGCAGATATTAATGACGGAGGTTTCGGCATAGAGTTTGATAGAGATCAAATGAGACAGATCAACGCCTTGCAAAATATCGAGCCGCTGGTCAAGCTGACCGACACCACTGCCAGTGTCGAGTTGATCATGTTCAGCAAATGGGGTGGCTTCTATCGCATGACGTATACCATCAGCAGGTCATTTCCGCACGAGATTATGGATGTACAAGAAGAAAATATCATCCCATACGAATGTGGCATCATGTTCTAAAAAACAGACTACACGGATTCATTGCGAATACCGTGTAGTCTCTTAAATCCGTATACAAAATAAAAATACCAGTGATAAAATACCGCTCGTTATAGACCAAAAGACGCCTTGGGGGAGCATGAGCTTTTGGTGTAATACCTTTTCTGGAGAATTAAATATGCCAAGACGCTC
>JAXLVU010000025.1:0-9611 GCA_046328855.1 Anaerolineales bacterium | reverse complement strand
TTAAAACCACAATGGACAGACAGTGATCAAGAAGTTTTTGATCAAATCCAATCTAACTTCAATTACTTCGCTGGAAAGCCTAACAGATTCAATGAGAATGAGTACCCCACGTAATCTCACTACTAACAAAGCTTTTACCAATGTATTCAACAGACCTGTCAGGTTTACCCAATTCCTCCCCCTTCCCGGCAAAAATGACCTGTCATTTTTAAAAAATGAACTGACATTTTCCCAAAGATGTACCGTCATTTTTCAAAAGATGTACTGACATTTTTTTAAAATGACAGTACATCTTTTAAATTTGAAGCTGAGCTCTTTCTAGAATCAACTGCCTATACGCAAAAACACTTCTAAATGTCTTTGCAAAGACTTCTAAATGTTCTTGAAAAACATTTAGAAGTCTTTTAAATCCTCTCTAGAGAGGTTTACAATCCTTCCTTGAGAGGTTTTAAATCCTCCGGTGAGAGGATTAAAGGACCAATTTTGGAGTGTAAAATAAGCAAGTAATCCTTTCTACTATAAAACTGCCCAACAAAGCATCCCGAAGAGTGTCGGGACAATGCACCAAACCTCTTCATATCTTTCGGAACACTTCCTCTAATGAAAAAAACTAACAAGGCTATTATCGTTTTGGCAACATTTGTGCTCAGCGCATGTTTATGCCTTGGGTGCGTTCTTACGGTATCTCCTCAGCTATATAACGTGCTCGATCAACCCACAGCCCAAGAAGGGCAGGAAAGAGCAAAGGAGTTGATACAAGCCTTGGAACAATACAAGATAGATACAGGCAGGTATCCATCCGATCTAGATGCACTTGTTCCAAACTATTTAACTTCCATACCCCAACCTGCCACGGCGGCTCAGTATGAGTATGAACTTCTATCAAATGGAGATGAATTCACGATCTCCTTTGATGTGGGCATCAGCATGGATGGGGATTACTGTGAATATATAAGTAAGACGCGCATATGGCAGTGCAGTGATAAGATTTAAATAATAGCAAAGCAGTTCGCCATCTCCGCCGAAACGACACGAAAGCAATCCGTTGCTTCACTTCAGAGAACAGTACCCTTAGAAAGGAACTTTGTATGAACCCACAACCTTCACTCAGCAAACGCGAGCAAGATGTGCTCGCTCTTTTACTGGAAGGCAAAAGTAACAAACTGATCGCGCATACACTCCGCATCACCGAACGCACGGTCGAATTTCACCTGAAAAATATCTACGCCAAGCATCAGGTCAACTCACGCATGGAACTGGTGCTCAACCTGAGGGAATCCACAGTTGCGGGCACGGGCCAAGGCATTGAAAATAGCGGCACGTCCAGTTTTTGGGATTGGGCGAAATCCACTTTTCAAGAAGCCGTGCATCGCATCGGCAAGGAGCTACACATGACCAACGCTACAAACGCCCCCCTCTCTGAACAAGACCCGCAAACCTTCCAAGACGCGATCCGCGTTTGCTTTCTAAAGTATGCCGATTTTACAGGTCGCGCCTCACGCCCCGAATTTTGGTGGTTTGCCCTCTTCATCCTTCTCTCCGCCTCAGCATTCACCTACCTAAGTGAAACCCTGGGCAGTGTCTTCCTTATCGCCACCTTGCTCCCCTTATTGGCAGTCGGTGCACGTCGCCTGCGCGATGGCGGCACTAGTCCGTGGTGGTTGTTTGGTCTGCTCATTCCCGTCGGCGGCATCATCATGCTCGGCTTCTTCTGGGCGGCTCCGCCTGCCAAATCGTTTACAGAAGATTCACTCCCAGCATAATAATCAAAAAAGAGACAGTCACCTCGCAGGTGACTGTCTCTTTTTAACGATCAAGCCTTACTTACGAACCGGCGGCTTCTGTTTTACTTTGAACAGCCCCACAAAGAGCGCATACCCGAACAACGCCCCAAACCCGATCTGACGCATCACACCCAACAGGTCAGTAGTCTGCCATTCTTGTACCACTTTACCGTTCTCGATTTTCCGCATAAAAATGCCGTGAATTTCAAGGTTCCGCTTATTTGCAGGGGCGCCCATAAAACTACCAGTATTCACGGCTGTAGAAATAAAGCGAATGGAAACAAATTGTCCCTCTGCCACAATATTCGGGAACTTCATGTCCAAGCCTGCGAAAGCGGCTTTCATATCCTGCATAAAACCAATATACTCGTTCTTGTTGAAGTGAAAGCCATCCCCTGTGTAGGTAAAGCTATCATCCAAAAGCGTATCCAACTCATTCCATTTCCCATTCAAAATAGCGCGCGAAACGCTCAATGCAATTTCTTTATTCTCTTCGAGTGTAGACATTTCTTCTCCTTGAATTTCATGAATAACTTGCCGATCAACGAGGCGCATTATATAATCACGAGATCAAAGAAGGAAGTACGCACTTTTTTGTGCCATAGTACCCAAAAGGATACCGCATATGGATCAAACTTATTTCTGCCCGGTCACTGCCACTGTTTCTATTATTGGCGGCAAGTGGAAGCCCATCATTTTATGGATCTTGTTTCAAGATAAAAAACGCTTTAGCGAATTGAAGAAGTCCATTCCCAAGATCACCCAAAAGATGCTCACCCAACAACTGCGCGAACTAGAGCAAGATGGTATCGTTCATCGCAAAGTCTATCCGGTTGTGCCTCCACAAGTGGAATATTCATTAACGTCAAAAGGCACCACACTCGCCCCCATTCTGAAAGCCATGGAAGCCTGGGGCAATACCAACAAACCGAATCTAACCTCATAATTCAACTTCTAAAAAAGGACTCTCGCATGGCACTCAAACATCAATTTCCGCAAGGCTTTCTCTGGGGCACAGCCACCGCCGCCCACCAAGTGGAAGGCAATAACGTCAACTCCGATTTTTGGGTGCTCGAGCATATCCCCGGCACCATCGTCAGCGAACCCTCGGGCGATGCTTGCGATCATTATCACCGCTACCGCGAAGATATAAAACTCCTCGCAGAGTTGGGCTTCAAAGCCTATCGCTTCTCGATTGAATGGGCACGGGTCGAGCCGGAAAAAGACATGTTCTCCCCCGCCGTCATCGCACACTACCGCGATGTCCTCAACGCCTGCCACGAAGCCGGGCTCACACCCATGGTCACCTTGCATCACTTCACCTCTCCGCGCTGGCTGATGAAACTCGGCGGCTGGACCGGCGCAGAAACACCGGAACGCTTTGCCAAGTACACGGCATACGTCATTGAACAACTCGGCGATCTCATTCCCTACATCTGCACCCTCAACGAAGTCAACTTGCCCGATCTGCTCGCCTTCATCATGGGCACGCGTGAACCCGCTTCTGAGCATGCTCCCGTTGGCGTTCAGGATGTAAACCCCGCCTCTTCTTCCTGGCTTCAGCAGGCAGCGCTCGCCTTTGGCTTGGATGCCAGCGTGGATATTCATCCCTTTCCGTATACATACATCAACAATGGCAACTTTGTTGAAACGGCGATGAAAGCGCATCAACTCGCCC
Organism: Anaerolineales bacterium; assembly: GCA_046328855.1. Classification (GTDB taxonomy): domain Bacteria; phylum Chloroflexota; class Anaerolineae; order Anaerolineales; family Villigracilaceae; genus Villigracilis. The sequence continues at coordinate 6,149 of JAXLVU010000025.1, read as the reverse complement.
GTGCTGAGATCAAACGCCTTAAACCAAACATAAAGGTAGGCTTCTCTCTGGCTCTGCATGAGATTCAGTCCGCGCCGGGGGGCGAGGCGCAAGCCGCATCCATGTGGGAGACGCTCTTCAAGCAGTATCTGCCCATTCTCAAAGACGATGACTACTTCGCGCTTCAAAACTACACCCGTGAAGTGGTCGGTCCCAATGGACCTTTGCCTGTACCCGAAACATCCGAGCGCACACAGATGGGCTACGAGTATTACCCCGAAGCCTTGGGCGGTGTGGTGCGCCAGGTTGCCGCAGACTTGCACATTCCCATCGTCATCACCGAGAACGGCATCGGCACCGGCGACGACACCCGCCGCGTAGAGTTCATTGAGCGCGCACTCAAAGGCTTGCACGCCTGCATTCAAGATGGCATACGTGTAGATGGCTACTTCTATTGGTCTGCCTTTGATAACTACGAATGGATCATGGGCTTTAGCAAAACCTTCGGCTTGATCGCCGTCGACCTAAAAACGCAACAAAGAACCGTAAAACCCAGTGCTCATTATCTGGGCAAGATCGTGAAAGCGAACGGGTTCTGATAAATAAAAGGAGACGGTCACTCCATAGGTGACCGTCTCCTTTTATTAAACAAGATACAAAAGTTATTATGATTAAGTTACTTCCCAAACACAAACGAAGCCAGCCTGGGCGGTTTGCCTTCGTCATCGGCATGCCAGACTTCGTCAAATTTCAATAACTTCAGTCCATTCGCTTCGGCAGCGTGGATAAACTCGGAGATGTGATGAATAAAAACATCCACTTCGACAATATCCGCGCCGCGCTCGAAGCGAGCTTTGGTGCCGCCGTATTGCTTGAAGGGATGCAGTTCATTAATAAGAAACTGTCCACCACTGCGCAAGGTCCGCGCAGCTTGGGCGAAGATGTGATTCAGGTCTTGGATGTGTTCAAGGACTAGGTTACACGTAATGAGGTCTGAGGAATCAGGGAGGCAATTCCACGGTTGGGTGAGATCGGCTTGCTCAAAGCGGACATGACTCGCGGTCACCTTCTGGCGGGCTTTGGCGATCATCCCATCGGAGAAATCAAAAGCAAGCACAGCCTCTCCAATGGTCGCAAGAAACTCGGTGTTCTTCCCCGTCCCGCAGCCGATCTCTAGAATGGACGGGAACCGCTGTCCGTTAAGGAGGAGGCGGGTTACTTCGGCGTCCAGATCGCGTGTGCGGTTGACATTCGAGTCGTATATATCTGACCATTCGTTATAGGCGTCTTGTATGTTCATAAAAGAAAAACTCCCTTCCAGTATGAGTGATTGTACCGGAAGGGAGTCATAGTGGAGCCAAAATTAGATTTTGATCTTTGTAGTCTTCTTGATCTTCACGCCAGCGGCTTGTAGCTCTTCCATCAGGTCTTCGTCGATGCCATGCAAGCGGATATCGAGAATCTGTTCGAGGGAGAGGTCTTCGCCGAGCTTTTCGCGCACATCACGAATGAAGCGCGGGGTGACGTGGTGAATGCTTAATTCAACCAGTCCATCCACATCCACATCCGTGAAGCCCATTTCTAAAACTTCACGCACAAACTTTGGGGTGACGTTGTGATTCTTTAATTCTTCGAGTTGATCGACATCTACGTCTTTCAACCCTGCTTCCACCATCGCGCGGACGTAGCCGGGAGTGATACCCTGATTGCGCAACTCAATGAAATCGTCGGCGCCGAGGTCTTTGAGGCCCACTTCACGAATGGCGGCGATGAAATCGGGAGTCACATCGTGATTGGCGAGTTCAATCAGGTCATCAGCATCGAAGTCTGTTAACCCAAGGGCACGTAATTCGGCGATAAATTTTGGCGAAACATCATGATTAGCAAATTCGATCAGTTCATCTACATCGAGGTCTTTCATGCCAAGTTCACGCAGTTCGGCGACAAAACGCGGAGAGACATCATGAGTAGCGAGCTCTACCAGTTCATCAATATCAAGGTCTTTCAAGCCGAGATCACGCATTTCAGCAACAAATTTGGGGGAAACGTCATGAATGGCGAGCTCGATGAGTTCATCCACATCGAGGTTCTTGAAGCCGAGGCTGCGCATTTCGGCAATGAACTTGGGTGAAACGTCGTGATTGTTCAGCTCTTTGATCTCGTCAATGTCGAGGTCTTTGATGCCGAGGTCGCGCAAGCCGCCGATAAACTTGGCGGAGACACCTTGTAGGTACAACTCTACGAGTTCTTCCACATCGAGGTCGGTGACGCCCACATCGCGCAGATCACGCACGTAGCGCGGGGAGATGTCGTGAATGCGCAGGTGTATCCACTCCCCTATCCCGTCGGGCTCCACGCCCAGTCCGCGCATTTCACGGACGTAGTCAGCGCTGAGATTGTGGATCTTCATTTCTTGCAGGTCACTCATGGTGACGTGGTCAATACCGGCTTCTTTGAGCGCGCCAAGCAATTCACGGGTGCGAGCGTTGCGCGGACTCTCCGGGTCGGCGGGAGAGAGCGAAGAGAGAGACGATAAACCTGACAGTTTGGATAAATGCGATAGACCGGGAACCCATTCGGCTGAGTCGGAGGCGGGGGTTTCATCCGCATTGGTTTCTTGGGGTTCTTCTTCCATCGCCTTGAAGAGCTGTTCGGCTTCGTCGGCAGTGATCTTGCCCTCAGCGAGCATATCCAAAACCATAAGGCGTTCTGTTTGTCCGTTCATTAGGATTCTCCTTTGAGTTGTGAGAGAAGTTTGGTGGCTTCCTGCACGTTGATCTCGCCGCGGCTCAGCCTGCCGAGAATTTCCTGGCGGCTGGTGGATTTGTCGTCGGGTTTGGGTTCTTCTTCGATACCCATCTCGGTGATGACTTCGTCCAATTGACGACGGATCGTCCAGTACGACTCGCCAGTTTCGCGCTCCATCTCTTTGACGTTCCCGCGGTTTCGTACGAAAACCTCGAGGAACTTCAAACTTTCGTTTGAGAGGCGAAAAAAGGGCGAGAGTTCGAACTTGCCCACCACACCAGTGCCACACGAGGTGCAAGTGAGCTGGGTGACAACGAGCGGGGAAGCGCAACTAGGGCAGGATTGAGGAATTTGTGGCATTTGGGGCTCCAATGTCTGCATAATAGCAAATATTTTTGTTTAAGTCAATAGTTTTGGTGAAATACAAAATATTTTTGTTTATTGAAAATTTATTTGGTGGAAAGGGCTGAAATCACCGGATTCTATTGCTTATGCGCAGTCAACAACAAAAAGACAGGCAAATGCCTGTCTTTTATAGTTATTCAAGTTATTGAATGGCACTTTCGCAATCAAGGAAAGTGTCCAAGCCATCTCCGCCGATGCAAATATCTGAGCCGCCCCCGCCAACAAGGATATCGTCTCCCCCACCTGTCACAATGCAATCATCCCCGCCAAGTCCATCAATCGTATCGAGCATGGATGAAGAAAGGATCAAGTCGTTGCCTTCGGTGCCAGTTATGATGCCAGTGCCTGTTACCAAATGAGACAAGGTCAACCCTGCACACGCCGAAGGACGCAAATGATTGATCTGAAAAGAAATCGTTTCATCATCTGCTTTGGTAAGCGGCACAGTGTTCGTCGCTGCAATCGCGGTCAGTGTTGATGCCGCCACGAACAACCCCAAGAACAGGAGAATGCCGCGCCAAAGCAATCGCATTAGAACCTGACTCTTTCGATCACATAGGTCTCTTCTTGTTGCGGGATGTAGAACTCGATCTCGCCTGTATCCAGGATGTAATTCGGCGCTTCTTCTCTAGCCGGTGCTTGCTTCACAGGCTCTTGAGCTTTTTCTACTCTGCGAGCTGAAACGCGTTTGGCAGCGACCCGCCGAGGCAACATCTCATACACCTGCCGCTTTCTTTCTTCTTTCTTAACGGGTTCAGGTTCAAACACCTGAGATTGCACAAGCGTGGGTTGCTCTACAGCTGGCTCTTCTACAGCCGCTACACCCTTTTTACCACTAGTAACCACATAACGATACATGGTGCCATTGCTTTGAACAAAGTAATAATGAAGGAAATTGCGCTGCATATGCAGAATCATTCCGCCATGACGGTCTGCGAGGCGCGCCAAATCATCTATCGTATCTACATCCACAATCGTGGAATAGGGATCCAGATTTTGTTCATGCACATTGACGATCATGCCACCATACTTCAACTGGAATAAACCTTCTTCTGTACGGCTGGCATCGCGAAGCATTTCAAAGCCAAGCATGGCAAGCCATAAAGAAGAAAGGATAAAGCCAAATCCACTTCCGATCCGAAGAACCCAAACTGGAATCGTGATGCCTACTACTGAAATGGAATTTACCTGAGCGGTCTTGCTGCCTGCCATCCCAGCCTGAACCGTATGCAACGGATCTGCACCATCGGTTTCAGCGAGGAAAAAATGGATCTTGTCATAGTTGAAGGTCATCACTGGAGCAAAGGCATCACTAACAACCTGTCCATTCATATTGGCCGTGAATTTCACCTCGTTGACGATTTCTAAGGTATAGGCGATCTGTTTTAAGCCCGCTTGAGCTTCCACCAAGTTGACAATCGCCTCCACTTGGCAAAGGTCTAGTGTAGCCATCATAAAGTTGGAGGTACCATTGAAGAGCATCTCTGGGTAAAGCGGAATCGTACGCTGCCAGCCACTTTGTTTATCCATGATGCGGGCATACATACTCTGTGTACCGGTTGCATTCTGGATGCCATCGCCAGTAAGTGTGTATGTAAAGCCAACATTGAGAAAGCAAGTCAGTTTCGGAAAGACCGGTTCACCAGTCTGCACTACATCTTTATCGTATACACCGGGCGTCCCTGTTGCTGAATAATAATAATCACCAATTTGTTGATAGGGAGTATTGGCAGCAGGCAAATCAATGGGGCGTGTAAATGAAAAGATGCCTAGTATGAAGAAAAGCAAGGTCAATGTGGCAGAGATCGTAAGACCCAGCTGAGAGTTTGCTCCCACCCGAATAGACGGCGACCCACTCGCCCTTTTGGCACGAGGCGTTTTCTTGAACATGTCCATCATAAGCAAAACTCCAAACAATCCCGCCGTAGCAGCTGCATTGACCGGCACCCGCATCCAAGTGATTGCATTGCCAAACTTTGGGATATGTGCCCATAGCTTCCCAACAACTTCATTCTGAGTTGGGTGATACGAATCAAGCCAGCCATTGTTATCGCCTTGCAAAACAAAATGGTCGAAATCAATACCAACAATGCGATGAAAAACAAATTGACCGAGGTCTGGGTCGCGGTATACAACAGCATCCCCTATTCCATAAGCTACCTGCTTGCGAACCAGAACGAGATCACCGAGCACAAACCCCGGCTCCATGCTAATGCCATTGACGATCACATACGTCACAGGTCCGCCAAGTTGGCTCGGAGCAAGCGTCAGCCAAAACAAGGCAAGAAAAAACAGAGTAGATACAACCGTCAGAGAAAAAGATTGCTCTCTGCTAATTTTCATCATGGAACTCAAAGGGAGATACCAGACCCGTTCATTATATTAGGTGCAGAACGGGTCTGGCAAAGAGGAGCTCAGAACTTAGTTACTGGCAGCAACCACACGCAGCTGATCGATCGTTGAAACATCGAGACCGGTGGTGGTGCATTCCCAAACCGTGCCCGTATCGAGCGTACAGCCATACCAAGTGCCACTGGCAACCAGTTGAGCTTTCACTTTACCGGTCGCGGCGGCGGCACCTAGATCAAACGCCACACTGTCCAATTTGGAAGGGTCGGTGGCATTCAGGTTATAGACAACGCTCGTGACTGTATAGCCCGTCACCGCGCCACTTCCTTCACCGGCTTTGGTAGCTGGAACTGTGTTCGAGGCAGCAAATGCATATGATGCAATTGCGATCGCGAGAACGGCAATCACAGCAAATACGATCTTTAAGTTTTTGAACATGGCTTTTCTCCTTGTAAAACATGAAGGTTGAAATAGCCACCCGAAATAAAAAGCCTGGCTTATCCAAAGCCAGGCAATAGCATGCAACAATGTATTCTTCGGCGGCCTGGCGGTCATGGTCATTAGAATGACGGTAGACCCATAGCTTTGCGTCGCCGGCTTTCACCGGGTTTGCCATTTTTCGGATGTCTTGATTACACTATAACATGCGTGTCTTTCACAAACTCCTT
>JAXLVU010000024.1:0-11834 GCA_046328855.1 Anaerolineales bacterium | reverse complement strand
CAAGAAAGCCTGACAGAAGCCTAGGAACATATAAATGGAGACGTACGACATGAATTTCAGTGGGGAAATTATTGGGTTCTGCCTCTTTATTCACGCAGACGCCCTGAAATGGACGAGGATGAACTCCCGCCTCTGTTGGGGCTATTGGGCGTGGCTAAGAATGGAAAACGAGACTCGATGGAGCAAGACCAACGCGAGTCTTTATGGCTTTTAGCAGACCGTGCTGCATTAGCCTTGGAAGATCGCCAACTTCAACAGCGGGTTTTCCGCTCGTTGGTAGATATTCAACCCCAAGTGGAAATGATCCAACGGATGCGCGCGGCAAGCCGATATGATACGAATGCCAATTTGTTGACAGCGCCTTTGCCTCGTGAAGCAGACCTTGCTAATTGGGTCAAAGATGCACTTACGCATTATTGGGGTGGTCCCAAGTTCACGAATAACCCGCTCACAAAATTACAGGTAGTGCAGGAATTGGCAGATAAAGAAGATGGGAACACCTCAAATGCCTTGCGGACTTTGTTACGTCAGGCAGTGGATGAAGTCAAACCGCGCGGAGACCGTAAATTCACTACGGAATGGATCTTATACAATATCCTTGAAATGAAATTTATCGAGGGACGTAAAGTCCGCGATGTGGCGGCTCGGCTTGCCATGTCTGAAGCGGATTTGTATCGCAAACAACGCGTAGCGATTGAAGCAGTTGCCAAGGCGATTCTCGAAATGGAAGTTAGCAAGCTCGAACAGTAATTTTTTTATTGTAAGAATTCGTCGAAGAATCCTGATGTATCTCTAGGAGGGCGCATTGGGGTTTAGGGTGCGGCGATTTATAAGGAGAATGTTATGAATGAAAAGACTAGGTACGACAAAGCGGAACCGGCAATTGATGAAGGCTGGTGGGAGTCGGTTCTTGCGGAGGAAAGCAGGCATTCGACGCCGACACAGCGTCTGGTGCCGACCAAGCCCGAGGTCCAGAAAGAAGCGGGCAAAGAATTTGCTTCTGATGATCCACAGATCACTGTGGACTGGAGTCAGATCAAGGACTTGTATTTAAAGGACCGTATCGTTGAACTTACTGTTACCGGACATAACCGCGGAGGGTTACTTGTAGAAGGCGGCGGGATGTTCGGTTTTGTGCCGTTCTCTCATTTGATTGAGTTGGCAGGCAAAGATAATTTGGATCGTAATCACGATCTTGAGCCGTATATTGGGCGCACACTGAGTTTGAAAGTGATTGAATGTGTGCCTGAAGATGGGCGTGTGGTGTTTTCGGAACGTGCTGCCCAAACCGAACCCGGAAAACGTGCTGAGTTGTTCCATTCACTGCATGCGGGGCAGAGTGTGAGTGGCACCGTTACAAATATTACAGACTTTGGCGTATTCGTAGATCTGGGCGGTGTGGAAGGTTTGATTCACATTTCCGAACTTTCCTGGGGACGCGTGAATCACCCTTCTCAATTTGTGAAGCTTGGTAATACCATTGATGTGCAGGTGTTAGACCTTGCACCAGAACGCTGCCGCGTCGCTTTAAGTTTGAAGCGTATGCTTCCCAACCCTTGGACGAATGCGGCAAATGAATTCCCAATCGGTTCTGTTCACAATGCAACCATCACCAGTGTTTTATCTTATGGTGTATTCGCACGGCTTGATAAATATGGCGTGGAAGGCTTGGTGCACGCTTCTGAGATTTCACATGAAGAAGGCACCTTGCTAAAGGACTTCTTGTCTGATGGGCAAGCCATTCAGGTGCGAGTGCTGCATCTTGACCCTGCACATCATCGCCTTGGGTTTAGTATGAGGCTCGAATAAGGAATGTCTAAACCCACCAATACAAGGCGTTACGCTCAAGAAGATTTTTCTCCGCGCACCGATTGGCTCGGAAGATTTGCGCGTCTTAACACGCAATTTGGGCGTTTCTTTCGCGATTTCATTGGTGTAAGCCTCATCGCATTTGCAGTCATGGCATTCTTTGCCATTTGGAACTGGACTGATGGCATTTTGCTTACACCTATCGCGTTGGTATTACGCACTTGGTTTGGGTGGGGTAGCCTCTTGATCTTGGCGGGGATTGCCTATCTTGGATATTACTTTTTACAACGCCAACAGACTTCCATACACTGGGGGCAGGTTCTTGCTCTTCAACTCGCCGCTCTCTTAACCCTGGGCTTGCTTGCTGTACTCTTTGGCAATAACCTCTTCCGAGCCGAATCTGGCATGGACGGTGGGCGACTGGGATGGGGGATTGTGCGCTTGCTGTGGCAGATGGGAACGATCCCTGGCACGTTCGTCCTTTTAGTTTTGTGGGCGTTATGTGTTGCCACAGGTTTTGGTCTTTGGGCAAAACTTGAAGCGTGGCTGATAAAAATTGCAGGCGATGAAGCACCTGTGATCGTCTCTATGCCAGAGCCAGAAGTTCCACAAGAGATTGCAGTCGAACAGCCGGTTTCAAAAGAAGCTGTGGCTCCAAAAAAGAAGGCTCCTGCAATTCCACCTGAGTTTCGTACTCAGTTGAAATCTGCTGAGAAGAAGCCCGAGAAATCTCTCAAGCCGCCACCACGCGGCGAAGATTTGCCGCCATTGACAGTTCTCATGGGCGACTCAACCGTCCGCACCGATGAGCGCACGATTAACCAAACTGCTGGTCTGATCATGAAGACTCTTTCAGAGTTCGGTATTCCTGCAACGGTGATTGGGTATCGTGTAGGTCCGTCTGTGACGCAGTTCGCTGTCCAACCGGGCTTCATCAAAAAGGGTAATGAAGAAGAAGATGCCCAACAGATGAAGGTTCGTGTGGCGCAAATCGCTTCACTGGAGAAAGACCTTGCGTTGGCGCTATCCGCTCAACGTCTGCGTATTGAGGCGCCGGTTCCGGGCAAACCCTATGTGGGTATCGAAGTCCCGAACATCAACAGTTCTATTGTCCGCATGCGAGCCTTGTTGGAAAGTGACGCCTTCTATAAAGTTGGCGCTCCGTTGACCATTGCACTGGGACGTGATGTCTCCGGTAACCCGCTGATGGCAGATTTATCTCGTATGCCACATTTGTTGATCGCGGGCTCCACAGGTTCTGGTAAATCCGTTTGTGTTACGGCGATTGCGGCTTGTCTTGCCATGAACAACACACCGGAAGAATTGCGCATTGTGATGATTGATGCCAAGATGGTGGAGTTGATCCGCTTCAATGGCTTGCCGCATCTGTATGGAAAAGTGGAAACCAACCTAGAGCGCATCCTTGGGGTGTTGCGTTGGGTGGTCGTGGAAATGGAGCATCGCTATCGCTTGCTCGAATCGATGCATGCCCGTGATCTGAATTCGTACAACAAGAAGGTCTCACGCTCAGCCGATGGGGAGCAACTCCCGCGCATTGTAGTCATCATCGATGAACTTGCCGACTTGATGATGTCTGCGCCAGATCAGACCGAGCATAATCTCGTCCGTTTGGCACAAATGGCACGCGCCACAGGTATTCATTTGGTAGTCGCTACTCAACGTCCATCCACCGATGTGGTGACAGGTTTGATCAAGGCGAACTTCCCGGCGCGTCTTGCTTTTGCTGTCGCATCGGGTACTGATAGCCGCGTCATCCTCGATTACACTGGCGCTGAGTCCTTGCTTGGGCGCGGTGACATGCTCTTCCTCAACCCCGAAGTGGGCACTCCCGTCCGAGCACAAGGTGTATTGATCACAGACACTGAGATCGAGCGCATCATTGCATATTGGCAAAAGAATTGGGATACCGACGCGGTGGAAGTGCCACCTTGGGAAACATTATTGAAAGAACCGGAAGAGGACGAAGACGATGGTTTGGTGGAAAAAGCTATTTCCATTGTTCGCCAACAACAACGCGCCTCTGCTTCCATGCTTCAACGTCGTTTACGCATAGGTTATCCACGTGCAGCTCGTTTGCTGGATCAACTCGAAACGATGGGTGTTGTTGGACCCTCTCAAGGCGGCGGCAAGGAACGTGAAGTGCTTATCAGCGACGAAGACGAAATAGGCAACCAAGAAGAACAATAAAAATACGTAGATATGAATCCGAAACCAACCTTTTCAGACCGTGCACGTATCATTTTTAAGGGCATTCTTGACCCGATCGGAAATTTCCTCAACGGGCTTGGGCTTACCCCGAATACCATTACTTTATTAGGTTTGGCGGGAACAACCGTTGGCGCCTATGTCATTTCGCAAGGGCATATGACCACGGGCGCTTTTATTTTGCTGGCATCTGTACTGGTCGATGCCTTTGATGGAACGATGGCACGTTTACGCGGCGAGCCCAGTGATTTTGGCGGCTTTGTCGATTCGGTCAGTGACCGCTACGCAGAGTTGGTCACTTTCGGCGGTTTGGTTTATTACTTTCTAACGAAAGATGATTACCTCGGCGTGATGATTTCTTTCTTTGCTGCCGCTGGCTCGGTCTTGGTTTCCTATGTCAAAGCCCGTGCTGAAGGATTGGGTTTTACTGCCAAGGTGGGAATTCTCACACGCCTTGAACGGTATATCGTGTTAATTCCTTTGTTGGTTTTCAACCAACCGTTTGCCGCAGTGGTCATTATCGCAGTATTGGCAAATATCACTGCTTTCCAACGCATTTTGAATGTGCGTGCCCAAGGGCGGGAACGAATTAAGAAATCAAAAGAATCCAAGGAAGCCAAGTGACAGACGGCTTAAACCTCGGCTTTTTGCTGATCCGCTGGAACGGGTTGTTGATCGCTTTGGGCATTGCGATTGGAACTTTGGTCGCTGCCATTGAAGCCAAACGCCGCTTTCAAGATGCGGAGCTTATCTACTACCTTTTCGTCCCTGTGACGGTGTGGTCATGGATTGGCGCAAGGCTTTGGCATGTATTCACTCCGCCTCTTTCCTCCGTTCAGCTTGGTCTGACCACCAGTCATTATCTTTCTCACCCCTTAGATATCCTCTCCGTTTGGACGGGCGGCTTTGGTATTCCCGGTGCCATCCTTGGTGGAGCTTTTGCTTTGTGGTTAGCATCTCGCAAATATGAATTCTCATTTTGGGAAGTGGCAGATGCGCTTGCTCCGGGTATGTTATTGGCGCAAGCTATAGGGCGCATTGGGAATTATTTCAATCAAGAACTCTACGGCTTTCCAACGAATTTGCCTTGGGCAATTTTTATCCAGCCAGATCATCGTTTGCTTGGTTACGAGCAAATTGAGTTTTACCATCCCTTATTTGCTTATGAAGCCATTCTTGTGTTTCTGGGTTTTGCCCTGTGCTTTTGGCTTTCTCGCCGCAACTTTGCGGACAGTTTCTTTGCCGGCGATATTTATCTCGGTTCTTTAGCGTTCTATTCCTTAGTTCGTTTTCTTCTGGAGACCCTTCGCCTCGACGTGGCATTAGTCAATGGCGTCAATGCAAATCAACTATTTTTTGCAATCCTTTTCATTATTTCTATAAGTATCCTTGGGCATAGAAGGCTTGCACCAGTTTTGTAAGGGATTTGAGAAGGAAAGCCGTGGGGGATGGGTAATAAAATGAGTGTAGCCTCTCTCTTAGTAGAAAAGGACACCTCATGATTGAGACCAATGATCTTAGTAAACAATTTCATGATTTCATGGCTGTCGATGGAGTAAATCTTTCCATTGGTGCCGGGCAAATCCTTGCCTTGTTAGGGCAAAATGGGGCAGGTAAAACAACCACTGTGCGCATGTTGACGGCGTTATTGCAACCAAGCCGCGGCTCTGCTCGTGTAGCGGGATACGATGTGACAAAGAATGGGCATGACGTCCGTGCTTCGGTGGGAGTGCTCACTGAACATCATGGTTTATACATGCGTATGACCGGCTCGGAGTATATGGACTTCTTCGGGCAAGTCTATAACCTAGACCCTTCGCTTCGTAAATCACGCACCGAAAATCTCCTTGAATATTTTGGCTTGGCTGAAGCTGCCAAACGTCGCATCGGGGAATATTCCAAAGGAATGCGCCAAAAATTAGCTCTCGCTCGTGCGATGATGCATGAACCCAGCGTTTTGCTTTTGGATGAGCCCACTTCTGCCATGGATCCAGAGTCCGCACGGTTGGTGAGAGATGAAATTGCCAGGCTCAAGTCTACGCAAAGAACCATTATGTTGTGCTCACACAATCTCACGGAAGTAGAACTCCTTGCTGATAAGATCGCAATCATTTATCGTGGAAAAATTTTAATTCAAGGCTCATTGGATGAATTAAAGTCAAGCGTTTTGGGCGCGCCTGAATATGTCATCAAATTTGCATCTGCTTGGGATGCGAGTAGGTTGGAAATGCCCAAAGGGATGGAATTACTCGAGAAGACAGCGACCAGTTTGAAAGTCCGGGTGGAAGCGCCAGCAGAGTCAAATCCAGAATTGATTCATCGGCTCACTTCCTTGTCCGCACCTGTGATTGCCTTTCAGGAAGAGACACGCACACTGGAACAGGTTTACTTAAAGGTGATGGCAACTGCAAAGGGAAAAGAATATGTTCAATAAATTAAGACCCGTCTGGCTTGTGGCACAGCGTGAGTTGCGAGATCAGTTTCGTGATTGGCGTGTTCTGATACCCATGGCAATTCTGACATTCTGCTTCCCATTCTTGATGAATGAATTTGCAAAACAGACCGTGGATTTCTTGAATCAATATAATGCCAACCTGATTTTAGATCGTCTGGTTCCATTCTCTATCATGATCATAGGATTCTTTCCTATTACCGTATCACTTGTCGTGGCGTTGGAATCCTTTGTGGGTGAGAAAGAACGCGGCACGATTGAGCCTTTGTTAACTGCCCCGTTCGATGACTGGCAATTGTATTTCGGTAAGTTGTTGGTTGGTGCAGCCACGCCATTGATCGCAAGCTATGTCTCTATTGGTCTGTATATGCTTTTGATCATACGTCAGGATTTAACCATGCCTACTGCCTCTGTGATGGTGCAATTGCTTTTGCTTACTGGGGCACATGCAATCTTGATGGTTAGTGCGGCGATTGTGATCTCTGTTCAATCTACTTCAGTGAAAGCTGCCAACTTGTTGGCATCGTTCATTGTGATTCCCGTTGCGATTTTGATGCAGGGCGAAGCTGTAATGTTATTCTGGGGCAACGAAACCGTGCTATGGTTGGGCGTTGGTGGCGTTTTGATTATCGCGTTGCTTTTGATTCGTGTGGGCATTGCACATTTTGAACGCGAATATTTACTTGGACGAGAGATCGATAATCTTAATTTCAAGTGGATGTTGCAAACCTTCTCAAAAAACTTCACCGGTGGCGCCGTTTCTATCGGAGATTGGTATCGCCGTGTTGTTAGTTCCTCTTTCAGACGAGTATTACCTGCTATGGGGTGGATGCTCTTAGTTGCGGCTGTCAGTGTATGGATGAGCTACAACTGGGTTACGACCAATGTATCTCAAGCGATCTCAAGTGCATCGCCTGATACGCTTGCAAAACTTGAAAAGGGAATTGAAAACCTGCCGGATCTTTCCAGCCTTGGAGGGAGCCTGAGCGCACCATTCCTCTTTTTCAACAACACCCGTTCCATGACCGTTATATTTCTCGCTGGGATATTTTCATTTAGTGTCTTGGGCGTTTTGCTATACATGGTCAATATTGCTTTGATTGGCGGCGTATACGCCGTGTTAGAGCTTTTAGGAATCGCGCCTGCGCCGATTTTTCTGGCTGGGATTTTGCCGCATGGCATCTTTGAACTTCCGGCATTGCTAATTGGTAGTGCAGCGGTCTTATACATTGGGGCGGCTTTGGTCACCCCGCAAAATGGAAAATCCATGGGGGAGGTCATGATCGAACTCATGGCAGATTGGGCAAAGATCTTTGTTGGAGTGGTCGTGCCATTACTTGCCATAGCAGCCCTAATTGAGGCATACATCACACCAAGTATTCTTCTAAGGGTGATTGGAAACTAGTATAGCAACGACCTGCACCATGAGATGCAGGTCGTTGCTATTTCCCCAATATGAAAATACAATTAACAATTGGAGGGATTTGAGTTAAGATTTGGTTATGGCAAAGGTCATCATCCTTGGGGCTTCAAATGCAATTCCCACAAGCGAAAGCGAAAACACACACATGGTCATTGTGGGGAATGATCGAACCGTATTGATTGATTCGGTTAGCAACCCGATTCTGCGGCTTGAGCAAGCTGGTTTAGACTTCAATAATCTTACCGATATTATCGTCACGCATTTTCACCCAGATCATGCTTCAGGGATTCCACTCTTGTTGATGGATATGTGGCTGATGGGCAGGCAAAAACCGCTCAACATCTATGGGCTGCACTACACTCTTGATCGTATTGAAGGCTTGATGGGGTTTTACAACTGGTCTGAGTGGCCAAACTTTTTCCCAGTGGTTTTCTACCGTTTACCCGTCCGCGAGATGACCCCAGTGCTGGATTGCCCCGATTTCACCATCCATGCATCGCCAGTGCATCATATGATTCCCAATATTGGTTTACGGGTGAACTTCCAACAAAGCCAAAAGGTGATGGCATATTCATGCGATACCGAGCCTTGTGAAGAAGTTGTTCGCTTGAGCGAAGGCGCAGACGTTCTCATCCACGAAGCGACGGGCGAATCGCCCGGTCACTCCTCTGCCGCCCAAGCTGGAGAGATTGCTTCGCGGGCAGAAGTGAATAAACTGTATCTCATTCATTATCCCACCGGCAGATTCAAAAAAGGCGACATTGCCGCCGAAGCATCTCAAACCTATCAAGGCGAGATTCAGATTGCAAAAGACTTTATGGTGCTAGACTTCTAATAAAAAATCCCCTTCATGAGGGGATTTTTTTACCAGCCAGTAATATACGGCGTCCATTCCTGATTATCAGCCAAATGCTTTCCAAAGATATAAGAAGCATCTGCCGGGGGTTCTTTGGGCACATGAAGCAAATGCATATGAGCTTCCTCTACTTTACGCCCGCCCTTGCGATGATTACAAGGTGAACAAGCTGTTACTAGATTCGTCCAAACTTGTTTGCCGCCCATATGGCGCGGAATCACATGATCGATCGTCAGGTTCGTTTCGCGTTTGCCGCAATACTGGCAGGTATAATTATCGCGCCTAAAGATCTCGCGGCGCGTTAATTTGACGCGTGGGCGTGGTCGATGGATTTGCGATTCCAGCCGAATAACCGATGGACGAGGGATGAGCTGTGATATGGTGCGGATGTGTCCGCGTCCGTTTGCGATCATACCGGCTTTTCCCGCAAGGATCAAAGTCACTGCCCGTCGTGTCGAACAGACGTGGATCGGCTCAAAATTTGCGTTGAGCACCAGTACGGGTTCGTTCATAAGCTTCCGGTAACTCGCGTGATTATACATCTAGAATGTTAAATCAGTTTAAACACCCATTGACATATCATTGCAGGAGAAAAAATGAATATCATGATCTCTGGCGGCACAGGTTTGCTAGGCACCGCCTTAACAAAATCATTTCTTGCGGATGGGCATAAAGTTTTTATCCTTTCGCGCACCGACACAAAACGTTCTGACGTTCAAATCATAAAATGGGATGCTCGTACCACCGAGGGGTGGGGGCATCTCGTTAATGAAATGAATGTCATCATTCACCTCGCCGGACGCAGCACCTCCGCCTGGCCGTGGTCTGCCGCAAACAAGAAATCCTTCGAGGATTCACGCATCCTTCCCGGGCTTGCGCTTGCTCAAGCCATCCAAGAAGCGACTCGCCGCCCGAGCCTTTTCTTGCAAGTCTCTGGCATCAATCATTATGGCTTGCAAGGCGGTCTTGCAGATGAGACTACACCGCCGGGAGAAGATTTTCTTGCCCAACTTACTGTTAAATGGGAATCTGCTACTCAATCTGTTGAAGGATTAGGCGTTCGCAGGTTGGTTTTTCGTACACCACCGGTACTTTCTCGAGATAATGTAATAATGAAATTGATTGCTTTACCAGTGCAGTTATTCGTCGGCGGACCCATTGGCGCCGGCAAACAGCCCTTCCCTTGGATTCATATCAAAGATTGGGTGAGCGCTGTCCGCTATTTGATGGCGAATGAAAGTGCAAGCGGCGTCTATAATATGATTGCGCCTTCGCAGACCTCATTAGCTGATTTCACCAGGGTTTTAGCCAATGTATTGCATCGTCCATATTGGTTTCCCGTCCCAGCCTTCTTAATGCGGAACGTTTTGGGTGAGATGAGCGTCTTAATCCTTGAAGGAAGGTTTGCCCAGCCTAAACGGCTACTTGAGTCTGGGTACACGTTCCAGTTTCCGGGTCCGCGAGAGGCGTTGACCGATTTATATGGTTAAGTCAAAGGAGATAAAAAAGTCCATGAAGAAGATATCTATTGCTTTGCTGTTAATGGTGCTGATATCCGCTTGTGCCCCTGCACAAGATTCGCAGGTGGTGTTGCCTCAGTTATTGCCAACTGCCACAGCTTATATTGATGCATCGTCATACCCAACAGCAGAAGCAAATGTAAGCGCTGCTCAACAAACCGCGGCAGGGATCGATGTGCGCATGAACCGTGCATGGATGGAAGGAAAGAATGTCAATGCAGAAGTTTGCTTTACCTTACCCGATGCGTCTGATTGGTCGATTTGGGCAGCGAATTTAGCCTATAGCGGTATTGTGCTACAAGAATACGGAACCACATTGCAGAGTATTCAGGAACCTGCGAATGGTCAGCCCGGTGTGCGTTGCGATACTTTGA
Organism: Anaerolineales bacterium; assembly: GCA_046328855.1. GTDB lineage: Bacteria > Chloroflexota > Anaerolineae > Anaerolineales > Villigracilaceae > Villigracilis. The sequence goes on along the minus strand of JAXLVU010000024.1, from coordinate 1,174 downwards.
CCTTTGTCGTGGCGCCTGATGCAGACCTCACAAATGCTGCCATCAATATCGACGCAATTGCAGCACCTCCACAACCAAGCGAATACTGTGACCTTTATTTACCAAAGATCCAGCAAGCTATGCTCGAACGAGGAACAGGTGTCTCTGTGGATTGTGTGGACGTCAACGGTGCTTTGACCATGCAAATCCTAAACAAACCCGCCGAGATGACTCAGGAACAGGCAGAGCAGCTTGTGTATAGCGATGAGTTCTACACCGTACGCGGACCGTGGAGCTTCCCTTTCAATTTGTCGCAATAAAATTCCTGATGTATAATACCGAGCATGTCTGGCAACTTTTTCACTAGTCGCTACTACTATTATTACCACCCGTAACTCATTGCGATGGTGTGATTTGAACGCGCCCCATCATCGCGGGCGCGTTTTTTGTTTATATAGTGAGCAGTTGGATATAAAAATTACAACCCAAACAGGGTTTGCATTAGGAGAATAGAATGAACATCGAGGAACAAGTCGAGTTATTGATGCAGGGAACCGACTATGGCGACGAAGATTTACAAAAAGCCATGGCTTCGGAACTGCGTGAGCGCTTAAAGATTGCGGAAAAGGAAAATCGCCCGTTGCGGGTGTATTGCGGTTACGACCCAACATCCACAGACCTGCATTTAGGTCATACCATTTCCATGCGCAAATTGCGCCAATTCCAGGATTTAGGTCATGAGGTGACCTTCCTGATTGGGAACTACACTGCTTTGGTGGGTGACCCTTCTGATAAAAATAAAGCGCGCCCGATTTTGACTCAGGAACAAGTTGCCGAGAATGCCAAAACCTATGCCGAACAGGCATTCCGCGTGTTGGATAAATCCAAGACGAAGATTCGCTACAATAGCGAATGGCTTTCCAAACTAAGCTTGGTGGATCTAATCCGCCTTGGTCAAAACTTTACAGTTCAACAGTTCTTGGCACGTGAAAACTTTGCCAAACGTCTCGATAAAGGTGAACCAATTTACCTCCACGAAACTTTCTATGCTTTGATGCAAGGTTACGATGCCGCCGCCATGGAAACCGATATTCAAGTTGGTGGTTCCGATCAATTATTTAATATCATCGTGGCTGGACGCAAACTTCAAGAAGCGTTGGGTCAAAAACCTCTGGTAGGCATCATCACCGGCATT
>JAXLVU010000023.1:0-13928 GCA_046328855.1 Anaerolineales bacterium | reverse complement strand
CACTTTGCGTGAAGGAAGAAATCTTCCAGCGAAGCTTAAAGCATGCAAAGTCAACGCATGTGCGCGTTCTGGGTTGAGGCGAAATAGAAGGGGACGAAAAAATTTATACATAGTTTATGGAATATTCGGGGTTTGTTCGTTTTGATAAGTGTAACTGCCTGTAGCTGTAACTCCCGCGCCAAAACCACATTCATAATCCGCGCCGGTTTGGGTTACATCTACACCTGTTTCGGTGAAGTCAAAGCGCAATTCGCAAACGCCGAAAGCATCAGTCTTAAAATTGCCCATATTAGGCTTAATCAATTGAAACTGTCCTGAAATAATACCCATGTTATAAGATGGTGCACCACGATTGCAATCAATATAAAACTGTAGGTCTGGTTCGCCTTTGATCTCCAGAATACACACAGCCCCATTATCATAGTTTGAGTAGAATACGTCCCTGTTTGGATATAGTTTTGCGTTTCTTCAGAAACAACGTCAGTAACAGGTTCAGTATTTATGATGTATGTTACTTGAGGTACAGACAAAAGATTACAAGCTAAGGAAATCAATACAATCAAGGCTAAAAATATTTTTGAATAAAACTTAATCATTTCTGAATTCCTCAGAGTCCCATAACTTCAACTGTCTCTTTCAATATTGCATCTTCCATCATTTTTATATAAAAATCTTGTCGTGACAAACCAGATTTATCACGAAGTTCAATCAAATCTCTTCTCGTCATTTTATCCGGCATGGAAGAAAATATAATTTCTTGAGAAACAACAAACCCTCTTTTTCCAGAAATTGCATCATCTATTCTTCTTTTTTGTCCCATGGAGAGAGGTTCAGGGATTTGGTCAAAAGAAAACCAATTGACTGCAATCGTCTCCCCAGGCTGGCAGGTAATTGTCCCTCCAATGGGTGTAGCTGTAAACAATACAGCATGAACGGGCGGCATATTACTTATTCTTGTATACGTTCCAACCAACCCTGTAAGAGCTACATTCAGCCCTGTCTCTTCTTTTGTCTCACGGAGCGCAGCTTGCACAAGACTTTCCCCATCTTCGACGCCACCACTGGGCAATATCCAGGTTTCAAAATCATCGCGTTGGGTTAAGAGAATTTTTCCATTTTGAATTACCGCAACATTTACGGCAATACCAGCCATGTTTTGTACCTCTTAATTTTCTTTTCCCTGTTTCAACATATCCATCATCTTTTGAATTCGCTTGGCACGGGTTTCTGTCTTCTTTGCTTCTTCCACCCATTTGATGTATTCGCGCTGATGAGATGGAGAAAGCATCTCAAACAACTCTTTTGCTTCTACATCTGCGGCAAGCGCTGAAGAAAGGTCAAGCGGAATAGTCATGGAATCTTGAGACATGAGTTAGCTCCCTTTCAAAAAGGTGCGAGTCTCTGCTATCTTTTCTTTACTGACCTTGCCATTTCCTTCCCAATAATCTAATAGTTGAGTAATTGTCAACACAGCGTGCAAGTTATACCCAGCCTGCTCTAACGATTCTTTCGCCCCAGACTGACGGTCCACGAGTACAACAACATCTTTTACAACCAAGCCTACACCGGTCAATTTTTCGATGGCTTCAAATTTGCTTCCGCCTGTGGTGGCGAGGTCGTCAATGACAACCACCGTCTCGCCAGCATGATACTCGCCTTCGATCTCAGCTTTGGTGCCGTAGGTCTTCACTTCTTTGCGTGGATAAATCATTGGATAGTGACCTTGTAAAGAGACGGCTGTCGCAATTGGTATTGCAGCATATGGCAACCCAGCGATGCGTTTGAAGTTTAACTCGTTCAATAAAGGCAAATAGGCAGCCCCAATGGTATCTAAAAGTTTTGGAAACGAAATAATGTACCGCAGGTCAATATAGATTGGCGACTTAAGCCCAGACTTGAGCGTGAATTCACCGAACTTGATACAGCCAGCATCAAGGAGTCCGTCTGCGAGGGAAGTGAGATGAGAAGGCAAAGAAGACATGGTTGGTTATTCCTTTATTTGAGTTATTTGAGGGACATCTTCAACAGTAGTCGTTTCATTACTTTTGATTTTTATTCTTCCAATAGAGAATCTCGTCTCGTACTTCAGCCGCCGCCTTCCCCGGATTCTCTGCCCGAGAAATAGAACGCGACATGGGCAATAAGAGACCCTTTCCATCTGCTCGCAGACCGGCATTCAAGGCTGTTTCCAACTCACCACCTTGAGCACCCACACCTGGGGCAAGGAACCACAAGTTTGGGGCTGCCTCACGAATGGACTGCATAGCTTCTATATGTGTAGCTCCTACCACCAAGCCAATGTTATTTTTTTCGTTCCATGCTTCTGCCAATTTTGCAACGTGAATGTACATGGACTCACCACTGGCAAGTGTTACATCTTGCAAATCGCCTGATCCTTTATTCGATGTTTTGCATAACAAAAAGACACCCTTTTGCTTATATCCAAGAAATGGATCTATTGAATCTTTGCCCAAATATGGATTCAATGTGATGCAATCTGCGCCGAGGGTTTCAAATGCGGATTTAGCATAGGCTTCCGCTGTGGATGAAATATCTCCACGCTTCGCATCCAGGATGATGGGAATGCGTGACCCCATTCGGTCCGATTCTTCATTGATAGTTTCGATGACCTGCTTCAGAACCGTCCACCCTTCGGCGCCGAATACTTCGAAGAAGGCCGCATTGGGTTTGAAAGCCGCAGCGTAACGAGCTGTTTGTTTTACGAGATTCAGGCTAAACGTCAGAGCTGAAGCGGCGGTGGGACTTTCAAGGTCTGACACATGTGGGTCAAGTCCAACACATAGAAGAGAGGAGCAATCGTCAACGCGCTTTTCCAAAAAAGAGATGAAGGTTTCCATGGTATTCCTTATAAAAATCAAAGACCCTAAAGGGTGAGCCTTTAGGGTCTTATTTTACTCAATGAATGAATTCCACTTGCTGTTTTCATCGGAGATCCATTTCTTAAAGACGCCGCTGAGTTGGTCCCAATAATACGGGTCCCAGATATTGGCGCCATAACCGCGGCATTCAGGGATGAAGAAATCCAACGGAACGGTATCGGGTAAATTACAGGCAGATACATCTGCATCGTCTGGTGAGGTGGGTGATTTTCCTTCGCGGGTGTTGGTGAGGTTTGGTGTTGGGATGCAATCTTCAAACCAGGAATTGCCGGGGTTGCCATCAGGCAGCCGACAGAAAGATCTATCTTCAGTGCGGGCAACGGCGTAGGTAAAGGCATCATAAATCTTGCCGCTTGAATTGCTAAGGCGAACTGTCTCGCCACCATCGCTGAGCAAAATATTGGTTTGTTTGCCGTAGAACACAACCCGGTCGCCGGGTTTGAGCTTTACATCTGGCAGGCTAAATGAGTCACCGTCCACGGTGCTGAGCTTCCAGCCATTGAGAGAAATTTCAACGGAAGTGAGATTCTTGATCTCAATGAATTCATCAAAGACATCGGTGGAACCGTCCTGATTCCAGTCAAAGCCGGGGCGGGCAAGAATCTCGTTGATGATGGGGCGCGGAGGGATCGTTGCTGTTGGAGGGAGGGGTGTAGGTGTGGCAGTTTTATCTGGTGTAGGGGTAGGGGTTGGGAGCGGAGAATTAGATTTCTTTGGCGTTCCTAAAATATCACCACCATTTGCATTTTTGCCGTTCTTTACGGCTCCGGTGTTAGTTTTCCAAATGCTATCGCTATCGGTTGCAGTACTGGTACGTTCCATCGTTCCATATGTGGACGAACTCCCTGCGGGCCAAGCACCACCATTACCGTTGGCAGTGTCAATTACTTTATTAGCGGCATCACTCAATGTAAGCGTTTCACCACTATTAGAAAGATCGCCTGTGTAGACTTGATCTGCCAAGATATCAGAGACGGTATTGTCGTCATCTTTTTCAAGAAGAAAATACCCGCCTGCTGGAATGGTTCCGTTAAGCGTAATGGATGGAGTGCCATCGGCTGCTTTTAGCGTCCAACCAGTGATATTGATACTAGCACTGGTTGAGTTATATAGCTCAATCCATTCGTCGCCGCTTAAGCTAGAGGTTGTACCAGCCCAAGCCACTTCGTTAATGATTACAGAACGAGCTATAGAATTAGTAGAGACAGTTACACTAGATATATCATCTTCACCGCTCACACCGTTTGCAGGAATTGAATCAGAATCATATAAACCTGACTCATAAATCTCTGCTTGACTGATATATGAACCGCTGGCTGGAACATTTACAGTAATGCTAAGTTCTGCTGTTGCCCCAGTAGCTATTGAAGGAATATTCCAAATGCCGGTACTAGAAGTGTAGCTACCATTCACAGTAGTGGAAGAAACATAATTCAAACCACTTGGTAATAGGTCTCTTACTTTCACACCTGTGACAGTTGTTGGTCCTGCATTATTTACTTTAATATTCAGTATGACATTTTCACCAACGTTTGGGTTGGCGTTATTCACTGTTTGTGTCAAGTTCAAGTCGGTATAAGGCAACCCTGAAATATCATCTTCTGTTCGAACTTTATTGTTAGGCACTGAATCGGGGTCAACGACATCGGATGAAAATATTTCAACAATATGGGATTGAAGAGTGCCTGTTGTATTTGTCGTGATTACAAGAGTTGCGCTTGCTCCATCTGCTAAAAGTCCTACATTCCATATACCTGTAGCAGACGTATATGTTCCTTGAGAAGCGCCTGCTGAGACAAAGGCATATGTAGAAGTTACATCTGGAAGATTGGACTTAACCTGCAAAGTAGCATCATCTGGACCAGAATTAGTGACTGTAATGGTAAAGATGGCTGTCGTTGCCGTAAGATCAACACTTTGAAGAAGGCTTATATCTGTAATTGCGACTTCAAGACTCTTACTATTATCAACAGTATCTGCATCAAACTGATTCGATGACCAAATTTGTGCCGTATTATTGGTGGATGAACCACTTGCAGCCACTTTAACTTTGATCGTTAGAGTAATAGTCGTTCCGTTGGTTAAATTTCCAACAGACCATATACCCGTATTGGCATCATAAGTACCTGAAGTTGCCGTATGCGAAACATACGTAAGCCCGGAAGGAAGCAAATCTCGGACAGATACTCCTGTTGCTGTATCAGGTCCATCATTCTTGAGTGAGATTACTAGGTTAACCTGCCCTGCGACTCCTGTAGCAATATCCAAGGCTTGATTGATAGACAGGTCTGCTTCACCTGAAAGTGGGTTGTTCAATGAACTGCTAGCTGAGTTATTCAAATATTCGTTAGATGTAACTGTAGATATATACGTTGACGGCGTGCTTGTTATGACTTTTGCAGTAACGGTTAATGTGGCGCTTGAATTAACAGGTATGCTTCCTATCGTCCATGCGCCTGTGCCGCTAGTATATGTCCCTTGAGTAGCGGCATGGGATACATAGGTTAAACCGGCAGGCAATAATGCAGAGACATTGACGTTTGTAGCATTATAGGGATTTCCTGTTGGGTTAGAGACAACAATCGTGAAAATTACATTTGTTCCAACAAGAGGGTTAGAGTTATTGACTATATTAGTTATAACCAAAGGGATTGCGCCTGGTGTAATAGCTTTTACTAATCCATAATCATCTTCGGTTGCAACACCATTACCCGCTGTAGAATCTACATCAAATTGATCTACCATCCAAATTTCTGCTTGATTTGTCTTTACTCCCTCTGCAGTTATATTTCCTACAAGAAGTAAAGTAGCACTACCTCCCGCAACAAGGCTACTAATATTCCATATTCCTGTAAAATTACTATATGTACCAACACTTGGTGTACTCGATATAAATGATATTCCTGCAGTAGGAAAAATATCAATTACAGAAATATTTGTAGCAAGATAATTACCATTATTGGTTACTGTTAGAGTATAAGTTATGTTGTTTCCTATTGACGCAGTACCAGTAACTGTCATTGACAAAGAAAGATCAATTTTTGAATTATGTGGAGTTCCTTTAAGTGCATTGTTATTAGCATCTAATCCTAAAAAAGTACTAGTTTGAGATATCCACTGTCCACTTGCATCATTGTTATATGGAAATACTCTTTCCATGGTATTAAATGTTGGAGAACCACTCCCACCATCCCAAGAGCCACCACTAATGTTTGCACTATCAATTTGATTAAACGTATCATCTACTAAACGTAAAATTTCTGCCGCACTATTATTCTGCAAATCTCCAGTATAAATTTGATCCGCTTGTAAGTTAGAAATTGTTGTATCGTCCCCATTTTCAAGTAAAAAATAACTATTAGCTGGAATTACACCTGTTAAGCTTATATTAGGATTACCATCATCAGCAACTAATTTCCAACCATTTAGATTTATAGCAGAATTTGTTTGGTTATAAAGCTCAATCCACTCATCTGATGAATTTGCTGCAGTCCCTCCCCAAGCTACCTCACTAATAACTACATCCAAAGCATTAGCACTTAACGGCTTCGCCTCTACCTGTTCCATACGCGGAGAAAATGTCCCTACGCACAAGGCGCAGAGAAGCATCAGGATGAGCGTAAAGCGCGAGAAACGGGTCCGTTTTGGCATGGAAAAGAATCGGTGTGGAAATGGCTCAAAGAGAGAGCCCACTTACAGTTAAGTCTGAAGCGCGAATCCACGTGCAGAAATTATACCCTTAGCAGGAGAACCCTTGGCAAGGATACATACGCCACCCTATATCCGCAATAAAAAAAGTGAAGGTGACAGCCCATAAAAAGACTGTCACCTAGGTGTTACGCAGTGGCTGGAGCAGGATTGCGGGGCTCGATCACCAACTTAATGGCGGTTCGAACCTTATCCTCGATCTCAACATCCACGAACTCAGGGACACATACCACATCGATCCCATCGTTCTTAAGATAACTTGACGCAAGTACCAATGCCTTTACTGCCTGATTGACAGCACCTGCACCGATGGCTTGCACTTCTGCCCGTTTATGTTCACGAATCACCCCCGCAATCGCCCCGGCGACGGCAGAGGTACGGGAGTTGGCTGAAACTTTGATCATATCCATGAGCAACCTCCCAAGGTTGGCAAAGAGGGGACAATGAACTTACTGTGTGGATTGTATAGGAATACCTTATTGGATTCAAGTGGTATATAAGTATCATAATGGATTCGTAATATTAGTAGGGGGTGTGGATAATGTGGATAAGTCGATATACCCCCTATATGTGGATGAAGTTCACGCGCTTCTCCCTATGCCTTTGGTTGGTTACACACTTCAAGCCGCACAAACCCTGTGGGATTCTTTTGGATAACTTATCCACAGCTCATGTGCATAAATGTGGACTTTCCACCAGTTTTCCATATTTTGGATTTTACGAATACCACCCCCTAAATATGGGGGTGACCCACCTTGAAGTTGTCCAATGATTTAGGGGCAAAAAGCCCTTTTTGTCCACAGGGGAGAGGACTTTTCCACAGATAATAGGCACTTATCCACAGTTCTGTGGGGATAGGGAGGCGGATTTGTCTGAACAAGAGACCCAAGATATGGGGTATAGACGGGATATTTCGGATAGTTTAACACTGAATATGTGAAAAATTTCTCAATATGTTATCCACATTTGCCCACAGGGGCAGGATTCTTATTTTAACTATGCCCTTCCAAGCAAATAACTCCCTCAGCGCCGACATGAGCATTGTGTACAACCCCAGCGGGCAGGTCTAGCCTATCTCCTGCATTGAGCGTGAGAGATTGACCGAGTTCGGGCAACCCAAAGGTGATGCTGCCTTGGATTACATAAATAACCTTGTCATATCCATGAGAATGAGCGGAATACACGTCGAAAGGTCCGTTAGACCAGGTGTAATAAGAGAGACCTTCATTCGCCATGATCTGCCGCAGCGTGGATTCGGTTGGAGGAACAGAATCAGACCAGGGCGTGATGTGAGGCGTTTTTATCATTGTTGCGGAGCAAGAGCATAGCCGGCATCCACCCAGGCGGCGAGTCCGCCAAGCAGGGCTTGGACCGTTTCATAGCCGTTATTCATCATGAGGAACGCCGCACGGGCGCTCGTGTGTTCATTCGGTCAGGTACAGTAGGTGATGATCCACTGATTTTTTTCGAGCGAGAGTTTGCCGATATTATTTTCGAAATTTTCAAGTGGGATCGAAAGAGCTCCAGCAGCATGGCCTTTTGCATAAGACTCTGCGCTTCGCACATCCACGAAAATGGCTTGACCTGAGTCAATGGCGGCTTTTGCTTCATGAACTTCGATGCGGGAAACATCGGCTTCGGTCAGTGGAATACTGAGTTGTGGGCGTGTAATACTGGGGTTTGAAGTGGCAATAGGTTCTGCCTGAGGCGAAAGTGCCTGACAGGCAAAGGTTGCCAACATCAACCCGGTGATTAGGAGTAGATGTTTTTTCATGGTTAATATTTTATAACAAAAAAGAGGACGGTAACATTACCGTCCTCTTTTGATAAGGTGAGGTTACAGTTCGCAGAAGCGGTCTACGCGCTTACCGATGATGGCAAGACTATCTGCCCAGAACTTCTTGGTGCGAATGTTGATGCCGAAGGTGTCGGCAAGGTCGGCGGCGTTGGCTTCGCCAGTAGTGGCAAGCAGTTCTTTGTAGGCGGGCACAAAGTCTGCGCCGCGTTTTTGGTAGACGGCATACAAGCCGGTGGCAAAGAGCAAGCCGAAGGTATATGGATAGTTATAGAACGAGAAACCTGCAGAGTAGTAATGCGGCTTCCAGGTCCACATGTACTTTTGGAGATACTTCTCATCCAATCCATCCCCGAAAGAGGCTTTCTGAGCGCGTTCCATAATGTCATTGATCTCGTCGGCTGAAAGCTCAGACTGAGCGCGGCGTTCAAAGACTTCTTTTTCAAACAAATAGCGCGAGTAGATATCCACCACAACCTGCGAAGCATTGTTCAACTGTGCTTCGAGAATGGCGAGGACTTCATCTCTATCTGTGGTTTCGGCAAGGGCGGCTTCGGTGGCGATGGTTTCGCACATGATGGAAGCAGTTTCGGCGAGAGTCATCGGCGTGGATTGCTGTAGCTCGCTCTTATTTGCCTGATACGCACATTCGTTGTGGAAGGCGTGACCCAATTCATGCGCCAAGGTGCTGACCTGGTCGAAGGAGCCATCGAAGTTGGCGAGGATGCGGCTTTCTTTCACGGCAGGCACACCCATGCAGAAAGCGCCGCCGCGTTTGCCTTCGCGCTGTTCACCGTCGATCCAGTTGCTGTCGAAGGCGCGTTGGGCAAAGGCTCCGAGTTCGGGCGAGAACTTGTTGAAATTGGTCACAATGAAATCGCGGGCTTCGTCCCACGAATAGACTTTGTCGGTCTTGCCAAGCGGAGCGAAGAGATCCCACCAGGCGAGTTTTTCTTTGCCAATCAGTTTCGCCTTGTGGTTGAAATAACGGCGGAACATGGGGAAGGAATCGCGCATGGCGCCCAACATGGCTTCGAGGGTGGCACGGTCAATGCGGGCTGCATCAATGGAGGCATGGACGTTATCTTCACGTCCGCGTTTGCGGTCGAGCACGAGAGTTTCACCTTTGACGCCGTTCAAACAAGCAGCGAGAGTTTCCTGCACATCTGCCCATGCCTTGTTCTCGGCTTCGTAGCCGCGGCGGCGAACTGATTCATCGGGGTGTGAGCGCAAGTTGATGAGAGCCGGCATTGGCATCTTCTTCACTTCGCCGTCCAGCTCAAAGTCCACGGTCATTTGGGAGGTAAGCGTCCCCTGCAGTTTGCCGAAGGCGCTGCCACCGCTCAAGGTCAATTCGGCGGCGAGGGTTTCCTCGGCTTCGCTCATCAAGTATTTGGATTGCTCCGCCGATTCAAGCAGGATGAATTCATGCGCTTTGGCAGAAGCATTGGTCTTTACCGCTTTTTTGATGGCGGGCTTGCCAAGTGTCCCTGCCCAGGCAGTGAACTTGGTTTGTAAAATGCTGCCTTGCACGCTCATCTGCTGGAACTCAGAGAAAATGCGCATGGCGTCTTTGTTGCGTGAGTCCGTTGTGATGAAAGAGTAAAGATAGGAACTCATGGTGCCGGAAAGCTCAAATAGTTCATTGAAGCTGTCTACAGCTTCTCCGAGCAATTTGCCGAGCTTTTTCGGCTCGGTCTTGGAGTTGGCTTTCTCGGCTTTCTTGAGAAAGGCATCCAGCTCATCGAGCAGGGATTTATATTTCTTGGTGGCGGCTTTAAATTGCTTTGAATCAAGAGACGGATAGACGTTGGTTAGGTCCCAACGAGAGGCAGAAACAGTCATTCGAAAGCTCCTTGTTGAAAGATGGGCTTAGTATACCGTGATTGATTTTTACCTTCCCCCTGCTCTGGTAGGGATTAAACCCTAGCGGCAAATGAAAGCAGGAATGCTCGACTCGCGCAAAGTGATATCTACCATGCTGCCGACTAGGACCTGTTGTAGTTTGTTTCCGCTGTGGCTGCCCATTAGGATCAAGTCAGCATTATATTCAGCGGCAATATCTGGCAGGTGGCGCGGAGTTTTTTGCTCACTCACTACATACTTGGCTTCCACTTCATGCAATTCCATATACCGGCGGGCATAATCTTGCAAATCACCTTGCGGGCTTTTCTCTTCGCGGGCAGTGAACACGGTCACTTCGGTTTTCCACATTTCGGCAAGATAGGCAGTGACGAAGAGCGCTTCTTTGGCAAGGTCAGACCCATCAAAAGCAAGCATGGCTCGTTTGAAAGGTGTGGCGCCTTTGGGCACGGTGATAAGTGGGCGGGATGATTTTTCAATAATGGCACGGAAGGGTGAGTTCAAAACCGATAGCCCCGACCCTGGCGGGTTGAGCAATTTGACGATGATCAGGTCTGTGACAACAGCGCGTTCAATGATGCGTTGCGTAATGTCGCCCACATCAATGGCGAGGCTGCCTTGTACACCTGCATCTTTGCAGACTCGTTCAAAGCGTTCTTTGATTTCTTGCGCTTCAGCCCCTTCGGCTTCTTCTTTTGTTTTCGCAATGTGTAAACCGTGCAGCCTGGCTTGGTCACGTTGTGCAATCACAATGCCCTGATAAAGCGCATCCCAGCTTTCGGTTTGTCCGCTCAGAGGGATGAGGATATCTTCAAAGAGGTGATCGGTATACCGTGCAATCGTTCGGGCTTTGCGCCAACTGCCCGATTCAGATGCCACGCTTCTTTTCAGGATTAGGTCTGTGGCTGCCACATCAGACCTTAACTCCCACCCAAGCTCTTTCTCAAGGGCGGCGCGGTTCTCTGATATCCAAATGTACAAGTCGGTGATGGTGCGACCAGGAAACCATTGCAGTAGTTCACGGTCGCGAATGGCTTCAGCGAGGGGAATGTAAAGGGTGTCGTACCAGTTGGCGGCGGCGTCTTGAAGCGTGAGGGTTTGCCTCTCATCCATGTACTTGCAAACGTCGATTTGTTCCAGCAATTTTTCGTATTGACCAGGAATGGTGACGCTCAAATCCACATTGGGGCGAGCTTGGGCAAGATCGGTTTTTTCAAGAAACTCAATATATTCAGATTTGATGATGAGATCATCGAGTTTGGTTTCGGGTGTGAGCTTGACATCGGTTATGAACTCAGTGACGTAGGCTTCGATGGATTTCAAACCCTCCTGCCTTGCAATCGAAACACGATGATTGCCATCGAGCACGAAATACACATCACCAACCTGATACACCTCAATCGGCGGGAGTCCCATTCCGCTGACCATGGCTGCCTTAACACTTGCCCAACGTTCACGGTCACTGTCTTGTAAAGGTAGGAAGGTACGGGTGAAATCGGTATACCGCCCTACACTGCCAACAATGGCATCGAGCGGAATGTTTCTTAATCCGCGCTCGGTGCGGCTTTGCAGACGTAATTTTTTTGCGACATCATCATACGATAATAACTGGTTGGAACGCCCCATAACCCGCGCGATCACTTCCTGAATGGATGCGCGTTGTCGGGCATTGTGAAAATCTTCGATGGCAGAATTAAAGTTGTATGACGAATCGGACATGCTTTTGGAAAACGTTCCTCTTGAATGAGTATAAAGTGAATGAAGTTCTCCTTCAAGTATGAAACTTTTGGAATGTTATTTTCGTCAATTTGGTGTACATTTAAATTTATGGAGGCATTCTCATGAAACAAGATAAATTTCTCACTGGCATTCTTATTGGTATTGCTGCCTTGGTCGTTTTAGCGCTTGCGCTCTTTTTTACCCGGAAAGACAAGCACGACTATTTGCCAGAAGATACACCCGAAGGGGTTGCTCACAATTATGTGCTGGCAGTTCTCAACAAAGATTATGAAAAAGCCTACGGCTACATTGCAGACTTACAGAACAAGCCTACGTATGAAGACTTTCGCCAATCGTTCTTGAATAACATGATCAACCCCGATGGAACCGGAGCTGAGATTGGCGATGCAACCATCAATGGTGATGAAGCCGTGGTGGATGTGATTTTGTATTACTCCTATAGTGACCCCTTCACGAGCCGCACTGGCAGCCCAGACCGTGCCCTGTTGGTGAAACAAGATGGCGAGTGGAAACTCAGCTCCATGCCTTATACATTCTGGGATTGGAACTGGTATCAAGAACCGTATAACCCGTAATTTTTCATGTCATTGCAAAACTCGTAATGACTGAGGATCAACTATGAAAACAATTCGTCGTCTTTATTTTTATGTGGTGGCTGCCATTAGCATTGAAGTGGTGTTGTGGGGCATTATTGGGTTGCTGCGTTCCATCCTTGGCACTCAATATATCAGTGATAATCCCACAACTCTGGCTTCGGCATTGGCGCTGATTTTTGTAGGTGTGCCCATCTTCCTGATTCACTGGGGTTGGGCGCAGAATGTTTCTTCAAAAGACTCCGAAGAACATTCTGCCAGCATCCGCGCAGTATTTTTGTACGGAATTTTGCTGGGTACGCTGATTCCGGTTGTGCAAAATTTGTTGGCGCTTATCAACCGCACTTTCCTTTCCACGGTTCATCTCTCTTCGTACCGAGCTGTGGTCGGTGGATATCAAACCTGGATGGACAATCTCATTGCCATCATTATCAACTTGTTGATCGCCGCCTATTTTTGGAATGTGTTGCGTTCCAATTGGAAGACCTTAACCGAACCCGAAAGCTTCGCTGAAGTGCGCCGTTTGTATCGCTTTGTGTGGGTGCTTTATGGATTGTTGATGGCGGTCTACGGTGTGCAACAAGCCATTGCATATGCCTTCTCGTTCCCAACCGGTTTGCTTGGAGAAGTGGGACGTGAAACCGCGGTCAATGCAATTGCTTTGATGGTGATCGGTACGCCGATTTGGTATTACACATGGCGGCTCTTACAGGACGCGCTAACTGATACTGAAGAAAAGGAATCGTATCTACGCCTTGGGCTGCTCTACTTACTTACCCTCGGTGGGATTCTCGTCTTTCTATTTTCATGCGGCGACTTGTTATACCTGATCTTTTTACAAGTGCTCGGGGATGGCAAGTCTGCCAGTGAATTTATTCGTGAATTGGGTGGGGCGCTCTCTGTCACCGTTCCATTCGGTGTGGTGTGGGCATACTATAGCAAATGGCTCAACCAACAATTTGCTTTCGATGAGAATCTTCCACGCCGGGCGGGGAAACATCGCCTGTACATCTACATCCTTTCGTTTGTGGGGCTTACAGCAACGACCGGCGGCTTGATCTCTCTGTTTGGCGTTTTAATCGATTTGACCTTGGGCAATCGCTACCTAAGCGACTCTGGAATGAGAGAGCCTTTGGCGGGTGCGTTCGCTTCGTTGTTAGTGGGCTTACCTTTATGGCTGCTGAACTGGCGTGTGGTGCAATCTCAAGCGTTAGCAGATAGTGACTTGGGTGACCATGCCCGCCGTTCGGTGATTCGCAAAGCCTATCTCTATCTCGAATTATTTGCTACGGTCATTGGTGGGATGGTCTCGGCTGGCTTTTTGGTCTA
>JAXLVU010000022.1:0-14716 GCA_046328855.1 Anaerolineales bacterium | reverse complement strand
AAACGGTATGTAATTCTTTCGAACGCATCAATGAATGTACACGTTCGTAATTTTCACCCGACGGCGCGCGGACTTTGATCCACTCGGGGCGGCGCAGGGGACGCGCATCCGTTGTCGGGGAGACTCGGTCTCGGGTTGGGGTAGCAGGCATAAGGTCCTTTTTTGAGCCGTAGGGGCGGATCGCACCCTGCCGGGTACAGGCGATCCGCCCCTACACAAAAATCATTTTTTCTTTACGATCAATCTTAATCCACGAACTTCGACGACTTCGATTTTATCACCCTTACGAATCTCATCGGACCCTGCAACTTTCTCTGCACTCCAAAGTTCAGACTCCACTTGCACTTGCCCCGCCTCGCCTTCGAACATTTTGGCTGTTCCTATTTTCCCGACGAATGATTCTTCGCCGGTTTGAACCGGGCGGTGTTGCGCTCTTAAAGCAATGAGCATGATTGTGAAAAAGATTAGCCCTATCACAAGCCCTGTGCCGATAACGAGCGGAACGGATACACGTTGAAATTCAGGTGTGCCCGGCGAGTTGAACAACACAAGCGCGCCAATGATGAACGATGCAACCCCTGCAGTGGTTAACGCGCCATGAGTAGGTGCTTTGATATCAAGTACGAATAAGACAAATGCGATGATGAGGAAGACACCACCAAACCAGTTGACCGTTAAGACGTCCAAGCCATAGGCTGCCAATGTGAGACAGACCGCTCCAAGGAACCCTGCCGCCCAACCTCCGGGACTGGAAAGCTCAATGAGTACAGCTTGCACACCGATGGCGAGCAACAAGAAAGAGATGTTCGGGTCGGTGAGCATGAGCAATAGCTGCTCGATGAAACTGATGTTGAGCATTTGGATGTCAACATCTTCGGTATTCAGCATGCGCGGACCATCTTCCATTTGCACGGTGAAGCCGTTGAGAGACTGAAGCAGGTCTTCGAGGTCGTCTGAAACGAAATCGATCAGGTTTGCATCCAATGCTTCATTGGCTGTGACAGCTTTGGCTTCATCGACCATGGCATCGGCGAGTTCTACGGCTTTTTCTCCGCGCGGTGTAACAAACGGACGAATGGAGGCTTTGATAAGTTCTTTGGCTTTGGTTTCAGCCGTGCTATTGAGGTTTTCTCCTGAACTGCTGATGGGGCTGGATGCTCCAATGGATGTTTCAGGTGCCATGGCTGCCACATGCCCAGAGATGGTGATCATTGCGCCGGCACTGGCGGCGAAGGCATTTTTTGGTGCTACGTACACCACAACAGGCACGTCACTGGCACGAATTTCTTTGATGATCTCCAACATGGTGGTGACGCTACCGCCAGGCGTATTGAGTTGAATCACAACTACTTCTGCATTGAGTCGGTCTGCGGTTTCGATTCCGCGCTTGATGTATTCCAACATGGGCGGCATGATGGGTCCATCGGCGGTGAGGACTACTGCAATTGAGTCACGCGTTTGTGCGAAGACAGGCTGAATTGCCGCAAATGCGATAAATAATAAAAGGAGGATGCGTCTGATTTTCATGAATATCTCCAAATCCTTAAATCATTATACTGTTTGTAATCGGCTTTCTACTCGATGCTAAGCGAACATTTACGTTGACGGTAAATAAACATCCCGAAGATCAACTCTTCGGGATGTTTGAGCTTTAGAACAAGCCTTCGAGGTATTGCTTTGTCCGTTCATGTTTGGGATTGGTGAACACTTCGTGAGCGGGACCGGCTTCTGCGACTTCGCCGAGATACATATAAATGACATGGTCTGCTAAACGCTTTGCCTGCCTCAACGTGTGCGTCACGATAACGATGGTGTAGTCCTTCTTCAATTCCAGCAAGCGGCTTTCGATATTCTGTGACGAGATCGGGTCGAGCGCGGAGGTGGGCTCGTCGCCGAGGATGATCTCTGGTTCGACTGCCAAGCCACGGGCGAGGCAGAGGCGCTGTTGTTGTCCGATAGATAGAGAAGTTGCCGGGTCATGCAAACGCTTCTGGACTTCTTCCCATAGGCCGGCGATCTCCAAATAATGCCGCACCGATTGTTTATACTCGGCGCGGTCTTTCTTCATCTGGTGGATGCGCATGCCGTAGGCGATGTTGTCGTAAATGGACATGGGCAAGGGTGTGGGGCGTTGCGCCAGCAAGCCAACCACCTTGCGGACTTCGGTCACATCCACGGTGGGGTCGTAGATGTTTTCGCCATCTACCAATACTTTGCCGGTTAAGTTGACGTTCTCGTTCAGTTCAAAGAAGCGGTTGAATGTTTTCAATAAAGTGGTCTTGCCGCAGCCGCTGGGTCCCATGATGACCGTGATCTGGTTCTTGGGAATTTCGATGTTGATGTCTTTCAAGGCATGTTGCTTGCCGTAATAGGCGTTGAGGTTTTTTACTTGGATGTGGGTGTTGTTCATTTTATGTCCTTCGTAAGGGCGGGGTCTCCCCGCCCAATTTCTTGTTGGGCGCAAACAAGGGCGCGAGGACCGCGCCCCTACTTGATGGTGTATCGATTCAATCTTGATGCCAGCCAGCGTGACCCGAAGCTGACCAACAACACGGCGATGGTCAGGATCAACGCGGCGGCGTATCCGCGCTCTCGGACTTCAGGGTAGGGCGAGCCAAGTTGGAAGAAGACTGCCAGCGGAAGCGATGCGGTGGGATTCATAAGTGATGTCGGGATGCGGTCGGTGTAGCCTGCGGTGAAGAGTACGGAGGCCGCGTCACCGATGCCGCGCCCGAACGCCAGCAAAATGGCGGTGATGATGCCCGGCAGCATTTGGCGGGTGATGACGTTGACTGCCACTTCAAATTTGGTGGAGCCGAGCGCGAGGGCGGCATGTTCCAAGTCCACGGGCATGCGGCGGATGACTTCGTCCATGGCGCGGGTCATGATGGGCAGTTCCACCAGCGCAAGGACGATGATGCCTGCAAGCAGCGAAGCCCGCATACCGAGCAAGATCATCAACGCGAAACCGAATGCGCCATACACAATGGAAGGGATGCCCCACAGCACATCCAACGAGAGGCGGACGTAGTCGCCCCAACGTGATTTGCCGAGATAAGCCTTGAGATAGAGCGCAATCGGCACGCTCAGTAGCATGGCAAGGATAGTTCCGCCTGTGGCGAGATATGCCGAGCCGATGATAGCGTTGAGAATGCCACCGTCTTTGCCCATGTAGTATCCGCCTTTGGGAACTTGCGAGACCATCTCCCATGAAAGCGAAGGAAGTCCGCGTGAGATGATCGTCCATAAAATTAAACCAAGTGCACCAGCTACGATCAGCAGGGCGATGCGCATGATGGTCTTGATAGCCAGTTCGACGATGTGACGCCGTTCGAAATGTTTCTTTTGGAATTTCATGAGCGCCTCAAGAATCTCTGGAGCACCAGCGTGGAAAGAATGTTGAAGGTGAGAATGACCACCAATAAAACCAGAGCCGCACCGAGCAGAGCCGCATCATACAGCGGAATGGACATCATCTCGCCGTAGTTATTTGCGATGAGTGCGGGCAATGGATACGCTGTATCAAAAACGGAGGTGGGAATATTCGGCACGTTGCCGACGACCATCAGCACAGCAATGGTTTCGCCAAGCGCGCGAGAGGCTCCCAGCACAATGGCGGCGACGATGCCGGGCAGCACTTGCGGCAAGACCACCGTGCGGATGGTCTGCCATTGAGTTGCACCAACAGCAAGCGAAGCATGCCGCAAATCGTTGGGGACGGTGGAAAGCACTTCAAAGATGACCGAGATGATGAGTGGAGAGATCATCACCGCGAGGACGATTCCGCCCGAGAGGAGTCCGAACCCTGTCGGCTGGGTAACGGCAAAAATTGAAAACGAACCAAGCCAACGGTCAGAAAGAGGCGCGAGCACTTCATCCACAAACGGCACGATGGAGAGCAACCCCCACACGCCGTAGACCACAGGCGGGATGGCGGCGAGCACATCCAGAATGGGTTTGGCGATGGTGCGTGTGCGGTTGTGGGCATACTCGGCGAGATAGACTGATACCAATAAACAAGGCGGAACCGCAAGCAGTACGCCGACGGTCGTCACCCACAGCGTGCCGAGGATGAACGGACGAAAACCGAACTCGCCGTTGTTGGGTCGCCAGGTTTCGCCGAGTAGAAGATCTCTGAGGTTGTATGAATTAAGAATCGGATATGCGCGAACAACCAATGCCACAGCCACGATCAGAATGAGCGCCACGGGTACAAGTGTGATGATAAAAAATGTGCGTTGGGCAGCGCGATTCGTTCGGGCGCGAGACGGCGTAGAAGGTCGGCTTAGCCGACCTTCTGTTTTCAAAGTGTTGTTGAGTTGAATATCGCTCATTGTTCGAGTTTTGCAAGAGACTCGGCTTGCTGCTCAGGCGTGAGCGGAACGAAGCCTGCCGCTTCCAAATATTGTTGCCCGTCGGTCAGGATCCACTTGATGAATTCAAGTTCGAGTCCTTCGGGCTTGCCGAGCGTGGCGAGGTTTTCAAAGCGTGATGGAGGAGAAGGATAGGTTCCGTTCGCCACTGCGCTGAAGGCATCTTCTTTCACGGTGTAGATTTCTTCCGCGTCTGCTTTTCCATTCGCATTGATATCAAGCGGAGGGATGACGATGCCAGGCACAAGTCCGCCGCCGCTCAGGTCGAAGATGCTGTTGAGGTTACCGAAGCCAATGCCGAGCGGGTCTTTCAAAATGGTGTCGAGCATGGCGGGTTCACCGTTCACGCCGATGCCCTTCAGGTCTTCTTGGGCTTTTCCACCTGCGTACTTCGCCCATTGTTCGGCAGCACCGGAGGCATCGGAACGGGTGAAGACATTGATCTTGTCTGTGATGGACGGGTCGCCGACCACTTCGCCCCAGGTGGTGATTTCACCGGTGATGTAGATCTTGGCAAAGACTTCCTGTGAAATGCCTTTTTCAAGGATCTGTGCTGCAACAGGGTTTTCGGCATTGATGATCGGGAAGACCGCGTCCTTGGTCACCGATACCCAGAAGATGCCCTGCGCGGTTTCTTCTTCCTTGATGCTGCGCGAGATCATGCCAATGTCCACGGCGCCTGCGATGGTATCAGTCATGCCTTTGCCCGCGCCGCCGCCCTGCACATCGAACTGCACGTCGGGATGAAGCTTGGTGAACTCTTCCGCCCAGACGGTCATCATGGGGTAGAGGGCGAATGCGCCAGAAATGGATAACGTGCCGCTGAGAGGTTCTTCAGTGGGGGCGGCTTCGGTGGCAGCGACATCAGTCGCATCAGACTCAGGGGCGTTTGTGGCTTCCGGCGCGGCAGTTCCACACGCTGTGAGCGAAACCGCCAAGACCAAGAACAGCGACAGCCATGTTAAAGTTTGTTTTCGCATATTGTTTCTCCGATTACATTTATTTTTATATAAAGCCTATTGAATTAGTAGGGATTTAAGTTAAATAAAAAGACTTCTTTTATTTCAAGACCTCGAGTATCTTGATAAATCCTACTAGACTAATAGGTTATGTGTAATTATCATAATTCAGCGACTGAATTTTGTCAATACCGAAAGAGGTTTGAATCGAGAGCTTTGCCCCAACTTGACATGCTTATTTTTTATACTATACTGCTCCCGTAGGTTAAATCAAAAAAAGTTGAGTTATTAGATGAAACTAACCACCCGTAGTGAATACGCCCTGCTTGCCCTTGTTTATCTTGCTCGTAATGAAGATGAGGGGTTTATTTCCATTGATACGATTGCAACCGCACAAGGCATTCCGCCTAAGTTCTTAGAGCAACTCATGCTGGCATTGAAGCGTGCGCATTTCTTGCGCAGTGCGAAGGGACAAAAAGGCGGTTATCAGCTTGCCAAACGCCCAGACCAAATTCCACTCGCTGATGTCATCCGCTTGTTTGATGGTGCTCTCGCCCCCACTGAGTCGGTCAGTGAGAACTTTTACGAGTCAACACCGATTGAAAAAGAAAAGAAAATGACCAAGGTCTTCAAAGATATTCGAGACTATGTCTCGAATAAATTGGAAAAGACCACAATTGCAGACATTCAATAATATAATAAATGAACCGCTTGAGACTTCTCAGGCGGTTTTTTGTTTCTCAATCTGTTTGAGTAGCTTTTCTGCGCGGGTCACGCCGTGATTGATGTGGCGGAGTTCACCTTTTGGATCGAAGACGAAGGTGGTGGGGACGCTCATCACGCCCCAGCGACTGGCGATCTCTGGCTTTTCTGCGGCGTCGATCTCGATCACATTGAGCTGATTGCCTAATTGCTTGCTAACTTTTTCAATTGCAGGGCGTTGCACGGTTTTGCATGGGACACAAGTTGGGGTGGTGAAGTAGACCAGAGTAAAGCCAAAGGGGCGATTTATCTCAAGGTCTGTGAGCAGGCTTGGGGTGCGAAGCTGAAGCACCCTGTTGTAGAGTTGATACACGCCCCAGCCTATGAGAATGATAGAGAGGGCTATGATGGTGCGGGTGAAGATATCCATACTTTTATGCGTTTGCTTTTGGCTTCATGCCAGGGAAGATGCCCGCAGGCGGGGTTTTGGTAAAGCCAGGAAGATTGAGGCGTGCGAACCAGTAATACATGGCACAGCCAACACAGAAGCCACCAAAGGCATTGAGTGCGGCGAGGAAGGTGACGATCCAAACGAGGATCCAGCCAATGGGTGCAGAGCCAAAGAAGATGAGTGCAGAGCCGGTTGCCATAAAAAGGAAGCCGACGAATTGGGCGAAGCGATGTGGTTCGGGGTTGTCATCTAACACATCGGGTTTGAGAATGCCGAGCGGTTTGAAGAAGTAACGATAGAGCAGAATGAAGCCAGGAAATTTGAGCAGCGCTCCCAAGCCCATTGCCACGGCAACAACCAGCGCAATGATGGGTTGGTTAAGGATGAAGGCGACAATGTTAAGTGTGATGATGGTGAGTTGGTTTGCTTTGAGGGCGGCATGGTCAACTTTTTGAAGGGGTTGAGTGGTCATGAGATTTTCCTTTTTTATTTTTTTAGTAACGTTCCACAGGCTCAAGGAGAAGAGAAAAAAAGCCTGTGGAACGCTTGAGGCGCCAGCGGGAATCGAACCCGCGAATAGGAATTTTGCAGATTCCTGCCTTCCCACTTGGCTATGGCGCCGGAACCATTAAGCAGGGATGCCTGCCTCGATGGTTTCATCTACCAATAATTTTGCTAGAGCCTTTGCCTGATTGCGAATTTCAGGAATGGCAAGTGACTCCCACAAGGCTGGGATGCGAACAGGACCAAGAGTAAATAAACCTTGCACTGGTTCACACTGAGCACTGATGAATCGTCCGTCGCTATCCGTATCGAAGCCGAGGCGGAGCTGATCTGGAACGATATAACCAGCCTTGATAAGTTGAGCGATCAGCGGCGATTCGATCTTGGAGTAATCTCTTGATGGACCTGTACAGTTGACGATACGGGCAACCTCCAAGGTGCTGATTTCTTTTGTATCGGTCTGCTGCCAAGTCACTTGGGCAAGATTGCCGTTTTGTTTTGCAGAGACCAACTTCCCACGGTGGATTTTCAATACACGGTCTTCGATCAATGCACCGATCTGGTTTGCCACCTTAGGCGACATGCGGTGACGATGAATGTCCCAGAGATTGCGGGCATGGCGTAGGAAGGCTTTGCGCTGGGCAAGAGACCAGCGTTGCCAGATCACGGCGGTATGAGGGCGTAAGCTATCGATGACAGCACGCCAATCGGAACCGGTATGTTCGGCAATGTCTACTTGTTCACGGATCCAACGAATGGCTCCACGCGGAGAGTTGAACTCATCTGGCAGGTTAGCAAGCGGACGTGCTTGATACGGTTTGTGAACTTGATACAAGCGCCCGTTGCGCGAAAGGGTATGGATGGTTCCGCGATGACCGACTTCACGCAGTGAGAGTGCCACGTCCACCATCGTCAAGCCGGTGCCGACCAAAAGCACGGGCGCATCTTTTTCAAGACCGAGAGCTACATCTTCAGACCAGGGATTCTTCCAATAAAGTTTTTCCACTTCATGAAAGTCAATCGGGTCGTTGGGTGCGAGTAAATTTCCAAAAGCCAACACGACAGCATATGCAAGGATGGATGTGCCGTTCTTGAGTTGTAGTTTCCAAAATTCATGTTCACGAATTAGACTGATGACATCGTCTTCCACATACTCAATATTAGATGTGTCTTTTACAGTTGCAGAGAAAATATCAGCGAGGTAATCGCCATATACGATACGAGGAGCAAATGTCCCTGTGTTTGAGTCGGGCAGGCGAGTCTTGAGCCAGTCTACAAAGTGATTCATGTCATCGGGAAATGCACTCATGTTGCCCGCAGGCACGTTTAACAAGTTGACACAATACATCGTCTCATAGGCTACACCTCTGCCGGGCTTGGGCGAGTTGCCGATCAGAGCCAGCCGTCCGTTTGGGGCGAAGCGTTTGAAGTTTGCAGCAACCAAATTTCCACTGGCGCCTGCTCCAACCACTGCAACGTGAAAAGGAAGGGAACTCATGGTTTATGCCTTTCCGTTCAGCACCAATTCATAGCCTGCATCGGTCCATGACTGAAGACCAGCTTCGAGGGCATATACGTTTTTGAAGCCCTTTTGTTCAAGGATCGAGAGTGCAATTGTGGATCGATTTCCGCGTTGGCAGTGGACAACCAACGGTTCATCTTCGTGCAAAATGCTGCGAGCCACTTCGGGCAGAGACCCCGCCTCAACATGTTTCGCACCTTGAATGTGCCCCGTATACCATTCACGGTTGAAACGCACATCCAAAATATTGGGCGCGTCATTTTGTGAGAGCCAATCTTTGAGTTGCTCCGCCGAGAGATATTTGGTGGAGGTCACGGGCAGACCATTGGATTGCCATGCTTCGACACCACCTTCAAGATAGCCAACGATATCGTCATATCCAATTCGGATGAGTTGCCGCGTTGCTTCTACCCTTTCGGCTGGGTGGTTCGCAATGAGCACAATCTTCGTCCCAAACGGAATCACCCAACCTGCCCAAACGATCAGCGGCGTGACAAGCGGAATTCCATACGACCCTTCGATATGGGCGACGAGATAGCTGCTTGTATCGCGCACATCCACAAAAACGGCGCCTGCTTTAACTTGTTCTTGTGCTTTGGCAGGTGAGAGCGGTTCCAACACAGGTACGCCCATATTGCCAAGGATCCGCCCACCTTTTTTATTGACAGGGCGCATATTGCGATAATAGGTTGGGTAGCTGGAGAGTCCAGTTGTTGCGCGTTTGATAAAGTCTTCTTCATTCGGTAGTTGCAGGAAAGGATTGTTCAACCGTTCCTGACCAATGGTGGTAAATCGTGCGCTGCTGTTTGTGGTATTGCAAAAAGAACCCGCACCATGAGTCGGATACACCACCACATCATCAGGCAGTAACGCAAGTTTTTTGTGAATGGTGTTGTAGAGGCTGTGTGCCAACGGAATAGTATGTTCATGACCAAGCAGGTCAGGGCGCCCCGTCCCGCCGACGATGAGTGAGCCGCCACTGAACAAGGTCTGGGGCGTTTGGTCTTTCTCGCCAAATACTCCAAAGGCGATGTGTTCAGGCGTATGCCCGGGTGTTTCGATCACTCCAATATTGAGGTTCCCAAGCGAAAGCTTGTCACCTTCATGCAGAGAAATGTGTTCAAAGTCTGCATGTCCGCTGGCACTGGCGCCGATCTCAAAGTAATGATGGTCGTGCGCGATTCCGAGATGATGCGCCAACTCATGTGCGCCAGAGACAAAGTCTGCATGTAGATGAGTATCGAGAGCATAGCGCAATTTCAACCCAAGACCTTCTGCGGTCTTGATGTATTTATCCACATCACGCTGTGGGTCGATCACGGCGGCAATCCCCGTTTCTTCTGAAGCGATCAAATACGATGAATTGCCGATGCCTTCATCCACGAACTGCTTTACATACAATGATTTCATTCTTTATCCTTGGTTATTTTTCAATCGGCACGTTGACCAAATTACCCCATTCTGTCCATGAACCGTCATAGTTGCGGACATTGGGATAGCCAAGAAGGTAGGTCAGCACAAACCAACTGTGGCTGGAGCGTTCACCGATACGACAATAAGTAACAATGTCTTTATCGGCTGTGATGCCAACAGACTCATACAATTCCTTGAGTTCTTCCGCAGATTTAAATGTGCCATCTTCGCGCACTGCCTTTGCCCACGGAATGTTCTTTGCGCCGGGGATGTGCCCGCCGCGTAATGCGCCTTCCTGTGGATATTCCGGCATGTGCAATTTTTTACCGCTGAATTCATCTGGTGAACGCACATCCACTAACGGAAGATTGTTTTTGACATGCTTCAACACATCCTCACGGAAGACGCGGATCTTTTTGTCATCGCGCTTGGGTGCCTTGTAGACGGTTTTTGTGTAGCTGGGAACTTCTTTTGTGAATTCCCGCTTTTCGTCTTCCCATTTCTTACGTCCGCCATTTAGGATGCGCACATCCTTGTGACCGAAGAGCTTGAAGACCCAGAAGTTATACGTTGCCCACCAATTGTTTTTATCGCCGTAGAAGACAACGGTGGTGTCATTGTCAATGCCTTTTTCAGAAAGCAATGAGGCGAACTGAATAGAGTCCAAATAATCGCGGACGATAGGGTGGTTGAGGTCTTCATGCCAGGTGATCTTGACCGCGCCGGGAATGTGACCGGTATCGTAGAGTAGAAAATCTTCGTCCGACTCGATGATGCGGACTTTGGGGTCGTGCAGGTGTTGAGCGAGCCAGTCTGTTTCGACCAGCACCTCAGGGTGGGTATACGTTGACATGGTTTATCTCCTTTTAATTATTATTCCTATTGACTTAGTAGGGTATAAAACTAAAAAAGAATGACCTTGTCTGGTCATAGTTCTTTATATTACTAATTCAATAGGATTTATTGAATAAATCATAATTCAGCGATTGAATTTTGTCAACACCCTTTTGATAACTCAAACAGCCCTTTCTTAACAGTTTTGGCGACCAAATCTAATGTACAAGATTACATTAAGAGTAGAATAGTCCAAATTTATATTGTAAGGCTTACTTTGTTCAGAAACCTTAGCATGGAGAATTTATTGTATGAAGAACAAGTACCTGAAATTCCTTTTCCCCATTGCACTTATTCTAGCCCTGACTTTGTCCATGATCGGCACTCGAAGTGTCCTGGCAGATGATGCGCCTCCTACCCCCACAGACGAAGTTCCAACTGAAACACCTCCAGTCGAGGAACCTTCTGAGACTCAAGAACCGTTGGAGCAGACTGTTCCAGAAATTTTAGAACAATTACCATCTGAGACAGAGATCGTTGTTCTTGATGAGAATAGCGAACCTTTGCCACTGGTTTCGAATGAAGCTGCCAATGTTTTGGTGACCGGTGATCCACAATGGTGCCCAGCAGGTGTCACACCCGGAACTGATACTCTGAGTCAGTGTACAGTTGCGCACGCCAGCTTCAATGATCTGATCAATGACTTGCAAACAAATAGTGCTACATATTATGGCTCAGGTACGATCTATGTTGCTTATGATTATGATGCGAATACAGCTGGTGATTCGAGCAACGATATTGTTTTTGATTATGGGGCATTCGCTCTTACTGATTTGGTCGTTCAAGGTGGTTGGGATTTTACCCAAGACAAAGTAGTGGGAACTTCTACAATTGATCTAAAGCCAGGGTATTCACTGGAGTTTTTTGATTGGGGTGGCTACGGAACTCCGGCAACACTTACCCTTAAAAATCTTTTCATTACAAATAGCGATGGTTTATTTATTGGCGATAACAGTGATGTTACAACCGCCGATGTTACATTGGAGAGTGTTGAAGTAGATTCTACTGAATTTGGAACCTATATTGAAACAGACGGGGATATAGAAATTACCAATAGTAAATTTAATAATACAGCAAATGATAATGGGCTAACTATTTACTCATATGGAGGCGATGTTACCTTAGAACAAGTGTTAGCAAGACAGAATGATGGCGATGGTGCCTACATTGAAGCAGATGGCGACATCACTATTAAGAATAGTGTTTTTGACAATAATGATCTTTCAGGCGCTTATATTGATACTTCATGTGGCTGCGGAACGGGTAATGTCTTCGTTCAATCAAGCACTTTTATTGAGAATAATGATCGCGGATTGGTTGTGTATGCAATTGGTGATATTACAGTAGATAGTATCGATGCCGAATTGAATGAAGTTGGCGGCGTGGAGTTGGATAACTGCGGAATCTTTGGCGGTAGTCCATGCTTTAATACCAACCTTGTCTCCATCACAATGACAGGCACAAATACAATTAAGAATAATGGCGGTACTCCTGGTTCGTGGTTTATCGGACCTGCAAGTGTTGGGCTATGGGTTACAGCTGCTGATAATGTTTCCATTAGTGGTACCACGGTGACGGGGAATGGTGCTGGCGATATAGGAGGTGGTGCATTTGTATTAGCTGGAAATGGAAATGTATCCATTTCAAATAGCGTATTCGATGATAACTGTACAACGTATCAGTGTGATATGGGCTTTGGTCTGCTTATATTCAATGATTTAGGGAATGTTACAATAAAAAATATTACCGCCAACAGGAATGGCAACGGAGACGGTTCTACCTATAACTCTGATACGGGAAATGGTGTCTTAATAATTTCAAATGGTAATATTTTCGTAGAAAATAGTGTTTTTAACGGAAACTGCAACACCGGTACTTGCTCTATTGGGGCTGGGATTCAGGTTGCAACTCCTGGCAATGTCTATTTCAATTTTGTAACCGCCAGTAATAATGGGACTATGTTAGGTGGTGGTGCGAATATCACAGTGGGCGGGAATGTTGATGTGTATTGTAGCTTCTTTGCAAATGAAGCAGTTGGTCTTGCTGTAGATATTCCTACGGGCAGTGTTCTCACCATGAGAGGCGTTAGCTTTAGCGGAAATACAACAGACTTCCTCCCTCCTTCAGGCGGTGGCACATGGACTTCTGATCCGAATTGTCCTGTAAACGCGTTTAGTGGAGGCAGTAAAGGAAATACCAATCTCCCGTTAAGAGTTGTTAACGTCGGTAATGGAAATGGAATCGACTTAGACTGCCAAAACTATAGCGGTACCAAGCTAGTATTGGAAAATGGCGATAACCTTGTAGTTCCTTGTCCGCTAGGTGGTTCTGCCAGCTTGACCAGGCAAGATGCAAATGGTTTACCATCGTCGTTGCCAAGTGGTTCAACGTTCCGTTCAGGTATTGTCTCAGTGGTTACTGAGAACGGGTCTGAAGATGGAAAGTTAAGCCAACCCATTCTTGTTTCATTTATTATGCCAGAAGAGGTGGACGCTTCCGCCCTCGCCATTCTGTATTGGGATGGTTCTCAATGGACAGAAGTAAATGGTACCTTTGTGCTCACTGAGAATGGCAAAACCTATTTTGCGGCCTTTGTAAACTATACCGGCACATTTGTCTTGGCACAAAGATAAGCAACGTGCAATGTTACAATTTGAGAGATGGAGGGAACTCCATCTCTCAAATTATTTAAATGGATATCTCATGAAAAAATATTATTTTGTATCATTGCTTGTCTTTACTATTTTGCTTTCAGCTTGTGGAGGTGAAGCAACGGCTCCAGCCACAGAAACGCCTGTTGTAGCAACATCAACTCCTGACGTATGTTCAGAAGCGCTTCTTCCCGATGAGGTTGCCAAAGTCCATAAGTTGACGCGTGAATTTGATGATTATTCTGCATTGGCATCCAATACCCCACAACAGCAATTAATCTTGGTGATCCCAGAATTACAGCGCGTCTTGCGAGATGCACAAGACCAGAGCGTCCCTTCTTGTTTGGCAGGGCTGAAAGAATTACAACTGGCTCATATGACAACCGTGGTGCAAACCCTTCTTGCTTTTGTCGGGAACTCGGATGTTAATTTGGTCAACCAAGGGATTTCTCAAGCGCGAGAGTTGCACTCTCAGTATGATATTGAAATGGCACGCCTGTTAGGGGTCACACTGACGGTAGTGACGCCTGTCCCTACAGGAACGCCATAGCTGAGTTTGTGGTGTGGCAATAGTATGAAAAATTACATGGTAAGATAATTGAAGTTCGGAATTTCTATAAGGACATGAGTCAAATGCAAACTTGCATGTGTACCCGGCGGGGTCTCTAAACCACCGCCGATTTTCCCAGAGAATCAACGGCTGACTGCCGCATCCGGTGGGCTTGAGAGCCCCGCATTTTCACCAAAACTGGCTTGACCAGTTTTTTGAATTTGTATCGGATGCCAATGCTGAAATTATTTCAGCAGGCAGACAGCCGTTTTTTTATTTTTAAAAACCAAAATACAGAGGAGTCTTAACATGAAAATCGCAAGTAACGTAACAGAGTTGATCGGCAATACCCCATTGGTGCGCTTGAATCGCGTTACCGAAGGAGCCAAAGCAGAAGTGGTTGCAAAGCTCGAGTTTTTCAACCCAGCCCATAGCGTAAAGGACCGCATCGGTTTCTCAATGATCGATGCTGCTGAAAAGGCAGGTCTTATTAATAAAGATACGGTTCTCGTAGAACCCACATCTGGAAACACAGGCATTGCCTTGGCAATGGTCGCGGCAGCTCGTGGGTACAAGCTTATTCTGACCATGCCCGAAACCATGAGCAAGGAACGCCGCATGTTGCTGCGTGCCTATGGTGCTGAATTGGTTCTTACACCTGGTCCCGATGGCATGGGTGGTGCGATTCGCAAGGCAG
>JAXLVU010000021.1:0-18115 GCA_046328855.1 Anaerolineales bacterium | reverse complement strand
ATTAGCACACCCATTTGCTATTACAAATGTGGAGGTGTAATTTTGGCTGGATTGTACTGTGGTCACATTGGTATAGGCGTAACTTGCAGGGCTAAAGGTGTAGCATGTATGGGTTGGTGTCACTGTGCCACTCCAGCCATTTGGAACTGTTATGGAGTAATTCCCATTTGCATCCGTTGTCACGCTCTTGGCTGTCCCATCGGTATAACTCAGTACCACCCCGCTTACTCCTGTGGTCCCGGAGATGACGGATTGTCCCCATAAAAGGGCCGCTTCTTCTGCAAGATAAGGTGGAAGTTCGTCCCAAGGATTTGGTTCAATATCATTGGTTACATAAATATACCCAACATTATTTATTTTTGCTTGCGCGACAAAATTTCGCATTTGCTCAGCATTTGCTCCGTATTGTAGCGCTGCAAACTTCGATGAGGAGTAATTCATAATCCATGCAGAAACAGATAAGGTTTTGGGTACAACACTCTCATAGATTACGATGGAATTTGATATGGAGGCATAATCTTCCTTGGTGTTTGCACCAGGATTTAAAATTACTTTCATCCCTTTTGCGGTGATATAAAACCATAAATCTGAATAATAGGAAATATCTGAGGTGGTATTACTAGCTTCATCTAGAAATATTCCATCCACGTGATACCATGCATAATAGTTATCTATCTCATTCTTTACAGATGCTAGCGATCGACTACCATAATTCGTTATTACATATCCAAAAACACCTACATTCCCAGCTCTTAATTGATTTATTCCATTTACAAATGCAACCTTCTGGGATGTTCCAGAACCATTGCTTGGATTTATGATTACATCTATATTTTTATTTGTATTAGCATTAACTACATTCCCCCACACATTTTCAGAAGGGTACATGTACAAAGGAATTAGCATCCGCGCCGAAATTTCTTGGGCTTGCGCATCAGTAAAACTTATAAGTATTATAGCGAAAATTGAAACAATACCTATAAAGTAAAGGATTATTTTATTCATAGGCTTTAATTATAATAGATAAATATACGTGAGAATCGATTTGTA
Source organism: Anaerolineales bacterium (assembly GCA_046328855.1). Lineage (GTDB taxonomy): Bacteria > Chloroflexota > Anaerolineae > Anaerolineales > Villigracilaceae > Villigracilis. The sequence goes on along the minus strand of JAXLVU010000021.1, from coordinate 17,065 downwards.
AAAAAATTATATTACTTGATTCTAAGTTACTTACAATTTGTTGTTTTTTTTATTTCTTAATTTACGGGTTGTTAGATTTTTATTGATTCTTTCTTATTAAACTTGGCTATACTTTTGTGAATATTTTGATGATAACGCCTCGTTAATTTACTAGAAAAAGAGTGTGATGTTACATGCAATGCTGGCATGTAACATCACACTCTTTATGTCTAGAAAACTTAAACTAGCATTCATTAAATAATATTGACACAGCACTGTTTGCTGGAGATTCACTGTAGACGTTCTGCGATTGTACTTAATTATTATAGTGGGCAGCCCAAAAGCTTGATATTTGGGCTGCCCTGTGGCTACCTAAACTCTTTTACGGCACCGCAATATACAGGGAGGCATTGAGCGTTTTGGGATTCGCAGCCCCGAAATAGTTCGGGATGATATATTGATCAGACAACTGGGTGGCAGGCAAGCCCATCATCTCAGACTGCCCATTCCACCCCGCTGCACTCGGGTCACGGATCAACTCATACAGCGACGCCACGATCTTGGCTCCTGAAGCACTGCTCACCACCACCGGTCCTCCCACCAAGCCAGGGTAGTTCACATATTGAATTTGAGAGGGTGCCAGGGTGTAGGTGCCTCGCACCACTCCACCAATCGTGATGGTAATGTCTCGCGAGACCGTGTCCACATTGGCGATCAGTAAGGTGTTGTACAGCGCATTCGTGTTCGAGTAGTCGTACCGTGGGAAGTAGTAGGTATCGGTGATCAACGAGACCGGCAGAGCCATGCTTTGGGCTACCCCGGTCCAGCCCACCGTCGTCGAGGGTCGTCGTCGCCATTGGTTCAACGACGCGACAATTTTGGCTCCATTCGTGCTGCGGATCTCTACCGGTCCACCGTCCAGGTTGTACTTCACCACCTGCCCCGTACTCGCCGCGAGTGGATAGCTCCCTCGCAATACCCCGGCGATCCAGATCTCAACGGTCGTGCTCACCGTATCCACATTGGCAATGTGGAAGGAGGCATTGAGGGTTTTGGGATTCGCCGCCCCGAAATAGTTCGGGATGATGTATTGATCGGACAACTGGGTGGCAGGCAAGCCCATCATCTCATTCTGCCCATTCCAACCCGCTGCACTCGGGTCACGGATCAACTCATATAGCGATGCCACGATCTTGGCTCCTGAAGCACTGCTCACCACCACCGGTCCTCCCACCAAGCCAGGGTAGTTCACATATTGGCTTTGAGAGGGTGCCAGGGTGTAGGTGCCTCGCACCACCCCACCGATCGTGATGGTAATGTCTCGCGAGACCGTGTCCACATTGGCGATCAGTAAGGTGTTGTACAGCGCATTCGTGCTCGAGTAGTCGTACCGTGGGAAGTAGTAGGTATCGGTGATCAACGAGACCGGTAACCCCATGCTTTGGGCGACCCCGGTCCAGCCTACCGTCGTCGAGGGTCGTCGTCGCCACTGGTTCAACGAGGCAATGATATTGACTCCGTTACCATCTAGCACCACCGGTCCGCCATCCAGGTTGTATTTCAATATCTGACTGGTATTGGGAGAAAGTGTGTAATTCCCTTGGTTCACTCCACCGATCGTGACGGCGATGCTCGAGGTGGACTTAGAGATAGTATAGACTTCACCACTAGAGAAAGGCAAACCGGATAAGTCATTATCAGAAAGATCTTTGATCGTTGCAGTACTTGGCACATTTAAACGGATAGTCCCATTGCCAGACCCGGTATTGACAGAGACGGTATACACCAAGGCAGACACGGGAGTGACCCCAGTGATGGAAACGCCAGTAACGCCAGTAGTTGTAAGTGAGAAGTCATTTACATCTACATTCTGGACAGACTCTGAGAAAGTGACCGTGAAATCAACAGTAGAGGCAGAAGAAGGAGATGTAGAGGTGCGGATGATGGAGGTTACGAGAGGCGCGATCAGATCTTGATATTCAAAAGCGCCAAGATCACAATGACTCCCTTGTGGACGAGGCACTCCACGTTGGTCGGCTGTTTCACAGGTATTATCATCCCCTGCATTAATGGCTGGAGAGTTTGTGAGTAATGCCATGGTTTGGGTAGTGCCGCCATTGTTTGCAAGCGGAGCTAAATTGGGGTTACTTGTGAGGATTGGCGTTCCGCACTGGTTTGGAGAAATGGCATTATCTTCTATTAAATTATTGATGTTCTGTACTATAGTTCCGCCAGAACTAAAACAATCTTTACCAGTCAAAGAATTTGCAATGATTGAATTTCTTAATGAAAACTCACCGTAAAACTCGATGCCGCCACTGGTCAAAGCAGAGTTATTAGAAACTGTACTGTTATTGACTATAAGAGAGCCTGTGCTGAATATTCCTCCGCCATAATGTTGGGCGGAATTATTGGCAATCGTGCAGTTGTTTATTGTTATTTTAACAAAATTAGACACCCCGCCACCATGCCCACTTGCCGAGTTGGTGGCTGTATTACCAGTGATGGAACAGTTTGCTAGTGTAACACTTCCGTTATTAGATAAATTGAAAACCCCTCCCCCATACGGAGCTGAATTTCCAGAGATGGTGCCATTAATGAAGGATAGTGAGCCATTCCCTTCCAGCCCATTTAATATCCCACCACCACCGTGTGAGGCAGAATTCATTTTTATTTCGGTGCTGGTAATAGTGGTGTTCCCTTCATTGATAATTCCAGCACCATACATGCTTGTATTTGCAGATATACTACTATTAGTAATTGAAATTGTTCCAGTTGAAAAATTTGCAACGGCTCCTCCCTCCCCAAAATTGGCTTGATTTTCACTGAAGCTACTGTTATCGATAATTAATTGTCCTGAGTTTGATATTGCACCACCATCTGAGCTTGTTGATGAATTTTCTTTGAATTCACTGTTGTTATTTATAACAACAGTGCCCATGGTGTTATTTATGGCTCCGCCATCGCCGTTTGTTGAATTCCCTGTAAACGTACTACCTGATATTGTCAGCACTCCTACCGTTCCATTAACAATAACTCCTCCTAGATTGCTTGCAAAGTTATTATTAAAAGATGAATTCAAAATTTCGCCATCCCCGAGATTTATTATTGCTCCTCCCCCACCTGGAAATAAATTTAGAGCAATTGCTTGGTTATCTGAAAAAATAGAGTTTTTTATTGATACTTCTGACCCAGTGTTATTTAAGATAGCCCCACCTCCGTTTCCAATATTGTTTGTGAAGCTAGAATTCTCAACGAGAAGATATTGAGAATTTCGTATTGACCCACCTTGAACCCCAGAATTTGAAATGAATATGCTATTAAAAATCTCTAAATGCCCAAGATTTTCGATTGCACCAGGGTTTGTTCCGGATGACGAAGAACCTTTGGTAAATGTCAAATTACTTATAGTCAAATGTTTACTTAAAAAGATATTCATTATTAAGATATCGCCATCACCATCATTATCTGAGTCTCCGCTAAGGATAACTTTTTCAGAAAGAGCGGAAGCGTCAATAGTGATATTTTTGTCCACTGTTAGAGTGGATTGAAGTCGGATTGTTTGCCCAGCAAGAGATGGAGCAAAGATAATCGTATCTCCATTGGATGAGTCAAGAATCGCTTGTCGGAGTGAGCCAGTCCCACTGTTGTTTGTGTTTGTGACAATAATTGTCGGGCTTGGATATGGATACGGATAAGCTTTATTTGTTTTTGCTCGTGCGATACCGATATGATTTGTTGGAGATATAACCGCTGCTATACCTGCTAATACTGAAATGATCAGAAAAACTAACTCGAATCTTGCTGCTTTCATGATTAAATTCCCTTCCTAGGTATTAGATTTAGCACATTTGATTACTTTGAACATCTTGATCTTTCCCTGTTCAAATACAGCTTCGACCCAATTTAGTTTTGAAAGAATGTCTTTAGAAAAACTATATTGATGTCCGCCTGCATAAATATAAATATCGGATTTTCCCGAATTGCACGTATTGATTATACTTTCTTTCCATGTAGTATTAAAGATAACTTTATTTGTATGTCTATTGGTTAATGGGTGTATCCAAATACCTGCATCAGTTCCATGGCTTTGGGTATTCTCAATGACAGAGATAATGAATAGGTCTTCATCGCTTGTATTTTGTTGTATCCAATTAAAAGCATTTTGGTCATCCTGTGTATAGTAAGTGCAGCATGGGTCGGGTGCTAGTGATGCTTCCCATGGTGAACTAAAAATGGTGATAAGAATTAGCGTTAGAGGGAAAAATAATTTTAATTTGGTAAATTTGACTTCCATTGCTCCAGCTATACCTAACCCGCCTATCATAGAGAATGGGATAAATAGATAAATACTAATAAACTGGGTGTCGAGCGAAGAGAATTTGATGCTCAAAAGATATAAAATAAACTCTAATATCCATATGCTTGCGATAAAAATGAATAATCCACTTATTTCTTTAGGATAATTCCTGAATGCAAATGGTAAAAAGAATAATAGAGCCACTCCAATGATTGGATTGTTGAAAAATATACTAATGTTATTTAAAAACGGTGATAAAGTTATTAAGAATAAAAATGAATAAATTATAGATTTTCTAACTTCAAATTTTTCAGGTAGCTTCAGTTTGCTGATGAAAATAACTGCTATTCCAAATAGAATAATCAAAACAATAGCTCTTGTGTGAGTAATTGCACTGCAACTCAATAACAACCCAAAGCTTATGGTTGTAGCTCGTTCTTTTATTTTTTCATTTATTATGGAGGTTCCTAAATTCAAGATTATAGGCATGGTTGAAATCGCCATAAGCGCGGGGAATTTTCCCCAATTTAATGCAAAAGATGGCATGAGCCAGCCAAGGGAAGCGAGCATACCACTGCATAAAGCAGCCCACTTGCTTTTTGTGCTCATGAACACTGCAGTTGCAATTGACATGGGTATTAATGCAAGGGATATCTGCCCAATAAAAGACATGCTTCTTTCAATCGATGAATTAGAAGATGCTGCCAACCATGCTGTAATCCCATGATATCCAAAATGGTAATAGGTATCTAAGATGTTTTTTATTGCAAGTTTTGACTGGGCACCACTTGAAGGAAAAAGTATTTGTTGAATTATTTGGTAATGAATTGGCGAATCGCTATAGCTAGGTAAAATAATTCTATTTAGATATGGAAGATGAACAGCAAGTGAAATTAAAAACAGGGTGGTTGTTTCAAATGCATATACCAATATTTTTGTTTTGTTTTTTGAGGTGATAAAACTCTTGATAATTAATAGGGCTGCAAAAATCGAAATAATATAGCATCCAGATAAATAGGACGTGCGCGAGAATAAAGACAGAAATGCTATTAAGAAGGTTGCACCTGATAGTAATAAAAAACCTAAACAAAAGACTCCAATATATCTAAACAGCCCATGCAGATCTTTTAGAATACCTGTGTTGATGATACATATTCCTCCCGCCCATATGCCAAGCAAAAGAAATAGAATTTCAAGCCTGTATTCATAGATTAATGATAAACCTTCAGTAAGAGGTAAGAGCATAACCACACCTAATTGACCTAGACATTATTTTTCTTGACAATAATATACTAGAAAATTATCATAAATATTGACAAATCCTTTGCAACCTGCTACAATGCCGCCCGATTGATAAAAACGCCAGTTTTGGCTTAATTTGTAGGAGACACACGAATGTCGCAGTTAGAGATTAAGGATTTGCATGTAAGTATTGAGGATAAAGAGATCCTCAAAGGTTTAACCCTCACCATCAAGCAGGGCGAAACCCATGCCATTATGGGACCGAATGGGACGGGTAAGTCCACTTTGGCATACACCCTAATGGGACACCCAAATTATACTGTCACCAGCGGCGAAGTGCTGATTGATGGCGAAAATGTTCTTGAAATGGAACCAGATGAACGCTCTCGTGCCGGTATTTTTCTCGCGTTTCAATATCCAGTTGCCATACCCGGTGTGACCGTGGCGAACTTCCTGCGCTCGGCGATCAATTCCCGTCGCCGCGCTGAGAATCCTGAAGACAAAGGCATGCCCATTCCTGAATTCCGCAAGATGTTAAAGGAAAAGATGGATGCCCTCAAGATGGATCACACCTTCGCGGGTCGTTATCTCAATGATGGCTTCTCAGGCGGTGAAAAGAAGCGTGCCGAAATTTTGCAAATGGCAACCCTCAAACCGCGTTTTGCCATTTTAGATGAAACCGACTCTGGTTTGGATATTGATGCGCTTCGTATCGTTTCCGAAGGTGTCAACGCTCTTTCCGGACCTGAACTTGGGGTGTTGGTCATCACGCATTATCAACGCCTGTTGAACTACATCAAACCGCAATTCGTGCATGTGATGATGGGCGGGCGCATCGTTGAATCTGGCGGACCCGAGCTTGCCCTGCATCTTGAAGACCAGGGATATGACTGGCTGCGCGAAAAGTCTGAAGAAGCTGCGGCGTAGTCCACAGTTCATTTACTAGTAGCAGGTGACGGGTTCGCATGAAGCGGGCTCTTCATCCAGAAAATGGTGAATCAAATGTCTGAAGATACCAAAATCCTAGAAGAAATTGGCGACTATAAGTACGGTTTTCATGACCGTGATGATAACTACTCGTTCAAATCTGAAAAAGGTTTGAGCCGCGAAGTCGTTGAAAATATTTCACGTATGAAAGGCGAGCCGCAATGGATGCTCGAATTCCGCCTCAAAGCGCTCGATCACTTCTTGAAGCGCCCCATGCCCAATTGGGGACCTGAGTTGAAAGAACTCGACCTCGATAATATTTATTATTACGTCAAGCCGACTGAGAAAAGCGAAAAATCATGGGACGATGTTCCCGATGATATCAAGCGCACCTTCGATAAGTTGGGCGTGCCTGAAGCCGAGCAGAAGTTCCTTGCCGGTTTGGGTGCGCAATATGAATCGGAAATGGTCTATCACTCCATTCAGAAACACCTTGAAGAAAAAGGCGTGATCTTCCTTTCCATTGAAGATGGTCTGCGCCAGCACCCCGACTTGTTCCGCGAATATTTTGGCACCGTAGTTCCGATTGAAGATAACAAGTTTGCGGCGCTTAACTCTGCCGTTTGGTCTGGTGGTTCATTCGTGTATGTGCCCAAGGGCGTGCATGTGGATCTTCCGCTTCAGGCATATTTCCGTTTGAACACCGCTAACGTGGGTCAGTTTGAACGCACGCTTATCATTGTAGATGAAGGTGCTCAGGTGCATTATGTGGAAGGTTGTACCGCTCCGCAATACACCACCGACTCCTTCCACTCTGGGGTGATCGAAATCATCGTCAAGAAGGGCGCGCGCTCGCGTTACTCGACCATTCAAAACTGGTCTACCAATGTGTATAACCTTGTCACCCAGCGCGCCAAGGTCTTTGAGAACGGTACTCACGAATGGGTGGATGCCAACATCGGTTCGAAGGTCACCATGAAGTACCCGTCCTGCTATTTGATGGAGCCCGGTGCTCATGGTGAAATGCTTTCGATGGCATTCGCGAACAAAGGTCAAATTCAAGATGCTGGTTCGAAGATGGTTCACTTTGCGCCAAACACCACCAGCAAGATCACATCTAAGTCTATTTCCAAGGCTGGCGGACGTGCATCTTATCGCGGTCTGCTCAAGGTCTATAAAGGTGCGAAGGGTGTCAAATCCAATGTTGTTTGTGACGCGCTTTTACTCGATCCGCAATCTCGCTCTGATACCTATCCCTATATTGAGATCGACGAAGACGATGTGACCATTGGGCACGAAGCCTCGGTCAGCAAAGTGGGTGAGGAACAACTCTTCTATCTCATGTCTCGCGGACTTAGCGAAGAAGAAGCCACCACCATGGTTGTCTCTGGCTTCATTGAGCCGCTCGTCAAAGAACTCCCGATGGAATACGCAGTCGAAATGAATCGACTCATCCAGTTACAAATGGAAGGATCAATCGGTTAGAAAGTTGAAAAGTTGGAATGTTTGAACGTTGAAACCTTCCAACCTGTTAACTTTCAAACTTTGAAACGGATTTGAATATGCAAGAGAAACCAAAAGTAACAGTATCACGAGGACGACGCGCCGACACTGCTGCGAAAGAATTTAACTTTACGCAGGCAGATGTCCCCTCCGCGAACGGACTCGCCTCATTCCGCGCCGGGGCTTGGGACTCCTTCCAGAAAATTTCCCTCCCCGTCAACACCGACGAAGCTTGGCGCCGCACCGATTTGCGCTTGTTGCCTGCTTCTGATTTCAAACTCCCCAAGGCTGGGGCGTTTGAAGATTTGCCAGTTGTGCCCGAAGAATTGCTCAAGCCATTAACTGGCGAGCAGCATGGCGGGCAGATCACTCTACTCCCCGGCGGCTCCAATGTGGACTTGGACCCGACCCTTGCGAAGAAGGGCGTTGTCTTCACTGACTTCCGCACCGCAGAAAAGAATCATGCCGACCTGCTCAAGAAGTTGATTGGTCAGATCGTCAAACCGGAAGATGGCAAGTTTGCTGCGTTGGCATCGGCGCTCTCTGAGAACGGCGTTTTGCTCTACGTTCCCAAAGGCGTGCAGGTGGAGCAGCCCCTTCACTCCGTGCTATGGGGACCCGGCTCTGACCTCGCGCACTTCTCGCACCTCATCGTGTATGTGGAAGATGGCGCTTCTGTGACCTACGTTCACGAAGCCGCTTCGCCGGATGAAACTGGTCACGCCATGCACGCGGGCATTGTGGAAATTTACGTTGGTAAAGATGCCAACCTGCGCTTTGTAGAGTTGCAATCTTGGGGACGCCATGTGTGGAACTTCTCACATGAACGCGCTCGCGTCGACCGTGGCGGCAACCTCGATTGGATATTCGGAGCCGTAGGCTCACGCCTGACCAAGAATTTCTCTGATCTTGACTTGGCTGGCGAAGGCGCTCAAGGACGCATGTCTGGTTTTTACTTTACCGATGGAACCCAGCATCTTGACCACGACACTCAACAGAATCACCTCGCGCCGCACTGTACCAGTGACCTTTTATTCAAAGGTGCATTAAAAGGAAAGAGCCGCTCTGTGTGGCAGGGCATGATCTACGTTGCTCCAGGTGCTCAGAAGACCGACGGCTACCAAGCCAACCGCAACCTCGTCCTCGACGACCAGGCACGTGCTGACTCGATCCCTGGTCTTGAAATCCTCGCCGACGATGTGCGCTGTACACATGGCGCAACCGTTGGTAAACTTGAACAGGAACCCCTGTTTTACCTCAAATCCCGTGGTATTCCGCAGAAAGAGGCGGAGCAGTTGGTGGTGGAAGGCTTTTTTGACCCCATCATGCAGCGTATCCCATTTGAAGGTGTGCGGGAACGCTTTCAACAAGCGATCCACATCAAGTTGACGGCATAGTTTTATAAGACCTGACAGGTTCTTGAGCCTGTCAGGTCTTCGCAAGTATAGTATTGGCACGAGAAAATGCTTGAAGTGTTGTATCAGGCATTCCTTAAGAATGAGGCGGAGGGCGTCTCAATTTTCGTTCGTAGGAAGTGAGTCATGGCAGTGAAGTCAAAAACAAAATCCAATTCGAAGTCGAAGGTGGCGGTGAAAGTTGCGAGCAAGAAGGGAACGGCAAAGGCTAGTGCGCCTCGCAAAGTGGTCTCAAAGGAGAAACCAAGTACAAAAGCAGTTATGAAAAATGCTAAATCAGGTGTTAAAGTTTCATCTGTGAAGAAGACTGCTGCTTCTGCTGAGAAACCTGTTGAAGTGACCCGATCTATTAATTTATCGAGCCAGATCCGTCAACCTGCGAAGCCAGTGCTACGACGATCTTCATCTGGTTCGAGCTCTTCGAATTCAAACCCGTTTACATTTATGAAGGCACCTCGCCCCGAATATGCATTTGAAGTGGGTGACACTGTAGAAGTATTTTGTGACCACGAAAAGGGGCGCGAACGTGTGCGCGGTTGGATTAAAGGCATTGTGGTGCAGGTGGATAACAAGATGGTGGCGGTGCAATTCCGTTCGAATGTTTTCCTTACCGATGGTTGGATGGTGCCGGATCGTATTCTTTGGTATCCGTTGAATTCTGAACATATCCGCCCTGGAACCACGGGCAAGAAACCTGCCTTGAAAAAGGATATCATTCCCGATTATTAGACAACGCGCGGGTGCATAAGTACACAAGCAAAAAGTAGATGTGTGTACTTGTGCACCCGTCTACTTTTTTATTTCCCATGACTCTTAACATAGAAAAAATTCGTAAAGATTTTCCAATTCTTGATCGCGAAACTGCCAATGGCAAACGCGTGATTTATCTTGATTCAACAGCAACTTCTCAGAAGCCTTTGCAGGTGATTGAGGCGATGAATGATTATTATCGCCGATCAAATGCAAATATCCATCGCGGTGTCCACACGTTGGCTGAAGAAGCTACCTCTCTGTATGAAGGTGCGCGCGAACGGATCGCGAAATTCATAAATGCTTCCACTCCGCGTGAGATCATTTACACCCGCAACACGACCGAGTCTATAAATCTTGTTGCATATTCCTGGGCTCGTGCGAATCTAAAATCTGGCGATCTTGTTATTTTGACTGAGATGGAGCACCACAGCAATCTCGTCCCTTGGCATATGTTGCAAGCGGAACGAGGTATTGAGTTGGAGTTCATTCCTGTCACCGACGAGGGCTTGCTGGATTTGGATGCGTATAAAGCGCTTCTCAACCGGACCCCGAAACTGGTCTCGTTTACGCACATGTCCAACGTCCTTGGCACGATCAACCCGGCGGCGGAGATCATTAAGCTGGCTCATGCAGCGGGTGCTGTAACTCTCGTGGATGGCGCTCAATCGGTTCCGCACTTATCTGTTGATGTGAAAGCTTTAGACTCTGATTTTTATGCCTTTTCTGCTCACAAAATGTGTGGTCCCACTGGCATGGGCGTTTTGTATGGCAAGTCCGCTTTGTTAGAAGCCATGCCCCCATTTCTTGGCGGCGGCGATATGATCAAGGAAGTGAAATTGCGTTCTTTCCGTCCGAATACATTGCCGCATAAGTTTGAGGCGGGGACACCTGCTATTGCCGAAGCCATCGGTTTGGGTGCTGCTGTCGATTATTTGACCCAGATCGGAATGAAGGATATTGCCGCGCACGAACACGAGATCACCGAATATGCGCTAGAGCGTTTGGAAGAAATACCCGGTGTAAAGCTGTTTGGTCCTTCTGCAGATAAAAAAGGCGGAGTGGCTTCCTTTACTCTTGAAGGTGTGCACCCGCATGATGTGGCGCAGATTCTGGATCAGGATGGCATTGCCGTCCGTGCAGGGCATCACTGTGCACAGCCTTTGCATGAAAAATTTGGCATCCCTGCTACCAGCCGGGCTTCATTTTATTTGTACTCCACAAAAGAAGAAGTAGATATGCTGGTAAAGGGATTGTATAAAGTAAAAGAACTGTTTGGGTAATACCCATTCGTCATTGCTTCGTGTGGCAATACCTTCCTCGCAATGACAGGAGCGGAAAATGGACGATCTCTATCGTGAAGTAATCATTGAGCATTACAAAAATCCATCGTATCGTGGGCATTTAGACCCCCACGATATTTCCTTTGCAGATAACAATCCATTATGCGGCGATCATATTCAGATTGATCTGCGAGTGGATGCCAACGGCGTGGTCACTGATGCGCGGTTTGATGGTCATGGCTGCGCTATTTCGCAAGCCTCTGCTGATTTGCTGATGGAAACTATTATTGGGAAGCCGTTGGAAGAAGTGAAGAAGCTCAACCGCCAGGATATTCTCGATATGCTCGGCATTGATCTTGGACCTGTTCGCTTGAAGTGCGCATTGCTTTCACTAAAGGTTTTAAAGGCGGGGGTGTACGGCTTGGGGGAAGCCGGAGATGATCTGGTGGAGTAAGAGGCGTGCCGTCATATCAGATCCGTGAGATGACCATTGAAGATTATAAGGATGTCATCGTTATGTTTCGCGAGACACCGGGGATAACCGTACGAGACGCTGACTCGCGAGAAGCCATTGCCGCTTATTTGAATAGAAACCCCGGCTTGAGTTTTGTGGCAGTCGTAGACAAAAAGATTATTGGCTGTGTCATGTCTGGTCATGACGGCAGGCGTGGTTACCTTCAGCATATGATCGTAAGACCCGAGTTTCGAAAACAAGGCATAGGCAAGGATTTATATTCTGCTTGTTTATCTGCTTTACAAGCCATTGGAATTTATAAGACGCACCTTTTTGTGCAGAAAACCAATGTAGCAGCTGAAGAGTTTTGGAAGAGGCAAGGCTGGGTCTTTCGTGATGAGGTGCTTATGTTCTCTTTCAATGCATCGCCCAATGAGAATATTTGAAAGTTGAGACAAAAATGTTTAACTACACAACCCTTGATGAAAATAAAGCTGAATTTGTAGAAATTGCCCCCGCTTCTGAGCTCCCAAATGGCGAACGTCTTTTCGTAGACTTGGGCGATAAACCTGTCGTTATTTTTAATATCGCCGGGCAGTTCTTTGCTATTGGCGATGTCTGTACTCATGATGACGGTCCACTTGGGGATGGGATGCTCGAAGGCTTTAATGTGGTTTGTCCGCGCCATGGTGCCGAGTTTGATGTCCGCACCGGGCAAGCGGTTCAAATGCCAGCTGTGGTCGATATCCCCGCATATCCAGTACAGGTCCGCGATGGGACGATCTATATTGGCTTGCCAAAGGAATAAGATTGCAAAAAAGACCTCGATGTTCATCGAGGTCTTTTTTTTACAGTCTACGGAAGTTTAAATCTCATCACCCGGTTGAAGACCGAGTCGCTGACCCAAACATTTCCTTCAGGGTCAACCGCAACGCCAGATGCCAGACCAAAGCCAGTGTTGGCGTCACTGTAGTCGCCCCATACGCGGACGATCTGACCGTCTTGGTCAAACTCGATCACCCGATAGCCTTCAGGATCATTAACGAATACATGGAGTTGATCGTCCACGGCAATATAAGGCTTGTTATCCAGCGACTGCCCGAACCAACCGTATACATCCCATTGTTTTTCGGGCTCGAAGGATAAGCCGCCTTCAGGAGTCTCTACTCGTTTGAAGGTTTGAATACGTTGATTCCAAGTATCGGTGACATAGACCGTTCCGTTGCGGTCAATGGCAACACTGGTCGGTTCATCGAATTGACCGGGATCGAAGCCTGCGGAACCAAACTCAGTGACGTAATTTCCTTCCGCATCAAACACAACGATGCGCTTGTTTCCTGTATCCGTAACATAGACTCGTCCTTCGGCATCTACCGCCAAACCGCGTGGACCATAGAACGAGTCTGGGGTTGTTCCCTGACCGAACGTGCCCCATGCTTTGATGAACGTGCCATCTGCCTTGAATTTTTCGATGCGGTGATTCCAAGTGTCTGAAACGTACACTGAGCCATCAGGTCCTACCGCAACGCCCCAAGGTTCATTGAAGGTGCCATCACCAATTTGAACACTGACACCATCAGCAAAGGTGCCCCAAGTGTGAAGTGGGTTTCCTTCCGCGTCCACATGCAGAATGCGGTGATTGAGCGAGTCTGCGATGTACAGAGTGCCATCGGGGGCAAATGCCAGTGCGCGGGGGGCATGTAACACTATTGGATTAGGTTGCGTTGCATCGAGTATCTTATCCGCAGCTAGCGTAACATACTTGCCTTCTGTGGGGTCGGTTGTTACTTCGTCTGCAGTAGGAGCAACTCCATAATTCCAGATCTGAGCCGCGACATCTTTGCGGATGTACATGCGCATTTGGTCAGCAGGCTGCCAGGTCGCTAATGTTAGATCAGAACGTCCCTTTACTTGAGCATACAAGGTGTAATCGCGGTTCAACCAGATTTGGAGAATACCCGCGCGTATTTGTGGGTCGGTAAAACCTTCGCAAAAACGAGAATAATCTTTTGATTTTACAAGTTTCAAGAAACCCAGCAGACCTTTACAGGAATAATTCTCATCGAAGGGGATGCTTGGGTCACGGTCACTGACGAGACCGAAGTAATCTTGCATGGGCCACCACATGCGGATGTAATCCACACGGAAATAACCGGGACCTAATGCTTGATCGATCTTGTCGAAATTTTTCTCATCGACGATTACAATGACCGAATCGCGCAGAGCACGAGTGGGTTGGTCAAAGGAACGCTGATTGGTGAAATCACGCAGATACCAAACAAAGGGCCAAGAGACGCCTGTATCTGGGGCTGAAGCGTCGTAGGCGATTGCAATATCCATGCCGCCTGTGGTGCGTTTGGAAATTTCTGTTGCTTGGTTGATGACATCCTTGATACCTGTCGCGCCATGCGCGTAGACAAGATATTCGGTAGCTTGGTCATATGTGAGATAGGCAGCGCGGAAAGAAGCACGAACCGTGAGAACCCCAAGGAAAGCGAAAACGACCAGGGTGAAAATATGGCGCACATCTTTGGACGACCAACTGCGCAAGAAATAAACAGAAGCGACAGCACTAAGAATACAAACGATTAGAGGAAGTAAGAAAAGGTTTGTGGCTTGTAGTTGCTCCAGGCTGGTGCCTTGGAAAGGGCGAGAAGGGGAGTTCCAGGCATAAATCAGGTTTGCGGCGCTCAGTACAAAGATGATCACAGATGCCAAGCCAAGCGAGGCTTTCTTTTCTTTAAGCGCAGACCAATCTGTCCTATCAATAATAGAACCTAGTGCCCAGCCAGTGATAAGAATTAATGGTAGGGTGATATGGATGGTGAGCCATGGCATTCTTTCTCCTGCAAAGGAGAAGGCGAAGAATGTTATAAAGCTCCACCATACCAAGAGGCTGAACATGTTCACGAAATTCATTTCGCGCGTGTAGGCTTCTTGTTCTTCTGGTGATGGTGTAGGTTTTTGGCTGGCTTCCCAATTTCCATCAAACGTGCCGTCGATCATATCTTCTTCATAGGCGGCAGGGAGCGAGATTTTGTGGCGAAGCCCCAAGATTAAGGCGAGGATTAAGCCTAGTGCTGGTAGAAATTCGTAAACCGGCACTTGAATGAGAAGATAGTAATACCAGGGTTGACTACCACGTTGAACGTCATGTTGAACGATCCAGTAGCCCAAAGAACCTATGGCGCCGGTGAAAAAGCCATTGGGGTTGGTAAAGATCGCGGTGTATAAGATCACGTAAGGCACCCAAAAGATCAAAGTGGCTTTCCACCATACTTTAGGGTTCCAGATCATACCGATGGCGATTGCAAGCAGGAAGGTCGCAAGTAGACAGGCGCCGATTGTGAGAATGGAGCGCCAATCTCCGGCGAGGGCTGTGATCTCAGGGGCAGTTGTTGGAATTGTGACTTTGGTAAGGTTGATTAGGATGGGTGAAAGCTGTGGGAGAACAAGGGTACCACTAATCATCAACAGTTCGAAGGAACGGTTGGATCGCAGACGTTCCCATGTGTAACCGCGAACCAAAAAGTAGGCAGTGGCAACAAATGCGAGGACTGCGACTATACCGAAGACGATGGTCAGTGGTGCAAGTGATGATTCGGAGGTGGCTGGAGCCGCTGCGTCTGGATTGGCGGGAACAGCTGTTTCAGCAGCGTTAAGCGTTTCTGGGGCGCGTGTGTAGAGGGCGTATCCGACTGTTGCGCCGACCAGGAGAATGGTTACACAGAGTGAAATGATGAATGAACGATAGTCACTGCTTGCACCTTTCCACGGGGTACGGGAAACTTGAACGATGAAGTAGATCGCAAGATAGATTAGTAACTGGGCTGTATATATAAATGAAGTTTCTTTTGCGACAAAGTGAATGAGCAATGCGCCTGAGAGGATATATAGATACTTTTTACCACCGCTTTCAAGGTGCCTGAGAACGGCGTAGAGCATTAAGATGCCAGAAAAGATCGGATAACTATCTTCGCGGACGTAACGCCCGTAGTAGAGCATGAACGGTGAAACAACCAAAAGGAAGCCGGCAATCAATGCACCTGTGCGACCAAGATAACGCCGCCAATACCAGACCATCCAAATGGTCATAAGGTTGAACAAAACCGCAGGGATGCGAGCCGTATAGTCGCTGGCGCCGAATAGGAAATAAGAGAGCGCGATTAGGTGAAACTGTAACGGTCCGTGCATCATGGGAGTGTGTTCATAGCCACGCCCTTGATATAAAAGCCAAGAGAAATAGGTATGCAGGCTTTCGTCGTGACTCATGACACGAGCACCTAGATTGTAGAAGCGGGTGGCGATGGCGAGTAAGATGATCACTATAAATAGAATGATCTCATTTGTGATCGCAGGGAGTGTGGGATGAATAGGACGGTCTAGCCAGTTTCGTTTCGAATCCATTGATGGCACCTTGATTTGAGTGAAATACTTTCAATAAGACTTAAATGATATTCGTAAAAGTTTAATGTGACGTGAGAAGGTATTATAACAGGACGGCTTGGAAATCTCCTTTGCCCTGTTTTTGGGCTTAATTTGCAAGATTTAGCAAAAGGAATTTGATAGATTGCTTGACTTTTCTTTGGTTACTTGGTAATATCGGCGGGCTTTACTAACCGATGCGGGGTGGAGCAGTGGCAGCTCGTCGGGCTCATAACCCGAAGGTCACAGGTTCAAGTCCTGTCCCCGCTACTCTAAAGACCGCCAGATTTATGTATCTGGCGGTCTTTGATTTAATTCATTCCAATGAATGATCGGGAATCTAACTTTTTGAAGGAAATCGACTCATAGCACGTTCTGTGAGGGCGGTGATGGTGAGGCTGGGATTGACGCCTACGTTGGCAGGGATGGCGGACCCGTCCATCACATACAGCCCAGGATACCCAAAGACTTCGTGGTGCGAGTCAATCACACCATTATCAATGTCTGCGCCGATTGGGCAACCTCCCAAAATATGCGCAGTGACCGACATGTTGAACATGCTCTCCAGCACTGAATTGTGCGGAACTCCGTTACTGAGCGCGGAGTAGGTGCGCGCTGCCTGATTGGCTTCAGGGATGTAGGCAGGCACGCGTTGTTTTGATAGCGAAACCGACTGCAAGCCCTTCCCGAACAAGCCACCCCAACGAAACGCCATTTGGTTATCGAGATTCTGCATAACGGAGAGTAAGGTAATGCGTTTATGCCAATCTTTACGCACACGCAGAGA
>JAXLVU010000020.1:0-22326 GCA_046328855.1 Anaerolineales bacterium | reverse complement strand
TACACATGCAGCCATGCGAACTTCATCCTCTGGGTCTCTTAACAAGGGCAATAATTGAGAAATAACAAGCCGATCTCCAATATTAGCAAGCGCCAAAGCCGCTCTAGCACGGACGGTGAAAAACTCGCCGTGCAAGGCTTCAATCAGCACAGGAATCGCAGTTTTATCTTTGCTCAGCCCGTATACTTCTGCCGCTCGACCACGGATGATAGGATGGGCAGACTTGAGAGCTTTGGTCAATTCGGGAGAGGCGGCTGGGATTCGGGCGAGAATCTGTTGATAGATGGCGAGCAGGTTCAAGTCTTGGGTTTGAAGCGCGTCAATCAATGGTGCAACAGAATCAGCGCCAAGTCTAATCAATTCTTGTGCAGCGGCATTTCGTTTGCTTGCGTCTGCCAATTGAGTTATTAACTTTTTCACTTCGTTTTGCTTGGGGTTCGTGAACCAATCCATAAGTTTATTTTACATGAATTTGAATCAGGGCGACGTGTATAATCATTACAAGAATGCTTTTAGCCAACAAGAGGAGATTTAT
Source organism: Anaerolineales bacterium (assembly GCA_046328855.1). Taxonomy (GTDB): domain Bacteria; phylum Chloroflexota; class Anaerolineae; order Anaerolineales; family Villigracilaceae; genus Villigracilis. The sequence goes on along the minus strand of JAXLVU010000020.1, from coordinate 21,791 downwards.
ATGAAAGCAAGAAGAGATATTTCTTTTGCGATTGTTGTTTTGATTCTCTCGATCCTCGCATGCAATATGCCAAATGCGGGCAACGAAACCCCTAGCACGGGAGAAGATGTATCCCAGCAGCCCAGCCCAGGTGTGACCTATGTTGTGGTGGTTGAAGATACGGCTACTATTCAAGCAACAGAAACACTTACGCCTGAACCTCCTACCCCACAAACGCCGCCTAAATTGACGCTTACGAAAAATTCAAACTGCCGTTTGGGTCCGAGTACTTTATACAATGTTGTGGATCAGATCGCTTCTGGCGCAGAACTTTCGGTGGTGGGGCGCAGTGAAGATAGCGAGTGGTGGCAAGTTTTGAATGCCACTGGCAGGGAATGTTGGATATCTGGCGAAAATGCAACGCCCAATCAGGATTTCAGCACGCTTGTGGTCGGGAGTGCCCCGCCATTACCCGGTGTGCCACTGAACTTTTTTGTAGCAAATCAGATTTGCCAGTCGGCGCAGAAGAAATTCACAGTGACATTGAGCTGGTCGAGCGGCGGCGGCGAGACGAGCTTCCGCATTTACCGCGATGGAAAAGCGATTCAGGAATTAAAGTCAACTCGTTTCAACTTCAAAGATGTGAACGCCCCGTACGACAAGAACATCGTGTACGAAATTGTAGGATTAAACGAAAACGGAGAGTCACCACGGGCAACTCAGATCGTGCCAGCTTGTAAATAACCGTTCAAAATTTCAAAAAAACACAACTCTCTGCCATGGCAGAGAGTTGTGTTTTTTAACACTTTCAAATCCTATCAACCTTGAAATTGGAGGTTCTTTCTCTGATATAATCCCCGACTTGATTTACCGGAAACAGAACGCCAGAGGAGATTTGGTGTTCTTTCCTTAAGTATTTTTCAACTCAAAATTACGCTTTTTGCGTATTATCCTTATCGGAGTTCCCAATAATGAAGAAAGAACAATTGCTTGATTTGTATTACCAGATGGTGTTGATTCGCCGTGTAGAAGAACGTGGCGCGGAACTGTACCAGGCTGGCAAGATCGGCGGCTTCATGCACCTGTACATTGGTCAGGAAGCCGTTTCGACCGGTTTGATCGCGGCGCGCGAGTCACGTGACCGTGTCATCACCGCCTACCGTGACCACGGTGTGGCGTTGAATTGTGGCATCTCTGCCAATGAAGTAATGGCAGAGTTACTCGGCAAAGCGACGGGCATGTCTAAAGGCAAGGGCGGCTCGATGCATATGGCGAGCACAGAGAAGAACATGTGGGGCGGGCATGCCATCGTCGGCGGGCACTTACCCGTCGCGGCTGGACTCGCCCTCGGCGACCAGTATGCCAAGAACGATAACATCACCATTTGTATGTTCGGTGATGGTGCTACCAATATCGGCTACTTCCACGAAGCCGTCAACCTTGCCAAGACTTGGGGCTTACGTGTGCTGTGGGTTTGTGAAAACAACCAATACGGCATGGGCACCGCTGTTGAACGCGCTTCGGCTGTGACTGAGATCCGCCAGAAGGCGGAAGGCTATGGCATGAAGAACGGACAGGTCGATGGTATGGACGTGATGAAGGTCTACGAAGCCGCGAAAGAGGCGATGGACTTCATCCGCAAGGAAGGTCAACCGTACTTCCTTGAAATCGACACCTATCGCTTCCGTGGGCATTCTATGGGCGACCCCGAACGCTACCGCAAGTCTGAAGAAGTGAAAAAATGGCAGGAAGAAGACCCCATTGGTATCTTCAACAAATACCTGCTTGACAAGAAAGTTGCTACTCGCAAGGTGCTCGATGAGATCGAAGCCCGCGTGGAAGAGGAAGTTGCCAAGGCAGTGGAATTCGCCGAGACTTCCCCCGAACCAACCATGGAAGACCTGTACGCGGATATTTACGCGGACTAAAAACGATATTCGATAATCGAACAACGAATATCGATTTACAAGGAAACGAACATACTATGGCTAAGATAACTATGCGCGAGGCAATCTCGCAAGCCTTAATGGAAGAAATGGACCGCGACCCCGCCGTCTTTATTATGGGTGAAGAAGTCGGTGTTTGGGGCGGTACCTATGCCGTTACCAAAGGATTTTTCGATAAATACGGACCCGACCGCGTGAAGGACACCCCCATCGCAGAAAACGCCATCCTTGGTGGTGCAATCGGTGCGGCAATGGTCGGTCAACGCCCCATCGCGGAGTTGATGACCATCAACTTCGCTTTCTCGGCAATGGACTACATCGTCAACCAAGCCGCAAAACTGCGCTACATGTTCGGCGGACAGTTCATGCTCCCGCTCGTCATTCGCGCCGTCGGCGGCGGTGGACGTCAACTCGGTGCGACCCACTCGCAGACTCCCGACGCCATCTTTGCACACTTCCCCGGTCTGAAAGTCGTCAGCCCTGGAACGCCAGAAGATGCCAAGGGTCTTTTGAAATCAGCTATTCGGTCGAATGATCCGATTCTCTTCATCGAACACGCCACCATGTACCAAGTCCGCGGCGAAGTGCCCGAAGGCGAATACACCATCCCGATCGGCAAATCCAAAATTCAGCGCCCTGGCAAAGACCTCACCATCGTCACTTACTGCAAAGGTCTTGAGCTCTCCATGAAAGCCGCCGACGAACTCAGCAAGCAAGGCATCGAAGCCGAGATCGTAGACCTGCGCACCCTGCGCCCACTCGACATGGAACCCGTGCTCGAATCGTTCAAGAAAACCAATCGTGCTATCGTCGTTGAAGAAGGTTGGAAGTCTTACGGCGTCGGCTCTGAAATCGTCAGCCGCATCTACGAAGAAGCCTTCGATTACGTTGATGCACCCATCATCCGCGTGGCGCAAAAGGAAGTGCCCCTTCCCTACAACCGCACCCTCGAACAAGCCGCACTCCCACAAGTTCCCGACATCGTCGCCGCGGCAAAGGAGGTTTTGAAATAATGGCTGAAACAATCAACATGCCCAAACTCGGCTTCGACATGGCGGAAGGTCTTCTCGTCCGCTGGGTGAAGCAAGTGGGTGAAAATATCAATAAGGGCGACGTCCTCGCCGAGATTGAAACCGACAAAGCCACCGTCGAAGTGGAATCCTCCGCCAGCGGTGTTGTACTTTCACACATCGTAAATCAGGGCAGCATCGTTCCCGTCAATGCGCCGATCGCCATCGTTGGTGCTGCTGGTGAAAAAGTGGATGCGCCTGCTGCGACTCCGAAAGCAGAAGCAAAAGCGGAAGAAAAACCTGCGGCTCAATCCGCACTGACAGCTGCTCCCGTCGCCCAAATCTCTGCCCCCGCTGACAATGGTCCAGTGAAGGCATCACCACTTGCGCGCAAAGTTGCCAAAGATAATGGCGTCAACCTCGCTTCTGTTCAAGGCTCAGGTCCCGGCGGACGTGTAGTGCGCAAAGATGTCGAAGCCGCCCTCGCAGGTGGTGCAACAGCCCCCAGCGCCAGACCTTCAACTCCAGCCTCAACAACTCAGGTTGTGGTTTCCACCGAAGATAAAGTCATCGCAACCACCAAGCTGCGCCAAGCCATTGGTCGCCGCCTCGTCGAATCCAAGCAGACCATCCCCCACTTCTATGTGACCCACGAATACAAAATGGAAGCGGTCATGGAAATGCGCAAGCAGATCAACGCGTATTTGCCCGACAACGAAAAAGTCTCCGTCAACGACTTCATCATCAAAGCTGCGGCGCTTACTTTGCGTCAGTTCCCCAATCTCAACGCTACCCTCAAAGGGAATGAGATCATCCAGTTCGGTCATGTCAACGTCAGCGTCGCCGTCACCGTCCCCGGCGGACTCATGACCGTTGTCGTGAAAGATGCGGATGTCAAATCCCTGCGCCAGATCTCCGGCGAGATCAAAGCCATGGCGGGTCGTGCCCGCGATGGCAAAGTCAAGCCCGAAGATGTAGACGGCTCGACCTTCTCCACTTCTAACCTCGGCATGTACGATGTAGAAGAATTCATCGCCATCGTCAACCCGCCTGAGGCTGCAATCCTCGCCATCGGCTCTGCAAAAGAAACGCCCGTGGTCGTGAACGGCGAGATCAAGATCGGCTCGCGCATGAAAGCCACCATCTCCGTTGACCACCGCGTCAGCGACGGCGCCGAAGCCGCCCAGTTCATGCAAGCACTGGCTGGGTTCCTTGAAAATCCTGTAAGAATGTTGGTGTAAAACTAAAACTCCGAGCAAATTGCTCGGAGTTTTTTATTTGAGCTTAGCCCCATTTCTGTTTGAACGCCTTTGATGCGCCGCTTGTGATCGGTTTGCCATGCCCAAACACGGCAACCTCAAAATCTAAAGCAGATAATTTTTTCAGTGTTTGAACTCCAATTTCCATATCTTCGAAAATAGGTGGGTATCCTAAACCAGAACGATTATTACAAGAATCGGCGGCGATCAAAATTCCACCGTGCATGGGAATCAAGAAAGCGACCTGCCCGGCGGCATGACCGGGCGCATGGATCACTTTAATCCCTGCAATCGAATCCAGAATTTGCCCATCACTTAATTCGTTCTCAATTTCAGCAGCCTCAACAAGAGTAGGTCCGCGGCGGGACATCAAGAAAATAATAAAACGACTCAATAGCCCGGGTCCAGGTTGAAATGGACGACCCGCCTGACCGACCCTCACCATCTGAGCATCGAGAGAATGCATGGAAGCAGGCGCACCCGTCGCTTTTTTTAGTGCAGCCAGACTCCCGGTATGATCCCCATGTAAGTGGGTCACAAGGATATGTTTAATATCGCTGGGTTGTTTGCCCAAAGATTCCACCGCAGATAATATCTTATCGGTGCTGTTAGAAACACCGGTATCGATCAGAATGAGACCATCCTGGGTCTCAAATAAATACGCATTCACAAAACCAAGGTTGATCCAATAAAAGCCAGGCACAACTTTTTGAAGAGACATAATTCCTCACATAATCAAGATTTTTCGATCACAGTATTGAGGAATATCCAATCGAGTAAAATCTTACGTGAAAATCAAACCTGAAAGAAGCCCTTATGAACAAAAACCTTGAAAATGACCAAAACCTTATACCTTCTTTAGCAGAACATACAAAAGATATAGCACAAAACTATCTTAACGAAATTGACCAACGCCCGCCTGCAACAGCGTATGTTCAAAAACAAAACCTTGGTCTCTCCCTTACTGGAATCGGCGCAGAAAAAACATTGAACCTTTTCATGGAGCATTACGGGAACCACATGCCAGCCAGCAATGGACCGCGCTTCTGGGGTTTGGTCACGGGCGGCACGACTCCCGCCTCCTTACTCGGCGATTGGTTAACTTCTGTCTACGACTTGAACTTAAGTCACGCTGGGAATTCCCCTGCACCAGACATCGAGATGGAAACCATTTCGATGCTGCGTGAGCTCTTCGGTTTGCCCGCTTCTTTCTCAGGGACATTTGTTACCGGTGCGACGATGTCGAACTTCGCCGGTCTCGCCATCGCCCGCGAGTGGATCGGGCGCCAGCATGGCAAGTCCGTTTCGCAGGATGGGCTGCATGCCATTCCGCCTGTGAAAATCTTGAGCGCTGAAGCCCATGCCAGTTCATTCAAGTCGTTGGGCATGCTTGGGCTGGGAAGAAATTCGCTGAAAGTTATCCCCAAACTGCCCGAAAACAGAGAGGCGGTGAACGTCGTCGAATTGCGAAAGGCTTTGGAAGAAATGAACGGCGAACCGTGTATCGTCATCGCCAATGCAGGGACGGTCAACACGGTGGACTTTGACGATATTCAAGCCATTGCCGCGTTGAAATCTGAATTCAAGTTCTGGCTGCATGTGGACGCGGCATTTGGCGGATTTGCGGCTTGCTCACCGAAGTTCAAGCAGTTGCTCAATGGCATCGAGCATGCAGATAGCATCACCATTGACGCGCATAAATGGCTGAACGTGCCGTATGACTCGGCGATGATTTTCACACAGCATCGTGACCTGCAAATTGCGGTCTTCCAAAACAGCGGTGCCTATCTTGGTGCCATTGCCGAACCTGTCGATTTTATTCACCTCTCGCCAGAAAACTCGCGCCGTATGCGCGCATTGCCTGCTTGGTTCAGTTTGATGGCGTATGGCAAAGAAGGCTATCAAGACATTGTGGAAAGAAATTGCGCAATGGCAGAAAGACTCGGTGAGAAGATTTCAACCAGCAAAGAATTTCGCATGCTTGCCCCAGTGCGGATGAATGTGGTTTGTTTTACATTGAGCGGCAATGTGGATGCAGAAAAAGTCAAAATCTTTTTAGCCAAACTGCGTGATGATGGTCGCGTGTTCATGACCCCCACCACTTACATAGGCACACCTGGTATTCGTGCGGCATTTAGCAATTGGCGCACAAAAGAAACAGATATAAACATTGCCTGGCAGGCAATGTTAGACTGCATAAGCCAATAGAATCAAAAAAGCTCCGAAACATTCGCTTCGGAGCTTTTTTGATTTACATTATGGTACAGGTAATGCCTCGCATAATGCACGGTAGTCTTCTTTTTCAAAGAACAATGTCCATTCAGCTGCGCTAAAGTTCTTTGAGAGTCGGCTACAAGCGGCTGAAACAATCTCATCGCCTGAGATGTCTTGTCTGGCAAACATATCAAAATATTGCATAGACCGTAAAGCTGCAGAATATAGCATCTTGCCATCGGGGGAAAATGTGAGATCTGCAACATCTCCCTTTTGGCGGATGCGGCTCACTTCATTCCCAGTGAGTGGGTCCACCACTAGAATTTGGTCCGTTTCACCTAGGAAGAGAAATTCTCTATTAGGTGAAAATGCTATCGAAGAAATAGGAGCACTCGTAATTTCAACGACCCGTTTGTATTCACCATTTTTCAACTGCCAGATATATGCCCGTCCATCAGGGGTGCTAGATGCCAGCAAAGTAGCATCAGCATTGAAAACAACTTGCATGTTTTTACCTGGAGCAGGCAGGTCAATTTCAGACGTCGTTGAGCCTACTTGCAACAGTACAATCTTATCATCCATCCCAATTGAAATTTGCCCACTTGGGGAGACGGCTATTGCATATAGAGATGTAGCCCCCTGCCAAACAGAAGCATTTTCTCCAGAGGTAATGCTTCGCGATTGTAACTGTCCATTATTGCCTGCAAGGAATAATGTGCTTCCATCTATTGAGAAAGCAAGAGTTTGTTGGGCGCCAGAAGATGTGACTACGCGTGTTACTCCTTGGGAAGTAATGAACACGACTTGCCCGCCTTGAGTGGACACGGCAAACGAGTCGCCTTTTGGGTTTACTGCCATATCTATGACAGTATCTGCATTAAAGGTGTACAGTAATTTGCCAGTAGGAACGATCTGAGATGGAATCAATTCTGGGTTCAGCAACCAAACCTGCCCTTTGTCTGCGGCGGCAAGCCAATCTCCATTGGGGCTCATGGCAATGTCACTAACATACTCATCAAAACGCATATACCCATCGTTCATGGCAAGCGAAGAAATGTTCCAAATTGAGAGGTTCCCCTCAGCATCGCCAACAACAAGATAACTTGTGTCAGAACTAAAACCTAGAACTCTACCTTCAGCATCTAATGGGATTTGGTACATCTCTGCCCCATTTGCTGCACTCCACACACGTGCCGTTCTGTCGGAGCCAGTAGAAGCAATCCACATGGCATCAGGGCTTACTTTGACTTCTTTCACAACGCTATCTTGCAAGAAGCGGAAACGCTCAGCACCAGAAGCAGAGTCCCAAACGCGGATGCGAAAATCATCTGATGAGGTGACAAACCAGGAGCCATCTGGGCTAAATGCTACATTGGTAACACGATCTTCATTTAGTACTTTTAATATCTGTTTTCCTGAAGAAGGGCTGGTAAGAACAGCACAATTATCGGCTGCTCCAGAGATCAACTCGCGACTATTTGGGCTAAATGCAATTTCAAAAACTTCACCACGATGCGCGCCACCATTAACAATTTCTCCGGTACCCAAATTCCAAAATGTGATCGCGCCCAAGTTCGAAGCAGCCGCAAACCATTCGCCATCTGGGCTAAATGTTGTAACTCGTAAACTACCATATACTGAAAATTCGCCCGCGAACCCATAAGTAGAAAGTTTTATTAATGAAATACGGGCATCATCGCGTGCCATGGCAAGCAGGGTTCCATCTGGGCTGATGTTGACATCACGCACCGAAACGCCAAGATCAATCTGTTTAAGAAGTTCGCCTGTTTCAGCATTTAAAATCTGCACTTCGCCTGTTGCATCACTAATAACCAACTTGCTACCGTCTGGACTAAACGCCGCATCTAACACAGCCCCAGAGCTCTGCACACAGAATATGCTTTCTCCACTCTCAAAGTTAATCAAACACGCTGTGCCATCTTCGCTGGTAGAAACAAATGATGTGCCTTGCGGGCTGACTTCAATGTGCAAGATAGCTCCGTTCTGCTCTATCTGCTTGACGGGGATCGGCAGCAAGCTAATGTTCTTTCGAAGGATTTCTTCTGCTTCAACAGATGGATTTCTTTGATATGAATCAATACCAAGCAAAGTACTAGTAAACAGCCCACCAGTCCGAGTCTGATATATCTGCGCCCGCGCAGCGCTGCGCTGCGCTCTGGCTATCTTCTCATTGGCAAGAGCTTTGTCTTTCTGAGCACGCGCAATAGACGCATTTCGATCCGCTTCTTTACGTGCCTCTTGGGCTATCTTTTCATTTTCTTGCGCCACTTGGCGCTGACTAATCGCTTCTTGCCGTTGATTCAATGCCACAAGGGAAAGGAATACCATAATAAACAAAGTCATTGCAGCAGAAATGTATGTTGTAATACGGAGTTGTTCCCCCCGCCGGCTTGATTCAACATATAGCTTTTGTAAAGGCGAAGGGAAAGGGTCTTTCTTTTCGTTCGCCACGATCATTTTTCTCGCATTACGCAGGTCAGTGCCGCGTAGTAACAAACTGGGGTCTTTTTTACGATCCCATTCCAAGGCGCGCACTTGCAAACGTCTATGTTCCTGCAACCATTCAATATCTAGGTTGATCGCCAGGTTTACTTTTTCAAGCCCGGCAGCAAAATCATCTTGCTCACGAATAAAGATCCAGTTGAGGTCTCGCAATATGGGGGTCACATCCTGAACAACCACATCACGCGCTACTACAGGGATGATACGTTTGGAATTTTTACGAGCATGTTCCAATTCGACCTTACAGACTTCTGATTTAATCGAATCAGGACTGATGAGAAATACAAAAACTTCTGCCTGCTCAATGCCGTGCAAAATCTGGTCAAGCCACCCCACTGCCGGAGGGATATCTTCCCAATCCACCCATACATCCAGTTTGACAGACTTAAACCCCTCCATCAACTTTTTGGCAGCTTGAGAGTCTTTTCTTGAGTATGAAATAAAAATACCAGTCATTTAATCAACCTTAAATTAAGAAAAATTCTATACAGAATTATACCTTTTACAAGGTAGGAAAACCTTTCAGCTTTTTAGGCTGGCAGGTCATTAAGAAGTTCTCATCAAATTTACTTGGGAATGTAATACTTAATAGTCAACTGCGGGCGAGCCGATTGGACCGAGTAATTCCCACTGAAAAACGAGAGGTAATCCTCTTTCCGATCATCGTCATCGTCTAACTGAAAACCAAGGCGAAACTGAGTAGCCCCTTTCAAATTAACGAGTGAGAAAACACCTGAGTCAAAATTAACCCAATACCACCCTCCCACGGCGTTGTTCTGAATCGTTCCTGCATTATACAAACTGGCAGGCGCTTGAAAATCCGAAATCTGTAACGCACCAATCTGCAACGGACCAAAACTACCAAATGCCCCCTGACGAATGTCCACCCATATATTACGATGAGTTGTAAAAGGATTGGTTCCAACAACAGTTTCTAGTTGCATCGTCAATATCATTTGCGTAATGATGGCATTATCAGGCAATATACCCGTGGAGAACTGCAGAATAGAACGGTATTGGTTGTCCTGTGCATTATCCCCCACACGGAAAGTGATCGCATTAGAGTTCAAGGTTCCGCCTTTATTGCTGGTCTCTTTCGACTCCATAACCCAACCGTCTTGGGCGCCATCTGAAGAGAAAGAAGCGGTCTCAATCAAGGGAATATTGTGTTCAATTGTATAAGTCTCACCAGAAACAAAATTACCATTCCCAACTCCAGCACCCCCTAGTGGCGCACCAGCCACATCAACGATACTATCATCGTCATTTAAATCGAGACGAAGCGATCCGCTACCAATACCTGTGTTGACAGTCACCATATAGGCAGTACCTGAACCGCTTATGGATGCAATGCCCGCCTCGCTCAAGCCCGAAGTGGACAGCACAAAATCAGCCGCATCTACACCGCTAACGGATTCAGAGAATGTAACGTTGAACCGCACACTTCCAGAGTTGGAAGGGCTTGGGTCAGCACGCAGGATGGAGGTCACGAATGGAGCGTTTTTGTTAATCACATAAATATTACCCAACGAGAAATTTCCATTGCCAAGCCCAAATCCACCCAACGGAATAGACATTGCATTCAAAATGCTATCGTTATCTATAAGGTCAAGGCGCAGAGTTCCATCCCCTAAGCCGGTATATACTGTAACAGCATACGCGCTTCCAACAGGGTAAGTATCAAGGATAGTGTAATTTGAAATGGAACCTGTTGCCGTCAACATAAAATCATTGATATCTACATTGTTGACCGGCTCTGAAAAGTTTACAAAAAAGCGCACAAGCTCTGCAGTATTTGGCGTTGGATCCGCTAAAGTAATAGAAGTAATCACCGGCGACGAATAAACAGGCATAGGGGTTGGAGTATCAGTTGGCAATGGAAAAGGTGTGTTGGTCGCAACAGGTGTAGCAGGAGATGCTCCATACACAGACTCGTATGCGCCAAGATCTGGCGCACTCCCCATAAACTGATCATTGATTCCGGGAATCAGAACACCACGGTCAATGTTTGGGCTATTGGGTAACAAAGTCATATCTGTCGACAAGCCCGGCGAATCTTCATAGCCATTGCAATCTAGCCCTGTTGAACGGCATAACTGATTCAAGCTCGCATAAGAAACGCCTTCCCACATAAAAGGAGCACTCGTATTCAATGCAAACCAATTGTTGTAATTCCAATCGTGACCTGTTGAACCGGGGTTATGAGCTTCTATTGAATAGCCATTTGCATGAAAAATGTTATTTCGCAAAATCGAATTTTTCACAGCGCTGATCAACTCAACAGAATGAGTATTAGCATAAGTGGTAAAGCTGGTGTTTTGATACATCAACACCCAACCATCTGAGCCGCGATCCCACTTCACACTGCGAGCCGTGAAATTCGTAAAGGTGTTCCGCAATATCCAAACAGGTCCCATGGTTACGGGAGCCAGTGAAATACCAACTAGAGTTGAATCCACTTTGTTATTTCGAAAACGATGATTAACAGCTGTCCCTTCAGGCTCAAACGCATCATCCCCGATATGATAGACATAGTTATTGTAGATATCTGCATCAAAGGCAACACCAGGGTTGTCTAATGCTGCCGAGGAGCTGGTGTAAACGCCGTTGAAATAATGGTGGATGGTATTGCCACGCACAATAGTGCCCGTATGCCCCCGCAAGACAATTGCCATAGACTCCATTGCTGTGCTCTTGATGGCACTCCATGCCCAATCGCCGCCGGTAAGCGTATCGTACATTTCGTTGTATTCGATACGTGTATCATTCCCGCGGTCTTCTCCACCCGTCCATTCTACAAAGACCGGGTTTTGAATATGATGAATTTTGTTCTTACGAATAACAACATGCGAAGAGTTTTTGGAACAAACGCCGCAGCCAAATTCTGTGCCATAGTAGCGCATCTCAAAGCCTTCGATCCAAATCCAATCACGTCCATCTACCATAAACGCGGCATTGAATTTTGGAACCTGCCATGTATATTTATGCGGCTCGCGATTGATACGCACATATAAACGACCATTGATAGGGTCATAAAACCAACCTTCATTCATCGGCACATTGTTATGTCCATGTTGATCGTAAAGGTCACTCAAAAAATCATATTGATAAAAACGCAGCCCATCCCGCGCCAGATACTTAATCCCCGGACTGATCTTCGTAAACCAGACGTTGGCTTTGCCTTCAACAGGATTCCAATCCGTTGCTAAAACAGAAGCAGACGCATCCAAGACTGCGCCTCCACCCTGCGCCTTGACCTGAATCCAACTACCAGATGTTCCCGAAGCTGGAAACATGACCGACTCACTGTAAACCCCATCAGCCACTAAAACTTGCGTGCCTGGTGTTGCACGGTTAACTCCCTCTTGTATCGTACGAAATGGTGCAGAGACAGACCCATCACCGCCCGCTTGTGCAGATGCATTGACATAAATAATGTTTGTAGGCGAAAAAAATAATTCATCGGCTTGGGTCGTGAACGAACCTGAGACTTCTGTAGCACCGTCAGAGACACGAACTTCATAAGAAGTAGACGCAGCCAAATTAAACAAGCTACCGATCAAACGCCCGTCTTTGATGCGCAAAAGGGCATGTCCAGGCTGCCAGTTTACCTCTCCTGCCCGGCGGTAAAACAACTGAGCTGTAGCCGGTAGCCCCGCTCCACTGACGACAACTCCCGCCGTTTCAATGTTAGGCACAAAAGAAATAGCGCCCAAAACCTGCTCAGGGCGCGCACTTACCCATCCGCTCGGCGTAACCAGTGAAGAGAAGAGAGAAAAGGTTACACCCAGCACTATAAATTTCAAGAATCTACCATGTGTGGTCATAAGAAATCATTAACAGGGAGGGAACAAATCCCTATTTACTTTCACTATAGCACGCACATATAAAAATACAATTCTGGTAACATGACAAAAAAACGCCCCGAAAGGGGCGTTTTTTGTTACAGTCGTCTCTCAATTAAGACTCTTGCCTGCTCAATTTCTTCATCCACAATGGTGTGATCCATGTTTGGGTAAATCTGTTCGTTCACTTCTGCCCCTAAAGATGTAAGCAATGCTGTGGTTTCCTTCACTCGCTCCAATGGAATATGAGGATCTACATTTGAACAACCGTTAAAAACCGGTACACCTTTCAAGTTGCCAGTGGCTGTGCGCGGCTTGCCACTCTGCCAAACATACCCCCCACTGAAAATTAGTAACCCGCCATATGGGCGTGGATTCCGAATCACAAACTCACTGGAAAGACTGGCGCCTTGGGAAAACCCGCCAATAAAAATCTTTTCTACAGGGATGCCGCTTGCCTCAATATGTTTTACTAGCCCATCAATTTTAGAAATAGCAGCCGAAAGGTATGGCTCATTCGACTCAACAGGCGCAATCAAACGATTTGGATACCAAATAAACCCTTCAGCTTGGGGCGCAAGATATGCCATACTTGGAAAGTTCAAGTATGTGGAAAGGGAAAGAATATCTTGCGCCGATGCTCCGCGCCCATGGAGGAGGATCATCGCAGATTTGGCTTCTTCCAGTTTGGCGCCCGCTGAATAGACGGGAGATGTTTCGTGAGGAATGGTCATGAAAGGCTCGCTTTTTTTATAGGATTAAGGGTAAGGGGTAATAAGCTGGCTTCGATCTCAGTTCGGTTGGGTTCCACCCAGGCAGGCAACTTCAATTTTATGCCCAGCAAATCCTTGGGTTCATCGACCATGAAGCCGGGTGTGTCGGTTGCGATCTCGAATAAGACTCCGCCTTGTTCGCGGAAATAAATCGAGTGGAAGTAACTACGGTCCATCACCGGGCTGACATGGAACCCTGCCTCATTCAACATGGACTGATATTTCAGCTGGTCAGCATCCGTTGGCACACGGAAAGCAATATGATGAATAGACCCGGCACCAAACCCTGCAGGCATCTTTTGCGGGCGTTCAACCACATCGACAATGTGACCTAAAGAATTCGTATCGCCCTTGAATCGTTGGCGATCTTCCTCTGCCCCAGCGAAGCGATAGCCCATGCCTTCGGTCAAGAGTGAAGCGGTTGGTTCGGCTTCATCCACCCATAAGGTGACGCTATGAAATCCATGCAAAGCGTATTCACGTGGGATGGGTCCATCTTCCCAATGTTGAATGGCGGGTAAATTTTCCACTTCCACCAATTCCAGGTTCATACCATCGGGGTCTGTAAAAGGAAGCACATTCTGATTAAAGCGGCTTTGAATAGCACCAGGGGCAATGCCGTTTTGTTTCAGGTGCCTTTCCCAGAAGGAAAGCGAACCGACCGGAACGCTATAGGCAACGGTATTGGTTTCTCCATTGCCTCGCACGCCGCGCCGCATATTGGGCCAGGCGAAGAAGGTTAATACACTACCGGGCGTACCGGTTTCATCTGCAAAATAGAAGTGATAGGTGTCCGGCGAGTCAAAATTGACCGTACGTTTGACCAAGCGTTGCCCCAAAACATTTCGATAAAAATCCACATTTCGTTGTGGGTCACGTGCCACGGCTGTGACATGATGTAAACCTTTAATGGGGTTCATATTTCTCTCCTATTGCCTAGACGCACTCTGCCGCAAAAACATCCGTTTGAATTTCGTATGAAAAGCCTCCAAAGTTCGTTTTGGAGGCTTGATCTTATTTTACCCGTACAACTCTTTACGGAAGAACTCTGGCAAAGCAAAAGCCGCTTTGTGAATTTCTGGATTGATGTATTGGTTCAAACCGGGTGGATAGGGTGTTTTCAAACCATTCTCCCATGGGGTATCTGAAACATACATGAACCCAATCCCGCCGCCGGGGTAGGTTGGGACATTGGTATAGTAATAGGCAGGATTCTTGGTGAGTGATTTTGCGGTTTGATAAATGGTTTTGATCAACTCGGTGTCGAAGAAGGGCTGCTCACATTGAGTTGCAGCAGCGCCGCCGGGGGCGAGGGCACGCACCATCAATTTGTAAAATTCATCCGAGAAGAGTCGCTCTGCCATGCCAATGGGATCGGTGGTGTCTGAGATGATGACGTCGAAGGTGCCGGGGTTCTCTTCTAGGTAGCCAAAGGCATCCTGAATGAGCAGTTTGGAGCGTGGATCAGCCCATGGGTCCCCGAAAGAGGCGGCGAAGTGTTCGCGAGATAAATCGACTACGCGTTGGTCAAGTTCGCAAGTCACAACTTCTTCAACAGATTTGTATCGTAAGACTTGTTTTAAAGCAGCACCATCGCCACCACCCACAATTAATACCTTTTTCGGGTTTTCAACTGCCAACATGGGAACATGCACGATCATCTCGTGATAGCCCATGTTATCGCGCTCGGTAAGTTGGATGATGCCATCCAAGATCATGGCGTTGCCAAAAAACTCGGTTTCAACAAGTTGCAAATGCTGATACTGAGTCTGCTCATCGGCAAGCACGTGTTTAACGCGGATGCCTTTGCGATAGTACGGGTGTAATTCTTCAGTAAACCAAATGCTCATTCATTTTCCTTTGCTATTTATGCAGAAAAAAGGCGGTCTATGACCGCCTTTGGCATAGCTCTTATTTTGGCAATTCTTGTGTGCTAAATACGGGCGGATGCTCGATGGTGTAGACAGTAGTCTCTTTGGCAATCGCATCGCGGATGTGCTTAGGCGACTGCATCAGACCGAGCAAAGTGATGCCATCGAACATCTTAAACTTGCCGTTGGTTTTATCGGTAAGAATAGCATCGACCATCTCTGGCGCAGGGCGCAAATCGATGGGTGTGTCACCAGCAAGGATGAAGCCCCAAGGATGTCCGAGCATCGGCACGTGGATGTGATAGGAATGCACATACTTGAAAACCGCCTTGAGCGTGGAGACGAGGCGGATGTGCATATCCATAGAAGGTGGTGAAACAGGTCCCGCTTGCAACAGGAAATAACCGCCGGGGCGAAGCGCCTTTTGTGCCTTGGCGAAATATTCCTTGGTGAACAACATGAACGACGGTCCATGTTCAATGGGGTCGGTCAAGTCGGAGATGATGACATCCCATTCAGAGGGAGAACTATCGAGATAGGCAAGCGCATCTTGAATGACCAATTCCACGCGTGGGTCGTCAAAGGCGCCTTGGTGCATTTCAGGGAAATGTTCTTTACAAGCTTCCACCACTTCGCGGTCGAGGTCAACCATGACGACACGCTCCATATTCTTCCACTTGAGCAATTCACGAATGGTTGCGCCTTCTCCGCCGCCAAGGACGAGTCCGCGTTTGGGATCGCCATGATTAACACAGGCAGGTTGAACGAGCGACTCGTGATAGAGGAAATCATCGCCCGTGGACGATTGCCAAATGCCATCGAGGATGAGCCCTTTGCCATAGGTTCCACAATCCACGATCCACATTTCCTGGAATGGGGTGTGTTTGTGCAGGATGACATTATGAACTGCATGGTTCAAAATATCATCAGGGGTCAGGTAGTCAGAGATCCAATAGATCGGAGGTTTTGATTCAGACATTCTTTTTCCTTGGTCAGTGAAAATAATTTAGATCTACGGAGTATATCAAAACGATGAAAGATAGACCACTTACATCGCAATCGGCATTTTGGTTTCAACAGACGCTTCACGGTCGAGCTTGCGCACAGAGAAGTCGTCCGCGCCAAAGGCTTCTTTGAGGCGCATCAATACAGGCATAAAGTCTTGCCCAATGGCACAGGTGAACAGGTCAATAGCGCAATAATTATGCTCAGGCCAAGCATGCAGGCTGGCATGCGACTCCGCAAGGAGAAGAAAAGCAGTAAAACCATGCGGGCTGAATTTATAAAATCCTTCGTCTACAACGGTCAGACCGCTATCGCGCACAGCCTGAGCAAACAACGAGTACGCCTTCTCGCTATCCATGAGAATCTCACGGTTGCAGTCGGAGAGATCGAAAATGTAATGCTCTCCCAATTTCAAACTAGCGTTCATTCACACCTCCGGTGTTAAAAATTAAAGAACCCACCCAAGAACCTTTCCCAACCGATCCGCAGGATGTTTCCCTGCGTAACGGTTGGAACCGTCCTTAAGTAGACTCTGTTGCGCCGATTTATACTATGGACTGGTGTAGTGTCAATCTTTTTCACCAGTGAATATTTTTCATTGTCAAAGCCTGTTGAAATCAAAATCATCATTGCAGGCAAAATACAGGTCATAATCATGACTCAAAGCAAGTCTGCATAAACTATTTGATTTACGTATAAAATACACTGCAAGACCATTTCAAATCCTTAAGAGGTTCAATGGAAAACCCACTGGAACATTTGCATAATGAAACCCACCAAGCATGGGAAGCCAATGCCGAAGTATGGGACAAACGTATGGGCAACGAAGGCAATGATTTTTTCAATCTGTTGTGCTGGCCCGCTCTCGCCTCCTTCCTACCCTCCAAACCAGATGCTCATATTCTGGATATTGCCTGCGGAAATGGTTTAACCACCCGGCGACTTGCCGAAATGGGTTACCATGTCACCGCTTTCGATTTTTCCGCCAACCTAATCGAATATTCCAAACAACGGCTTAACGATTACGGTTCAAAGATTTCCCTACATGTCGTCGACGCCACAGATGAAGCTCAACTTCTTTCACTGGGTATTGGTACGTTTGATTGTGCCCTCTCCAACATGGCACTCTTCGACATGGCAAACATCGAACCGCTCTTTCAAACCCTGCCTCAATTGCTCAAACCGGGTGGAACTTTTATTTTCTCTATCACTCATCCCTGCTTTAATAACTCTTCGTCCATGCATGTAGTTGAAGAAATGGATGATGGAGAGATCAAAACCATTTATGCCATCAAAACCTCGCGTTACATGACCCCCTACTCCATGCGCGGACTTGCTCTTCGCAACCAACCCAAGCCGCAAGTCTATTTTGAACGCCCGTTGCAATACTACTTAAACCTTGGCTTCAAAAATGGCTTCATCCTCGATGGTTTCGAAGAACGTGCATTCCCACCAGAAACCCCGCAAACCACACCACTCGGTTGGGGCGGCAAGTTCAGCGAAATCCCAGCAGCGCTCGTCATACGCATGCGGCTAAACGCCTAGCCATCAAGGCGGTTATACTCAACTCCTATCAAATGCCTGATACCTCCATCTATCTCCATATTCCATTCTGTAAACATCGTTGCGCCTACTGCGACTTCAACACCTACGCCGGGCAAGAATCTTTGATTCCCGCTTATGTTGAAGCCTTGATTCATGAGATTGAATTCATCGGAAATCAACAGCCAGATTTCATAGTACCCACCATATTTTTTGGAGGAGGAACTCCCTCGCTTCTTTCTGGGTCTCAATTTGATTCCGTTATGTCAGCTTTATCTTCCGCCTTTGCCTTGTCCCCCACTGCAGAGGTGACCATCGAAGCCAACCCCGGCACCATCTCACCAGAAAAACTGCAAGCCATTCGAAAAGCAGGCATCAACCGCATCAGTTTCGGAGTGCAATCTTCTGTCACTGAAGAGTTGCGAATGCTTGAACGCTCTCATGATTTTTTCACCGTCATCGAAGCCGTATCCACTGCCCGAAAAGCTGGTTTTAATAACCTCAACCTCGACCTAATCTACGCCTTACCAGAACAAACCCTCACGTCTTGGCAAACCACCGTCAAGCGCATTTTGGAATTACAGCCTGAACACATCTCTGCTTACGCCCTCACCCTTGAGCATGGCACGCCCTTCGGCAAATGGGCAGACAAAGGCATCCTCCCCCTCCCAGACCCCGACCTCGCCGCAGACATGTACGAGTGGACCATGGAGTTTCTAGCCGAGAATGGGTATGTTCAATACGAGATATCAAACTGGGCTATGGGGAATGAAGCATCACATGCTTGCAAACATAATATTCAATATTGGCGTTCGCTTCCATATCTCGGTCTAGGCGCCGGGGCACATGGCTATGCGGGCGGCTATCGCTATTCGAACGTATTACGCATCAAAACTTATCTTGATCGTTTAAGCAATACCCAAGCTACCCATCTCTCCTATCCTCTTACGCCAGCTACAGTCAACCAGCATAAACAAACTCAACGCGACGACATCTCTGATTACATGATCAATAACTTACGGCTGGTAGAAGCCGGTATCGCTGACTCAGATTTCAGGTCCAGGTTTGGAGCCGGGCTTTTAGATGTCTTTCCAAACGAGTTCGAAGAGCTTATCCACAATGAGCTCATCGAAAAAAAGACCTCCGATGGCTCGGAGGTCTTCAGGCTTACTCATCGCGGAAGGCTGTTGGGAAATCAAGTCTTCATGCGGTTTGTCGAGTGACTTACCCAGGCGTGCAAACACAATATGGAGCGTCAGACCATCCCCATGGGCAGTTTCCAGGGTTGGGGCTGCCAATCGAAGTACAATAGTCTACACCCGGTGTAAGGGGAACCGGTTGGTTGGGGTTTGCTTGTATGGGTTGAACAATTTCGGGGCATATTTTAGGCTCATAGCCAGAAGGCTTAAAACCAAACACCTGATAGCAAGTATTATCCACCGCATAGAGAGCTTTTAGCGGATAATTAAGATTGCTGCGAATTGGGGAGCCGGCATCTTTTTCAGTAAAGTAATCTACATAATCCAAGCGAGCAACGTCTTTCAAACCAGAGTCAGCGATCACCGAATAAAAAAAGGATTCTCCTGCGAAAGATTTCTTGAAGGCAAATTGAACCGTTGCCTGTGGATCTGCATTGATGCGAACCCAAGCAAGGTCAAAATCATCTCCAACACCTTCAACAATATCATGAACCAAGGTGTCATAGCCGTTTCCTGAAAACGGAGCATCGGAACTTGAAGCAGAAAAGCCAGCCGTATCCCGATTGGTGTCTGTATATATTTTTATGTTTTCTGCGGTCCATTCTTCAGAAAAAGGCGGGCTGGCAACGATGAGTAAGTCGCCGAAGCTATCCAAATTGGTGTCTAGTTCAACTGCATATTGAATACCAGCCGCATTATTTGGGTCTTTCCCAACCAGCTCAATGGACACAAAATAAAATTGTTCATCTTCACTGATGCTAAAAGAAGCTATGTCTATGTCAGGAAGATAGGTCATATCCTGTGTAAAGGGACGCTCAAGACGGTTAATCTCGAAAGAGTCACCATAAGGAGCACGCTGTTCAGGTGCAGTGTCTTTTGATGTAACATCTGGATAGGGCTTGGCTACCGGTGCAGAGATTGGAATGTCTTGATGTTGAATTTCAGAGGGGGTAACAGGTTGTAGCTCAGTGGGTGGCGCTTCGGTAGGTGGAAGTGTAGTTTCAATTGGTGGAACTGCACTTGGCAAATTGCATCCCTGTAACATTAGGAGAACAAGAATGCCCGCAAAGAATCGAGTGGTTTTATTTTTCATAGATTTCGCTCCTTGTTACCTCATTATTACAATACAAGAGATTAAACTCAAGATTACAAAAGAACTATTGAGAGTTATAACAAAAATCCCCGCCTTTTGGCGGGGATTTTTGTTATCGTTTTATTTTTTGCTTTTCTTAGCAACTTTCTTCACCGTTTTCTTCACGGCTTTCTTTACAACCTTCTTAGCAGCGGGTTTCTTCGCAACCTTCGCCTTTTTCACAGGCTGGTGCTTCAACGCGGCATGCGCAGCAGCAAGACGTGCAACTGGCACGCGGAAGGGCGAGCAGGAAACATAGTTATTACCAATGAGATGACACCATTCAATCGAGTCGGGGTCGCCACCGTGTTCACCACAGATGCCCACTTCAAGATCAGGTCGGACGGCACGTCCTTCAAATATGGCGCGCTGCATCAACTTACCCACACCATTGCGGTCGAGGGTCTGGAAGGGATTCTTGACGAGGATGCCTTCCTGTACATAGGTGATTAGAAAGTTGCGTTCGGCATCATCACGTGAATAACCGAAGGTCATTTGCGTAAGGTCATTCGTACCGAAGGAGAAGAACTGCGCCTGAGTAGCAATGTGGTCAGCTGTAACAGCGGCACGCGGGATCTCAATCATGGAGCCAAATTTATAGGCGAACTTAATCTTCTTTTCCTGCATCACGGCTTTACCGATGCGTTCGAGGCGCGGCTGGATCCAGTCCAACTCTTTCACGGTTCCGGTCAATGGGATCATAATCTCTGGCTTGACCTTGATGCCGCGCAGAGTGCAGTCGGCGGCGGCTTCAAAGATGGCACGCACTTGCATTTCCACGATCTCGGGCATTGAGATGCTCAAACGTACACCGCGCAAACCCATCATCGGATTGGATTCGTGCATGCCCTTGATTGATTCGAGCAGTTTTTCCTTTTCTGCCAAGTCTTTCGTCTCACCCTTCACTCGCATGGTGATGACTTCTTCAAGGAGTTTTTCTTCGTCGGGCATGAACTCATGCAAAGGTGGGTCGATCAAGCGAATAATAACGGGGTAACCATCCATCGCTTCGAAGAGACCATCAAAATCCTTGCGCTGATGCGGCAGGAGCAAATTGAGCGCTTCAGTACGTCCTTCGCTGGTTTCAGCAAGGATCATGCGCTGCACGATCGGCAAGCGTTCAGGCTCAAAGAACATATGCTCGGTGCGGCACAGACCAATACCCACAGCTCCATAAGAGCGAGCGCGGCGAGCATCTTTTGGATAATCAGCATTTGCCCAAACTTGCAAACCACGGGTTGGGTAACCAGGCTCCACTTCTTCGCGAATGTTTTTGCGTGCGGAAATGTCATCTGCCCACTTGAGCAGGGTCATTAATTCTTTCTGTTCTTCAAGGGAGGGTTCAGAGGTTGGGATCTTGCCAGCAAAGACTTTACCAGTTGTGCCGTCTACAGAGACCCAATCACCTTCGTTGAGCACAATTTCACCCACATGCATAATGCGCTTTTCAAGGTCGATCTTGATGGCTGTAGCACCCACCACGCATGGGATAC
>JAXLVU010000002.1:0-544034 GCA_046328855.1 Anaerolineales bacterium | reverse complement strand
GCGCGTTCAATGGCAATGCTGATGTGACGCGCAGTAATGTATATCAAGTCCAGATCTCTTTCGTCAAAGCCGTTTAACCATTCGCGCTCCAAAGCCAGCACACCTAACAACTCTCCGTGCATATTGAGTAGCCCAACGCAACACTCTGACTTCGTGTCTGGATTTAAGTTGAGATATTCTGTATCTTGAGATACGTCTCCCACATTAACCAATTCCACGCTTTTGTGATTAATGGTCAATTGAGCTGCCTGGCAGGCGAGGCTACCGGCGTTCAAGGGAAAGGTATCTTGATACGAATAACGTTGATTTTTAATCTCATAATATTTCATGGTGCCGGGTGCAAAGCGTAAAGCACGTTGGCGTTCATCATAGAGTAGAACACATAAACGAGTCTTATCGAATACCCCGTACAATGTCCCAAGCACGGCGTCCATGGTGTCTTCAAGGTTTAGGCTGGCGCCTACAGCTTCTGCGATTTTTGTAGCGATTCTAAATTGCTGTCGTTGACGTGCCTCTGCCAGACGCACTTTTCTGGAACGCATTAATTCCTTGAGCACAAATTCCAATTCTTCCGGCTCAAAAGGTTTGGGAAGATACCGTGAAGCCCCTGCTTCATAAGCTCGTAAACCGTCTTCTGGTGTGTCATACCCTGTGAAAATAATTGTGTCTGCATCTGAATGGATGGATAACATTTCTTTCATAACCTGAATGCCATCCATTTCTGCTTCCAGGTTTTGGTCAATCAGAAGGACATTAAAAGGGCTTTGAAGTTCGGTTGCTTCTTTTACAAGCTCAATTGCCACTTCTGACGTAGTGACATATTGAACAGTCTCTGACTCATAGCCCTCAAACCCGCTAATGCTGCGCTGTAAAACCTCTGCAAAACGTTCATTGTCATCAAGAATAAGTAAACGATTCATAATAAGCCTTATACATGGACAGGAAACTCAAGGGCAAAAACCGTGCCATGTAGTATATAACTATCCAGGACGTAGATTTTCCCTTCAATTTCTTCCATTAAATTTCGAGATACAAATAATCCAATACCACTACCATCTACACGGGTGGAGAAGCCCATTTCAAAAATTCTTTCCCAGAGCGAAGCATGGATGCCCGGACCTGTGTCTCGAATTAGGATACGACAAATCTCTCTCTGGCTGGTTTCGTGCAAGGTTTCCATATCGATTCGAATGGAGCGGATATGGTCTGAACCCTGCTCTGAAATTTGTTGAATTGCATTAAGACAGACATTCAGAAAAATTTGCCCTAAGACTACTGCCTGGTTTCGGACGACGACCATCTTTTCAGGCGGGTGAAAGTCCATTTTTACACGAGAGCGTTTGCTAATTTGATTTAGCAAAACAAGCGTATCTTTGATGATCTCGTCGACTCGAAGGACCTCGACCTGTGACTTTTTCGCGATCTTGCCAAACGTTCCCACGGTGCCAACGATCTGGCGGATATCCTGCTCAATATTTGCAACCTCATTGCGGATCGTTTCGTACTTCGATTGTGATGGATCATTCTCCATTTTTGCAAGGGCTTTACGCAAATTGTTAGACTCATATTGCAATGGCGCTAGTAAGTTATTAATCTCATGAATCATACCGCTTGCCAAATTTCCGATCAAAGCCGAACGCTGCATGAGCGCTGAACGTTCACGCAAGTCAATCTGATCCAGCGTTGCACCCATAGCCAGAGACATTCCTTCCACGTACATTCGTAGTTCTTCGCCAAAGTTCTTGGTTTGCCCATCCATTGCGAACAAAGCATACTTCAAAGAAGATTGTGTTGGGACAGATACGCCAACGCATGATACGGCTTCAGGACTGAACTCAATCAAATATTGAAAACGTTTCTTTTCTCTTTCGGTAATCTCATCGATAAATATAGCATCGCCATCTTCGGCTACATCTCGTATTGGGCTATGTAATAAAAGACTCAGCGCATTTTTATTGATTAACCCATCACCTGCTCGTTCTACAATCTGAATTTTACGATGTGCAGGGTCGAATGAAAAAAGGAAAACCTGTTCTACTCCTAAGTGCTTTCTAAACGTGACCAGCAACTTGTGAATATCATGCTTTGCGTCCCATTTTGATGCAAATTTTGACGGCACGGCACTATCCTGACTTGCTATTTCTACTCGTTGAACATTACCAGTTAGAAATCTTGCCAAGTCTTCGGGCACAAGTGGTTTATAAAATAAATTTCCACCGCGATCCATCACAGCTTCCAACTCTGTGCGGACCTCGCTGGCGCGTGCCCAATCGGTTGCATTCGCTACCTGAACATTTGGGTAGTTCTCGAAAATGTGATGCGCTAACTCCGTTCCACTCATTCCGGGCAAACCTACATCAATTAATACAAACTCAGGCTGTATTCGTGCCAAGAACTCGATGGCTTCTTCTGCGCTTGGCACACAATCTACTTGCTGACCCATTTCTTGCAACCAACCACAAACCGCATCTGACTGTGGCGTTTCATCCTCAACAACCAGGATGTGCTTTTTAGGGAGTTTCTGCCCAAGATGATGACTAGCCGCCTCAGACGCAGCCGTTGCCTGATTCTGCATCCCAGCCAAATTCTCCCCTGTAATCTCTTCGACTGGAGCCAAACTCAACTCGATATGTCTGCGTTCATGATCTACATCATGAACCACAACCCGAACCTTATCGCCAAACCAGAAAAGGTCATGGATTGATTTTTGAACTTTGGCAGGAATACGCGATTTATGAAGCAATCCGGTAATTCCCTCATCTACTTCAATGAAGGCTCCATATTCATATACACCCGTAACATGCCCATCCAGAACCCGATTCTTGCCAAGCCCTTCAAAGAAATCTTCCCAAGGGTCATATTCCAGCAAACGGATACTGAACTCTGGAATTTCTCCTTTTTTGTTGGGCAATGCAACTACATAACCATCCCACCCAATGGGATAGTTGTCTTTCCAATTTGCGTCTTCTTTTTCTTTCCAAGAAATCTCCCGAGCGCGGATAATACCCTGCTCGCCGTTATCCAGCAGAATAGAAAGCCCCTGTGGCATATGCCGGGTTACGCGGACGTGCACGATCTCTCTAGGTGTCTGTTTATTCATAATTCTTAGTTTATGCTCGAAGGTTCGATAAAGTTTGCACCCGGCAGACCCGCTTCCGGTCGAAGGGGGAGGCGGAAGACCGAATAAGCTTCATCAAGGTCAACTAGGTCATCCATTCTTCTTTGAGGTGGTGTCAGGTTCAAGAGGCGCAGGTCTTCGATCCACTCTTCGGCTTCGCTTTCTGTTTCGGGGCGCATGGCGTGAAAGCCAGGCAGCGGCGAGACATCCGTATCGCGTGTGAGCGCTGAACCAATGGACCGTGAAAGATTTTCATCTACTTCTTGTTCAGTAACAATATGAACCTGTAGTAGAAAGAATTTTTTCCAAGGTGCTAAGCGACGCTTGATGCAGTTCTCAACCCAGGGATAATAGGGAAGGAAGATGGCTGGTTTTTCTTCTACATCAAGCACTTTCTTTTTTATTTCTAATAATAGTTCTTTTTCATCTTCTAGCAGTACTGTGGGTTGAAGAATGATATTGAACAAGGTGGTTTGATCCATACTGGAAAGCGCTCGCCAAATTTGTTCATTGGAGCGAATGCTTGTTTGCCAAAAGCCATTTAGATAGTGAAAACCACGCATCGGCGGGATGAAGGTGTTTTCTCTTTGAATGGATACAATATCTGGCTTGTTTGATAGTAAGTCATTGCCAATTAGTTGGTCGTGAGTTGATTTGATTCCTGTAGGTTGCAGGCGAAAATCATGCGGAAATGTGGAAAGAATTTCGCGTGCATATTTTTCTGCACTTTTTTCTGCCAGATCCTGGCTGGAGGCGTTGACTTTTCCAAGCACAGACATTTGTATTCCATTGCCAGGGCGCTTAATTCCGCGAATGACCAATGTCCGCGTCGATAAGTTTTCAGCAAAATACAGCGTTTCATTGATCGACTGTGATTCAAGGAACAGACGATTTCGATCCATGGCTTCATCAAGCAGAGCACCCGCATTGAAGCCCCATCTCATTTTCAGCCATTCTTCGGCTGGGTAATGAAATGCTTGAAATGAAAATGCAGATTGCCAACCCTCGTGCGTTTCGGTTGTGTCAATGAAAGATGTAGTCATTTTCTCGGTTTAAGAAGATCCAATAAGGTGTTGGTAAGATCCTCTATCTTTTGATTACTGGCTGGTGGCGTGCGTGGTGCAGATCCACCGACTTTGGGCGCTTCTGGCTGTTCTGTTGCTGGAGAATTCTCCTTAATGGCATCTAGTAGATTATTGATGGCAGTTTTGATTTCGCTTGGGTTTCGAGAATAACTGGAATGTTCCACGGCTTGCCCAACCGCATCCACAGCTTTGACCAATAACTCGTGGCGGCGCTGGGTTTGAGTGCGCATATTCTCCAGCAGAATATCTTGCTTTTGGGTCTCACGTAGAATTTCGTTGCGTAGTTTTGTAGTTTCAGCCGTCGCCTTGGCAGTGAGGCGGTCAATTTCTAGTTTTTGCTCTGCCTTCAGCTTCTCAATCTCGTTCTTGCGATCCAGTATATCTATTTCAGACTGTGTCTGGCGTTGCTGTGTGAGTGTGTTACGGCGCATGCCTACATATTCTCTATCGCCAGTGAATTCTTTGAGTTCGATCCCTTCAATGCTGATTGCTCGCGAGAGGCGATTGCGAGTGGCATGGCGTTGAGCAAAAAATTGCAGAATCTTACTGGACTCTTGCGGATTAGCACGGTCTGCCAGATCATTGTGGTTGTTGGTGCGAATATACTGTGCCAGATCGGCTTGGAGATGTTCAATGAGAGTCTCTACCGGGCGTTCAATGCCAAGCGCAAGGATCGGGTCAATAACGCGATATCTGAATAGGACGCGCAAGGTGATGGATTCATTATCTAATGAAAGCTCAGTGACCGGCTGCGTTGAATCGGACCGGTCATGCATATCTACATACAGAGTCTTATATAACCCTGGGCGCACTTCTTGAAGCCCGCCTGTGCTTTTGGCTTCAATGGTGCCATCTGGATGTACGATAATTCCAACTGTATTGGGCGGGAGGGATAGGTAAAAACCACTGGCGTCGGTCAGAAAATAGATCAATCCATTCGGCACATCCTGGTCAGGACCCGAGGCGATAATCTTGCGATTATCAAACTTAATGGAAGGTGTCCCCAAGGCGCGACCTTCATTTTCAATAGCTCTTAGGAATGTTTTGCGTAAATTTATCATAATCCCTCTTGCCTTATCCCATGGATAGTATGCTTGTTAAGCAGCGAAGTTTGCACGATTATTAAAAGTTTACAACTTAAAGGTAGTTTCCGCAAGACAACTCCAGACAATTACTCTTGTTTTTAATTGTAAAGACAAATTTTACCCGTGAAGATGATAAAATCTTACCCATAAACATCTTGTCCTTTTTAGGGTGGATCTTGTGAATACCCCCTCATCTATTCTCAAAAATACCTTTGGTTACGATACCTTTCGTCCGCTTCAACAGGAAGTGATCGAGAATATCCTTGCGCGGCGCGACACCTTGGCTGTAATGCCTACCGGTGGGGGAAAGTCGCTCTGTTATCAGATCCCGTCGTTATTGTTTGATGGTTTGACCGTGGTGGTCTCTCCGCTAATTTCGCTCATGAAAGATCAGGTTGAACAATTACGAGCGTTCGGCGTACCATCTGTCTTTCTCAATAGTTCGCTTTCTCCACAAGAATATAACGAGAATATGGAGTACGTAAAGCGCGGCGAGGTTAAGTTGCTGTATCTCGCGCCGGAAACCCTTCTCACCCCAAGAATTCTCACGCTTCTTTCTGGACTGAAAGTGGACTTGCTGACCATCGACGAAGCGCACTGCATCTCAGAGTGGGGGCATGATTTTCGACCCGAATACCGTCAGATCGTGGAGGTTCGCAAAAAATTCCCGAATGCCGTTTGCATGGCATTGACGGCTACTGCCACCTCCCGTGTGCGGCAGGATATTCGACATACCCTTAAGTTTTCGACCACCAATGAATTTATCGCCAGTTTTAACCGCGAGAATCTTTTCATCGAAGTTGTGCCGAAACAAGACCCTGCACAACAAGCGCGTGAAATCATTGACCGGTATAAAGACCAATCGGGCATTATCTATTGTTTCTCACGCAAACAAGTGGATGAACTTGCTGCCTACCTTGCTATGAAGGGATATTCGGTCCGTCCATATCATGCCGGGTTGGATGACGCAGAACGGCGTAAAAATCAAGAATTATTCATTCGTGATGATGTGCAAATTATTGTGGCGACGATTGCCTTCGGTATGGGTATTAACAAACCCAATGTACGCTTTGTAATTCACCACGATCTGCCCAAAAGCATTGAGGGTTATTACCAAGAGATCGGACGTGCTGGGCGCGATGGTCTGCCCGCACATTGTGTGTTGCTCTATAGTTATGCAGATGTTGCCAAGCTCAATTATTTTATTGACCAAAAAGAAGGCGATGAGAAGCGTGTAGCCATCGAGCACCTAAATGCCATTGTACGCTATGCGGAGGATGAACGGAATTGCCGCCGCAAGCCATTACTCAATTATTTTGGCGAATCATACTCCGCCGAAACCTGCTCCAACTGCGACAACTGTAACTCCGCCCCAACCCCTCTGACAGATGTGACAATCCCTGCGCAGAAATTTCTCTCTTGTGTGAAGCGTGCAGACGAGAAGTTTGGCGCCGGGCATATTGTGGATATTTTGCTTGGTTCTAAAAATGAGAAAGTGCTTCGCTGGGAGCATGACAAACTATCCACGTATGGGATTGGAAAAGAGTTGGACAGAAAGCAGTGGATGCATTTGGCGCGTCAATTACTTTCACAAGTATACCTCAAGCAAGAAGGGGAGTTTCATACCCTGAGCCTTACGCCCAAGGCTTTAGAGTCGCTTCGGAAACGCGAACCCATTTTCGGCGTTATGAAAGAGGCGGGACGTGTCTCCAAAGCTGATGGGAAGAAAAAAGCTGCAGAGTTGGACTATCATCGTGGGTTGTTTGCCATCCTTCGTCAAAAAAGAAAAGAAATGGCAGACGAAGCGGGTGTACCACCGTATGTGATCTTTTCAGATCGGACTCTGACCGAGATGGCGGCATATTTCCCACAATCGCCAGAAAGCTTGTTGACGATCTCTGGTGTGGGGCAGGTGAAGGCACAGCAGTATGGCATACCATTTTTAGAGATCATTCGTGAATTTGCTGAGAAGCATACGCTGCAAGAAAAGCCCAAGGGGAAGCAGCGCGAGAAAAGCGAAGCGGGGCAGAGAACCTTGCTGATCGGCGAACTGTACAACGGCGGTGAGACGGTGCAGAGTTTAATGGCGAAATATCAAGTAACCAGCCAGACGATCCTTGACCATTTGACACGTTTTGTGATGGCTGGCAATACTTTGAATCATATGACGGATTTGGAAGCCATGGTGACTGTTTCGGAAGCGCAAAAACGGGCAGTGTTTGCTGCTTTTAACGAAGTTGGGACGGCGATGCTGAAGCCTGTTTTTGACAAGATGAACGGCGCAATGAATTATAACGATTTGAAGGTTTTACGGTTGATTTATATGACTGAACAAGGTAGTTAATAGTTCATGCCGTATTTTCTAACCCCTTAATCATCTTCTCATCTGTGGATGAATCGTGTATAATCTTGCCCGCAGGTTCGGCACAGAGCGGTTCCGCTCGTAATCAAAGGAGAATTGAAGCGCAATTTTTGATCGTTCGATCATTCGGTTCGTTTCAGGTTTTTTGATGGACACCCTCGGCTGAGTCTGTGTAAGACAGCCGATTTTTTATGCCTTTTTGGGCAATTTCCATAACGGAAAGGAGGTGACAACCAGTGGCAAGTGTCAATTTACGTAATGGCGAATCTCAAGATTCCCTTCTCAAGCGCTTTCGCAAAAAGGTCGTGAAGAGCGGTGTTTTGAGCACGGTTCGCCGCAAACGCTGGTTCGTTTCCAAGAGCGAAACCCGCCGTATGGAGAAGAAGAAGGCGATCCGCCGCATTAAGCGACGTTCCTTCAAAGACAACGAATAGATAGGAAGAGGCATGTATGACTAAAGAAGAAGGCAAAATCAGAGTGGATGGTGTGGTGATTGAAGCGCTGCCCGGCACCCAGTTCCGTGTGAAGCTCGACAATGGTCACGAGGTTCTGGCGTACCTTTCGGGCAAGATGCGCAAGCACTACATCCGCATTTTGCTGGGCGACCGTGTTGCCCTCGAAATGTCCCCTTATGATATGTCGCGCGGACGTATCACGTTCCGTCAGCGCAAGCAAGCTGCCGCCGCTCCTGTCGAAGAATAGTCGCTGTTCGGTTTGAATAAAAAGAGGCTCTCCATTTGAAGAGCCTCTTTTCTTTTTTATTATGACTACGGCAAATCACGCCAGGAGCCAAGGACCTTCATGTAGTTCGCACGTTCGAATGCTGCCGGCTCTTTGACATTCTTCTGACTCATGCTGCCTTGCATTTGCTCAATGGATTCGTACTCGCGTTCCTTCATCCAAGTTTGCAAGTCATCTAGCATGGAAGAGACAACCGTCTCGCCGCTGTGCAACAGGGTAGATGCCATCATGGCGACCTTTGCACCTGCCATCATGGCTTTGAGCACGTCATGAGCGGTGTGGATGCCGCTGGTGAGAGCGTAATCTGTATGGACTTTGCTGTGCAAGATTGAGATCCAACGTAGTGGGAGGCGTAGGTCTGCGGAGGTGCTCAAGTCTAGGCTGTGTACGATATCCAGATTATCGAGGTCGAAATCGGGCTGGTAGAAGCGGTTGAAGAGCACGAGTCCGTTCGCGCCGGCATCCACGATACGTTTGGCAAAATTCGGCAGGGATGTAACGAATGGGCTAAGCTTTACTGCGAGTGGAATCTTGATGGAGGATTTTACTTCCGACACCAATTCTACTTGGGCGGTTTCAAGTTCGGCGGCGGTCAGGTTTGGGTCGGTGGAGAGGAAGTAGAGGTTAAGTTCGAGCGCATCTGCTCCGGCTTCTTCGATACGTTTGGCATAGTTCGTCCAACCGCCTTTGGAAACGCCATTCAAACTTCCGATCACGGGGATGTTTACAGCTTTCTTCAAGCTGGTTACCTGATTGAGATATTTCTCAGGGCTGACGCTGTACATACCGCCGTCAGGTAGATAGGTGAGTGCTTCGGCAAAAGAGTCTGTGCCACGTGAAAGGAAATGATCTAACTCAAGGCTTTCGTGAATGATCTGCTCTTCAAAGAGCGAATACATTACGATGGCAGAAATGCCAGCTTCTTCTAATTTTTTGGCTTTATCGGTCTTCTTGGAAAGGGGAGAAGCCGAAGCCACGAGCGGATTCTTCAGTTTTAAACCAAGGTATGTAGTGGAAAGTTCGGTCATGGGTAAAATCCTTTATAGTGTTAAGAATGGGCGAGAAACTTTCTCGCCCATAATTTAAAGTTTATTCTTTTTTATCGCTTTCGTAGTGCATCGATGCCATCTGTTGATAGAGCGTCCAGCGAGACTTGGCGTCATGCTGGGCTTCTTTCATCAGTTCTTCGGCACGCTCTTCGTTCATTTGCGTCAGCATTTTATAACGGGTTTCATTGTACGCATATTGGCTGAACGGAATGCTGGGTTCCTTCGACTCGATCACGAGCGGATTTTGTCCGTTCAGTGCGAGGCGCGGATCGTAACGGAACATGGGCCAGTGACCAGATTGTACAGCCAGCTTTGCCTGATCGAGACTGCGTGCCATATCGTAACCGTGAGCGATACAGGGGCTGTAAGCAATGACGAGGGATGGTCCATCGTACGCTTCCGCTTCGAGTAGGGCTTTCAATGTTTGCTGGTCGTTGGCACCCATCGCTACTTTGGCAACGTACACATAGCCGTAGGACATGGCAATCAGACCAAGGTCTTTTTTCGGCATACCTTTTCCGCTCATGGCGAATTTGGCAACCGCCGCCCGTGGCGTGGATTTGCTGGATTGACCACCCGTGTTCGAATACACTTCGGTATCGAGCACGAGAATGTTCACATTGCGCCCGCTGGCGAGGACATGGTCCAAGCCGCCGTAGCCGATGTCGTATGCCCAACCATCGCCGCCAATGATCCACACGGATTTCTTGACTAGGTTTTCAGCCAGGCTGATGAGGTCTTTTGCGCGGGTGTCGCTGGATTTGCCAAGTTTGCTCTTCAGTTCTTCCACACGTACACGCTGGGCTTCAATCCCTGCTTCGTCAGACTGGTCTGCATTCAAAATGGCGCTTACCAACTCGGCGCCAACGGTCTGTTCAAAGGATTTGAGCAATTCCTGAGCATATTCATGCTGTTTGTCGATGGTCAGGCGCATGCCCAAACCGAACTCGGCATTATCTTCAAAGAGCGAGTTCGACCAGGCAGGTCCGCGACCTTCGGCATTCTTTGCCCACGGGGTAGTGGGCAGGTTGCCGCCATAAATGGATGAACAACCCGTGGCATTCGCGATCACGGCGCGGTCACCGAATAGTTGAGAAACGAGTTTCACATACGGAGTCTCACCACAGCCTGCGCAAGCGCCGCTGAACTCGAACAATGGGCGCAGCAACTGCGCATTTTTAATGGTGGACGGGTTGATCAATTTGCGGTCAAGATCGGGGATGTTCATGAAGAAATCCCAGTTCTTGGCTTCGGCTTCGCGTAACGCAGGCTGCGGTTCCATATTGATCGCCTTGCGTCCAACCGCGGTCTTATCCTTCACCGGGCAAACTTCCACGCACAAGGTACAACCGGTGCAGTCTTCAGGGGCAACCTGCAAGGTGTAGGCATAGCCTTCCCCAAATTCCTTGAACTTCGACTTGGTGTGTTTGAATGTTTCTGGCGCACCGCTAAGCGCGTTCTCTTCATATACCTTGTGGCGGATGACCGCATGCGGACAAATCATGACGCATTTCCCGCATTGGATACAAATATCTTCGTTCCAGACTGGAATTTCCAGCGCTAGGTTGCGTTTTTCCCATTGAGTAGTGCCGGTGGGGAAGGTGCCATCAACCGGGAAGGCAGAGACGGGGATGCTGTCACCGTCTGAGTCGATGATCTGACCCAGCACATTTTTGACGAAGTCCGGCGCTTCATTCGGGACCGGGAGTCTGCGTGTCATCTTTGAGCTGACCTTCGCCGGAACCTTGACCTCATAAAGATTTGCCACGGTGGCATCCACCGCTTCGAAGTTCTTCGCCACCACGGCTTCACCGCGTTTGCCATAGGTCTTCTTGATGGCGTATTTGATCTGTTCGATGGCTTGTTCTCTCGGCAGGATGCCGCTGATGGCAAAGAAGGCAGTCTGCATGATGGTATTCATACGTCCGCCCATGCCGGTTCTTTCCGCTACATCATAGCCATTGATAACGTAGAACTTGAGTTTCTTCTCAATAATGTCCTTCTGAACTTCCTGCTGAAGTTGATCCCAGATCTCTTCGGGACCATAAAGGCTGTTGAGCAGGAAGATGCCACCCTCTTTGGCATACTTGAGCATATCCACACGTTCGAGGAAGGAATACTGGTGGCAGGCGACAAAATTTGCCTGACCTGTTTCGATCAAATATGGTGCGCGGATGGCTTTTGGACCGAAGCGTAGGTGCGACATGGTGATCGTGCCAGATTTCTTCGAGTCGTAATAGAAGTAGCCCTGTGCCGAATTGTCAGTTTCTTCACCGATGATTTTGATCGAGTTTTTGTTTGCGCCTACGGTGCCGTCTGAGCCGAGACCGAAGAATACACAGCTGACCATGCCTTCAGATTCGAGCGAGAAGGAGGAATCTACGGTGAGCGAAGTGTGAGACACATCATCGTTGATACCGACTGTGAAATGATTTTTCGGTTCAGGTTTGTTCAGCTCGTCGAAGACAGCTTTTGCCATCGCCGGAGTGAATTCTTTGGAAGACAAGCCGTAACGTCCGCCAATGACCTTGATGTTAGAGCGTTGACCTTCTACCAATGAGCTGATCACATCCATATAAAGGGGTTCGCCCATGGAGCCGGGTTCTTTGGTGCGGTCTAACACGGCGAGAGATTTGACACTCTTGGGCAGCGCTTTGATGAAATGCTCTACAGAGAAGGGGCGGTACAAACGTACTTGCAACACACCCACTTTTTCGCCTTTTTGGGTCAGGTAATTTGCAGTCTCTTCGGCAACCTCGCCGCCAGAACCCATAATAATGATGACACGTTCGGCATCGGGGGCACCGGTGTAATCGAACAAGTTGTAATGGCGCCCGGTGATCTTGGCGAACTTATCCATCATCTCTTGCGCAATAGCCGGTGTGGCGGTGTAGTAGGGGTTGGAAGCTTCGCGCATCTGGAAGTAGACATCCGGATTCTGAGCGGTGCCGCGCAGGGTGGGGTGTTCCGGGCTGAGTCCGCGGGCTCGATGGGCACGAATCAATTCTTCGTCGAGCATGAGGCGCAGTTCTTCATCCGATAATTGGATGATTTTGTTGACTTCGTGTGAGGTCCTGAATCCATCAAAGAAATGAAGGAAGGGCACACGTGCCTTGAGGGTGGCGGCTTGGGCGATGGCGGCAAAATCTTGCGCTTCCTGCACGGAGGCAGAAGAGAGCATTGCCCAACCGGTCTGCCGGACTGCCATCACGTCTTGATGGTCTCCATAAATGGAGAGGGCGTGGGCGGCGATCGCGCGTGCTGCCACATGGAAGACGGTACTGGTGAGCTCGCCCGCGATCTTGTACATGTTCGGGATCATCAACAATAAGCCCTGAGACGCGGTGAAGGTGGTGGTAAGTGCACCCGTTTGGAGAGCGCCGTGTACGGTTCCGGCTGCTCCGCCTTCAGACTGCATTTCAACCACAAGTGGAACGGTTCCCCAAATGTTCTTCTTACCTTTAGCTGACCATTCGTCTGAGAATTCGCCCATGGCAGAAGATGGGGTGATCGGGTAAATGGCGATCACTTCGTTGAGACGGTGGGCAACACTTGCGGTTGCTTCGTTTCCGTCGATCATAATGATGTTCTTATTCATGCTTTGGCTCCTGTAAAAAGGCACGAATGCCTCGTATTTTCCAATGAACAAGTTTATTCCTGCGGGATGAATTACGTTAGTTATATATGACTTAAATCCCACTGCCTGATGTCATATATTGGATAGGATTGGTGGAAATAAAACACCTCGACATTTGCGAGGTGTTTTGACGTTTTTTGAGCGATTATTACTTTTTGAATAGTTTATTCTAAATAGGCTCTTGCCATTAACAAAGCAGCCAACGATTTGGCATCTGGCATTTCGCCATGTTCTGCCATCTTCAATGCTTCTTTGACAGGGATTTTTTCTACGCTAAGAAATTCATCTTCATCGGCTTCAAGTGGATTGTGCTTCAAGTCCGTTGCTAAGAAGACACCCATGTACTCAGTGGAGTATCCCGGTGCGAGATAAAACGAACCGATGTGGATCAACTTACCGGCTTCCATCCCTGTCTCTTCGCGGATCTCGCGTGCGGCACATTCTTCAAACGGTTCATCCCCATCACGTGTGCCAGCGGGTAATTCAAGCATATCCATACCAGC
Organism: Anaerolineales bacterium; assembly: GCA_046328855.1. Classification (GTDB taxonomy): domain Bacteria; phylum Chloroflexota; class Anaerolineae; order Anaerolineales; family Villigracilaceae; genus Villigracilis. The sequence goes on along the minus strand of JAXLVU010000002.1, from coordinate 530,454 downwards.
GGCGTGACGGTATTGCCGCACGAAGAGCAGGTTCCCATCACCGTCAAATGGAATGATGACCACCGAGCCACCATGTTCTACAATATCGTATTTGGTTTCGTGACCATCTGGCGTTTTCAAATAATCACGGCGAATCTTGAAGGCACGCCCCTGCATGAGAGGTTCAGAACGAATGAGTTCAAACGATGGCATATTGATTTCCTTTCAAGAATAGTTTCCATAAAAAAAGCCCAGGCTGTTGACCTGGGCTTTTGTCTTTTTGAAATTACGGAATGCTCAGAACCTGCCCAACCGTCAACTTGGAAGAGACAGAAATTCCATTCGCACTGGCGAGTGCATTCGGGTCTACATCACCATATTTACAAGCGATGCTGTACACCGTTTCATCACCCGAAGCGACTGTGTACGAAGCCGGGTGCGCAATCAATACGCGAGCACCGGGGAAGGTGGTGTTCTGCGGAAGGACCAACTTCAAACCAGCATAGTAAATATCTGGGCTGGTAAGACCGCTTGCCTGAAGCATGGCGTCAGGGTCCACGTTGTAGCGGCGGGCAATACAGTAAGGCCATTCACCATCTTGCAGAACATAGGTATTGCCAGATAGGCTAGGGGCTGTTGCAGCAGAGTTAGATGAAGAAGTTGGCACTGCGGCAGTAGGAGCCGCGGCATTCGCATTGGTGGGGGTGGATACACTCACCGTAGGCGCCGAAGGGGTAACAGAAGCAACAGCAGGTGCAGGGGTTCCGGGGGTACCGGTAGTGATGGTTGAAACTGCTTGTGGGGTTCCGGGGGTACCCGGGGTGCCACCGCCGGCGGCAGAAGTTTGAGCAGCTTCGGTCTGCTTGGCGAACTGCTCGATCATTTCCATTGGGTTTTCAACAGAAGCGATCGGTGAAACAAACAACCCTGTAGGTAAGAGAGTTGGTGTTTCTGCGGGAGCAGACGAAAGTGATTGTGTGCAGGCAGAAAGCATTACCGCTGTGACCATAAAGATCGACATTGCCAGCACACTGCGGCGTTTATTAGACATAGATTCTCCTCGTTCTATTTACTAAAAAAAGATGGTAGCACATGAAGTTTAAAGCGTCAAGCCAACGTTATGGATTGCAACCAAGTGACAATCGAGCGGATTCAAACCCCTCCGCGCCTCTTTCGGGACCTCGTGCCTGCACCTGCTCCCAAGTTGTGCATATCGCTTTGAGCGTTTTCTTGTCCATCTTAAGAGCAGAGTTGGATGCATCAATGGCTTTATCTAGTTCGCCATTCATGGCATAGGCTTCGATGAAGACGATCCATTCACGTGGGTCTTCAGGCTGGAATTTGGCTGCCAGCGCTTCGTCTGCAAACTCGGCAGAGACTTGATATTCGTTCCATTGATTGTAAAGCTCAACCATGGCGAAGTAATAACACCAATCTTTGGCTGGTTCTGGGAAGAACATCGGTTTGGCTGGCGGCGTGGATTTGATCAGGATGCGCGATGGGTCTGAGATTGCAATGGCTTGCGTAAAGTCATCGGCGATGTTGTCGTAAATTTCGGCATGACCACGGCTTGGGTCCATGACGCGCAGACAGCCATTCTGCGGCATGTAAATTACTAAGGCATTCGAGAGACTGCTATCGAATTGTACGGTGCGGTATGGATAGGTGATGGAGGTAGATTTATCTAATGATGGCAAGGTAGAACCGCCCAATCGTTTTTCTGTGTAAAGCAACATATAAGGAAGATTGGCACGGGTATAGTTTGGCGCATACATCCAATTGATGGGAGCGGTAAAGGAGAGGTCTGTTTCATAATCAATGGGCATTTGGTGGGTGAGTAGAACGGTGTTCTCTGATAGAGCGGGCATGCGCCATGCCATTTGCCAGTAGATCTCGCCTTGCTTTTGCCAGTCTCTGCGGAAGATATTGGCATTGAAGAATTGCTGCCCGATGCCGAGGGCGATGAGCGCAGAAAGGACAAAGACACGTGTGCGATAGTCTTTGATGAATAACTCTAGCAGACCTAATACGAATAAGACCGAGCCGAACATGATAGAGATCATGAAACGGTCGTAGGAGGATTGCAGAGTTAACGGAAGATTTGCCGCAAGTGAGGGGAGACGTCCGAGCAGGATGCCGAAGAAGCCGATTGTCAGTAAGGAGACGGCAAAGGATTTATCTGCAGCTTCGGCTTGGGTGGATTTGAGCAGGATGCGGGCGAGGAGAATGAATGAGATGGCAACCAAGCCCAAGGTTAAGAGAGAGGCGGGCGCGCGGAGGGTGGAAATGGTTAGGACGAGGACTTGAGTCCAAATGTAGAATCCGGCTTTCCAGAGAGCATCCAGCGCTTGTGTTAGAAAGTAGAAAAGGTTGGGCGATTGGGCGGCGGCGACTTCGTAGGATTCATAAGGACCGAATTTATAGTAATAGAAGAGCCAGGCGGCGTTGAGAATCCAGATGAGGAGATAGGGGAGCCAGATTTTGAGTGTTTTCGTGAAACGTTCGAATAAGGCGCCTTGAAAAAAGAAGAAGAGCAAAAAGAAGCGAATGCCTTCGATGCCGAAAAAATATTCTGTGGGGAAAATGCCGCAGAGTTGTAGAAGCAAGGCGATGATGGTATCTGTCTTTTTCTGGGTGCGAAGGGCTTTGAAAGTGTAGCCGAAAGAAAGCAGATAAAAAAGGAAAGGGATAAGTTCTTGGTTGATGTGAGTGAGCGCGACCCAATGTTGACTGTAGCCGGGGAAGACCAACATGAGCAAAGCGGCGAAGTATGCCAGCGTTTTGCGTTGCGGAAAAATTTGAGTGAAGGTCCACCAGGCAGTAACGCCAATAAGAAAGCGGATGACGAGCGCGAAAACCTGCCATGCTAATGGGTTGAGCGGAATGACCGTAGTGGTGAAATAAAAGATGGGTCCTAGAAACGGGCGAAAGGGCATGAATGCCGGGTTGAACTCGGCAGGACCCAAAAATTTGGCGATCCATGCGAAGGGCCAGTCATCCCAGTAGAAGCCGGTAAGCGGCAGAAGCAGCCCATAGGCAATGATGGTGATGACTGCAATGAGCAGAGACTGGCGTGCTGTGGGGGAGAGACGAAATTGCATCCCTTAATTATAAGGGATGCAGAGATTGAGTCTTAATTATTTCGATGTGAGAGAGTATCTAAGTTCAAGGACAAATAACAAATCGTGTCATTCTGAGCGGAGCGAAGAATCTCTACGAATGTCTCAGAGACCCTTCGCTAGCGCTCAGGGTGACATACTTTTTATGTACTGGGTTTTAGGCACTCCCCGATGTGAGATGTAAAGATAAGGAATACAAAATTTTTATAGCGATTTTCGCATTCGCAATAGCGGAACGCCCACGCCGCCGCGATCGTCTACAATGTTTTCGTATGCTTCGAATCCGCAGGCACGATATAAGGGTTCACCCGATAAGGTGGCAACCAATTCCATCTTTGTGAAACCTTCTGCTTTGGCGGCTTCTTCACATAAAGTGATGATGAGTTTCCCGATTCCTTTGCGGACGTGGTTGGGGTGCGTGTACATGGCGCGGATACGTGCCGGGTCTTTAGCGGGATCAAGCAAGGTAGCGCTGCGCCCTGGGGTCTGGTCACCACCGTACATGGTGGCACGTCGACTCCAGCCGCCACAGCCTGCCAGTTGACCATCGATTTCGACGATGAAGTAGGTGCCATCGTCAATGAGTTGTGTATCTAGACCCATAATGGTGCGGCTCGAAGCGATTTGACTTTCATCCAGAAAGGCTTTTTGATTTTCTGAGATAGCGGCATCCATTAAGGCTTTGAGGGCGGTTAGGTCTTCTTGCTCGGCAAGTCTGTGGGTTAGAGAGGGTGTGGGCATGGAGATTCCTTTTTTTAACTTTAGTGTGTTTATTCCACTTTGAATTCGAGCAGATACCATAGATGTTGAGAAGGACGATAACTAAAGCAAGCGTACCCGGTATCACCAAAGCCAAATGCGATGCCCTGTTGGTTGATAGATGGTTGCGTGCCGATAATTGTCCGTAAAGCGGAATTGAGAATGCCGCCATGGGCAACCACTAAATAGCTTCCGAGTCCGCGCCGAATGATTTTTTCTACGGCTTTGGCTCCGCGAGTGTAAATTTCCCAGTCGCTTTCTCCTGAACCGCAAAAGGGTTCATATGGATTTCGAAACGCTGGTTTGGGGTATTGTTTTTCAGCTTCGTCCCAAGGTAAACCAGCTAAGGGTCCGTTATCCATTTCCATCCAATTGGTATCTGTTTCGACGGGAATGTGTAGCGCCTGCCCGATGATCGTTGCCGTTTCATAGGCGCGTTGCAAAGGACTTGAAACAATTGCATCAAAATGAAAACGGCGGGAGAGAAAATCCTGTGCGCGAGCTTGGACTTGAGACCGCCCGGTGTCAGTGAGTGGCGAGTCGTACCGGCCTTCGTGAACTTTTTCGTCATCTGCGCTGGAACGTCCGTGACGCAGGAAGGTGATAAGGATCTCTTCTTTCATAAGTACTCCCAAAGCATCAAGTTAGATGGTTTACGGTTTCCAGGTGAAATCTAACTCAGACCCTGTTAGGATATCGCCTGCTTGAACATCTTCTTTCGTGATGTCTTTGAACAGTAAGCCAATATTGTCGCCGGCTTTTGCCTGTGTTGTGACTTTGCGAAGAACTTCTACCCCTGTTACCACAGCTATTTTACTGGCACTTTTTCCTTGGATTCGAATTTCATCTCCTACCGTGATTACTCCGCTTTCAACGCGCCCGGTTACAACGGTTCCACGTCCTTTTATAAAAAAGATGTCTTGCACGGTCATGCGAAAGGTAGGGTCTGTGGTCATAGGGAATCCTTTATTGATTAGGCTGAAACAGATTTTTGGCGAAGCGACTGCGATTTTCCAGAAAGGCTTGTGCTTCTGCTTGCCAGTGTTTTACATGTCCTTCTCGTTCAAGTTTTGCGGCAATTTCACCCCCTAGGATTTCTTCCATTTTCGTTTTGTCACCCATAAAACATAAAACCTCATAGACTATATCCATGAGAGCTTCATTGACATGGATGCCATAAGTTTTGCAAAACAAGTGCAGGCGGCGACTTCCATTTTTCAAGTCCGCCTCTGCGAAAGGACGCAGGTCAGCGCTATGAAATGATAAGGGTATAAGCCAATAAGCGGCATATGCCACATCGCGTACCCGAGGTCCTGGACCCACCAGATCAAAGTCGATCACTGCACAGGGTGATTGGGACTGAAAAATAAAATTATAAGGGGCAAAGTCGTTGTGACATATGACTTCATGGCGAGAAATATCTGGGTAAGCTATCCCCCAAACCAAACCATCTTTGTGGGGAAAATCCAATGTAGCGTCATGATAATTCTTTAGAAGTTGGGCTGTGGCAATTAGAGGAGAATCAGCCTGCCATAGTGCTTCTGAAAATGTAGTTTCCCCTTCCATATAAGATAATATTTCGCGTTGCTTTTCATCAATGCCTAAAAATCGTGGAGCCCCCACAAAGCCTTTGGCTTCCAAATGTAAAAGCAGTTGGTGTACGGTTGGACTGACTTTTGTCGTTGCACGCCGAACAGTATTCCCAATGCGCACTACATTGGAATTGATATTGCCGCCTGATAAGGGTATTTCTTCATATTCCATATGAACACTCTTGCCATATTCTTTGCTAAGCACAATTGTGCCTATGAATAATAGAAGATTATTTTGTGTCTTCAAAATTTATATCGACACGAGGCGCATTCGGTGCTTGTTCATCCAAACTCTTTCTATAGTGAATGCAGCCATTCATGAATTTTGACCATTCAGGAACCAGTATTTCTGGAGATACCTTTTCTGGAAGAAGACTCCAGAGGTCTGGATGATACCAGCACAATTCGTGCCCTGTTGCGTCACGATGTTTTCGAATACCATCTCGAAGTTTCATAACTTCAGCGATTAATTCTTCTTTTGTCATTGTTTCTAAGTCGTTATCCATGCTGTCTCCCGAAGTGGCTTTTACGAATGATATCTTTTTATTGTTATAAGAGCATCTTCAAAATGTGCGGACGCTCGTTGTAGGCATTGAGAATCAACTCCCCAAACAGTGAGTTTGCCCAAGCGAACCACGTGCGAGTGAAGCTATCTGGATTGTCTTTGTCAAAAGATTCGTGCATGAAACCTGTTTTGGCATGTGTCTGTTTGAGCATAGATAGACATTGAACGATCTCATTTTCATTGTTACTGGTTAGGGCGCGCATGATAATGCTCAGGTGCCAGATCATGCCGAGACCGATATGGGGTCCGCCAACGCCTTCGGCTGCACGACCTTTGAAGAAGTAGGGATTATCCAAGCTCAAAATGAATCGACGTGTGGATTGATAGAGCGGGTCATCTGCGGAGACGGCTCCGAGATAGGGGAGCGATAACAGGCTTGGGATGTTGGCATCATCCATCATCAAGGCATTCCCAAATCCGTCTACTTCGTATGCGTAGATGGCGCCGTGCGTGGGGTGCTGTGCAATCGCAAAGTTGCTCAACGCCGAACGGACTTCCTTTGTAAGGGATGTACATTTAGCCGCAAAAGCCGAGTCTTTAAGTTGTGTGGAATAAATTTCAGCGAGTTGCTCCAACGTGCGTACGGCAAAGAAGTTTGATGGGATTAGAAAGGGGTAGATGCAGGCATCGTCGGATGGGCGGAAGGCGGAGTGAATAAGCCCATTGGGGCGGGTGGGGTTGCCAAAGCCGCCTAACGGCACGGTGTCGTGCGAGACGGACGTGACACGTTGAAAGTGATACGGACCGGGGTTATTCCAACGTTGTTGCTCACGCATCGTTTGTACGATGAGATGTGTCGCTGTTTGCCAGTCGGCGTCGAAGATTGAGGCGTCGCCACAGGTTTTCCAATAGTGGTGGGCGAGTCGGACTGGATAGCACAGCGAATCAAGTTCATATTTTCTTTCATGCAATTCTTTTCGCATGCTGGTGAGATCGGTTTCCCAGTCACTGCCTGTGGGACCCTCATTAAAGGCGTTGGCATACGGGTCGATCAAAATGCATTGAGTTTGGCGATGGATCACTCCAGCGATCAGGTCTTTTAGGGTTGGGTCTGTGTTGATAAGTGGCACATAATGCCAGACCTGAGCCGCCGAGTCGCGCAGCCACATGGCTTCGATATCCCCTGTGATGACAAAAGTATCGGGCTTTCCATTGGTGATCGAATATTTAACGGTGGTGTCCAAGGTGTTTGGAAAGCAATTCTCAAACAGCCAGGCAAGCTCGGGGTCAGCGATAGCTTGAGAGACTGTTGCTATCGTCGCTTCGACTGCAGGGCTGACGAAGTTGCGTCTTTCAGCGGGTGGTCTTTGTGAAATAAATGTGCCTGACTTGCGGGTGGAGTTCTTTGACTGAGTCATAAAACTATGTAGTGGGCTTGCGAAACGTGATTTGACGCAAGATGCTGGATCCCATAGGAACTAACTTGGATGATGTTTTTGAGTCTGTCGTGATGCTGAGTGCCTCCCACGGATTTTCTGCGTGGAAGGGTTGTCCTTCGAGCCGCAGGTCTTTTGCATCTGGGAGATATGCTAAACCTGAAGAAGCATCCAGAGAATAATAGAGGTCTCGTAAACCTTCTACTGAATAGTTTCTGCCTTCTTTGGCTTGTCCATTTAACGGACGGGCAAATACCAAGGGACCATAGCTTATGAAATATTCGTCCTCTTGGAATTCATCGGTTTTGACCTCGGCTTGAAAATTGAGAACAAGCTTGTCTCCAGTTTGCCAGGTTTTACGCACCTTTATCACGTCATTCTCTTCTTGCCATGTGCCATCGGTTTGCAGGTCAAACCCAATTGCCCAGGCTGGTTTGCGAAAGGTGAGTTCGAACTCAACCGGCTGTGAAACGTTGATTACGAAGGAGACAGTCAGGTCAAAGGGGTAATTGGTTTGCTCGGTGATATGAACCTTCGCACCGTTGACTTCGGTGTTCAGTTCGCTGGCTCCGTACAGGGCGCAGAACAAGCCTTTGGATGTGCGCATCCACATGGACCTGATGTAATAGGGATAGATCCGCCCGGCGTTGGGGACACAGCACACGGCTACGTCTTGATGCGCGGGGGAATATTTGTAACGCGTCTGCGGGTTGCGCGGGTCGATCGGGTCATCTCGATGAAGTGGACCGGTCATCGAATAGGAGTTGTCGGTTTTCAAATAGGCGATGGCGCTTTCCTGCGGGTGACGTGCTCCTTGCCCAGCGTTGAATAATAACCATTCGATGCGGTCACCCCATTGCGGGTCGCCAGTCTTTTGGAGCAGATGGGAATACGAATCAAGCAGCTCGTGGATGGAGCAATACTCGTATCCGATCTCTGAGGCGTCTGCCAGCCTGCCGTTGATATTTTCATCGCCGATGGGCGCTCCGCTGGGAGTCAGGCAGAGTTCCAGTTTTTGGAGATAAGCAGATAGCGCTTCTTCCAGCAAAGGATTCGTAGATGCGTATACGGCTGTGATGAGAGAGCGCAAATGCTCGTAGGTGTGAACGCCATGAGCGCGGAAGCGATACGCTGGGTCGGTCAGGTGAGTGTAACGGACATCGTCTGCACTGAGAGCCGCTTCGCTGTATTCGGCATAAAGCCAGAGAGCGTAATCGAGATATTTTTCTTGTTGGGTGAGTTGATAGAGTCTATCGAGCACGTCGGTAAAGACCAAGCCGTGACAAACCCCAGCGTAATCATTCGTGACGGTAAAGGGATGCGATTGATGGATTGGGTATGCCCGCATGGTGACATCCACTGCGCGGATGACGGCATCGAATACTGGCGTTTCACCCGTCGCTTCGTAATAGCCAAGCAGAACGCGGAATAAAGATGCCTGCGCCCATAGCTCTCCGTTTTCGCTGTTGAAGTTGTAACGCAAGTCAGGGGCATAGATGCCAAGATAGCCATCAGCGTCTTGGGTGGCAAGAATCTGCGAAATGTATTCACGGACTTTTTGAAGGTACTCAGAATTTTCAAGGAGCAGTGCGTTGCGCACAAAGCCGTCGCGCCAGTTGGATTGCGTTTCGCTGTTCCACCATAGAAATTGAACTTCCCATTCGGTTTCTTTGGAGACGACCCCGAGGTCTTTGGTCTTCGCGGCTTTGGTGAGGCGGTCTTTGCCGTAGATATCGTCTTTTTGGATTAAGTCGGGGACGAGTTCATCGAGATGCCCAACGAAACCGTGAACCAAGTCGCGCTGCATTTGGGTTTGTATCCAGCCTGTGGGTTTTATTTCTCCAAAGTGCAGCCATTGGTAGGCTTGCGGTTTGACCGATATTTTTTTGTATGGCTTGGTCATGCTCTGGCTCCCAGATCGCGCAATGCCTGACTTTGCGCTTTGAGATTTTCGATGGGCGTTTCATCTGGGATCTCGCACCCGCCCGCGGATATCCAGCGCGAGCCGCCTGCTTCGGCGTTGGCGATCACACCTTGGTAGACATCCTCTGGCGTTCCCTGCAAGAAGACGGTGACAGGGTCAAGATTGCCGCATATGACATAACCATCCATTGTTTCCTTTGCTTTTTGCAGGTCATTCATCCAATCCACATCAATAATGTCTGCGCCGCTTTGCGCCATTTCTTTGTGGACATGTGAGGTCTTGCCGCAGATGTGCAGGCGCGGAATTGCTCCCTTGGCTTTGACGGCTTCAAAGATGCGTTGTTGATAAGGGAGTGCGAACTCTCGGTACATGCGCGGGGAGATGAGAGAGGCGGCGGCGTCACCCAGCCCGATCATGTGCGCACCGGCGTCGATTTGGGCAGAGGCGAAAGCGATTTCCATTTCCGCACATTTTTCAAGTAATTCTTTCAACCATTCAGGGCGTTGATATACATCCTTCATGATAGCGGTCATACCGCGCAAGTCTGCGGCTTCTGCAAAGGCGCCTTCGACCCAGCCCATCACTGCTACTTCATCCCCAACTTGCTCCCGCATTGCGCGGACACCTTCCAAGCGGTCTGTCATGCGCGGACCAAAATTTTGCACCGGGAATTTGACCTTGGCGAGGTCTTCCGGCTCACGGATGACCAGACTTCTGTGCATGGGCATTTGGTCATAAGGGAATTCGACCTCCAGCCCGACATCACAGGCTTCGCGATAGGGGTCAGATATGGCTTGCACAACATCCAATTCGAAATCTCGCAAGGCTGCCATGTTCACTTCACATAACACGCGATAGTCCAGATAATATTTGGATAACGGGATGCCGAGGTGATGCACGGCGCGGATCATGAAGATATCGAGGTTGGGGGTACGGTCTACCGGCTCGCCAGCGATGACATTTTTTATGCGTTGCAAAGAGTTCATAGGATCACCTTGTTAGAGGATTTTTTTCTATGATACCCCCAATGCGCAGACTTGGCTTATATGCCAAGCATCTTACTTTTGCCGATAAGCACGGCTGGAGATGGTGATCGGATTTTTGTCTGGATCTTTGGCGTTTGCAAAAGAATAACCGTTTGCCTGATGAGTACTGCCAAACTTAAGACCTTGCGCCGCCGCTTCTTTCTTGAATGTTTCAATGTCTTCAACATCGAACATGAGCTTTACGCCGACTTGACCTAATTTTATACTTTTGGCTGCCTGATGAATCAGAATATTTGCCCCGCCATGCTGAGACGTTAATTCAATAAGCCCTTCCACCACTTCGCCGGTTGAAACAAAGCCGAAGTATTTCTGATAGAACTGTGCCGTAGCTTTCATGTTCTTTGCATAAATCAGGATGGTGTTGAGGGGAATTGGCATTCGATTTTCTGTTCCTGCGTTTCTATTCTTTGCAATCATCATCGTCACAGCAAAGGGCGTTGACATTGGCTGCTTTTTCAAAAGCTTCTTTGCCTTCCTTGATGGAAAAGTAAATCAAACCAAAAGCACCGAGACTGTCGATGCGCCCAAAGCCTGTGAATTGATAGATAAGGCTGGATACCAATAGAATAACGGACATGTAAATGCAAACCATGGTGCAGTTGGCATCTGCCAAAATGGGAGCGGAATGAAGCGCATGCCCTATTCTGCGTTTCCCCAGTACCAATGCCCACATGACTGTGATGGAAACGAATGAAATAATCAACCCTGGTAGGGTTGTAGCAGGCTTGTGGACTGTAAAAAGATTGTATATGCCTGTGATGCCAAGACCGACCGCCAGCAAATAAAAGGACGTGCCTGTAATGCGCAAGGCGGTCTGTTCGAATTGCGAACGGGAGGTATTGGGGTTTTGGCGGATGCGAAATATCATGGCAAGGATGCCAACCCCCGAAGCGACTTCAATGAATGAGTCGACGCCGAAGCCAAAGAGTGTCAGGGTCTCATCTTGCGCGCCAAAATAGGTAGAGATAAGCCCTTCGGCAAAGTTATAAACGATTGTGAAGAAAGCCAGCCAGAGCGCAACTTGCCAATATTTATTTTCGGTCGTTTGAGTGAGAGTCGTCATGTAAATACTCCTAAGGTTTTGTACAAGACCATGCTCATTATGCGGGTTGAAAGATCTCTATTGGGTTGCCAGACGGGTCTTCGGCAAGGATCTGTTTGCCACCCGGACCCGAAATAATCTCATTTCGAAACGATACGCCAGCCTGCTTCATCGCATCTACCAGAGCTTCAATGTTTTCTACTTCGATCACAAAACGGTTCCAGCCACCGGCTTCTGGCTTTCTGCCATCCGGCATGAGGCGCGCAGCAGAGGTCTGCGGACCACTCAACCATAGGTTCAAATCTTCTTTTGCTACGATCGCAAAGGCAGGTCCCATTTGATCAATGAGTTTGAAGCCAAGGTGTGTAGTGTAGAACTGAATTGCAGTTTCAACATCATGTACCAGATAACGAAAAGTTGCCATAGTGTCTCCAGACTTCTAAAGGATATGTATGGGATTATACATATGTTCGTGCAATCTATACATTGTCTTGGTGCTCGTTAATCTGACTTGTTGGTGCATTCACTACTTTTTACCAAAAATAATTCCGACCCTCCCCAATATTTTGGGATGTCGCAACATTGCGGGCAACGGAATTAAATCTTGTAAATGTTTGCGATCATAATAGTTTAAATTCAAAGCCTTTAGAAATTGGTCAAACTCTGCAGTCTTTCCATAGTGTGTTTCATCAAAAAAATAATCAATAAACGAGAAATTGCCGCCAGATTTCACAACCCGTAATGCTTCTTTTAGTACCAACTTTTTGTCTGGAACAGATCTTACTTCATGGAATGTCAAATTGCTTATCGCGCCATCGAATGTGTCATCTGTAAAATCAAGCAATGCGGCATCGCCTTTTTGAAAATGCACACGGTTTTCTACTTTGACGATCTCGGCGTTTTGCTCACAAACTTTTTTAGAGTATTCCCAGTCTGCGCCCCAATAATCGACACCTGTAACTTCAATGGCTCCATGTTTTTGTGCAAGTGTTACAGCTAAAACCCCATTTCCAGAACCGATATCAATAAACTTTCCTTGCAAGTCTTTTCCTAAATGTTGAATAGCAAGATCATAGATTTTTTCTTGAAGTTTTCCGCCTTTTTGCGAGAACATGATGTAAGCGTAAAGTGGAAATAGAAAGCTAACGAAAACAAGCAAAAATAGGACTGTGGTAACGATTCTATAAACCAAGCCAAGCGGAATAAAGATTAAGGCACCCGCCACCAATGCACACATGCCTAGAATGAACAGTATCTTTTTTCGTACCCAATTTCCATAATCTAATTGCATCATAGCTTCCCTTCTTGGTGTGTCTTAACTCTCTACCTGCAAATAAGTTTTATTTTTCCATTGTTCGAAGCGAGATGCAAAGAAAATGCAGGGACAAAGCTCACAATGGTTAGGATGACGCCTATGGCTGTCCAAAACAGGTGTTGCCCTGTTGACATGTCTGTAATTTTTAGAAATTCAATAAAAGTATATATGCAATAGGGTAAAGCAAGAAACGAGGTGATCACGACCGGAACGTACTTGCCGTAAATTACCCACTGTATGATATGAATGATCACATGCAGGGAAAATGCCATGAATGCCCCAAACCACCAATGATACGAGCCGAAATATAGAGAAGCATAGGTGATCACCGAAATGATGATGAACTCATTTAACACAGCAAGAGCAAATGCAGATGTTGAAAGATGGTCATGATGTTTGCTCAGGGTTCTGTCGATTCGCGGAAACCTGCGTTTTATTTCATCCCGATTCTTCGTTAGCCAAGGCTTAAACATGATGATTTCTTCAAAATCATGAATCATAAAAACGAGAGGTAATAAAGCAATCAGTAGTTTTATGTCCATACGAATCTCTGGAATGAATGTATGTGCAAAAATCTTGTGTCTGATGAAGGGTCAAGCACGGTTCTTAATCACTACACAGAGTAAAGAATGCCTTTTTGGGAGGCAAACTTATTTTCATCGAACCTCTTTTTTTAGTTTGTGCCAGTTCATCATAGAAAGAGCCGCCATGTGATCTTAGTGAAGCAACCAGGCTAGCGCCTGATCCTTTTCATAAAACACAGAAAGTTTGTAGCCTTGATTAAAGCAAACGGTTTCAAAGAATTTGAAGTGAAATTCATCTTCTGGTCGAACCAACTCTGCCAGCCTGATGCCCAGCGTGAGCCCAATAAGGCGCAAGATTTTAGGTCGGTTGTAGGTGGCATAGGTACTACTGGTTACTTTGACCACGTTACGGTGATCAATTAAAGCCTTTGTCAGGCGGTTACTACGCATGGTTTGTGCGATAGCCTGTGCCATATCGATCGTGCCATCTCCATCTACGATGCCGCTTGTGACAACTTCAAGGTATTTCTCTTCATTATGTATAACGAACTTCCATTCCATTTTTTGACCATTCTGTATTATTTTATTAATAGAAAGACAATGATTAAGATGCTAATTTCCGATTTTATCAGTTGTTCTGTAAGGGTTCTGCCTTAGCTGGCAAACACCGGGACGTAAAAGATGAACACCAGGTTGTATAGCATTCCTGCCCAAAAGCTCAACCAATACGAGCCTTTCCAGTCCTTAATCTCGATATAACTGCTTTCACGAGAGTTTATAAAGCTTATATACATGCCAAGCAGACCAAACAATGCGCCCCCGCTCATAATGAGGAATAGGCTTGTCAATAACGAACCGCCAAAGCCAATAATCGATACACATCCAACCGGGGTAATGATGAGGGTATCCCAAAGGAGAGGCAACCGAAAAAGATCGTCCATCCCCCACCTCCATCCCAGTATACTAACAATCCCTATCACGAGAAAATATTTTAGAAACATATTGGGAATTGCCCCCACGAAAGACCCGAGAATCCCTGCCAGTATGCCCTTTATCTTTAAGTTGTTCTTCATTCTGCATCATCCTTCTAAATCAAAAATATAGTCTGATACTCATGAGAACGCACCTTTCACTCATTTCATTACCGCAAAGACATTCACAGCCTGGCTTTTGCCCTTGAAAACGATCTTTCCCAGATCTTCCACCATGAACTGGTCTGATAAGCCATCACGGGTATAGGCATCGATCAAGAGTGGACGGAGCGCTTCCTTGGTGTATTCCTCAATCCGGTCCGCCAGATTCACCGTGTCACCGATGCAGGTGTAAATGGCGCGGTTGTGCGTCCCTGTATAACCTGCCACCATCCGCCCTGAAGCGATCCCGATCCCAATGCGAATCGCGGTCTTATTCGCCGCCAATTGTTGCTCGTTGAACAGTTTCAACTGCTCCAGCATTTGCAATGCCGCTTTCACCGCCCGTTCGCGATGGTCTTCATAAAAGATCGGCGCACCGAACACCGCCAGCAAGCCATCGCCCACGATCTGATTGATAATGCCGCCGTTATGGGTCACTGCATCGAACATCATACTGAAATATTGGTTCAGCAATTCAATCGAATCAGAAGGGTCCTGACTCTCTGCAATCGAAGTGAACGAACGGATATCCGCTACCAACACGCTCGCTGTTACAATCTGCCCGCCCAACGAAAATCCCGTTCGCAGCAATTCTTCTGCTACTTCTTTCGTCGCAAAGGTACGGAACAACTTGCGCTGTTCGTCTCGTAAGCGTTTCTTTTCAAGGCTGGCGTTAACGCGTGCTCGCAGCAGAATCGGGTTCACGGGTTTGGTCAAATAATCTTCGGCGCCCAACTCCACACATTTCACCACCGCATCCAATTCTTCCATTGCCGAAGTCATGATGATGGGAATTTGCCTTAAGTCCACATCGTTCAAGCAGGCTTCCAACACCTCAAATCCGTTCATCACTGGCATCTCAATATCCAGCAACATCAGATCAAAGGTTCCCGTTTGAAACTTCTCCAAGCCCTCTTTACCGTTCTCGGCGGTTTCTACCATGTGCCCTTGAAGTTCAAGGCTGCGTGAAAGCGCCATTCGGTTAACTTTATTATCGTCTACCACCAACAGATGAGCAGGTTCTATTTTTCGATTTGGCATCCGGTTACCTTAATTCACTTAATTGATGCTTGACCAGATCAAACGCCTCTTTCAACGCCTCAAGCCTGTTTCCCACTGCCAGGTTTTTCTCACGCCCCATCATCTCCAACTCACGCGCCAACGCCGAGAGGTCATTCGCCCCAAACGTCGCCGCATTCGACTTCAAACTATGCGCCGCCCGCCGAAATGTCTCTGCATCCCCTGCGCTCACCGCAGACCTCATCTCACCCAACTGCTTTACAGTATCTTCGTAGAATGCATTGAGCAATTCCAAGATGAAATCCTCCCCAGTATTTTCTTTCAATTCATTGAAGGTTTTCATATCCAAAACAGGCATAGATCTCCAGGGTTTATTCTTACGACTTCGCCTTGAATAAGGCATCTACCAACTCTACGACACGGATGGGTTTGGGAATGTAATGATCCATCCCAGCATTCAAACACATCTCACGGTCACCTTGCATGGCATTGGCGGTCAGCCCAATAATGTAGGGGTGTTTCTCCGCCCAGCGTGTCACGATCTCACGGGTCGCTTCCAACCCGTCCATTTCGGGCATTTGCACATCCATCAAGATCACGTCATATTCTTTACGTTCCACGGCTTGCACCGTTTCACGTCCATTCACCGCCACATCTGCCTGATACCCCATCTGCTCCAACAAGCGTAACGCCAGTTTTTGATTGACGGCGTTATCTTCAGCGAGCAGAATTCTCAACGGATGCCGCGCCGCCATTTGCGGGTCCGGTTTGAAGCGATCTGTCGTCACCTTCTTGTTCTCTTCTTCATCCTGCACGAAGAGTCCCACCAATGTATCAAACAGTTGCGATTGTTTGATGGGTTTCGAAAGATAGGCAGAGAAGAGATTGGTCTCATCGCCGGCTTCACGCCTGCCCAGTGAGCTAAACAACACCAGCGGGAATTTCATTTGCTTTTCGTGCAAGCGTTTTGCCAGCTCCAGCCCGTCCATTTCGGGCATGTGCATATCGAGAATGGCAATATCAAACGAATCGCCATCTTCAATCCATTGCAAGGCTTCGGCAGGGAATGCCGTATCACGCGGCACCATGCCCCACTTGGCAGTTTGGATGTTGAGGATATAACGATTGGTGGCGTTATCATCCACGATCAATACACGTTTGTTTTGCAATGCTGGTTGCACACCTAGATGAATTTGTTTCTTGGCGGGGGGCAGGTCTGCCACTTCGGCTTTGATGTTGAACATAAAGGTTGAACCCAAACCCAACCCCTGGCTCATCGCCCACATCGTGCCGCCCATCATCTCTGCCAAACGCTTGCTGATGGCAAGCCCCAACCCTGTGCCGCCATATTTGCGCGTGGTGGATGAATCCGCTTGCGAGAACGATTGGAACAGCCGACTCATACCGTCTTGTGTGAGACCGATACCTGTATCGCGTACTGCGAACGTGAGCATGACTTTCTCTTTCGCGCTTCCGTTCTTGTACCGTTGGCTGGATACCGTTAAAACGACCTCACCTCTGTCTGTAAACTTAACCGCATTACTGAGCAAATTGGTGATAACCTGCCTTAAGCGGGTTACATCCCCCACAACCGCGGGCGGAATATCGCCTTCAAAGATGTAGGCAATGTCGATGCTTTTCTCCACTGCACGGGCTGTCACCAGATCTAGCGAAGCTTCTACACATTCACGTAGATCGAAGGGCTGATGTTCGAGATCCATGCGCCCGGCTTCGATCTTCGAGAAGTCGAGAATATCATTGATGATGGCAAGCAAGGTATCGCTTGAGCCACGAATGGTTTCCACATAATCGCGCTGCTCATCGTTGAGTTCGGTATCGAGTAAAAGTCCGCTCATGCCAATGACGGCGTTCATAGGTGTGCGAATTTCGTGGCTCATGGTAGCAAGGAAGGCACTCTTGGCTTCGTTAGCTTGTTCAGCCGCGGCACGTGCCAAACGCGCTTCTTCGAACAGGCGTGCATTTTGAATCGCTGTGGCTGTACCAGAAGCAATGGACTCGAGCAAGGTAATAATAGACTCATCGTAGGCATTCTCATGCTCAAAGTTTTGGATGGTGAAGCCACCGATCAGTTCTTTGCCTACGATCATCGGCACCATTACAACCGACTTCGGAATTTCATCCATAGCGGTCATGTGCGAACCGAGCTTCTTCCACAAAATAGGGGAGCGGCGGTTAATAACCAAGCTTTTGCCTTGCAACGCGGCTCTTTGGGTGAACTCGTTGATCGGGAACGGCGGGAATTGAATCCGCTCGCTGCCTTTGGTCACATAGTGGGCAGTGACGGTCTTCGTTTCCTCGTCGTATAAACCGATGCCTAAATTATCTTCATTGACCAGTTCTCTAACTTTGTCGCCGACCATTTCAATAATGCTGTTGACGTCAAGTTGTTGGGTGAGCACTTGCCCGATGTTGTTGAGAATTTCCAACTCGGTAGCGCGGCGTTTGGTCTCGTTTAAGAGGCGCTGGGTTTCATCAAAGAGACGGGCGTTTTCGAGTGCCACACTGGTGGCGCTGGCGATGGTTTCCAACAAACGCAGAGAAGTGTCGTTGAAAAAATTTTCTGTATCAAGATGTTGTAAGGAAATCCCTGTCACCGAATTTTTGCGGATCAGGATCGGCACCGCACACAACGACTTGGGGAAGCGGCTGCGCGAGGTCTTGAAATCTGGGAATTGCGCGGCGAACTCATCAAAATCTTTATTGATCACCAGACTCTTGCGATTGGTTTTTACAGTGTCTGTGATGTATACATGCAAGCTAGTCGCCTGTTTGGGCGGAATGTCCCATTCCTTGCCTTGTTCGTAGGCATATTCATAGGTCATGCTATAGGTGTCAAGGTCTACGGTGTAGATAACCGCTGAATGGACGTTGAAGAGCGCGGTCAGTTTTCGTCCGACTGCTTGATAGATTGATTTAATGTCAATGTTGGATACCAACGCTTGTTGTACCGAGTTGAGAGCCGAGAGGTCAGAGTTCTGCTGTTCAGTTTCTTTTAAGAGGCGCTGGGTTTCATCGAATAAGCGAGCATTTTGAATTGCAACGCCCATATTGGCAGAAAGGATCTGTAGAATGCGCAAACTACCTTCGTCGAAGGCATGAGATTTATAGCTTTGGACATCTACAACGCCCAATACTTGATCGCCCACCATAATGGGCACACCCATATAAGATTTGATATCCTCTTCATCTTCAGGTGCCGTGATATAAGCTGCCGCGCCGTTATCTTCAATTTCTTTGGCAGTGTTTAACAACAGCGGCTGTTTTGTGATAATGATCTTGGACGTAAGCCCCTCTCCTAATTCCCAAGGCGGTTCACTCTCATAGAAAAAGTTATTGCTAAAACTGAATACCAAACTTACGATATTTGTAGCAGAGTTGTAAAGCAGAATGTCCACGATCTCGGCACTGAAGATTTCATGGATCTTGTTGCCCACGGTATGCGTGACGGAATTGACATCTAACGCGCGCGACATGGACTCACTGACATTGTTGAGAATGGCAAGTTCGGTGGCACGCTGCTCGGTCTCTTTGAGCAGGCGCTGCGTTTCGTCAAAGAGGCGAATGTTCTCAATGGCAACCCCAATGGAGTTGGCAATCGTTGAAAGTAGGCGCACATCTGAGTCACTAAAGGCATCTTCGCGTTCAAGATTTTGCAGCGAGATCACGCCTTTCACTTCATCACCAACTAACATGGGCACCCATAGACCGGCGCGTACCACTACTTCTACTTCGGCATCCACACCGAGGTTCGCCGATTGGAAGCGTTTGGAGTATTCTTCGAAATCGCGATTAACTAGTAGTGGCTCTTTGGTGCGGATAACATATCCGCCGAACCCGCCTCCATCTTCGCGAAGCGGTAAGGGGTCTTGATACAGCCGTTCTCCATTTTCGATGATGTATGGATAATGGGTGAGTTGATTTTCTTTATCGTAAATGCTGAGCACAACAGTCTGTGCATCGAAGATCTCTCGAATTTTTTCGCCAGTTGCATCGTACACGGTTTGAATGCCGAGCTTGGTATCCAACCCGCTTAAGATGGTATTGATAAGCGCCAATTCTTCTGCCCGTTGACGGGTTTCGATCAACAGTCTTTGAGATTCATCGAACAGTTTGGCATTTTGAATCGAGATCCCCATGCTTGCAGCAAGAGTTGAAAGCAAGCGCAAGTCATTTTCTGTAAAGGCGCGTTCTTGTTCAAAGTTCTGAATCGAGAGCGAGCCAAAGACCTGATCTCCAGAAAGGATGGGGATGGCGATCAATGATTTCGGAAAAGTGTCACCCGCTAGAAGAGTAGACCCATAACTACGTGCCATCTCTTCCAGATTAGAGTTGATGAAGATTGGGGCTTTGTTGCGAATGACATACCCCGAGAAACCCGAAAGAGATTCACGCTCAGGGTAGATGCGTTGTCCTTTCCAATACATATAGGGGAAATCAGCAGTTTCTGTTTCAGGATGATAGTAGGAGATAATCACGGCTTGAGAGTTGAATATGCTGCGTACTTTCTCACCGACCAGATCGTACACTGATTGCACATCCAACTTAGTGGATAACCCTTGTTGAATGCTATTAATGATCTCCAACTCGTGGGCACGTTGCTCCACTTCGTTGACGAAGTTCGCATTTTGAATGGCAATCGCGGCTTGCAAAGACAGTTCTTCTTGAAAACGCTGGTCTGCAGGGGAGAAGGGTTCGCCACCTTTGCGCCAAACCGCCATCATACCGTTGACCTTTTCACCGGAAAGCAGCGGAGTTACCAGCAAACGTTCATTTTGTACTGCGGGCGTACCAGGGATTTGTAGCGTGCGCGGGTCGTGATTGGTGTCGTTGATATATTCTGCCTTGCCGAGTTTGGCAAGCGACCCGATAATGCCTTCCCCAACCTGAATGGAATCTGCCAGAATTTCTTCTGCAATATCCCCTTGTGCTACCAATGCCCGCATGGACTTGCCATCTGGCTCGGGCAAATATATAGCGCTGCTTGAGCCTTTCAATAAGTCGCGGGCATGCTTGGCGATCTTATCTAATACCGCTGAGAGATTCAATGTGGCGGATATATCTCGCCCAACTTCATTGAGCGCTTCTGATTCGCGGGCATGCCGCATGGTCTCTTCGAACAAGCGGGCATTATTCAATGCAGCACTTAAGCTGGCAGCAATGGTTGAAAGTAACTTTGTATCAGATTCTTGAAAGGCGTGTTCACGGTCGAGGTTTTGCAAGCTCATAATGCCTGTGACCTGACCATCCACTACCATGGGAGCAAAAAGCAGCGACTTTGGCGCTTCACCTGCAGAAGCAGGCTCTTCACCAAGTTCTTCTGCCATTTTTAGGTAATCATGGCTAATAAGTAAGGTTTGTTTGGTTTCAAGCACATGC
Organism: Anaerolineales bacterium; assembly: GCA_046328855.1. Taxonomy (GTDB): domain Bacteria; phylum Chloroflexota; class Anaerolineae; order Anaerolineales; family Villigracilaceae; genus Villigracilis. The sequence continues at coordinate 509,663 of JAXLVU010000002.1, read as the reverse complement.
TTGCGGAAGCCGTCCACGGGCATGGGCTCATCAAAATACATGCGTTGACCGCGTTCATTGATATAGCGGTGATGCATCTCACCTGTGGCAGGGTAATACAATGAGATGAGGGTGACTTGCGCATCAAAGATCTCACCGACTTTATCACCGATCAAGTCGATGATCGATTGAAAATCTAGTTTTGAGACTAACACCTGTTGCAAACTGTTGATGACGCCCAATTCGGCATTACGCCCTGCGGTTTCAGATAAGAGCCGCTCGGTCTCATTGAACAGACGTGAATTCTCGATGACGACTGCTGCTTGGTCTCCGAACAATTTGAGCAGGCGTAATTCGGACTCTGTAAATATGCGCGGTTTTGCAAAATGGATGTTCATCACACCCACAACCCGGTTACTAAATTTGAGTGGCAGCCCAATCAATGAGCCATCCCAGTTGGAGTTGGCGTAGAGCGGGTCAACACTCATATCTTCCACCAACATCATTTCACCAGACTTCGAAACGATATCTGTCATACCACCTGGGCGCGGATGGAAGGCTGGCGCGTTTGTTATCTTTCCATGTGCAATGGCTGTGCCAAACTTTAATTCGCCATTCTCATAGATAAAAAGATTAATGTCCTCGATGCTGGGCATTAACGTCCATGTATTTTGCAGCAAGGAATTGAGAACGGTGGTGTAGTCTAAGCTTGAAGAGAGATTGATGGTCGCTTTGCGGATGGCTTCCAATTCTGCATTGCGTTGTTCCGTCTCATTAAGCAGACGTTGGGTTTCGTTTAAGAGACGGGCATTTTCGAGTGCAGCACTGAGAGACCCGGCAAGTGTTTCTAATAAACGCACGTCTGATTTATTGAAAGCATGTTCCTTATCCATGTTCTGCAGGGAGAGCACGCCGCGCACATCGCCGCCTGTCATCAACGGTACATACAAAGCTGATTTTGGAACCAATGGTCCAAGAACAAGCTCTGCATTGAATTCCCGCATACGATCTTCAACATGTTCATTGAAAAGAAAGGTCTTTTTCTCGCGAATCAAAGCTTTGACCAAACCGCTCATCGGGCGGTCATCAATGTATTCACGACCTTCACGGTCTACATAATAATTAAATGATTGAGTTTCTGCCTTATGGTTAAAAGTGGCAATAATGGTGGTCTGTGCTTTGAAGAGATTGCGAATCTTTTCCCCAACTAGGTCATAGATTGCCTGCATCTCCAATTTGGAGGCAAGACCATCTTGCACACTTTTGATAATGGCAAGCTCCGCTTCTCGCTGTTCTAGCTCCTTGCGGAGTTGGGTAGCCGAAGTGGGTTTGCTGCTGGTTGTTTTCTTGGTTGTAGCGCGGACGGCTTTTTTCTTTGTGGCTGATTTGGGCGCGGCGCTTTTCTTCTGACCAGTTTTAGGCATGGTTTCCTCTGAGAATGATTCAGTTTACATAGGGGGCAGAGAATCGTCAATAGCGTAGATAAAAAAACAGGCGGAGAACGCCTGTCTGTCATTCAATTGTTATGTTTAGACAATCATACTTTGCGCAACGCCAGGATGGTGATATCGTCGAATTGTTCTTCGGTATCAATGAACAAGTCCAACTCTTTGCCAAGGCGGTTTACAAGCGCTGTTGCAGAGGCATCCTTTTGTTTGATGAACTCCAACAAACGTTCATGACCGTAAAAATCATCTTGCTGGTTTTTGCTATCTGGAATGCCATCGGTGAAAGCGAGCAAGCTATCTCCTGAATTAAGTAAAACTTCACGCACTTTGTATGCCACGCCCGGCATCGCACCCACAACCGGACCCGTCGGACGCAGTTCCTCAAACGTCCCATCGTTGCGGATTAAGAAAGGCGCTTCGTTCCCGGCGTTGACATAGGTCAGCGCTCCAGTGGCTGGGTCCAAGATGCCGATAAAAACTGTCGAAAACACCAAGGCTTGTTCATGCGTGGTCGCCACATAATTGTTGGTCATGTGAATGGCTTGTTCAATATGTTTGGCAGGGGAGAAGGTGGCAGTTTCTTCTACTAAATACCCAGCCGTAGATGTAGCGCGCAACAAACTGCGGAACAAGGTCATGAACAATGCCGCTCCAATACCTTTCCCGCAAACATCTCCTACTATAAAGACCAAATTTCCATTAGGTAATGTAAAGGCATCGTAATAATCGCCAGCCACGAACTTTGCCGCTTTGAAATACGGAGCGATTTCCCAACCCTCCAACACGGGCAACTCGGCTGGAAGAAATTCCTGCTGTATGTTGCGCGCAATGTTCAATTCATTTTCAAGACTTTGCAGATAGATTTGTTCCTGGTCGCGCAGGCGTTTTCGATCCAAGCTGGCAGAGATACGCGCATATAAGATGGTCGGTTCGAAGGGTTTGGGTAAATAATCTTCAGCGCCTTTTTGAAGTCCCTTTACCACGCTTTGTAGATCATTATTGGCTGAAATGATAATGATCGGAATATTTCGAATCGCCGCATCCGCTTTGGCTTGGTCTAACACTGTAAACCCATCCATGATGGGCATCATAATGTCTAACAGTACAAGGTCGGGGGAACCATTGCGAATTTTTTCTAGAGCATCTTCTCCGTTTACAGCAGTTAGAAGTTCATACCCAAAGTCAGAAAGTTCCTGCTCCAAGTAATCAACATTGAATGGCTCATCGTCTACGATCAGAACACGCGGCGGATTATTCATAAAACAAAAAGTTATCCCAGATATTTGGCGAGCATATCAAAAAGCAAAGAATCATTTACAGGCTTTGTCAGATAGTCGTTGCAGCCTGCATCTTGTGCTTTTTGTCGGTGCCCATCCATGGCATGGGCTGAGAGACCAATGATCGGCGTGTGCGGAAGCGACTTTCGAATCTGACGTGTGGCTTCATACCCGTCCAGAATTGGCAGCGAAATATCCATAAGAATCAAATCAGGCTTTTTGCTTACTGCCATGGTTACACCCTGACTGCCATCTTTGGCGATTAACAATTTGTAATCATCCTCAAGCAATTGGGTGAGTAGATCAATGTTCAGGTCTGTATCTTCAACAATCAATATAGTTTTCATATACTCTCCAATTTAGTTTCCGTGATGCACAGTGTGCTTGATCTCTTGTGCCAACTTTTCACCATCAAAGCCTTGTTTACGCATGATAAGAACGACACTCTCGCGCAATCTCGCAATTTCATCATCGGTCAGCTCTTTGGCACTGATAACGATGATCGGCAACTCACGCGTCTCGGGCTTTTCGCGCAGCCGTTCGATGACGCCAAAACCATCCAACTTGGGCATCATAATATCAAGCAAGATGACGTCTGGATGCTCCGCCTCGATCGCCGCCAAGCCTGCTTCACCATCCATAGCAGACTCTAACCTGAATTCGGATTCCGGTAACTGCTGGCTTAGCATCTCGGCGATATGCGGGTCATCGTCCACCGTGAGAACGTGAATACGAGCATTCTCTTTGGGTTTGATCACCTTTCGCAACGTGGACAATACTTCTGCCGGGTTGAGCGGTTTGAGCAGGTAGGCGGCGGCACCCAAGCGCATGCCCAGCGCTTTTTTATCCACAATTGTAAGCAAGATGATTGGAATATTAGTCGTTGCTGGATCGTTTTTCAGGTCGTGCAAAACCTGCCAACCATCTTTATCAGGCATCAGAATGTCTAGCAGAATGGCATCTGGCTTTAACTCGCGGGCTTTTTCCTGCCCAATAATGCCATTGCGTGCGCCGACGATCTCGAATTCTTCGGGTCCTAGATTTTCGCGCAAGAGGTAGGTGGCATCGGGGTCATCGTCGATTACGAGGATAAGCTTTTTGGAAGGATCTGCTTTGGTTGTGGTGCCAGGTCGATGGAGGGGAGCCGTATCGGGATTAAGAGAGGAGGCGGGTTTTGTCCCATATTCAATAGGGATGGTAAGGGTGAAGGTTGAGCCTTTACCCGGCTGGCTGGCTGCCGTCAGATCGCCGCCGAGCAGACGGGCAAGGTTGCGGCTGATGGTGAGACCCAAGCCGGTGCCGCCGTATTGACGCGTGGTGCTGGTATCGGCTTGCTGGAATTCTTCGAAGATTCTGCCCAGCGCTTCTTCGCTGATGCCAATGCCTGTATCGCTGACGTTGACCTTGAGGATCTCGTTTTCACGGTGCGCTTGCAGCGTGACCTTGCCAGTGCTGGTGAACTTTGCGGCATTGCTCAACAGGTTAAGGATGATCTGTTTGATCTTGTCTTGATCGGAATAGATGATCCCCAGATCGCCGTCCATTTGTTTGACGAGGTGGACGGTGGGCTTGAGCAGTGGGGTGGCGGTGGCGGCGCAGGCGTCGATCAGGGAGTTGATGTTGAAGTTGGCGGCTTGCACATCCATGCGCCCGGCTTCGATCTTGGCGATATCGAGCACGGTGTTGATCAGGCTGAGTAAATGCTCTGAACTGCTGAGGACCTTATCGAGATTCTCCAGTTGTTTTTCAGGTAGTGATTCTTCGCCCTTTCTGCGGACGATGCGCGTGAAGCCGATGATGGCGTTGAGTGGTGTGCGCAGTTCATGGCTCATGTTGGCGAGGAAGGCGCTCTTTGCCTGGTTGGCATGTTCTGCCGCCTGACGAGCTTCTTGTGCTTCATTGAACAGACGCTGGGTTTCATTGAAGAGGCGGGCATTCTGAATGGCAACCCCCATGTTGGCAGAGAGAGTTTGCAGAATGCGCAAATTATCTTCGTTGAATGCGCCAGCCTTGTAGCTTTGCACATCCACCACACCCAACACCTGATCGCCGACCATAATGGGCACACCCATATACGACTTGATTTCTTCTTCGTCTTCAGGGGCGGTGAGGTAGGCTGCTGCCCCATGATCATTGATCTCTTGCGATGTATTCAAGAGTAAGGGTTGTTTCGAGATGATGATCTTGGAGGTAAGCCCTTCGCCCAATTCCCAGGGGGGTTCATCTTCGTAGTGGATATTGTCGCTGAAGCTGTATGCCAATTGAACAATATTTGTGGCGGCATCGTAGAGCAGAATGTCTACGATCTCGGCGTTGAAGATCTCATGGATCTTATTGCCTACGTTGTGAGTCACGGTAGTGACGTCCAGCGTGCGCGTCATCGATTCACTGACACTGTTAAGAATAGAAAGCTCGGTGGCGCGTTGTTCGGTCTGATTGAGCAAGTGTTGAGTTTGCTCGAATAGCTGGGTATTTTGAATGGCAATGACTGCCTGCCGTGCCAGGTTGTTCATGAATTCCAGCTCGGCTTCGGTGAAGAGGTTGTCGGCTCCGTGACGCCAGACCGCCATGAGACCTTTTAGCTCGTCATTGGCAAGCAACGGGATGGCAAGCATATGCTCATCTGATAATGACTCTGTTCCGGCGATCATCAGTGCGCGTGGGTCGTTGTTGGTGTCGTTCACGATCTCGGCTTTTTTGGTAAGGGCGATATTGCCCAACAAACCTTCACCCAGTGTGATGGTGTCATTGCGCAGTTCTTCGGCTTCTTCGCCCACGGCGGCAATGGCACGGAAGATTTTTCCGTTTTGCTCTGGCAGGAAGAGTGCACTTAGATCGCCATAGAGCAATTCTCTGGCGTGAGTGGCAATGCTTTCCAACACCGTGGCGGCTTCGAGGCTGGCAGAAATATCGCGCCCCACATCGGTAAGGATCGACATTTCACGTGCGCGGCGTTGCGTTTCAGCATGTAGGCGTGCGGTCTTAATCGCAGCCCCGGCATTGGCAGCAACAGTAGAAAGCAGACGCAGGGCATCATCATCGAATACCCCTTCTTTTTGAGTGCTTTGCACACTGAGCACACCGATGGTTTCACGCCCGGCTTTGATCGGCACTCCCAAATAAGACCGCGCCTTGCGCCCAAGCCGTTGAATGCCAAGCCCAGAACTTTGTTCATCCACGTTGCGGTTGAAGATCAGCGGCTGTCCGTCGCGGATGATGCGGCTGGTCATGCCTTCGCCATAGGGGATGGGTTCGATCACGTCGCCATATTGATAGGGGAATTGAATCATGCCGGTTTGCGGATCGAGCAATGCCAGATAGGCAATATCGGCATTGAAGGTTTCGCGCATCTGACTCCCGATGAGCTGGATCATGTTATCCAGTTCTGTCTCTGCCACCAAGGCTTGAGTGACGGTGCTGATGGCGCCCAACTCGGCGGCGCGTTCTTCGGTCTCCTGTAAGAGGCGCTGGGTTTCATCAAAGAGACGGGCATTTTCGAGGGCAACCCCAGCCGCACTGGAGATCGTCTCCAACAACCGCAGTGCTGACTCGTCAAAGAAATTCTCTTTTTCAAGATGTTGCAGCGAGATGCCCGTAATCGAATTCTCGCGGATCAAGATCGGCACCGCACACAGCGACTTGGGATTACGTGAGCGCGATGACTGGAAATCAGCGAACTGGGAGGCATACTCATCGAAGTGGGTATTCACCACAAAGCTCTTGCGAGAGGCAAGCACTTGGTTGATGACATTCAAATGCAACCCTGTAGCCGGCTTGGGCTCGATCTCCCACTCTTTGCCTTGCTCATAAGCGAACTCATAGGTCATGACTTTGGTGTTGAAGTCAACTGTATAGATCGCAGCAGATTGAACGCTGAAGATCTCGGTTAACTTTCTGCCCACTGCCTGATAAATAGACTTCATGTCCAGGTTCGAGACCAAGGCTTGTTGAACCGCATTGATGATCGCCAACTCGGCATTGCGTTGTTCGGTTTCTTTTAGCAGACGCTGGGTTTCGTCGAAGAGACGTCCATTTTCGAGTGCCACCCCCATGCTGGCAGCCACGGTCTGCAACAAACGCACCTGTGCATCGCTGAAGGCGTATTCTTTTTCGTGACTTTGTACGATGATGACACCGATCACACGGTCGCTGCCGATGATGGGCACGTTGACGCTCGATAGGGCGGCTTCGGTGTTCGGCAACAAGGCCAGCCCCAGGGCTTCGCGTTCGGCGAGCGTGTTGCGCACAAAGGGTTGGCGCGTTTTGAAGATTCTCTCAAATGTGCCGCCAGTGACAGGCGGTTTGGATGGGTACTCGCGACGTTCACCCTGAATGTATTCGTATACGTAATGAATAATATTGTTTTGGGCATCGTACAAGCGGATGCCCAGGTCTTCGGTGTGAAGTGTTTCGCGCAGTTTGTCACCGGTCAATTCGATAATGGCTTGCGGGTCTAATTCGGCTGCCAAACCTTGTTGAATGCTGTTGATCACTGCCAGTTCGGCGGCGCGGTCTTCGGTGATGGTTAAGAGGCGCTGGGTTTCATCGAAGAGGCGGGCATTTTCGAGTGCCACGCTCATGGAGGAGACGACGGTTTGCAGCAGGCGCACATCCGATTCGCCAAAGGCGTTTTCTTTTTCATAGTCGCTGATGCCCACCATTCCTACAACATTTCCGTTGCTTGTGATTGGCAAACCGGCAAAACTTTTTTCCATTTGTGTGCCGGGCAGTACGTTGGAGCCTATTTTTGCCATGAAGCCTGGTAGGTCTTCATTGACCACGAGGGTTTGTTTTGTGTCGTACACATATTTAGACATCCCGCGAAATGTGGCTGGCTCAAGAGTAATCCGTTTGCCATTGTCTTTTACATAGGGGAAGTATGTCAAACCCGCAGGTACATCAAATAAGCGAATGTCAATATCATGGGTGTGCAGGACTTCGCCCAGTTTATCGCCGATCAATTCATAAATGGACTGCATATCCAGCTTGGAGGCGAGCCCTTCCTGCACCGAGTTGATGATGGATAGCTCTGCGGCGCGGTCTTCGGTGATCTTTAAGAGATGTTGGGTTTCATCAAAGAGACGGGCATTTTCGAGCGCCACGCTCATGGCGTTGACCACGGTTTGCAGCAAGCGCAGGTCGCTTTCGGCAAAGGCATGCTCTTTTTCGTAATTGCCAATATAAACCAACCCAATCGCTTTTCCTCCGATGAGGATGGGAACTGCAATCAGCGATTTCTCAACATCCGTGCCGGGAATGATAATCGCCCCAAATTTTTCCATCACTTGGACAATATTTTCATTCACGATGTAAGGTTGGCGCGACTCAATGATATGTTTCGAAATCCCTCCAAATGGAACTGGATCCACGTGGATGACTTCACCATGTTCTCGCAGGTAGGGGAATTCGATCATGCCTGTTTGTTGGTTGAACAAGCGGATATCAAGGTCTTGTGAGTCGAACACTTCGCAGAGTTTGTCGCCGACGAGTTCGTAAATGGCTTGCATATCCAGCTTGGAGGCGAGCCCTTCCTGTACTGAGTTGATGATGGCAAGCTCGGCGGCGCGGTCTTCGGTGATCTTTAAGAGGCGGGTGGTTTCGTCAAAGAGACGAGCATTCTCGAGCGCGATGCCCATACTGCTTGCCAGCGTTTGCAGTAAGCGGATATCCGATTCGCTGAAGGCGTTCTCTTTCTCGAAGTTTTGCAAACTGAAATAGCCGTTGACTTGTGACCCTGTCCCGAATGGAACGAAGATCATGGACTTGGCAACTGCCGTCCCCTCAATTTGTTTAATGCCATATCGCTCTATGGTTTCGGGGCTGGAGGCTTTTTCATTAATGATGATCGGTTGACGGGATTCGATCATTATTTTATTTGCAGGGCTGAATGGCAATAACTCATCGTCGAACAGCCGTTGTCCGTCTTCAAAAGCATAATCCAGTTTTGAAAGTCCCTTCTCGTGGTCAAAAGAACTGATGATGAAGGTCTGTGCATTGAACATGCTCTGAATTTTTTCGCCAACCAAATCGTAAATGGATTGCATATCCAGCTTGGACGCCAGACCCTGCTGTACCGAGTTGATGATGGCAAGCTCGGCGGCGCGGTCTTCGGTGATCTTGAGCAGACGCTGGGTCTCGTCGAAGAGACGGGCGTTTTGCAGCGCCACACCTAAGTTGGCAGATAAGGTTGTGAGCAAACTGACGCTAGACTCTGGAAACGCTTTTTCATCATTCGAGTAGAGCGTGATGACGCCGATGACCTTGCCCGTTGACCAAATGGGCGCACACACCACGCTTTGGGTTAGATCCTCCCCTTGGTCGGTATCCCCGATCAATATGTTCGTGTCTATCCCCATTTCTTTTTTACGCTGAATAATATTTTCATTGATGACCAGTGTAGTGCGGTTTGCGATTGTCCAACCTGCATACCCAGGTCTAAGTGTCATTGGTTCGATGGGGAAGCGGTCGCCATGTTCGATGTAATAAGGCAGGGACATCATGTTAGTATCCGCATCGTACATGGCAATGTACATATCTTCGACTTTGAAGTCCTGCCGGATCTTTTCACCGACCAGGTCAATGATGGCTTGGAAGTTCAGTTCGCGCACCAGCCCTTCGCTGACGCTGTTGATGATGGCAAGCTCGGCGGCGCGGTCTTCAGTGATCTTGAGCAGGCGCTGGGTCTCGTCGAAGAGACGGGCATTTTCGAGCGCGACACTCATGCTGTTTGCGAGCGTGGTCAGCAAACGCACGTCGCTTTCGCTGAAGGCGTGTTCATGGTCGTTATCCACCAAATTCAACATACCGCGCACTTGGTCACCGACAGTGAGAGGCACAAATACCTGCGCTTTAGCGGCTGCCGTGCCTGCAATGGTGTAACTCCCCACTTTCGCCATCGCTGCTTCCATATTTTCATTAATGACTAGGGTTTCGCGTGTACGAATGACATAGGCTTCAAAACCTTGCTCGCCTAACGGATTTGGTTCCACTGCAATTCTTTCACCATTCTCATAGATGTATGGGATGTGGACTAAATTCGTCTTGGCATCATAGATGCGGATGTTCATATCTGTGTTGTTGAAGATCTCGCGGATCTTATCGCCGACCGCATCGTAGATGCCCTGAATGTTGAGTTCGGCGGCGAGGGCGGCTTGCACACTGTTGATGATGGCGAGTTCCGCATTGCGCTCTTCGGTGATCTTGAGCAGGCGTTGGGTTTCATCGAAGAGACGCGCGTTCTCGAGCGCGGTTCCCAGCGAGGCGGCGATGGTGGTCAGCAGGCGCAGTTCCGATTCACCATAGGCATATTCGCGTTCATGATTTTCATTAATGATGTAACCTATTACCGAATCACTGACGATAATTGGAATATAGATCGTTGATCTGCTTTGATCTGTACCTGGCGCTAGACCTAAACCAAATGCATCTTGTTCTTTTCTTGTATTAAACACCAATGGCTTTTTCGTTGTTTGTAACGTTTCAAAGGTACCACCTTTTTTAGGTGTCGCGGGGTTGATATGAATTCTCTTATTATGCTCGTATTCGTATAGCGATGAAAGTATGTTGAGCTTAGAGTCATACCAACGAATACCGACATCACCTGAATTGAGCACTTCCCGCAACTTATCGCCGACCAGATCCACAATGGCTTGGAAATCCAACTCGGCGGCGAGTCCCTGCTGGATGGAGTTGATGATCTGTAATTCCGCCACACGCTCCTGCTCGGCTTTGAAGAGGCGCTGGGTCTCATCGAAGAGACGGGCATTTTCGAGTGCAACGCCCATCGAAGACGCGATGGTTTGTATTAAGCGGATGTTCGATTCGTTAAAGGCATTTTCGTTTTCATAATCTTCTACTGCAATGCCACCAATGACCTTGTCGCTGGAGATGATGGGCACATTCGCCAAAGCTTTAGAAACTTCTGTGCCCGGGAATGTTTTTGTGTGGAATTCTTTTCTAATATCCACAGTCTTTCCAAAAACCGGCTGTTTGTCCTTTTGAATCTTGCGGAACATCTTCGATGGCTTCATCGGTTCAACGGTGAGGCGCTGTCCGTGCTCGAATTCATAGGGATAATGCATGAAATCGGTTTTTTCATCGTACAAGCGGATGCCAAGTTCTTCGATGCGCAGCACTTCGCGCAGCTTATCGCCCACCAGGTCTATGATGGCTTGCAACTCCAGCTTGGAGGCGAGTCCCTGCTGAATGGAGTTGATGATCTGCAACTCCGCTACGCGTTCCTGCTCGGCTTCAAAGAGACGCGCGTTCTGAATGGCAACGCCCATGTTGGCGGAGAGCGTTTGCAGAAGGGACAGATCTGTTTCATTGAATGCAAATTGCTTGTAACTGCTGACCATTGCCACGCCTAACACTTTGTTACTGACAATGATTGGCACGATCATCACTGACTCAGAAATCACACCGCTGCCCTGTTCGAGTAATTCTGGGGCGATATAACCACCGTTTGCAGATTGTTCTTTAGCAGTGTTTAGGAGTAACGGCTGGCGTGACTTGATGACTTTGCTGGTCATGCCCTTGCCAAGCGGGAAGGGTTCAATGTAATCAATATAGCCGCCCTCGCCTTGATCATATTCATAATGGACATGAATAAGGTTTGTTGGAATGTCTAGCAACATAATAGAGACGGCTTCGGCATGAAAGATATCGCGGACTTTATCGCCTACGATTCTCGTAACCGTCTTGACGTCCAGCGTCTTCGCCATGGCTTCGCCCACGCTGTTGAGGATGGCGAGTTCGTCCACACGTTGATTCAGTTCCTCGGTTCGTTCTTCGACCTTGCGCTCGAGTCCCTGTGCCCATTGAGCATTATCCAATGCGACAGCGCCCTGGTTCGCCAACATGCCGAGCATGTCGCGGTCGGTGTTGTCGAAGGTACCGTAGAGCGAGTCCATGTCTACGTAGAGATAGCCGAGGATTTGGTTTGGGGCGATGAGCGGAGAAATGATGCGGCTGAGACCAGACTTCTTGGGCAGAATCAGTTGCACCGTCCGCGTGAGGCGAGCTTGGGCGAGATGTTTCTTGATCGAAGCGAGAACGGCTGAGGCGTCTTCTCCGCGCGGGAGAATGGAATCCGCTACATAGTAGACCTCCGAGGTTTTTAAAACCTCGGAGGTCTGTTGATTCTCCAGAATCAACATCACGCGCTCGCCGCCGATCAGTTCGGTGGCTTCTTCCACGATGAAAGTTTGAATTTCACCAACCGTGTGCAAAGTGTTTAAGCGCAAGCCTGTATCTGCCAGACGTTTGAACGGCTCGCGCACGTTCGACTCAATGGCGAGATGCGGCATGACGGGCGCATAGCGTGAGGTGTTTTTGCTGTTGCGTTTCTGCCACTCTTTTGCCCAATACTGCAACAGTTCGCGGTTCTCGAGAACTTTGTTGAGCAGGTTGCGGCGCAAACCTTCATCGCGCACGTTCTCGATGCTTTCCAGCACGAACTCGTAGGCTTTGTCGAGTGCTTCACGCGCTTCTTTTGTTTTCTTGTTGGCAAGCAGGGCTTGGGTGTGCCGCCACCAAATGGCTTGCGAGGTATAGCCATCGGGTTTGGCGAAATTTTGAGCACGGTGCAGGTCGGTGGCTCTGGTGGTTGCTTTGAGCGCATTGACGGGGTCTTTCGCCGCCAAATAAATTTTGCCAAATTCTGAAAGCGCGACATTCTCGCGAGCCAGTTTGGCTTCTTGCATCATCTTCACAGCAGATTTATAAAACTTGATGGCTTTTTTGGTATCGCCTGCTTCGAAAGCCAGATCACCGTAGGTAGATTGCAACCCTGATATCGCATTCGGATCGCCAATGCCGGGAACAAGTTTGGCAAATTCTTCCAGATGAGCACGGGCTGAATCGAACATACCGCTTTTCATTTCAGGGTCAATGATATTGCCCAGCGCGGTTGCAAGACTGCTTAATGCGCCCATTTCGCGATTTCTTTTTATGGTTTCACTTTGTAAACGACGGTTGTGAGCATACAAGCCAAGTTCGCTATAGGCTAACCCCAAATTTCCAAGCGCAACCAATTGGCGGTCAACATACCCGGCAGTTTCAAAGGCTTGCAGTGCTTTTTGAGAGTAGCGTATCCGTTCGGCAAGGTCTACGAGGGTAAAACTGAAGGCGTTATAGGCATTGCCGATGCCATACTGGTCGCCCGCCTGTTGGCAAAGTTCCATGGATAACTGCGTGTAGCGGCGGCATTCTTCTTCTTTGCGCAGGTCGAAGTAGTCATTGGCGAGCACCCAATAACTGCGTCCCATCCCTGAGAGGTCGCCAATGGATTGATAGAGCGCAACGGCTTGTTCTGCATTCTTTATTGAAGCATCGGTTTGCTGTGTACGCATCTGCGCTTCGCTCAAGCGGAAGTAACTGGCAGCGCGGATTTCTTGTGAGGAATGCTTTAATTTGAGCGCCGCGCTTGCCGATTTGAGCGCGCCTTTCAAGTCACCTGTCCGCATTTGGACGAGGGCGAGGCGGTTTAATGCCTGCGCCTTGAGTAGGGGCGACTCGCGAGTCGCCCCTACAAGTTTCATCATCGCCTTGGCGTCTTTCATGGCAAGGTCAAGTTTGCCGATGGCGATGTGTGATTCAGAGCGGAGGTCGAGCAGGGACATTTGCGTAGGGGCAGGGTCTCCCTGCCCTTTATTTGGGCGCGTTCCATGCACAGGGCGCGGAGACCGCGCCCCTACATCATCCAGCGCCGATAATGCCTGTGTCGCTGAATCAATTGCCGCCGCGTGCTGCCCCGTCCATGCGAGTTGGCGGATGTGTTCGAGGGTGGGGGCTAGGGTTGGTTTTGAAGAGCCGCTTTTCTTGGTCATAAACTCGGGGTCCTGTTTGCGTCTAAATCTTTAGGTGCGACTTTCACTTAAGACGGGCTGTGCTGCTTTGGGTTGATATTGTACCGGCAGGCTCAAGGTAAAGACAGAGCCTTTGCCAAGTTCGCTGGCTGCCGTGAGGTCACCGCCGAGCAGGCGGGCAAGGTTGCGGCTAATGGCGAGACCCAGACCCGTGCCGCCATATTGACGCGTGGTGGTGTTATCGGCTTGCTGGAATTCTTCGAAGACCTTTTCAAGCGCCTCTTCACTGATGCCGATGCCTGTATCCACCACGTGGACGTGGAACATCGCCTCATCCTTTTGTGTTTGCAAGCGGACGTTGCCGTGATGGGTGAACTTGGCGGCATTGCTGAGCAGGTTGAGGATGATCTGTTTGATCTTGTCTTGGTCTGAAAAGACCATGTTGAGGCTGGGGTCGAGCTCTTTGGTAAGACCCACCCCCGGCTTGAGCAGAGGCGTGGCAAGGTGAATGCAGGACTCTGCCAGAGCGCTCACGTCGAACTGGGCGGGGGCAACATCCATGCGCCCGGCTTCGATCTTGGCAATATCGAGCACGGTGTTGATCAACCCCAAGAGGTGTTCGGAACTGCTCAGAACTTTATCCAGATTTTCGAGCTGTTTTTCGGGCAGGGCGCCATCGGCTTTGCGGCGCACGATGCGGGTGAAGCCGATGATGGCGTTGAGCGGGGTGCGCAGTTCATGGCTCATGTTGGCAAGGAAGGTGCTCTTTGCCTGGTTGGCATGTTCGGCGGCATCGCGCAAATGTTGCGACTCGTCGAACAGGCGCGAGTTTTCGATGGCAATGGCAGCATGCCGACCCAAGCCCACGAGGAAGTCGAGATCGATGGGCGAGAAGGTGCCGTTGCGCCGGTCTTTGTAAACTGACATGACGCCGATGGTTCGGTTGTTGGCGATGAGCGGGGCGACCATCATGGTTTCGGGGTCTTCATCTTCATCGGGGGTGCCTGCCACGTGCTGACGGCGCGGGTCGAGGTGCAGATATTCGACCACTTCGGCAATGCCGGTTTGCGCAATGGCGCCGGTGACGCCTTTGCCCATTTCGAGCGTGCTTGCGCTGTTTTGTTCTGCATATTTGCCAAGTGCCACTCGGGTGACGAGGGTTTTGCCGTCTGCATCGAGCAGGCGCAAGATCGTATCGCGGGCATTGAAAAGGGTATGCACGTTCTCGGTGACGATCTCAGCCACTTGCTGCATATCCAATGTGGAGGAGAGTTCGCGCCCCACGTTGGCGATGGTTGCCATTTGGCTGGCGTTGCGTTCGGTCTCGTTGAAGAGGCGCGCACTTTCGAGCGCCACACTCATTGAAGATGCCAGCGTGGTGAGCAGGCGCAGGTCTGAGTCTGTGAAGGCATGTTCGCGCTCGATGTTTTGAACCGAGATGACGCCGATGGCTTCATTGCCCAGCAGCAAAGGGACGTAGATGGCAGATTTCGGTTCTCTGGCATCGTCGCCGCCAATGACATAGGAATTGACTTCCATGCTACGTTCTGTCATTTTTTCATTGACCATGAGGGGTTGACGGTTGCGCATCACAAATGGACCAAAGCCATTCTCGTCGTGCGGGATCGGCTCTTGTGTCAAACGCATACCGCCTTCCACCACGAAGGGATAGAGTTCCATATCGGTCTGTTTGTCGTGAAGCATGATGAAACAGGTCTGCAGGTTGAAGATCTCGCAGACCTTGTTGCCCACCAGGTCGTAGATGGCTTGCATATCCAGTTTGGAGGCGAGCCCTTCCTGCACCGAGTTGATGATGGCGAGTTCGGCGGCGCGGTCTTCAGTGATCTTGAGCAGGCGCTGAGTCTCGTCGAATAGACGAGCGTTCTCGAGCGAGACGCTCATGGCATTGGCAAGCGTTTGCAATAGGCGCACGTCGCTTTCGCTGAAGGCGTGTTCTTCCATGCTGCTGAGGTTGATCAACCCACGCGACTTGTCGCCTGTTACCAGCGGCACGAACACCACCGATTTTTCAGATTCAGTTCCGGGCAGGGTGAAACTACCGTACTTCTTTTCCTCTTCCAACAGGTTTTCGTTGATGACCACGGTCTCGCGGGTGCTAAGAACATGATGGGTAAAACCGTTCTCTCTGTAGGGCTGTGGTTCCAGAAAGAGACGTTCTCCCTGTTCATAGAAGTAGGGAAAATGGGTCATATTGGTCTGCGGGTCTTGAATACGGATGTTCATATCCGTGTTGTGGAAGATCTCGCGGATCTTATCGCCGACCGCATCGTAGATGCCCTGAATGTTGAGTTCTGCGGCGAGTGCGGCTTGCACGCTGTTGATGATGGCAAGCTCGGCATTGCGTTCTTCGGTGATCTTGAGCAGGCGCTGAGTCTCGTCGAAGAGACGCGCGTTCTCGAGCGCGGTTCCCAGTGACGCGGCGATGGTGGTCAACAGGCGCAGTTCCGATTCGCCGAAGGCATTCTCGCGTTCGTAGTTTTCGATGCTGATTGTTCCTAGAACCCGATCGCTGCTGATAATGGGGATGGCAACCAGCGATTTGCTTTGTTCTGTGCCAGGGACTAAAGTGGCAATGAAATCGGCTGGGGTATTCCAAACGATTGGCTGGCGGGTTTTTTGCACGGTTTCAAATTGTCCGCCAGGAGTGGGTGGTATTGGTTGAATGGATAACCGCTCGCCTTTTTCAAAGACGTAAAGATAGTGGATAAGATTGGCTTTTTCGTCATACCATTGAATACCAAGGTCACCTGTATTGAGCACCTCGCTCAACTTATCGCCGACCAAGTCCACAATGGCTTGGAAGTCCAATTCGGCGGCGAGTCCCTGCTGGATGGAGTTGATGATCTGTAACTCTGCAACGCGTTCCTGCTCGGCTTTGAAGAGGCGCTGAGTCTCATCGAAGAGACGCGCGTTCTCGAGCGCAGTCCCCAGCGAGGCGGCGATGGTGGTCAGCAGGCGCAGTTCTGATTCGCCGTAGGCATTTTCGCGCTCGTAATTTTCCATGCTAATGGTGCCAAGTACGCGGTCACTGCTAATGATCGGGACAAACACCGATGATTTGCTTTCGTCAGTACCAGGCTTGGTTGGCGCATTGATTTTTACAGCATCTGCAGGTGTATTGAGGACAACGGGTTTTCGTGTCTTAACTATTGTTTCAAATATTCCACCCGGATTTGGATTTTGTGGCGGAGTACTGATCTGTTTCCCATGCTCGTAACTGTATAGATAATGCACCAGATTTTCTTTTTCGTCGTACCAGGTGATACCAAGGTCAGGCGTGTTGAACACTTCCCGTAATTTATCACCGACCAGATCCACAATGGATTGGAAGTCCAACTCGGCGGCGAGTCCCTGTTGGATGGAGTTGATGATCTGCAACTCGGCGACGCGCTCCTGCTCGGCTTTGAAGAGCCGCTGGGTCTCGTCGAAGAGACGCGCGTTCTCGAGCGCGGTCCCCAGCGAGGCGGCGATGGTGGTCAGCAGGCGCAGTTCTGATTCACCGTAGGCGTTCTCGCGCTCGTGATCCTCAATAATAATTTGCCCAACAACTTGGTCGCTTGTAATAACAGGAATATGAGCTCCTGACTTCGCTAGGTCCGTACCTGGAACAGATGTGATACCGAAATCCAGTTGCTCTTGGCTTGTGTTGAAAACGATCGGTTGTCGCTTTTTGCGAAGCTCATCGAATAGCCCGCCTTCTTTTGGCGTTCCAGGGGCTATATGGATTTTTTTACCATGCTCATATTCATACATGGGCATAATCAAATTCGCTTTGCGGTCATACCAGCGGATGCCTATATCTCCCGAGCGAAGCACCTCCCGCAACTTATCGCCGACCAGATCCACAATGGCTTGGAAGTCCAACTCGGCGGCGAGTCCCTGCTGGATGGAGTTGATGATCTGCAACTCCGCCACGCGCTCCTGCTCGGCTTTGAACGATTGTGCATTTTGCAATGCCACGCTCATGGCGTTGCAAAGAGTTTCCAGTAAACGAATTTCAGAATCGCCAAAAGCTTTTTCTTTTTCGAGGGATTGCAGAGAGACCGTCCCAAGAACGGTATCGCCAGCAATGATGGGAACGTAAATCAAAGAAAGCGGGTCTACGTCTCCTCTCATTGTAAAAGAGTCCACCTTCTTGCTCTGCTTCTCCATGTCTTCGTTGATGACAATCGTTTTTCGCGTACGGATGGATTCCCCCGAAAACCCTCCCAGCGGTAGGGTGGGCAGTTCAACTTTCTCGTTACGTGAGATCGCGTACGGGAACGCCGTAGTCTCGTTTACAGGGTTGTAGGTTGCTATAATCAAGATATCTGGCTTGAAGATTTCATACAACTTATCGCCGACCAGATCGACAATGGCTTGAAAGTCCAACTCAGCGGCGAGTCCCTGCTGGATGGAGTTGATGATCTGCAGCTCGGCGACGCGTTCCTGCTCGGCTTCAAAGAGACGTGCGTTCTGAATGGCGACGCCCATGTTGGCGGAGAGGGTTTGCAATAGGCGCAAACTGTTTTCGTTATAGGCATATTGTTTGTAACTTTGTACTGCCACCACTCCAATTACTTTATCACCAGTGACGATTGGCACGCCCATATACGATTGCGTTTCTTCTATAGGAACATTTTGGCTGGGTGCCTTTGCTGAACCTGCCGCATTCATTTCTCTTAACGTACCAAATAATAAAGGTTTGCCAGATTGAATGATGCTGGAAGTTAGATTTTTACCAAAAGGAAATGATGTATTGGTGTGATCTCCATAACCACGGTCGTAATCATAAGCACGGTGGATGAGCTTGGTGGTGGGGTCATACAAGCGAATAGTTACGGTTTCAGAGTTAAAAATACTTTGCACCTTATCGCCCACGATCTTGACCACTGTCTTAACATCCAGCGTCTTCGCCATCGCTTCACCCACCGAGTTGAGGATGGCGAGCTCGTCCACGCGGGCGTTGAGTTCTTCGGTTCGTTCTTCGACCTTGCGCTCGAGTCCTTCGAGCAGACCCGCATTATCCAATGCGACAGCGCCTTGATTCGCCAACATGCCGAGCATATCGCGGTCGGTGTTGTCGAAGGTACCGTAGAGCGAGTCCATGTCTACGTAGAGGTAGCCGAGGATTTGGTTTTGGGCTATTAATGGCGCGATGATGCGCCCCAGACCGCCGACCGCGGACGGCTGACCGTTTTTGCGCGGTCTGCGGTCGGTAGTCCGCGGTCGATGGTCAGTCACCAACTGCACCGTCCGCGTTTGACGCGCCTGATCCAAATATTTCCCAATGCGCTTGAGCACATCCTGCGGGTTTTCGGCTTTTTCGTAGCCTTTGCCCGATTGATAGGAGGGCAGGGGCAGAATGGATTCAACGACAGTCCGTGAGACCTCCGAGGTTTTTAAAACCTCGGAGGTCTGATTCTCAAGGATCAACATCACACGCTCGCCGCCGATCAGTTCGGTGGCTTCTTCGACGAGGAAGGTTTGGATGCGTTCGAGGGTGTGCAGGGCGTTGAGGCGCAGACCCGTATCCGCGAGGCGCTGGAAGGGTTCGCGCAGGTTCGACTCGATGTTGAGATGCGCGAACAAACGCTCTTTGGGCAATTTGCGTTTTGCACCGTCCTTGACCCAATATTGCAACAGTTTGCGATTGTCTTCCACCTTGTTGAGCGCGTTGCGGCGCAATCCCGCGTCGCGGATGTTGCTGA
Source organism: Anaerolineales bacterium (assembly GCA_046328855.1). Lineage (GTDB taxonomy): Bacteria > Chloroflexota > Anaerolineae > Anaerolineales > Villigracilaceae > Villigracilis. The sequence goes on along the minus strand of JAXLVU010000002.1, from coordinate 490,440 downwards.
TGCTTTCAAGCAAAAGGTCGTAGGCGCGGTCGATAGTTTCTTTGGCTTCTTTCGTTTTCCTGTTGGCATTCAATGCCTGCACATGTCGCCACCAGATCGCTTGTGAAGGGAAGCTATCGGGTTTGGCAAAATTTTGGGCGCGATGTAAAGCTGTAGCTTTTGTAGTGACTTTGAGTGCGGCGACGAGGTCACCAGCAGCGAGGTGTATTTTTGCCAGTTCGGTAAGGGATGTAAGTTCTGAGCCTGTTTGTTCTTCTTTGTCAATTTTCACTGCAGACTTTTGCTGCCGAATGGCTGTCTTCAAATCACTTACAGCGAATGCCAAGTCTGCTTGCTGTAAGAAAAGATTTGCTTCTTGATTGGGATCGCCGAGAGCGGGCACAAGTTTCTCAAACTCTTTCATATAGAGACGCGCAGCATCTCGGTTTCCGAGAATAGTTTCTACAGATATAAGATTCCCCAAGGCATAGGTCAGACCCACCATTGCGCCTGTATTGCGATCCATTTCAACTACTTCACTTTGTAGACGACGAGCGTGCGGATACAACCCCAATTCCATGTAGGCAAGCCCCAGATTACTCAGGGCAACGGCTTGCCGCTCGACATAGCCTACAGTTTTGAAGGCATTGAGTGACTGCTGGGTGTGCTGGATGCGTTCGGCGAGATCTGTATCGGTTTGGCAAAGTATATTGAATGCATTGCCCGTGCCATATCTGTCACCTGCCTTCTGGCAAAGTTCTAATGCGGTCTGTGCGGCGCGGCGAGAATCTTTGGCGCGGTTTAGGCTGCGCAAAGCAATTGCCAACGACCAATGTGCGCGCCCAGAGCCTGAGGCGTCACCCAGTTCCTGATAGAGGGCGATGGCTTGCTGCGCGGTTTCAAGGGTAGATTCGCTTTGGCGCGTGCGGAATTGCGCTTCACTCAAGCGGAAGAGGCTTTCGGCGCGGAGGGCGGGATTATTGTGCTTAGTTTTCGCCGCTGTCGTTGCTGACTTAACTGCGCCCTTCAGGTCGCCCGTCCGCATTTGGACGAGGGCGAGTCTATTCAAGGCTTGAACCTTCAAACCTGCAACCTTCGAACCGATCTTCATCATTTCCCTGGCGTCTTTCATTGCCAGGTCGAGTTTGCCGAGGGCGATGTAGGATTCCGCGCGCAGGTCGAGCAAGGACATTTGTGTAGGGGCAGGGTCTCCCTGCCCTGACTTTGGGCGTGTTCCATGCACCGGGCGGGAGGACCCCGCCCCTACGTTTTCCAATGCTTGTGTCGCTGAATCAATTGCCGCCGTGTGTTGACCCGTCCACGCCAGTTGGCGGATGTGTTCGATCATCGTGTCGTTGTTTTTTGCCGCTTCAATTCGTTTCTTTGTCATAATAAAACCTATTCGCTTGCCGCTGATTTGGGTTGGTATTGCACAGGTAACGATAAAGTAAAAGTAGAGCCTTGGTTCAGTGTGCTGGTAACGGTCAACTCGCCGCCCAGCAAGCGGGCAAGGTTGCGGCTGATGGTGAGCCCCAGCCCGGTGCCGCCATACTCGCGTGTGGTGCTGGAATCGGCTTGTTGGAATTCGCCAAAGACCCGTCCCAGCGCCTCTTCACTGATACCGATGCCGGTATCAGTCACCGCGATCTGTACGATCTCAGGTTTGGTGCCTTGCGCTGCGATCTTTTCAAGTTTCAATTGCACGCTGCCTGTGTGGGTGAACTTTGCCGCATTGCTCAACAGATTCAAGATGATCTGCTTGACCTTCTCCTGGTCAGAAACAACCAACATGGGCAGGTCAGTACCAAGCTTTTCAAAGGTCACTCCGGGTTTGAACAGGGGGTGGGCTATATTGGCGCATTGCTCTAGCAGTGCCTGCATGTTGAAGGTGGCAGCATGCACTTCCATGCGCCCGGCTTCGATCTTGGCAATATCGAGCACGGTGTTGATCAGCCCCAGCAAATGTTCGCCGCTGGTGAGCACTTTGTCTAAATTTTCGAGCTGTTTTTCGGGCAAAACCTCTTCGCCTTTCCTGCGGACAATGCGGGTAAAACCGATGATGGCATTCAACGGTGTGCGCAGTTCATGACTCATGTTGGCAAGGAAGACGCTCTTGGCAGCACTGGCGGCATCGGCGGCGGCACGCGCTTCTTCGGCTTGTTGGTACAGCCGCGCTTTTTCGAGCGCCACACTCATGCTGCTGGCTAGGGTGGTGAGTAAACGCACATCGGTTTCGGTGAAGGCGTTTTCATGGTCAAGGTTATCGAGCCCGATCACACCTCTCACTTCACCGTCTACCAAAATGGGCATGCGCAGCAAAGACTGGGTGGGTTTGGTGCCCGGCAGGGTGTTCGATTTCAGCCCGATCTCGGCAAGCCGCTCTTTAAAGTGATCGTTGATGAGCAGCGGTTGTTTATGTTGAATGATGTATTTCGATATCGGCGGGATGGGCGCATCTGCCACTTCGAGCCGTTGTCCTTGCTCCAGAATGTATTGATAGTGGCGTATATCGCGCGTCACATCGAACGAAACGATCGAGATCGCCTGTGAATCGAAGAGACTGCGCAACTGCTCACCGATCAATTCATAGATGGCATTCACATCGAGTTGTGACGCCAAACCCGCCTGCACCCGATTGAGGATGGCAAGCTCATCCACCCGCGCCCGCAACTCCGCGGTTCTCTCCTGGACCTTTAGCTCGAGTCCCTGTGCCCAGTGAACATTATCCAATGTGACAGCCGCCTGACTTGCCAACATGCCCAGCATGGCGCTATCCACTTCTGTGAAGGCACCATACATCGAATCCATATCGGCATAGATGTGACCGACGACTTGGTTTTGGGCGATCAGCGGCGCAATGATCCGCGAGAGACGCTCCCCACGCATCGCGGAGCGGGGTTGGCGGGTTGAGCGCTTCGGGGCAGTGTCTACCTCACTGGGTGCGATCAACTGCACCGTCCGCGTGAGGCGGGCTTCTGTCAGATAGCTTTCGATGCCTTTCAACACATTCTGCGGTTGTTCTCCGTGCGGCAGATAGGCGCCCGCAACTTCATACGTCCCATCTTTATCTTGAATAAATAGCACCCGCTCGCCGCCGCTCAGCTCGGTGGCTTCTTCTACAATGAAGGTATGAATATCTTCAACTGCATGCAAAGCGTTCAGGCGCAGGCTGGTGTCGGTTAGGCGTTTGAATGGCTCGCGGGTATTGGATTCAATGAAGAGATGGGCAAAAATGCGTTTGCGGGTCAGTTTGCGTTTGAGGCTGTCTTCGACCCAATAATTGAGCAGGTCACGATTCTCTTTTACTTTGTTGAGGTAATTGCGCCGCAGTCCTTCATCGCGCACATTGGCGATCGCTTCCAACAGGAATTTATAGGCTCGTTCGAGAGCGGCACGGGCTTCGGTGGTTTTTCCATTTGCCAGCAGGGCTTGGGTGTGCCGCCACCAGATCTCCTGTGAGGTGAAACTATCGGGCAGTTTATAGCCTTGCAGGCGGTGCAGATCGGTGGCTTGCGTAGAAGCCTTCAACGCTTCTGCGGCTTGATTGTTTATGAGGTGGGCATGTGCAAGGTAACAGAGGACAACATTCAAGTTGCCCGCCTCTTCTTCTTTCGCCAACTCTACGGCAGTCTTAAAGTGTTGCACGGCATCTGCCGCTTTACTTTCGCCAAGAGCCATCAGCCCAAAATTCATGTGCTGACTGACCGTAATGCGCGAACTGCCAAAATCAGGTGTGAGAGCGGTGAACTCATCGAGATGTTTCCGTGCCAGGTCTACCCAGCCCAACCTTAATTCGGCATCGAATAGATTTTCGAGCCAATACGACATGCCTAATTTTGCACCCATGCTTTGGTCAATTTCCAAGGCTTTGCTGGTCAGGCGGCAGGATTGCATATAAAGACCAAGCGCGGCATAGGTGAACCCTAAATTTCCAATGGCGCCGGTCAAGCGCTCTGCATAGCCGCTGATCTCAAAGGCTTGAATGGCTTGTTGGTAATGCCGAATACGTTCTGCAATGTCGGTATCTGTGGAGCTTAGGGCATTATAGGCATTGCCAATGCCCATCGAGTCGCCGGCTTGCTGGCAAAGGTCTAATGCAGTTTGTGCAGCTTCACGAGATTTTTTTGCATTTCCCAATACATTATAAGAAGGAGCCATCAACCAATGAGTGCGACCCGTCTCTTTTACACTGCCGGCCGCTTCGAACAATGGAATAGCTTCCTTTGCTGCGACAATGGCGTTTTCATAATTCCCCGAATTTTTATGACAATCTCCCAGCATATATAGGCATTGTGCTAGAAGATATGGGTTGGATGGTTTCAAGGCACGTGCTTGTGCCACTGCTTGTGCGGCGGTTTGAGCGGCTTCCACCAGCTCACCTTTTACCAATATCACACTGGCTTGATACTTAAGCGCGCGGATCTCCAACTCAGGGTCGCTTGGGTGCGCCAACTCACGCATGGCGTTTGCATCGGCTTCTGCAAGACCGAATTTCCCAAGAGCGATATATGAGTCACACCGCAGACCCAGCAGGGTCATTTTTAAATTGACATCAGATTCTGAGCTTAATTTTTGAGAAGCAAGGTCAATTGCCGCCGCATGTTGACCGGTGCGTGCTAATTCTTGAATCTCAGGAAAAGCAGACGATAACGAAAGACTGCCTGAAACCGACAGTCTTTTTTTAAGGATAGTCTTCGCCGGGCGGTCTTTCTTTAATACCTTGCCTACGGATGATGACTTTTTTGCCATTCCGTTGCTCCTCGGTCTCTGATGATTGGGCAATTATATACCCTTAGTAAACTGTTCCCCCAGAAAAGGTTCAGCTACCCGAGCATGTTTTTGATATTCTGGAGCGGCGTTTGGATGACCATATCACAACCGGGCCAGACCGCATCCACGCCCGCTTCTTTCGACCTTTGAACTGTCTCTGCAACCGAGCCTTCGTTACCCTGCCACAGAGTCGCCACCGGGTCGACGTTGCCGAACAGCAATTTATTTTTTAGCACAGAGCGTGAAGCCTTCAGGTCGTTCAACTGGTCAACGGAGATCGCATCCGCGCCCGATTGCGCCAGCAGACTCATGGCAGAGTCCGTTTTCCCGCAGACCGAAAGCACGGTGGGGTGGGGCAGGCTTGAAGTCAGTTTTTGAAGCGCAGGCAGAACAAATTGCTCAAACGGTTTCGGTCCCATAAATCCTGGTGAGCCGCCCATCTCGTGGATGGTAATGAAGTCTGCGCCTGCATCCAAATAGGCGTTGCCGATGTCTGCCAGAAAAGAAGATAGATGAGTGAGCGCATCCAAAACCATTTGCGGTTCGTTCTTCATCTCGCGGATGAGATTCTGCACTTTGCAAATATAGATCATCAGCGTGTACGGACCGGGGATCATGCCTGAAATAACCGCTCGATCTCCAATGTCATTTTTCAATAACCTGATCGCTTCACAAATAACCCCGATCCGACCAAGCTTTTCTACTTCTCTATTCTCTAATCCGCTAATCTCTTTCGTACTCTGAAACAACAACTTGCGCACCTGCGGAAATTGCGCATCTTCGTCCTTGTAAAAGATCAACTCCGCGCCGAGCGCTTCGGCAGGGGAGCACAAATCCAACGGCAATGTTGCAGAAGGCATGCCTGTGAGCTTGAACGTGCTCGCTGCCGCCCGCGCCATTTTCCCCGCATCGTGATGGATTTCCTGCAATGACAAGCCCTCACTCGCCAATCCCTTCGCTGTGACGTGAATCAACCCGCTGAACGCCGGAACCGAAGAAATTTTCTCCCCGTTCAACAATTTCAAAATCTCATCACGCATCAGAGCCTCCAAAACAAATTACGAGTTACAGGTTACTCAACGTGTAACATGTAACTCGTAACCAATTCCTAATCTCTAATTACTAATTACTATTTAACTGCTTTCGCAATCGCCGCAATGTGCTCTGGCGTATTTCCACAACATCCGCCAACGACTTTCGCACCCATGGCTATATACTTCTTGGCGTAAGTCGCCATGTCTTCTGGACCCATATCGTACACGCCTTGCTCGGTCTCCAAGTCCATGTGCGGCACGCCTGCGTTTGGCTTGACCCACAAGGGCATATCGGCTTTGGCGGTTTGATATTCCTTCACCACCGCTTCCATATTCTCGAGAGTGGTTCCGCAGTTCGCGCCGATGAGAGTTGCGCCCATCTCGGAGTAACGCTTCATCACATCCTTTGGCTTGACGCCCATCATGGTGCGTGTGCCGCGGTCGTAGCTGAACGACACGACGATGGGGAGGTCAGTCACCGAGCGCGCGCCTTCAAAGGCGGCAGTCGTTTCTTCCACGGCGAACATGGTTTCGATGATCAACAAGTCCACGCCGCCATCGGCGAGGGCTTTGGCTTGTTCGGCGAAGGTCGCCTTGACCTCATCCGCATCCAGTGGACCATACGGTTTGATGATGCCGCCCACAGGTCCCATCGAACCGGCGACCAGACCATTATTCAACGAAGCTGCCTTGCGGGCGATCTCTGCCGCGCGGATGTTGACCTCAGGCGTGCGATCCTGATACTTCGAGTCTTTCATACGCATGCGAGTCCCACCGAAGGTACAGGTCAGGATGATGTCGGACCCAGCTTGGGCGAAGGATGAAGCGAGCTTCAACAACGTATCGGGGTCGTCGATGATGAGGTCCTCGGGCGGCTTGCCGGGTTTGAGTCCCATCTTCTGTAAGTTCGAGCCGGTTGCCCCATCCGCAACCAGAATTTCCCCGCTGTTTAATCGTTCTAGAAACTTATTCATACCTGCTCTCCTTAAATCACCACAAAGGGTCACGAAGGGTCACAAAGGTTTTAATGCTTTTCCTTTGTGACCCTTCGTCTCCTTAGTGGTAAAAAATTATTTCATGAAATTCTTCGCCAGAGGATCCGCCTTGCGATTCGGGATCAAATGCGCGATATGTTCGAACGGCTCGCTCATGTGCGGGAAACTCGTCGCCAGCATGAACTGATTTTGGAATTCCGGGTCGGTGGGCAATTCAAAACGTTCCACCTTGCGCGTGACCGCATCGATCTCATTCCGCTTTTCAATATTCAGCAGTGCAATGCGAGCGCCATCGCCCGCCGCATTTCCAACCGCGTATACATTCGGAAGTTCGCAATCAGGGATCAACCCGATCAACATGGCTTTCTCTTTATCGATATAACTTCCAAAACCGCCAGCGAGGATGATTTTATCAGGGCTTTGCAAATCCATGCGTTTTAATAATGTACGTGCGGCGGTGAAGAGTGCGGCTTTCGCCAATTGAATTTGGCGCACATCCTGCTGAGTAATCGGGATGTCTCGTCCGATGGAGGTTTCTTCCTTCCAGGCAATGACATACTCCCAGCCTGACTCTCCCTCTCGAACGCGCTTCGAGTCTAAGTTTTTCTTGAACTTGCCCCGAGAGTCCACGATCTCTGCCCGGAATATTTCTGCCACGGCGTCGATGATCGCCGAACCGCAGATCCCTTTGGCTTTGCCTTCATTCCAATTTTCTTCGCCAATGATCTTGTATTTCGGTTCGAGAGTCTTCTCATCAATGTGAACCCGCTCAATGGCACCCGGCGCGGCTCGCATACCATATTCCACGTGCGCGCCTTCAAGAGCCGGTCCTGTCGGCGTGGATGTACACACCAGCCGCTTGCGATTACCCAAGACCAACTCCGCGTTGGTGCCGACGTCGATCAACAGCCAATTCTCATCCTGTTTGTGCGGCTCTTCCGCGAGGATGACCGCACTCGTGTCCGCACCGACGAAGGAAGCGATAGTTGGCAGGATGTGAATATTGCCGGAGGGGTTGATGTGCAAGCCCAACTCTCTCGCTTTGATATCCACGGATTTGTGAATGGTCGGCACGAAGGGAGCCAGCCCCAAATCCTTGGGATGAAGGTTGAGTAAAACATGGTGCATGGTGGAATTGCCCACCAAGACCATTTCGTGAATTTCATCTAACTTAACATGAACAGACTTTGCTGCCTGCTTGAGTAATTTATTCAATGTGCTGATGACGGCTTTGTGCAATTTCTCCAAGCCATCGGGCTGGTCAATTGCATACTGAATGCGAGACATGACATCTTCGCCATACACGATCTGCGGATTCATTTCCGATTCAGATGCCAGCACTTCGCCGGTGCGTAGATTGCACAGATACAACGCCACCGTCGTTGAGCCGATGTCCACTGCTGCACCGTAGCTCTCTTCGTGATAGCCTTCTTGCACGGCAATCACTTCCTTATCGTTGCGCACGGTGACGGTCACATTCCATTTTGCGTCACGCAACGTTTTGGCGAGAGTTCGCAAACAGGCGTAATCAATGTCAAAGTCATACCAACGCGGAAGTTTCTCTTCGCCGCCGCGTACCAGTCCCATAGATGTTTCCAGTCCCTTAGCAAGACGTTCCCAATCTGCCACGGGGCGCTCCAATGTGGGCGGACTCATCGAAACCAGATACTTGCGAATCGCAGGCTTGACCTCGATCTCACGGTTGCTGGCACTCTTGCGCACGATCTGTTTGTTGCCGCGGCTTTCTTCAGGCACGTTGATGAGCACGTCGCCGCAGATTTTCGCCTGACATGAGAGACGCACTTGCCCGATCTCCCAGCCTTTGTCTTTCAATAACTTGGGGCGACGTTCAAGATAGGCGCGTTCTTCCGTGCCGACAGGGGAGAGGTTTTCCTGGCTTGACTCGAGGTTGTACTTCTCAAAGCGACCCGCTTCTACCAAGACCATGCACTTGCCGCATGTGGCATTCTCGGCGCAGATCGACTCGATCTCCACGCCCAATTCCCGCGCCGCCGAACGGACGGATGTGCCTTCGTCCACTTGTCCGCGCCTGCCGGAGGGTTGCAAAATGATGTTGTGTTTCTTTGTCATAATTTCACCGTAGGGGCGGGGTTACCCCGCCCCTACATTTTCATTTCTTTTCGGAATTTCCACTTTCGCCGCTTCGGCTTCCAACTCTGCCAGCAAGGCTTCAGCCACGTCTTCAGCCGAGCCTTCGCGCTCGATCCACTGTCCGCGTTTGTATTGCTTGGCGTAATCCGTTGTGGATGTTGCGCCGATTGCCATCGCGTATGCGTCGATCTTGTTCTGAACCTTTTGCGAAAGTTCCTTCTTTACGGTCTGCCCATCCGCTTCCACTGTGAACGATTGCGGGATGTCCTTCCAATACATCACCCGATATTTTGTCATTGCGTGTAACCTTTCAAAATTATATATAATTTCTGAGGGGTGATTTTACGAGAGGTTCCGCTGTGGGTCAATGGAAAAATCAAAATGGAATCATGAATGAGAAGGTACATCCTTTTCCAAGACCATCGCTCTCGGCACGAATCCGCCCGCCGTGTGCTTCGATAATGGCTTTGGCAATTGAAAGCCCCAAGCCGGTGCCGCCCGTTTCGCGGCTGCGCGACTTATCGGCGCGGTAAAACCTGTCGAAGACCGAAGCAAGCTCCTCTTGAGTCAGACCGTCGCCCGAATCCTGAATGCTCACGTTGATTCCCAGCGCATCCCGTTTTGCTTGAATGATGATTCTTCCATCCTGCGGGGTATGGCGGATGGCGTTGCCGATGAGATTGAACAGCACCTGCCGAATGCGGATCGAATCCACGCTTCCTTCCAACGGGGGAGTTGATTCGTATTCCATTCGAATTTGTTTTTCAGCCGAGAGCGGTTCGAGTGCCTGTATGGTTTCGGTGATGAGTACATTGAAATCGGTGGAAGTTTTTTCCAAAAGCATCTGCCCTGACTCTGCTAGTGAGATTTCGCGCAGGTCATTCACCAAGCGGATCAAGTGCCGGGTTTGCCCATAAAGATTTGCCACCTCGGTTTCGTCGAGTGTGTAAACATGGTCAAGCGCCGCGCGTAGATTGCCTTCAAGTACGGTGAGCGGAGTTCGCAATTCATGCGAAACATCTGCCACCAGATTCCGGCGTGCGGTTTGGGAACGCTGCAAATCTTCAGCCATTTTATTAAACGCTTGTGCCAGTTCAATGATTTCTTTTGCCCCTTTTTCCGGCACGCGAACGCCTAATTCGCCTTTGCCCAGCCTTTTTGCTGCCTGTGACAATTTATCTACAGGGGTTACTACCATTCTTGAAATGACAATTCCCCCAACTATGCCGACTCCCAGTGAGAGAAACATGAAATTGTACAAACGCTTTTGAATCTCAGCGGGTGTTTCAAGAATAGGTGACTGTTCTACTGGATGATTGTCAAACGTGATAGACATGAATTGAAGAAAGAATACAAAGAACAGCACCCCGCTGAGCGTCAAAGCAAGTCGCACCCAAAGTCGATTCATGCGTTTTCTCCTGCGAGTTTGTAGCCTACACCATACATGGTTTGAATATAGGTTGGGTTGTCTGGGTCGGGTTCGATCTTGCGCCTTAAGTTACGGATGTGTGTATCGAGGGCGCGTCCCATGCCTTCATAAGCATACCCTAACGCTTTTTCTAGCAATTCGTCGCGCGTGAGGGTATATCCAGGTGTGGTCATGAATGCTTCCAATAGGCTGAATTCAGTACGGGTCAGGTCGATGGAGCGTGAGTCAATAAATAAGATACGCTGATCAATATCGAGTTTCAATACTCCGTGTGAGAGGATGTGAGGCATTGCTTGCGGTGATTGATCCAACTTCACGCGCCGTAACAGAGATTTGACCCGCGCCACAACTTCCTGCGCATTGAAAGGCTTGGTGATGTAATCATCAGCACCGAGCTCCAGCCCGACGATCTTGTCGGTATCTTCCACGCGGGCGGTGAGCATAATGAGGGGGGTGGTTGCCAGCGTGGGGTCTGAACGCACGATACGCGTCACATCCCAACCACTGCGATTGGGCATCATCAGATCGAGAACTACTAGGTCGGGTCGCTCCCGGCGGAGTTGATGTAGTGCCATTTCGCCATCATAAGCAGGCAACACCTGAAACCCGGATTTTTCAAGATAAGACGATATGACTTTGACAATGGAACGGTCGTCATCCACGACCAGAATACGTTGTGTCATAAAAACCTCTTGCAATATCCTACCATGCCATTCTCAAGAAAATCTGAAGAACTTTCCACAGGAAATGTACAGGATGGCTTGAGATTTTCTTCAGAATCGTTTGCCATAATGCAGGAAATAAACAAAGGAGAAATTTCTATGAAACAAAAAACGATCTCAATAGTTTTTCTGATAACACTGATTGGCTCACTCATTGCGGGATGTACCACACCTGCGCCTACATCAGATGCAACGGTTGCAGAAAACACGGAAGCAGCAACCGAGCCTACTGTCGTTACGAAAGAGGCGGTTCTTGATCCATCCAAAGATGATGCTTATGCAGAAGCGCTCGCCTTCAACAATTCTGCCTGGAATTACGATGCGGACAATGATATCTACTGGCAGATTGGTGTGCAGTATGCGGCTACACCTGAAACCACTGAATATGAAACCTTGGGAATTTACGTCCCCGGTGCATATATGACCGCTACTGATAATGGCGATGGAACATACACCGCTACAATCAATGATACTGGAACGCTCAACGGTTTTACTGCCAAGACGGCGCCCATCATGTTCCCTGTCAACACACCCGGTTACTCAGCACAGCAAGCTCCCACCGCTTATAGCTATGACGGTCTTTCCAGCTACTTGCAGGCAGGTTTTATTTATGTATATGCTGGCATGCGCGGACGTGCCAATGGCTATGATGCCAGCGGTAACTTGAGTTATAGTGGCGGCACCCCGTGGGGTGTCACTGACTTGAAGGCTGCTATTCGTTACATTCGCTATAACAAAAATATTCTCCCCGGTAACACCGATAGCCTCTTTGTGTTTGGTATGAGTGGTGGCGGCGCGCAGACATCTATCATTGGCGCGTCAGGCGATAGCGAACTTTACTTCCCGTACCTTGAATCGATTGGCGCAGCCATGTACGATGCGGCTGGAAATTACATCAGCGATGCTGTGACTGGTGCAATGGCATGGTGCCCGATCACAAGCTTGGATTATGCCGATGCCGCTTATGAATGGAACATGGGTCAGTATTCGACTTCTGGAACCCGTGCTGAAGGAACCTTTACTTCAGTATTATCCAAAGACTTGGCTGCTGCGTACGCAGAGTACATCAACGCCCTCGGTATCAAAGATGAAAATGGCAATGTGCTTGTGTTACAAGAGTCTGCGAGCGGAGTCTACGCCGCGGGTAGTTACTATGATTACCTTGTCACCACCGTTGAAACCTCTTTGAATAATTTCCTTGCCGATACGACCTTCCCTTATACCGATAGTGGTAGTAGTTTCATGGCAGGTGGCAACTTCCCCGGTGGTGGAACTCCTCCCGAAGGCGGCATGCCCGGTGGTGGGACACCTCCTGAAGGTGGCTTCCCTGCAGGTGGACCTGGCGGAAGCAATGCCAGTTCTGAAGAACCAGTGACCTATCAAACGGTAGAAGAATATATCGCTGCACTCAATAAAGATGGTGAGTGGGTGACTTATGACGCCGCGACCAATACAGTAAAGATCACTAGTCTCGCTGGGTTCGTCAACAGCCAAAAGAATCCTTCCAAGAGTGTGGGCGCGTTTGATGCCTTGGATCGCAGCGCTGGCGAGAACGATGTGTTTGGGAATGATACAAGTGATGCCTTGCATTTCGACTTTGTCCTTGCTGATCTGCTGGCAGCCAATCAACAAACCTATGCAGCTTTCTCTGATTGGGATGCTTCCTATGTGGACGCGTATGCAACCGATGTGCAAGCGCTTGATAAATTAGGCAATGGCATTCAAACTCGTCAGGATATGTACAACCCCATGTACTATCTCTTGCCGTACTATGAAGGCTACCAGACCTCAACTCCTGCAACCTATTGGAGAATTCGAACAGGGATTGAACAGGGCGATACTGCCACTACTGTTGAGATGAACCTTGCTTTAGCACTTGAAAATTACAGTGGCGTAGAAAGTGTGGATTTTGCCACCGTTTGGAACCAAGGGCACACCATGGCAGAACGCAGTGGAGACTCAACGACGAATTTCATCAACTGGGTGATTGAAATTACTCAGTAATAAAATTAGATAAAAAAGCGAGCGCTTCAAGCGCTCGCTTTTTTTATTCGCTCATGGCACTGCCCGCCAGCCAACCGGTCGTCCATGCGGCTTGGAAGTTAAACCCGCCGGTGATGCCGTCAATATCGAGCACTTCACCGCCAAAGTACAAACCGTCCACGATGCGGCTTTGCATGGTCTTGAAATCCACTTCCTTCAAACTCACGCCGCCGCAAGTGACGAACTCATCTTTGAACTGTCCCTTGCCTTGAATTTTATATTCGCCCGCCGTGAGTTCTTGCGCCAGTTTTTGCAGTTCTGCTTTGGAAACATCTGCCCAGTTTTTCTCGCCGATGAAATAAACCAACTGCTTCCAAAGTCGAATCGGGATTTGCGAAAATGCCGAATGTGCCGAGACCTTCTTGCGTGCGTTCTCGTGCCAGTCTTTGTTGCGTTGCAAAACTTCCAGCGCAGAATCAAGTTTGTAGTCGCCGAGCCAATTCACAGTTAAGAGCGAAGCGTAGTTCTTGTCAAATAAAATGCGCGCCCCCCAGGCAGAGAGTCGCAGCACGGCGGGTCCGCTCATGCCCCAATGTGTAATCAACAGCGGACCGCGCGCCGTGAGCCCATCCATCTTCACGGTCGCATCTTCCACCGCCACACCTGCCAAGCCATCAATGCGTTTGTCTTTGATGTTGAACGTGAACAACGACGGCACCTGCGGCACGATAGTATGCCCCAACGATTGAATGAGACTTTGTGATTTGCGATCACCGCCCGTAGCAAACATCAATTTTTTTGTTTGGATGAAAACCTTCTGCGCCTCTCGCTGGATCTCAAGCTTGAATCCACCTTTTGAGTTTTGCACTACGCTCAAAACGGATGTACCTAACTCAACCCGCACGCCCGCTTGCTTGGCAGAGAATTTCAAAGTGTTGGCGATGGTGTTTGAATCATCGGTGACCGGAAACATGCGTCCATCAGATTCGGTTTTGATACGCACGCTGCGTTCTTCGAACCATTCCACGGTATCTTTCGGTTGAAAGCGAGTGAACGCGCCGCGTAGTTCATTGCCCCCGCGTGGATAGTAGGTGATGAGTTTGGCAGGTTCGAAGCAAGCATGCGTGACATTGCAACGACCTCCGCCAGAGATGAGTACTTTGCCAAGTGGTTGACTGGCTTTTTCCAGAATAAGTATGCGTTGATTTGGATTCTCTTCTGCACAGCGGATTGCTGCAAAGAACCCTGCTGCGCCGCCGCCGATGATGATAACGTCCCAATTGGTTTGTATATTCGCCATGATGGGCATCATTATAAACGCCGGATTCTTCTTTACCAAATCTTTACAAATACTTTGAAGACTCTGTAAAGAGGAAAACTACACTACGAACAGTTCAATTTTGGAGGTTTTCAATGGTGACACTGTTCGGAAAACGTATTCGTCTTTTTCGCCCGCGCTCGATCTGGATTCGACGTGTGGTGCAATGGTTCTTCTTCCTATTGATTGGGTTGATTGTGCTTAATCACTCGCTGGTCGAAAGCGGTGGCGGGATACCTTTTCTCGCTTCGGCTTCACTGCATGGAGTTTGCCCCTTCGGCGGTGTGGAAACGCTTTACACCTATCTTGCCAGCGGACTCTTTGTTCAGAAGATTCACGACTCCTCTCTGGTTTTGGCAGCAATCGTCATCCTAATGTCCATCCTGTTCGGACCGGTCTTCTGCGGCTGGGTCTGCCCTTTGGGCACAGTGCAGGAATGGGTGAGCAAGATCGGCAAGAAGTTGTTCAAGCGCCGCTTCAATCATTTTGTGCCTGTCAAACTGGATAATGTGTTGCGCTATATGCGCTATGTTGTGTTGATCTGGGTGCTGTATGTCACTGCCACCAGTGGCAGCTTGATCTTTGAAGCTTATGACCCATACTTTGCGCTCTTCAATTTTTGGAGCACCGAAGTTGCCTGGAGTGGGCTTGCGATTTTGGGCGTGACCCTCGTACTCTCTGTTTTCGTGGAGCGCCCATGGTGCAAATATGCCTGTCCGTATGGCGCTGTATTGGGACTCACCAATCTCTTCCGCGTGTTCTCCATCAAACGGGCAGAGTCCACTTGTAAAGCGGATGGCGCTTGCTCGATCATGTGCCCGATGAATATTCAGGTGGATACGGTTAAGACGGTTCGTAATCATCAGTGCATTTCCTGTTTGGAATGTACGTCTGAAGCGATCTGCCCGGTCGCAAAAACTGTAGTGTTTACCAGTGGAGGTGTGAAATGATGCTGGCTTCTAAATCGTTGGCTTTGGTGGTGTTTGTCTTAATTTTCGGCGGAATTGCATTTTCCTCTGCGATGGGGTGGTGGGTGACCGAGTCTACAAAAGAGCCGGTAACTTTTACCGAAGGTGAGTTCGCAGGGCTTTCAGACCCGGCAGATATTCGCGGTTCATATACATTTGGTGATATCGCCAACTCGTTCGACGTGACTCCTGAAATCCTTGCACAAGCCTTTGGCATCACAGAGGGCGACCCGTCTGCTTTTGCCGTGAAAGACCTTGAAACAATGTACCTTGATAGTGGTTATGAGATCGGCACTAACTCGGTACGTATGTTTGTGGCTTTCTATTCTGGCTTACCCTATAACCTGACCGCCGAAGAAACGGTTCTGCCGCAAGTTGCGGCTGATATTCTCCTTGAACAAGGCAACCCTACATCAGATCAAATAGCGTACCTGCAAACCCATACAGTAGATTTGAGTATGCCTGGTTCCATCTCTGCAGAACCTGTTGTAGAAACGACACCCATTCCAGAAGAGTCAGATTATGTGGTCAAAGGTAAGACTACGTTTGGTGATTTGACATCTTGGGGTGTGCAGAAAGAAACAATCGAGTCCATTATCGGGGCAACGATGCCAGACCCGGCAATGAAGGTCAAAGACTATGCATCTGCCAATGGGCTGGATTTTGAAACCATAAAAACCGCCTTGCAAGGCGAGGTGGATAAAGTAAAACCGTAAATTTGCATGGGCGACCCCAACCGAGATAGGTTATCTTGGAGGGTCGCCCTTATTGATGAAATTCAGAAGTAGAATCTTGCCATGACCAAAATCCTTGTAATCGACGACGAACCTTCCATAACCAACCTCGTCAGTGCATATCTTAAGCCTGAAGGCTACGAAGTTTTCACGGCTGCCGACGGCAATGCCGGACTCAAAGCTGCACGCGCCTTCAAGCCAGACCTTATCATCCTCGACTTGATGCTCCCTGGCATAGACGGTATTGAATTACTCTCGCGCTTGCGCCGCGAATCAGATGTGTACGTCATTATGCTCACGGCTCGCACCGATGAGACCGATAAGATTGTGGGCTTATCGGTGGGAGCAGATGATTATGTGACCAAGCCGTTCAGTCCGCGCGAGTTGGTGGCGAGGGTCAAGGCGGCGTTGAGGCGTATTAATACGGGGTCAAGCCCGAGCGCAGAAAGAAGCGTGCTCTCCTTCAAACGCGTCAAAATGGATGTGGGGGCGCATACGGTTCTGGTCGATGAAAACCCCATCGAGTTAACATCGCTCGAATTTGAATTGCTCAAAGCCCTTGCCGAAAATCGCGGACGAGTTTTATCGCGCGAGCAGTTGCTCGAAAAAGTGTGGGGTGCTGAATACTTCGGCGAGATCCGTGTGGTGGATGTTCATCTTGGGCATGTGCGTCAAAAACTTGGCGATGAGTCTTTGATCGCCACCGTGCGCGGGGTTGGGTATCGCTTTGAGGATGAACCATTGTAGGTACTTATGAAAACGATCCGCGAACATCTTGGTGCAAAATTATTTCTTGCCAACCTCATTGTGATCTTGGTTGGTATTTTGATTCTGGTTCTTACCATTCAGGTAACTATTCCGGCGGCATTCAATCGTCACATGGGGGTGATGGAAGGTGCAGCTATGATGGGGAATGGTATGGGCATGGGACAGGGACAAGGCTATGGCAGAACCTTGTTCGAAAGTTTTCGTGCCAGCATGTTTGATGCACTGACATATGCTGTTGTGGCTTCTGTTGTTGTGGCATTGTTGGTTAGTTGGTTTTTGAGTCGTCGTATTGTTGCCCCAGTGCAAAACCTTGCAGATGCATCCTTGAGCCTTGCCAATGGAAATTATTCTGAACGTGTGCAAGTGGATGGCTTAGACGAAATTGCAAAGCTGGCAACCCGTTTCAATCACATGGCAGCGCAGCTTGAACAAGTAGAGTCCATGCGCCGGCAACTTATCGGCGATGTCACTCACGAATTGCGTACCCCGCTCACTTCTATTAAAGGGTACATGGAAGGCTTGGTCGATGGCGTGTTGCCTGCCAATGCCGAAACCTTCAACCAAATCCACCACGAAGCGGACCGCCTCTCGCGCCTTGTGGACGATTTGCAAGAATTGAGTCGTGTAGAAGCCAAAGCCTATTCTTTGGATCTCCGCTCGGTGAACGTTTCTACCCTAGTGCAGACCACCCTCAAACGACTTTCTCCTCAAGCGACAGCAAAACGCATCACCCTCCGCTCGAGCCTGCCCGCTGACCTTGAGCCTATCCTCGCGGATGAAGACCGCATCATGCAGGTACTGGTCAACCTTACGGCGAATGCGGTGCAATACACGCCCGAAGGCGGTGAGGTTTTGATCTCAGCATCTCAGCATGGGAATGAAATTCACATCTCGGTCAAAGACACTGGCATTGGTATTCCACAAGAACACCTTGCCAATATCTTCACCCGCTTTTACCGGGTAGATAAATCTCGCTCGCGCCATGCAGGTGGCGGCTCTGGCATTGGACTGACAATTGCCAAGCATATTATCGAGGCGCACGGCGGGCGCATTTGGGCAGAGTCTGCGGGGGAGGGGCTGGGTAGCACATTTACATTTAGTTTGAAGGGAGCAACACTGTAAAAAGCCGAAACATTTGCCCCTAACAAAATAGCAAATAATTTTCCTTTGCAATCTTTCTGTCAGGGTTTCTCATAGATGAAGTCGTTATTATCAAGGCACGGACACAACTCTTCTATGAAAATCCTCTTCCTCGGCACCCACGGACAATTCAACCTCGGCGATGAGCTTCTTTTGGAAACCTTTCTTTCCCAACTTGGAAGTGAACATCGTTATGCAGTCAACTCATACGACCCCGCTTTCACACAGGGAATGATGACCCCAAAGTTCAACATGGAGGCATTTCATACCACGCGTGAACTTCCGCGGTTTCTCAAATATCTACTGACCAGTGATTTACTTTTCTTTGGCGGCGGCAGCATCATCAAAGAACTCTATGCCAGTGTAGGGCGCAATCCGTATTCCACCCTGCTGATGATTCTCGCGACCGTGACCTTTGCAAAAAAGATTGCACGCAAAAAAGTGGTCATGAGCAATATCGGTGTTGGTCCCTTAATGACTCCTCGTGGAAAAATGCTCGCTCGCTGGATTCTCAGCCAGGTCGATTTTCTCTCTGTGCGTGACGAAAAATCGCATCGCACCACGCTCGATCTTGGTCTTTCCCCGTTGAGAGTTCACCTCGTTCCAGATGCAGTCTTTGCCAATCCGCCCGAAGTCTTTATTCCCAACCCCAAGCCTTTCCCACCATCAGATAAGACTCGCGTTGCCCTTAATCTCAATTTTGATATCGAAAAGCCCGAGGCTTGGGAACCTTTCCTCCAAAGCCTCGCCGGTTCCTTGAAACAATTGCATGCAGAGACACCGCTTGAAATCCATGCCTTGCCTATGCAAAGCAAGTTCAAAGCCAATGACGATCTCTCGGTTTTGAAAGAATTTTCCAAACGCATCCCTGAGATCCCATTTGTGTTGCACGATCCGCAAACCGCACAAGAAGCGGCAGAAATCATTTCGGGTGTAGACTTGGTGTTGGCAGAACGTCTGCACACATTGGTCATTTCTTCTATTCTCGGCAAACCCTTTTACGGGTTGGTGTATGACGTGAAAGTGCAAGAATTGGTTGATTACTTGGGGATGGAGGAGTATTCAAGAAACATCAATGAGCATTTCTGTGCAGAAGACCTCACGAAAGACATTCGTTCTGTCTTCACTGATTATGAGAAGATTAGCATCCACCTAACTGAACGCAGCACAAACCTGCGCATGAAACTTGGCGCATACTTCGATGAACTCAAAACCAAGGCAATCTCGTAATAGCCGAACACCAAACTCTCGTACCAAAGCCGTAGTTAAAGCGGTTGCCCAGCCTGAAACAGTTGAAATTCCTGAGGCGGCTCCCAAGCAACGGAGATTATCATCCGTTCAGCGTATCGCGCTGATTGTGGGGATTATTTATTTTTCACTATCCCTTTTCACATTTCGCCATGTTATTGCTAATATTCCACTTGTCTTGAGCGGGGAAGCCGTGATTAATGGTGATGAACTTGTCCCATTTTTCAACCCCGATAGTCAACTCATTGACCAGGCAGCGGGGAAGTTTAATCAACTCACGAATGGCTATGAATTTCGGGTTCGGTATGCGATTCTTACGACCTGGGTGCGGTATTACAAGGTCTTGCCTTTTGCGATACCTACAGTCATCCCTTTGATGACCTATTTGGCGTATTTGTCAGTTGCCTGGCTCTTAAAAAATTCCTTTCCGCACTATAAACCAGAAGTAATTTACCAATTAAGTGCTGCCCCAGTGCTGCTAATTTTTACAGTGATGGCATATGCCAAGATCACGCATTTTTATACGCTCATTCTTGGCTTTTCGATGTGTTTAATTTCGATTTGCCTGATGACCTATGGTTTGATATTTCCGCAAAAAAATCCGTACAAGCCGATTCTGTTCGCTTGTATTATCACGTTGTTCAACCCGGCTGTTCATTATTTAGTCCTATTTGCCTTGTACATGGCATTTACCGTTCTTACCCTCATTATTTTGGATGGTATTACGGTATATAAAAATGGATCGTGGCGTAATGTTTATCGTCCGCGCACGTGGTGGGGCGGATTGAAGGTCTTATGGAAAGACTGGCGCAGGCTGTTCGTTGAAGTCCGCTTTTGGCGTTGTATCGGGGCATTTGTCATGCTGGGGTTGGGCACATTATTGCCTTATGCCTTGTTTGTAAAATTCTATGCTTTACGCGGTGTTCCCAACCTTTCTGAAACCGTACCCGGGGATTTTTACTTTATTCAAGATGCCTCCATATCGCTTCAGCATGTGCTTGCATTCGATATGGCGGGTATTATGGATAAGGAATTCACAGGCGATTATCTTGCAAAAACGCCGCGGTACTCGAACATCATTTATATGGTGTTGATGTTTACCCCTTGGTTGTATGCACGGGCAAGAAGATCTATATTTAATAATGAAAATTTACAAGCCTTGATGGCGGTTCTCTATGTGAACACCGTGTTCACAATGTGGGCAACGTTGGGGTATTCGGGACCTTCCTGGTTGCCGACTTTTCATCGTACGATGGCGTTTATTAGTTTGAAGGCAAATAGCCTGCAATCTGGCATCGGGGATTTGATCGTCAAGTTGTTTGCAACAATTGTCCAGGTGTTGCGTTTTCCGCACCGCTTTGAGTTGGTCACGTTTATGATGGCGTGCATCATTATCTCGATCAGTCTGGTATGGCTGCATGATGTCTTTATGCAAACGACGTACCCAAAGCTGGTGTGGATATTAACCGGAAAACATCTTCCGACTGAGAAAAAATCAAGAAGGCAGAATCAGGTTTCGCTGAAGAAAGAGGCGGGGCGTTTCATCCCCTTGATTATGGCGGTGTTGTTTATGTTCCCGCTTTTTTCCAACCAGTCGTATCGTATTGTGTTTAGCTCTGGAGATTTCAACCAGTTTCTGACGCCGTATCCGGTTGGACCGTTGAAAGAAGTAAAAAATGCTCTGTTGAAGTTGCCGCCAGGGAAAGTAGTGGTGTTACCACCAACAGAAACGGCGAAGGTAGTAATTGATATTAATGGAGTGGAGCATAAGTTCATTGATAAGTTTCATATTTATTATCTTGACCTGCCCAGTTATTACTACGGTTTGACAGGTGACTCAGATAACAAGCATGAGTTCTTTTTGCTTTTACGCGCTATGTATTACCAACAACCATGGTGGATCAATATTGCTCGTGATTTGGATTTGAAATACATTGTGGTTAATAAAGAATTGGTGGCAAGCACAGTGGGCGGACAAGAGTATTTGAAAGAGGTGGAAAAGATCCTGATTCCTGAATTGGATGCACGTGACGCGTATGTGAAGAAGATCATGGAAAACGAAAGCTATGTGCTATATGAATTTACTGACTTGCCCACAGCGGAACGCGTGCCTTTGTATTTGGACGTAGATTGGAATTCATTTATTCGAATTTTGTCTTCTAATTTGGAACTGACTCGTTATTATGATCTGCGCCATACAATGGTGGTGGGGGATTTGGAAGAATTTGACTCGCTAACAATGGTGACGGATGATGAGCACGAGTCGGCTTTGGACTTGTATGAGAAAAAGAACAAAACACAATTTTTCCGTCCAAGCAGCGTGATTTTGCCATTTGACCCAGAACAGATTTCGAGCGCGTATTATCTCTCTCCCATGTTTCGCTTGTTCCAGTTCTTCTCGGATAGTAAGTACAACCGCTTAGATATGATCACGCCGGGCTTGTGGGGTACGTTGGAAGGTGGGTTTATTGGGGTGCCGCGTGAAGCGCCGTTTCGTATTGATGTGACTTTACCTGAAGAAGGCGAATATCACTTGTTGATGCGTGGTGCGATCTCGGCAGTGGATATAGAAATGGAGTCGAAGCTTTTCCCGGAACCACAGCGAATTTCCCTTGCTTCAGACCCATCGAATTTGGCATTCTTCGACAAACGTTTAGTCTTTTCTTCCAGCCGCACCCCGTTGGATGTGAGCAAATATACTTATCAGGAATTAGGGATGCTGATCCCAACGGATGTTGTGGTGGTGAACTACCAATATCAGTTCTTTGATCTGGGGGTTGTGAAAGCTTCCAAAGGGAAATACCCGATTTATTTCAACAAGCTCAATGATGCTCCCATGTTGGTGGAAGGAATATTAGTCATTCCTGAAGATGTCTATCAGACTCTGGCTTTGCCATCCAATGTTACGGTGGTGCAGCCTACTGATTTATGTTGTGGCTCGGTCATTATTCAAGGGGAAGAACCGTAGCGTTAACGAAAAATAACAATGGGGGAAAACCTGTATTTGTTGATTTGCAAAATCTTTAGTTTTTTGAAAACGAGTCTGAAATGTAGCATTTTTCTATTTTCACTAGAATGGAATTAATTATTATGCTGAAAAAGTATTTTATTTTCCTTTCTACTCATGTGAATGCTATTTTGAACAGACTGCGGACAAAGATCCCTGGTCTGCCCTCGAATCGCGTATTGTTATCCACTGCCGGTGTGGTGGTGGCTGCTGGCGGGATTTTTGTGGCATTACAGGTGCTGGTTGCGCCTGACCAACCTGTGACGACCTATACGTTGCCTTATACGCAGACCTTCGACGATGTGAATCTCAAACGCTGGTTCTCGCAATCTGGCGTGTGGACGATCCGCACCGGGACGTTGATGCAAACAGTTGGCGGAGAAGAAGCTGGGCAGATGCATATTCCGCTCAAGGTGCCGGAAGATGCGCCCTATCATGCCAGCGTATTTATCACGTTGAAAAAAGATACAAAACAGGCGGGGCTTTCGTTCAATGCTCAATATCCCGACCTGATCGCAAAACAACATCGTGTGTACATCAGCCGTATCAACCCCGAAACGCTTGAGTTGGTTGCCGGGTATATGGATGAGACCGGTGCGTTCATCACACAGGCGCAGGTTCCGTTGACGCTCAACACCACCGAATTCCGGTTGGATGTGTATGTGTATAGCAATTCGTATCTGGTGCAGGTCAACGGTCAGCGCATGATTGAGAACCGCCCGCTGTTTTACCAGAACGGCATGATCGGTTTTTACGCGCTTGGTTCGGCAGTTTTTGATACGTATAAACTCACTACTGCTGAAAACCAAAACCCTGGTGATATGGTTTACACCAGTGATTTTGATCAGGAACCGGGCGGTGCAGGGTGGGTGCCCATCAGCGGATCATGGCAGATCGCTTCGCAGCAGATGGTGCAAAGCGACTCGACGTTTGTCGATGCGGCCATCGGGTATGAAACCAGTACCTTCGAAAATTATACATTTCGTGCCACCTTCAATCATTTGGAGAAACATGGTGCGGGTGTTCTTTTCAATATGCCATCGCCGTATTCGATCAATGGAGCGCATTTGGTGCGCTACTCAGACGAGACCGATGCCATCATTTGGGGCTATTACGACTCGAAGGGTGTCTTTAACCGCCAGGGATTTTTGGATGTGGCTCACCCTGAAAACGAAACCCATACCATTCAGGTATTTTCTGGCACGGATAGTTACGATATTTTTCTTGATGAAGACATGATCGCACGCGATGTACCGCTTATGTCCATTCAAGGCTCGGTGGGATTGGTAACCTCCCTTTCTTCGGCTGCATTCTCGAATGTAGAAGTCTTTCCGCTTTTCGGCTCTACATCGAATCCGATGGCGGCGGTGACAGAGGTCACGCCTACGCCGCAAGTGACGGTGACAGATACCCCTGAGCCACAGGCGACGCAGACAACGGCTCCAACGAAGGAACCGACTCAGGTTGCCAAGGCAACTCCGGCACAGATGGATGCGGTAGGCGGTGGAAATTCTCCTTATTACGGTGTATTCGAAGGCAAACTAGCGGACGCAGGCTGGTCAGTCATCAATGGCGATTGGAAGTTTGCGAACGGAAACTTTGAACAAACCAAAGTGGATGGCTTCGATTTTGCAGCAGTGTATACCAAGACCGCCTTCCAAAACTTTAGCATTCAAACCGGCTTTTCACATGTAGAAGGCAGTGGTGGGGGCATTCTCTTCAATATGCCAAATACCGATCGTCTCGCGGGCGCTTCAATGGTGCGCTATTCTGACAAGCGCGATAATGCGATTGTGTGGGGCTACTTCGATGAAAATGGTGTGTATAAAAATCAAGGCTATGCCGATGTTCCGAATGCGGGTGCAGACCGCCATACATTGAGAGTGGTGGGTGGAGAAAAATCATTTGGCATTTATCTTGATGACCGTTTGATCGTGCAAGCGGTGCCGTATGAATCTGGTTATTCCTCCGGCTATTTTGGCTTGGTTACTTCACGTACACACGTGATCTATGACGAAGTGGCAGTCGATGGAGTAGGTGCCGTATTCAAAGGCACGTACGACAGCATGGATGGTTTTACCGATCAACGCATTGTCAGCGGCAAATGGACGATTGAAAATAATCAAGCTATTCAAACCGTAACCGATGTTTCAGATTATGTCTGGAACACAGGGGTGCAAGCCTCGGAATACACAGTTAGCGCGAAGATCACTTTACCCAACACAGCAGATTCGGGTGGCGGCTTCATCATCCACATGAGCGAACGTGGCTCGAAAAACAATTCATACATTGTGCGCCTTAAAGATGGCGGTAAAGGCATTTGGTGGGGCAGCATCAATGATGAAGGCAAATTCAAAGGGCAAGGCTCTGCACCTATTGAAGGAACAGAAAAAACATTCACGCTCAAGCTGGTAGTCAAACTTGATACTCTCAGTATTTATATCAATGATGCAGAGATTACAAAGGATGTTGCTATCTCTGCGCAAGAAGGTTGGGTAGGTCTGCTTGCGTATGGCGGCAAGGTCACATTTGAAGATGTGAAACTTGAGGTGGAAAAATGAAACGCCTGCCAGATTGGATCACCATTCCATTGTTGGCATTCGTGCTTAGCCGCACACTCATCTTTGGTACTGGCATTCTCGGCGATACGATGCTGCCGACCGAAGAAGGTCATTGGATCGCAGACGAGAACAGCCCTTTCCTTTCGATGTGGGCAAAATGGGATAGCCAATATTATGTAGATATTGCCACCAATGGATACTGGTTTCGCCCGGGTCAACAAAGCAACGTGGCTTTCTTCCCACTTTACCCCATGACCATGCAAGTAGCCGCAAAATTCCTGGGTGGCAATTTGATCTTGACTGGATTCATTGTCAGCAATTTGGCATTTCTCGGCGGATTGATCTTCTTCTATCTCCTGACAGAACTTGAGCTCGGCTCAGACTCCGCCAAGCGTGCGGTGTACTATCTGGCTTTTTTCCCCACCTCGTTCTTTTTCTCTTCGGTTTACACCGAGAGCATGTTCGTGTTCCTTTCTGTCGCCACCATGTACTTTGCCCGCAAACATCAGTGGATGTGGGCGGCGGTCTTTGGCATTCTGACAGCTGCCACGCGTAACCTTGGCATTTTGATGTGGGCACTTTGCGTTTGGGAATGGATGCGTTCTCAAGGCTGGGCGTTTCTCTCCATGCATAAAAAACAAACCTGGCTCAATTTGTGGAACGGCTTCAAGCAGCATTGGTTTGATCTGGTTACCATCTCGTTGATTCCGTTGGGCATGCTGGTATTTATCTTCTTCCTCAAAATCAACTTCGACCGTCCGCTGGCGTTTATTGAGGTGCAGGCGGCATGGGGGCGCGAGAATATCGGTCCGCTGGCTGTTTTGAAGAAAAGCCTGACTTCGTTAATGACAGGCGAAATCAACAAAGGCTGGCTAACTCAGTTTTGGAATGTTTCTTTTTATCTGTTCTTCCTATTGATGGTGCCCTTCATTTGGCTAAAGCTCGGTGAGGGATATGCCATCTTCGTCCTTATTATGTTGTTCGTCCCATCCGCCAGCGCTATTGGAAGTGTCATCCGCTATTTGCTGACGCAATTCCCTGTTTACATGATGATGGCATGGTGGGGGCGTGACGACCGTGTTGATCGTGTCTTTAATTTCACCTTCGCTACCTTGTTGGGTGTGTTTGTGGTGATTTTTGTTAATTGGATTTTTGTTGCATAAAAAGGAGATTGTATGCCCTACGAAAATTATGCCAAATGGAAAACCGAAGCTATCAAAGAAGAGCCAAAACTCTCTATTGTGATCCCTGCTTATAACGAGCGCGAGCGAATCGTTGCCACCATTGGTGCCATCGCTTCGCACGTTTCAGATTTGGGCTTCCCATGGGAGTTGTTGATTGCAGATGACGGCTCAAAGGATGATACGGTGGAACTGTGTCAGGATTTGAAGCTAGCCAATATGAAAGTGCTGATTGCGCCGCAGAACGGCGGCAAAGGCAGCGCCGTACAACGCGGCATGTTGGCGGCTCGCGGGCAGTACGTCCTCTTTGCAGATGCGGATAACTCCACGCCGATTGAAGAGGTAAGCAAGTTGCTGACCAAGCTTGAGAAAGAAGGCTTCGATGTGGCGGTCGGTTCGCGGGCGGCAGAAGGTGCCGAAGAAGGCAAGAAGTCTCTTTTGCGGCAGGTGCTGAGCAATGGCTTGCGTTGGATCGTGAAATACATTTTCTTTATTCCGGTCAAAGATACGCAGTGCGGCTTCAAAATGTACACCCGCGATGCCGCACAAAAGCTGCATCACAAACAGACGATTATGGGCTTCTCGTTCGATCTGGAGATTTTGTATCTTGCTTCGAAATATGGTTACAAGATTGCCGAAGTGCCAGTTTCATGGATTGATGCGCCCGGCTCTAAGGTGGACACGCGTAAGGAAGTACAACGCTTCTTGCGTGACTTGATGTTGGTCAAGATGAATGACTTAAAAGGTGTTTATCGATAGAGCGTCTTTTTGATGACGAATGGAGAATTTTATGCGAATTGCGATTGTTACGACACACCCGCCTTCCAAAGGTTCACTGAACGAATATGCCTATCATTTCATCCGTTTTTTGAAGACGAAGGTGGAAACTGTAAAGGAAGTTGTCCTGTTATTGGATGAACTGCCTGAGGGACAGGAATATTCCTCGGAGCAGAATCCGGCTCAAGTTCCGGTGCGAAGCGTGCCATGTTGGAAGTTCAACGCCATTGACAATGTCCTTCGTATTCGCAACGCTGTACGCGAAGCAAATCCTGATATCGTTTTGTTCAACATTCAATTTGCTTCATTCGGCGATAAAAAAGTGCCAGCTACTTTAGGTTTGCTTACTCCATGGATATTGAAATTAAGCGGCTACAAGGTGGTGGTGCTGTTGCATAACATCATGGAGACGGTCAATTTGAAATCTGCAGGGTTTGGAAGCAACCCCATTCTTGAAACCATCATTCGCTTGTTTGGAAATATCGTAACGCGTTTTATTTTGAAAGCCGATTGGGTTGCCGTGACCATTCCGAAATATGTGGAGATTTTGGAAAGCAAATATGAGGCGCAGAATGTATTGCTTGCGCCGCATGGTTCTTTTGAAGAACCAACGAATACTGAACCTAGCACCATGCCGGGCGGTTGCCCAACGGTAATGACCTTTGGAAAGTTTGGCACTTATAAAACCGTTGACTTGTTGGTGGAAGCACATGCCGAGCTGTTGAAGAATCGTCCGGATATGCGCCTGGTTATTGCCGGGACGGATAGCCCCAATGCCGCTGGGTATTTACAAGGAGTACGTGAAAAGTATGCTCATGTGCCCAATGTGGAATACACAGGCTATGTGACGGAAGAGGATGTTCCGCGCATTTTTGGCGAAGCATGGGTGGTGGCATTTCCATACACATCGACAACGGGTAGTTCGGGTGTGTTGCATCAGGCGGGCGGTTATGGCAAGGCAGTGGTCTTACCAAATTTAGGTGACTTCGCCGAGCTGGTTTTGGAAGAAGGCTATGATGCTGAGTTTTTTGAGCCAACCAGTGCAGAGAGTTTGGCGGAGTCGATTGCGAAGGTGATTGATTACCCTGAACGACAGAAAGAGATCGGCTTACGCAATTACACCGCCGCAAATGGCTTGCCCATTACAGAAGTGGTGGATTGGTATTTGATTCATTTTGAAGAATTATTGAAGAAAAAGTAAAGCCAAGGAGACATATGGAACTTATCAAGTTATCCCTTAATACCCTGCCTGTATTGAAGCTTAAAGGTCGCTTTGATGCGCACGAGGTGGAACCTGTCAATACCTGGTTGGCAGAGCAAACCAAGGCTGGCAATGTAAAGATCATTGTTAATTTGGAAGGCGTGAATTTCATTGACTCAACTGCGCTTTCCACCTTGGTGCGCGGACTCAAACTTTGTCGAGAAAAGAACGGTGATTTGCATGTCTGTTCGTTGCAACAGCCAGTGCGCGTCATTTTTGAATTGACCCGGTTAGACAAAGCCTTTGATATCTTCGCCACTGAGGAAGAAGCAGCGAAAGGTTTCTAGTGCTCCCTGAGATCACTACTAAACACCGTGAGAGTTTCAAATCCCTGGCATCTGGTTGGATGCGAGTCGGTGCAACTTGTGTGCAACTGCGAAAGGGAGATGAAGTTCTGATTGGCTGCCCAGATTCAATGTCTGGTCGTGAGCCGTCGCTTGAGGTGACATCGCTCTCTTCAGGGTTATCCCTGCATATTTTTGGGGTTACCGATATGCGATGGGTGCCAACGGCGGAATCCATGCTGGATATTTTTTCCAGCCTGCTTACAGCAGATACTGATCTGGAAAACCTTACTGCGGCACTAGTGGAAACTCAAGACCGACTTGTGGCGTTGTATGAGTTAACGCAAGCCACACGCCGCACTTTGGATATGCCCAAGTTACTTGATCTGCTTATCCAACAATCCAAGCATTTGATGGATGTGGATGGCGGCTTTGTAGTGTTGAAAGAAAAGGGCAAGCAAACCATTGTTCATCAAGTTTCAGAAAACCCATTATACCCGTCACATGCCGAGGCGGCAGCCAGTTTGTACTTACGGGACCCCAATCGCCACGTGTTTAAGGACTCTGAAACGTTACCGGCAAATTTGAAGAATGTCATGATGGTCACGTTGCCAGTGCGCGATGAAATTTCTGCCGCCGTGGGACTTTTCAATAAAACAGGCTTTTTTACGACACCCGATATCAAGTTGGCTAAAGCTATTGCTGGTCATATTGGTGCGCAGCTTGAAAATGCCATGCTTCATAAAGAAGCCGTGGAACGTGCCCGGCTTGAAACTGAAATGGACATTGCTCGCCAGGTTCAAACAGCAATACTGCCTCAAATCATTCCACAAGTGAACGGGGTAGATATTTTTGCCACATCTATGCCTGCCTTTGAAGTGGGCGGTGACTTTTTTGATGTGATCGACCGTTCTGCTGAATCGTTGGTTTTTTCCTTGGGCGATGTTACAGGGAAAGGCATGCCCGCCGCTTTACTGATGAGTATGGCGCATACGATCATCAAAGCTGCCTCACGAAATATGCCGTTTGATCATCCGCATCAGGTGTTAGATCGCCTCAACCATGATATGGCGTCTGATTTTTCAAATGTGGGTATGTTCACCACGGTGATGTTGGGCATGGTGGACTGTGCAAATTGCAAACTGCATTTTAGTAATGCCGGTCAAAGTCCCATTTACTATATGCCCGCTAATGGCGATGCTGTTCTGTTAGAAGCACAAGATATTCCCGTCGGTATTTTGGATACAGTGGAGTACACCACTCAAAGTTTAAGCCTGGCACACGGTGACCTTTTCGTTGCCGCATCAGATGGTTTCCCTGAATCTCGAAACCTGGCAGGGGAGATGTATGGCTACGAGCGTATGAAGAATATCTTGTGCGCTTCACGCCAACTACCTTCCAAACAAATTGCCGAAGCCCTATTAAACGATGTGAATGCTTTTTGCGAAACACATCCACAAGATGATGACCGCACCATTATTGTTCTTAAATTTGAAAAACCAAACGAGAAACAGATCATGTTCAATGACAGTCTAACTGTTCACGCCAATTATGAAGATATTCGCCAGCCATGCGAACGCTTCCGTACAAATTTACATCAGAGCGGGGTTTCAGAAGAAATAGCAGGCTTGTGTGAACTTGCCTTACAAGAACTACTTACAAACCTTGTTGACCATGCCTACGAAGGGAATTTGAACGGGCAGATTACAGTGCGTATGGCAAGCAAGAATGGGCAAATTTTCTTGCAAACTGAAGATACTGGCTTGCCTGCTCGTATAAAAATGGAAGATGTTCATATGCCGAATCCCGAAGACCTTGCCGAAGGTGGCTATGGCATGGCGATCATCCGTTCATTGATGGATGACATCCGCTACGAGTCAGTGCAGGGCAAGAATATTTGGACGCTTATCAAGAATTTGAAATAACAGAACCAAGAGAAAGAGGTAACTATGTCACTCGAAATTAATTCTACAGAACAAGTCATTAAGATCGCTGCCATTACTCTAAAAGGCAGGCTCGATGCCTTTGAAGCACCGGCGCTCCGAAAAACTTGTGACGCGTACATTGCTGATGAATTCAACCATTTTGTATTTGACCTAACTGATGTTGCCATGCTGGACTCGGCTGGGTTGGCAGTGCTTGTCAGTGTTCTCAAACGTGCCCGCCTCAAGAATGGCGATGTGCGTCTTGTCTGGCCCCGTGAAGAGGCTGCGTCACGCATACTCAAGCTGACCAAGTTCGATCAGGTTTTTGTTTCTATTGAAAAAGGCGATATCGTACCAAGAGGTTTTTAATATGAGCAAAGCAAAAATTCTTGTCGTGGATGATGAGCCTAACAATCAACGCATCCTCACGTATACCCTTAATAAAGCAGGCTACGAAAGTGCTGCTATCGCTGATGGCGAAAACACATTGATCTGGCTTACCTCCAATACTCCCGACCTTGCGATTCTTGATGTCTCCATGCCGGGCATGGATGGAATCACCCTACTAACGCACATCCGCTCCATGCCGCAGTATTCCCGCTTGCCCGTAATAATCCTCACAGGGAGTGGCGATGACGATGAACGTCTGCGTGCTGAAGGGTTGGGTATTCAAGCATTTCTTACCAAACCAGCCAGTTCTAAAACTGTGTTGGAGGTGGTAGCAAATTTACTCCCTCATGAATAAACTCAAAGAACTTCTTCGTTCCAAAATGGCATCTGCCAGTGCATTGCTTATGCTCAGCATGACCGTTGTCAATGCAGGGAATTACATCTATAACCTCATCATGGGTCGCTGGTTAGGTCCCTCCTTGTTTGCAGATCTTTCGCTTATTGTCACACTGCTCTTGGTCGTAACCTTCCTCACCGCACCTATTCAGATGACCGCTGCGCGTTATTCTGCCATTCATACAGCTGATGGAGATGACAAAACCCTCGCCTCCCTTCGACGTTTTATTTGGTTTGGCGCCTTGGGGGTAGGGCTCACACTGACAGTTCTCTTTGCCATTTTTGCTACCGCATTGAAGGGTTTCTTCCATACACAATCTGCGCTTCCTTTTGTAATTTTTGGAGCCGCACTTCCTTTCAGCATGTTGCAGGCTGTTGAACGTGGAATGCTTCAGGGGCGCACCAGTTTCAAAGTTTTGGCAATCAGTTATCAAGTCGAGATGTGGAGCCGTTTGTTGGTCAGCATCCTTCTGGTCGCTTTGGGGCTTTCGGTCAATGGAGCTGTGATCGGCATCAGCTTGTCATTCGTATTCACTTGGTTGGTGGCGCGCTCTGCAGTAGTAGGATTGGATTCACAAGAAAACATTTCTAAAGAAATGCGTGCCGAATTGCTGGCATTTGCTGCACCCGTTCTGGTTTCTCAGCTGGGACAAATTCTTATCAACAATAGCGATGTGATCTTGGTGAAGCGCTTCTTTGAGGCGAGCGAAGCTGGGAAGTACGCTGCATTGGCTTTGATTGGACGTATTGTATTTTTTGCTACTTGGTCGGTTGTGACGACGATGTTTCCCATTGTGGCGCAAAAACAAAAGATGGGTGAGCCGCATGCCTATTTGTTATGGGTATCTCTGGGGATTGTGGCAGGTGTTTCTTTGCCAATCGTATTGTTGACGTGGCTTGTGCCAGATTGGGTAGTTTTGGTTTTGTTTGGCAAAAAGTATTTGAATATTGCTGGCTTGTTATGGATGTATGCATTGGCAACTTCATTGTACGCCATGGCGAATGTAGTGATTAACTATCGCTTGTCACTGGGGATGGGGCGTGAGACAGGCTTTGCCATAGCGGCAGGGCTTGCTCAAGTATTCGGCATTATTTATTTTCATAACTCCTTGGCGCAAGTTGTATATGTGCAAGTAGTGGTAATGGGTGTGTTATTTCTTGCGCTCATGTGGCATAACTTTTTGCATGAGAAAGCACGCACCCTATTGCAGGCGGTAATACATCATGCTTGACCTCTTGATGTCTGTTTGTGGGAATGCCCTGTTGGTATTTGACGAAACTGGCAAGATCATTCGTGCCAACGAGTCTGTTGCTGAGATGTTTGGCTGTTCGGTAGAGGAATTGCTAAAGAAAAAGATAAACTCACTCATGCCCAAAACTGTTGCACGTAGACATTCCAAACTATTTCAACAATTTCTTGAAGAGAACGCTTCTCATCGTAAGATGGGAAAATATCGTTCTGTAACTGCTCAACGCAAGAATGGTGAAGAATTCTCAGTGGAGATTTCCATTGGTAAAGCTGAATTGGATGGCAAATGGATCGCTATTGCTTCATTGCGAGACCTTGCCATGGAAAAACATAATGAAGAATTTTTCCGATCCACGGCAATTGCTTCAGGTGAGAACCCAAACCCTGTTTTCCGTATCAGCCCTGATGGGAAGATTATCTTTTCCAATACCAGCGCGGAAGAGATGTTGAAGAGCTTTGGGCATCACGATCAGAATATCCCTACTGCTTGGGTGAATTCCCTGCAACAGGTAATTGATAGCGAAACACAAGTAGTGTCCATTATTCAGCATGAGGAGCGGTCGTATTCTTGTGTCTTTGCTCCAGCACCTACAAAAGAATATGTGGACATGTATGCCCTCAATGTTACTGATCGAGAAGAAGAGAAAGCGCGGCTCGCTTTATCTGACGAGATTTTGAATTCGATCGGTAATTTGGTGATGGTTGCAAATAGCAATGCTGAGATCGTCTACATCAGTCCTTCTGTGACAAACCTTCTTGGATATCGTCCTGATGAGATTTTAGGAGAGGGTTGGTGGGAGATTGAGCGCATCTCTGGAGGAGATGTGCAAGTAGAGAAGGAGTATATCCGTAAGGCGGCAGCCGGAAAAATAGATGTAGATGGCAAACCATATGAACATCATGTACGTCATAAAGATGGCTCCTGGCGTTGGTTGATGTTGTCTGACACAAAAGGTCCACGCGACCTGGTAATCGGAATTGGGTACGACATTACCCCCATCAAAGCAGCAGAAGAGGAATTAGAACAACAACGGGATTTTGCTCGAACTCTTACCAATCAAATGGGGCAGGGATTAACTGTTACGGACGAAAATGGATGCTTTGAATTTGTTAACCCCTCTTATGCGCAGATGTTGGATTATGAGCCTTCAGAATTGATTGGCAAAACACCCTATGACTTTACCCTCCCAGAAGATCATTGGAATTTGCTAAATGCTCAAGTAAAACGCTCTTTGGGCAGTGTAACAACCTATGAAACCCGTTTGCTTGGGCGTAACAATAAGATTGTTTATGCTTTGATTACCGGTGTTCCGCGCATTGTGAATGGCAATTATAAAGGTGCAATCACTGTGGTAACTGATTTAACAGAACGGTTAACCATGGAAAAGCAATTACGTCAGTATGCTGATGAAATTGAGCAGACAAATATTCAATTGGCAGATGCACGTGACCGGGCACTTGAAGCTTCTTATTTGAAAAGCGCTTTTCTTGCAACCATGAGTCATGAGATTCGAACACCAATGAACGCGATTTTAGGGATGAGCGAGTTATTATTAGATACTGAGCTAAATGAAGAGCAAAGAGAATTTGCTAATGTTATCGAAGCATCCACCCAGAATTTATTAGCGATATTAAACGACATCTTGGATTTATCCAAGATTGAAGCTGGAAAGTTGGCAATCCATCCTGCGCCGTTTAATCCGGCCTCAGTAATCATGGAAACCATGAAGCTCTTTAACCCTAAAGCACAGCAAAAGAACATCAATGTTTCTGTTAATGTTCCGCCCGATGTTCAAACACTTGTGTTAGGAGATGCGGGGCGAATCCGCCAGGTATTGAGCAACCTTTTGAGCAATGCCATCAAGTTCACAGAGCGTGGAGGCGCTGTTTTTGTCACACTCTCAAGTTCGCAGATCAAAGATGTAATGATGACCACGTTTACAGTCCAAGATACAGGACTTGGCATTCCTGATGCAGTGAAGCCGAAATTATTTAATCCATTTACTCAGGCAGATGATTCGCAGACGCGGCGCCATGGAGGGTCTGGTTTGGGGCTGGCAATTTCAAAACGCTTGATTGATCTTATGCATGGAGAAATCGGTTTTGAGACATTGGAAGGGAAGGGGTCCACTTTTTGGTTTAGCTTGCCATTAACCATAATAAATGAAACGACCGAAGTGGTTACAGAAAAGCAGACGTCTCGACAAAAAGACCATTTGCCATTTGTAGTGACGAAACCAGCACTTATCGTAGAAGACAACTTGCTTAACCGAGATTTGATCTCGCTTCAACTACGAGAATTAGGTTTGAATGCCAGTTATGCTACCAATGGGAAAGAAGCGGTCGAGTTGTTGAAATTCCAGCCTGATGAATATTCCATTGTTCTGATGGATATGAATATGCCTGTTATGGACGGAACGGTTGCTGCAAAATTGATCCGCGAGAATGAGATGGGGACAACAAGACATATTCCTATTATTGCAGTCACTGCAAATGTAATGATAGGTACCCGTGAATTTTGTTTGCAAGCAGGCATGGATGATTACCTGAGCAAGCCGATTACTTTACAGTCTATGCGTGAAGTTTTGGAAAAATGGCTCGTTTGATATAAAAAAGCCTGCACAACATGTGCAGGCTTTTTTGCTTTAGAACGGACCGAAATGGATCGCAACGGCAATCCCTAAAAAGGTCACAGTTGCTAGAATCACCCAGAGCCATAGTTTTGCTGTCCAACGCAGCCATTTGGGGTAACTGACTACGGTGAGACCAAGGCTAATGAGTAAGACTGGGTTGGTGGGGTAGGCAAGGTTTGAAAAGCCATCGCCAAAGATATATGCCAAAACTGCAGTCTGACGGGTGACACCGATCAAGTCTGCGAGGGGGAGAACGATAGGGATCATCAAGAAAGCTTTGGCGGAGCCGGAGGCGATGAAGAACTCAATCCCTAATGCGAGGGCATAAACAACTAAGGCGGCAGGGAAAGCTCCAAGCTGTTGGAAAGGGTCTGCGGCTGCATGCAGAATGGTATCGGTTACACCACCGCTATCAATGATAAAACGGATGCTGGCTGCCATCAGAATGAGCGGCACGGATGGAGCGAGACCGCCCCAACCTTCGATTAATCCTTGCCAGACGGTTTTACCGCCTGCCCCAGAGATAAAGCCTGCCCCCAAACCACCGATCAAAAAGAGAATGCCTACAATGGGTAAGGCATAATCTGAGATTGCAGGCACGAAGGGACCAGATAACATCACAATGAATATAAAGATTAGGAAGAACCCGAAGAAATTCATGGCACGGTTTTGTTTGGGGTTATCTTCGGTGAAGGAGGCATCTTCCATACTTTTGTATTTTTCACGCTCGGCGTTATCCTCTTTGTGTACCAGAGAGAGTTCTGGATTTTTATCGATCTTTTTTGCATAAGAAGACAAAAACCACATGAAGATAAAGTAAATCACTGCAAAGATGATAATGCGATACCAGGCACCCGAGAAAAGGGGCAACCCTGCCAATTGCTGAGAAACGCCAAGGGTATACGGGTTGGAGATTGCAGCCGAGAAGCCCATATTCGTTGCCAAAATAGACATCCCCAAACCAACCAGCGCATCCCATCCTAATGAATATGAGAGCGCGATCATCACGGGGACTAATAGCACAACCTCTTCAAATGTTCCCAAAGTTGCGCCAAGGAACATGAAGGATAGTGAAACCATCCATAGCAAGGTGTATTTTTGTCCGCTGTATTTACGGACGATGCGACCGATGAAAGCACGCAAGGTACCGGTCTTGTCCATGACGGCAAAGGCACCACCGGCAAAAAACAGTACAATGATAATGACGATTACGGTCAAGCCGCTGTCACTGCCAAGAACTTCGATTGGAGCAATGAACCAACGCCAGATAGGGTAGTTTGGGCGTTCTGTAAGTTGAAATGAATTTGGGTCGATTGTCTCGCGTCCGTCTACTTCGATGCGGGTATATTGACCCGAAGGGATGGCGAGGGTCAATATGCCCGCGACCATCATTAAAACGAACAAGATCACCAGCGATTGAATAAAAGCACGTTTACCGATCTGTGCACCAGCTTTTTGTTCCATGGTTGGGCTCCTTGGGAAAAGTTAGAGACAATGTACCACAAAGTGCATACTGTAATTGTTAAATCTAAGGGGAGAGTTGGGCTCGCTATTACGAGACTTTCGCGGTATCATGCCGACTCTATCGCGTATGATCGAATCTGAAAATACCTTCCTTGAATTTTTGAACGCCAATTCTTTTGTTTATACTCGCATGGAACATCCTGCTGTTTTCACCTGCGCCGAAGCGGATGCCCATCATGTTGGCGTGGAAGCTGTCAGCACCAAGAACCTTTTCTTGTGTGACAAAAAAGCCCGCCGCTTCTTCCTTGCAGTGACGGCTTGTGAGAAGATGGTTCGGCTCGATGAACTCTCGGAACTGTTTGGCGTCCCACATTTGCGGTTTGCCTCGGAGCAGAACTTGCAGCGCCTTCTGGGCGTGGCTGGCGGTTCAGTGACAATGATGGGCTTGGCAAACGATACTGAGCATGTCGTCGAATTGTGGATCGACAACGAAATTTGGCAGGCAGAGAACTTTCTTTGCCATCCCTTGGTTAACACGGCAACTTTGGTTTTGTCGAAGTCTGAACTGGAACGTTTTCTTACGCTAACCGGGCATGCTCCAAAATTTTTCTAGGACGGATTATTTCAGAATCATTTGCTGAATTTCTTGAGGTAATGCGTTTGCGTCAAGGATTTCCCATATCTCTTGATGTTGAACGGAGGAACCGGGCTCCAATTTGGTTAGCGGACCCAGGCTTTCCAATTCCACAAATTCATCGTTGCAGAAAAGCTCAGCATTGCAATTGTTATCGGGGAAGGTTGCAGTTGTCGTTGCGTTGAACGTTTTCCTGAAGAGCACACCATCCACATAATATGCCAGCCAGCCATGCGGGTTGAAGTAGCCCATCTTGAAAGGCGGCAAAGAAGACTCGGCGTGAAAAAGGCTGAATTCATCGCGCAGACTTAGGCGTTTGTCGTTGAGGCGGGTGTAGGTCCAGAAAGAAATTTGGCGGTTGGGGAGCAGCGCGGCATCATCCACTTTTTCAGTGGGCATGGGCAAGATTGCCACTCCACCTAATCGAAATTGAGTGATTGCCCAAGGGGCGAGTTCGAGGCTCCACAAACCATCATTGAAAAGCGTATGGGTGAGGGTGAGAGCTGGTTTGTCTGTTGCAAGTTGAATTTCAATCCGTTTGCGGATGTTTGCACCGGGCTCTGTCTCGGTTTCGAGCACAACACTGTTCGGAATGTCGGTGATTTTTATTTCACCTGTATCGGGTACATAGGTGCGTGGCATGGCTTCGGGCGCGTGCCATAAGCGATGCCCGCCACGGAAATAAAAATCGCCATAAGGGGTAGGCACAGCGGGTTGGTGACTCAGATCAGCCAGTAAATTGGTTTTCCCATGCGGGGTCAAGCCGGAAATTCGCAAAGAATGGGTGAGGTATTCGAGCTCAAAAAAATTGTTTTTTAGGGTTTGTTTGCTCATTATAGATTTTCTACTTTCAGGTCAAGCCATTTCAACTCTTGGCTTGTTAGTTTCAATTCGGCAGCTTCAATATTTGCTTTAAATTTTTCAATACTATGGGAACCGACTACAGAAAACATATTCATGGGTTGGTTCATCACGAATGCCAGAGCGATCTGTGCAGCTGTGACCCCTTTTTCTTTTGCCAATGTCGCGGCACGGTCGAGGCGTTGAAAATTTGCTTCTTTGGCATACGTCCGCACAACCACTTCGTCCCATTCGCGTGCGCCGAATGTGTGCAGGTTATCGCGTTGGAAGCGCCCGGAGAAAAATCCGCTTGCGAGCGGTGACCATGCCATCACCGCCATATTATTTTTTGCATACCAACTTCGCGCTTCGTTGCCTGCTTCTCCACTGATACTCAGGCAAAGGGGCCAGGGCTCTGCATGAGAGTCTGCCAAACTATACTGCGGACTACTCGCCACAAAAGACTTCAGCCCATTGGCTTTGGCATATGTATTTGCCGCTTCCAACCGTTGGTGAGACCAGTTCGATGCGCCAAAGGCATGAATGCGCCCCGCTTGTAAATGTTCGTTGAGCGTATGAAGGATCGGCTCTACCGGCAGATTGGTGTCATCACGATGAAGCAGGTAAAGATCAATATAACTGGTCTTGAGGCGCGCCAGTGAGTCGAACAGGTCGGAGGTAACATCAAAAGATGTCATCCTGCGGCGGTCTTCGGAGTGTGCTCCGCCTTTGGTAATGATGGTCATCTTCTCGCGCAGCCTGCGAGCCTCCATCCATTTTCCAATGATGCGTTCGCTGTTTCCACCCGCATACACATGCGCCGTATCGAGCGTGTTACCGCCAAACTCATATACTTGATCTAAAAGAGAAAAACTTTCTCCTTCATTCAAATCACTGCCCAACATGGTAGTGCCTTGCACAACGCGGGCAATTGGCTTTTTTATCCCTTCAACCTCAGCATAGATCATCAAATACCTCTATAGGTCGGATTTTGTTTTACCAGTAATTATGAACGAGACTGCGGATACGTGATTCGTATACGCTGCGAATTTTTTCCATCGCCTCTGGGCTCAGGGACGGCAGGTCTGCCGCTTTGACATTATCCTCCGCTTGAGCCGGGTTCTTCGCGCCGGGGATGGTGCAAGTGACAGCTTCATGCATTAGGATCCAGCGCAAGGCAAATTGCGGCATCGTCCAACCTGCGGGGGCGAGCGCACGCAATTCCTCAACAGCTTGCAAACCCGTTTCGTAATCTACACCTGAGAAGGTTTCGCCGCGGTCAAAAGATTCGCCATGACGATTAAAAGCACGATGGTCATCTTTTTCAAAAGCAGATTTGGCTGTGAGTTTTCCGGTTAACAATCCGCTGGCGAGCGGGACGCGTGCGAGAATGCCCACTTTGCGGCGTATGGCTTCGGGGAAGAACAATTCTGCTGGACGCTGCCGGAAGATATTGAAAATGATCTGCACCGTTTGCACATTCGGATATTCCATGGCTTTGAGCGCTTCTTCCACTTTTTCCACGCTCACACCGTAGTAACGAAGTTTGCCAGCCTGCACAAGGTCATCTAATACGCCGAAAGTTTCAGGCATGTAAAAGACCTCAGTGGGTGGGCAGTGCAATTGCAGCAGGTCAATGGCTTCGGTGTTGAGGTTCTTCAAACTACGTTCTACGAATGCCGTGAGGTTGACACGGTTATATCCGCCCGCCACATGTGGGTCGAGCCGCCGCCCAGCTTTGGTTGCCACATAGATGGTTTCGCTTCTCTCCTTGCGGAGTTGCGCCACCAGCCGCTCCGAGCGCCCATCGCCATACACATCGGCGGTGTCTATGAAGTTAACGCCTAAGTCAATAGAGCGGTGTAAGGCTGCGAGTGAATCTTTATCATCCACGTTTCCCCACGAGCCGCCAATTGCCCAAGCCCCAAAAGAGACAGTCGAAACCTTCCAACCAGTGCGTCCAAGTTCGCGATATTGCATATTAAATTCCTTTGAACCACAAAGGGGGCAAAGGGTCACAAAGGAAAAACTTTGTGTACCTTTGCCTGCACCGTGCAGCAGGCACGCGTGTGACCCTTCGTGGTGAAATAATTACAGTCCTTTATTCAAATGATAGTACAGATCGTTCCAGCGCAGTTTCTCGCGGAATTCCTGTACACGGGTATTCTCGTCGATGACGAGGAACTCAATGCCAGCCATATCCGCAAAGTCTTGCAAGTGCTCTGTGGTGAGCGAGTAGCTGAAGCTGGTGTGATGTGCTCCGCCAGCA
Source organism: Anaerolineales bacterium (assembly GCA_046328855.1). GTDB lineage: Bacteria > Chloroflexota > Anaerolineae > Anaerolineales > Villigracilaceae > Villigracilis. The sequence goes on along the minus strand of JAXLVU010000002.1, from coordinate 450,369 downwards.
TAGATCCACGCCGCAGCAGCGACCGAAAGATTCGGGCGCGGAACCCAAAGCGCGCGAGCCACTGGCAGTTTGGGAAGCGGCGCATCGTTCGGGACGACATCCACGACGCTGGCGACCATGCGGAAGCGATTGCCCATGTGGACGATGGACGCTCCGACCGCGGCACCCAACTGCGAGTCGAACACAAGGCGCACGGGGTCTTCCTTCCCGCCAATGCCGAGCGGGTGAATTTCCAATTTCGGTTTATGTGCCGCGATGGATTCGCAAATTTCGAGCATGTGCGCACCGAGGTCTTTGTCGCCGCTGGCACTGAAGTGATAGGTGTAATCTTCCATGAATGAAACGCCGCCTGGCAGACCTGCGTTCATGACTTTCATGGCACGCACGAGCGCGGAGGTCTTCCAATCGCCTTCCGCGCCGAAGCCGTAGCCATCGCGCATGAGACGCTGCACTGCGAGACCTGGCAACTGCTTTAGTCCATGCAAATCTTGGAAGGTGTCGGTGAACGCCATGAAGCCGCCGTCTTTCAAGAATCCGCGCAGACCCAATTCAATTCGTGCGCCATCACGCAGGGAAGAATGTCTCGCGCCGCTCGGTTGAAGTTCGGGAACGACATCGTATTCATCCAAATAAGTTTTGATAAGCGCATCCACATCGGCATCGGTGGCGTCATTGACATATTTAACCAAGTCACCAATGCCGTAGCCGTTGGTGGAGTAGCCGAACTGAATTTCGGACTGCACCTTGTCGCCTTCAGTCACAGCCACTTCGCGCATGTTGTCGCCGAAGCGGGCGACCTTGCCGCCCTGCCAATCAGCCCATGCAGACGCGGCGCGAGACCACACGCCCAACTGCCGCTGCACTTCATCGTCAGCCCAGTGACCCACCACCACCTTGCGTTCGATGCGCAGACGGCTGCCGATGAAACCGAATTCACGGTCACCGTGCGCGGCTTGATTCAAATTCATGAAATCCATATCAATGGTTGACCACGGAATCTCGCGGTTGTATTGCGTGTGCAAATGCGCGAACGGTTTCTTGAGCAGGGTCAAGCCAGCGATCCACATCTTGGCGGGGGAGAAGGTGTGCATCCACGCGATGAGACCGATGCAGTTCTTTGATGAATTCGCTTCAAGGCACAGGTCACGAATGGCGTCCGGCGTGGTGAGGACAGGTTTGAACACCACCTTCACCGGAATATGCTTCGAAGCGCCCAGCGCCGCCGCGATCTCTTTCGAGTGTTCGGCAACCTGCTCCAACGTCTTGGGACCATATAAGTGCTGGCTGCCCGTAATGAACCAAACTTCATATTGTTTTAGATCGATCATGATTGCATCTCCTTTTATTTCTGTCCGTAATAGGCGTTTGCGCCGTGTTTCCTTAGATAGTGTTTATTGAGCAATTCCTGTTGCATGGGTCCAATGCCTGGGTTCAGTATCATGGTTTGGATGTTCATGAACGCGACCTCTTCCATCACCACCGCATTGTGGACGGCATCCATCGCATCTTTGCCCCATGCGAACGGACCATGACTGTAAACCACCACGCCAGGAATGGCATCTGGATTTTTATCTTTGAACGTCTCGATGATGACGGTCCCCGTCTCTTTCTCGTACTCAGCCTGAATCTCCGCCTCGGTCATTTTCCTTGTGCAGGGGATTTCGCCGTAAAAATAATCGCCGTGCGTGGTGCCGAGCGCCGCAATGCCGTGACCCGCCTGCGCGAAACTCGTCGCCCAACGGCTGTGCGTGTGGACAATGCCGCCGATGTTCGGGAAAGCTTTGTACAGTTCCAAATGGGTTGGCGTGTCAGAAGATGGCTTGAGTTCACCATCCACAACCTTGCCAGTTGATAATTCCAGCACAACCATATCGTCGCGTTTCATCGTCTCATACGGCACGCCCGAAGGTTTGATGACAACCAGCCCCTTCTCGCGGTCAATGCCAGAGACATTGCCCCAAGTGAAAGTGACAAGTCCGTGTTTGGGTAATAATAAGTTTGCTTGAAATACTTGTTCTTTGAGTTTCTTGAGCATAAGTTCTCCACTCGTCATTGCGAGGGCGCTCTTGTTCTTAGCCCGAAGCAATCTCCAATCTTGCCATGAGATTGCTTCGTCGCGAAAATCGCGCTCCTCGCAATGACGGAAATTTTTACTTCATCCCCTCCACTGCCGCGCGTTCGATGCCCAGACCTGCCTTGTATCGTTCCATAAATGCGGCGAAGCCATCTAAGTCTTTTTGATCGGGGGCAATGGTGGAACTTTTTTCGTTGGCGAATACTTTTTGATTCAAATACTCTTCGAGTGTTTCATTCCCAGCCTTATTGGACATGAACGCTGCCAAGAGCGCAATACCCCACGCGCCGCCTTCGCCTGCGGTTTCCATCACTGAGACGGGAGCATTCATCGCCGCCGCCATCATGCGCTGACCGACGCCTTCGGTCTTGAAAAACCCGCCGTGACCGAGCAGTTGATCGAGTTGTACTTTTTCCTGAGAGAGAATGTCCATGCCGATCTTCAATGTGCCCAGCGACGAGAACAAATGCGCACGCATGAAGTTTGGCAACGTGAAGCGGCTTTCAGGCGTGCGGATGAATAACGGGCGTCCTTCGGTCAGGTCTGTGATGGATTCGCCAGAGAGATAGTTATAAGCGAGCAATCCACCTGCGTCTGCGTCACCTGCGAGCGCCATTTTGTACAGCATCTCAAACAGTTTGGACTGGCTGACTTCCACGCCGAGCGCGTCTGTAAATTCGCGGAACAAGCCAACCCATGCGTTCAAATCTGATGTGCAGTTATTGGCGTGAACCATCGCCACGGGTTTGCCTGTGGGCGTGGTGACCATGTCAATTTCGGGATAGAGTTTGGAGAGTGCCTTCTCAAGCACGATCATCGCAAAGACGGATGTCCCTGCCGAGACGTTGCCCGTTCGGACTGCGACGCTGTTGGTGGCTACCATGCCAGTGCCTGCGTCACCCTCTGGCGGGCAGAGCGGAATGCCTGCCTTGAGCAAGCCGCTGGGGTCAAGCAACTTCGCGCCTTCTTCGGTGAGCATGCCAGCCGATTCTCCAGCCACTAAAACCTTGGGCAGAATGTCTTGCAACGTCCATGAGATTTTTTCGGCTTTGAGCAAGTCGTTGAACTGCCCCAGCATGTTTTTGTCGAAATCATTTGTTGTGCTGTCGATGGGGAACATGCCTGAGGCTTCGCCCACGCCCATTGCTTTTTGACCTGTTAGTTTCCAATGGACGTAGCCCGCCAAGGTGGTGAGGTGGACGATGTCATTGACGTGCGCCTCTTTGTTCAAGATGGCTTGATAGACATGCGCAATGCTCCAGCGCTGCGGAATGTTGAACTGGAACACGTCGGTGAGTTTTTCTGCGGCTTGACCCGTGATGGTGTTACGCCAGGTGCGAAAGGGGACAAGCAGATTGTCGCTTTTGCCGAACGCCAGATAGCCGTGCATCATGGCGCTGAAACCGATGGCGCCGATGGTGGTGAGTGTTACGCCGTATTTCTCCGAAACCTCTTTGCTGAGATTGCGGTAACTTTCTTGCAAGCCTTTCCAAGCATCATCCAGACTGTACGTCCAGACGCCGTTTTCGTATTGGTTCTCCCACTCGAAACTGCCTGAGGCGATTGGCGCATGGTTCTCACCGATCAGCACGGCTTTGATACGCGTGGATCCAAGTTCAATGCCAAGGGATGTCTTGCCGTTTTCGATTGATTTTGCGATTTCGTTTTTATCCATATGTGTCTCCTCATGTCACCCTGAGCGACAGCGAAGGGTCTCTGAGATTATCGTAGAGATTCTTCGCTCCGCTCAGAATGACAAATTATCCTGGGTACCAAACTTTACGCGGGTCGTCTTTTGCCCGTACATAATCAAACGCCGAGTCGATCATCTTTTTCAAGTCATATTCAGGGCGCCAATTGAGTAAAAATTTTGCTTTGGCGTTATCGAGCCATGTGGAGTGGAATTCTGTTTTGATCTCCACGGTGGGGAAGCCGCGAGTCTCGTGCAGATAGTTGCCCACTTCGCCGTAGTCTACGGGTTCGTCCATGCAGATGTTGAAGAGTTGCTGGTGAGCTTTGGGATTATCCACAGCGAGCAAGAGGGCGCTGACCAAATCGTCAACGTGGACAAAGTTTCTTTTAACGGGAACAGCTTCCAGATTAAGCATGATCGGAATGGTCTGCGTCCGCACGTAATCCGCCGCGGTTTTCTCATCCACAAAATCACGCCAGCGCGGACCGCCGAAAACATCCTCTCCGAATGAGAGTTGATATTTGAAGTCATCCTTTTCCATGATCCACGGCGCGCGCAGGCAGCATCCATTCAAGTTGTATTGGATGTAATACTGCTCGAGCATGACTTCTTCGAGAACTTTGGAGAGCGCGTAACAACCCTGATACGCGGAATGTTTTTGGGTTTCGGTGACGGGGATGGGATGCGGATAAACGAAATGCCCCATGCCCGCGTCGCCGCCGACCATAATGAACTGCTTGAAGGTGGGGGAGGTGCGGCAAGATTCAAGAAGCCAGAAGAGACCTTTGACCGCCACATCCATAATTTGCTCTGGCGTTTCTTTGACGGTGGCGAGATGCAGAACGTGCGTCACGCCATCCATTGCTTGCTCGACGAGATCGCGATGTTCGATGGAGCCGTGAATATTTTGAATACGCGGGTGGGAGGGAAGTTCGCGGTTGTGGCACAAGGCGCGAACGGTGAATGAATCAAATTTTGAATCGGCAAGCAAACGGTTGATAAAAGTTTTCCCCACTTTGCCTGTTGCGCCAGTGACGAGGATGGTGTTAGTCATTGCTCACCTGCCTCTACGTTTGGACGATGGACGATAGCCCATTGACCATCGTCTGTCGTCCACGGTCTATCGTCGCTCTTTATCAGCATTTCGTCCATTGCCCATTCGCTTCGCTGGATGCGATCACGCTATCCACAAAGCGCACGCCCATCAAGCCATCGAACGAATTCGGGAAGTACAGCGCGAGCGGGTCTGCTTGTTTGCCAGCGCGGCGAGCCGCGATCGCTTCAGCGGCATCAGAATAAATATTTGCAAAGCCATCTGGGAAGCCTTCAGGATGCCCCGCGACCAATCGCGTGCAACGCGCAGAGAGCGGCAAGGTACCAGGTCCGTTTGGCGTGCGGTTTTGCGAAGGCGCACCTAACGGCTTGAAGGTGAGCGCCTGCGGAAATTCCTGCATCCATTCAAGCGAGCCTTTCGTTCCGCTCACGCGAATGCGCAAACAATTTTCCACGCCAGCCGCGGCTTGTGTCACCCAGAAACTGCCGCGGGCGCCGTTACTGAATCGGAGCATTGCCCCGCCAAAGTCATGGATGATGCGCTTCGGCACAATCGCGCCGATCTCCGCCGCCACTTCGTCCACTTCCAAGCCCGTGATGAATCTCGTCAGGTTATGCGCGTGCGTGCCGATGTCGCCCATCACGCGCGACGGTCCGCCGCGCACGGGGTCGAACTTCCAATTATCGGGAGAAAAAGTTTTCGTCTCATCCGCCTTGCCGCCCTGCACATATTCCACCTGCACGAGTCTTATCGTGCCGAGTTCACCCGCCTCCACCATCGCCTTTGCCTGCCGCACCATCGGGTAGCCCGTGTAATTGTGCGTGAGGCAAAACACCAAGCCCGTCTCCTGCACTTTTTTGTGCAGGGCTTCGGCTTCAGCGAGCGTGTTGGTCATGGGCTTGTCGCAGATCACATCGATGCCGCGTTCGAGTGCCCACATCGAATAATCAAAATGACTATCGTTCGGGGTCATGATGGCAACCGCGTCGATGCCATCTTTTCTGGATGATTCTTTCTCGAGCAATTCTTTGACGTTGGAATAAATGCGGCCTGACTCGAAACCAAGTTCTTCCGCGTCTTTCCTCGATTTGGCTTGGTCTGACGAAAAGATGCCTGTCACAATCTGATAGCGGTCATCGCGCCGCGCCGATTGGCGATGCATGGCACCGATGAACGACCCCGTCCCGCCGCCGATGACGGCGAGCCTTAACCGACGACCTAAAAAGTCAATGACTGGATTCAACGACATCTTATTTCTCCTTGGCTAACAGTTGGTTAAAAATAATTAGAACTTTGTCATTGCGAGCCACGCTCTTTGTGGCGAAGCAATCTCGGAATTTGCGAGCGAGATTGCTTCGTCGGGGAGAACACCCTCCTCGCAATGACGATGATCTTTTTTAATTTCGATCACCTACTTAAAAATTCGCGGATCGATTCAACGACTAATTTGTGATCTTCTTCTTGCGGCAAGCCAGAGACTGTGATCGTCCCGACCATGCCCGTCCCTTTTACAATAATGGGGAAGCAGCCGCCATGCGCAGCAAATTCACTTTCAGAAATGAGATAAGACTGTTCGATGGTTTTGCCTTTGTGCTTGAGCGCTTGCCCCATGTAAAACGAACTGTGACCAAAACGATTCACCAGCCGCACCTTGCGCTTGACCCACTCGTCATTGTCCGCTGAGGTGCCGGGCATACTGTAATGAAAGAGTTGCTGTTCTCCGCGGGTGATGTTGATGGTGATGGGGAGGTTCTCGCGCATGGCGCGCTCCACCATTTGAGTCCCAAGCTGCCAGGCGGTCGATTCGTTGAAGCGGGTGAACTGAAGTTCCTGTTCTTGTTGTAACAAATCTTTCAATACATCTTCCATTTTTTATCCTTAATCCGGTTGACTTTCCTAAAAATAGGAAATAAAACCAAAACGACAACTTAATTCGCTTTATCTTTTTATATTGATTTGCTAAGGAATGTCTTATGCGAATGGAATAGGGCTCAGGGAAAACCTGAGCCCTATTTTAATTAAGAGTTTTTGTTCTTGTTATATACATCAAACAATACAGCAGCCAGGAGCACCAAGCCCTTGACGACCTTTTGCCAGTCTATGCCTACACCGAGAATGGACATGCCATTGTTGAGCACACCAACGAGGAAGGCGCCTACTACAGCACCAATGACCTTACCAATACCACCGCTTGCAGAAGCGCCGCCAATGAAACATGCAGCAATGACATCCAACTCGAAGCCTTCACCAGCATTTGGGGTGGAACTGTTCAAGCGGGAGGCAACGACTGTCCCAGCCAGAGCTGCGAGAGCACCCATGTTCACGAAAGTAAAGAATACAAGGCGTTGTGTATTGACACCAGAGAGGCGGGCTGCTTTTTCATTCCCACCGAGTGCATAAATGCGACGTCCGAGCACAGTTTGAGTAGTGATAAAGGAATAAATGGCAACCAATGGGAACATGATCACGAGCAAATTTGGAATTCCCTTGTAGGAAGCCATCAGGTAACAAAAGCCCATCACAGCAGCTGTAAGCAAGACTTGCTTTGTGATGAAGAAATACAAAGGAGTGACTTCGAAACCATACTTTTCCTGATTTTTTCTGGTTCGCATGTCAGAAATAATCAAAAAGATGGAAACAATAATTCCAACGATAATGGTCGTAAGATGGAATCCTTCGTAGTGGAAAAAATCTGGGATGTAACCACCGCTGATGTTGCGGAAGCCTTCAGGGAAGGGACCAATCGCTTCACCACGGACCATAACCAGGGTTAAACCACGGAAGATTAACATGCCAGCCAGTGTCACAATGAAGGCTGGGATCTTAAGATATGCAACCCAATAGCCTTGCCATGCGCCGATTAATCCGCCGATCAAGATACAAATGGCAATTACCAATCCCCAGTTCCAGTCCCATTTTACGATCATAACGCCGGCGATTGCACCAATGAAAGCAGCAACTGAACCGACAGACAGGTCAATCCAACCGGAAACGATGATTAACAGCATACCCAATGCCATGATGATTACATAGCTATTTTGGAGTACCAGATTGGTAATATTGATTGGCTTCATTAAGATGCCATCGGTCACGAAATAGAAGAAAATCATGACCACGATCAATGCGATCAACATGCCGTACTCACGGATGTTGTTCTTAAAAAGGTTAGACAAAGTTTTCATTGTGCTATCGCCTCTTGGTCAAACATAATGTGCTTCATTACAATTTCTTGCGATGCCTCTTTAGCCGGCATTTCACCAACGATCTTTCCCTCTCGCATTACATAGATACGATCACATACGCCTAAAACTTCAGGCAATTCTGAAGAGATCAAAATAATCGCCTTGCCTTCATTGGCTAGTTGATTAATGATCGTATAAATTTCATATTTGGCACCCACGTCAATGCCGCGGGTTGGTTCATCAAGAATAAGAATATCTGGGTTTGAGAAAAGCCACTTGCTAAGCACCACTTTTTGTTGGTTACCACCAGAGAGATTAAGTGCCAATTGCAAAATGCTGGAACACTTAATGTTGAGTTTGTCACGATATTCACGGGTGACAGTTAACTCTTTGGGCTCATCAATAATGCCTCTATCTGCAATGGCTTCCAGATTTGCCAATGTAATATTGTCTTTGATCTCTTCAATGAGAACAAGACCATAGGCTTTTCGATCTTCTGTTGCATATGCAATTCCGTTGGAAATTGCCTTGTCAATAGAACTGATATCGATTTCTTTTCCATCTTTGATCGCTTTACCGCTGATACGGGTGCCGTATGCGCGACCAAAAATGCTCATTGCTAATTCTGTTCTACCCGCGCCCATTAAACCTGCGATTCCTACAACTTCTCCGCGGCGGACATTTATATTTACATTGTTACTAACTTTGCGGTTCTCATGTTGCGGGTGGTAAACGTTCCAGTCTTTAATTTCAAACACCACGTCACCAATACGCGATTCGCGCGGAGGGAAGCGATGCGTAATATCACGTCCGACCATTCCTCGAATAATGCGATCTTCGGTTATTTTGTCTTTGTGGCAATCGAGTGTTTCAATGGTAGCGCCGTCTCTTAAGATAGTAATTGAGTCCGCTACTTTAGATACCTCACTTAATTTGTGAGAGATCAAAATAGAAGCAATCCCATTCTTTTTGAATTGCAGTAATAATTCAAGCAGTTTTTCACTGTCATTTTCATTTAAAGAGGCGGTGGGTTCATCAAGGATTAAAAGTTTTACTTTTTTCGCCAGAGCTTTCGCAATTTCTACTAATTGCTGTTTACCCACGCCAATATCGGTGATCAAAGTATCGGGTGATTCATTCAACCCTACTTTGTTCAATAACTCTTTCGTTCTTAAGATCGATTCATTCCAATCGATAATTCCATATTTGGCACGTTCATTGCCTAAGAATAAATTCTCAGCAATGGAAAGATAGGGGATTAATGCAAGTTCTTGGTGAATAATTACCAATCCAACATCTTCAGACTGGGTAATATCTTGAAATTGACATTCCTTCCCTTCAAAAAAGATATTTCCTTCATAAGAGCCGTACGGATAAACCCCACTTAATACTTTCATCAGGGTAGATTTTCCAGCTCCGTTTTCCCCAACCAGGGCGTGAATCTCACCCCGTTCAACGCTAAAGCTTACATTATCCAGCGCTTTCACGCCGGGAAATGTCTTCGTAATATTCCGCATTTCGAGGATAACTTCAGACATGGTTTCTATCCTTGATCGTATTTTCTTGCTATTTTACTTCGTTAAGAAATTGGTGTGTGAAGCGCAATGCTTCACACACCAATTTAGAACAACTTACTTCAGATCTTCAGCCTTGATGTAGCCACTATCAACAAGGAGTTTTTCGTAGTTGGTAACGTCCACGCTGTAGGGTGTCAACAGGTAGGAAGGAACAACTTTGACGCCGTTGTCGTAAGTCTTGGTGTCGTTGACATCAACGGTCTCGCCCTTGAGAGCCTGGTCCACCATCTTGGCGGTCTGGGCAGCGAGTTCGCGGGTGTCTTTGAACACGGTGTAGGTCTGTTCGCCGGCGATCATAGCCTTGACGGAAGCAACTTCTGCATCCTGACCGGTGATGACAGGCCAGGGCTGGTCAGCGGTGCCGTAACCAACGCCGCGGAGAGCAGCGATGATACCGCGGGAAAGACCATCGTACGGGGAGAGTACACCATCAACGCGCTTGTCGGTGTAGTTGGCGCTCAGGAGGTTTTCCATGCGGGATTGAGCAACAGCGCCGTCCCAGCGAAGGGTACCGACAACGTCCATGCCCATTTGACCACTGGGGATAACGATTGTGCCAGCATCGATGAAGGGCTGGAGAACGGACATAGCGCCATCATAGAAGTAGAAGGCATTGGTGTCATCAGGGGAGCCACCGAAGAGTTCAACGTTGAAAGGACCAACGCCAGCAGGAGCAGCTTCACCGGGGGTGAGACCAAGTCCGTTGAGGAGTTGGGTTCCCTGGATCACGCCGACGCCGAAGTTATCGAAGGTCGCGTAGTAATCAACATTTTCGGTCTTGGAGATCAAGCGGTCATAAGCGATCACGAGCACGCCAGCTTCCTTCGCCTTGGCAAGCACGTCAGAGAGGGTTGAACCGTCAATGGCGGCGATCACGAGCACATCAGCGCCCTTGGTGACCATGTTTTCGATCTGGGCGATCTGGTTCGGGATGTCATTGTCAGCGAACTGCAGATCGGTGGCGTAGCCGAGTTCTTCGAAGGACTTGACCATGCTTTCGCCGTCAGAGATCCAGCGGGTAGAGGTCTTGGTGGGCATGGAGATGCCGACCAACTTCTGGTCGCCACCTGCGCTGCTGCCGCCGCCGCAGCCAGCGAGCACAAGGCTGAGCAGAACGAGAACTGCTAACAGGTTGTAAAGCAATTTCTTAGACATTTTTTTCTCCTTGATTGGATGTGTTTTTATTGGCGTAAAAAATAAATGGGGGACAGGTCCTGGGTCGTTCAGCATGGTGGCTTGTCCTGTCTGGAAGATGCACACCATACGCCAATCCGTGATGTGTTCTTCCATATGCTCTATGTATGTAACTTTCTTGCAATTGCACCTCCTTCTTTTTTCCGTGCTCTTCGCGTTTAACAAAGAATTTCAGAATTGTGAAGGACGGAAACCGCTCAAACCATCTGTGTACTTTCACGGATGATCAGAGTTGGTTGAATAAACCTTGCTTCAGCTGATAACACCTGATTGTTCTGCCTTGCCTGGATCATTTCAACTATTCTTTGCACTGACTCTTCACCAAGCAATTGCAAATCTTGTGAAATCGTTGTTAGAGAAGGGTAAAAATATGCCGCTTCTGGTAAGTTGTCGAAGCCGATAAAAGCCAATTGTTCAGGGATGCGAATTCCCAATCGATGTGCTTCGCGCATGGCACTTAATGCCATTTGATCATTTCCTACAAAGATAGCATCCATGTCAGGATAGTTCTCTAGAAGCTGATGAAAGGCTTGTTCACCGCTTGCCGAAGACCAATTTCCTTCAGCACAAAACTTTTCAGAAACGTGTAAACTGGCATTTTCAAGGGTGTCGCGCCAGCCGCGTTTTCGTTCTTCTGCTTCCCACCAAGTCATGGGACCAGAAATATGACCGATCCGTTTTCTGCCGATTTCGAGCAGATGCTTGGTAGCCATTACGCCGCCTTGATAATTATCGGTAGCCACACTGTCGATTTCTGTGCGCGGTCTCATCGCTAAGAAGAGAATAGGAACCGGCATACCACCATCGGAATTCTCATCTACAAAGGCATGATTATCGCCGATTTCAGGTGCGACCCAGATAATTCCATCAACTTGACGAGCAAGCAACGAGTCCATCACTTCATTGAGACTATGTTTGTCGAAATTATCAAGTTCTTTCATCAACAACATATAGCCTAATTTATCTGCTTGGTCTGCAATCCCATTAAGAGTGCGAGATGGACCGATGTACTTCAATCCAAATGTAACTACTCCCAAGGTATAACTTCTTTTTTGGATAAGGCTACGAGCGAGCGTACTGGGACGGTAGCCCATCTTTTCAACTACATTTTCTACTCGTTTTCGAGTCCCCTCTGAAACATATGAAACATTATTGATAACACGCGAAACGGTCTGAGTAGATACGCCAGCTGCGTACGCTACATCCTTTATTGTGACACGTCTCTTCTGGTCGGGTAGGGTCAAGGGTAATAACCTTATGACATGCTGATATATGTTATCGATAACATGTTATCGATAACATAATAACAAAACTGAAGGGCTAAGTCAAGAGGCAAAATTTATGATCCATATGGGTACCCTTTTCTGCATAGACATATCCTTGAAAATTACCCTTTTGTGCGAAGAAAAATTACAAAGATAAATTTCTTCGACAATTAATATAAATTGATTGTATGTATGAAAATGTGTTTTTACAAGCATGATTTTTATGCTTCGAATAAAAATAGCGGACTCAGTAACCACGCCTGATCGTAAACAATGGGTGAGCAACCCTTGACTCTTTGACCTCAAAAGCCTATACTGTTGAAAACGTTTTCAGAAAACGCTTTCAACAGTATGAAGAATAATCTGTCTTCTATTACTATTAAAGATGTTGCCAGGCATGCAGGCGTTTCTATTGCCACAGTTAGCCGTGTGTTAAATGGTTCGGTTCCTGTACAGGCAGATAAAGCCGAGCGAGTTCGCATGGCAATGGACGATTTGCGTTTTGTCCCGCGTACAGCGGCGCGGACTCTTGCCAGCCGCAAGACCAATACGATTGGTTTGATTCTCTCTGAAATCGGCGGCGCGTTTTTTCCTTTATTGCTTAAGGGGATCGAAGCCGAGACACGTGCAATGGGATATGAACTGCTGATTCATTCCACACAAGGCGCGCATGCGAGTCAACGAAAAACGTTGGGGGAACATAATACCGATGGGTTGCTGGTTTTTACCTCTAGCCTTGCAGTAGAAGAACTTGAACGGTTGCATAAGATCAAATTTCCTTTAGTGCTCATGCATCAAACTCCGCCCGATGGGTTGGATATGCCTGTGGTTACGATTGAAAACAAAGACGGTGCCGAAATGCTGGTCAGCCACCTGATCGAAAAGCATGGTCGCCGTCGAATCGTTTATATGCGCGGACCAGAGGGTCATGAAGATTCTCTTTGGCGTGAGCGCGGTTATCGCGAAGCATTGGAAAAACATAACTTGCCCTTTGCGCCAGAGCTTGTTGTGATGGGTGGCTTTGAAGAAGAGATCGCATTCAACAACATTCAAAAAATGATTCAAGAGGGGATTCAATTTGATGCTGTGTTTGCAGGCGATGATGACACTGCAATTGGTGTATACCGTGCCTTAAAAGCATCCAAGCGCCTCATTCCCGACGATGTGGCTGTTGTCGGTTTCGACGATGTTCAGTTTTCCCGATACATTTCCCCCGCGTTGACGACCGTTCGTGCACCGATTGAAGAAGTTGGTAGAGAAGCTGTCCGCCAATTGAAAAGCCTAATGGACGATGGGCAGGCGGAAAGTCTGGTTTTGATGCGTACCGAGTTGGTTATCCGTGAATCGTGCGGATGTAAAAGTCATTCATAAGGAGGTGTAGCGAAGAGTATTCCTTTGTTTGTTGTCGAATCCCAAATCATTTTCCCTGGAGGAGAATCATGAACAAAAAGATTTTCACGCTATTCAGCCTGTTCGTTATACTTTCCATGCTGTTGGCAGCATGTGGTGGAGGCAAACAGGAGACGTCTCAGGTAGATACTTTGCGTGTGTGGATTCAATGGGGAGATAACCCACAGCAAATTCAAGCCCTCTTTGATAAATACACCGCAGAAACGGGCATCAAGGTTGAAGTGACTGCGCCTTTGGAAACCGATAAGATTTTGCCTGCGCTCACCGGCTCGGAACCCCCTGATGTGTTGGTGTTGAGTGGCGGTGACCTTGTGAAGTCCTATTACAAAGAAGGTCTGGTGGATGATCTGAATAGTGCAATCACCACCGGTGGAATTGACTTAAACGATTTCTTCGATGCACCTTTGAATCAATGCCGCAGTGGCGATAAGATTCTCTGTTTGCCTTGGGGCACGGATATGTATGCTTTGTTCTGGAACAAGGATTTGTTCGAAGCCGCCGGACTTGACCCTGAGACTCCGCCTGCTACGATGGAAGAACTAGCTGAGTTTGCAGACAAACTCACAAAAGTTGCCCCAGACGGATCCCTTGAACAAATCGGTTTCTTGCCTGATATGGGCTGGGATCATAGCGACCTGTATATCAATATGTATGGTGGCTTCTGGTACAACGAAGACGGAACTCAGATGACCGTCAACAGTCAACCCGTGTTGGATGCTCTCACTTGGCAGCAACAGTTCTATACCAAATACGGTGTCGATAATGTGATGGCGTTCTCATCTGGCTGGGCTGATACATACATGTCTGCTGATTATCCCTTCTATACAGGCAAACTTGCCATGTATGTAGATGGTGAATGGATGACGGGTCCGAACTTCATCAATGCCTTCAAGCCCGAAGCCAGCTATGGTGTTGCGCCCTTCCCGCCACCAGCGGATCATCCTGATCGCGCAAATACTGCCGTAGTTCAAGGAACCGTAGCAGTAATCCCCAGTGGTGCTGCGAATAAAGAAGCCTCTGCCAAGTTGCTGGCATGGATGATGTCTCCTGAAGTTGTGGCAGAAGAATTCTGCTTCAATGCGAACCTGCCGACCAGCAAGAAGGCAGCTGAAGACCCATGCTTCACAAGCAACCCCAAGTTCAAGGTATTCACGGATTTGATCTCAAGCCCGAATGCCAAGATCATTGTCACTACTCCTATTTCGCTTGAATTTAACGATGCCTGGGGATTGGTGATCGAACAAGTTTTACATGCGGGGATGGACCCCAAGCCAATTTTGGATGATTTGCAAGCTGAGTTTGAAGTGAAACTGGCGGATGCTCTGAAATAGCCTTTTCCATAAATTTTGGGCGGAGCGTACACACGCTCCGCCCATACTGATATTTCGTAGCCAATTGGAGATAAGATATGGAAGAATTGCGAACAACAGGATGGAAGTTTTCCTGTCCTCCCAAATTTAAGAAATGGGGCATGAATGAACGCCGCAGTTTCAAGATCGGAATGTTGTTTCTGCTTCCGTGGACGATTGGTTTCTTAGCCTTCACTCTTTACCCCATGTTGGCATCTCTTGTGTACAGTTTTACCATTTACCATCCACGGCAACCCTTGGAGTGGAATGGTATAAAAAATTACACCGACTTGCTGACCGATGACCTCTTTTGGACGGCGCTCTATAACACCTTGTATATGGTGTTGATCGGCGTTCCATTGACTTTGTTCTCATCCTTTTTTTGTGCAATTCTCCTGAACCTAAAAGTGCGCGGACAAGCCTACTACCGCGTGATTTATTTTTTACCCTCCATAGTGCCGACTGTTGCCAGCACCATTTTGTGGCTATGGATTTTGAATCCGCAAGCAGGAATTATGAACACCTTGCTCGGCTATATTGGAATTGATGGACCGAACTGGATGACCAACCCGGCATGGTCTAAGCCAGGGCTTATTTTGCTGGGCATGTGGGGGATGGGAAACACGATCATTATTTATCTTTCAGGGTTGCAAGACGTGCCACTAAACCTTTTAGAAGCTGCCGAGTTGGATGGAGCCAGTTGGTGGCAGAGACTTTGGAATATTACTGTTCCAATGGTTTCGCCAATTACGCTTTTCAACTTGGTCACGGGTACTATCTTTATGTTCCAATATTTTGCACAAGCCTATGTGTTTCGAGGATACCAAGGGCTTGGATACCCGTTGAACTCTACACTCTTCTATAGTGTACTTTTGTATCAGAATGCCTTTCAATGGCTTAAGCTTGGGTACGCCTCTGCCATGGCTTGGGTTTTGTTCATTATTATTCTCGTTTGTACGTTGTTGATGATGAAGATCAGCGACAAATTCACTTACTATGCAGGGTAAGCCAATGACCAATACAAATTTCCCCGTTCAATACCCTGCCCATACGCCCGAGCCGAAAAAGAAAATAAGCAGCCGAAAAATCCGCGACTTTTTCCAATCCCTGTTTAGCCATGCGTTGATCAACTTTATCGGTTTGTTCTTCTTGGTTCCATTCTTGTGGATGTTGATCACGGCGTTTAAATCCAATCAAGATGTTTTTCATACCCCGCCACGCTGGCTACCCTATGATAACGTTCTGGTCGATATAAATGGCGAGCAATATCCGCTTTACGATGTGCAGACGCCGGATGGTGTGAAGCAATTGGCGGCTCTCAAGATCGTGGAAGGAGTGGGTACCTTTGTAGACCCGGCTTCTCCAACTGAAACGGTTGAGTATGAGATGCAACAAGGGAATACCAAGATTGCAGAGCCGGTCATGCATGTCAGTTTTCGGTGGCAGAACTTTCCAGATGCTATGAATCGCGCTTCTCGTCCCAGCATTGATGCCAGTTTCTGGGTGTATTTCAAAAATAGCTTGATCATTGCTTTCTTTTCTATTGTGGGAACCTTGCTATCGAACACTCCGGTTGCATATGCCTTTGCCCGCCTCAAATTTCCAGGGCGTGATGTCTTGTTTGTAATCGTCTTGGCGACCATGATGCTTCCATATCAAGTCACCATGATTCCGTTGTACCTGTTGTTCAATAACTTTCTAGGTTGGGGAGATAGTTTTTTGCCACTCATTATCCCCACATTCTTTGCGAATGCCTATGATGTGTTCCTTTTAAGGCAATTCTTCCGCACCATTCCTGAAGAAATGTGTGATGCTGCCCGGGTAGATGGAGCTTCAGAGTGGCAGATATTTACTCAATTGGTCATTCCACTCTCGACGCCTGTGCTGGCAACAGTGACTGTCTTCACTTTCTTGTGGGCATGGAACGATTTCACAGGTCCACTGCTTTTCTTGACCAGTCCACGTAACTTTACGATGGCGCTCGGTTTGCAGGACTTTCAAAGTCAACGCACTTTGATTTGGAATCAACTGATGGCAGCTTCGGCTATCTTTACAATTCCGATCATTGTCGCATTTTTCTTTGCACAAAAAACCTTCATTCAAGGTATCAAGTTGACGGGTTCAAAGGAATAACGTTTAAAAAATACGGAATTGATTATGACACCTACAAAGATTACAGTGATTGGGGCAGGCTCGGCGTCGTTCGGAGAGAATACTCTCTCTGCCATTATGCGTTCCAAAAAATTGAGTGGGTCTACCATAGCGCTTGTAGACCGAAATACAGATAGTTTGGATATTGTCCGCAGGTTGGCAGAACGCCTTAATCGAGAATGGAATTCTGGTTTCAAGATCGAAGCCTATTCGCATCATCGAGATGCATTACCTGATAGCCGTTTTGTAGTTTGCGCCATTGAAGTAGGTGCGAGAGAAAACTTATGGCAACAAGACTTTGAAATTCCGCTCAAGTATGGCGTCCGCCAGCCGTATGCTGAAAATGGTGGACCCGGCGGTTTTGCCCATGCGGCGCGGAATATCGCTCCTATTTTGGATATTGCCCATGACATGGAAGAAGCCTGCCCGGATGCATGGTTTATCAATTTCACCAATCCCATGGTTCGGATCTGTGATGCGGTCAACCGATATAGCAAGATCAAAGTAGTGGGTTTGTGTCATCAAATCTATATTGGCTATTGTTACGCAGGTCTGGTACTTGGTGCTGACCTTGGGTTTGATATTCCGAAAGGAATTCGGAATATGAATGCAGAGGTGGATCAGCATGATTTGCGGGAACAGGTGATCGGTCAGGCAGTGAAGCGCTTGGATATCCGTGCGGCAGGGACGAATCATTTTTCGTGGATTCTGTCGATAGTTGACCGCGAAACGGGAGAGGATTTGTATCCGCTTTTTCGTGAACGCTATGCGCGCTTCAACCCAGACTTTGAACCTTTGACTCGCCGAGTGAACGATGCCTTCGGGTTGATGCCTGTCCCCGGCGATTCGCATCTGTGTGAATATTTGCCTTGGCTAAGCAACCCTGAAACCAAGCCGTGGGAAAAATACAACATCCAACTCTATAACTGGGATGAACGCGCAGCCTTACGTGAATTGGATTTGGATCGATTGAACAAGATGGCAAACAATGAACTGCCGATTGATTCTCTTCTCGAAAGCGACAGCGAAGGGGCATTGGAAATGATTGAGAATATTACCTGTGCGGGGACACATTATCATTTAGCGGCAAACCTTCCGAATGTGGGGCAAATTCCGAATTTGCCTTTGAACACCATTGTGGAAACACCCGTCATGGTAAATGGCGCAGGGATTCACCCTGTGCATACGGGCGAACTTCCGCCTGCGGTGGCGGAGCTTTGCAGGCGTGAGCTATTCGTTTCACAGCTTGGTGTGGATGCCGCTGTAGAAGGTTCGCGTGAAAAAGCTTTGCAATACCTTTTGCTTGACCCAGTGATTACTGACATTGAACAAGCAAAATTGATTCTCGATGATTACTTGATTACCTATAAAGAATACCTTCCTCAATTTTGGAAATAAGAAGATTTTATGGCAATAAAGATTGCATTTGCAGGTACAGGCTATATCAACAAAGTCCATGCGCAGGCGGCTCAAAATTTAGGCTTGGACTTGGTGGCGGTCGTTAATCACAAAGCTGACTCGATGAGAGAGTTTGGCAAACGTTTTGGGATTAAGCGTCAGTATGAAACGGTTGATGCCATGCTACAGGATGGAGGTGTGGATGCGTTGGTTATATCCACACCGAATTATTTGCATGCACCGCAGACGATTGCTGCCTTACAAGCCGGTGTACACGTCATGGTAGAAAAGCCCATGGCGATGAATGCTCAGGAAGCCGAGCAAATGAACAAAGCTGCAGAAACATCGGGCGCTTTGTTGATGGTGGCTCACTGTTGGCGCTTTGACCCGGATGTGTTGTGGCTGAAAGAACAATCCAAAAAAATTGGGCGTATTCTTCGCACAAAGGGATATGGTGTGCATACTCATTGGGGACCTTCTGGCTGGTTCACGCAAAAACAATTTGCCGGCGGTGGTGCCATAGCAGATATGGGCATTCATGCTTTGGATACGGCTAGGTTTTTGCTCGGAGACCCACAGCCTGTGTCCGTCTATGCCAAGATTGGAACCTATTACAAAGACTTTGATGTGGACGATACGGGAGTCATCATTGTGGAATGGGATAACGGTGCGACTTCCTATATTGAGTCTGGGTGGTGGCAGCCACACAGTGATGGACCTGAAGCAGCGACCCAACTATATGGCTTGAATGGGTTTGGACAGTTGTTCCCAACCAGCATTGAATTAAGAAATACGAAAGAAGAAAAAGTGGATGTGATCGAGTCAGGTTTCGAATATCCGCGTGCAGAACATTGTCCGCAGAGCTTGTACGACGACCAACTGAAGTATTTTGTAGAATGCATCCAGAAGAATCAGAAGCCCAACCCAGGCGGACTGGAAGGTTGGATTAATATGAAGGTCGTGGATGCGGCATATGAATCAAGTAGAACTGGAAAGGTAGTAATGTTATGAAAATCGCAGTCATTGGAGGCGGTTCGACCTATACACCGGAGCTTGTAAACGGCTTTCTGGCGCGAGTCGATTCGCTGCCCATTACCGAACTTTGGTTGATGGATATTGATAAAGAACGTTTGGATGTTGTGGGTGGGTTTGCGCAGAGAATGGTGCGGGCGAAGGGAGAGCCGTTTAAGGTGATTCTTTCCACGTCTCAGAAAGAGGCGATTGCCGGCGCTTCATATGTCACAACACAATTACGAGTCGGGATGATGCCTGCTCGGCGCGGCGATGAGTATCTTGGACTGCGGCATGGTTTGATCGGGCAGGAAACGACAGGCGTTGGCGGCATGGCAAAGGCGTTGCGTACTATTCCGGTTATTTTGAGTATTGCCAACGATATGCGTGAAACGGCACCGGGCGCTCTGCTTGCAAACTTTACGAATCCTGCCGGGCTGGTGACCGAAGCCTTGAATCGTTATGCGTCTGATGTGCTCGCCGTGGGAGTGTGTAATGTTGGCATCACCACCAAGATGGAAATTCTCGAAGGTTTGGAGAAGGTGACCGGCAATAAGATCGAAGATCATCGTGCCGTATTAAACACACTTGGCTTAAATCATCTCACCTGGCATCGCGGATTCACAGTCGATGGGGAGGAGATGTGGTCGCATATTTTCCCTGCCTATCTTGAAGAAGCAAAGAAGGAAGGCGAATGGGATATCCGCACGCTTGAAATGCTCAATATGATTCCCAATTATTACTTGCAATATTTTTATTACACCGCCAAGAAGTTCAATGAGCAAAAGAAATGGCCGCCATCACGCGCTGAGCAAGTGATGGAAATTGAGAAAGACCTTCTACGTGATTATGCCAACCCGAACCTCACCGAACCTCCTGCGGACTTAATGAAGCGCGGTGGTGCATACTATTCCACGCTTGCCACGCAACTTATCAATTCACATTACAACGACCTTGGTGAAGTGCATGTGGTCAATGTGCGCAATAACGGAGCTGTGAAAGAATGGGCATCCGATTGGGTTTTGGAACTGCCAGCCAAAGTGGACAAAAAAGGAATCCACCCGCTTCCCGCGGACCCGCTGCCTGCTTCTTGCTTCGGGCTGATCTCTCAAGTGAAAATGTACGAACTACTGATTGTTGAAGCGGCGGTGCATGGCGATAAAAATGCGATGTATCAAGCGCTGCTTACAAATCCGCTCGGACCCAGCGCCGATAAAGTACAAGAAGTGATGGATGACCTGCTAGAGACAAATAAACAGTGGCTGCCGCAGTTCAATTAGTCATCGAATCAACGAGAAGACAAACGTGAAAAGATATTTCCTCGGTGTTGATGTTGGTTCATCAAAAACCCATGCCTTGCTGGTTGATGAGATGGGTCAATGTGTGGGCTTTGGCAAAGCAGGCAGTGGGAATCATCAAGGTGTAGGTTATGATGGATTGCAAGATGCCTTGATGAAATCCTTTGCTGGTGCGTTGGAAGTTTCCGGTGTGGATAAAGCTCAAGTAGCTGGAGCAGGTTTCGGCGTGGCAGGATGCGATTTTCCATCTGATCGGGAACCGCATTTGAAGGCAATCGCTGTGTTGGGCTTGTCATGCCCGGTTGAGGTTGTCAACGATGGGGTGAATGGGTTATTGGCTGGTGCAACACGCGGAATCGGTGTGAATGTCACGGCTGGGTCTTCGAATAATTGCCGCGGTAGAAATCGCAATGGGAAAGAGGGGCGTGTGGTGGGGAATGGTTCTCCGTTCGGTGAATTTGGCGGGGCGCATGAAATTTTGGCACGCGGTTTGCAAATGGTGAATTATGCGTGGATTAAACGTATTCCGCCCACGGCACTGACGAAAATCTATATTGACGCTGTAGGTGCAAAAGATGAAATGGATTTGATGGAAGGGCTCTCAAACGAAAGCTATCATCTTTTTCCGTACATTGTTTTGCAAATCGTAGATGCGGCGCGAGCAGGAGACCATGCCGCTTGTGAGATCCTAAAATGGGCGGGCGAAGAGTTGGGCATGTTGGCGGTTTCGGTGGCGCGGCAAATTGAAATGGAGAACGATGAGGTTGAAGTTATTCAATCTGGCAGTGTCTTCAATGCGGGTGAATTGATCACTGACTCGATGAAAGCAACTGTTTTGGCGCATTGCTCAAAGGCAAAGTTGATTCGGTTGGAAGGTCCGCCTGTGGTGGGGGCGGTTATCTTGGGGATGGAACAGGCAGGCTTTGATGGATATGCAGTGCGTGATGTAATGGTGCGAAGCGCAAAAGAAATGATGAAAGACGTGTTGTAAATTCAATTTGAAGTGTGTGAAGGAGTATCCATGTCTGAATTAGCAATTCTCGGCGGCTCAAAAACCAGAACAGAAGACTATCCTCAGTGGCCCGTATGGGATCAACGTGATATTGATGCTGTGACCGAAGTAGTGAAATCTGGGCGTTGGGGCGGGTTTCCATACCCAGGACCGAAAACAGCAGAGTTGGCGAAGAAATTTGCCGAGCTACAAGGCGGCGGATATGCTGTACCGATGATCAACGGTACTATCACAATGGAAGTCGCATTGCGTGCTGCGGGTATTGGTTGGGGCGATGAAGTAATCGTGCCAGCATATACTTTTCAGGCAACCGCCTCTGCGCCGATGGGTGCAGGTGCCATTCCTGTCATTGTGGATGTTGACCCGAACACCTATTGTCTGGATGCGAACGCTGTGGAAAAAGCTATTACATCAAAGACCAAAGCGATCATCCCTGTGCATCTCGGTCACCAAATGGCTGATATGGATGCACTTATGGCATTGGCGGAAAAATATAACCTGATCGTGATCGAAGATTGTGCTCATGCGCACGGCGCAAAATGGAATGGCATGGGGGCAGGTACCATCGGTCACTTCGGCTCGTTCTCTTTGCAATCTTCGAAGACATTGACCTCTGGCGAAGGGGGGATTCTTTTGTGTAAATCTCCCGAACATGCTGCATTGGCTGCATCCATTATTGATTGTGGACGTCCGCATGCGTTGGGTGGCGGAGAAGAAGATGCAAATGGATTATCCATTCAAGGTGGAAACTTCCGCATGAGCGAGCTGCAATCTGCTTTGGCATTGATCGGTATTGAACGTTTCCCTGCGCAAGCGAAACAACGCGAAGAAATGGCTGCCTATATGGACGAAGCCCTCAGCGAAGTGAAAGGTGTACGGGTATTGAAGCGAGACCCGCGTCATACAACTCGTTCTTTTTATCGTTATGTCTTCGCAATTGACCCGGCTGAATTTGGAATCGAACATGATGTGCTTTGTGCCGCCTTAGATGCCGAAGGTATTGGCTGTTGGACGGGTTATGAAGCCATGCATAACTATGAACTATTCCAACCACAAAAATCAAAGTTAGCTGTGCCCAATGCCTTCCCCCAATATTTTGATTTTAAGAAAATGAACTTACCCGAAGCCACACGCGCTTGCGAACATGAAGCAGTCTGGCTCGACGAGGCGATCTTCCGTGCGGGACCCAAAGGTGTGGATGATGCCGTGGCGGCGATCAAGAAGATTCAGAAAAATGCTCAAACGCTAAATGCCGCTGCAGACGAGTTGCGAAAACAATTTAGCTAGTTTCTAACTTTTTCACTTTCGGTAATTCTTAAAGGCGAAATGCAGTCTGTGTTTCGCCTTTTTGTATCTTTTTTTGAAGATGTGCATCAAAGCATATATCAAAATTTGGAGATAGGTAGTATGAGTTTACTCGAAATGTTGTTTGGAAAACCCATTCAAGAGATTACCCCGCACGAACTTAATGAAAAATTAAAAGATAAACGAAAGTTTATTCTTGTGGATGTGCGTCAACCCGAAGAATTCAAGAATGGACATGTTCCAGGTGCCAAGTTGATTCCGCTGGGTGAGTTGAGCCGCCGCTTGGATGAACTGCCAAAAGATAAAGAAATCGCCTGTATCTGTGCTTCAGGGAGTCGAAGCAGCTCCGCGGCACGCATGCTTGCCAAACAAGGATACAACGTCGTCAACGTTCGCGGTGGTATGTATCTTTATTCTCGTACTCAATTCAAAGGCAAATAACTTGCTCGGTATGGAACTTCTGCTTGGCTTTGCAATCGGGCTTTCGCTAGGGTTGCTTGGCGGAGGAGGTTCAATTCTGATGGTCCCTGCATTAGTTTATTTGCTTGGGCAAACTTCGCAAGCCGCAGTGACCACGTCGCTGGCGGTGGTAGGTGCGAATAGTTTGATGGGAGCAAACTTTCATCGTACACAGGGGACGTTAAACTGGCGCGTCGCGCTGGTCTTTGGCTGGGTCGGTATGCTGACGGCATTCCTCGCCTCGGGCTTTTCCAAACTCATTCCATCCACTGTACTGTTGATTGCCTTCGCTGTTCTCATGCTTGTCATTGGAAGTTTTCTTCTTATTCGCAAGGAAGTCAAAAATACAGTCGAACTTGAGAGACCTCTTTGGGTAACCTTAGTCAGTGGCGCTGCCGTTGGAATATTGACCGGTGTGCTTGGCGTAGGGGGCGGATTTCTCATTGTGCCAGCCCTTGTAATCTTAGTCGGGTTGCCGATGCAAATAGCAGTCGGTACCTCGTTAGTTATAATCACTATGAACAGCTTTGCAGGTTTTTTAGGGCATATTCACGATAGCACTATTCAGCCTGTGTTGATTTTGGTGTTTGTTATATCAGGTTTACTTGGAACTTTCGTTGGCTCACGGTTGGCAAAGTTCTTGCCTGCGAAAAAATTGCAAACAGCTTTTGCTTGGTTTGTCATTCTGCTGGCAATTTTCTTGTTGGTAGATAATTTGAAAAGACTCTATTAAAGGTATTTGGAGGAGCACATATGTATTCACAACAGTTCTTCATTGATGGGCTTGGGTGTGCATCTTATATTGTTGGATGTGAAGCAAAAGGGGTGGCTGCTGTTGTCGACCCAGACCGTGATGTTCAGAAATATCTTGATGCCGCTGCTTCTCGTGGGTTAGCCATAACCCACATCATCGAAACACATTTGCACGCTGATCATGTCTCTGGGAATAGTGACTTATCAGCTAAAACAGGTGCGAAGATCTACGTTCACGAAGCAAGTGGTGCTGAATTCCAGCATGAAGTTGTCCGTGAGGGGGATGTGTTGGAATTGGGAAATTTGCGTCTCACTGTAATGCACACACCGGGGCACACCCCTGAAAGCATTACTTTGCTTGTCACCGATACCACCCGTTCTGACCAACCTTGGCTGGCTTTGACCGGTGATACTTTGTTTGTCGGTGATATGGGTCGACCAGATCTTGTAGGTGTCGAAGCCGCGAACGGGCTCGCCAGTGATATGTATCACACTCTGTTTGAGAAGTTCCTCCCATTGAACGATGGTTTGTTGATCTATCCAGGTCATGGAGCTGGTTCATTGTGCGGAAAGTCAATTGGTTCCATGCGTTCGACCACGCTTGGTTATGAGCGCATTTCGAACCCCGCATTGACACCACGCTCGAAGGAAGAATTTGTGCAGTATGCTATCAGCGATTTGCCAGAACAACCGGGGAACCATACCCGCATCAAGGCAATGAACCGCAAAGGTGTGAAAGCGCTTGGGATTGTTGAATCCAAACCCTTGTCGATTCAAGAAGCGGTACCTTTTTTTCAACGTGGGGCTGGCTTGCTCGATACTCGTTCTAAATCAGCCTATGTGCAAGCACATATCCCCGGTTCTGTTCATCTTGAAGCGAATGATCAGTTGAGCAACCGAATTGGGTTTGTATTTCCGCCAGATGTACCAATGATTCTTTTACTTGATAACCCGGCAGACTATGAACGTGTGGTGTACAGTTTGGCACGTGTAGGATACGAGAATGTAGTGGGGTATCTCTCTGAAGGTTTGGATGTTTGGGAGCGTATGGGGCTTCCGCTCGCGGCGGGGGATGTGAAAGATATTGAACCGCGCGAACTGTATAACATCATGCAATCGTGCCAAAATGGCGATTGCCCGATCGTGGTGGATGTACGTGAGCCTTGGGAATACAAGCAAGGGCATGTCCCTGGGGCAATCCTTATGCCGCTTGGACAACTTTCCAAGCGAGTTTCTGAATTAGATACAGAGCACCCTGTGGCGGTGATATGTGCAAGCGGCAGTCGTAGTCAATCTGCGGCGGCTTTGCTAGGTCAAAAAGGATTCAAGACTATTTACAATGTGGTCGGTGGAACTGGCGCGTGGATGTACGATAACTTGCCCATTTCTCGAGATTAGAATAAAACAGCCCAGTGATTTCACTGGGCTGTTTTATTCTAAGGTTAGCGACTAGATCGGGAAGTAAATGTGTCTCATGATTTTGACAGCAATCGTAATGAAAGACCCACGAAGTATTTTCTTTAGTGGGTGTAAACTCATTTATTGCATGAATTAAGCATCAAACCGTCCAAAATCATATGTCACAAACTAGTTTAACCTTATTGTTACTTGGTGTTGCAGCAATTCTGTTGCTAAGGAATATTTTACGGGCTGACATTGTTGCGTTGATGTTGATGCTCGCCTTGGGTTTGAGCGGAATTTTGACTCCGCAGGAAGCCTTCTCAGGATTCAGCCGACAGGCTGTAATTACCATGCTTTCCGCGTTCATCCTTGCGGAGGGGTTGCGCCGCTCTGGTATGACCGAGCGTATTGGACTTTTCATTATTAAGTTGTTCGGCGCGGGCGAGCGTCGATTAATCTTTGGTGTGATGACCGCATCTGCTGTGTTGTCGCTGTTTATGAATAATATTGCCGCAGCATCTTTATTGCTGCCTTCGATATCTGGTATAGCGCACAAGATGAAAATCTCTCCATCGAAATTGTTGATGCCACTGGCATTTGGAACGATCTTGGGAGGTATGGCAACCTTGTTGACAACGGTCAACCTTGTGGTGAGTGGACTGTTGCGCGATGAAAATTTACCTGCGTTCTCTTTGACAGATTTTCTGCCTATGGGGCTGACACTAACATTTGCAGGAATCCTTTTCATGGTTTTATGGGGACGAAAATTATTGCCGAACCAATCGCCCGCTCAGCGGCATGAAGAGGAGAACGCTTCAGTTGAGTTGATTAAGACCTATCAACTTGCTGAACGGTTGGTACGTGCAGAAGTATGCAAAGGTGGGCGTATGGATGGTGTGACACTGGAAAAAAGCGGTTTGCGGGAAAAATATCACCTCAATGTCATCGCCATCCAGCGTAGACGCAACACATTACCGATCGAGGCAAAGACCATAATAAAAGGCGATGATATTTTACTCATCGTGGCTCGCCCTGAAGATAGTGTGCCACAGTCACTGGGGGAGATGTTGAATATATTGCCATCGGGGCAATGGGAGCAGGATTATCTTTCCACACCTAATATGAAATTAATCGAAGCTGCCATCGCGCCGCGTTCTCATCTTGCTTCACAAACGTTGTCTGAAATTCGTTTCGAGCAGAAGTTCAATTCAAAGGTGTTAGCCATTTGGCGGCACGGACGTTCGATCCGTACACGGCTGGCGGATCTACCGCTTGAATTTGGTGACGGGCTTTTGATGCAGGGCACAGAAAAAGCTTTGAGTTTGTTGCAGACAGAACCTGGGTTAATCTTGTTGGCAGAGTCCGCCCCATCTACTCGCATGACATGGCGTAATTGGCTGACAGTCTTGATCATGTTCGCCACAATGGTACTGGCAGTTGTATTCTCCGATAACATTGCAGAGATCATGCTGACGGGTTCTGTGATGATGGTGCTCATTGGTACCATGAATATGGACCAAGCCTATCGGTCCATTGATTGGCGTAGCTTGTTTCTGGTGGCTGGGATGTTACCGTTGGGTGTCGCATTGAATAAAACAGGAGCATCCACGCTGTTTGCAAATGCTATTCTAGCTGAACTTGGGGATGCAAATCACCTGGTATTGCTGGCGAGTTTTGTTTTGCTTACGGTTGTGTTGACCCAGATCATTAATGGTGCTGCTGCCGTCACTGTAATCGCTCCCATCGCAATTGCCACCAGTCTGCAGGTCGGGATGGAGCCGCGCAGTGTAGCCATGGCGGTAGCATTGGCTTCTTCAATGGCATTCATGTCACCACTTGGGCATTCCGTCAATGTTATGGTAATGGGCGCTGGTGGATATACCTTCAAAGATTACGCAAGGGTAGGCATCCCTCTTACGATTTTGCTTGTCATTATTCTTTTGTTTGTTCTCCCCATTCTTATGCCGATTGGATAAACTTTATGCCAAGAAAAAAGACAACCCTACCTCCTCAACCTCCACAAGAAGAAGATTCTGTCTGGACATATCGCGGATATAAACTCAAAAGCAGTGAATTTGTCACTGCCATGGTGCATCTTTTCCGCGCAGAAGTGCAACGTGCAAATGTATGGCGTCAGCGCTTGGATACCACTACCAATTGGGCGGTGGTTGCCACCGGCGCAACGCTTTCCATTTCTTTTAGCCAGCCCAATGTACATCATGGCGTTATTATTTTAAATACACTATTAGTTACATGGTTCCTATTTATTGAAGCCCGCCGGTATCGCTATTATGAGCTATGGAGCTACCGCGTGCGCTTGATGGAAACCGATTTTTATGCGCCGATGCTTGTGCCGCCATTTCATCCATCACCTGAATGGGCTGAAAACCTCGCCGAGAATTTGCTTACGCCAAGCTTTCCCATTTCTATGTGGGAGGCATTTGGTCGCCGTTTGAGGCGCAACTATCTGTGGATATACTTGATTCTTTTTATTTCCTGGATGGGGAAAAGTTTTCTTTTCCCTGAACCAGCAACAACCATTTCAGAATTTATTGACCGTGGCGCGATTGGCGCCATCCCTGGGTATATTGTTATCTCACTTGGATTGGTATATCATCTTTTTCTGCTGATCATTGCGATTGGCACAGTGGGTATGACCAAAGCTACCGGAGAAGTTTTGCCGCGCTTTGGAGATGAAACAGCCCCTGCTGCTCAGTCAATGGAAGGCAAACATACGGGGTTGCGCGCATTGCTTGTTCCACGTAGAAAGCGCAGGCAGTTGCTGGCTCTCATTATTACCGATAAGGCAAAAGGCGTTTCCAGCCGAATCATGACCGACTTGAAACGTGGAGTGACATCCATGCAAGGAAAAGGTATGTATACTGGCAAAAAACGATCTATTTTGATGTGTGCATTGACCATTACCGAAGCGCATGCACTCAAAGCCGCGGTTGCCAAGGAAGACCCTAAAGCTGTCGTGATCGTGTCGCCTGCACAAGAAATTCTGGGCGGCGGTTTTGCTCCATTAGATGGGAAATAATAGACTACTAAAAAGGTGCTGGAGAAAACTCCAGCACCTTTTTAGTATCTTACCCTTGTGATTTATAGTGGATGTTTGAAACGGCTCGTAATCGTTCGGCTGCGGTTTCAGGGGTGATATCTCTTTGTGGCATACCAAGCATTTCATACCCAACCATAAACTTGCGCACCGTGGCAGAGCGCAACAAGGGTGGATAAAAGTGTGCGTGCAATACCCATTCAGGGTGAGGTTGACCGTCCGCGGGGGCTTGGTGGAAGCCCATAGAGTAGGGAAAGGAAATCTCGAAAAGATTGTCGTAACGGGTGGTGACTTGCTTGAAGACTTCTGCCAGAGCAGAGACTTCGCTGGTGGTTAAGTCTTTCATATAGGCAATGGGGCGGTGGGCGGTGACCAACACTTCGAAGGGCCACACTGCCCAAAATGGAACCATGGCTGTGAAATGGTCGTTGGTAAATAAAATGCGATCTTTTTGCTTGTGTTCTTCTTGTACATAATCCAGCAAAAGCGGACGACCATTCTTCGCAAAGTATTCCTTCTGCGTGGCGAGTTCCTTGACAATCTCATTCGGTAATTGCGATTGTGACCAGATCTGGCTATGTGGATGAGGGTTCGAGCATCCCATCATTGCGCCTTTGTTTTCAAAGACTTGCACATAGTGGATGTAGTCTAACTCCATCAATTTGGCAGATTCACTTGACCACGTGTTGAGCACGTTTTCAATAGCAGGCAGGTCGAGTTCGGGTAGGGTTAGGTCGTGGCGGGGCGAGAAACAAACTACCAGACATTTCCCCTGTTCGGGAGCCGAGACAAGCAACGGGTGAGTGGAGGCGGGTTCTTCATCCTCTACTTCAGGTAAGAGGGCGGCAAAGTCATTATTGAAAACATAGGTGCCCGTGTAATCAGAGTTGAAAACGCCGCCAGCGCGTTCATTGCGCGGACAGAGATAGCAAGTCGGATCGTAGTGTGGCAGAGAGTCGACGGCGAGTTTTTCTACCTGCCCAAGCCAAGGGCGTTTAGCACGATGTGGTGAAACGAGCACCCATTCTCCCGTGAGGGCGTTGTATCGGCGGTGAGGATTGTTCAACATGGTCATTCCTTTTCGAAAATAATTTCAACCCATTCAAGGGTTCCGTTTTGGTTAAGTTTTAGCGCGAGCTCATCTGTAAAAGTAAGTTGTGATTCGTTTTGTTTGCCATGTAAATGATGTTCGATGAAGCGCGCATGTTGATATTTCGTTTTGATTTTACATCGTCCTTCACCAAATGGCACAATGCCAAGATGGCTCGATTGATCAATACTTTCGTCATCGAGCGAAGCCACAACAACCATTAGATTGGATGAAACCAGGTCCTGATCATCATATGGAATAGGTTTGCCATCAAATTGATGTGTGCGTAATGCCAAGAGAACCGTCTTGCCGTTTTCGATGCGTTGCCACGATGGACTAAAACCTGCGCGCAAGCCGCCCTGCCATTTTGCATGCAATGGCTTGACGGTGAAGTGCGTCTCTTTCCTAACGAGGGAGTTGATTCCGTTAAATTTAGCAATATGCTTCGCCGACGGTTTTTCCCCGTTCTCGTCACCGTCGAAAGAGTGGAGCGAGCCGAGGCTGCCCGAAGCAACGGTATCAAACCAAATATCAATGGCAGAGTCCCAATCGTAGCCAGAGGAACTATAGGTGGGCATACCCAGTTCACCGCATAAACTGCTGAAAAGGATGCGACGGTTGCTCTCAAGGTCATAATCACCAACACAGTAGACGAGGTCATCAGGGCTGTGCAGGTCGTAGTAATCAATGAGTAGAGGAGAAAGACCGTAGTACATGATGACAAGGTCTGGATTCTCTTCTTTCATTGCACCCACAATGACCTCCAAGCCTTTTTGCAAGAGGCGTTCTCCAGCGAAGTTCATATCTTGTGGAGCGGCAACATCGAGCGAGGGCAGTTCGTAGCCGAAATCGAATTTGATCAGGTCAGGCTGGTAACGGCGGATGAAGTCTTTGGCATGTTGACGTAACACTTCTTGTACTTTGGGCTGAGTCATATCGAAGATGCCATAACGGGACGTTTGGTGGTCAAGCCAGAGCGGTTTTCCTTCATGTGTTTGCAACAGGTGTGATTCATCCAAGCCAAGCGCGGCGGGATTTTGGCAGCGTAGGAATGCCGCCCATAAGCCGATGTTGTACCCCTGCGCGCGGATGTCTTTTAACAGGCTTTCAAAATTGGGAAAGCGTTCAGGGTCGTGCTTGAGTTCGCCATACGTGCCTTCCCACTTGTCGTCGATGACGAAGGTCTTGGCTTTCATGCCTGAGGCTTTGAATTTTATGAAAATATCGCGCACGAGTTCTTCGGTGAGTTGTTCAGGCGGAAGTGCCAAAGCAGACTCTACGCCCCAAGTGTTGTATTGAGGGGCAAGCAAAACTTCTTGTTTTTTGGGCGAATGTTTTTTAGGTGAAATGAACTTCTCGCGCAGTAAGACTTGGTAATACTTGCGGATCGCTTCGTGATAATTCTCGCCAAAAGTGATGAGGAAGTGAAAGCCAAATGTATCGGGTTTGTGTTTCCACAAGTCTGTGCGGAGGTTGAGCACCGGGCTGATGCCGACCTCGCGCATCTCCAAGCGGAAGTCACCTTGCGGTAAGGTGGCGAGCCCCCAACAGGCGGCTTCGCTTTGTTGGGCTTTCGCGCCGATGGCATTCCAACGGTCGGATGTGTTGAAGGTGCAGAAGTAATGCGCAGGCAAACCCCATTGTTGAGTCAGCCCTGGTCCGCGCATGGCGCCAGAGCCGAGCACAGCGGTGGTGTTGAGGCGGGAATGCAAATCCACGATGGGGCTGATGTTGGTGCTCATGGTCAAGCCGGGCACAACGGCATAATGGCTGTACATGGAAGGCTTGTAAGAGTCACCTTCGATGGTGGGGAAGTATACAATGCTAACGAGGTCTATATCTTCAGGGAGGGTGAGGAGGAAAGGTTTGAGGGAGATATAGTCTGTGTGGAAGGACCAGACTACAGTTAAAGAAGAGGCGGGGTTTTGTCCCTGATAGGTGATATGAATCTGATCACCTTGGATTTTGTGCGTGGCATTTGTAAATTGCAACGGCGTAGGGGAGGTGAGGAGCAGGGGTCTATGTTGAGCACGGGAGATGATGCGTTGGTTTTTGTCGTGTAGCCAAAATGTGTCTGTAGCGACATTCCATTCCCACTTGTAGTTTGGGGTGGAAACCAGAATTTGGGGAAGATCCACGTTAATTTTCACCATCAAAACACCTCAATTTGGAAATTGCCTACTTGACAAAGGGTTTATTTTTCTGTAGACTAATGTTACCGTTCACGTGACCGGTCACATTATATCAAATGACTCCCAACCGTCCTACGATCCGTGATGTTGCCCGCCAGGCAGGCGTTTCTCACCAAACCGTTTCGCGTGTGATAAACGGCAGTGAAGATGTGCTACCTGAAACCCGAGCTATTGTTGAGGCGACTATTGAGGAGTTGGGGTATCGCCCAAGTGCGATTGCACGTTCGATGGCACGCGGGTTGACGCATACCCTCGCTATTATTTCCCCCAATCTGACAGACTATACCTTTGCCAGTGTCATCGAAGGCGCTGAAGTGGAAGCCCGCCAACATAATTACTTTGTGTTGTCTTCGTCGGCTTCAGACCCGAAGGCATTTCAGGGACTGGTGGATGAGTTAGTGGGGCACCGCCGAGTGGACGGTGTGATCGTGATCAACCCATATGCGGATGAACGTTATGAGTTTTTGCCGAAAGACTTCCCTGTGGTGTTCGTAGGTGCGCGTTCGCACGATGAAAATGTATGCTCGATCTCGTTGGATGATCAAAAAGTAGCTTATGAAGCCACACAACATCTGATCTCACTGGGTCATAAACGCATTGCCTTGGTCACAGGTCCCATGGAAGAAGATTGTTCGCAAGACCGTTTGGAAGGGTTTCAACGTGCACTCAAAGAAGCTGGAATCTCGTTTGACCAGTCTTTGGTGTTTGAAGGGGATTGGTCGGCTTCTTCTGGCAGCGAAGCCCTGATGGATTTTGTGCAGAAGGGCAATTTGCCAACGGCAGTTTTTGCCCAGAACGACCGCATGGCAATGGGTGTAATGCGTGCAGCCCGGGATGCCAACCTAAAAGTGCCGGATCAGCTCTCTGTCATTGGCGTGGACGATATGCCTTTGTCTTCTTATTTTGACCCGCCTCTTACGACCATGCGGCAGGATATGCCCCTGATTGGGCAGGAAGCCATCCGTAAGTTGATCGAAATTATTCAAAACAAGACCGTTGAGCAAACTGTGCTGAAATTACCCGCTCAATTGGTTGTACGTCAATCTACCGTTAAAGGAGGTGATTCAACCTCGTAATACGTTTAGCGCAAAACCTACTTGATCGTACGATGATTTGTTCGTCCAATTCCAAGGAGAAGAATAAATGAAAAAGAATTTGCTTTTGAAGATCATGGGGTTGTTCGTAATTGCCTCATTCGTTTTGGCTGCTTGTGGCACCCCCGCCGCAACCGAAGCCCCTGCTCAAACTGAAGCGCCAGCGGTGACAGAAGCCCCAGCGGCAACTGAAGCTCCCGCCACCGAAGCATCGAGCGCTGATGTTGCTTTGCGCTGGCGCACACGCCCAGACAATCAGGAAGAGATTGACGTTTACAGCAAGATCAGTACAGAACTTGATGCTCAGCTTGATGGTATCACATTAACCTATGAACCCGGTGGTTCCGAAGGTGCGAACTATCAGGACCAACTCCGCGCTGAAATTGCAGCCGGTACCGCTCCTGATGTATTCTGGATTCCTGGAACCGATGTGGCTGATTTCGCCACCCGCGGATTGATCCTCAATGCTGCCGACCTTGCTGCCAACACTGATGGTTTCGCTGTGACTGACTTCTACGAAGGTCCTATGTATCACCTGACCTTCAATCCTGAAACCAGCACCACCGGTGCTGACTCTGGTGCTCTTTGGGGTCTTCCTCGCGATGTGTCGACTTTCGCTCTCTACCTCAACATGGATTTGATCAACGAAGCTGGTGCTCCCGATCCACGTGAATTGGCTGCCAACGGCGAATGGAACTGGGAATCCTTCCTCGAAGTTTCTCAGGCTACCCGCGCTCTCGGCTCTGACATTTACGGCTACGGCGCTTCCGCTTGGTGGGGTCCTTACGGCGTGTGGTTGAATGCTTCTGGCGGCGGTTTCTTCAATGAAGACCGCACCGCTTGTGCTCTCAACACCCCTGAGTCTCTTGCTGGTCTCGACTTCCAACGCTCCCTCTATCAGGACTACGATGTGGCTGTGCCTTACGGTGAAGATCCCGAACCCGGCTTCCGCGCTGGTAAGGTTGCCATGTTCCAGAACGGTCGCTGGGCTACCCCGGGCGTCCGCACTGTAGACTTCAACTGGGACGTTGTTGAACTGCCTGCTGGTCCGAACGGAACCCCTGGTAACTGGTTATTCTGGGGCGCCTATGTGATCAACGCCAACACCGAACACCCTGAAGAAGCTTGGGCTCTCGTTCAGGCTCTCACCACCGCTGAAACCCAGGGCAAGATCTCTGCTCTCGGCGCCAACATCCCCAGCCGTGTGAGCCCCGAAGCGCTTGATGCCTTCCTCACATTCACCCCGCCTGCCAACAATCAAGCCTTCTTGAACGGCATTGCTCCTGATGCTGCTCCGACCGCTGAAGGTCCATTGTGGGCTGGTTCCTGGCCTGAATTCGACAAGATCATGGGACCCGCCATCCAAGGCGTGTTGACCGGCTCCACCACGGTGGATGATTTCGGTGCCACGATCTGTGACGAAGCCAACAAAGCCTTCAATCAATAAGTAAGTCCTGTATGACTTGTGGGGCAGGCAGTAACTTGCCTGCCCCACTTTGCCCAATGTACGAAGAAATCCCCAAACTTCAAAAGTTTTGCAGCTTAGAGATTTTTTTGTAAACGCACTGACGCCCAATTTCACGGAGATGAGAATATGACAGCTCAATCACGGATAGACGCTCAGACGAATTTAATTCTGCGCATCCATGCTATATGGCGCGGGGTGGCTGCTTTGCTGGCAGCCATTTCCATTGGAGTAATCTGGCAGGGAATGGCAGAAACACCCCTATGGCAAAAGATACTATTTTCGCTGATTGCTGTGTTAGTCATGGGCTTCAGCGGATATGGGGCGTACCAGATCTCGAAGCGGAGTCACGTGGGTCGTATGACCTCTCTGACCCTTGATTACCTCGGATTTGTAGTTTGCTTTGTGTTCGCTTTGAATGTGGGCGAATTTTTTATTGGAATCGATGCTCTCGGTGAAAATTTCGGGAAGGGGATACCCTATCTTGGCATTACGGCATTGGGATATTTCCTCGGCATGTTGGAAGAATATTTCCCAACCAAGAACAAAAGCACAGAAAACAGTCTTAAGACGGTCAGCAAGTGGGTGATGTTGGGCGGTTTCGTGCTTTTCCTCTGGCAGGTGAATGCGCTCAATGGCATTATTTACTTCTTTGGAAAGCTCGCCCAGCCCAGCGGAATAGTCGCTGTTGTTGGTTTGGTAATCTTCGGTCTTTCACTTTGGTCTATGAGTCAGCCGACCATTGCACAAGCTTTGAACGTTAAGACCGGGCACGAACAGGTCATCAACGGTTGGTTGTTCCTTTCGCCAAATTTGCTGGGTTTTCTTATCTTCTTTGCGGGTCCGTTACTACTTTCGTTCTATTTCTCCTTTACAGATTCAGATGCCATCCGCACGCCAAACTGGGTTGGCTTCGAAAATTACGCCAAGATCCTCAATATCAAATTTGTCACTCTCGATACGCCCGATCAACTTGCACGTGATGCAGTAGATATCAAAGTCTATGATGAAGTAGGGCGCTTTAAATTTGGAGACACAGGCATCCTTTTTGCAGCAGAAGATAAATTCTTCTGGCTCGCGCTTCGCAACACCCTGACCTTTGTGCTGTTTGCTGTTCCTCTGAGCGTGATCCCCGCCTTAGTCTTATCGAATATTCTCAATAGCAAATTGCCCGGTATGAAGTTCTATCGTGCCGTGTACTTCATGCCCAGTATTGCAGCGGTCGTTGGCATCTCCCTTGTGTGGCAATGGTTATACAACGCGACGATCGGCTACATCAACTATTTCATCACGTTGGGCATTGAATTTTGGAATAATCTATTTAATGTCGCCGTCGTTGATCCCAAAATCCAATGGGTTTCCGATGAAAAAACCGCGCTCTTTGCCATCATTATTATTGCCGCCTGGCAGACGATGGGCTTCAACACAGTGCTCTTCCTCGCTGGGTTGCAGAATATTCCTGGTGAGTTGTACGAAGCCGCTACCGTAGACGGCGCCGGAGCCTGGGACAAGTTCTGGGGCATTACGCTTCCCATGCTCGCACCCACAACCTTCTATGTAGTATCCACAACCACTATTCAAGCCATGCAGGTTTTTGAGCAAGTCTTCATCCTCATGAACCCGCCAGAGGGACCCAACAACTCGACCATCACATTGGTCTTGTATTTGTATCGTTCCGGCTTCCAAAACTTCCAACAGGGCTATGCCTCAGCGATCGCATGGGTGCTCTTTATCGTTATCTTCGGTCTAACGATCATCCAATTCCAGCGCCAGCGCCGTTCCAGTATTTACGAAAGCTAAGAGGAGACCAACATGAACATGAAATCCTATCGTTTCGTTCGTTTCCTGAGCAACTTTGGCGTCTACTTCGTGCTGACGTTCTTCGCGCTCGTCATGATCTTCCCTTTTCTTTACATGCTTTCCACCTCATTCAAAATACCAGCAGATACCTTCCGCTATCCGCCGCGTATGTTGCCGCGTGATCCGGTCACAATCCAGGTGGAAGGATATGAAGAACCGCTTCCGCTTTACTTTGTGGAAGTGGACGGCGTCCGCAAGGAATATGCGCTTGCAAAGAGCAACATCAAGGTCGGCATCTATGCTCCTGCTGATGATCAGGCAAACACCGTTGAGCGTTTTATCAGCGAGGTCAAGCCGACTGGCGGCGTGATGAATCAACAGAAAGTCACTGTCAATGGGGAAGAGGTCAAACTCTTTGACGTGGATGTGGATGGACAGATCGTCCCGATGATTCTCGTCGAGCAGACCACTGTTGGAGAGTTCATTGACCCGCAAAATCCTGAGTCTGAACCGGTCTTCCAAAATGTACGCTTAAGTGAACCCGTGGAAAATGTCAGTTGGCATCCTGAGAACTACAAAGAGGTCATCGACCTGAACAACCTCGGGCGTGCGCTCACTAACACCACACTTGTTACGGTTTTAGTCGTGCTGGGACAGTTGGTCACCTCAATTTTTGGTGGTTATGCTTTTGCCCGTCTCAAATTCCCTGGGCGCGATACGGTCTTCGTCTTCTATCTTGGCACCATCATGATCCCCTTCGTGATGCTCATTGTGCCGCTTTATCAACTCATGGTGCTCATTGGCTGGACAGATCGTCTTGCCGCGCTCATCATCCCGTGGATCTTTACCGCATATGGCACCTTCCTCATGCGTCAGCATTTCATCACCTTCCCCAAGGAAATTGAAGAAGCCGCATTGCTGGACGGTGCCTCACGCTTTGCGATTCTCAAAGACATCATCATTCCTGCCTCCGTCCCCGCTCTGGCGACTCAAGCGACCTTTACTTTTCTCTACGCCTGGAACTCGTTCATCTGGCCCCTGGTCATCATCAATGTTGGCAATGAGAAGAATCATGTTCTCACCCTCGCCCTCAACGTGCTGCGCGGACGTGCTTCCGACACGCCCAACCTCATCCTCGCGGGCGCAGCCATTGCCATTGTCCCACCCTTGATCGTCTTCATCCTCGGTCAGCGTTTCTTTGTAGAAAGTGTAGCGGGAAGCGGCGTCAAAGGATAAATCAAAAGATAGAACCGCCAGCCCAATCGGCTGGCGGTTTCAAAAAATACCTGTAAATAAACTTCATTTAGGAGAAAGCGTCATGCTGCAAAAGAAGAATGGCCGCTACGAAGTGTACGGCAACCCCATTACAGAAAGACAGACTCGCGCCGCCGATGCATGGAAAGACATGCTCGCCAAAAAATTCAATTACGACCCGAATGAAAAATTCAATCTCACTGTGGAAGACCACCCCTATGGTTCTGAGATTTTTGGTCTCAAGAATATCGTCCGCAATGGCAGCGGGCAGCCCGTGGACAAAAAGAATGGCGTGATCGTCAGCACCATCCGCATGGGCTTTGGTCACTATCGCATCGCGATGGCTGGCGTCTCAGCAGCCAAGGCAATGGGATTTACTCCCTACTGGCTCGACCTGCTCGGTATCCCCGGCATCAGCACGGATGTGATCAACTGGTGCAATACCAATTACAGCAAATACTCGCGGATTTCACAGCGTTACCCGTGGTTCGACAAATACGTCTGGGAATCGCTCACCACTGGCGAACCCACCCTGCCCGGTTTGGATCAACTCTTCAATTACATGACCAGCACCTGGCCCTGGCGCTTCCTCAAGACTGAAGTCAAAGACTTCAAGATGAGCGAACTCTTCAATAATCTTTATGGTGCTCTTCCTTCTGACATGCCCATCCTCACTTCGCACATGTGGAACTGCATGGGCGCGGTCGCTGGCGGCATGACCAACGTGGTGGACATGATGTTCGATAATTGGCCCATGGCATTCCAACTCACCGAAGGTGCCAAGCACGCCGTTCAATCTCCCTCCGGTTATTACGGCTTCCGCGTGATGCGCGGCTTCGACGACAAAGGCAAGATCCTCAAACCGACCCCGTCTGACGCGCTCTTCTTCACCGGTCACCATGTGGATCATGAACTGGTCGAGAACATCGAAGTGGACTGTGATGATCGCATGCGCCGCATGAAAGCGAAAGAACCCCGCCGCTTCTTGTTGACGATGGGTGGGGCAGGCGCACAGCGTGAACTCTTCAAAGCCATCGTGGAGCACGTCATCCCGCTGGTCAAGCAGGATAAAGTGACTCTCTTTGTCAACCTCGGCGACCACAAGAACAACTGGGAATGGCTGCAGGAAGAACTCAAAGATTACAAAGACCTCATCCAAACTCACTTCACCTGGGAAGATACCAAAGAATTCACCGACAGCATCCGCAAGGGACCTGCCAAGGGACTGCACGTCTTCCTGCATGACAACACCTTCCATGCCGTGTACGCCACCAACTACCTCATGCGCGTGGTTGATGTAATGATTACCAAGCCCAGCGAACTCGCCTTCTACCCCGTTCCCAAAATTTTCAACGCCCGCGTCGGCGGACATGAAATGTGGGGCGCCATCCGTGGTGCAGAGATCGGTGACAGCACCGTCGAAGTCCGCACTATTCCGCAGACCCTGCAAGCCATCGATATGCTGACTGACTACGACGACCTGCTCACCATGTTCTGCGATTGCATCGTCAAGAACAAGAGCATCGGCATCTACGACGGCGCATACAAGAGCGTGGAACTCGCTACCGGCAAGAAGTTTGTTCGGAAATAAAATTTTCAAAATCAAAAGCGGAAGGCAGAATACCGCCTTCCGCTTTTTTTGTGAGGTGTACCAATGACAAACTACACATTCCCACATAACTTTCTTTGGGGCGCGGCTTCTGCTGCTTATCAAGTAGAAGGCGCATGGAACGA
This sequence comes from Anaerolineales bacterium, assembly GCA_046328855.1. Taxonomy (GTDB): domain Bacteria; phylum Chloroflexota; class Anaerolineae; order Anaerolineales; family Villigracilaceae; genus Villigracilis. The sequence goes on along the minus strand of JAXLVU010000002.1, from coordinate 411,096 downwards.
AGACGGCAAAGGCGAATCGATCTGGGATCGTTTCAGTCACACCCCCGGCAAGATCAACGATGGTAATACTGCCGATATTGCCTGTGACCATTATCACCGTTATGAAGAAGATATTGCGCTCATGCGTCAACTTGGTCTCAAGGCGTATCGCTTCTCTACAGCCTGGAGCCGTGTTCTACCCACCGGGCGCGGACGTATCAACCCCAAAGGCTTGGATTTCTACGATCGTCTCGTTGACCGTCTCTGTGCTGCCAACATCGAGCCGCTGCTCACACTCTATCATTGGGATTTGCCACATGCCCTGCAAGACGAAGGCGGCTGGGAGAATCGCAACACCGCCCATGCCTTCGCGGATTACACCGCCCTCATGGTCAAACGCCTCGGCGACCGCGTCAAATATTGGACGACCTTCAACGAGCCGAGTGTCATTACCTTCATTGGCTATCTCACCGGCGAACATGCGCCCGGCTTCAAAGATCGGCGCATGGCATATCAGGTCGCGCATCATCTCATGCTGGCGCATGGTCTGGGGATGCAAACCATCCGCGCCATCAAACCGGATGCGAATGCTGGCATCGTGCTTAATTTATGGATGTCAGAACCCGCCTCCGACTCCGCCGAAGATTTGGCAGCTGCTACTAAATTTTGGGATGAAAACGAAACTTTGTTCCTCGACCCGCTCTTCAAGGGACATTACCCTCCCGCCGTGTATGACTTGGTAGGGAAGGATATGCCCAAGATTCGAGACGGCGACATGGCATTGATCGCACAAAAGATGGATTATGTAGGTGTGAATTATTACTCGCGCAATGTGCTTACTGCAAAAGGAAAAGTGGAAAAGGTCGAAGGTTCAGAATACACCGAAATGGGCTGGGAAGTTTGCGCCCCGGCGTTGAGGCGCATGTTGGTCAAGATCAACAGCGAGTACAATCTGCCGCCCATCATCATCACCGAGAACGGCGTAGCATTCAAAGATGAAGTCAGCGCCGATGGCAAGATCCACGACCCGCGCCGTATCGAATATCTCAAGAATCACTTCATCCAAACCCGCCTTGCCATGCTCGATGGTGTGGATGTGCGCGGTTACATGGTCTGGTCACTAATGGATAACTTCGAGTGGGGGCACGGTTTTTCCAAACGCTTTGGTCTTGCCTATACCGACTATTCCACCCAGAAACGCACACTCAAGGATTCGGGCGAGTGGTATGCGCAAGTCATCAAGACAAATTCAGTAATAACGTAAAACGATGAATAAAATGCTCTTGTTGAAACAAAGATTAGCGATATAATGCAATCGATTGCAAAAACAAATGCTATGACCACAAAAAAAAGCCCAAAAACTCTTGATGATATAGCACGGTTGGCGAAAGTTTCGAAGTCAACCGTTTCGCGTGCGCTTAATGACAGTCCGCTCTTAAGTCAGGAAACGAAACAGCGTATTCAGGCGCTTGCCAGAAAACATAATTTCAGTATCAATGTTTCTGCGCGGAATTTACGTGTCCGTCAGAGTCACACCATTGCATTCATTACACCAGATTGTGAACCAAACTTTTTCTCTCCAGAAAGTATGTTTGGTTTTGAAATTTTGGGCGGAATTGGGAACGAACTGCGCTCTCTAGGATACGATCTCTTAATTGCAAATGTTAATCCACTTGACCCTGCGAGTATCCACACATATTTTGACAGCGTACGTGTAGATGGATTTATTCTACTCACTTCGTATAACAGTCAATCTACAATCGAGAAACTCATAGAAGTGGGCGCTCCCTTTATAACTTGGGGGGTTCCAATGCATGGCTTTAATTATTGCTCGGTGAGCGGAGATAACATTGCGGGCGGAATGCTTGCAACAATGCATCTGATCCAAAACGGCAGACAGCGAATCGCTTTCTTGGGCGGAGAACCTGAAGAGCTAACAGTTCAACATCGTTATGAGGGATATGAAAAGGCTTTAAAGGAAAATCGCAGGCGGGCTATTGCAAAGTATGTCGCCTATGGCGATTATTCATACGCCTCGGGCTTGGACGCCATGCAACGCTTGTTGAAACAAGCTCCTGATTTGGATGCAGTTTTCATCAACAGCGACTTAATGGCGATCGCGGCGATCAAAGTCATTCTCGAAAGCGGACGGCGCGTCCCTGAGGATGTGGCGGTGGTGGGGTACGACGATGTATCCATTGCGCTGTATAACAATTTACCGTTGACAACCATTCGTCAAAACGTCCCATTGGCAGGACGTTTGTTGGCGCAGAATTTGATCCGTTATATCAAGACAGGCGAAGTTACCAATGTAACCACTCCCGTAGAATTGGTGATTCGAAAATCGGCATAGGGTTGCCGTATTTTTTTTATAACAATTTGCAATCGATTGCAAAATACGCAAAGGAAAATACCCTCATGAACTTTTTTGCAAAAATAAAGAACTACCCGAAGATCGGCTTGGTTATTTTGGCGTTTGTGGCGTTCATTGGTCTTGGAATGCCCGATGGTCTGCTGGGCGTGGCGTGGCCCTCCATTCGCAGTGGATTTTCTGTCCCGCTCGATGCGCTGGGCATGTTTTTGACCGCGTTGGTGATCGGCTACATGACTTCCAGTTTTTTCAGCGGACCGGTCGTGACACGCCTAGGCGTGGGCAAAGTTCTGGCGATCAGTTGTGCGCTGACGGGGATTGCCTTGTTCGGCTACACCTTTGTCCCCGCATGGTGGATGATGGTGTTGTTGGGCGTGGTCGCTGGGTTTGGTGCGGGGGCAATTGACGCGGGCTTGAATACCTACGTCGCGGCACATTTCAGCGAAGGGCTGATGCAATGGCTTCATGCGAGTTGGGGTGTGGGCATCACGCTGGGACCGATCATCATGACCCTCGGCTTGGGCGCGACAGAGACATGGCACACGGGCTATCGAATCGTTGGTGGCTTTCAACTCTTTTTGGCGGCTTGCTTTGTGTTGACTTTGCCGATGTGGAGCGACAACGACAAACCTGCCACGCATGATGAACCGAAAAAGCTGACCGATTACAAAACGCCGATGGGCGAGACCATGCGCCAGCCGCGTGTGTGGATGAGCGCTCTGCTTTTCTTCCTCTACGTTGGCGCGGAGGGGGCGCTCGGTACATGGATCTATACCCTGCTGACCGAGTCGCGCGGCATTGACCCAACTCTGGCAGGCTTTTGGGCGGGCAGTTATTGGGCGACTTTCACTGTGGGACGTATCATCGCGGGGCTGTTTGCCAATCGAATTGGAATCAACAAATTGGTCATTGGTGGGTTGCTTGGCGCATTGACTGGCGCGGTCTTGCTGGTTTGGAATCCATCCTCGGCGGTGAACTTGTTGGCGGTGGCGATCATCGGCTTTTGTATTGCGCCGATTTTTCCTGCGATGATGTCCGGCACAAGCAAACGGGTGGGGGAGCATTTCGCCGCCAACACCATCGGAATGCAAATGACCGCTACGGGCTTGGGGACAGCTGTCATCCCCGGTGTGATGGGCGTGATTGCCAAACAAGTTTCGCTTGAAACCATTCCTCTGATTTTGTTGGGCGTGTATGCGGGATTGTTGGGCGTGTATTTGGCGGTATCGAAATGATAAATGAAGAATGCAGAATGATGAATAACTAATCTCTAATATCCAATCTCTACTATCTAACAAGGAGAAAAAACCATGAGCAAGGTAAAAGATTCAGAACAACAGAAACAGATTGCAGTTAAGGTTGAGGCGCTTCTCAAAAAGATGAGTCTCGAAGAAAAAGTCGGTCAACTCAATCAAGTGGGCGGCGCATCGTTTTCCCCTGGACCGGCAGCTGAAGATCAAATCCGTAAGGGTGGCGCAGGTTCCGTTTTGTGGTTGAACGACACGAAGAAATTTAATGAATTGCAAAAGATCGCCATGGAAGAAAGTCCATCGGGCATTCCGTTGTTGTTCGCGTTGGATGTGATCCACGGCTATCGCACCATCTTCCCTGTGCCGCTGGCGATGGCGGCTTCATGGGACCCGAACGTACCAGAGAAGACTCAAACGGTGGCGGCGAAGGAAGCGCGCGCGGCGGGTCTGCATTGGACGTTCGGTCCCATGCTCGACATCTGCCGTGACCCACGCTGGGGACGTATTGTCGAAGGCGCAGGTGAAGACCCGTATTTGGGTTCGGCGATGGCAGCGGCGCAGGTGCGCGGATTCCAGGGTAATGATCTTTCTGATGCAGAGCGTGTGCTGGCGTGTGCCAAACATTTTGCTGGCTACGGCTATTCCGATGGCGGACGCGATTATGACCCCGTTTATCTTTCTGAGTCACAACTTCGTAACACCGTGTTGCCGCCGTTCAAAGCCGCAGTGGATGCGGGTGTGGCAACTTTCATGAGCGCCTACATGGATTTGAACGATGTCCCCGCCACAGGCAGCCGTTGGCTGTTGCGCAAGGTCTTGCGCGAGGAATGGGGCTTCGATGGCTTTTTAGTTTCAGACGCTTTCGCTGTTGGCAACATGGTGATCCAACACCACGCCAAAGACAGGCGTGAAGCCGCCCTGCGCGGACTCAAGGCTGGCATGAATATGGATATGTCCAGTTATACCTACACCGAAAACGCCGCGCAGTTGGTTGCGGACGGCGCATTGACCGAAGCTGAAATTGACGAACTCGTGCGCCCGATCTTGACCATCAAATTTAAGATGGGCTTGTTCGAAAAACCATACGTCGATGAAACCCTGCTCGAAAAAGTAATTGCCCTGCCCGAACATCGCGAAGTTTCCCGCTGGTCGGCGCAGCGCTCGATGGTTCTGCTCCGCAACGAGGGCGGACTGTTGCCGTTGAGCAAAGACATTAAGAAAGTCGCAGTCATTGGTCCTGTCGCGGATTCCATGACTGCTACCGAAGGTTCATGGATGGTCTTTGGTCACACTCCCGCGGCGGTGACAGTCTTGCAAGGTATCCGCGCCAAACTGCCGAACGCCGAAGTGACCTATGCTTCCGGTCCCGAAATTCGACGCGACATCCCTTCGTGGTTCGAAAGCCTGATGGCAGGTCAGGAAAGCAAGCCTGCACAAACTTCTGATGAGTCTGAAGCGGCGTTTCAATCTGCTTTGGAAACTGCAAAGGCTGCCGACCAAGTCATCATGGTGCTTGGCGAAACCGACATCATGGCAGGTGAAGCCGCGTCTCGTGCGTCGCTCGACTTGCCCGGACGACAGGAAGAATTGCTCAAAGTCATTGCTGCGTTAGGCAAGCCCGTTGTCTTGGTATTGCTGAACGGCCGTCCGCTGAGTATCAACTGGGCGGCAGAAAATATTCCCGCGATTCTCGAAGCGTGGGAGCCCGGCACCGAAGGCGGCACTGCGGTCGCAGACATCCTCTTTGGTGACGCCAACCCCGGCGGCAAACTTCCCGTCACTTTCCCGCGCAAGGGCAGCCACGCACCGCTGTATTACGCGCGCAACACAACCCACTCGCCCGAAGAAAGCCCCATGTACAACCCGCGCTATTGGGATGGCTTGCCCATTCCGCTCTATTCCTTCGGCTTCGGTCTCAGTTACACTACCTTTGAATTTTCCAACCTCAAAGTTTCGTCCGCGAAAATCAAAGTCGGCGAGAGCCTCACCGTCACCGTGGATGTAACCAACACCGGCAAAGTCGCGGGCGACGAAGTAGCACAACTCTACATCCACCAACAACACGGCACCGACACCCGTCCCATGCGCGAGTTGAAAGGCTTCGAAAGAATCACCCTGCAACCAGGCGAGAAGAAGACGGTGACCTTCAACCTCGGCGCGAAGGAATTGACCTACTGGAGCACGAACGCCAACAAGTGGATTCAAGACCCCGCCTCCTTCGACCTTTGGGCTGGTTCTGACTCCCAAGCCTCTCTCCACGCTGAATTTGAAGTGACGGCGTAAATCAACATCAAGTGACAGTCACCTCAAAGGTGACTGTCACTTTCAAAAGGCATTCATGACACAGAACCAAAAACTTCGCAATACGCTCGGCTATTACCTGATCTTTATCAGCATGGGATTCGGGCTGGGAATTACAGGTCCCGCCCTTCCTTCACTTGCAAAACAGGTGGGCAGCACGCTTGGCGCAATTGGTTCGATGTTCCTCATCGGCTCCATTGGTGGCATGGTAGGGACAGCTATCAGCGGGCGCATTCTTGATCGTATCCCACACCGGCATCTGGTGCTTGGAATATCTCAACTCGTCAGCACAATCCTGCTTGCGGTAACGCCGTTGGCAGGGAATTTATGGGTGTTGCTGTTGATGGTTTTCATCGGCGGGCTTCCGGTGGGGATCATTAACAACGGCTCGAATACTTTGCTAATGTGGATGCATAAAGAAAAAGCAGGACCCTACATCAACGGGCTGCATTTTTCATTTGGCTTGGGTGCATTTTTAGCGCCGACCGTTTTTGCACAAGTATTAAGGCTGGGTGGCACGTATCAGCATGCGTATTGGGCACTGGCAGCACTAGCGGTGCCTGTTACTTTATTTATGATATTCCTGCCCAATAGCCCGCAGAATCCTCACTGGGAAGAAGACAAAACTCAAACGCAGGAAAATCTTCGCGCTGTGCTGCCTATTGTCATCGTTGCCATGCTCTTCCTGTTTTTCTATGTCGGCTCTGAAATCACATTTGGTAACTGGATTTATACATACGCGCTCACGCTCAACCTCGCGGATGTTACCAACGCTGCTTATTTGACATCTGTTTTTTGGCTTTCATTTACTATTGGTCGCGCAATATCTGTCCCGGTTGCGGTGCGATTTAAGCCTGCGCAGATTCTTGTAGTTGCATTTTTAGGTGCACTCGTGGCGTTGCTGCTTGCGATTCTTGTGCCTCAATCAATCACCATATTATGGCTTGCTTCTGCGGCGGTGGGATTCTTTATGGCACCCATCTATGCAACAGGCTACAACTTTGCGGGGCAATCCATCAAATTGACCGCCACCATCAGCAGCATTATCATCCTTGGCGATAGTTTTGGCGCGGTGGTGTTGCCATGGTTGACGGGACTAGCGATCGAACGTTTTGGCGCCCAAACTATGCCCTGGCTCGTTCTCATCAGCCTTGCGCTCAATGCGCTGGTCTTTGGCGTCATGCTGCTGCAACGCAACAAAGCACAAGCTGTGTCAGTGTAAGTAGGTATGGAAAGACTTGAGAAGAAGCGCGTTTGAGATAACGTTCACTGAGTAAAAGCAATATGGAAAGCAAAACAAAAAACAAAAAGACTCGCGAACAGATCGAAGACATGGTGCGCCGTGCCTTCAGTGGTTTGGGACTCGCCGCTGGCGAGGATGCCGTGACTGAACTCAAGGAAGGCTGGTTCAACGCGGCATATAACATTCGGCTTACAGATGGCAGGGAAGTCATCCTCAAGATCGCGCCGCCGCAAGATGCCGAAGTGATGACCTACGAAAAGAATCTCATGGCAACTGAAGTCGCTGCCATGCGTTTGGTTCGGCAGAATCCGCTCATCCCTGCGCCTGAGGTCTATTTCTTTGATCAGGCTCGGGATTTGTGTGACGCGGATTACTTCTTCATGGAAAAAATTCAAGGAGAGAATCTCGAACACGCGAAAGAGAATCTATCCCCCGAAGTCATGCAAGCGATTGAGTTTCGCATTGGCGAGATCGTCCGCGAGATCAACGGCTTTTCGGGTTCATATTTTGGCTACGATGGCAACCCTGACCTGCGTGCCGAGACTTGGAAAGATGCTTTCATCAAGATCATAGACTCATTGCTGGATGATGCCGCTCGAAAAAATGTGACGTTTGATTTTAGTTATGCAGAACTGCGAGACGCTGTTGTGAGACATTCATCCGCCTTAGAAGAAGTGACCCAGCCTCGGCTTGTCCATTGGGATGCGTGGAACTTGAACTTCTTCGTGAAGGATGGGGCAGTGTCTGGCATTCTCGATTTTGAACGCGCACTCTGGGCAGACCCATTGATGGAAGCGCAGTTTCGAGCGCTATTCTTTGGTCAGGGAATCACACCCAGCCTACGCGGCTATGGCAAAACATCCTTCATACATACAGAAGGACAACGCAATTATTTGTACACACTGCATCTTGCGCTGGTGATGAACATCGAACACTTTTACCGCCATTACGACACAGACGATGTGTTCAACATGTCGCGGCAGTTTATCAGCAAGGCAATGGAGTGGTTGAAAAACAATTGAAATAAATTAGTTGGGCGGGTTTTCTTCAACCCGCCATTGATTAAGGTTCAAGAAGATGTCAGGTTTTTAGCCTGACCTACGTGACTTTCACGAATATAAAGGAGAACGCATGTCAAAACAACCCGCCTATCTCGACCCATCTCTGAGCGTGGAAGAACGCGTGCAGGATTTGCTCAGCCGCATGACCCTTGAAGAAAAAGTCGGGCAGATCACCCAATGGGACGCCCGCGATGAAGACCTGTCTTTCATCAACACGCGCTTCCCTGGCTCGATCCTTCACATCCTCGGCGAGAAACTCGCCCGCGCCATGGACATGGCAGCACAGAATCGCCTCGCCATTCCCTTGCTCGTTGGCGAAGATGCCATTCATGGACATTCCTTCTGGAAAGGCGCTAACATCTTCCCGACCCAGTTGGCGATGGCTGCCAGTTGGAATCCCGCTCTGCTCGAACAAGTAGGACGGGTGACCGCTGAAGAAGTTGTACCCACAGGCATTCACTGGACGTTCTCGCCCGTGCTCTGCCTCACCCGTGACCTGCGCTGGGGGCGCACCGACGAAACCTTTGGCGAAGACCCGTACATCATCGGCGAACTTGGCGCGGCGTTGATTCGCGGCTATCAAGGCAAAGGCTTGAACGACCCGCAGGGCATTCTTGCCACTGCCAAACATTACGCAGGCTACTCCGAAACGCAAGGTGGGCGCGACGCCTCCGAAGCAGACATCTCGCCGCGCAAACTCCGCAGTTATTTCCTGCCGCCGTTTGAGCGCGCCGCCCGCGCTGGCGCGATGACCTTCATGACGGGCTATCAATCCATGGAGGGCGTGCCGTCCACCATGAATCATTGGTTACTCACCGAAGTGCTGAAAGATGAGTGGGGCTTCAAGGGCATCGTCGTCACCGATTGGGACAATGTCGGTCGTTTGGTCTACGAGCAAAAAGTCTGCGCCGATTATGTTGAAGCGGCAGTTGTCGCCGTCCGCGCTGGCAACGATATGATGATGACCACGCCGCAATTTTTTGAAGGCGCCATCGAAGCCGTCCGCAGCGGCAAACTAGCCGAGAGTGAGATCGACGCGCCCTGTGCCCGCCTGCTTGCGCTCAAATTCCGCATGGGTCTGTTTGAAAATCCGCGCCGCCCAAATTTGGAACAAGCCGCTATCGAGATCAATCGCGCCGACCATCGCGCCGCCAATCTGGATGCCGCCCGCCAAAGCCTGATTCTTTTACAGAACAATGGCTTGCTTCCGCTCGACCCGACGAAACTAAAATCGATTGCGATTGTTGGACCGAACGCCGATGATGATTTGCAGCAACTCGGCGACTGGTCGCTCGGCGCTTCGCAACATCCGCCCGAGGCGGGGAAGCACCCGCGTGAGAAGACGACTACGCTGTTGGATGGTCTCCGCAATTTGGCTCCCGCCAATGTGACCATCCACTACGAGCGCGGCTGCTCCATTGTGGATGATGATACTTCGGGCATTGCCGCGGCTGTGACAGCGGCTCAAAATGCGGATGTGGTTGTCGCCGTGGTGGGTGACCACTTGAATTTCGTCGGCGAGACTCTCAGCACTGCCACGCTTGAATTACAAGGCGGGCAAATTGAATTGCTGAACGCGCTGGAAAAAACTGGCAAGCCGATGATCGTGGTCTTGGTCAACAGCAAGCCGTTGGTTTTGCCTGCTTCTGCCAAGAATGCCGCCGCCATCATCGAAGTCTTCAACCCAGGTATGGAAGGCGGCACAGCGTTCGCCGAAGCATTGTTCGGTTTGCTCAACCCCTCTGGCAAGTTGACCATCTCCATCCCTGTGCATGTCGGTCAACAGCCGATCTTCTACAGCCAAGTCCGTGGACAACACGGCAGCCGCTACGCCGACCTGACTCAGGAACCGCTCTTCCCCTTTGGGCATGGACTGAGTTATACAAACTACGCATACTCCAACTTGCGTTTGTCTTCTTCAAAACTCGCTCAAGGTGAATCAGTCAAAGTTTTTGTGGATGTGGAGAATACTGGTCAGCGTGAAGGTGTGGAGATCGTGCAAGTCTACGTCAGTGACGTGGTGACTTCGGTCACATGGGTGAACAAGGCGCTCAAAGGCTTCGCGCGTGTTTCACTCAAGCCCGGCGAGAAGAAAACTGTCGAAGTGGAATTGCCGTGGGAGTCTTTCCACATTGTCAACACAAAGGCGCAATATGTCGTTGAGCCTGGTGAATTTGAAATCCTCGTCGGACCTTCTTCACGAGATAGTGATTTGTTGAAGACGACTTTGACGATTTAGGAAAAGAATCAAAAAGACCTGATGGGCTTCCAAAATCCATCAGGTCTTTTGCTTTATTTTTTACTGCGCGATTCCCATTTCTTCCATAAACTCAAAATAGGTCTGCCCAGAATATCCGCGTGGGATGGGGGGCATTTTCTCGAAGGTGGATTTCAATTTTTGGTTTACGCCCGTCTCACTGCTTTGCACGATTCGGTGCAGAATTTCCAACGCGTGATACGCCATCTCTTTGTTGGCGCGGTTCTTGCGTCCGAGTCTCATGGACCAAGCCATTTCCGCAACCCCGAGTCCGCGATATTCTTCGGTAAAGGCATGGCTTTGTTGCATCACAAACGGCTCATTATTGCCTTTCAATGTGACTTTGACCTCGCCGCCAAAACTGTTTGGGTCTTGAATGGATACGATTCCCATTGTGCCGATCAATGCCACGGCGGGTCTTTCTGGTGCAGTGAAGATGGAGTTCGCATCGAATAGGAGATTGCCGATCGTACCGCATTCGAAGTGCAAAATACCAGACATGAGATTTTCACATTCAATCGGGTATGGCTCGCCAAAGTTTTCCAGTGCAAAATTTTGGCGTTCGGGTTTATGAGTCCGCACTACACCAGAGACTTCCTTCACAGGACCCAAAATACTGAGTAAAGCGGTGATGTAATAAATGCCTACGTCAAAACCAATGCCGCCGCCAGGCTTGGTTGTGAACGGAAAGGCACGGCTGAAGATTTCGCTGTCGCGAGTCAATACGCAATAACAGGAGGTAATGTCACCGATCATGCCGCTATCCACTACATAACGAGCGGTCTGAAGGGCAGAGCCGAGAAAGGTATCGGGTGCAGCGCCGAGGTAGAGATTCTTTTCGTCCGCAATCTTCACCAACTCGGCGGCGTGTTCCAATTCCACGGTCATCACTTTTTCAGTGTAGACGTTTTTGCCTGCTTCAAGCAGTTGTTTGATAACCCCATAATGCCCAGTTGGCGCGGTGAGATTGACCACGATCTCAATCGAATCATCCGCCAGAATTTCTTCAAAGGTCATGGCTTTGATACCAAACTTCTCGACCTTGTCTTGCGCTTTTTCAGGGTTGCGGTCATAGCCGCCGACCACATCCAGAATTTTGAATTTGTTGATCATCGTGCCGAGATAGGCATTGCTGATTCCGCCGCAACCGACGAGGGCAACTTTTACAGGTTGGATTTTCATGAGACTCCTTTTGTAGGTCAGGCTAAAAGCCTGACACTTTTATGATTTAAGCCGATACGATACAAACGCAATCGTGCGATTATTCGGCGCCCACGAATTGACGTTGATAGTTCCCTGTCCGCCAAACAAACTGACAATGGTTTTTGCTGCCCCGCCTTCGGCAGGAATGAGGCGCAACTCCACATTTTTATTCGCGGGATGATCGCCCGGTTCCACATCCCCTTTTTTGTAGGCGATGTATACCACCCATTGATTATCTGGCGAGACATGCGGAAACCAATTGTTGGATTCTTCGTTCACCATGTGTGTGGGATTGGAGCCATCCGCTTCCATGCGCCAGACTTGCATCAAGCCTGTCCGCACAGAGTTGAACCAGATATATTTTCCATCGGACGAATATTCGGGACCATCATCGAGACCCGGCAAGTTCGTGAGTTGCGCCTCTTCGCCGCCGTCCACCGAGATGGTGTAGATGTCATACTGTCCATTGCGTTCTGCGCAATAAGCGAGGTGCTTGCCGTCGGGTGACCAGCCATGTAAATAACTGGGACCCTTCTCCGTCACCAGGCGCGGAGTGCCGCCGCTCAACGGCAGGATGTAAATGCGCGAGGTAGCATCTTCATTTGTGAAGTGACTGACCGCCAATTCAGAATTGTCAGGCGAGAGCACATGGTCGTTGTTGCAGTCAATCGCAAAACCCGTGTCGATCTCTTTCACATCGCCCGTCGCCATCTCGTACGTGAAAATGCGTCCGTTGCTGTTGAAGACTAAAAACATTCCATCCTTCGTCCAGTTCGGTGCTTCAATGACATGGTCGAACTCTTTCAAAATTTTCCGTTCGCCCGTGAATACATCCACGGTTTCAAGAATGCTAAACGAGTCGCGCTGGGCAATCCATTGACGTAAGGTTTCGATATCCATACTAGAGTCCCTTCATAAAAGCTTGAATGCTTTCAAGATACGTGGCGAACTGTTCACGCCTAATGTTATGTCCTGCATCAGCAATGTGTGTTGCTTGCATATGTGGGATGTATGTTTTGATTTGATTAATATCTTTCTCACTCGAAGCCGCACCGCGTTTTGTTTCCGCGCTGATGAACAAAGTGGGGCAGGTGATTTTCTTGAACAGATTCGGCATATCAATGGAGATCATATCGGGCGGATCGATCAAGGCTGTGACTTTGGGGCTGACTCTGTGCTTCGAGTTGATCCACGGCTCGATCTCCGATTCAGACCACGCCGGGTTCTGTTCCCGGCATTCGGACAGTAACTCATCCCTTGTCTTTCGCTTGATGGCGTTGATCCACGTGGCGAAGCCGATCTTGAAACTTTCATCGCGAGATGTACCCACAGCATTCATCCAGAACGGAGGCGGGTCTTCGAGCAAAATGGCACGCGGCAACGATGGATACAGTCCAGCCGCCACCAGCGCTGTGATCGCTCCCATCGAATGACCGAGAATGAAGGGCTTGTCAAATTCCAATGCCCGCATCAATCCCGCCAATTCTGTGCCGAGGTTTTGTAGCGTGTAGCCATCTTCGGGCGCATCTGATTTGCCATGTCCGCGTGCATCGACCATGATTACATCAAAATCTTCTGCAAGGATTTCCGCCACAGGCGACCAGCACATCCCATCATCGGTGATGCCATGAGCCAAGACAAGCGGAGGCTTATCTCCGCCCGTGCGGTAATAATGAAGTTTGATTCCGTTCACATTCACGTATGCAGAGGTTGGGTTGAACATGTTGAATGCGCCTTTGTTTTATGTTGGGTTGTTTTGAAAATTCGTTGTCTATCTTACCGCGTAACATTTGAAAATAAAATGCAACGATCAAAATTGCTACTTTGAGCCGACTCCAAGACTTAAATACCCAAATGGGTGATTTTTGGTTAAGGCTTGATTAAATACATTGAATCTCAATTAATTTTGTATTACTATGTCGTGGTAATTTTAAATTGATCTACGCCGAATCTTTTAGATCGGGGAACCCATCTACCGGGGCGAAACAACGTACGTTGTGGAGCAAGTCTTCTGTTCTAGCCCGACAGCTAACCTCGTAGGCGTCGAAGATCGCGCAAGGAACATCCATGTTTTGATGTTTCATCGCGTGAGGCTTCGCGTGCGCGAAGGGAATTGTCGAATAAACAAAAGGCTTGTTTTTATTTAGAAAGGAAACCACAATGTACAATTTACTTAATACTTCTGAGAAAAGAGATACCTGGCGAAATTCATATGAAGTTCAGGTGGCTGCTCGCGAACACGACAAACGCCGCTTTCAGAATGAAGATGGTGTGACGTTTGGAAAGCCACACACCATTTCAAAGAAAAAGGCTCGTTCTACTTGGAAAAGAATCTTTGAAGCAACAGGAAATTTACTGGCAATTCTGCTCGGATAAATTTCGTCTCTAAACAAAAACAGAGCGCATCCTTGTGCTCTGTTTTTGTTTAAGTCCGATTTTGGTCAAATTCAGCCCTTGACTTGGAGTTGACTCCAGGTGTTACACTGCCTTCCGAGGTGACCTATGAAGATACAAGAAGTCAGCGAAAAATACAGTCTTTCGGTCGATACCCTGAGGTATTACGAACGGGTGGGGTTGATCCCGCCGGTGACACGCACCATGAGCGGCATTCGTGATTACAGCGATCTGGATGTGCGCCGTGTGGAATTCATCAAGTGCATGCGCAGCGCGGGTTTGCCCATTGAAGTGTTGATCGATTACATGGAACTTGTTCAACAAGGTGACTCAACCATTGAGGCGCGTAAAGATATTTTGAAAGAACAGCGCGAACAATTGATTGCTCGTATGGAAGAGATGAAAAAGACACTCGATATTTTGGATTACAAAATTCGAGTGTATGAGGGCAAGGTTTTGGAAACAGAAAAGAAAATTCAAGTAGAGGAGTAAAACATGAAAACAAGAAAATTAGGCAACAGCGGTTTGGAAGTATCTGCCCTCGGCTTGGGCTGTATGCGCATGAGTTTCGGTGATTACCCCACCGAAAAAAGCGAAATGATCGAACTGCTGCATAAATCGGTTGAGCGCGGAATCACGTTCTTCGACACGGCTGAGGTTTATGGTCCGTTCACGAACGAGGAATTGGTTGGAGAGGCATTGGAGGCATTCAAAGGTCAGGTGGTGATCGCCACCAAGTTCGGCTTCAAAATCGACCCAAGTAAGACGGGTCATGCCGCCATGCTTGGCACTGATAGCCATCCCGAAAGAATCAAGCGTGTGGCGGAAGAGTCGCTCAAACGTCTACGGGTAGAGGCGCTTGATCTTTTCTACCAACATCGCCCCGATCCCGAAGTCCCAATGGAAGATGTGGCAGGCGCGGTCAAGGATTTAATTCAACAAGGGAAGGTAAAACATTTTGGATTGTCCGAAGCAAGTGCGGATCAAATTCGCGCCGCTCACGCCGTTCAGCCTGTTACAGCGCTTCAAAGCGAGTATTCCATCTGGTGGCGCGCCATTGAAGAAAATGGCATTCTCTCCACACTTGAAGAACTCGGCATTGGGCTTGTGCCTTATAGCCCGCTGGGTCGCGGGTATTTAACCGGCACGATTACCAAAGAAACGAAATTCTCCGAGAACGATATTCGCTCCCGCAACCCGCGCTTCACCGGCGAAGCAATTGATGCAAACATGGCGGTAGTGGAATTGCTCAAGCGCATCGCCGCAGAACATAACAGCACACCTTCACAGATTGCCCTTGCCTGGCTGCTTGCGCAAAAACCGTGGATCGTCCCCATCCCAGGCACGCGTAAATTGGAGCGGCTCGATGAAAACAACGGCGCGGTGAATCTGCAACTCTCGGCAGATGACCTTGGTGAAATTCGCAGCGCGATGGAAAAGATCGCTGTGGTTGGCGACCGATATTAAGTAGGAGAATAATAAATGAAAGCAACAGTTATGTATGGAGCAGGTGATGTTCGCGTGGAGAACGTCCCTGATGCCCAAATCAAAGAATCAACGGACGCCCTTGTGGTTGTCACTCGCGCCGCAATTTGCGGAAGTGACTTGTGGCCCTACAAAGGGATGAAGCCAAGCGAAGTCGGCAACCGCATGGGACATGAATTCATCGGTATTGTCGAAGCGGTGGGCAAGGATGTTCACAAGATCAAGGTTGGCGATCTGGTCGCTGCGCCATTTGCCTGGTCAGATGGCACCTGCGAATTTTGCCAGCAAGGTCTGCACACTTCCTGCCTGCATGGCGGGTGGTGGGGCGGCACAAAACTGGATGGCGGGCAGGGAGAAGCCGTGCGCGTGCCACAAGCCGATGGGACGCTATATCCGCTACCGGTTAGCCGAGACCATGCGCTGATGCCTTCGCTTCTCACCTTGACCGATGTGATGGCGACCGGTCATCATGCCGCAGTGACCGCCAAAGTGAGTCGCGGCAAGATTGCTGCGGTGGTCGGAGGCGGAGCCGTGGGCTTGTGCGGTGTCATCGCCGCGAAACGGCTTGGCGCGGAGCAGATCATCTTTTTGGATCGCCATGCCGATCGAATCGCGCTTGCCAAAGAATTTGGCGCGACGGATATTGTCAGCGAACGCGGAGATGCCGCGGTTGAGAAGGTGATGGCTCTCACCAATGGGCTCGGCGCTCATTCGGTCTTGGAATGTGTAGGCTACGAAGAATCGACTCGCGCTGCACTGAGCATTGCACGCCCAGGCGGAGCAGTTGGGCGTGTAGGCGTTCCACAAGATTCAGCCATGCCAGTTGCCATGCCAACCTTCTTCCGCAACGTCACCATCTCTGGCGGACCCGCTCCCGCGCGCGCCTACTTTGACGATCTTTTGCCCGATGTGCTGGAAGGAAAAATCCAACCCGGCAAAGTATTTGACTTTGCGGGCGATATCAGCAAAGTGCCCGATGGTTATCGTGCCATGCACGACCGCAAAGCTATCAAGGCGATCATTGCATTCTAAAAATAGTCAGACCCTAAAGGTTTTAAAAACCTTTAGGGTCTTGAAAAGAAAGAAATGTATATGACCGCATGGACAACCGACGAACTGAATAAAATTGGAAAAGCCGAAGAATTACAAATTGCCTCACTCCGCAAGGATGGCTCGCTACGCTCCATGCGGATTATTTGGGTCGTCCGCGTAGGTGATGACTTGTATGTCCGCTCTGTGAATGGGCGCACATCGGATTGGTTTCGCGGTGTGCAATCACGACATGAGGGACAAATAAAGGCTGGCGGGGTTGTAAAGGATGTCACTTTTATAGAAGTAACCGATGAGAACGTCAACGCTCAAATTGACGCGGCATATGCGGACAAGTATCGTCGCTATGCCAGTATCATTCCCAGTATTAATGACCCAAAAGCGCGAGCCGCGACCATCAGAATTGTGCCGCGCTCAACAGGAAAATAATTAAATGGCTCAACTACAAACAAGCCCAGAATCACTGGGTAATTCCACTCGCCAGAAAGTTGCCATTGGTGTGTTGGCGATTTTTATTGCAGAATTTGTCAGCCTGCTGTTTGCCAATGCCCGCAACATTGCCCAACCGGGCATGATCGCCGAATTCGATGGCATAGCGTTGTTCTCATGGTTGATCGCATTGCCTGGGCTGGCGGGCGCGGCAGGGACGTTGCTCTTCGGCAAACTATCCGACGTCTACGGGCGGCGGGCGATGATCTTGTTTTCCATTCTCATTTTTAGCATTGGGCTATGGATTTCCTCCCGAAGCAACTCCATGTTGTTTCTGGTGACAGCGCAAACGTTCATGACCATCGGACATTTCCCGATCTATCCATTATGCGTGACTGCGATCGGCGATCTCTTTCCGCCTTCGCAACGTGCCAAGTGGACGGGCCTGCTCAACATCCCGGTCGGCTTCGCGGCGCTGTTTGGTCCCGTCATCGGCGGAGTCGTTGCCGAAAGTGTATTCGGCTGGCGCGGATTGTTTTGGGGCACCATTCCGCTGAACCTGATTGCGGCTGGGTTGATCGCTTTTGCATTGCCAGACACATCTCAAAAGATAAAACCAAAAATGGATGTGCTCGGAACTTTTGTGATGGTAGCGGCAACGACCACACTCATCCTTGGGTTCTCATGGCTCGGAACGCCAGGCAAGTTTTGGGCAGGGGCGATCCAGCTTCTCGTCTCGTTGGTGGCGTGGATTTGGTTCAT
The DNA here is from genome assembly GCA_046328855.1 of Anaerolineales bacterium. GTDB lineage: Bacteria > Chloroflexota > Anaerolineae > Anaerolineales > Villigracilaceae > Villigracilis. The sequence continues at coordinate 393,311 of JAXLVU010000002.1, read as the reverse complement.
CCAGATTGAAAAACGGGCAGATGCACCGATCCTTGATCCGCAGGTTTTGTTCAATCGCACCTTTGTCACAGCGGCAGGAGCGGGCTTGTTATCTTTTTTTGCTACAGTATCCATTGCGGGATATTCGCCGATCTTCGTACAGCAGGTAATGGCGGTCAGCCCAACCATTAGCGGCTCCATATTGACTCCGTTCAGTGCTTTGGTTGCGTTCATGGGCGTTCCCATTGGGTTTATTCTGGCAAAGACAAAGAAATATCGTGGAATGCTCATCCTGGGCTACGGGGTGGTAACGTTGACTTTGTTGGTGATGTGGCGCTTCACTGCCAGTACGCCAATCTGGGTGTATATATTGGTGACTGGGATTGCAGGCATTGGACTGGGAATGTTGCCGACCATCAACTCGGTGGTGGCGCAATTCGCGGTTCCAAAACATCTATTGGGTGTGGCGGTCGGTGCTATCTTTTTCTTTCAAATGATCGGTATTGCAGTCTCACCTGCCATTTTAGGTTTCGCGCAAAACAGCGCAGTAGACCTTGAGCATGGTTTAAAATTAGTATTCCTCACAAGCGCAATTGCATTGGGTCTTGCCTTGTTGCTGACCCTGACCATTCCTGAAATCTCATTGGACGCAGAAGCAAATGAAGAGGCTGAATCAAAGAAAACCATATCGCCCCCTGAACCTTCCATCTCGTAGAAACATACTATATGACAACTGCTAATTTAAAAGGCATCGGCTATCTTCTGCTGGCATTATTGATCGGTTCGTTACAACCCGTAGCGGTCAAATGGATTGGCGGTAGTTATTCTGTGCTGGAGATCGTCACGTTCCGAAGTTTGGTGGCATTGCCTGCCACGCTTATCTTCTTTCGCCTTGAAGGCAGAAGAGGGTTTCCCACCACCATCCAGCCCAAACTTCAGCTTGTGCGTGGAATTTTTCTATTCCTCTCGTACACCACCTACATGATGGGCTTGGCTGCCTTGCATCTCGCAGATGTGGAAGCGATCCGTTTTTCGGGTCCGTTGATGATCACCATTTTGTCTGTCTTTATGTTGAACGAAAAAGTGGACTTGCGACGCTGGCTGGCTCTGATTGTTGGATTTGCCGGTATTCTGCTGATCGTTCGCCCCGGTTCGACTCATTTCAACGAGGGTTCGCTCTTCGTTTTGATCTCGGTTCTTTTCTATGCCCTGACTGTGATTCTCACCCGAAAAATGGACAAAGCCGATAGCAGTGCCACGATGGCATACTTCAGCTCATGGGTGTATTTGATCGCGGCCTTTATCTTTTCTCCGCTGGCAGCCTTGGTAGGTGAAATTCCAAACGCACACCCCAGTGTTGCTTTTCTCTTTCATGCATGGACCGTGCCAAGCCTTCTTGATCTAGTAATCATGTCAGGTCTGGGAATCATTTGGGCGGTTTGGATGTATTTTGTGACGCGGGCATACAGCGTGGCACAAGCCTCGATCATTGCGCCCTTTGAATATGCGTCCCTGCCAATCAATGTCACCTGGGGGTTTTTGCTCTGGCATGAAATCCCTGCCCTCTTAACTATTACTGGCGCTGGTCTCACGTTATTGAGCGGTTTATATATCCTGATGCAGGAACAAAAGAAAAACAAAGTACCCCAAGTCGTTGTAGATAATGCCGCCATGGAAAATGAAGCATAAAGGAGAAGCTCATGGAATATTCCCGTTTGGGCGCTACAGGCATGAAAGTCTCGCGTATTTGTCTTGGCTGCATGGGGTTTGGCTCAGCAGAAGGCTGTTCGCATAATTCATGGGCTTTGGATGAAACCGGCAGTCGCGAAATCGTGAAGAAGGCACTAGAACTCGGAATTAACTTTTTTGATACTGCCAATGTCTATGCTTATGGCATGAGTGAAGAAATACTTGGTCGCGCTCTGAAGGATTTTGCCAAACGTGACGAAGTGATTATTGCCACCAAAGTGTTTGGCAAAATGAACGACAAGCCGAACAGTGGGGGATTGTCACGCAAAGCGATTTTGGCTGAGATCGATAACAGCCTTAAACGTCTTGGCACGGATTATGTCGACTTGTACCAGATCCACCGCTGGGATTATGAAACGCCCATCGAAGAAATAATGGAAGCACTGAATGATGTGGTGCGTGCAGGCAAAGCCCGCTACATTGGTGCATCTGCCATGTTCGCGTGGCAATTTCAAAAGGCATTGCATGTGGCTGAGAAACACGGCTGGTCTCGTTTTGTGTCCATGCAGAATCATCTTAACCTGATCTACCGTGAAGAAGAGCGTGAAATGCTGCCGCTCTGCCGTGCAGAGGGAATTGGTTCCATTCCATACAGTCCGCTGGCATCTGGAAGATTAACCCGCGACTGGTCTGCAGAAAGCACGGCGCGGTCTGAAAATGATTCGATCGCCAAAAGCAAATATGGCTCAACTGCTGATGCCGACCAAAAAGTTGTCGAACGGGTTGCAGAAATGGCAGAGAAGCACGGTGCTGCTCGCACACATATTGCGCTGGCATGGTTGCTGCAAAAAGCTCCAGTGACGGCTCCCATCATTGGCGCAACCAAGACCCGGCATTTGGAAGAGGTGCTCGGCGCATTCTCAGTCAGTTTAACCACGGAGGATATCGCTTATCTTGAAGAACAGTATGTGCCTCATCGTATTGTAGGACATCAGTAATAAAAAGCGCGGATGATTTCATCCGCGCTTTTTATTTTTACTCTGTTACTGTATTTTTACGAATCACCTCAGCGTACCACTCGCCGCTGTCTTTGATCGTGCGCTTTTGAGTTTTGTAATCCACATGTATCAACCCGAAGCGCTTGCTATAGCCAAACGACCACTCAAAATTATCCATTAAAGACCAGGCAAAGTACCCGTGTACATTTGCCCCATCTTGCATGGCAAGGCGGGTTTGAATTAGATGCTGTTTCAAGTAATCAAGACGGCGCGGGTCATGGATTTTTCCGTCAGCACTGACTTCGTCTTTGAAAGCAGATCCATTCTCGGTGATGTAAAGGGGCGGCAGTTTGTAATCCTGATACAACCGCACTAGCATTCGGCGCAGAGAAGGGGCGCAGACTTCCCAATCCATTTCGGTGTATTCTGAACCCGGCACTTTCACAAACTCGCCTTTGCCGTTGATGACATGGCGTGAATAAAAATTGACACCCCAAAAATCTAATTCTTGTGAGATCAATGCCATGTCGCCATCTTTGAATGTGGTGAGATGGTGACCTATGTTTTCATAGGCTTCAGGTGAATAGTGCCCTTTAAAGATGGGCTCAAGGAAATGAGTTTCCCTTTTTTTCCAGAGCGCTTCTGCCTCAATAGCATCTTTAGGCGAATCTGTCTCTGGTTCAAAGGGCCATAAGTTGAGCACAATGCCAACCTTCAAATTAGAATTCGTACCACGAATCGCTTGTACACCTAACCCATGTGCTACCATTACATTATGTGCCACGCGATAGGCAATACCTTCATCTTTAAAACCTGGTGCATGAGCGCCATAAAGATTTCCAACAAACGCCACAACAGCGGGTTCATTAAAGGTTGTCCACGATTTCACACGATCACCCAAACGCTTTACCATCACTGCTGCATAATCTGCGAAGGCATGGGTGGTGTCGCGGTTTTCCCATCCGCCTTGCTCTTGCAAGGCTTGAGGCAAATCCCAATGATAAAGGGTCAAAAACGGTTCAAGATTTGCCGCGCAAAGTGTATCTACTAAGCGGTCGTAAAAATCAAGCCCTTTCACATTCACTTTTCCGCGCCCGTTCGGGATGATACGCGGCCATGACACAGAAAAACGATATGCCTTCAAACCCAACTTGCGCATGAGTGCAATATCATCTTCATAGCGGTGATAGTGATCGCAGGCAACATCGCCTGTGTCACCATCGGTTACTTTGTCTGGAGTGTGCGAAAAACGATCCCAGATCGATTCGCCTTTCCCATCTTCATTCCATGCCCCCTCAACTTGATACGAGGCAGTAGCGGCTCCCCAAACAAAGTTATGAGGAAAAGTGTAATTGGTCATATGTTCAAATCCTTTTTGTGAAAATACAGTGGATGCACTGCCTTTTATGAATCTCACGCCTCTTTTTGACCTTTCGCCTGCTCTCCAGAGGCAGCACTGAACTACTCTGATGCCTTTTGTCATTAATCCAAATCGCCCTGCGTTAAACAGGGCGAAAGAAATACACGAAAGGGGAGAGCTCGAAATGAAGCTACTGTGAATGTCTGCATCAACTCAGTACTTTCTGAAATCGATTGCAGAGTATAAAGAGATTTATGTGGTATGTCAAATAGCTTGTCTAGGGAACAAGTTTAAGTTGTTTCGCTCGCGATACCGCTTGCATACGGCTATTTACCTTGAGTTTGGTGTAAATATTCGCCAGGTGGGTCTTGACGGTACTTTCAGAGACAGATAGTTTTTTCGACATTTCCCGATTGGAATATCCTTCGCTTAATAAAAGCAATATCTCTTGTTCGCGAATGGAGATAGATGCTGAAGTGGAAAGCTTTTCCATATCCTCTTTGAGTGGGTTGTTTTTTTCACTGGTTACAGCCAATATCTTAAGCAATTTACTAAGAAATTCTTGCGCTTCGCCATTTAGGCTTTGAGTTTCTGAAACTAACAATAAGATAGGCGCACATTCCTTGCCCCAATCTAAGAAGGGACGAATAAATTTCTCCGGCGCCGAGAGGCGTAGTGCTCCTGTCATCACCTGAACCGATTGATTCACTTTGTTTTGCCAGAACAATGCCAAAGACAATAAGATGCGCACTTCCTGAAGAGGCTCGATCATAATTAAAGTAGGGAATGTATCGATCACATTCCATAGAATTTCTTCCGCTTCTTCGAAATACCCATTTTTTAGTAAAAACTCGGCTCGCATTTGTTGCATAAAATGATGCCCTGTTCCAGCAGGTCCCTCGCGAAGAAGTTCTTCGGCTTTATCCAGTTTGTTATTGCGAAGATGAACGTAAATTTCATACGAGAGTAAATCTTCGCTGCTCCACACACCAGCTGGGCGGCGAACATGTAAGTTCCGGGCGGTTTGTATGGTGGCTAACGCCTCATCAAATTGTTTTAATTTGATTTGTATTTTAGAACGCAAAATAGCGTTTTGAATAGGCATATTGCTGCTGGTTGGGTTTGGGTCTGTATCTAATGACTGCGATAGATATTTTTGTGCCAAGTCCATTTCATTACGTTCAAAATTGATATGACCTAGAATATTTAGCGCGATACTGGCGGTTTCTGGTAATCTGCCTCGTTGGGCGAGTGCCTTTTCTAACGCTTGTTTACACATTTTTTCGGCACGTCTTAACTGTCCGGCAAATACAAACCGTTTGGCAAGTGAACCAACTGTCATCAAAGTGACGAAAAGATTGTTTTGTTCTTGGGCGGCATTTAATAAATTTATGATTGGCTCTTCAGCATATTCCTGGCATTGGCTGTATGCTGGTTTTAGAAGGAAAAGACCATTGAGGAGATCCCATCTGGCATCATAGTCATTTTCAGATCTGGCGGGAGGTACGAAGGTATTTCCCTGTGCCCATGTGTGTTTAATTTCCTGTATCTCAGCTAAAACATCCTTTTCGTCAGGGGTGCGCAGAATTTCAGGTTTATTGGAAATGATGCGTTCTATATGATTGATAAAGAGCTCAATATTTTTTTGCGATAAGGCATTATTTGCCAATCTCATATAAACAAACAATAGATTCTTGTGTTTCTGAACCACATTTTCTGGCAAGTCTTGTAACCAACGCAATAAACGCGAGTCTTCTCCGAATTGCTCCAACTCACGTAGTGCCATTTCTTCAATTAGGGTGGCAGCTTCCTCCCATGCTTCTATGGAAAGTAAATGGAAAATCGCATCGGCTGGGGCATATTGTTCACGATACCATTGTGCTGCTCTCTGATGGAGATGCAAAACCTCAGTGGGGTAACGGGCTTGTAATTGGCTGTAAAGCATTTCGGCAAAAAGATCATGGTAACGATACCAACCTTGTTCTTCCAAACGAACAATAAACAAATTCTCTTGCCATAAGTGTTCGAGTATCTCATCAGAATTCGTCCGTTCGGTCACTGCATTGCATAAACTGCCTGTGAGATTCTTAAGAATGGCTGTTTTTAATAAAAATGATTGAATTTCTGAGTTGGAGCGCTGAAGGACGGTCTCCATAAAGTATTCGCGCATATAGATGTGCGCCCCACTAAACGTATCAATAAATTGACGTTGGTCACTTTGTTTGCTTAAAGCCAGCGCAGTTAAGGTTAAACCGGCTGCCCAGCCTTCCGTATGTTTGACTAGCTTTTCAAGATCATCATATGCTAGGGTAGGTTCCTGCACATATTGTTGTAGGTATTTAACCCCTTCTGTATTTGTAAAACGCAGATCATTTACATCTAGCTCGGTTGCCATACCTTGAGCTCTTAAGTGACCCAACGATAATGGCGGACGGGTGTGACCTGAAATAACTAGTTGCAGATTCGATGGAAAGCGTTCGAGCCATACTTGGAGGGTATCATAAATAATGGAGTGGTTGATGCGGTGAAAGTCATCCAAAACGATGCCAAGGTGTGGGGAAAAGGCTTGAATTTCAAGAATCCCCTTTATTAGGTGGTTTACAGCTTCCGTAGGGTTGATAGAAGTTGCCGAGCTAATATAAGTAAGAAGGTCTGCACCAAAATCTGAATGAATGGTTTGGAGTGCTGTTACAACTGAATATAAAAAACGGGCAGGGTTATTATCATGTTCGTCCAGTGTTAGCCACGCAATGGGGTAACCACAAGCCTGCTTCCAGTCATTAAGGAGCGTGCTCTTTCCAAATCCACTGGGGGCATGGATTAAGGTCAGCGGGGTATTGATTTTTTTATTAAGACGTTCACGCGAAACCAATTGCCTTGGTAATACAGGAACGGTGATTTTTGTGATTGGAAGAAAAGATGAATCGATACGAGACTCATATAAATGCGGATCATTGGAGATTGCGCTCAATGGGGGATTCTCGCTAGCCCCATCACCCCTTAAAAAGTTTCCAATTTGTTGTAACCTTTCAAGAGTGAGTTCTGTTGTTTTCCCCAAATATGCTTTATACAGTTTGCCATTTCGCCGTTTGTAGGCGTACCAGTAAGATGTATTTCGGCGGATTTCCTGTTGTGCTACAAATGCTCCATTTGGGTACTTAAAGGAGAATTTCTTGGCTTTGGAAAGCCACTCAAACCACAAATTTGACCCAATTGGGATGCTGTTTGAGCTTGTTTTCAAAAAACCATCTTTTACAATTGCTTTTTCATAGTCAAACATGAGATCTCCAGCGGTAAAGTTACCCAACGCTCCTAATTATACCTGTTGGGTAACTTTTTGCTTAATAATCTTTTGTTAACCCAGTTTTGACCATGATTTTATAGATTTTCATTCTTCAAAAATCATCCGAAAACCCGATTAATTTGTTTATGCTCCTGAACTATTCTTATATCGTTAGTGAAGTAAGTTTTGAAGTGCTTTTATCAGAGCGCACGAATGTATGATGCTGATATAACAACTAAATATAAAACAACTGTAAAGGAGGTGGAAGCCGCCTGTAATTAATTCATGAATATAGAGTTTAGATCGGTTATTTCAAACCCTAATTTGAGGAGAAAAACTCACCATGAAGAAAATTTTGTACGTTGTTTCTTTGTTGGTCATCGCATCGATGATCCTCACCGCTTGCGGTACCCCCGCAACTGAAGCGCCGGCTGCTACTGAAGCCGCGACCGAAGCCGCAGCTACTGAGGCTCCTGCCGCGACCGAAGCCGCTTCCAGCGAACCTGCTGATCCCAATGCTCTTCCCCGCAATGAGACCTTGTATTTCAACGGTCAACAGTGGGGTCCAGTTGTTGGTTGGAATCCTTACTCCAGCAGCATGAACAATGGTCTTGCCATTGCCCAACAGGACAATGCCCGCGTGACCATGTTCGAAACCCCCTATCTCTACAACATGATGGATGGCAAGGTCTATCCGCTTCTTGCTGATGGTGACTATCAGTGGAATGATGCCAAGACCGAGATCACTTTCAAGATCAAGGCAGCCGCTCACTGGAGCGATGGCACCCCTGTTACCGCTGAAGATGTTGCTTATACTTGGGCAACCCACATCAAATACAGCACTGGCATCGGCGCTGGCAACAAAGACTACATCGACACCATCGAAGCAGTCGATCCCCAGACCGTCGTTGTTAAAGCCAAGCTTGATGACAGTGGCAAGGCTGTTAACCCTCTGATCGTTTCTGCTTACTTGAGCAGCAACTATGTTATCCAGAAGGCTTGGACCCAAACCCTCGAAGCCCGCTCTGCGGATGGCACCGCCCTTATGGCTGACGCCGCTGATGACGTGGTTTGGTCTGGTCCTTATACCAAGTACTTTGCTGATGACACCAAAGTTGTTATGATCCGTGATGATAACTACTGGGGTCAAGACGCTTCCATGTGGGGCGCCCTTCCTGCTCCTAAGTATCTTGCGCATGTGATTTACAAAGACAATGCCGCTGGCACCACCGCTCTTCAGGCTGGTGAAGTGGATGTATCACAACAGTTCAACTCCAATGTTCAGGATCTCTGGTTGAAAGACGGTTTGCCAGTCTCGACCTATTTACCTGAGGCTCCTTATCAGATCGGCGCAAGCCTCCCAACCGCTTTCTTCAACCTCAACTCCAATGGTTTGGACCAGGTTGCAGTTCGCAAGGCGATCGCCATGGCTGTTGATTACCCAACAATCATTGCTAACGCGATGACCAATCAATCTGCTACTTTCGATCAGGCTCCCCGCTCCCTCATGAACCCGACAGCTGGTGAACAGGCTATGTACGACTCTGCCGCTGTTGCCGACTTGCAGTGGGCTGGCAATGACATCGAAGGCGCAAAAGCGTTGCTCGATGAAGCTGGTATCGTTGACTCCAATGGCGATGGTAACCGCGAATACAATGGACAGGAACTTCACTATGTAGCTACCTGCCCGAATGGTTGGTCTGACTGGCAAGCTGCGATTGAAGTTGTGGCTGCTGCTGGTAAAGAAATCGGCATCGATATCACCACCAACTATCCTGAATGGTCTGTCTATCAGACTGTTGTGACCAAGTCAGACACCGCGCTTCCTGAAGGCTACGACATCTTCATGATGTGGTCCGACGGTGCTGGTCCTACACAACCTTGGTCTCGTATTCGCCACCTGATCAGCTCTGAATTCGTGGGCATGCCCGTGAACTGGAACGGTAACTGGGGTCAGTACTCCAACCCGGCAGCTGACGAATTGATCAACGCAATTCCGAATGAGAGCGATCCTGCCAAGTTGAACGAAATGTACACCGAATTGGTCAAGATCTACCTTACCGATGTACCTTCCTTCACACTCATGTACCGCCCGCAGGCGTTCCACACTGTGAACGAAAGCGTATGGACCAACTTCCCGCATGGCGAAGATGGCACCAACCCGCCTGTCCCCCCACTCGATCTAACAGACGGCTGGAGCATCGCAGGTCTCTATAACCTGACGCTCGTCAACCCGTAATCAAGTTTGTGTTCAAAAACAGCCATGTTCCATCCTGTATGGGGCATGGCTGTTCTTGTAACCATCATGATGATAAAAGCGTCTACCTTCAAAAATCATCCCTTGCGCTACTTAAGAAATTCTTCTAAGAACATTTCCTCTCTTTCTTTAGAAGAGAGTAGGGGAGGTTTTTTGACGAGAGACCAAGAAAACTGAAGATAGCAATTTAAGTGAAATCTCTTAAAATAAGCGATAGTAGATAAAAGCAACCCGCTGAATACATGGAGGTGTGTGTTGAAAGGATATTTGAAGTATTTTCTAAATAAATTGGGGTGGTTTGCCATTACGTTTCTCTTTGCGTTTATTCTAAATTTCCTTCTTCCGCGCCTTATGCCCGGTGACCCTGTTGCTGCGATTGTTTCGCGTTTGGCGCAGGGAATGAGTAACACCTCTGGTGTTCAGGCAATTTATGAGCAGTACACAGAATTGTTCGGCACGAATAAACCGATGATCGAACAATTTTTGATTTATGTAAAGAATGTCGCTCGTGGCGACTTCGGTTTTTCTTTCAGCCAATATCCTAGAACGGTATCGGATGTCATTGGTGCTTCCATTTGGTGGACACTTGCTTTGCAATTCCCAGCCATTATTGTGGGATGGATCATTGGAAACACATTAGGCGCTTTGGCAGCTTATTTAAAGGGCGGTTTTGATAAGATCCTTATGCCGATCAGTATCTTTGTCAGTAACTTTCCAGCATTCGGTATGGCAGTCATTTTCATGGTTATCTTCGGGGTCAACCTCAAATGGTTCCCTACCTCAGGTGGATATGGTTTCGATATGATCCCAAATTTCAGCTGGGCATTTATTAAATCGGTCATTATTCACTACCAGTTGCCATTCTGGTCAATTGTAGTGATTGCAATTGGTGGACAGGCAATTGGTATGCGGTCTATGTCTATTTACGAATTGAATGCAGATTATGTGAAGTACGCCCGGTTTATGGGAATTCGCGACAGAAAAATCGTTGGCTATGTGTTCCGAAATGCTATGCTTCCGCAGGTGACTGGTTTGGCATTGTCTGTCGGAACAATGGTGGGCGGTGCCCTAGTTGCTGAGATTGTGTTCAGTTACCCCGGGCTTGGCACAACCCTGCTGCGAGCTGTACTAGGACAGGACTATCCATTGATCTCTGCCTCAACCTTGATCATCACCGTTATGGCATTGTTTGCCAATTTCATCATTGAGATCTTGTATGGCTTGATCGATCCGCGCATCAAAGCTGCACAATCTGACTAAGTGGAGAAACCAGCATGAAACATATAATCCAACAGGTTTTTCGCTCAGGTAAATTCGTTACAGGCTTCTCTATTTTTTCAGCCATCATTCTGATTGTGATCTTTTATCCCTTGATCATTACCGATCAGCCTTTGGCAATTATTGGTCAAGGTACGTTCTTTCCCCCAGGAATTTACGTGAGTGTATACGATAGTATGAGTGCGAACGCATACACACTCAACTTAGATGAAGCATCTGAAATGCGTATTGCTAGTAAGCTAAATGATGAGGATCGTCTTGCTGTAAAAGAATGGTTAGTTGCTGCTGGCATTCCAGAAAGTGAAATCGATATTGCTGATACGGCAAAACTTCTGGATCAGTGGTTCGCAAACTATGATCCGAAAAAGAACGTCCCCGGCATGACGAATGCTAAACGTAATTACTACATTCGCCTCAACAACGCCCTTAAAGGGTTGCTTTCTGCTGAAGCGGCAACCGTGATGCAGACCAGTCCGCAGACCAATGAGCTTGAGCAGATTGATACCATTCAACAGACAGATTATGTGAACGTCGGTGAAGTTGCCAATGTGAGAGTGTTGCCGCTCGGTACAGATAACTTTGGTAGAGATGTGTTAACTGAGCTGGTCTCTGCAACCCGTGTCTCTTTGCAGATTGGTCTTGTGGCAGGAATAATTGCCACCATTATCGGTCTGACCTTGGGCTTGCTTGCAGGCTATATCGGCGGGTTGGTAGATGACCTCATCATGTTTGTCACGAACCTTTTTATTGTCATCCCACCGTTCGTGTTATTGATCCTCATCTCATTTAGTATTGGGCAAGAGCAACGTGGTGCAATTACAGTTGCAGTAGTGATTGGGCTTACCTCATGGGTGTGGACGGCACGTGCTGTCCGTTCGCAGGTCATTTCTTTGCGAAACCGTGATCACGTCAATCTTTCAAAACTATCTGGGCATTCCATTGTTCATATCATTCTCAATGATATCTTGCCATACATCATGTCATATGTGATTATGGCACTCATTTTGCAAATCTCCTCTGGTATTTTGGCAGAGGCGGGGCTTTCCATCCTTGGGTTGGGACCACGCACAACGGAAGTTCCCACCCTCGGGTTGATGATGAACTGGGCGATGATTTACCAAGCTCATATTCTCGGCAACTGGTGGGCATACATGCCGGTGCTTGTTACTATCGCTCTGATTACCTTCTCGATGAACCTGATGAACACCGGTATGGATCAGGTCTTCAACCCAGCCCTGCGAGACTAGGAGATTAATATGACAAACTCAATGTTAGATGTTAGAGAACTATCTACAAAATATGTCACCCGTTTTAATGAGAGTGTATACGCGGTTGATAATGTATCACTTAAAGTGGAAGAAGGACGCTCGCTCGGGATTGCAGGAGAATCAGGCTGTGGAAAATCAACCCTCGCTCTTAGCCTAATGGGATATTACTTTCCACCTTTGCACTACATGAACGGCGACATCATTATTAATGGAAAGAATATCTCCGGTTTGAAGCCAGATGATGTGCGCAAGACCATTCTCGGTAAAGAGATTGCCTATATTCCGCAAGCGGCAATGAATGCTCTAAACCCAACTCGCAAGATTATTAACTTTATTGAAGATGTCATTCTCGAACATGAGATGTATGTTACGAAGAAGGACATTTACGAACGCGCGAAAAAACTTTTCGAAACCTTGGGGCTTCCTCCCGAAGTTTTGCAGAAATATCCGGTTGAACTTTCGGGTGGTATGAAACAGCGCACGGTCATCGCTATTTCAGTTCTGCTCTTACCCAAAGTGTTGATTGCAGATGAGCCTTCCTCAGCCTTGGACGTGACCTCGCAAAAAATGGTCATTAAGATGCTCAAACAGTTAATGGATGCAGGTTTCATTAGCTCGATGATCTTCATTACCCATGAATTGCCTCTGCTTTATAACGTAGTGGATGACATCATGGTGATGTATGCGGGTCAGATCGTTGAGAAGGGGACTTCTCACGAAATGGTCTTTGACCCTATCCACCCATATTCCAAAGGGCTGATGGGCTCGATCATCGTTCCTGAAAAAGGCTTGCGCGATGTCAAACTGACCGCTATCCCAGGCGTACCACCCAATCTCAAAAAGCCGCCTTCAGGCTGTCGTTTTGCCGAACGCTGTCGCTTTGTCCGACCGGAATGCCGTGTTGCAAGCGTGCCCTTACATGAAGCGAGCAATGGACGTATGTATCGCTGCATCATCCCAGAAGCTGAACTGCGCGAAATCTATGCTCGTGAGCAGGAGGAACAGAAAAATGCCAAGTGAAAAGAAACTCTACCTGAGCGCAAAAGGCATCACCAAAACATTTGGGTTTGGGCGCCAAAAGACTGTGGCAGTGGACAATGTAGACCTCGACCTGTATGAAGGTGAAGTGGTTTCCATTGTGGGTGAGTCGGGTAGCGGTAAGACCACTCTCTCCAAAGTGCTGCTGGGGTTGATGAACCAAACCTCGGGCGATGTGTTCTTCCAAGGCGTCAAGCGCGATATTAGCACCCAGTCCAGAAAACAAGAATACTGGAAGAATATTCAAGCCATCTTCCAAGATCCGTTCTCTTCCTATAACATCTTTAATAAGATCGACTCGGTCTTGCTGGACTGTATCAATATGCGTGGCGGAAAATATCTTCCGCGCGAGAAGAAGCTGGAAATGATGACCGAGGCATGTAGCTTTGTGAACCTCAAGTTCGAAGAGTTGACCAATAAATATCCCTTCGAACTTTCTGGCGGACAAATGCAACGCCTCATGATTGCCCGCATCTTTTTGTTGCAGCCAAAAATTCTCCTCGCTGATGAGCCAACTTCCATGATCGATGCCTGCTCTCGCGCAACTATTCTGGATGAATTGATGCATCTTCGCAAAGAGATTGGCATGACCATCATCTTCATCACGCATGATATTGGTCTGGCGTACTATGTTTCAGATAGTGTCTATATTATGGAAAAAGGCAAATTTGTAGAAGGCGGCTCTGCGGATGAAGTGATTCTCACGCCGCGGCATCCTTATACCAAGCGCCTCATTAACGACGTGCCGAAGATCTACGAGGAATGGGATCTCTCCACCGTATAAAAGAAAAGTACCAGCAATAAAAAATCGAAAACATTCAGGAAGAATGCCAATGCAAAAACAATCTCTAACAAGCCTATGGCAGTTTCGCCAGTTGGGTTCTACGGAATGGCTCCCAGCCCAGGTTCCCGGCGGGATTCATACCGATCTTATGGCACTAGGACGCATTCCCGATCCCTTTGTGGGAGACAACGAAAAACGTGTTGCCTGGGTTGCTGAAAGTGACTGGGAATATCACACCACCTTCAATGTGCAAGCAGATGTCTTCCAACGCAAACAGATCTGGCTCGTCTGTGATGGGTTAGATACACTTGCCTCCCTCACGCTCAATGGCAAAGCACTTGGTGAAACGAATAATATGTTCCGCCAATATCGCTTCGACATAAAGCCATTGCTCAAAGCTGAAGGCAACGAACTGACCATTACATTCCAATCACCTGTTAAGTTTGTGACCGAAAAAAATGCGGTACGCCCCATGAATGGTGTTTCGCAAGCCATTGCTGGTGGTCCACACCTGCGCAAAGCCCCATGTCACTTTGGCTGGGATTGGGGTCCACAACTTCCGCCCATTGGCATTTGGAAAGATATTTACCTTGAAGCCTATGACTCGGCTCGTATTGCTGAAGTTCACTTGCGCCAGAAACATGACAATGGCAAGGTGACCATTTCTGCTCGTGTGGAAGTGGAAAATGGAAACGCGCCTCTTTCTGCGACCTTACTTGTTACTGCTCCAGACGGCTCAGAGCAAGCCGAAAGCGTTTCGCTGACCTCTGCCAGCGGAGTTGTTTCATTGCAAGTAAAGAATCCACAGTTATGGTGGCCCAACGGTTTGGGAGATCAGCCGCTTTACCAAGTGCGTGTGCTCTTAAGTGAGGGCAACCAAACTTTGGACGAAAAGAAATACCAAATGGGTTTGCGCAAGATCGAGCTTAAGCAAGAACCGGATGAATGGGGCAAGTCTTTCACCTTTGTGGTCAATGGACATCCCTTCTTTGCCAAAGGCGCAGATTGGATTCCCGCTGACTCTTTCCCAACCCGGCTAACAGAAGAAGCACTTGAAGGGTTGATCCGTTCTGCAGTAGCGACTCATCAAAACATGTTGCGGGTGTGGGGCGGTGGTTTTTATGAAGATGAGCGTTTCTACGATTTATGTGACCGTTACGGTATTTTGCTCTGGCAGGATTTTATTTTCTCTTGCAGCATTTACCCGCTCGATGAACCGGAATTTTTAGAGAATGTACAAGTGGAAGTTGTAGAGAATATTCGCCGCATTCGTCACCGTGCTTCACTGGCATTGTGGTGTGGCAATAATGAGATGGAACAAGGTTGGGCAGAGTGGGGCTGGCAAAACCCAGAGCTCGATACCTTGAAAGCCGTGTACGACAAGTTCTTCCACCATACTTTGAAAGATTGGTGCAATGCCGAAGACCCCGATAATGTGTACTGGCCCAGTTCGCCTTCTTCAGATGTTCCATTTGAAGACCCGAACGGACAAATTCAAGGTGATGCACATTATTGGGAAGTATGGCATAGAGGCAAACCCTTTACGGCGTATCGTGACCAATATCCGCGTTTCATGAGCGAGTTCGGTTTTCAGGCGCTTCCGCCGCTTGAGACTATTCGGACCTTTGCTGAAGAATCCGAATGGAATATGACCTCCTATATTATGGAGCGTCATCAGAAGAATGATAGCGGTAATTCCCTGATCGTTCGGCAGATGCTTGATACATTCAGGCTTCCAAAAGATTTTGAATCGCTGGTATATCTCAGCCTTGTGCTGCAAGCCGAAGGGATTCGCTATGGGGTAGAGCATTGGCGCAGACATACCAACCGCGTCTCTGGTACCTTGTATTGGCAGTTGAACGATTGCTGGCCTGTCGCTTCATGGGCAAGCCTCGATTATTTCGGGCGATGGAAAGCGCTTCACTACGCTGCTCGCCGCTTCTATGCGCCGCTTATGCTTTCCATTGAAGATGCTCCGCCCAAGCAATCCATCTTCATCAGCAGTGATTTGATGAAAGACTGGAGCGGCAAAGTCCGCTGGTCTTTGGTGGACTTGGATGGAAAGGTGCTGACCTCTGGCGAGAAAGCCGCCTCGGTTTCGGTAAATGGAGTCACTGCCGTAGAGTCTTTGGATTTCTCTCAATATCTCAATGATGACTTGCGCCGTGAACTTGCCTTTGTGGTTGAGCTGTATGACGGCGAAACCTGCCTTACTCGTCAATCCGCTTTCTTTGCACCGACCAAGCACCTCAAATTAAAAGCTCCACAGATCGCAGCCACTTTGAGTGCGAAAGATGGAGTGCTTTCCATTGAAGTTTCATCTAAGTCGTTCGCGCGCCTTGTGGAAGTTAGCCTAAGCGGTGCAGATGTGGTCTTCAGCGATAACTATTTCGATCTACCTGCAAATACCAAAGTGACGGTAACTGCACCTTTGCCCGCAGGTTGGGATCTCAAAAAAGCCAAGGCGGCATTCAAAGTCCGCTCTGTATTTGATACGTATTCCAATTAAAAAGGAAAAGACTATGGCTACAGATATTAAATCCATCATTTCTCAAATGACCCTTGAAGAGAAGGCGGCTCTTTGCACTGGAGCCAGCAACTGGTCTACTACGCCTGTCGAGCGTTTGGGGCTGCCCGAAATGATCGTCTCAGATGGTCCACATGGAGTGCGTCGTGTCGCAAATGTCCACTCGATGGGGCAGAAGAGTTTGCCTGCTACTTGTTTTCCAACTGCCTCCTGCACCGCATCCACCTGGGATGTGGACTTGATCAAACAAATGGGCATTGCCCTCGCTGAAGAATGCATCGCCCTCAATGTGGACGTCTTGCTTGGTCCCGGCGTAAACATGAAGCGTTCTCCGCTCAATGGACGCAACTTTGAATATTTCTCTGAAGACCCCTTCCTTGCAGGTGAATTGGCTGCCAACTTCATCAATGGTGTGCAATCTAAAGGGGTGGGAACTTCGCTCAAACATTATGCTGCCAACAATCAGGAATTTCAGCGCTTTAGCATCAGTGCTGAAATTGACGAACGCACTCTGCGTGAAATCTATCTCCCGGCGTTTGAGAAAGCTGTCAAGCAATCTCAACCGTGGACGGTGATGTGCTCGTATAACAAGGTCAATGGCACCTTTGCTTCTGAACATCATCAGTTGCTTACCAAAATCCTCAAAGATGAATGGGGCTTTGAAGGTTTGGTCGTGTCTGACTGGGGGGCGGTGCGCAACCGGGTCGCAGCTCTCAAAGCGGGTTTGGATTGGGAAATGCCGGGCCCGCAGGATCTGCGTGTCAAAGCTGTTGTCGAGGCGGTTCGCTCTGGTGAGTTAAACGAAGCCACATTGGACGAATCCGTTCGCCGTATTTTACGCGTCGTTTTTAAATCCAAAGAAACTCCCAAAGGGAACGGCTCCTTTGATGTGGATGCCCACCATGAACTGGCACGAAAGATCGCCACAGAAGGTGTGGTGCTGTTGAAGAACGATGGTCTATTACCGTTGAAAGATCATCAACATATCGCAGTCATTGGGCGCTCAGCAGAGTCCGCGCATTTTCAGGGTGGCGGCAGTTCACACATCAACCCGACCAAAGTCGCCATGCCTTACAAGGAACTTCAATCTCGAGCTGAAAATGCCGAGTTGACCTATGCCGAAGGCTACCCAACCGATAACTCCTTCCAGCAAGGCATGATCGATGACGCCGTAGGGCTCGCCGAGTCTGCTGATGTGGCAATACTTTACATCGCTTTGCCTACTTTCAAAGAGTCCGAAGGCTACGACCGAAAAGACCTTGATCTCACCGTTCAACAAATTGCATTGATCAAAGCTGTTTCCAAAGTTCAGCCGAATACGGTTGTCGTGTTGAATAATGGTGCACCTGTTGCCATGACCGAATGGATCGATGATGTTCCGGCTGTTCTTGAGGGTTGGATGATGGGGCAGGCGGGCGGCGCGGCTCTTGCCGACATTCTATTTGGGCGCGTGAACCCCAGCGGTAAACTCGCTGAAACCTTCCCACTCAAACTTGCTGATACTCCCTCCCACGTCAACTGGCCCGGCGGCGCTGGCAAGGTTCATTATGGTGAAGGCATTTTCATTGGGTATCGTTACTATGATGCTAAAGAAATGCCTGTGCTCTTCCCGTTTGGGCATGGCTTGAGTTACACCACGTTTGAATATAGCAAAGCCAAAGTTTCTTCCACAAACTTCAAAGATGTGGATGGACTCACAGTGACGGTTGATGTCAAGAACACGGGAAAATTCGCAGGCAAAGAAACAGTTCAGGTGTACGTCCACGATCAAAAGTCCGATTTGATCCGCCCGGTCAAAGAATTGAAGGGCTTTGCCAAAGTGGAACTTCAACCTGGTGAGACCAAGACCGTTTCAATTCATTTGGATTTCCGCGCTTTTGCTTACTATCACCCTGAGCACAAACAGTGGATTACTGAAGATGGCGATTTTGATATCCTCATTGGTGCTTCCTCTGCTGATATTCGCAGTCACCTCACCACCACGCTTCAATCGACCTTGGACCTGCCCTGCGTTCTGGATATTGAATCCACGATGCGAGAGTGGATGTCGGACCGGCGCGGTAGGCAAGTACTTGGCAGCCTGTATGAACAGATCGAGAGCCAAGTGCGCAGGTTGTTTGCCGGTGAAGACCGTTATGGCAATACCAAAGCAGAAGAACAAGTTGCTGAGCAAACTGTGATGGGCATGGATATCATGGATATGATGATTGATATGCCTGTGGTGAGTGTCTTGATGTTCCAGCAAAGTTCGCTGACCATGCCCGCTGAAGAAATGGTGGCAGGTCTTTTGCGGCAAGTTCATAGTATGAAATAACTTTTCATCTGCGAAGAAGCATGTTTTTTCTTATGAAAATTCGTGCTCTTTG
Source organism: Anaerolineales bacterium (assembly GCA_046328855.1). Taxonomy (GTDB): domain Bacteria; phylum Chloroflexota; class Anaerolineae; order Anaerolineales; family Villigracilaceae; genus Villigracilis. The sequence goes on along the minus strand of JAXLVU010000002.1, from coordinate 374,484 downwards.
CAAATGCTTTTCTTGTTTCTACGTTTAATGACTTAACGGCGCTGTTCGAGATGAATAGCGCCGTTATTAACGCCAGATACTTGGAAGCAAGTTCAGGAATCTTATGCAGAATCAAAGTAATGGCTATAAATGGTATATTTTGGCGCTAGTTGTGTTGACCAATATGTTCGTAACGGCTATGCCTGCCATGGGCATGTCTGTGCTTGCTAAAGAAATTTCACAGGATTTAGGCTTGAATATTGTGCAAGTGGGGGTGATTTGGGGCATTGGTTCCATGCCTGCCATTTTTACGAGTTTGTTGGGTGGAGGCATTGGTGACAAACTTGGACCTAAACGTGTATTGGTTGCGAGCAGTCTAATCGCCGGTCTGCTTGGCGCAGCACGTGGCGTAGTTTCTAGCTATCATGCTATGTTACTCGTGGTCGTCTTATTAGGCGGGTTAATCCCTTTTGTCTCGATGAACGGAATCAAGATTGCTGGACAGTGGTTTCCTTCTTCACAATTAGGGTTAGCAAATGGATTGATCTCAATGGGCATGGCGCTTGGTTTTTTGCTAGGATCCATGTTGAGCGCTACCTTTCTATCGCCCTTTTTAGGAGGTTGGCGGAATGTAATGATTGTTTATGGAATTATCGGTGCATTGTTTAGTATTCCTTGGGTGTATGTCCGCACATCTCCACTGCAGAATCAAAAATCTGGAGAGGTGTTATCCCTTCGAGTGGTTATCCGCCAGGTAGTCAAACTGAAAAATGTCTGGTTGCTTGCCTTTACGATGTTTGGTGTGGGCGGCAGCATTCAAAGCATATTAGGCTATTTGCCGATCTATCTGCGTAACATTGGTTGGAATGCCGTTCAAGCCGATGGTGTTTTGACAGCATTTCATACCGCTAGCTTAATCTTTGTCATGCCTATTGCACTCTGGTCAGATCGTTTGAGGTCCCGAAAGTGGCTTTTACTTGCAACTGGATTGATGGTAATGCTAGGTGTCGGTTTGCTCAGTATTGCCAGAGGAAATTGGGTATGGGTGGCAGTGCTTATGGTTGGTTTTGTGCGTGATGGTTTTATGGCAATTCTCTTGACAATGATCATTGAGGTAAATGGGGTGGGACCCGCCTATGCTGGCACCGCATTGGGATTTGTCATGGCGATTGGTGGACTTGCGAATACAATTGCTCCACCGCTTGGCAATAGCCTAGCGAAAATTTCACCTTCTCACCCGTTTATGTTATGGGCTGTTTGGGCTTTTTTCGGTGTGATTTGCCTTTTCCTTTTCAAAGAAAGAGCTTTCAACACACAACAAAACACTTCATAGAAAAGACAGAATCACATGTTAAAACAACATCCACTTTTCCAAACTCTTCGAGAATTAAAAGGGAACCCGCGCATCACGGTCTGGACTGAGATTATGTTCGGCATTCCCTATAATCTTTTTATGCCATTTTTCTCTGTCTACATGCTGGCTTTGGGCGTTACCGATCAACAGATCGGCAGCATTGCCAGTATGGGGTTAGTAGCTCAAGTTTTCACCGCGCTCATAAGTGGCGCCATTGTTGATAAATTTGGGCGGCGCCTGACCCTTTTTATTGGCGACCTGTTATGCTGGAGTGTGCCATGCTTTATATGGGCATTTGCACAAGACGTAAGGTTTTTTGTCATTGCAGCTTTGATGAATAGCCTGTGGCGTATCTCTCACACCGCATGGACATGTTTAATGGTGGAAGACGCTGAAACCCGCCACCTTGTTCATATTTGGACATGGATCATGATCTTTGCATTCTCTTCAGCATTTTTTGCACCTTTGGGCGGCTGGTTTGTGGAACGTTATGGCTTGGTCCCTGCCATGCGTGGATTGTTGATCTTCGGGTTTGTTATGTTAACTGCTAAAGGTATTTTGCTTTACATCTATTCGCATGAAACAGGACGTGGCGTACAACGTAGAGAAGAAACCCGTCACCGTTCTATCATTAGTTTGTTGGCTGAATATCGTAGTGTTTTCAGACAAATAGTACATTCACGTGCTATTCTTTCTGCGTTAACATTGCTTGTCATTATGAATATTTACTCAACCATCACAAATAATTTTTGGGGTGTGTTGTTTTCCAGCAAATTGGGCTTTTCCGACTCGCAAATTTCCACATATGTTGCCCTGCGTTCCATCGTAATGACCTTAGGTTTCTTTTTGATTGGTCCACGCCTTACGAATTTGCGCAGATTCCGTTTGCCCTTGGGAGCAGGGTTTGGTGTCTTTTTATTGAGCCAGGTGTTATTAGTTTTTATGCCACCCAAAGCTGTAGTATTCTTGGTATTGAGTGTGGTACTGGAGGGGGCAGGGGCAGCGCTGGTTAACCCTATGACCGAATCTTTGCTGGCAGTTGCCATGGAAACGGACGAACGAGCCAGGCTTACAGCCATGGTCTCTATGACGATGATCATCTTGATTTCGCCTTTCGGTTGGATCGCAGGTCAACTCTCTGCTTTAGATCGCTCCTATCCCTTTTTGTTGAACATTGGTTTGTTTACTTTAGGGCTTGTGATCGTTTGGATTATAGGAAAACCTGGTTTTATTCCCTTTGTAGAACATGTAGAACCGCAAGAAATTTAGATTTGAGGTAATGAAAAAATGAATGTACTAGTTGGTGATATTGGCGGTACAAAAACTGCCTTAGCGATTGTCTCTTCTGAGAAAGGACCGCGTGAGCTTTCAAATGAAAAGCACTTTCTCAGCGCTCAATATGACAGTGTGGATGAGATCATTCATGCATATCTAGTAGATGCGGCTATACATATTGATGCTATTTGTTTGGTTGTGGCGGGCCCCGTTATTGACGGAAAAGCAAAGATTACCAACCTTCCCTGGATGATGGAAGAAGCCGCCCTTGCTGCAAAATTTGGGGTGACACACGCCAAACTACTCAATGACCTTGAAGGTATGGCGTATGCTGTGCCGATTCTGAATGAAGAGGATGTATTCACCCTGTCTGCTGGAATACCTGTCAGCGGCGGCTCTATTGCAGTAATTGCACCAGGCACAGGGTTGGGTGAGGCGTATTTGACCAAGGATAGTACCAACTATTGTGCACATGCTTCAGAAGGCGGGCACGCATCTTTCTCTCCCATCAATGCCTTGCAGATTGAGTTATTGGAATTTTTGCAGCAGAAAAAAGGACTTGGGCATGTCAGCATGGAACGGGTTTGTTCTGGTTCGCTGGGAATTCCCAATCTGTATACTTTTCTAAGCGAGAGCGGTAAATACGCTGAGCCTGAGTGGCTTGCACAAAAACTGGCAGATGGCGTTGATATGGCTCCAATCATTGTAGGTGCAGCACAAGACCCCGAAAACCCTTCTGATCTTTGTGTTGCTACGCTAGATTTGTTTTGTTCGATTCTTGCAGTTGAAGCAGGAAACTTGGCATTGAAAATCTTGTCTACGGGTGGTATTTATTTTGGAGGTGGTATACCCCCGCGTATACTTGAAAGGCTGCAAAAACCAGAGTTTCTTGCCACCTTACGTCATAAAGGACGCTTTGAAGGCTTACTGACACAAATGCCTGTCAAAGTAATTCTAAACACCAAAGCACCCTTAATGGGTGCTGGAGAATATGGCTTGAGGTAATTGTTTGTGTAATTGCTTCTAACTTGCTCTGCAATTCCGCTGGGCTGATTTCTTATCAAAGCGATTATCTATTGTCTAAGACTATATATTGCATAGCTGACTATACAGCGACATGAATCAAACCTCAAGGAAATTGAATAAACGAAAGCCCTTCTATGTTTCATAGAAGGGCTTTCGTTTATTATAGAGAGTGGATAGTACAAAATGCTTTAACCGCCAATATGAGACATCTCTACTTTTGGAAGCGGAATCGTGTTATCAGAGCGAATTTCAGAGTAACGGTCAGTGCGTTTTCCCCAGACAGTTTCGATCTTATGCAAAACCTCTTCGTCAGTCGCACCATTACGAAGCATATCGCGGAAGTCATGCCCCTTAACAGCGAATAGACAAGTATATAGTTGCCCTTCTGCAGATAAGCGTGCACGATTGCAATCGCGGCAAAAGGCTTGAGTCACTGAAGCGATTACACCCACTTCACCGCTACCATCTTTATAGCGCCAACGTTCTGCCACCTCCCCGCGATAATTTGGGTCGGCAGGTTCCACGGGCATTTCAGAATTGATGATACTGATAATCTCCTTGGAAGAAACCACATCGTTCATGCGCCAGCCATTGGTATGGCCTACATCCATGTACTCAATAAAACGCAGAATAAAACCTTTTTCACGGAAGAAGCGCGCCATAGGCAAAATGCTATCTTCATTAACACCGCGCTTTACCACCATATTGACCTTGATCGGTTCCAATCCGGCGGTTTTGGCGGCATCCATACCTTCAAGAACTTTCTCAACTGGAAAATCTACATCGTTCATAGACTTGAATATCTTGTTATCCAAAGAATCAAGACTAACTGTCACACGCTTTAACCCAGATTTTTTGAGTTGATCGGCAAACCGAGGCAAAAGCGCCCCGTTCGTTGTCATCGTCAGATCAAGACCAGGTATCTGTGCCAACAATGCTACAAGGTCTGGGAAATCTTTACGCACAAGCGGTTCACCTCCAGTGAGGCGAATTTTCTTAATGCCCAAACCGACAAAGATACGTGCGAGGCGTGTAATCTCTTCAAAAGAGATTACCTGGCTCTGATGCAGGAATTTGTAATCTGAGCCAAAGACCTCCTTCGGCATGCAGTATACGCAGCGAAAGTTACAGCGATCAGTGACTGAGATGCGCAGGTCACGAAGAGGTCGGTTAAGGGTATCAAGAATTGTCATAGTAGATGAGTGTCAACAAGTTCTAACAGAGAGGATTATACCCGTATGGGTGGGTTGATTTTGATTGGAAATCGCATCTTTCTTAATCTCAAGTTTGAGACAGCGCTTCTCATCTTTTCACTGGCGAAGCTTTTCTTATATTATCTGCTTGGGTTAATCAGTGAAAATTTTTTGGCATTGGTGTTGTTGACAAGGAATACCGCATTGAGGTATATTGTTATAATGTTATGACATTTAGCCTTGGAGGCAGTCTTTGGCACAGAAAACCAAAATTCGAGCGGCGGCGGTGCAGTTTGGCGTGGTGGCAGATGTTGCCGCGAACCTGCAAACCTGTTTGCGGATGATCGACGAAGCGGCGAAGCACAAGCCCGATGTGATGGTGTTGCCTGAATTTGTGAATCACATTGCCTGGTATCGCGACGCGGCTCATTGCTACGGGGTGGCTGTTTCGCTCGACGATGACTTTATCCACGCGATCGGCAGAAAAGCCAAAGAGCATGGCTGCTATATCAAGATCAACGTCACATTGAAACGGGATGACGGCAAAGTATCTGGCACGAATGTTTTGTTCGACCCAGCGGGGAAAGTGGTCGGGTTGACCGATAAACAGATTTTGATGGGTAATGAAAATAACTTCCTTGAGAAGTCCACGACGATTGCGCCAATCCTTGAAACGGACTTGGGGCAGGTGGGCATGTACTGCTGCATGGACGGAGTCATCCCTGAAGTGGCGCGGGCGTTGGCGGTGCGTCGTCCGCAGATGTTGCTCAACAGTCTGAACTCGTTTGCGCATGATGAAGCGTCGCTGCATATCCCTGTGCGGGCAGCGGAGAATAAGGTGTTCGTCGTCGCGGCAAATAAAGTTGGGTCGTTGGTTCCGGAGGAAATGCGCGAGACGGTGGCGGCACGACTCAAGATCGACCCAAGTTTTCTCGAAGGTGCGGGTGAGAGTCAAATTGTCGCACCAGATGGAACGGTGTTAGCCAAAGCACCGATGAAAGGCGAAGCTGTGGTTTACGCAGACATTGACTTGAGCGAAGCCGATAACAAACTAAGACCCGATGGCACGGATATTTTGTCCACGCGCAGACCAGAGTTGTATGCGCCACTTGGGGTGGAGTCAGCGAGTGGCGGAAAAACGCCTGGGGCGGAGAGTCTGCTTGCGGGGGCGGGGCAGGTTTCGGCGTCAGGAAAAGAGGCGGTTGATTCCGCGTTGAAGATGATTGCGGAGGGGGAAAAGGCTGGAGTTAAATTAATCGTCTTCCCAGAGTTATTCCACATCACGAATTTAGAGAGCGCAGAAAAAGAATCAGTTGAGATGATTCGCGCATTGCAAAGTGAATTGAAAGATGCGTATGTGGCGACGTCTATTGTGGAAGATGGGGCGCATGTGGGAGTGCTGTTCAATAAAAACGGCGTTGTGTTGAAGCAACCTCAGTTGCACAAGTCGGGCAGACATGCGTGGTCGAAGTTAGGTGATGAAGTGAATGTGTTCGATGCAGAGTGGGGACGCGTGGCGTTGGTGATCGGTAATGATGCGATCTACCCTGAGACGTTTCGACTCGCGGCGTTGAAGGATGTGGAAGTGGTGGCGGTGCCGACGTTGATCCTTGAGAAGTGGGAAGTGGAGCATGGCTTCAAAGAACGCGCTGCCGAGAACCGCATGAATGTGATTGTGGCGAGTAAAAGCGACAGCGGCATTTATGCCATCACTGAAGATTTTACGCTGTGGACGGAATGGAAGAACAGACCGTTCGATGGCAATATCAATTATCCCGTGATAACAATGGCGCAAGGTGATGGCTTGACGATTGCAGAGATCCATCCTGCGGCGGCGGTGAACAAAATGGTTTCGCAAAAGACTGATGTTTTGAATGGGCGTCCGTGGCATATTGCGGAGCCGTTGGTGAGTAAACAGTAAAAAGTGAGTAGTGAATAGTGAATAGTAAATTACCCATTCTCATCGCCGGAGCCGGTCCGGTGGGGCTTTCGTTGGCGTTGGCGCTTTCTCGGGCGGGCATTCCCGCCGAAGTTTTTGAAATGGACGCGGAACTCAACACGCAGATCCGCGCGAGTACCTTTCACCCCAAGACGCTTGAGATGTTCAAAGAGTGGGGCGTGGTGGATGACATCATTCAACATGGATACAAGGTAGATCAACTTCAATATTGGGAACGCGCTCCGCGCCGCCTCATCGCGGACTTTAGCTATGCCTCCATTGCTGACGATACTCCCTACCCGTATCGTTTGCAGTGCCCGCAGCATATCGCCACGCGGGTGCTGAAGCCTGCCGTCGAAGCGACTGCCACGGGCAAAGTTCATATGGGACATAAACTCATCGACTTTGTTGACCATGGCACACACGTCACAGCGCGATTTGAAACTGCGAGCGGAATTGTCGAACGCGAAGGTGCATACATTGTCGGTGCGGATGGTTCGCATAGCGCCGTGCGCAAGCAGTTGAACATCGGCTTCAAGGGCAAGACCTACGAAGACCGCTTCCTTTTAATTGGCAGTGACTTGAAAACCGAAGACTTGCTCCCAGGCGCGGCGCAAGTCTGCTACATATTTGACCCACAGGAATGGGTCATCATTTTGAATTTGCCTGATATTGTGCGAGTCGTCTTTCGCATGACGGATGATGAAAATGAAGAAGTGGCGATGAAAGAAGAAAACCTGCGAGCGCGGATTAGTAATTTCTTTGGCAAGGTTCCTGATTACAGAATCAAGACCACGCAGTTGTACCGAGTCCAACAGCGCGTGGCGGATACTTTCCGCGTGGGGCGGGCATTGCTGGTGGGTGACTCGGCACATAACAATAATCCGTCGGGGGGCATGGGCATGAACAGCGGAATCCACGACGCGGCGAATTTGACCGAGAAACTTGTGCGCATTTGGAACGGCGAATCGGCCTCCATTTTGGATGATTACTCGAACGAGCGCAGGCAATATGCGGTCGAGTCTGTGCAACTTTACACCGATCAGCAATACAACAATATGGTGATGAGCGCGGAAGAAGAACGCGAGCGCAGGAATAAGTCATTATCGGGTGCGGCGAATGACCCTGCGAAGGCACGGGCGTATTTGTTGCGGGCTTCGATGCTTGAGGAAAGAATATAACGTAGGGGCGAGGTCCCCTCGCCCTGTAATTAACCAACACAATATTGGGCGGGGAAACCCCGCCCCTACGGGAATATGAAAATGAAAACTTACGGACACTTCATCCACGGACGCGAAGTCGCTGCGGCGAGTGGTGAAACCTTCCCTAGTTATGCGCCGATGACGGGCGAGATTCTTGGTCATGCCGCGCGTGGCACCGAGGCAGATGTGGAAGCGGCGGTGACGTCTGCAAGGCAGGGGTATGAGCATTGGTCGTCGCTGCCGCCGTATGACAGGGAGAGAATCCTGCTCAAGTGTGCGGATCATGTCGAGGCGCAGTATGACCGTCTACTAAATCTGCTCATTGATGAAAGCGGATCATCCATTATCAAGGCGAAGTATGAAGTGTTGTACACCGCGTCGGTATTGAGGACGGCTGCGGGGGAGGTGCGGCGGTTGTATGCGGATACGCTGCCGAATGAAAAGCCGCACCGCATGTCAATGGTCGTTCGCGAACCTGTGGGGGTGGTGCTGGCGATTTCGCCGTTCAATGCGCCGTTGGTTCTGCTGGCAAAGATGATCGTCTTTCCGCTTGGAGCGGGCAATGCCGTCATCGCGAAGCCGTCAGAGGAGACTCCGCTCATTGCGGTGGAACTGGCTAAGGTCATGAAAGAGGCGGGGCTGCCTGATGGAGTCTTCAATGTGGTGACGGGCTTCGGCGCGGAGTGTGGAAGTCCGCTGGCGAGACATCCCAAAGTGAATGGCATTGCGTTGACGGGGTCCACGGGGACGGGCGTGAAGATCGGCGAGATCGCGATCCAATCGATGAAGCGTTTGCAGTTGGAACTCGGCGGGAAAAACCCGCTGCTGGTGTTGAACGATTTCGACGTGACCAAGGCGGCGGAGATCGCGGCGGTGGGCGCGTTCACACATGGCGGGCAAATTTGTATGTCGAGCGCGCGTATCATGGTCGAAGCGCCGAACGGACGTGCGTTCGCAGAAGCGTTGGCGAAGAAGGCGGCGAGTTTACACCTTGGCGATTTGCGTGATGAGAAAACCGCGTATGGTCCGCTGATCAATCAACGCGCGGTGGATAAAGTGTTGCGACATGTTCAAGCTGCGCGAGATGGCGGCGCGGAAATTCTCATAGGTGGGAATGTTCATCACGGACTTGTGTTTCAACCGACGGTCATCTACAACCCGCCGATGTCGGGTCCGTGTTGGGATGAGGAGACGTTTGGTCCCGTGGCGATGGTGATGGAAGTGCCGTCGTTCGAAGAGATGATCGCCATTGCGAATGAAAGTGATTACGGTTTGAGCGCGGGTGTGTTGACGAATGACTTGGTGCGCGGCATGACCGCGGCGCGACGAATCCGCTGCGGGTCTGTGCATGTGGGAGCGCATTCGTTCCAGTCTGACCCGATGGCACCGATTGGCGGCTATGGCATGTCGGGGATTGGTCGTAGTGGCGGCAAGTATTCGGTGGAGCATTTTACCGAGTTGAAGTGGATCTCGTTAGAACTCGGCGAGACGCCGCGTCCATTTTAAGAAGATTTTTCGCGCAGTAGTCTGTTTTCAAAATACAACATACACATCAAAGGAATTTCAAAATCTATGGTTGAAACAAATGCTGGAACCAATATTCCGCCCAGAGTTAACAAATTTCAGAAGTTCGGGCTGGCGATGCAAGTTTTTCTTCTCCGCCGCGGTTGGATGGGACCCGCTGAGAACTTTTTGATGGTCATTACTACGACTGGGAGAAAATCGGGCAAGACGCATACTATTCCCATTGCTTACAAACGTGATGGCAACGACATCATTGCGCTCAACCCGGGGAACTCCAACTGGTTTCGTAATATGCTTGCCAATGGTCAAGCTATCATAGAGGTGAAGCGCCAAAGAATGGAAGTATCCGGTCTTCTTGTTGAAGATGAGGCGGAGCGTCAACGTATTTTTGGTATGTATCGTAGTGACGATCCCAAAGTCTTTGAACGCATTTTTAAACTTTTACCCTCTGCCCCTGAAGAAGAGTTGCAGAGAGAGCTAAAGAAATGGAAATTTGTAAAATTCAAAGTAAAGTAAAAATAACTGCTGACGATAATTTATCGTCAGCAGTTATTTTTAACCAAGAAACTCCACCACATGCTTCACAAATTCATCTGGCTTTTCGATCTGCGGCATGTGACCCGCCCCCACGAACAACTTAAACTCTGCATTTGGAATCATCTTCGCCAGATTTTGCCCCATCGAAACTTTTGTAAATTTATCGTCTTCGCCCCACAATACCAACGTGGGAACTTGCGGAACGACCTCTGTGCCAACGCCCTCCGAAGCCGACTGACGCATCAGCGTGACGAACCCCAGCGAGTCCGCTTCGGCTTGGGCGATGAACTCATTGGTCAGAAACGATCTGTCCGCAAACATCGGCGCAAGACCTTTGAAAGAAAACGTCTGCTTGCGGATCATGTTGAACATGCCGTTGAAAATGGACGACTGCATCATGCGCCCCACGAACAGCGGGATGTTCGGAATCGCGCCGCCATTGACGAGGATTAAACGCTTCACTCTCCGCTCGTGCCTGCTTGCCATCAATCGGCTGACTCCACCCCCGAACGAATTGCCAATCACACTCGCCGACTCGACCTTCAACGCGTCCAGCAGGTTCACCACCCAATCTGCGATCTGAGCAAACCCCACCCGCTCCAGCGGACTCGTCTCACCGAAGGATGGCAAATTCGGCGCGATAACCGTGTATCTCTCCGCGAGTTGATTCCAGATAGGCGCCCAATGTAACTCCGCGTTCCCGATCCCACCGTGGATTAAGAGAAGCGGCGCGCCACTTCCGCCTTGCCAGTATGTGATAGTTTGATTGTTGAGAGAAATGGTTTTATTTTGCATACGTGTTTGACCGCTGACCACCGTCAATTACTAATCTTCAATTTCCCCTAATGCTCCCTCAACAAACTTCCACACCCATACACCTTATCGGTAATCCCATTATCGCGCAGCGCCATCCAATACGTGGCGGCGTTGATCGCAATGACGGGTTTGCCGAGCCAGCGTTCGGCTTCGTCGGCGAGGCTGACCATGCTGAGGTTGGTGCCGACTTGGACGAGCACATCCGCGTCTTTGTTGACTTCGATGAGCGCATTGCGCAATTCATCTTGCGAAACATTTGCAATCGCGATCGCGGTGGGGCAGCGAAAACCTTTGATGGCGGTCACGTCGAAACCGAGGTCGTTGAAGAAGCGGGTCACGTTCTTATCGCCGATGGGTTGATACGGTGTGACCACGCCGATCTTTTTTGCGCCGAATAATTTCAAGGCGCGTTCGCATGCTTCTGCGCCGGTAGCCACAGGCAACCCGCCTGCCCAATCGGAGATCATCTTGGTGAATTTGCGGTTGCCTTCCACACCATCCCAAAATGTTTCGGCGCTCATGCCCATCACCATGTAATCAGGTTCAGCGGTCATCACACGCTGCACCGCATATTCGATCTCCACACGAATTTGTTGAAGCAGATTTTCGAAGGCTTCATCACTGCTCAAATTCTGGTCGCGGATGTGAATGCGCGACACATGCGGCGTCACGCCGGGCACGGTCATGCGGTAGAACTCAGGTTCCACAATAGTGTTCGTGCTGGGAATGATGACACCGAATTTTTTTCTGTAGCCGAGTTGGTCTGTCATGGGGGAGGTCTCCTTTTGGAAGTGAAAAGTAACCAGTGATCAGTAATCAGTAATCAGTGGTCTGCCGTCTATCGTCCGCGGTCAATATTTAACTTGACTAACAACTCTAAATGTTATAACATTATAACATTCTGGAGAGAGATGTCAATTATCCGCAAAGGCTATGTCGATACGCCGCACGGTCAGATCCATTTTCGTCAACTCAAAAAAGTTGACGGGGTGCCGCTTGTGCTGCTCCATCAAACTGCCAGCTCGGGGATGATGTTCGAGCAGATGATGACTCTACTCTCAGACTCGTTCCACACCATTGCGCCTGACAACCCCGGATTCGGCGCCTCATTTCTGCCCCCAAGCCTGTTCACTGTCCATTATCTTTCCGACTCACTCCATGCCGCTCTCACCAACCTTGGCGTGGAGTCTTGTTATGTGTTCGGTCATCATTCCGGCTCTGCCATTGCCGTGCAGATGGCGCATGACCACCCAGGGTTTATCAAGAAGATGATCTTATCAGGTGCGCCGTTATTAAGTGAAGCGCAGATCAACGGATTGAAAGCCAGCCTCAAACCTTTTGCCATAGCAGAAGACGGTTCGCATCTCACCCAGGTCTGGGAGCGGATTCGGAAACGAGATTTAACTCTCCCGTTGGAAACGGTTCATCGAGAAGTGCTCCTCACCCAGTCTGCGAGAGAGGCGGCGCAGGGGGCGTATCAAGCTGTGTTCGAGCAACCGTTCGCGGAGCAGTTATCCGCGCTTGAGATTCCCATTTTGGTGATGGCAGGCGAGCATGATACGCTGTGGGCAAGCCTCGAACCTGCATTTTCTATCTTGAAGAACGGCGCGATGAAAGTGATTCCGAATCAAGGTCCCTACATCTGTGACCAAAATCCCCAAGCGGTTGCAGATATTATCAAAGAGTTTTTTGTTTAATAAGGAGAGAGATGCTTACCGTACTTTACATCATCTTCGTGGCTGCATTTGCGTATCAGACGTGGCAATCGGTTGGGGTCTATCAGAGTAAGCGTTCGTCGTATGCCTTGCTGTTGTTGATCGTGCTGGCTGGGCTTGCTTACGATACATTGATCATTTTGCTTGGCAGGTTCATTGGAGAAGGGGATTTGCTCAAGACATTGAATGCGGGACGTTATCTCGTGCATGCACTCGCCACTCCCGCCATGATCGTTTTCGGGTTGGGTATATTACGGAATGCAGGCGTAAAGTGGGCACAAAGCCGAACGACCCATATTGTCGTTTGCGTTGTGACGACATTATTAATTGTCTTGGGAGTCTATGATGATGTGCTTGCGCTGGACTTGCAAGCCAAAACCGTAATGGATACGCTTCGTTATACCAATGAGGGCGGTATGAAAGGTCCGCCGATCCCGGCTATGTTGACCATCGTCTTTTTGATCGTGGCAGGAATTTCTCTTTGGCGCAAAACGGGTTGGTGGTGGCTTGCGGCGGGTGCAATCTTTATGTTCATTGCCGCGGGTGCGGGCATAGGTAACATGTTCTACATCGGCAACCTCGGCGAAGTTGTGCTCGGCTTGGGGAATGTGTTGACCGCGAGAAAATTCTTATCATCATAACTGTTTACTGGTCACTGCACAAAAGGAGACGTACATGGAAACCTACACCCTTGGGCTTGCCCTTGAAGATTTTATTCCCGTCATTTTTTCTTCGATCGGTTTGTACTTCGTTAGCCGTATGGTGAAAAATGTGGATGCCCGCCTTGGTCAAATGGCGACTATTGGTTTTATCTTGGTTAGCATTGGCGGTTTCCTTAAAGCGATATGGAAACTCACCATGGCAGCCACCAATACCCAAGTGAATATCGCCTGGCTCGATAAAGGCATGTTCATGTGGATGTCGGTTGGCTTTACCCTGCTGGCGTTTGCGCTTTGGTTCATGAGTGAGATCCGCAGCGGAAAGCGTCAGCCGAATCGCATTTGGCTGGGACCTTCCATTGTGCTGGGATTAAGTCTTGTTGCTATTCTTTTTACCGGTTTCCCCGACCTGACCGTTAATACCTGGCGTTTTATTTTGTTGGGTGTGATGACGATTGGCAATGTGGTCATGGTCATTTTGTTGATTCAACAGGCTCGTTACAACAACTTGAACACGATGGCTTGGCTCTTCCTTGCAAATATTGTGATCGTCTTCGTTCTGAGCGGACTTGCCCGCATGCCTGATCAATCCATCCCATTGCAGTGGACGGAGCAGTTGTTGAATACCTTTGGGCAGGGCGCATTTGCGTATGCCGCATGGAAACTAGCTGGAACGGTTTCAGCTGTTGCCAAGGCGTAAATTGGAAGAGCGACCGCATACCGCTGTTGTGCGGCGATCTGCGGTCAAATCATTATGAAAGGCTCTTACATCTATACCCTGAACGGTCAACCCACGGAGATCGTGGAGACCTTTGAAATAGACGGAGATCATATCTGTTCGGAGCGGGTTGCGTTTGGGACGAAGATGACCGTGAATGCTGACCTTGAGAATGATCGAGTTGTGCGCTTTGACATGCGATATGGTGAAGATGTCTCGGCGAAGTACACGGTCTACGCGTGGGGAGTAGAGGTGGAACGGTTTCGGGCGGGGAAAAGGCTTGTAGAGCAGAAGCAGGTTACAGGTCGGTTTGAGGCGTTTCCGTTGATGCGGATCTTTATGGGCAGGGTTATTCGTCAACTTGAGGCGCTTGGCGGGCAGGGCATCCAGATCGTGGTGCCGTGGATCTTCGACCCGAAAAATGAAGAGCTGTTTTTGTCGGCGCATGTGGATGTTCGCTCGGCAAAGCGATTGGATGGCGATCTGTATCAATACATCGGCGAGAATTATGATGAGACGGCAAGGTTTTGGATTGACGCGCGTGGTTTGTTGACGCGTTATACATGGAAACAAAATGATAAAGAATGGGATGTAAATTTGTATGAGTGATCTGCAATCGAATTACAAAGGCGTTTTTGACGGACGCATTGGCTTTGGGAAAAAGCCTGCTGTGTTGGTGGTGGATTTTATCAACGCCTATACTACAGAGGGTTCTTTGTTGTATGCGCCCGATGTGGTGACAGCGGTGAATGAGACGGTTGACCTGCTTGCGCTGGCGCGTGAAAAAAATGTGCCCGTGTTGTATACGAAGGTTTTGTATAACAAGAATTTTCGCGATGGCGGAATTTTTATTCAGAAGGTGCCTGTGTTGAAGACGATGGTGGAAGGCGAACCGCTGGCAGAGATAGTGCCGCAGTTGCCGCCGGTTGAAAGCGACATCATCATTGTTAAGCAATATGCTTCGGCGTTCTTTGGTACGTCGCTGGCGGCGACCATGACCAGCATGGGCGTGGATACGTTGATCCTGACGGGTTGCTCCACTTCGGGCTGCATCCGCGCTTCTGCTGTGGATGGAATGCAATACGGCTTCCGCGTGATCGTGCCGCGTGAATGTGTGGCGGACAGGCATGCGGGTCCGCATGAGGCGAATCTGTTCGATATCAATTCGAAGTACGGCGATGTGGTGTCGAAGGGAGAAGTGATGGAGTATTTGCGGAGATTAGAGATTGGTAATTTGTAAATGGTAAATACTCGTGTGTTCTCTCCCTTCTGGTCATTCACCAACTCTGCAATGGATTATTTCCTCTTTGCGTTGATTGGTTTGCTTTTGTTTCTCGTCATCACCTTGCAAACCCAAAAGCGGACAATAACAGGCTACAGTCCACGCTTGGCGTGGATTCGCGGCGGCATTTACTTCGCCAGCGGATTCATCCTCAGCATTCTGGCAGGTGTGCTGCCTGCATTGTTCAGCAAACCGATTGCAACAGGCGAACAGATTTCAAATCTTTATTGGTGGCTTTTTACCTTGTTGTGCGTTGGCGTGATCTACTTTGCTTATTTCTATCTCTGGCCCCGCGGCACCCTCACGCATGGACGTACACTTCACTTGCCGCAGGTGTTGTTCTTCGGTTTGTTTTGGGGGCTGGGCGAGGGACAGGTCTTTCTTTCCACTTGGGCAGTCACCGAGAAGTTTAGTAGCAATGTCTGGCTGACCGCGTTGATCACGTTCCTCATCGTCGGAACCTTCAAAGGATTATGGCAAAGCCAATACTGGGATATTCACGTCGCGCCTGAGCACAACATCCCTGAATGGAATTTGAAAAAGGTTTTGCTTGGTCACATTCCAAACTTAATTTGCACGCTCTCGTATCTTGCCGTCTTTGGCAATGCGCTCATCTTTTTGCTTTTACAAATCGCTGGGTTGATGTATATGACGTATCGTATGCGTTTCCCTGCAATAAATGACCGCTGACGACAGACCGCAGACCGCGTTTTTATGGCGGTCATCCGTCGGCGGTCAGCGGTCAATTCAAAAAACATCATAAGGAATCTCAATACAAACCATGAAAGCCCTCCAAGGAATTCGAATTCTCGACCTCACACACATGCTCAGCGGACCGTACATGGGCATGATGCTCGCCGACCTCGGTGCAGAAAGTATCAAAGTGGAGCCGCCCGTCACTGGCGAAGGGACACGCCGTCTGTTGGAAAAAGACCCGAAGAACAGCCTCAACGGTTTCGGCGCGTACTACATGACTCTCAATCGCAATAAGAAAAGCATTACCCTCGACCTCAAATCGGAAAAAGGCTTGCAGGTCTTTTATGAGTTGGTAAAGACCGCGGACATTGTTCTCAGCAACTTCAGCGCAGGAGTCACCGCCCGCCTCAAAGTGGACTATGAGCATCTCTCGAAGATCAATCCACGCATCATCACATGCACCGTCACTGGCTTTGGCGAAACGGGACCCAACAAAGACCGCACCGCTTTCGACATGGTTGCGCAAGCGATGGGCGGCGGCATGAGCATCACAGGTCAGCCTGATAACCCGCCTACGCGTTCAGGCATTCCCATCGGCGATCTCGGCGGCGGGTTGATGGGTGTCATCGGCGTGCTCGCCGCGTTGCAGGCGCGTCACACCACGGGGCGCGGACAACACGTGGACATCTCCATGCTCGACGCGCAGATCAGTCTGCTTAACTACATGGCGACCATGTATTTCCTTTCGGGCGATATTCCCGACAAACTCGGCAATGGTCACTTCGTGCATGTGCCGTACGATACCTTTCAATGCTCCGATGGCTTCATCATCATCGCCGTCATCACCGATAATTTTTGGACGGCGCTCATGGAAGTCGTTGACGCGCCTGAACTTAACACTGAAGAAAACAAGGGTCAGCCTGGGCGTTGGAAGAATAAACTTCTCATCAACCAGCGTCTCAACGAGATTCTCTGCGCCAACACCCAGAAGCATTGGCTCGACAAAATGCAAGCCAAGCGCATTCCCTGCGCGCCCGTCAACAACATCGCGCAAGCCCTTGCTGATGAACAAGTCCTCTCGCGCAACATGGTCATCGAAGTCGAGCATCCGCTTGGCGGCAAAGCCAAAATGCCTGGCAACCCCGTCAAACTTTCAGAGACCTACGAAGACACCTTCTCCCCGCCGCCCACGCTCGGTCAACACAACGATGAGGTCTACGCTTCGATTGGATTGACGGCTGAAGAGTTGAAGGTATTGCAAGAAAACGGGATCATTTAATTGACCGCAGACGACGGACGGCAGACCGCGGTCTATGGTCGGCGGTCTGCCGTCAGGAGTTTCCATGTTCATCCAACCCAATCGCCTCAAACTTAAACTCAAAGCTGGTCAGCCCGCTTTGGGCGTGATCTCCACCTCGACCGATCCGCAGCTCGCCGAACTCTTCGGCTTGGCAGGTTACGACTACTACATGCTCGACGCCGAGCACGGATTGCTCCACCCTGACCAAGCCGTAAACGTAATCCGCGCCTGCGAGTTGACGGGCATGACTCCCCTCGTCCGCATCGGACCGAAAGACCCGAAGATCGTCCTGCAATATCTCGACGCGGGTATGCTGGGCGTGATGATGCCCGACCTGCGAAATGCGTCAGAGGTGAAAATGCTTGTAGATGCAGTGAAATATCCCCCCGTTGGGAAAAGAGGCGTGGGCATTTCCAGAGCATCCAAATACATGGCGTACAGCGGCGGCGCGGAAAAATACATCCAGTTCTCCAACGAACAGACGATGGTCATCCCGCAATTCGAAGACCCTGCTTTGCTCGATGACTTTGAAGCCATGATCTCGCAACCGCACGTGGATGCGGTCATGATCGGTCCGCGTGACCTCTCGCTCAACATGGGCTTCCCCGACGGACCCAACCACCCCGAAGTGCAAGCGATGATCGATAAGGTTTTTGCCATTTGCAAAAAAACAGGCGTTGCCGCAGGGATCACCGCAGGCGTGAAAGCCGATGCGGACAACATGATCGCCCGCGGGGCGACGATGATTTTAGGAATTGCGCAAGTGTTAATTATGAATGGCGCAAAAACGTTGATAAAATGACCGCAGACGACAGACCGCCGACCGCAACTTAACCGCGGTCAACCGTCAGCGGTCTGCGGTCATTTTCCGATCTCTAATTACCCATCACCTTTACCCCAACCATGAACTCAAAAGACATCCTCCTCGACCTCCTTCAATCGTACAAAGACGGCATAGACTCTGTTTTCAAAGACTTGCCCGATGACGCGCTCACGTTTCAGCCCGACCCTGAAGCGAATCATATTGCTGTCACCATGTGGCACATCAGTCGCATCATGGATATGATCGTGACCATGCGCATTCAAAACAAACCCATTGACGATGAACAATGGTTCCTCAACGGCTGGGTGGAAAAAACAGGCTACGACCCGCGCGGCAAAGGCTCTCGCGGCTTGGGTGTGTTGATCGGCTATAGCGTGGAAGAAATGCTGGCTGTGCCCGTCATGTCCCGTGAAGACATGCTCAAGTATTTCAACGACACACTTTCTGCACTAACCGAAGTTGTCAACGGTTTGACGCCAGAACAACTCAGCGAAAAAGCCCCAGGTGGCGACCCGCAGCGTAGTTATTACGAATGGATCAAGATCTGTCTTAGCGACGGCATTCGTCACACAGGTGAAATGCTGGCGATCCGATCCATGTGGGAACGGAGGAATAAATAATGGGCATTTCACTTGCACACATCAACACCAAAGGGACGCGCGTCTTCATGGGCACGATCACGGACGAAGAATACATCCATGAGGCTCTCGCAAAAATTGCCAAGAAAGAAAACATTCAAGCCGCAACCTTTGAATTGCTGGGCGGCATCACCAGTGTGGAGTTGAGCGAGTACAACTTCCAAACCCGTGAGCGCAACCCATCCTTGTTCTTCTTCCGTCCGTTGGAGATCATTGCTGGGCATGGCACCATTTCCATGTTGGATGGCGAGCCGTATGTTCATCTGCACCTGACCTTGTCGTATCAAGATGAAGAAGCCAACGATGCAGGCGTGGTCGTGATCGGCGGACATGCTTCCAGCGCAAAAGCCTTCGCGGTCGAGTTCACGCTCACGGCATACGACGGTGTTCCCGTCCACCGCGCCATGCACGAGGGGACAAGTTTGAAACTTTGGGATCTTCCTGCCTTTTAACCTGACACCTAAAACCTGACACTTGACACCTTATCCCCAAATAGGTATTATTGTTATAATGTTATAACATTTAGCCAGAAATCAGGTTCCCATGCTAAAAGTTGACCGAAGTTCACCCTTACCCCTCCACTACCAACTCAAACAGCACCTGCTCGAGAAGATCGAGACAGGCGAATGGAAGCCGAATGACCTCATTCCTTCTGAACAGGAATTGCAGAATTCATTCGGCTTGAGCCGCATCACAGTTCGTCAGGCGTTGAGCGACCTTGTCTATGAAGGCTTGCTCATCCGCGAGCGCGGACGTGGCACCTTCGTCGCACCGCCCAAGATGACTCACAGCCCCGAAGAACGCAAAAGCCTGACCGAGTTCATGACCGAAAAAGGCATCAAGCCAGGCTGGCAGGTCATCGAAAAAGGATTCATCGAAGCCAACAAGGAAGTTGCGGCGAATCTCAAACTTCCGCACAAGACCCGCGTGTATCGTGTTCGCCGTTTGCGTTTGGCAGCAGAAGAAGCCATCGGGCAGCACACGGCTTATTTGCCAGAATCAGTTTCAGGTCAAATAAACGAGGCGGGGCTTTTGGAAGGCGGATCGCTCAACTACATTGCTCACATCCCGCAGATGGCAACATCCCATGCGACTCGTTCCATCGAAGCCGTTGCCGCCTCAGACCTCGACGTGAAGCTGCTTCACATGACCTTGGGCTCGCCTGTGCTGATGATTCAACGTGTAGTGCTCAGCGCCGCTGGCGAACCACTTGAGTTCTTGCAAGCCCGTTATCGCGGCGACAGATTCAAATATCAGATCGGCGATTGAAAATGCGACCGCAGACCGCCGACGGCTGACCAAGGTTTGCGGTCGGCGGTCTATCGTCCGCGGTCAGTCAGCCAACCAACAACATTCAGGAGATTGAACAACCATGTCCAACAAAACCTACGGCGACCCGAAATCAACCATTCCCTATCAATGTTTCATGGGGCGTTGGGAAGGCTTGTGCAAAACTTTCAGCCCCAAAGGTGACTTCATCGAATCTGCCGCTGTTCACATGGACGTGTATTGGAATGAGATCGGCAAGAGTTGGCATTTGATGGAAGACTTTGAAAATCTGTACGAAGTGGGCAAGACCGTCTTCCACTCTGACATCTCCACCGACGGAAAATACTGCTGGGCGACCAGTGAGCAACTTTCATTGCATGGCTCCGAACTCACTCCGTATAACTACGTCTTCACCATCGATAGCAATATTTCCAAGACCCTCGTTCACAACAATCATTATTTCATTGACCCCAACAACCGCCGCATCATCACCCATAAACTGCGCGAAGGCAAGACGCATATTTTTCAGATCCAGGATTTTGTGAGAATTCAGCAGCTGTAACCCACCCCCTCCGCCCTGCGGGCACCTCCCCCAAATGCGACAGAAGTATCGTCGCATTTGGGGGAGGCAGGGTGGGGGTCGTTTTTGACCTCTTCTTTTCGGAGAACCCATGATCATCCAATCCGCCCTTGAAGGCAAACCCAACTTCGCCATCGAACAACCCGACCATACCCGCACCTGCGGTCAACTCGCGCGCGCGTTTGGCAACGCCGATTTCGCTCAACCCACGCCGCGCGATCTCGTCGTCTACATCGTTGAGCATCACGACGAAGGTTGGGCGCCCATCGACGCGCTGCGCGAGCAATCGCCGACCACGGGCTTGCCGCATCACCTCACGCAAACACCTTTGCCTTATCTCATTCAAACCAGCAAAGGCTCGCCTGAGTTCAACGAAAAACATCACGCCTATTGCGGCTTGCTTTCGTCCATGCACACCTACGGTTTGTTCAACGGTCGCTACGGTCTTTCTGATTTTATTTTCATCGACAAGATCTCAGCGGATCACAAAGCCGCAGCGGATGCAATGCTCGCGGATGAACTCACCCGTCAAGCCCGCCTCAAAGCGGACCTCGGAACGGATTCCACCTCCCAAGCCTGGATTCAAGATGGAGCCTTGTTCAATAACTACAAACTCTTGCAGTTCTTCGACACCTTGGCGTTGTACTTCCACACCACGCACACCGAAGGACGTAAGGAAGGCAAGTTCCTCAACGTGCCCGATGGCAAAGGGACAGATCACACCGTCAGCATCACCCCGCGGGAAGACGGCTCGTATGCCCTCTCTCCGTGGGTCTTCGAAAGTGACTCGCTCGAAGTCTCCGTCGAAGGACGTTACATCACCGCCCAACCGCAAGGCGCAGACTTCAAGAAGATTTTCGATGAAACGCCGAAGGAAAAGCAGGTTTACAAATTGACACGCGGATAAGAACGACCGCAGACGACAGACCGCTGACTGCAAAATCGGTCAACCGTCGGCGGTCAGCGGTCAATTACCAATTACTATTTACCACCAACCACTCACCATGACAAACACACCCGTCACCTTCAACCAAGGACTCGGACGCTGGGCAGGCAACGCCGAAGTGTTCGACAGCAAAGGCTGTTTCCTCGGCAACGGCTCAGACTATCGCAATGTGCAATCGCTCCCCGAAGGGCATGTGCGCATTGACGTGTCTTTCGTCGGTCCCTTCAAGCATAGCGGACATTACTTCATTCAACAGCAGGATGACCACCGTTTGTATGAAGGTCCCGCCAATATCGGGTATGCCGAAACGTTGAGCGAAAACCTGGTGGACGCCAATGCCTATTGGTCGGCGCTTGGGTTGAGTCAACGCTTCTTTTTGATGATCGTGGACGGCAACTTGCAACTCTCGCTTGCGCAAATGTCGCGCGGCGAGCACATGATGTATGTCGTCGTTGGACAAAACGACCGCGTGCCCGAAGACTCACCCAACCCACAACCGACCGTCGTCAGTGGAAATCATTTTGACTTGCAGGATGACCCCACCTCAGGGCGCGGCGAAATTCTTTTGCATCGTCCTGGGCGCTGGAGCGGGGAACTCTCCGCGTTGGATGGCGAGAGAAAATCACTTGGCAAAAAACTGTACGAAGAGACCATCACACCCATCAAAGAAGGCATGCTCGGTTTGCGCATCGAAGGCGGTTCGTTTGGACCTGAAGTCCGCAAGATGTCGCTGGTCACGAATCAGTGGCAGGCGTGGGCAACGGATGACTCGGAGATCGTCGGCTCTTACTCGCTCAGCGGCGGGCGCGCGCTAAGTGGACAGTTCTACCACCGTGAAGCTCATCTGCGCTGCTGGCGGCGCGAAGTGGTGACGCTCAACGGCACACGCAAAGCCGTCGTCCAGCATTGGTATCGCGGCGGGCAGAGAGTCGGCTCGCAGTTTGGTGTGATGGAGTTTGAAAGAGCATGACCGCAGACCGCCGACGACAGACCACTGGTAACTGTTCACTGATTACTGGTTGCGGTCGGCGGTCAGTCGTCTGCCGTCAAAGATAACAATGAGCAAACAACCATCTTTTACTGGCTCCTGGCTCGTCAGCGAATACGTCTACACGCCTGCGGGCGAGTATGCGGGTGTGATCCATCAACGTCGCAAGCTCCAGCCACAGGGAGATGTGATCCGCGTGATCCAGATCTGTGAGCCTGTCAAAGTTGCGGAGGGTATATCCGCCAAGGCGCAGGAAGTGGTGGACGTCATGAACAAGCGCGTGGGTGAGTTTGTTTTTGACCTGAAGATCGTCGGCAAGGCTCGGCATTATCTCGGTGAAGATGTGGTCGGCGGCGGGTTCTCCTGGAAAGATGGCGTACTGACCGCGCGCGGCATGTGGACTCGCTTTGGCTATAACTTCACGTCGTTTTCAATATTGCTCAACCCTGGGAGGCAGGTAACAGGTGGCAAGTTCTTTGTCGCAAACGAAGAAATTGCCACCATCGTCGGGGCGGCTGTGCCAGAGGAAGAAGGCTTCCCCACATTGGAGCCGACCCGCCCCAGCGGAAAGTATCGCGGCGAACGCTATTCGATCTCACCTGATGGCGAATTGCTCGAAACCATTACCATCACCGCGGACGAAGTTACCTTCAACGATAAAGATGGAATGCACGGCAGAGAAAAACAATACGGTGCCTTGCGTGAAATGGAAATGGTCAACGCCCCTGGCGAAACCATCTCAGCCATGGAAGTGAACGACCCAACCAGCGGAAGTGTTGCTGGCATTTGGAAAAAGTTTAGAGATGAGAAGTTGAAGCAGGTAGATGTTTATTTGTTGAGAGCAGGTTGAAGTCAAGAACGACCGCAGACGACAGACCGCCGACCGCGCAACTGAACGGTCTGCCGTCCGCGGTCGGCAGTCAATTACTAATCACTAATTACTCATTACCAAACAGGAGAACTCATGTCCACCACACAATCGTTAGTAGATCTGCTCGCCGCCCAGCCCGATGTCGACTCGACGGGGTGGTTTGGCAAACTTTGGGAGATCACCCGCGAGTTGGGCGATAAATTGAGCGCCCGCTTCGAACTCAAGCCCGATGGCTCGACCGAAAAATTTGCGAACTACACATCGCTGGATGGAAATGCCAAAGGTTCGCTCAATACCTTTGTGGGTCCTGAAATCGACTGGTTCGTTCACTCGCATATCGGCAACCCGAAGCATAGTTTCACCAATATGCACTTCACCGTCTGGCTCGGACCGCAGACCAACGCTCCGCACTTTGGCATGGCAATGGGCACCATGCCTGATATTTTCTTCTACTTCGATTACATTCCACGCACCGACCTGATGGTGGATCTGAATTATCTCGACAAGTATTACCAGCCTGTCAACGCCAAATGGCGCGAGTTTGTTGATAATCCCGATTACCGTCCCTTCATCAGCCGTGACGTGTACATGCGCGAATCCGTTTCGCAGACGGGTTTTGTGTATCTCACCACGCCTTCAGATAAAGCGATCAGCGACATCCGCGGGCTGGCTCATTTTATGTTCGATGGCTTTATCAAGAACGTCAACGAAGCGCCTGCCACCCCTGCAAATGAACGCGCCGCGCTTGCCGAACGTGACTTGAAAGTCCGCCGCGCGATCGCAGACCGTGACCCCGCCAATGTGGTAGGCGAACAACTCTTCGGCAAAGACATGGCAGATGCGCTGGTACGCGGGCTGTGGGGCGGGGATCGGTTGTCGGAGAGAATTAAATAGAAGGAACGACCGCAGACGACGGACGGCAGACCGCTTTGACAATTGGTGATGCGGTCAGCGGTCGTCCGTCGGCGGTCAAAGGTTTTCAATGATTAGAGCCCTCTTCCACGCCACCACTCTTCCGAATGCAAGTGCGCCGTATAACGTGCTGCATTTGAAAATTTATTATCCTGCTGCGCCAACCAACAGTGACGCGGAGCGGATGAGCGGAGTCATCCCTGCAGACAAAACATCCGCACCGATGCGGGTGGTGATTTTCTTCAATGGCATCAATGTGGGCATAGAGAGTTATCACTGGTTGGCGGTCAAACTGGCAGAAGCGAATATTGTCACGGTGATGTACACGCATGTGGCAGAGACATTGCCTGGCGTGATCGGGTTGACACCTGCAATTGATCTATCGAAAGTAAAACCTGACACCTACGGAAGCGGCGCGACCTGCCCAGCGATTCAACCAATATTGGATTCGCTGGCGCAGTTGAATAGCGATGAGAAGAGTCCGCTGTGTGGAGCGATGGATCTGAATCACATTATCCTTGGCGGACATTCCGCGGGCGGCACCGTCGCTTTGCAGAACGCGCAATTCTTTGCGCAGGTGAAGGCAGTCTTTGCGTATGCGGGTCATACGATGGCATCCACGATGCTGGGATTTGAAGCAGGCACCGTGTTGAAGGTGGGGGGCAAGTCGGTGATGCTGATGCGTGGTGATCGAGATGGCGTGATCGCAGCGAGCCGTGTCCGCTATGGGACGAGTGAGCAGAATCAAGACCCAGTGGAGAAAACGTTCGACGAAGCGTGTCAACCGTCGGCGGGGGAAGAGGCGTGGGACGTCCTCTTGCAAGGCGCGAATCATTTTGCGATAGCAAATCCGCTGGACGAGACGACGGGTCGCTTTTTTCTGGATATGGAAATGACAAGACCTGCGGAAGAAGTGCGTGAGCAGATCGCAGGGCTTGTGTTGGCGTTTATAACAAAATCGGAATTACGGACAGAGCAAACTGTCGTTCGAAAAAAATAAAGGAGAAACCCATGCTAAAGAACTTTTGGTGGCCGTTGGAATTTTCGCACGTTGTACAGAACAAACCGATCCGCGTGACCGCGTTGGAGCAGGAGTTCGTGTTGTATCGCACGCCCGATGGGGTGGCGCATGTGTTGAGCGATCTGTGTGTGCATCGTGGTGGAGCGCTTTCAGATGGCTGGATGCAAGGCGATTGCATTGTGTGTCCGTATCACGGCTGGGAATATAAAGCCGATGGCTCATGTGTAAAGATTCCTGCGCACCCCGATCTGCCCGTGCCGAAGAAAGCGCGTGTTGACTCCTACCCGACCGTGGAAAAGTATGGCTACATTTGGGCGTTCCTGGGTGACATTCCTGAATCAGAGCGCCCGCCTTTGCCCGACCTTCCGTACTTTGATGACCCGCAATTCAAAGTGGTGCGCGGCACCTTTGAGTGGCCCGTCTATTATGAACGCGCGCTGGAGAACAGCATGGATGCCGCGCATGCGCCCTTCGTGCATGGCGGCGCGTTTGGCAATCGTGAAGAACCCGATGTGCCCAATTATGACATTGTCGAACATCCGCCCATTGGCGCGACGATGACCGTAACGCTCAAGCCGCCCAAGAAAAATATCAAAGGCATTTGGGGTCGTTTATATAAAGAAGACCGCCCTGGTGTGAAGACCCGCGCTGGGTTCTGGATGCCCTGCATGACTCTGCTCGAAGTGAATTTGCCGATGGGTCAGATGATCCTCTTCAACTTCCATGTGCCTGTCAATGAATACAAGACCATCACCAAGTGGACTCAGCTGCGCACCTTCTTCAAAGGCAACTGGGCAGATGGCGATGCGCTCAAGCGTGTGTTGAAGATCTTCAATCAAGATTATCCCATCGTGCTTTCGCAGCGCCCCGAACTGTTGCCCTATGATATTGGCGCGGAACTTTCAGTGAAGAGCGACGGCATACAAATTGCCTATCGCAAGATGCGCAAAAAGTACATCGACATGGGCTGGCAGATCGATATCCACCGCATCAAGAAGGAATACGGTCGCCAACATGCCGTGGTCATCCCGTCGCCTGCGCGCAAGGAAGTTCCCGAACTCGCCAAGGCGTGGGTGTTGAATGAAGTGCCGACGGTGGAAGTGAAGAAGAGCGAAGACTGACCGCGGTCTTCCGTCGGCGTTCTGCGGTCGAAATTGAATTCAACCTTATCGGAGATTAACTACATGTCCCTGCCTCAACAACTTTCGCTCGGCACTTTAGAGAAGATAAAAACCCGCTTCGGACTCACCGAGATCGGGTCGCCATATATGAGCCTTTCCTCACCGATGAGCCCTGCTCCCGTTGGCAGTGTCCGTTTGTTCAGTGGAGATGTGGTGCATAAGATGGTCTATATCGGCTTGGTAGTTCCGCCCATTGGGCTGGACTCACATATGATCTTTGCCTTCACCAAGCCTGAGAGCCACATCCCGCACTTCACATTGGACTCGGTGATGGCAGGTCCGTACTTTGCTTTCCACCTTGACCTCATTCCCCGCGCAGACTTGGGCGCGAATCTCAAGTATCTCAACGCCGTGTTCGATAACCTGACTCCCATCTTTGAAGAAGCCAAGAAGATCGAAGGTCTCACCGCCGCGCAGCTTGGACCCAAGCAATACGCGCTCATGTCGCCGTGGATGCTGGCATACCGTGCGAATGAATCCGCGTTCGAGCAGATCCAAACTCCCGTCAACGGCTATTTGGAGCATTGGTTCAATCTCGTCGAGAACGGTGTCCCTGCCGATGCTGTGCCGACTGGTGATTTTGCCGCGCGTGACCAACTCAACCGCAACGCCATCTTCGACCCCGAAGTGGACAAGGTCTGGGCGCAGGTGGAACGTCTCGTTGGGGCAGAGACGGGCGCAAAGATGCGCGAGATTTTGAGGAATCAGAGCGTAGAGAAATAGACCGCGGACGACAGACCGCTGACCGCTCTTGATGGCGGTCTTCCGTCGGCGGTCTGCGGTCGTGAATGGTGATTACGAAATTTATGAATAGAACAATTGTCATTACTGGTTCAACAAGAGGCATCGGTCTCGGGCTTGCGAAGGAATTTCTCAAGCGTGGATGCAACGTCGTTGTATGCGGACGGTCTCAAGTCGGTGTGAACAAGGCGGTGGAGCAGTTGACGGCTGAGGTGGGCGGAGCGAATCTGCTTGGGGTGCGGTGCGATGTCTCGTCGATGGAGCAGGTTCAGGCGTTGTGGGAGGCGGGCGCGAAGCGCTTCGGTCGCATTGATATCTGGATCAACAACGCAGGCACCACGACCAATCCGCTGCCGTTCGGTCAACTCGAAAAAGATGAGATCGATGCGACGCTTGCCACAAAAATTTTAGGCTCGCTATATTCCGCGCATGTCGCCATCAACGGGATGTTGAAGCAGGGCGGCGGTGATATTTATTTCACCGAAGGCATGGGCGGCAAGGGAGAAATTCAAGAAGGCGTAAGTATGCTAGGCACGGGGAATGCGGCGGTGGTCTATTTTGTGAAGGCGCTGCGCAAGGAATACGCGGGTTCGAATGTGCGTTTCCATACGCTGCGACCTGGCATCAATGTGACGGAGCACTTTTTGCACGGTGTGGAGCATCTCGATGAAGCGCGTTGGGAACGCTCGAAACGCACGATCAATATTTTGGGCGATACGCCTGAAACGACAACTCCGTGGCTGGCAGATGCGATCCTGAAGAACGATAAGCAGGCAGGTCACATTGCGTGGCTGACTCCGATGAAGATCATGCTGCGCTTTATGACGGCGGGCTTCAATAAGCGGGATCTGTTTGCGGGATACACACGACCGCGGACGACCGACCGCTGACCGCTTTTGAAGCTGGCATCCGTTTGCGGTCAATATCAAACAATAGAAACAGGAAATCACATATGAATCAACCCTCCAACTGGCAAAAGAACATCGAAGGCGAATGGCACGGATATCCGTCCATCTTTGATGTGAACGGTAATCACAGCGGATACAACAAGGTCTATCGCTCATCCACATTTGAGGATGGGAAGACGACCTACATGATGAACACCAAGATCCAGCATGGGCAGGGTCCGCTGCTGCCGCGGCTGGAAGTTTCGGATATTTTTCTGTTCGGCGTGATCGACAGCGACCAGGACAGAATTTATCTCGGTCCCGATTTCATCGGTGCGGGTCATCCGTACGGGACGCTTGTGGACGCCCATTATTACTCCCCTGGCTGGACAGCGGACTTGAAGACAATGGTTCATATCCTGCCTGATGGTGAGACGCAGGTGTATTCATCTCTTTTATATGATGGACCCACCATTTGTTCGGTCTTCAATGGCATTTACAAGGTGGCATTTGACTATCACTCCAACCCTGAGACCAAAGTCCGTATCGATGCTTTCTGCGAAACGGAACGCGTCAACGGACTCAAACCGCATATTCTACCTTCGAAGAAGTCGGGCGCGTGGGACGGCGAGATGATCGTCTGCGGGGCGGATCAGAAGCAGATCGGTGTAAATAAAGTCCACATCGATTACAAGCCAATTGACCTTCTGCGTGCTGAGATGACCGTGGAAATTACAGGTGTCTTCAACAAGAAGTACACCTTCAAGCGGTACCGTAATCATGCCAAACATTATTTTGAAGGTCCCGACCTGTTCGGAAATTCAATGGGCTATGGGCGCGCGTTGTACACGTCACAGCATTTTTATGGCGAAGCGCTCAAGGTCAAGGGACGTGAGTTCATCATTGACGATAACTTCAACATGAGTGTCGTCTGGCAGTTTTACAAGTCAGACAAGATGCAGTACACGACGTTTGGTGTGTTGAATTGGAAGGAATCATAAATATTCCGCTGGTTGAGTAGCCTGAGGCGACAGCCGAAGGCGTATCGAAACCAGCATTAAGCAAAGTGATTTTGTTAGTGAAGGAACTCTTGAAACTGGTGGTTTCGATACGGGCTTCGCAACAAACGCTCAGCCCTACTCAACCACCGAGGTGTATATGAAAACAATTGTCATCACAGGCTCTACCAAAGGTATTGGCTACGGACTCGCAGAGGAATTCCTCAAGCGTGGGCATAACGTTGTCGTCAGCGGGCGCAGGCAGGATGTTTTAGATCAAGCCGTTGCGAAGTTGGCTGCGGCGTACAACGGCAAGGTCGCTGGTTGTTTGTGTGATGTGTCCAAGTTGGAAGACCATGAGCGTTTGTTTGCCTTCGCCAAAGAAAAATTTGGGCGGGTGGATATTTGGATCAACAATGCGGGCGTGGCTCATCAGCAGCGCAATTTGTGGGAGTTGCCCAATGAGGTCGTGGAAACCGTCGTGAAGTCTAATGTTCTGGGGTCGTTGTATGGAACGCGCACAGCACACAACGGCATGATGGCGCAAGGCGGCGGCTGGATCTATAACTTTGAAGGCTTCGGCTCCAATGGGAACGTCCGTGAGGGCATCACACTGTATGGCATGACCAAGGCAGCTATTGCATTTATGGGTAAATCGTTGGCAGCAGAGTTAAAGAACTCGCCTGTTAAGACTGGGTTGATCCAGCCTGGCATGGTCATTACGGATATGGTCACAGGGCAGTACAGTGATCCTCAAGAGTTTGCAAAAGTGAAGCCGATCTTCAATATCATTGCCAGCCGATTGGAAGATGTTGTGCCAACGATTACTGAAAAAATCTTATCCAATGAAACCAATGGCGCGCGCATCGACCTGCTTCCGCGGTGGAAGGTGCTGTTACGGTTTTTGTCCGCGCCATTCGTGAAGCGCAATGTGTTTGATTAAGTGCGACCACAGACGACCGACCACTGACCGCAATTAATGTGGTCTGCTGTCCGCGGTCTGCGGTCGTGTTAGCAAGACATCATCAAATTGGAATTACTACTTTTAGGAAAGTAACATGACCTTCGATCCAAACGATTTCAAACGCGCCATGGGACAGTTCGCTTCGGGTGTGACGGTGGTCACGTCTAAGCATGGCGAGACGCCCATTGGTATTACCGCGAGTTCATTTACCAGCCTGAGCCTTGATCCGCCGCTGGTGTTGGTTTCGCTCAATAAAAAATTGTTCACGCATAACGTCATCGCCGAGAGCGGTTTCTTTGCGGTGAATGTTTTGTCTGCACGGCAACTTGAGATCGGCATGCGCTTTGCGGGCATGAAGCCTGAGATCAAAGATCGTTTTGCAGGGCTGAAGACTCACACGGCAGTGACGGGCAGTCCGCTGTTGCCTGATTCGCTGGCGTGGGTCGATTGCAGCGTTTGGGCGATGTATGACGGCGGCGACCACACCATTTTTGTGGGTGAGGTCAAGGACTTGTCTGTGTCAGAGTTGGACATGCCCCTGCTTTACCACAACAGGCTCTGGCGTCGAAGTGAGGCGATTGAAATTCCCACCGTGCCGATGGAAGCCACATTGGTGGAAGTCGGCTTGAGAGATGGAATCCAGCGTGAGGAGAAGTTCATCCCCACCGATATGAAAGTGGAGTACGCCTCTCTCTTAGCCGACGCTGGACTCAAAAATATCCAGGTCTCTTCCTTCGTCAATCCGAAGATCGTGCCGCAAATGGCGGATGCTGCCGAAGTGTTTGCGCGTTTGCCCAAGCGTGATGACGTGACCTTTAGTGCGTTGGTGCTGAACATGAAAGGCGTGGAGCGCGCGATTGCGGCGGGTGTGAAACAGTTGGAAATGGGTGTGCCTGCCAGTGAAACGCTCGCGATGAAAAATGCCAACACGACCGTTGAAGATGGAATCGCGGAAACTGCTGAGATGGTCAAGATGGCGCGCGAACATGGTGTGAAAGTGCGCGTCGGTGTGCAGGTGGCGTTCGGTTGTGCGTATGAAGGCAAGATCGAACAAGCGAAAGTCGTTTCGATGGCGCGTCGATTTTTAGCAATGGGCATTGACGAACTCTCACTGGCGGACTCGGCTGGGCTGGGTAACCCACAATTGATTCGACGCATTGTGCAAGAGGTTCTGCCGTTGGCTGGCAATGTGCCTGTGGTCTTGCACTTGCACGATACGCGTGGACAAGGCTTGGCGAATTTATTGTCTGCGTTGAAATCAGGTGTGACGATGTTCGATACATCCTTCGGCGGACTCGGCGGTTGCCCGTTCATTCAGACCGCGAAGGGCAATGTCGCCACCGAAGATACTGCCAACATGCTGCATGAAATGGGTATTCAAACGGGCGTGGACATCAAGAAGGTTGCTGAACTCTCGCGCCGTATGGAAGAATTTTTGGGCAAGGAATTGCCCGCGAAGATGCATAGGTTAGTTGAGTAGTGAATAGATAAATAGAGAATAGTTGACTGTTTGCAACTTACTACTCTCTAATATCTGCTCTCTAATATCTTTACTATGAACCAAACCATTACCGAAAAAATCCTCTCCCAACATGCTGGCAAACCTGTGAAAGCAGGCGATATTGCCATTGTCCGTGTGGATGGGGTCATGGCGACCGATGCAACATCGCCGTTTGCGATCAAGGCGTTCCGTCAGATGGGTGGGAAGAAATTATGGGACAGCGAACGCGTGTCCCTCATCATCGATCATGCTTCGCCCGCTCCGAACGAGACGGTGGCAAACCTGCACAAACTCATGCGCGAATTTTCTGCAGAGATGGGATGCAGGTTGTACGACATCGGCGAAGGGATATGTCACCAATTGATGGTGGAGAATGCACACGTCAAACCAGGTGACCTTTTCCTTGGCGCGGACTCGCATACTCCGACCTACGGCGCGTTGAACGCCTTTGGGATCGGCGTCGGTTCGACGGACTTAGCCGCGACGATGCTGACGGGCAAG
The DNA here is from genome assembly GCA_046328855.1 of Anaerolineales bacterium. Lineage (GTDB taxonomy): Bacteria > Chloroflexota > Anaerolineae > Anaerolineales > Villigracilaceae > Villigracilis. Next base: position 342,448 of record JAXLVU010000002.1, on the reverse strand, counting down.
ACTTGGCTCAAGGTGCCGAAGACCATCAAGATCACGCTCAACGGTCAATTGAAAAAGGGTGTGACTTCCAAAGACTTGATCCTTTTTCTCATCAAAGAACTTGGCGTGGAAGGCGCGAATTATCAAGCCGTGGAATTTACAGGCGAAACGATCAAAGGGATGACGCTTGCCAGTCGTATGGCGATTGCCAACATGAGTTCCGAAATGGGCGCGAAGGCAGGCTTGGTTGACCCAACAGGGCTTGACCTTTGGTATCCTTTCGAGCCGACCTTTGCAGACAACGATGCAGAATACACCCGCGAGTTGACCTTCGATGTCTCTTCGCTTCGTCCGCAAATTGCCAAGCCGCACTCGCCTGAAAACGTTGTCGCTATTGACGAAGTGTTGGGCACGAAAGTCCAATATGCCTTTATCGGTTCCTGCACCAACACGCGCCTCGAAGATCTACATGCCGCGGCGCAGGTGTTGAAAGGCAGGAAACTTACCAGCACACGTCTCATCATTGCGCCCGCGTCTAAGAAAGTTTTCAACGATGCGCTCAAAGATGGCACGATTCAAATCCTATCCGATGCTGGCGCGACCTTCATCACCTCAGGCTGTGGTCCCTGCGTGGGTTCACACCTCGGCGTACCTGGCGATGGCGAAGTGGTGATCTCGTCCACGAACCGTAATTTTCAAGGACGCATGGGCAACCCCAAGGCGCAAGTGTATTTGAGTTCTCCCGCTGTCGTAGCGGCGTCTGCGCTGGCGGGTGAGATCGTGGAGCCTGAATAAAAAGAAAGAGGAAAGAAGAAAGATGAGGAAACATTTCTTTCCTCTTTCTTCTTTCCTCAATTTGGAAACCAAACCTGATATGCAAACAACCACTGCTTACGTTTACCCAATAGACAACATCGACACCGACCGAATCATCCCAGGCAAATACACCAAAACCCTGGATATGTCCGCGTTGGCTTTGCATGTGTTGGAAGACCTCGACCCTGAATTTTCAAAGAAGGTTCAGCAGGGCGATATCCTCGTGGCTGGCAACAACTTCGGTTGCGGCTCATCGCGTGAGCAGGCACCGATCGCCATCAAAGCCGCGGGGGTTTCGGTTGTAGTTGCGAAAACTTTCGCGCGTATTTTTTATCGCAACGCCATCAACATCGGCTTGCCCGTCATCGAAGTGGAACATCACAATATTCAATCAGGCGATTCTATTTCAGTTGACCTCGAACATGGCGTCGTCACGAATCACACCAAGAACGAAACCTATCAAGCCACCAAAATGCCGCAGCAGATGATCGACATCCTCAACGCGGGCGGATTGGTGAATTACCTAATCAAACACGGTGACTATGTTTAAACGACCACTGATGACTGACCGCCGACTGCAATTACCATTTACCATTTACCAGCCGTCCGCCGTCTGCGGTCTGCCGTCGAAATTCCACCAATGACCCTCCACACCCTCTCCTCCCTCCGCGTTCTCGAATTCAGCCATGCCGTGCTCGGTCCCGCCTGCGGGCTTGTCCTCGCCGACCTCGGCGCGGAAGTGATTCGCATTGAGCCGCCCGATGGCGACCCGACCCGCAAACTCAAAGGCTTCGGCACGGGCTATTATCCGTTCTTCAATCGCAACAAAAAGAGTCTCGCCATCGACATCAAAACCGATGCGGGGCGCGAGGTCATTTTCAAATTATTGGAATCGACGGATGTCCTCATCGAAAATTTCGGACCTGGCACAATGGATCGTCTCGGCTTTGGATATGAAGCTCTCGCTTCAAACTACCCGACGCTTGTCTACTGCTCCCTAAAAGGATTCTTGCCCGGACCTTACTCTGCCCGCCTCGCGCTCGACGAAGTGGTGCAGTTCATGAGCGGCATCGCCTACATGACGGGACCCATCGGTCAGCCATTGCGGGCTGGCGCTTCGGTCATCGACATCATGACGGGAACGTATGGCGCGATTGCTGTCCTCGCCGCCTTGCGTGAACGGGATATGACGGGTAAAGGGCAACTCGTGAAGAGCGCCTTATTCGAAACCGCCGCCTTCTTAATGGGACATCACATGGCATACGCGGCAGTGACCAAGGAGCCCGTCCCGCCGATGCCTGCGCGAGTCAGCGCCTGGGCGATCTATCGGACGTTCAACACCTGCGATAACGAACTCGTCTTCATCGGCGTGACCAGCGACAAACAATGGGTGCGCTTTTGTGAGTCATTCGAGATGCACGACCTGCTCGCGGATGAACGTCTCGCCACGAATAACGGACGCATTGACCAGCGCGAGTGGCTGCTCCCTGACCTGACTCAGCGCATTGCAAAGTATTCCAAAGCCGACGTGCTCAAACGCTGTGAAATTGCCGACCTGCCGTTTTCGCCGATTGCCAAACCCGAAGACCTGTTCACTGATGAACAATTGATCCAAGGCAATAGTCTATTGGAAACCATCCTGCCCAATGGCGACACGACTCAACTTCCGCGCTTGCCGCTGTTGCTGGAAGGCGCAGGTTCAGAGTTGGAGATCAATCCGCCGAAGATAGGCGAGCATTCGCGGGAAGTGTTGGCGGGTGCAGGGCTTGGCGCGGATGAGATCGAAGGATTGATTAGCAAAGGTGTTGTAGCAAGTTCATGACCGCAGACCGCGGACGGCAGACGGTTTGTCAATCGCGGTCTGCGGTCGACCGTCGGCGGTCAGAACATCACGAAATAAATTTTTCAGGAGTCATCCATGTACGACTTACTCATCAAAAACACAAAACTTGTGCGACCCAACCAGACGTCCGTGGAGGTGGCAGATATCGCCATCAGCGGGGGGAAGGTTCAGAGGGTGGCACCAAGCATCCCTGCGGAAGAGGCGAAAGAAGTCCATGATGCGAAGGGACTGTTGGCGTTTCCAGGTTTGGTTGATGGTCACATGCATGTCGGGATTTATTCCCCGCTGGCAGAGGATGCGATCACGGAATCCAAGGCGGCGGCGATGGGTGGGGTGACGAGTGCCATCACGTATTTTCGCACGGGCGAATATTATTTGAATAAGGGCGGCGCGTACAAGGATTTTTACCCTGAGGTGTTGGATATTTCGAAGGGCAGGTATTGGGTGGACTATGCCTATCACCTTGCGCCGATCAACCGTGGACACATTGACGAGATGCCGATGCTGATGAATGACTTCGGCGTGTCGTCGTTCAAGATCTTTATGTTTTACGGCGGGCATGGGTTGCATGGCAAGTCTGACCAGCAGCATAATTTTTTGAAGTTGGAAGAAGGCGAGAAATACGACTTTGCACATTTCGAGTTCATCATGCGCAAGTTGAGCGAGATGATCGAAGCGAACCCGAAGCAGGCGCCGCACATCAGTTTGAGTTTGCATTGCGAAGTGGCAGACATTTTGAATGCGTACACGTCGATCGTGCAAAAGGAAGGCAAGTTGAAGGGACTGCACGCGTACAACGCGGCGCGTCCGCCACATAGCGAAGGGCTGGCTGTTTTTATCGCTTCGTATCTTGCGCATGAGACGAGTTGTGCGAATATCAACCTTTTGCATTTGACATCTCGCAAGGCGCTCGAAGCGGCATTGATGATGCGCGACTTGTTCCCACATATCAACTTCAGGCGCGAAGTGACCATCGGGCATTTGCTGCTCGATGTGGACGAACCCAACGGTGTGCTGGCGAAGGTCAACCCGCCGATTCGCCCACGTGCGGATGTGGAATTTTTGTGGGAGAAAGTTTTGAGCGGCGATGTGGATTGGGTAGTCAGTGACCATGCCTGCTGTTCGTCGGAGATGAAGTACAACGCTGAATTTCCCGATGATATTTGGATGGCGAAGTCTGGCTTTGGCGGCACCGAATACATGTTGAGCGGCTTGCACAGCGAAGGCTCCAAACGCGGACTGTCCTTGAATCGCATGGCAGAACTCGTTTGCTGGAATCCCGCCCAACGTTATGGACTTTTATCAAAGGGCGACATCGCCGAAGGCTACGACGCGGATATCGTTCTGTTCGACCCGAATGAGTCGTTTGTGGTGCGTGCCGCTGAGTCTGAATCGGGGCAGGGGTACACGCCATTCGAAGGGCATGAACTAATGGGCAAGGTCAAAGCGACGTTCGTGCGTGGCAATAAAGTTTTTGAGAATGGGAAGATTTTGGGTGAGGCGAAGGGACAGTATGTGAGGAGACCGACGGTGTAAAAACGACGGCAGACGGACGACCGCTGACCGCGCTTGAAAACGGTCTACCGTCCGCGGTCGGCGGTCAAGTTAACCAAAACATTATTCAAAAGAAACCAACCCACAAAAGGAAACACCTTGAACAAACGCCTCCTCAACGTCGGACTCATCGTCCTCATCGACATGCTCGGCTTTGCGCTGATCGTGCCGCTGTTAACCTTCTTCGCCGATTCATTCGGCGCGACAGAATTCCAAACGGGGCTTCTCGTCTCGTCATACGCGCTGATGCAGATGATCGGTGCGCCGATCCTTGGGCGCCTCTCCGATAAATATGGGCGCAGACCTGTTTTCTTAATCAGTATTGCTGGTACCTTCATCGGTTTTCTGATTCTCGGCTTTGCCAACTCGCTGTGGTGGTTATTCGCCAGCCGCATTCTTTCAGGGCTCACGGCTGGGAATATCTCGGTGGCGCAAGCCTACATCGCGGATGTGACCGATGAAAAGAATCGTGCTCGCGGCATGGGTATGTTCGGCGCGGCATTTGGCATTGGCTTTATTCTCGGTCCAGCCATGGGTGGCATGTTGAGTCAGTTCGGTTTTGCTGTGCCAGCCTTCGTCGCGGCAACGTTGGCATTTATCAACTTGCTGACCGTCTTTTTCTGGCTGCCCGAATCGCTGACCGATGAGCGCCGTGCCGAACTGGCAACGCAAAAGAAAGCGGACATCTCTTTTACAGCCTTGATCGCCGCGCTCAATCACCCCAAAGTGGGTGCGTTGTTGTGGGTGCGCTTCGGGTTTGCAATTGCGTTCAATTCCTTCCAAACCGTCTTCCCGCTGTATGTGCTCAACAAGTTCGGGCTCGGCGCACAGCAGACGGGTTACATCCTTGCCTATCTCGGCATTGTATTGGTCATCATGCAGGGCGGGCTGATCGGTCCGCTTTCGGCGCGCTTCAAAGAGTCGAGTCTCATCGTCACCTTCCTTGGCTTTGCGCTGGTCGGCATGCTTGGTTGGACCTTCGCCAACTCCATTCCCATGCTGCTGGTTGCGATGTTCCCCATGGCGGTGGGCGCGGGTTCGTTCAACGCGCTCATCAACTCGGCTATTAGCAAAGCCGTCACGCGTGATGAAGTCGGCGGCATGTTGGGCTTGGGCGCAGGTCTCGAAAGCGCTACACGCGTGGTCATGCCTGCGCTGGCAAGTTATCTGCTCGGCGCGTATGGCACGTCCACGCCTGGGTATATGGGTTCGATCGTGATGTTTGTTGTTGTGGTGTATGCGTATGTGAATTTGATTGCGAAAGGAACGACGGCAGACGACCGACCGCAGACCGCCCCCACCGCCCTAGCGGGCACCTCCCCCAAATCCGACGAACCTCAGTCGGATTTGGGGGAGGCAGGGAGGGGGTCATGAAATTCGGAATCCATTCTCCCTCCTTCATTTATAACAATGCCAATATCTTTGACGGCATTAAGAAAAAAGTCCTATGGATCGAACAACACGGCTTTGACTGGTTCTCGGTGATGGATCATATGATCCAAATCCCCGTGCATGGACTCCCCGAAGAGCCGTTCATGGAAGGCTGGACGCTTCTTTCCGCGCTCGCGGCGGTGACTGACCGAATCAGATTATCCACGCTGGTCACTTCGACGTCCTACCGCAACCCCGCGCTCCTTGCAAAGATGGTCGCCAATCTCGACCTCATCAGCCACGGACGAATCACACTCGGGATCGGCGCAGGCTGGTACGAAGCCGAGTACAAGCAATACGGCTTTGAGTATCAAGAGAAACCCGCTGAAAGAATTTACAGACTCGAAGAAGCCATCAAGTTGATCAAAACCATGTGGACTGAAGAACGCGCCACCTTTCATGGCAAATACTTCCACGTGGAGAATGCCATTCTGGAGCCGAAGCCGAGCCAGAAACCACATCCGCCGATTCTGATCGGTGGGGCGGGAGAACAACTCACATTACGCACGGTCGCCCGTGTTGGGAATATGTGCAACTTCATCGGGAGTCCAGATGAAGTGAAGAAAAAGTTTGAAGTGCTGAATCAGCATTGCGTTAAAGAAGGACGCGATTACAACGATATCGAACGCACCGTGTTGTGCAATATCCTGATTGCCAAAGACGAGTCCGCCATCCAATCCAAATTACAAAAAGCGACATTGTTCAAAGGTCGCGGAGTCACCGTGGACGGCGCGCGAAAATTATTCGCCGAATATCAAGCGGCGGGCGTGCAGATGTTGATCTGCAGCATTTATCAGAACGATGTGGAAACACTGGAAAGACTCGCTGAATTGAAAGACGAATATAAATCGTAATTGGTAAATAGTAATTACCAATTACCAATCGCCAATTACCAAAAGAGGAACCATGACCGAAAAACTAACAGGTGAATTGCTCGTTGAACGAATGACCGAAAAGGAGCGTGGCATTGCGGCGCGGGTGGAGAGCGTGCTGCCTGCGTTGCGGGCGGGCGCAGAAAAAGCGGATGCTTCGGGCGAGTTCCCGTTGGAGAACATTGCGTTGCTGCGTGAGGCGGGCTTGTTCGGTTTGATCGTCCCTGAAAAATATGGCGGGTTGGGCGGCACATTGCGCGACCTGACCGCGGCGGCATTTGCGCTGGGTTCGGCGTGCCCTTCGACCGCATTGTGTTTCTTTTTCCATTGTTCAACCGCGTCGCGCGGCTTGCTCGGACTCGAAGCCATCGAAGCAGGGTTGTTCACCGATGAAGAGGAAGCCAGGCAGGTGCGTGCCTTTGGTGAAAAGTTGTTGACCAAAATGGGCAGTGGACGTTTCCTTGCCAACTTTGCCAGCGAAGAAGCCAAGTCTGCGACGAGCGCGGTGTTAATCTCCACCGAAGCGACTCCTGTTGAAGGTGGCTGGATGTTGAACGGCACAAAATCATTTGGCTGTTCCACAGGCGTTGCCGATGAGTATCTGGTGCAAGCCAAGGTTAAAGACTCGGCAGACCTGAACGGACTTTCGATCTTCTTCGTCAGCAGCAAAGCGGAAGGCGTGTCTGAACGCGCTCACTGGGATTCGATCGGTATGCGCGCCACTGCCACCCATGGAATTATTTTGAAAGATGTCTTTGTCAAAACCGAAGACGCCATGACCGTCCCTGGCGCATTCCTCAAGATGATGCAAATGAGCCGCGGAAGTTATGTCGGCAATCAACTCGCGGTGGTGGGGGTGTATCTCGGCATTGCGCAAGGCGTATACGACTACGCCATCAAGTTCCTTTCCAATTTGAAGTTTCAAGATACGGGCAAGTCCATCGTCGCAGACAGCGCCTTTCATCAGGAGTTGATCGGTCACATGGCTGTGGACTTGGAAACAGGTTTCCTGTGGACGCGTCGTCAACTCGAACTCGAAACCTCCGAGCCGCCGATCCTGCCGAAGAACAAAGTGGTCGAGCATTGGCGTCTTGCCAAGGGGACGGTCTGCGAGTGCGCCCATCGCGTCGCGGTCAATTCGCTCAAGGCATGCGGCACCAGCAACACAGGCAACCACGGCGTCATCGGGCGCGGACTGCGCGACCTGACCATGGGTCTCGTCCAAGCCTTCCCCGCCGAACGCGGTCGCATTGAAGCGGCAAAGTCCATCGTCACCGATAAGATGCAATCGGGTTTTGCGGTGGGTGAGAAGAAGTAGAACCGACCGCTGACGACAGACCGCCGACCGCCAATATCCAAGCGGTCTTCCGTCGGCGGTCTACGGTCATCCCTGACCTGACACCTGGAACCTGACCCATGACACTTTCTTTTCCCCTCGGCTCTGTCGGACACTCCCTCACGCTCCTCCGCGGCGTTTGGCATGACCACATCGAAACATTCAATCTGGATGGAACTCCGCTTCCGCATGACCCGTGGGCGGGTGCGCCTGGCGATTCGCCTTTTGATAATCTGGTCTATATCGACTTCGACGGCGAGAACTACCAGCAGACCAACGTCACCTTTCGCGGCAGACCGTTCCATGCGCGTTCGTTCACAGCAAAGTACAAAGACGGCAAACTTTACTTCGACAAACTCGGACCCGAAGCCCCGCAGCACATCGGCATCTCTGGCGGAGTTGGCATTCTGTGGTTCCTCTCCGAGAACAACACCGACGAACCTCTCAGCCGCTACAGCGAACCCGATTGCATCACACTCGACGGCTACGACCGCCGCACCCGCATGACCGTCCTCTACCGCAACGGAGTCGCCGTCCGCACACTGACCGCCAAAGGAGTCCGCGTCGCCTCCACCTGCGAACGCCGCGTTGACTTCGACCCCCGCGGCACAGAGGGTCCTGTTCACGATGTAAGAAGTGTGACGAAGGTGTATATGAAGGAAGAAAAATAAAAAATCTTTTCAACCACAAAGGCAACGAAGGGTCACAAAGGTTTTAAGAACTTCCTTTGTGTACCTTCGTGACCCTTCGTGGTAAAAAAATATAGGAGATAACTCATGTCTTTCCCCGAAATCAAAATGCCCCCGCTCGACGAAGTCAAAACCCACTTCAACCTCTTTGATTACATTGACGGTGAACGAATCGCCCCCACCGTCAACATGGGCGCGTTCGTCCACAACCCGAACACGGGCGAGAAGATCGCGCCGCAAATGGCGACCAGCCCTGAGAACATTGAACGCGCCTTACAAGTCGCACAGCGGTTGCATGAATCAGGCGAGTGGGCGAACACCTCTCCCGAAAAACGCGCTGAGATTCTAGATAACGCGGGTAATCATTTGATGAGTCTCGTCCCGATGATCGCCGCAGTTGAATCCTATAACACAGGTATCGTCTTTGGCACCACAAGTTTTGTCAACGCGATTGTGTGGCTTGCCTTCAAAGCCGCGGCGGGAGTGCTCCGCAGTGGATACGCCGTCAACAAAGTCCCTGGTCCGCATGGCGATGTGGAAGTGTTACGCAAGCCGCTTGGTGTTGCGGTTGCCATCGTGCCGTGGAATTCTCCTGCTGCACTTGCCGCGCATAAAATCGCCAACGCGCTCGCTGCGGGTTGCCCTGTCATTCTCAAGCCTACCGAATGGGCGCCGTATTCCTGTCTCTTCCTTGTGGATGGACTCGAAGCCGCGGGTCTGCCCAAGGGTCTGTTCCAGATCGTCAACGGTGGCGGTGATGTCGGTGCGAAACTTGTCGGCGATAAACGTGTGCGTGCCGTCTCGTTCACTGGCGGTCTCAATGGCGGTCGTGCCGTCGCCGCTGCTTGCGCCGCAGATTTCAAATCGCTGCAACTCGAACTCGGCGGCAACAACGCCATGGTCGTTCTGCCAGATGCCGACATCGAGAAGGTCGCCGATGGCATCGTCGCGGGCATGACCACGCTCAACGGTCAGTGGTGCCGCGCGCTCGGTCGGCTCGTCGTCCACGAATCGATTCAAGACCAAGTCGTCAACGCCGCGATGGAAAAATTCAAATCCCTCAAAGTGGGCGACGCGCTCTCGATGGAATCTCAACTCGGACCGCTCGCCAACTCAGCCCATCACGGGCGCATTGTGGACGCGGTCAACGCGCTCAAAGCCAAAGGCGGACAAACGCATCACACCGCCCCGACGCCTGATTCAGCGGGCTACTATCTTTCTCCCACGCTGATAACGGGAGTCGCACCCGAAGAGACGCTCGAAGAAATTTTCGGACCTGTCGCCACCGTCCACTCGTTCAAGACCGACGAAGAAGCCGTCAAACTCGCCAACCAAACTCCCTACGGACTCGGCGGCTACGTCTTCTCGAAAGATGAAGACCATGCCATGCAGGTCGCCCGTCAAATGAACACGGGCGGAGTCAAGGTCAATGGCGTGAGTCTGCTCGAATTAAATGTCGACGCGCCGCGTCCTGCCTGGGGCTTGAGCGGTTTCGGCGAAGAGGGCACACTCGAGACCTTCGATGTCTTCTGTGGAAAGTCCATTGTTGGGGTTGCGGGTAAATAAAGTTGAGAGATTATTTAGGAGAGAGAGTATATGCCAACCATTCGAAATGATATTTTCAAGATCGGAGATAACTATGTCACCCTGATCGGTGATGAAGTCAAAGTGGGGGATGCTGCACCTGAGTTCACTTCGGTTATTGCAGGATGGGCAAAGGTCAACCCCATTCAGGAATCCAAAGGCAAGGTCATTATCCTTTCGGCAGTTCCTTCGTTGGATACCGATGTATGTGACCGCGAGACCCGCCGCTTCAATGAAGAAGCCGCCAAGTTGAGTGATGACATTGTCATCTACACCATCAGTTGTGATTTTCCCATGGCGCAAAAACGCTGGTGCGGCGCGGCAGGCGTGGAAAAGGTCAAGGTGGTTTCGGATGTGCTGGAAGCGGAGTTCGGCGAAAAATACGGCATCCTCATCAAAGAACGCCGTTACCTGCGCCGCTCTGTTTTCATCGTTGGGCGCGATGGAAAATTGACCTACGTCAATTACCTCCCAGCGCTTGGAGATGAGCCAAATTATGAAGAGGTCATCTCCGCGGCAAAAGATGCGTTGAAAGGATAAATAAAACAAACTCTCTTTTCACAAGAGAGTTTGTTTACATTGTTATTGTGGACGGAACTTATATCCTGCCTACTGCTCACAAAAATAACCATCCCCTACGGTTCAAAGACCTCATACATGCGAACATTGGGCGGACCTTGCACTTTGCCTTCCAACGCCTGCTGGAAGGCAGGGCGCATGGCGTCAGCTGCGGATTCGGCTTCTTCCTTCGTTTCCCACAGGCTCAAGAGTCCGTACTCGCCGACGCTTTCATCTACTAAAAATGTGCCATTCTTGAAGCCCTTCATTCCCTGCATGGCGCCCTGGAATTGCTTTGCCATGCCTTCGGCGAATGGGCGTTGTCCTTGTCCGAGCGTGAACATGATCAAACGTGCGTACATAGTGAATCTCCTTTTGAGTTGGGTTATGGTTTTGAACGATAATTCGGTGCATAAAATTCTTGCATCACGCCATGCTCACCTCCGTGGACTCTTTCTTGTGGTTCAGGCGTCCGTGAGCGCTATCGAGTTTCTTTGAGATAGGTATCAGCCCGAAAGCCTCTCCCAGGCCCATGGCGGGCATGCTGCGATAGATCACTTCATAATTGCCTGGTTGAATACGATAGGTTTCGTGCCAGATCCCCACGTCACTATCGTCACTGCCCATGATCTGATTGAAGGTGCGCCACGCAGGCAGGTGCGCCCGATCTTTCTGGCGGGAGTAGTTCATCAAATGGGCGAGTGAGCGCCAGTATTGGATGACCGTAAATTGACCGATCTGGCGGAAGCCCATCAAACCCGAGTTCGGGTCGGCGCTAAGCTCTTTGAGCATTGGCGGCATGGCTTTGAACACAGGCAGCCACTTGTGAATCTTCCACCAATTGTTCACGCGCATCCCGATCAGGAAGACCACGAACTCGCCTTCGATCTCGGTTGTCATTCGCTCTTTGAAAATCTGTGGCATTGGATATAATCTCCTTGTCATCTGAACTTGGTCAAACTCGATGACCAAATCTTATGATGGCGCAGTTTTTCCAGCGTTTATTTACCGTTAGTTTGCCAAATTCGTCCAAAATTGGAGAAACTCAGGTTTGAACCCATCGCTTGAAATTCGTGTTTTGGGAAAACCGCAGCTCAACTGGCAGGGACAGCCGCTCACTGCCGACCTTATCTCTGCCAAGGGGCAGGCGCTGCTCTTCTATCTGGCTGTAACGGGTCAGGTTTGTTCGCGACAGTTCATCGCAGGTTTGTTGTGGGGCGATTTTTCGGAGGAACGCGCGCGGGGGAATTTACGGCTCACACTCAGCAAACTTCGCAGTGTTATCGGCGATTACATCATTGCCACCCGCCAATCGCTGGCTTTCGATTTGTCGTTGCCCCACACACTTGACGCAGGCGAGTTCATCCGTCGTGGTGCTGCGCCTCAGAAAAGCACGATCAGCGAGCTCGAAGCGGTACTCACACACTATCGCGGAAATTTTCTGGACGATTTTTACCTGCACGAAGCGCCCGATTTCGAAACCTGGGTCGTGGTCGAACGTGAGCGTTTTCAGCAGATGGCAATCGCGTTGCTCGCGCATCTCGCTGCGTCCGCAACACAGCAACACGATTTTGAAAAAGCCGCGGACTTCACGCGCCGTATCCTTGCGCTCGAACCGTGGCGCGAAGAGATGCATCGCCAGCTCATGACCGTGCTTGCGCAGAGCGGTCAACGCAGTGCGGCGTTGAGTCAGTTTGAGGTTTGCAAAAAACATCTGGATGCAGAGTTGGGAGTCGAGCCTTCAGCAGAGACCAAGGCTCTTTATGACAGGATCAAGCAGGGGGATGTCAAAGAAGCGGATGGAGAATCCGCCCGCAGAGTTGAGTCAAAGTCCCCATCCAAATCCTCCCCGAGAAAAAACGCATCAGACCTACGCCATAACCTGCCTCAAAGCCTGACGCCTTTTCTTGGGCGTGAAGCGGAACTCGAGCAGATCGGCGGGTTGATCCTCAACCCCGAGTGCCGCCTGCTCACGTTGGCAGGAGCGGGCGGCGTGGGCAAGACGCGCCTGGCGATGCGTGCGGCGCAGATGCAAGTGGAGCGATTTCAAGACGGCGTGCGTTTTATTTCGCTGCGCGGCACGCAACCTACTGACCCCACAGAAACGACTGAATTGCTGATCGCCGCCATCGCCGATGCTGTGGGCTACACTTTTTCGGCGCAACATGCGCCGCGCGAGTTACTGCTCAAGCATCTTGCAGATAAAGAGACCTTGTTCGTGTTGGATAACTTTGAACCACTGCTGGATGCACGGCTGGAAATCCGCGAACATACCGTAGCGCTGTTGTCCGATATTTTGCAAGAATGTCCCGCGGTGAAGTTGCTGGTCACGTCTCGTGAGTTGCTCAACCTGCCAGCGGAATGGCTGGTGGAAGTGCAAGGGCTGCCTTACCCGCCGACGTTTGAGAAGAACGCCGATATGCGCTACCCATCGGTTGAGTTGTTCACCCATCAAGCGCGCCGCGTGAAACCGAACTTTTCACTGGCGGGGCAGGAGTATGCCGTTAACCGAATTTGCCAGTTGGTGGCGGGCTTTCCGCTGGGGATTGAACTTGCCGCCAATTGGGTCAGGTTGCTTTCCTGCGAAGAGATCGTTGAACGGTTGGAGCGCGGCGGTGAGATTCTCACGACAGACCTGCCCGAGTTAAACCCATCTCTGCGCTCGGTATTGGATTCGACGTGGGCAATGCTCACCGATGAGGAGCAGGCTGTCTTTCGGCGGTTGTCTGTTTTCAGAAAAGGCTTTACGTTATCTGCCGCGCAGCAAGTGGCAGATGCCAACCTGCCCGTATTGAACAGCCTGATGAATAAGAGCATGATACGGCGTGATGAGAACGGGCGCTACGTGCTACATGAATTGCTGGTGCAGTTCGGGTCGTATCATCTGAAGCTGGCTCCCGAACAGGAACGAGAAACGCGCCAAAAGCATGGTCGCTTCTATGGCAGTTTTTTGCAATCGCGCCGCGCTGCTGTGCAGGATGTCTATGACAAGGCAGTGTTGAACGGGATCGATGCCGAGATCGAAAACATCCGCGCCGCGCTGGAGTGGCAATTCGAGTTGGGGGATGTGGAGGCAATCGCTGCTTATTTGGAAACCCTGCTGCAGTTTAATCGGCGCAAAGGCTGGCTCCGCGAGTCGGTGATTATCCTGGAAAAAGCCTGCGAGATGGAAAATATCCCTGCCATGCAAATGGGGCATTGGTATCGCTGGCTGGGTGAAGCTCATTACAACCTTGGGAATATCCCAGCCAGCACACAGAGTCTTGAAACTGCCCTGTCTTATTTTGGATACCCAATCCCTAAACACCCGCTGAGGTTGGCGCTTGTCAGTTATTGGCAAGCAATCGTGCAAATCTGGCGGCGGATCTGGAAGCCTGGTTGGCACGTAGTCGAATATAAGGAGCTGGAAAAACGACTGGCTACTGTTGCTGTATGCGAACGATTGAGCCAGATCTACTGGTTTCAAAGCAAAAGCGGCGCTATTTTTTATCTGACGTTTTTCCCGCTCAATCTAATGGAACGCATAGAGAATGTGCCTGCGCTGACACAGGTCAATGCCGCCGTTGGGTTAAGCCTTAGCCCCATCCCCAATGCCGCAAAGTATTACTTGCAAAACGGATTGCAAGCGGCACAGAAACAAAACGATCCGCTTGTGTTGGGGCAGGCTTTGGAGCATGCGGGGTTGTATTACGCAGGGCTCGGGGAATGGGAACAGGCAGAGGCATCATTGCAAAAATCCTGGGAAATTCTCGGAGCGGTGGAATTCCACAGGCAGTGGGAAGAAGCTGCAGGGTTGCTTTCTGAGATGAAATCTCTGCGCGGTGATTTTGCAGGCGCGATCCAGATCCAGCAGAAGATCATCGCTTCGGCATACCAGCGCGGCGATACGCAACTCCGCTTTCACGATTTGACAGGGTTGGCGTTTAACAACTTGCGGCTGGGAGATATTGAAAAGGCAAATGAGCATTTGCACAACGCCGCAGAATTATTAGGCGGGAACTATCCATTCATCAATAATATTCGTTATTACGGAGTATCCGCGCAGGCGGTTTTACAGCAGGGCGATCTGCACGCCGCAAAAGAATTTGCGGAGCAAGCAATGTTGCTGATTTCAAAAGTCAAACCGACGTCGTTCTATATTTTGGAAGGCTATGCAGGCGTTTCAGAAGTGTATCTGACCGCGTTTGAAACTGGGAAACAGCCCGCAGACCTGAAATTTGCCCAGCAGGCAGTGAAGGCATTGCTTGAGTTTGGTCGGTTGCTGCCAGTCGGTCAGCCGCGGGCGTGGCTGCACCAAGGTCTGCTCCATTGGGCGGAGGGGCGGCAGAAGCAAGCGTTTCGAGTTTGGGAAAAAAGCCTAGCGCTGGCAGAGCAACTGTCCCTGCCGTATGAGGCGGCACGGGCGTACTATGAGATCGGGCGACACTTGCCCCTCACCGATGCTGCGCGTCAAATCCATTTAGACAAAGCCATCGAGATGTTCTCAGGCTTGGGGGCAAAGCGTGAACTTATGCAGGCACAGAACGAATCTCATCACTAATAAAAAGTGCTGTCTATAATCGCTTTCTAAATTTATCCCCGTATACCTGTACCCGGTTGGAAGCATTACTCTGAGAATATAAAACAATGGATCGAGTTAGCTAGCCAATAGAGTTTTCAGGAACTCCCAAGTGCCTGCAAGCGATGGAATGAAAAGCCGCTCATCGGGTGAGTGTAGGTCTTTAATCGTTGCCCCCATCGAGATCGTGTCCAGCCCGCCGCAGCGGTCGCTGATGATTCCGCATTCGAGTCCGCCGTGGGTGAGTTCCACTTTTGGGTCTTCTTCGACAACGGAGCGATAAGTTTCGACGCATTTCTTTAATAAGGATGATTCCATATTCGGCTGCCAGGGAGGGAACATCTTCGTTCTTTCGGTCTTTGCGCCTGCCAGCCATGCGACAGTTTCGACTCGTCTGGTAATTTCTTCCAATCTCGAAAAGACCGAGCTGCGATGGTTCGAGACGATGGATAATCCATCCTCTTTCAATTCCATCACGCCGATGTTGTTGGATGTTTCTACAAAAGCAGGCATATCCGCGGACATGGACGAAACTCCATGCGGCAACGCCGTCAGCAAGCGGATCGCCGCTTGTGTTTCAGTTTGGCGAATGGCGCGGACAGATTTGCCCTTGGTTTCATCCAAGGAAAGCACTAGCCCTGCTTCTGTTTTGGCGAGTTCGTTTTGGATGGTCGCACGCAGGACAGAGAAAATTGCTCTGCATGATTCT
This sequence comes from Anaerolineales bacterium, assembly GCA_046328855.1. Lineage (GTDB taxonomy): Bacteria > Chloroflexota > Anaerolineae > Anaerolineales > Villigracilaceae > Villigracilis. Next base: position 326,519 of record JAXLVU010000002.1, on the reverse strand, counting down.
GCTTCGTCTTTTGCGCAAACAAACACCGCTTCGGCGTCGCGCGGAATGGCATTGCGCGCCGTCCCGCCTTTGAGCGCGGATAATCGAATCGGGATGTTGCGTTGAATTTCATCCAGCAGGCGGGCAATGAGTTTATTGGCATTCGTGCGGAATTTGTTGATGTCTTCGCCTGAATGTCCGCCCTGCAACCCGCTGACCTTCAACTCAAACGCCACTTCATTTTTATTTTGCATTTCCCACGAAACGGGCAGAGTGATGTTCACGCTCCCGCCGCCCGCACAACCGACAGTGAATACGCCTTCGGTCTCTGAATCAACATTGATAAGCGTCTTGCCCGAAAGCAGCGACGGGTCGAGATTGTCCGCGCCGACCACGCCCATTTCTTCCTCCACCGTCAGCAGCAATTCCAGCGGCGGGTGTTTGACGGATTCATCTTCCACGATGGATATCATCAGCGCAATGCCAATGCCGTTGTCAGCGCCGAGGGTGGTGCCGTTGGCGCGAATCCAATCCCCATCGCGGATGAGTTGAATTGGGTCACGCTCAAAATCGTGCGTGGATTCGTTCGTCTTCTGCCAGACCATATCCATGTGACCTTGCAGAATGAGGGTGGGGTGATCTTCGCATCCTGCGCTGGCTCGAACATAAATTACCAAATTGCCCGCCGCGTCGGTTTTGGAAAAGCAGTTATGTTCCGCCGCCCAAGTGATAAGCCAATTGCGAATCCCCGCTTCGTATTTTGTTCCGCGCGGGATGGATGAGACTTTTTCGAAATTGGAGAGAATGAGGCCGGTGGGGTTCATGGTTTCCTTCGGTACCGCGACATTTATGTCGCGCGTGAATCGCAAGATAAATCTTGCGGTACTTAAATCTTTTTGTATTCGGCTCGGTCGTTGAGCAGGGTCATCGTCTTGCCATCGGGTGAGAATGAGATCATGGAGTCGTCGAGGAAGGCTTTGAGATTCCAATGCGCGAGGAAGGTATCGCCTTGCCAATGTTCGAGGGTGGCGGTGTTGGCTCCGTAGGTGAGTTGCAGGGAGTCGTCTTTGCGAGTCACAATCATCTCGCCGTAGAGGTCGTTGGAAAATGTCCCAGCGTAGGAACCAAGCCCGATGGACGGAGGCAGGTTCGGGTCACGAGCGAGGCGCATTTCGTCCACTTGACCTTTGACTTGTGCCATGTATCCCTGCGCCACCATCTGAAATTCGGATGACCAGTCGCGTTCCTGTTTGTCGAGCAGAATATCTGAAATCGCATAGAAGAGCGCGGCGTGGGCGAGGGTTTGATGGACGTTGACCATGACGGCGAGCGCGAGTTTGCGCTGCGGGAAGAAAGCGACGGCGGAGTTGTAGCCAGGCATTTGCCCGCCGTGCATGAGAACTTTTTCGCCGCGATAATCCATTGCCCACCAACCCAGCGCGTATGTCCAGAAGTGCGTGGCAGGTTGAAGATAGGCGAGCGGCGCAAGTTCGGAGTTGAGAACATCTTGCATGACGATCTGCGGCGTGGTGAGATCGTTGAAGGTTGAAGGTTGAAGGACTGGCGCGCCGTTGTTGAGCAAAGCCTTGAGCCATTGCGCGAGGTCGTTGGCGGTGGTGTGAATGGAGCCAGCAGGTTCGTGGACAATTTCGAATTGGTCGGTGGGCTGTTGGTCGCCGAGGAAGCGCACGCCCGCGGGATAAGTTTCATCTGCAACGGCGTGAGGGGACGCAAAATTTTTATAGTCGGTGATTCGGTCGTAGCCGCTGAAGGAGCGGGACATGTTCAGTGCGTTGAAAATTCTTTCGGTGATGAAGTCGTCCCATGACTTGCCCGTGACTGCTTCGATGAGCAGACCTGCTACGCCGTATTGTTGATTGGCATATTGAAACGCTGTGCGGAAATTGGATGTGGGTCTGAGGTGGCGCATGCGGCGCATGAGTTCGCGCTGGTCGTATCCGCGATGATAATAAAGTTTTTGCGCGCGTTCCAAGCCGAGACGATGACAGAGCAGGTCGCGCACGGTGACATTGCGCGTGACCCAATCATCATACAATTCAAATTCGGGGAGGTACTGAATCACGCGGTCATCCCATGCAAGTTTATCTTCATCCACCAACATGCCGATCAGCGCGGAGGTGAAGGCTTTGGTGGTGGAGCCGATGGCAAAGACCGTATCGGCATTGACCGCTTCGGGCTTGCCTGCTTCGAGCATGCCGTAGCCTTGCGCGAACGTCTCATCGCCTTGGGCAACCGCCACCGCCCCGCCAGGGATTCCCCAAGCCGTGAGCGTTTTTGAAATTGTTTCGTTGAGTTGTTGTGTATTCATAAATTCCTTTTCACCACAAAGGGTCACAAAGTGTCACGAAGGAAAAACAAAAGAAAACCTTTGTGTACCTTTGTGACACTTCGTGGTTGAAGATTTTTTACCGCCAGATTTTGTCCACCGCGTCATAACTTCCCACGCGCAAGTCCGCTTTCATCTTCACCAACTTATGTTTCTCCACCCGCTCCGACGGTGTTCTTGGTAAGTCATCGGCAAATTCGATAAACCTTGGCACTTTGAAATACGCCAACTGTTCGCGGGCATAATCCAAAATGGATTCAGGGGAAGCGTTTTCCTGTGTGTATCCATCCTTCAACACGATGTACGCCTTTACTTCTTCACCACGCAACTCGTCTGGGACGGGCACCACCGCCGCCACTTTCACAGCGGGATGTTCCATCAGCACGCCCTCCACTTCCACCGATGAAATATTTTCACCTGCGCGTCGGATCGTATCTTTCAAGCGCGCCTGCCAATGGAAATATCCCTTCGCGTCTTTCGTGACCATGTCGCCTGTATGCAGCCAGCCATTTTTCATGATTGCAGATGTGGCTTCGGGGTTATTCCAATAGCCCAGCATCATCGGCTCGCCGCGCAAGATCAACTCGCCAATGCCACCGTCTGGCACATCGTTTCCGTCGTTATCAACAACGCGCGCTTCTTTGGTCGCAATCGGTTTTCCCATCGCGCCGCTGCCAACACTGCTTGCATCTTCAAACGGGATCAACAAATCCACGCCTGTTTCGGTCATGCCAAAGGCTTCACGCCACGGCACATTCCATCGGCGCTCAAACTCTGCATGAAAGTTCGGGTGAATTCCCGAGCACAGAATCATTTTCAATTTATGTCCACGATCCAAAGCGGGGTCTTCGGGCATCTTCAATAAAAAGAACGGCATCGTGCCGAGCATGTACAACACGGTCACATTGTGCTTGATGACCTCACCCCAAAAATGCGATGGTGAGAATCTCGGCAGAATCACCAACGGTGCTCCACCGATCAGACATGCCACTGAGTTCCATTGCGGATCCATATAATAGAAAGGCTGCGCAGTCAGGTCGCATTCGGCAGGCGTCAGCCCAAAATAATCCGCCGCCACTTTGCCCAGCATCATCCAATATTTATGGGTCAACATGCAACCCTTCGGGAAGCCCGTTGTGCCCGATGTATATTGGATGTTGATCAAGTCTCCATCTGTGACATTGACAATTTCAAACGAGTCAGATGACTCATTAACCAATCGCCTCCAATCAGACTTTGAGCCTGATTCAGTCACGAGAAGCATTTCCTTCACTGACGGCAAGTGTGCGCGCACCCGCTCCCATTGCTCCAGATAATTTTCGTGGACGACGAAGAATCTCGCTTGAGAGTCGTCGAGCGTGTAGTTCAGGTCATGGTCGTGGTAGTTGATGTTGACAGGCACGATCACCGCGCCCAACTTCGCCAGCGCAAACCAGACGATGGGGAAGTCCACGCCGTTGGGCAGCATCACCGCCACGCGCTCACCCTTCGTCACGCCGACAGATCGCAGCGCATTCGCCGTCTTGTTCGCCAGTCGATTCACTTCCGCGAACGAAAGCGGTTTGTCTTCAAAGATGAATAACGGTTTCTCTCCAAACCGTTCCGCCGCGCTCTCCACCAAATGACCTAGACTTTTCCACTCCATATGCGATTCTCCTTTGGGAATTTGTAGGTCACGTTTGTAACGTGACTGTCACGCTACAAGCGCGACCTACTTCTTTACTCGTTTCACAAACATCTCACTCAACTCACGGCTAGACTCTTGCAAATCCACCGCTTTGGGATCGAAAACCCATTGCAGCATGATCCCGTCAATCGCGCCTTGAATGACTGACGCCATGCTCTGGTCATCGAACTTCGCAAATTCCTTCTGCTCTACGCCAATGCGGAAAATTTTCTTGAGATGGGCGCGGCACGGGTCGTACGCAGAATCACTAAATGCTTTCTTCTCTTCAGGGGACGTGAAGCTGCCCCACAGATCAACCAGTGCCACGAACTGCGAACGGTTCTGCGAGATGTACTCAAAACTGGATTCGATGTACACGCGCAGTTTGTCGCTGCCCTTGGTCTCTTCTTCCACCCGCCCGCGGATGTACGCGCCTTGCCGATTCAGGATCGTGTGAATGGCAGAGGTGATGAGGTCATGCTTGCCGTTGAAGTGATAAGCGATCAATCCCTTTGTGATTCCCAGACTCTTCGCGATCTCCGCAAAGGACGTTTGGGTATAGCCTTGCTCGGCAATCGTCTGCAACGCCGCGTCGATGATCTGCTTACGGCGGGCTTCTTCAATGAAGGTTTTCTTTTCTTCCACAGGTTTACTTTTGGCTGGCATAGTTGCTATCCTTTCACCATTCCACCATGAGTTTGGGCACGGAGCGGAATTCATGTCCACGCGGCGCGGAGGGGTGAGTTGATTTTAAGTGCAAATGCGGCAAACGCTCGAATAACACACGCAAGCCGATTTCCCCTTCCAGCCGCGCCAACGCAGCGCCAAGGCAGTGATGTCGTCCGCGGGCAAAGGCGAGATGGTGAGAAGCATTCACTCGGTGGATGTCGAAGCGGTCTGGGTCTTGGAAAAATTCAGGGTCGCGGTTGGCGGCTCCCAACATGCATTGGACGGTATCGCCCACTGCAAAATCCACGCCGCGGACGGTGATGGGCTGAGTCACATGGCGGGTGGCGGTCTGCACGGGAGATTCCCAGCGCAGGGTTTCTTCCACAGCAGACTTCATCAACTTGGCAGGGTCGCGCTTCACTTCGTCAAATTGGTCGGGATGATTGAGCAACGCCCAAACTGTGTTCGAGAACATGGCAGCGGTCGTTTCCAACCCGCCGAAGATGATGACGAAAATATTCGAGAGGATCTCGCGCTCGCTTAAGTTTGTGTTCGGGTCATGGATGAGATGACTGAGCAGGCTGTCATCAGGCTCGGTGCGTAGATGGGCGATGTGCTCCGCGAGTTGTGCGCCAAATTCCTTTGCCGTCTGTTGACCACGCTCCCGCACCGCAGGGTCGTGACGGAAGTTGCTCAACGCGGCGGCAAAGTCATCGTACCAGTGACGCAATTGGGGGAAGTCCACGATGGGAACGCCAAGCGAAGCCGTGACGGCGTACAACGCCATCGGGTCAGAGAAGGATCTGACCAAGTCCGTTTCTTTGTCTGCGATGAATCTATCGATCAGTTCATTCGCCTTCTGTTCAATGAAAGCAGAAGATGACGCGCGTACCACTTTCGGCACATACGCCCCTGCAAAAGGACTTCGCATTCGCTGGTGCAAGTCCCCTTCGGCGGACAACATCATCGTGCCAAAAGTATCATCGAGAAGCGAGTGCGGCGATTGGACGGTGAAGGCGTCCATGTTGTCGAGCACGGCAACTACATCATCACGCCGAGTCACATACCAAAGATTCACTTCGGGAACCCAGGTGACAGGCTCACGGTCAAGTAAGAGGCGGTAATGCGGGTAGGGGTCAATACTCAACTGGTCGAGCGTCAATTTCGCGCCGATGGGGAAGCGGGTGGAGTCGGTCATTGGAAATCTGCCTGACAGCGGAAGAACTCGCGCACGGCTTCGGGGTTCATCCCAGGGTAAATGCTGTTGCAAGACGAAAGCATGAAGCCCTCTTTGCCGCCTTGTTCGTAACTGCGCTTCACATCGGCGCGGATAAGTTCGATGTTCGGCTCAAAAAATAAATTGATGTCCACGTTGCCCATCAGAATCAACTTGTCGCCGTAGTCGCGTTTGATTTCATCCAAATGATTGCCTGAGAGTGTTTCCAATCCGTGCATTCCTGCGAAACCTGCTTCAACGGCGAAGGGCAATAACTTGTCAATTTTTCCATCCGTATGCCAAATGATGGGGACGGATAACTCACGCGCCACGCGCTGATGATAGGGCAAGACCAACTCGCGCCACATTTGCGGGGAAATCATCGAGCCGCCGCGGTGGGCGGAATCATCACCCATCACGATCAACTCTGCGCCAAGTTCCACTGCGCGTTTATATATTTCGATACACCAATCCGTGCGCGCTTGCATGACTGCATGAACAAAGGATATATCCTTTTTGAACATGCGGAACATGTGCTCCATACCCATTGCCATGTACGTCCCCATGAATGGACCGATATGCGTGCCGAAGAAAAGGCAAAGGTGTGGGAAATTTGTCCGAATGTCAGCCACCCGCTTCTCGTCGAAGAAACGATCCGCGTAACTCAATGGCGGTGTGTATTGCTTGAGGTCATCCGCTGTTTGCACGGCGCCGTAAAAATACATCCCCTTTTTCCACACACGCCCGAATTCATCCACGCCATCCTTCCAGGCGTTGCTGTCTGTTGGGGTTTGATATGGCATGAGAATTCCATCCTGACCCAATTCGGCATAGGCACGGTAGGGATCGGTGAGACCGAGTTCATCGAACATGCCATCGATCCAAACCTCAAAGCGCGGAACACGGTCTGGGGTTTGGCGTTGCAGTACAGCGTGGATTCGTTCGCGTGAGTTCATCATTCCTCTTTCGTCATTGCGAGCCGCCGCTCTTGTTCTTTGGCGGCGAAGCAATCTCCTAAGATTGCTTCGGGCGAAAACCATCGCCCTCGCAATGACGGATAATTTTCACAACATCTTCGCAACGATCTCTTTGAAAACTTTTGCTGCCACCATCTCAGTAACATCCGAAACATCTTGTGTTGGATTTAATTCCACAACATCCGCGCCGATGATGTTTGCATGAAGCGACTGAATAACGCTCAACGCTTCACGCGTAGACAGCCCGCCAGGTTCGCGGTGAGAAATGCCAGGCGCGAAGGCGGGGTCGAGACAATCCATGTCGAAGGTGATGTAGAGCGGCGAGTCAAATTGCAGGTCGAAGACATCGCGCCAACGCTGCATGGTCAGCACTTCCACGCCGAAGCGTTTGGCTTGCTCGCGCTGATGTCCATTGATGGTGCGAATGCCCACTTGCACGAGCCGCTTCGCCAAACCCGCTTCCATAATTCTTGCGAAGGGGCTCGCGTGCGAATATGGATTGCCTTCAAAGTCATCGTACAGATCGGGGTGCGCGTCGAAATGCAAGATGGTGAGATCGGGATGATTCTTCGCCGCAGCCTTGACCAGCGGATAGGTGACGGAGTGGTCGCCGCCAAATGCCATGACCTTCAACCCCGCTTCATACAACTGACCCGCGGCTTGCTCGGTCTCTATCGGCATTCTCTCCGCTGACGGGGTGATGTCGCCCATGTCTGCGAAGAGTCCATCCGCGCCGAGATAGGTTTCGTTCTCCGTCCACAGGTTGGACGAGTCACAAAAGAAGGCTTCGCGGATTCTCTGTGGAGCCAACGCCGAGCCACGTTTGTAGGACGAGTTTTCATCGAACGCCACGCCGAGCAAACCAATGCGGGCGGGAGTGGGGAAGGAGGGAAATTTGTTCATGCAAAACCTTTCGGGGGGTGACAGTAATCAGTAATCAGTAATCAGTAATCAGTAATCAGTAATCAGTAATCAGTAATCAGTAATCAGTAATCAGTAATCAGTTACCAGTCATCAGTGATTGTTGCGCAAAATACTGTTCACTGTTCACTGATAACTGTCTTCCTGCTCTTCGCCATACACTCAGGACTCACATCTGCGCCGTGACCGTGAGCTTCGGAGAGAGTTACCGTGCCGTTGGGCTGGAAGTCCACGCCGCCAATGGATGGTTCTTCGATAAAGTGGAAGGGAGAGTCGAGGTCGTGCAGGGAAATGTTTGGGCAGGCGCAAATGAGATGTGCGCCCGCGCTGACTCCGATCAGCGACTCGGACATGCCGCCGAGCATACATTTGATTCCCGCCGCTTCGCCGATGGCGTTGATCTTCAATGCGCCGTGAATGCCCGCAGACTTGGCGAGTTTGATGTTGAAATAATCCACTGCGCCGAGAGAGGCGAGACGGAAAGCATCGTGCGCGTCGAAGATGGATTCGTCTGCCATGATGGCGATGGGGCTGCGCTCGCGGACGCGCTTCAAGCCTTCGATGTTCCAGTAGGGAAGCGGTTGTTCGCAAACTTCGATTTCGTATTCAGCCAAAGCATTGAGGATGTTGATGGCGGTGGTTTCGTCCCAAGCTTGGTTAGCGTCGAGCCGCATGGGAATGCCGCTACCCACCGATTCACGGATGGCGCGAATACGCGCGATGTCATCCACGCGCCCAGTGCCGACTTTGACCTTCAAGGCTTTCACGCCGTTCTCAACATGCTGTTTGGCGATGGCTGCCATTTTGTCGGGCACGTCAATGCCAATTGTGCGATTGGAGTAGATGACTCTTTTCTCGCCGCCGAGCAAAGCGTAAAGCGGAAGTTCGGCATGTTTCGCAAGCAGATCGTAGAGTGCGAGATCATAAGCACAACGAATAGCAGGATTTTTGAGCATGAATCTTTCAAGTTCGCTCAAGCGCGCGTCAATCTCCAGCGGATTTTTGCCAAGCAGAATCTGCGCGTACAGTTTCGCGGCTTCAAACGCAGTCTCTGGCGCTTCGCCTGTCACAAAACGCGGAGGGCAGCCTTCGCCCACGCCGACCAAGCCGTCACTGTCATGCACGCGGACGACGATATTGCGTGCTCCGTTCATCACTGCCAGCGCAATCTTGAACGGGTGCGGGTAGGGAATGTCGAGGTCTATGATTTCGATTTTGGTGATGGTTGGCATGAGACTATTCACCTTGATGAACGGAGACACTTGCACCAGCACGCAAGTGCGGTGTAAACAAAGATGAAATTTCTTTTGAATATCTCCGTTCATCTCTGTTTATCATGGTTCATTTTCCTTTATACACAGGCGCGCGCTTTTCCAAAAATGCCTTCACACCTTCGCGCATGTCTGCGCTGGCAAAGCATTCGAGCGTGCCTTCGGTTTCGAGTTGCATGACCGACTCCAAGTCAAGGTCATACGACTTTTGCAAAACTTCTTTCACCAGGCGCACAGAGATCGGCGCGTTTGACGCGAGTGTGCGGGCGATGTCCATGCCTTCTTGCAAAACAAATTCAGGCGATATCACTTTCGTGACCAAGCCCATCTCGAAAGCCGACTGTGCCGAAATACGCTCGCCTGTCATCATCACATGCGCGGCGCGTCCCATGCCGATCAGGCGCGGCAGGCGGTGCATGACTCCGTTCGTTTCAAAAATGCCGCGCTTCACTTCTGCAAATTGAAAATACGCATTGTCCGACGCAATGCGGATGTCGCTCGCAATTGCGATCTCCGCGCCAACGCCAACAGCGACGCCATTGATGGCAGAGATAATCGGCTTGCGCAAATTCACCATGCGGCGCGTGAGTTCCTGCATTTCGTCCAACTCGGCGCGGGCTTGCTCCGCCACGGTCGAGCCGTCAAACAGGTGCGAGAGTTCTTCAAGGTCAATGCCCGCCGAGAACGCGCGTCCGTTGCCCGTGATGAGCACGGAGCGAATCGAGTCGTTGTTTGCAATCGCGTCCAGCATGTTGAGCAATTGCTGAAACATACTGCGCTTGAAGGCGTTCAACACATCGGGTCGGTTGAAGGTGATAACGGCAATTTGGTCTTGGGTTTCGTAAAAAATATCAGTCATGGTTTTTAGGAGGATTGGGAGTCTGGTCTGACCTTTAGCGGAATCTCGATTAAGGAGGCTTGTTCACCCCCAAGCAGAATCTCCACGCTCGGACTACCCGTGAGCGGGATTCGCATGAAGGTATCTTTGTCTGCGCCTGAAATGGATACTCGTACCTTCCACCCGCGGCGAATCAGCGCCGAGATGGGATTCAAGCCGAAGGTGATTTCTGCCACTTCGCCAGGGATGAGCGGCATGGCGTCTGCGCGTTTGAAAGAATGATACGGGGCGAATTGTTTGTAAGGCGGCGTGTCCGTTGAAATTTTGCGATGGATGGCTCGCAACATTCCTTCGGTGAGATAGTGCGCGTTGCCTTGTTCATCAATCGCTTCGAGATAGACGAAGAAGTTGCCATCATCATGTGTTGATTTGACGAACAGAGTTACGATGGGATAGCCAGTGATTTCGGTATCCTGTTCGAGCGGCGCGGATGTGTACGCGAGTTGACCTTTGATGGGCGCATACTTTACAGGTCGCTGGTCAAGTTCAGTTTGCCAGCGGTTGTTGAATCCTGTTGAGGCGTTGAAATCTGTCTGGTAGCGGTCAGCAGGCTGGGGCGGGGGAAGAAGCGAGGAGAGTCCACTTTGGGGGAGGAAAAAGAATCGGGCGTTGGAAACATCCGCAGGTGGAAACTCAGGCGTCGATTTCCATTCATTTTCAAACATGGTGAAGTAGTGCAACTCGCGGGTCGCGGGCGGATTATCAAAGAAGCGCATGGACTCTTTCATTTGTGCGAGCAACGGAAATGGATTTTCTTTCGCGCCGACGTGCTGGGTCGCGCCGTGATTCCACGCGCCGATGACGGCTCGCTGCGGGCGGGGGTTGTTGGCGAAGCGATGAATGACGGCGTTCGCAGTGGCAGCGTCGAACCAACTGCCCCAATGGTCGAGCGCGTGATTGGTGGGGCGGGTGAACATGCTGATGTCGTCCATGCGGATGTTGAGCTCGGGGTCGAGGTCATCGCGGAAAGTGACGTGACGCAGAGCGGAGTCCACTTGCTGGTTGTGGTGTTTGGGAATGGGATTCTTGCCGACAGGCTTGACGCCTTTGACGAGAATCTTCTCAAGCATGCTCATGCTTTTGGGAAGTTGATTCGCGTCGAGGGCGCGGTTGTAATCTGCCCATTGCGTGAGCATGAACTCATTCGGCACGCCGCCAGGGAACGCGATGTCGGTGTAAACGTCGTATTCGTTGAAGCGCACGAGCGCGGAAGTGACGGCGGGATGTCCGCACGCGCCGAGCATTTCGGCAGTGGTGGCTTGATACGAGTTGCCGAAGCCGCCGACTTGACCATTGCTCCACGGTTGTTGCGTGACCCATTCCGTGAGATCGTAAAGATCGGTGAGGTCGGTTGCAGACCACGGGTGCGGATGATTCCCTTCCGACGCGCCCGTGCCACGCATATCAATGCGGAGGATGGCGTAACCAAAGGCTGTGAAAAAGTTACGAGCGGAGTCGGGCAGAGAGAGAAACCAAGAGAAGGGCGCTTTGAGTTGTTGGGCGCGCCAATATCGCGTGGCGGCAAACAGCGCGGGGATTTTGGTTTGCGAGTCAAGTCCGCGTGGGAGGTAAAGGTCAACGGCGAGGCGAGTCCCATCACGCATGGGGATGTACAACGTCTGCTCGGTGGAGCCTTTGTATGAAGGAGGGCGGAGGGGAGAGGTGGAGGGGAAGGTCATGATGGTTGTTTTTTACGCATTACGTAATACGTATTGCGTAATGCGTAAGAGATAATTATTGATTGAGAAATTCATTTAACACTTGCTGAAATTTTTCTGGTTCTTCGAGGAATGCCCAATGTCCGCTTTGAGTGAATTCGACAGATTTGCAGTTGGGCATGGTGGCGCACAGTTCATCGGAGACGGGTTTGCCTGTGTATTGTGAGTCGGCGGCGCCATAAATGAAGAGGGTTGACACTTGCAACTGGCTGAGTTCTTTTTTGTAATCGTAGCCTGTCAGCGAGAAAGATATTTCACGCCACGGGGCGAAGGAGACTGTGCCTGTATCTTCGAGAATGGCGGTGTTCGTTTTATCGAATAATCTTTGCGGATTATCTTTTTCGGATGATTTAGTAAACCACTCGTCTGCGGCTTTCGGGTCTGTGGGTGGCAAGCCAAGTGAAGTGGAATACAAAGCACCGCCAAAATATTTCCACACGAAGCGGTTGCTCATGCCGTTGTTGATTCGGATTCCGCCAGTAATGACCATCTTCTCGACATGCTCAGGGTATTTGAGCGCGTAGCGCTGAACCAAGGCGCTGCCGAAGGAATGACCGACGAGAAGGACCTTGTCCGCTTTGACTACGTCACGGCGCAGGGTTTCGAGCTCTTCCACAAGATGCTCGATGGTGTAATCTTCAGGATTGGGCTTGATCTGCGAGTTGCCTGATCCGCGCTGGTCGTAGAAAATGACGCGAGTCTCTTCGGCGAGGAAGTCGAATCCATTCTTGAAACTCAGGCTCGAGTGACCAGGTCCGCCGTGGACGAGAATTACGGGCGGGGTGCCTTTTTCCGTGCCGAGTTCGCGGTAATACAAGTCATAGCCGTTGACGTGGGCGGGAGTGGCACAGTCCACGCATAGGCGGGATTGAGGCAGGACGCGGTTGTAGAGAAAATACGCAATTGCTGCATACAACGCGATTAAAACAAGAACGGCGAGAATTGCAAGAAAAAAAGTCATTTTCGAAAGTCGAAGGTCGAAGGTCACAAGGTGAGGAACTGACTTTCGACTTGTGACCTTCGACTTGTATTTCTTACGCTTCCTTCTTCGCTTCACCTTTTGTCACAGGGAACATGGCAACCGTGGCGAGGAGGAGGAAGATGAACATAATGAGCCAGACCCAACGATAGTCATTGCCCATCGCTTCGACGAGAGTCCCGCCGAGGATGGGTCCAATGATGAAGCCGAGGGTCACAGCAATTTGGCGCAGACCTGTATAGGTTCCCATCAGCGTTTCGACGGGGGCACTGTCCACGATCATGGCGACTTGGACGACGTTCGCGAGAGGCCAGGTCAAGCCGCAGATGAGCAAGCCGATGTTTAACATCATTGCGTCGGGGAAGAGGTAGATGACGAGAGCGCCAATGGCGTATCCCACCAAGCCTATGATTTGAGTCTTCTTGCGTCCGATCTTGTTGGCGATCAAACCTGCAGGGACGGCGATAAACATGAACGCAATCGCAGGGATGGCAACCAGCATGGCGGCGGAAGATTCTTCCATGCCGAGGGAGAAGACGCCGTAGGAACTGAGGAAGGCTTGCATTTGAGCAAGAGCCACATACGCGAGTAAATTGCTGAGGAGTAAATAGATAAGGCTGGTGCGATTCTCTGCGGGTTGGTCACGCAGGAATTTGACAATGCCCGCCAGGTTGAACTTCTCACCTGCCAATTCGCTGGCGCTGGCGAGTTCTTCAGGTTCTTTGACAAATGCCCAGGTGAGGAAAAAGATCAGCAGCGCCAGACCAGCCGCAATCCAGAAAGGAAGCGGTCCGTACACATCATACAGCGCCGCGCCAGCCAGGGCAGTGATCACCACAAGCAGACCCGCGATCGCTCCCGCGATTCCATTGGCGGTGGCGCGTTGAGGAGAGGGAGTCACGTCGAACATCAACACATCTGCGATAGGACGCACAACTGCAAAAGCAAGTAGGACGAGAAAAAGGGAAATGATGAAAGGAACAAGCAAACCCGTCAGTTGACCCGTCTGCCCGTTGAGTTCGGGGGCGATGCCCATTGGGATAAGTGGAATAAAAATGAAGGCAGCGACGGCGACGGGTACACCGAAGAGGATGAACGGCATGCGGCGTCCCCATTTCGAGCGCAGGCTGTCGCTCCATGCGCCGACGATGGGGCTAATGAACAAGCCCGCAATGTTATCGAAAACGAGGATGAAGCCCGTCAGCGCGGGTCCGAGCCCGAAGCCAACGGTGGTGGCTCCCGCATCCGTGAAGGCGGGGTTGCCTGCCTGCAAATAGACGGGGACATAGGTGTTATACAACTGCCAGATGACTTCCATTACGGCGGGCAGGGTTGCCGCAATGATGATATTGCGCCAGCTCAACTTGATGTGGGACATTTTCTCTTCTCCTGTGAGTTTTTGAACAATCGTTCAAAAAATTGTTCTAACGTTAAAACAGCATACAAGAAAAAAGGTTGCGAGTCAAGTAGGGAGTTATGTGAAAACAAAAACCTGACGTTTTGGTAATTGTCAGGTTTTTAGGTACTAATTTGGTGTCCACCTTACGAGTCGTGCTGCAAAGCAGATCAATCCTTCGATCCCAATCCCGCCTTCCTTGCGCGGACGATGGCTTGGACGCGGTCTGCCACTTGCAGCTTTGTGAGAATACTCGAAACATAATTCTGTACGGTCTTGATGCTCAGTGAAAGTTTAGTGGCGATCACAAGATTATTATCACCTTGGGCGATCAGGTCTAAAATTTCAAACTCGCGTTCGGTCAACTCGGCGAATTCGTCGGGTTGAGTTTTTTTATTCGACAGGGCAGATGGCGCGGAGAAATACTGCATCATACGTTTGGCGATGGCGGGACTAAAGATCGCTTCGCCTCTTTCCACGGCGACGATGGCTCTGACCACCTCATCTTTATCTGCATCTTTGAGCAGATACCCGCGCGCGCCTGCGCGCATGGCGGCGAATACTGAATCGTCGTCATCGAACATGGTGATGACCAGTACGCCAACATGCGGCTGCGCTTCGTGGATTTTGCGTGTGGCGTCGATGCCATTCATGTGAGGCATTTTCAAATCCATGAGGATGACGTTCGGCTGAAGGTCTCTCGCCTGAATAATGGCTTCTTCTCCATTGTTGGCTTCGCCGATAACTTCGATATCAGGGACATTGCTCAATAATGCACGCACGCCTTCGCGGTAGAAGACGTGGTCGTCGGCAATTAATACTGTGATGGGCATTCGTGTTACTCCTTGCCAAGCGGCAATCTTGCTTTCACAACAACTCCGCCTGTTGGGCTGTTTTCGATCGCACACTCGCCGCCAAGTTCCTCCGCCCGTTCTCGCATGGAGGTGAAGCCAACTCCTGCGCGGTTTTCTTTGAAAAGACCTTTGCCATCATCTGAAACTTGAAGCAGGAGGTTTTGATTTTCGAGCTTGATCTCAATTTGGCAAGTGGTTGCATTGGCATGACGCACCAAATTGGTAAAGGCTTCGAGCACGATGCGATAAGCGGCGACTTCCACTGCGGCGGGCAGGGCAGGGAGTGGCTCGGTTACGTTGAAGGTGATTTGCAGCCCGTTTGGTCCGCTGTATTGGGCGGTATGTTCACGGATGGCAGAGACTAAACCGAACTCATCCAGCACGGGCGGACGCAGAGCATAGACAAGGCGGCGGATCTCAGCGACAGTCTCCTTGACCTGTCCTTTCAGGTCTTTGAGCTGTTGTTTGCTTTTCTCAGGCTGGCTATCTACTAATTCAGTGATCGTATCAATTCGTTGAGAGAGGCTGGCAAGGGTAGGTCCAACTCCGTCGTGCAGGTCGCGGCGCAGGCGGCGGCGCTCTTCTTCCTGGGCGGTGACGAGGCGTTCGCGTGAGCGTTGCAAGTCATTGTTAAGACGCAGGGTATAGGCGGCAGTCCCCGCTTGCTGAGCGATGAGGTGGATCAGTTTCATATCGACAGGGGAGAACGATTCGCCAGCGGCGCGAGGGGCAAGGGTCAATTCGCCGACGAGTTCGGTTTGATGAGTCAGAGGGAGACGATGCAGCTCGGACGGAGGCAGGCTCGGGCTGGAAACGAAGCGAGGTTTTTCATCCAATAAAGAGATGGCGGTGTAAGGAAGTTTGAGAGTTTGGGCAAGAGTCTCTACGATGGTCTGTAAAACGGAATCGGGCGCGAGGGCTGTATCAAGGCGCTGACTTAATCGCGTGAGGACGCTGGTGGGGTCGTCACGCTCGCCGTACATCAGGCGGTTGACGCCGAGTTGAAGGCGTTGGCGGAGCGGCTCGAACAAAATGGCAATGACACCTGTGGCGATAAAGGAGACGATGATATTGGATTGTGTGTTGCCAATAAGGTATGCAAAGCCGCCGACGGTTAACGCATAAAAGAAGATGGTGAGAAAACTGAGTGCGCCATAAACGAGAGTGCGGTTGATGATGGGGTCGATATCCCATAAGCGAAAGCGCATGACGGCGACGGTGATGGAAAGCGGAATGAGTATGAATGCAAGTGTTATGCCTGTTACAAAGAGTAAGCCATAAAGTGTGCTATCTTCGCTGGGTGTGTTTAGCCCAACAGGTAGAGCGATGAGGAAGTAAAGCAGAATGGCGGAGGCAATTCCGTACACCACCCATTTGGTCTGTTGGCGGGTGACGGGGTCGGTGAGGCTGCGGTAGCGATACATGGGCACGTAGATCATGACTATCACTGTGAAAAGCGAAAGCCCTGTAGTAAAAGCCCAACCCCAGTTCTTGGGGTTGACCATGCTTTGTGGAAAGAAGTTCTGGGTGACTAGAAAAAAAATCATGCTGATGGCAAAGAGGATCGTCCAGCGCGGGTAGAAGCGACCATCGGGGAAGATCAGAAAAAATATAAGAAGTGCGCTGGATGTTGTAACGTTGGCGAATGCGCGCGGGGTCTGCCAGAAGACGGGTTGATCGAGAATGTTGGAAGAGAGAGTCCAGAATGTTGTGCCCATCAGCAGAAGGAAGTAGGCAACAAAGACGGTAAAGGTCTCGTTGGGTCGTTTGAAGATGATAAAGCCTGCGATGAATAGATGGACGACCATGTAGAACGTCCGCAGGGCAGTGAGGTAATTGCTTGAAGGGAGAGAGGGTTGATAAGCGAGTTGAATTTCGATGATAAAGAACGCAAGGCAAAAGATCGCAGCGACGATCCATGCGACCTGGACGGTACGCGCCCAGCGATGTGAAAGGGTATTGCCTGTGTTCATTGCGCGAAGCATAGCTTATTTTATTCCCAATGTCATGGGAATTCATTCCTAAAGTTTTGGGAAAACTTCCCTTAAACCAAGTGAGCACAGACCGATGTCAGTGGGAAGAGGAAGTTGTATCTTTGGGGCAATTCAAAAACAAAAGGAGATTAAACATGGAATTTTTATCAGACTTTCTCGCTTGGGCTTGGGCGCGTCACCACAACGTTTTGAGTTGGTACATCCGCCCGATGTTCATCCTCCCTTATATTTACTTTGCTTACAAGCGCAATTGGAAGGGACTCGCTGTGACCGTGGTCGCGTTAGCTACCAGCATGTTCTGGTTTCCCGCGCCTGAAACCGTAGACCCTGCCGTGGAGCAGTTCCTGGAAGCGGAGCGTGACTATCTGCTCGGCGCATGGGTTTTTGGCAAAATCCTGCTGACTCTGACGGTGCCTGCCTTTTTCTACTTCCTTGCGCTGGCTTTCTGGAAACGCTCATGGTGGTGGGGTGTGGCGGTCATCAACCTCGCTGCATTGGGCAAGGTCGCATGGAGCATTGTTGAGGGTGGTGAATCAGGCTGGGCTGTACTTATCCCTGCTGTGATCGGTATGCTGGTCTGCGATGCGGCAGTGTATTTTGGAGTGAAATTTATCAACCGTAAGAAGGTACTGGCGGCATAAATTTGATTGCTGCTCATGCGGGCGGCGCAACCTCCAAATTCATGAGTAATGTTCCTGTATCGAATGTCACGCTTGCTGGTAGTATCAGCATGTAGGCAGAGGTAGAATTTGAAAACTAAACAAAAGCAATAGGAACAGAACATGAAACCAAAAGTGATTGTCATCGGCGCAGGGGTAGGCGGACTTTGCACCGCCATCGCCCTGCAACAAAATGGCATTGAAGTGAAAGTATATGAGAAAGTAAAAAAACTTGGAGAAGTGGGCGCTGGGCTGACGTTGTGGTCGAATGCTCTGCATGTTCTCCGTACACTCGGTGTGGCGGATGCAGTCATCGCGGCGGGGTCGAAGTTGCAGCGTTCGCAGATCCGCGCCGATAACGGCGAAACTCTGTTTGATGCGCGTGCCGACGAAATGGAAGCAAAATATGGCGAACCCGTGGTTGCCATTCATCGGACGGCGCTTCATGAAATTCTTATCAACGCCCTGAAACCCAATACGCTCAGGCTGGATATGACTTGTGCGAAGTTCGAACAGGATGAGAACAGGGTAACTGTCCATTTCGAGAACGGCGAAAGCGACTCGGCAGATGTGCTGATCGGCGCGGATGGGATTCACTCGGTTGTCCGCAAGCAGATGTTTCCTGAGATCGAACTGCGCTATTCGGGATACACCGCCTGGCGTGGTGTGGTCGAGACGGAGGACGAGGCCGCACTGGGGTTGACGTCCGAGTCGTGGGGCAGGGGCGCGCGTTTTGGAATTGTCCGCGTGGATAAAAAACGAATCTATTGGTTTGCCACCCATAACCAACCACTCGGTGAGAATGCAACGGGTGCGCAGAGAAAATCCAAGCTGTTGGGCATCTTCAATACATGGCATCATCCCGTCGATCATTTGCTGGATTCGACTCCCGCCGAGACCATTCTTCAAAACGATATCTGTGACATCGCTCCCTTCGCCTCATGGACAAAGGGACGCGCGACCCTGCTTGGCGACGCCGCTCACCCGACCACGCCAAATATGGGGCAGGGCGCATGCATGGCAATGGAGTCTGCTTATGTGTTGGCGCACGCCCTAGTCAAAGAACCAGATTACAGATCCGCATTGAAGCGCTATGAAAATGAACGCCATGAACGTACAGCATGGATCACGAATACGTCCTGGTCGATCGGTAAAGGCGGGCAGGTGGAAAATCCTTATTTAATCGGGTTGCGGAACTTCATTGTTAAGATCATGCCTGCTGGGGTAATCCAGAGAAATCTGCACCGAGCCGCAGGATACGATGTGACAAAGGCAAAATAACATATAGCCTCCCTGTTTTGAAAAGGGAGGCTATGTGATTCGCAGGTGGTGTTGATAAACGAAAACACCCCTTTTCATAGGGCGTTTTCGTTTATATTTTTTATTTGGTAGTACAAGATTTTGAGGTCGAAATTTATAACTGCATACAGGATATATACCGTAAAGAAAAGGTACTTATGCAGCTATAAAATCTGAAGGCAAAAGTAAAAATCTTGATTGTAAACAACTCTACCAAGAGTTACTTTTACGGCAAATCCACGCAATTTCCAGAGTTTAGCTGAATAGAGTGATTCGAGTTAGCAACTAATGCGCACATTTGAGTTGCGTTCGCTGGTCGAGCGGCAATACTGTATTGAGTGAAGGGTGGGTTGCCATACGCGCCCCAAGTCAACTTCCAGGGACCTGATCCGGGCGAGCCTGCTTGTTCTGGTGGAACAGTGTTGAAAAATATATGTACATGCAATCCATCGGTGAAGTTGTGTACATCATAATCCACGGCATAAAGACTTCCTTCAACTCTGATTGCGGTGATGACTACGTAGGGAGTCGAAGGGGTTGGTGTTGCCGGGATTGGAGTTTCAGTGGATACCTCTGTCTCAATAGGAGCTACGATTGCAGGTTGAGTATTGGTCGCGAGTACAACTGGAGGCTCTGTTTGTACAGCACCTCCAAAGAGCTGATTGGCTGCAAAAATAACTCCTCCGGCAAGACAAATTAATCCAATAACCACTACGGCAGCGATCGGCAGAAGTAACAAATTTTTTCGCTTTGGAGCAGATGCTACCGGGGCCGGGGTTGAGTACATTGAACTTGGCGCTGAATTTTTGATCATTGTTCCAGGTGTAGGAGCGATAGGTTTACTTTCCACATACGTCCCTGCATATGGTTTCTCTATCATTGTTCCACGCGATGAATTCATAATGGTGGCATCTTCCATCATTGTGGCGAGTGGTGAAGATGTGCCAGCGGAAAGCAAATTTCTTAGAGCGGCTGCCATTTGAGCAGCGCTCTGATAACGATTGTTCGGATCCTTCGCAAGCGCTTTCTGGATGACTGCGACCAAAGCATCTGGTACATCAGGATTGAGCTTTTTGGGATCCGGTATCGGATCGTTTATATGCATCATCATCAATGTCATGGCTGATTCGGCTTCAAAAGGCGGACGTCCGCTGACCATTTCAAACAAGGTTACTCCGAGAGAGTAAATATCTGTACGACGGTCGGGTTGTTCTCCTTTGATTTGTTCAGGAGACATATACATTGCGGTTCCAACAACCGCCCCAGTTGCTGTGTGACGTGTACCGCCAACGATCTTGGCTATGCCGAAATCCATCAGAATAACTTGACCTGTTATGGTAAGCATTAAGTTAGCTGGTTTAATATCGCGGTGGATCATTCCACGTTGGTGCGCATAATCGACTGCATCGCAAATGCCTGCCATGTATTCAGCGGCTTTGGTGGGGGAGAGTTTTCTACCGCTATCGTTGAGTCTTTTCAAGTGATCCTGAATTGTTTCCCCGGGAACAAATTCCAAAATCATATAATAAAGGTCATCATCGCGGTTGAAATCATAGACTTGAATAATACCGGGATGGCGTAATTGTGCTACTGCTGCAGCTTCCTCTTCAAAACGCTGGACGAAGTCAGGGTTGCCCGATAAATGGGAGTGAATGACCTTGATAGCCACAACACGTTTTAAGTTGGGGTCATTGCCTTTGTAAACTGCAGACATCCCACCTTGCCCCAACATTTCTTCGATAACATATCGATTGCTAATGGTTTTTCCGATTAAATTATTAGCCATTGCTACTCCTAGAAAATAAAAACATTGACACTCTTAAATGATATTCATAATACTGAAATAACGCTCAGCTTTATACCCTACCTGAAACACTTATGGTGAATCTATGAGAAAAAGCCATGTGTTATCGAACTTACAATTGGTACTTCGCCCTGATTCGCTTAACGCTACCAATGCCATGAAACCTCGTTCGAAGACCGTTTCTGCTGAATTGTACGCTCTTTTACGTGCAGCATAATCAGCTTGCATTTGTACGATGATTGCCTCGCGCTCAATTTTCTGCTGTTCGTACAATGCCATCGCTTGCGGATCGGATGGATTGGCAGGCTTATCCGGTTCAGGTGGAAGATTGGGCTGGGGTGGTGGGGCGCTTGGGTCAACTTCACCAATCAAAGTGTCGTTGGTGTAAATCCAAAAATGATTTCCACGCCCTACGATTGTCAGACGGTTGGTTGTGTCATTTTCCCATCTGAAACTTTTGTCTTTATATCTTGCATAAATATCTCTACCTGTTACAACTTCGCCATCTGACATGGTGGAAAAAATAAAATGTCCACTTGCTACACGGGTAATGACTGCTACATATTGATCCAATGCATTTGTATTGCCGTCAGACCTCATGACAAACCCGCAGCCTGAAATACTGCCGACAGTATTCCAAGTAATGTCAGAAGATATTACAAAGTCTTTCGCCAGTGTACCAATATAATAATTTATGTATTCAAATTGGTGATAACCAGATGCGTCCAGCGATACTGGCGGATGGATCCAGCCGATCTTACCCTCTGAAGGATTAACGCCATATTTGGGCAGGCTCTCCAGAATTGGAGCAAATGCCACTGCTGTTGCTGTCAATGAATCTGAATTCGTCTCCACAACTGGCTGGGTGCCCTGTGAACTTTGTGCTGCTGCCGCTGTACCAGTTGCACGGACTTGGGCACTAATTGCCTCAACAGTACTTTCTCTTGAAGTTGTACTGCCGCTGGTTCCACAAGCCAACGAGATTAGCATAAAGATCAAAGGGAATATTATGAGTCTATTTTTTCGCATCGGGCTCTAAATCACATCTTTACGTTTCTGCAAATATAAAATAGCAACAAACAATAAGACAATAATGAAGCTTTGCACGGACCAGGTCAATATAACCTTGGTGTGATATGCCAACGGGTCATCTTTATCAACATATGCGAAACCTGATCCATTGACAAAGGTCCGGACAACGGCTTCGGCAGTTGCAACTTGCACCTTTAGCTGGCTGATTACTGTCTGATAGGCGACTTGTTCTTCTTGATATTTGTCAACCTTTGCTTTATAAAGTTCAACTTCAGCTTCGTAGATCTTGAGTTTGGCAAAGAAATCTGCCATGGCAATATTGTCTGATTGATCTTGTGGCTCAACAGGGCGAACAGGTTCCGGCGGTAATGGCGCAGGCGGGATTGGCAATGGTTGGTCGACAAGCGGGATGTAGAACTTGCCGATGCCAGGATGATCACAAGATTCCTTTTTAAGCAGATTGACACCCATGCATTTGCAATTATTTGCAAGCTTTTCTTCCAAAGACATCGCATTGCGAACATCAGGTGGTAGCGCCCAACAAACATCTGCCGCAACATCAGACCCAGACCCTGAGATGGCGATCAGAGATTCAAATGCCCAACGTGTTGAGAAGGGGGCGCTCACAAAACTTGGAACCGGAATTAATGCACCAGCCAATACGATCTGAGGCAGCATCAAAATTATGACAAGTAGGGGGGCTGAACTGGAGTTGGGCGCCAATGCTGAAGCAAATAACCCAAGCATCATTCCGGCAAAGGTGGCAAGAGTCATGGTGATATATATCTGGATGAACTCCATCACTCCGCCCGGCATTCTAAATGAAATATAGTGGACCACCGTATATGCCACTGCCTGATAGAGTGCCAATAAAGCAGCGACCCATACCTTTGACAATACATACGGAAAAATTTTGAGATTGACCAATCGCTCTCGCCGATAAATATCCTGTTCCTTAACGATCTCGCGCATTTGAGAAATTCCGCCGACCATAATGCCGTATATCGTTAAGAGGAAAAGAGTGATCATGACTTGAGACATGTCACCTTTATAGAAATCAAAAATCTCCCGCCCCATTACAAAAGAAAGGATTACATCTAATAAACTTACCACTGGCGCAGTGGCAAGCATTAATCCCAGCGCAAAACGGTCACGGGTCAATATTTTGATATTACGAGCAGATAGGATCATTAACTGTCTTAATGAAGAGACCTGTCTCGTATTAGCTGCTTTTTGGGGAAGTCTTTCGGGCTGTGGTACCGTCGCCACACTTTGTGGTGACAACTTGCCAGCCAACGGCTTTAAGACATATTCCGTGTGGGCATTACTTGAGCGGTATCGGTTTGCCCAATCTTCTGCTTTGCCTTTGCTGGGATCATCCAAAATGGCATAGATCTCATCGAACTCGATCTTGCCGGCTCGGCGAGCCCGCTCAGAACGATATTGGTCAAAATAAGCTAGCGCTTCATCAGGAGGACCGAACCATGCTAAATAACCTCCTCTTGCGAGAAAGATCACCTTATCTGCCAGCATAACGTTTTTTGTGGCATGTGTAATTAAGATGATGGTACGTCCTTGGTCTGCCAGGCGACGCATCAATTGCATTAGCGCTGTTTCTGTACCGGGGTCCAAACCTGATGTGGGTTCATCAAGAAAGAACAGACCGGGTTTAGTCAACAGTTCAACACCAATCGAGACGCGTTTTTGCTGCCCGCCACTGAGTCCGCTGATTTGAACGTCTTTGCGGTGGGTCAGGTCAAGGTCTTCCAAAACTTCCATAATTCGTTTGTGCCGCTCTTCCGGGGAAGTATCGGCTGGCATGCGCAATTGAGCCGCATAATCAAGCGCCTGATAGATAGTCAACTCCATGTGAATGATATCTTTTTGTGGTACGAACCCAATCTCATTGCGGATCGCGTCAAAATGAGTGTAGATATCAATGTCGTTGACGTATACTTTTGAAGGAGGAGTTGCTGGACGGTACCCAGCGACTGCATCCACAAATGTGGATTTGCCTCCACCGCTCTGCCCTACAACAACGATGAATTCTCTGGGGCTAAATGATGCATATATATTTTGAAGAATATTGAGATCCTTGCGGACCCACTTATTCAAACCAACTACATCCACTCTTAAGCCATTCCCGTCATCATATCTGGCAAGTTGATCCTTGCCCATCACGAATCGATATTGACCAATTCGGATGGAATCGTTGGGTTTCAGCCAAACTGATCCTTCGATTCGTTCTCCATTAACATAGGTCCCATTAGAACTGCGGAGGTCTTCTACCCGATAGCGTTGCCCTACTTTTTCGATTTGGGTATGGAATCGAGATACATTTGGGGAGGGGATGACCACATCATTGCTGGGGTCGCGCCCGATCTGAATGAGCGTTTTCTCGCCGAAGACGATGTCTCGCTCCATTTGTTGAGATGCTTCACTGGGCGCATTGTAGGTTATGGTTACCATAACCCCAGGGTCCATGCTGCCAATTCTCAGCAGATCATTGTGATGGAGAACATGTGAGCCGTCTATGGGACGCCCTTCAAATTGAACCGGATTTTTTGCTTCAGGCATCACCACCAACTTGTACCCGCCGCCCTTGACCTGCTCAAGCCGCGCATGCCGGCTTGAGACAATCTGAGATGGGATGACAATGTCGTTGGTGTCGAGTCTGCCAATGGATATGCTGGAACCTGTTAACGGGTAGGTTTGTGTGCTTCCTCCGGCAATACTAACGATTAGCTGGCGTGGACCAGCACTTGCTTGCGGTATTGCTGGTGCTTCACCAAGCACAGTTTGCATCACATGTGCAGGTTTAGCAGGACCGGAATGTTTGGCAGTTTTGTTCGCGTCTTTTATGCTGACAACAGTTAGGTTGGAATCTTCTTCAGAAACGGGAGCGGTAT
Organism: Anaerolineales bacterium; assembly: GCA_046328855.1. Taxonomy (GTDB): domain Bacteria; phylum Chloroflexota; class Anaerolineae; order Anaerolineales; family Villigracilaceae; genus Villigracilis. The sequence goes on along the minus strand of JAXLVU010000002.1, from coordinate 301,931 downwards.
AAACCAGGCTGATAATTTGCCCCAATCGAATTTTGTCACCTGATTTTAGGGTGTGTTGCTTATCTAGTTTTTCCCCATTGACATATGTGCCATTACTGCTTCCCAGATCTTCCAGTACATAATTTTCGCCAATCAACATCAGTCTGGCATGACGGCGTGACACAGCAGATGCGGGTATGGTGATATCCACACTGTCTTCACGACCAATGATGATTTCTGACTTTGTTAATTCAAATTCTTTGGAAGGTGCACTGCTTTGATCATTGATAAGGCTTAATTTGAAACTGTTCACTTGAGTCAAAGGATGATCCTTTCTTGCAAATTTTCAACACAGTTTCTTGAATTGATGGATAAGTGAGAATTTGTACAGAATTGAGATAATTAAGACAAGATTATACCTTTTTATTAAAATGCATGTCAACCTACCAATGGGGGATTCATAAAATCACTGAAAATATTGTGTTTGTTTTCACTTGCTTACTAAAAATTGGTCTTTTAGAATGGCTTGATAACTAACTTGAATGTTAATAATGTCGCCCTACTGATGGGCTATATAGTTTGGTGCTATAAGTGTGTTACTCTTAAATTTTATGATATAAATCCAAAATCTTGTTTTTTTAATGGTGAAAATATATGATGCAATCTTCTTCTTTTTCCCGAAAGCCATCTGAAGAAAGCAATTCGCTGGTTCGTACTCTGCGGAGGCGGGCAGACTTGCATCCTGAAAGGCTGGCGTTTAGATTTTTGCAGGATGATGAATCAGAAAATATCACCATCAACTTTGGGGAACTTGATCGCCGGGCACGAGCCATTGGGGCATGGTTAGAAAGCTTCAACGCAAAAGGGGAGCGTGCACTCATTCTCTATCCACCTGGATTGGATTACATTGCTGCTTTTATGGGCTGCTTATATGCCGGTGTAATCGCTGTCCCTGCATACCCGCCTCGCCTCAATCGACCTGCACCTCGCATTCAATCCATCGTTGATGATTCCCATGCGAGGTTCGCACTCACCACAACGAACATCCTCTCGAATATCGAAAAACGGTTTGAACATGCTCCAGACTTGAAAGCGCTTCACTGGTTAGACACCGAGCAGGTACCGGCGGGGTTAGAAGCGGATTGGCGCGATCCTAATGTCTCGCCAGATACATTGGCATTCCTTCAATATACATCAGGCTCTACCAGTCAGCCGAAGGGAGTCATGCTCAGCCATGGCAATTTGATGCATAACCTCGAAGCCATCAGCCGTGGATTTCATATTGACGAGACGGTAATGGGCATCTTCTGGCTGCCGAGTTATCATGATATGGGGTTGATCGGCGGTATTCTGGAACCAATGTACTTGGGCGGCGCAACGACCTTGATGTCGCCACCCTCGTTCTTGCAGCGTCCAGTCCGTTGGCTTGAAGCAATTACTCGTTATCGCGGCAATACTTGCGGTGCCCCAAATTTTGCTTTCGATTTGTGCGTTGACAAAGTCACACAAGAGCAGAAAGAAACTTTGGATTTGAGTTCGTGGTCTCTTGTGTTTTGTGGTGCCGAACCGATTCGCCCAGACACATTGGAACGCTTCGCACGTGCCTTTGCCGGGTGCGGCTTCCGAAAGACTTCTTTCTACCCTTGTTATGGATTGGCGGAAAGTTCCTTGATCGTCTCCGGCGCGGATGGTCCCTCTGAATTGCGGACATTTACAGTAGATCGGAAGTCACTTGAAAGCGACCTTGTCGTTCCTTCCCAAGCAAGTGAAGAAGGTTCTGTAACGATGGTGAACTGTGGTCCTTCGATTTTTGACCAGAAGATTATTATCGTTAACCCAACGACGTTACTGCAATGTGAATCGAATCAAGTGGGCGAGATTTGGGTCACAGGTCCGAGTGTGGCGCAGGGATATTGGGGACTGGAAGAGGAAACTCGCAGAACATTTCAAGCTCATGTCGCAGATACGGGAGAAGGTCCCTTTATGCGCACTGGCGACCTTGGGTTTCTGCAAAATGGAGAACTTTTTGTAACAGGTCGTTTAAAGGATTTGATCATCATCAATGGCAGCAATCACTATCCACAGGATATTGAACTGACCGTTGAGACAAGCCACCCTGCTTTACAGCCCGCCGGTGGAGCGGCATTTTCCATCACGGAAAATGGCAAAGAGCAATTGGTTATTGTCCAGGAATTAAACCGTCAGAACCGGCAGGCAGATATAAATGAAGTGGCTGGGGCTATACGTCAGGCAGTGACAGAAAAACACGACTTGCAGATCTTTGCCATTGTGCTGATCAAACCGATGAGCATTCCCAAAACATCCAGCGGAAAGATACAACGTCGCGCTTGTAAAACAGCTTTTCTAAATGGTGAGTTGGAAGTTGTAGGGGAATGGCGGGCGAAGAAGTCGTCAGTGCCCACTGCTCAAAAAGAAAAAGCTGAATCTCTTCCTTTGAAACCAGCGAAGCCGGGACTGAATTCGAGTGTTCTTCAAACTTGGCTGGTGACTCGCATCGCCTCGATGCTGGAAATGGATGTCACATCCATTGATCCTCGTCAGCCATTTACCTATTACGGATTGGGCTCTGTCCAAGCTGTTAGCCTCACGGGAGATTTGGAAGATTTTCTTGGTCGCAAACTCGCGCCCACTCTTGCATGGGATTACCCAACCATTGAGTTGTTGGCGAATCATTTAGCGAGCGATTCGCAATCAGTTAAAACGAATTCGGCTCCTGCCTCGGTTCAACCTTCTTCAAAATTCACACGCGAACCGATTGCCATCATCGGCATGAGCTGCCGTTTCCCGAAAGCCGCGAATCCGCAAGCCTTTTGGGATTTGCTGCGAAATGGAGTCGATGCCGTCAGCGAAGTCCCTGCAGATCGTTGGGACGTAGATGCTTTTTATTCATCTGATTCTGCATCCGGAAAAGTCACTTCGCGTTGGGGTGGTTTCCTTGAAAATGTAGATCTGTTTGATACTCACTTCTTTGGGATCTCTCCGCGTGAAGCCACACGCATGGACCCACAACAACGCCTCTTACTTGAAGTGAGCTGGGAGGCGCTCGAAAATGCATTTATCCCACCTGCATCATTAGCAGGGACTCGTACAGGCGTGTTCGTTGGCATCAGCAGCAATGACTACTCTCGTCTGCAATTTGATGATGCTGAAAAGATCGACGCCTATGCAGGCACGGGCAACGCTCATAGCATTGCCGCGAATCGACTGTCTTATTTTTTTGACTTGCGCGGACCTAGCATGGCAGTGGATACGGCTTGTTCATCGTCTTTGGTGGCGGCGCATCTGGCGTGTCAGAGCCTCCAGAACGGCGAATCAGATTTAGGCGTTGTCGGAGGCGTGAACTTAATCCTCACACCTGAATTGACCATTACTTTTTCCCAAGCTCGAATGTTATCTCCCGATGGGCGTTGCAAAACGTTCGATGCCAGCGCAGATGGATACGTGCGCGGCGAAGGCTGCGGGGTGATTATTTTGAAGCGCATGTCTGATGCTGTGCGCGATGGCGATAACATCCTTGCGCTGATCCGTGGCTCGGCGGTGAATCAGGATGGACGCAGCAACGGACTCACCGCCCCGAACGGACTCGCTCAACAAGACGTTATTCGACAGGCGTTGGCAAATGCACAGGTCGAGCCGCATCAGATCGGTTATGTGGAGGCGCATGGCACGGGCACGCCACTTGGCGACCCGATCGAAATGGCGTCGCTACATGCGGTGCTTGATAATGGGCAAACGAATAACAGGGTGTTGGTTGGATCGGTGAAAACGAATATCGGTCATCTTGAGTCTGCGGCGGGAATTGCTGGGCTGATCAAATCAGTGCTTGCCATGCAGAATGAAGCCATTCCACCGCACCTTCATTTAAAAGAAGTCAACCCATATTTGTCTCTGGAAGACTCGCGCCTTGAAATTGGAACCTACTTGCGTCCGTGGAAGCGACGCGACCAGCCGCGTTTTGCGGGCGTAAGTTCTTTTGGCTTTGGCGGCACGAACGCACACGTCATTCTTTCCGATGCGCCAATGCTTGCGCCATCAACGCCGTCAGAAAATATCGAACGTCCGCGCCACATTTTTGCTTTATCTGCAAAAACGGATTCTTCATTGATTGAATTGGCAGAACAAACCAGCGCTCAACTTGAGTCAACGCAACTGCCTATCAGTGATTATGGTTTTACGGTAAACACAACTCGTTCGCATTTTGAACATCGCCTTGCTATTCAAGCCAGCACGCCTGCCGAACTCAAAGCTGGGTTGGATGCATTTATTTCCAACACGAATATCCCCGCCTTATCAACGGGTCATGCAAAACCCGGCACACAACCGAAGATTGCTTTCCTGTTCACGGGGCAGGGCGCTCAATATATCGGCATGGGTCGCGGACTTTATGAAACGCAACCTGTTTTTCGTGCGGCGCTGGATCAATGCGCCGAAATTCTGAATTCCATTTTAGATCGTCCGTTGTTAGACGTGATGTATCCGCAAGATAAAAACGATACGTTGCTCAATCAAACTACGTACACACAGCCCGCGCTCTTTTCTTTTGAATATGCCTTAGCCATGCTGTGGCGTTCTTGGGGTTTTGAACCACAAGCCGTGCTTGGGCATAGCGTTGGCGAATATGTTGCCGCATGTATCGCGGGTGTCTTCACGTTGGAAGATGGTCTGCGTCTCATTGCCGAACGCGCGCGTTTGATGGGCAGCCTTCCGCACAATGGAACGATGGCGGCAGTCTTCGCAGATGCATCGCGTGTGGCAGATGTGTTGAAACCGTATCAGGCTCAAGTGTCCATCGCCGCTGTGAATGGACCCGACAACACGGTTATCTCTGGCGAGAAAATCGCCGTGCAAAATGTTTTGGATTCACTCACCAAACTTGGTATTTCATCCAAGCCGCTCACGGTTTCGCATGCCTTCCATTCTCCGTTAATGGATTCGATTCTGGATGAATTTGAATCAGCCGCGCGAAGGATTCAATTCAACGCGCCGCGCCTCTCTCTAAGCTCAAACCTGTTCGGCAGTATTCTCGAACCTGATTCTGTACCTGGCGCTTCTTACTGGCGGCAGCACATCCGTGCGGAGGTGAAATTTGCCGAAGGGATGCAATCTCTCTCGGACCTCGGCATTGATACCTTCATTGAAATTGGTCCAAGCCCCACGTTGTTGAGTATGGGCAAACGTTGCTTGCCAGAATCCAAAGCCGCATGGCTGCCCTCTTTGCGTCAGGGACAGGATGACTGGCAGGTCATTTTAGACAGCCTTGGCAAACTCTACACCCAAGGTGTGGATGTAAACTGGGCTGCCTTCGATGAAGGCTATTCACGTCAAAAAGTTTCTCTGCCCAATTATCCATTTGACCGTCAACGCTATTGGTTTGAAACTGGTGAGAAAAAGTTTGTCACTCACGAAAAACCTCAGGTGGCTCGACCTGAAAAAAATAATGGCAAGGCTCCAAGCCAACAGAAAGTACAAAAAGCAAAACAGCTTCCAGCAAATGATCTGGATCGCTCTCTTCTATTGAATACAGAACCAGCGAAACGCCAACATGTTTTGGAAGATTTTATTCAGCGAAACGCCGTCCGCATCTTGGGCATGGACTCCGCCCGATTGGATTTGAATCAACCGCTGGATACAGTTGGTCTCGATTCGCTGATGGCAATCGAACTCAAGAATTCGCTCGAATCGAAATTGGGAGTCAATCTTTCGATTGCGACTCTGCTTCAGGGTCCGACGATCTCCAGCCTGGCTGGGGAAATGCTTGGGGAACTGGATTCGCCTGAGGTTAAGAATGAGGCGCCGCTTCTTATTTCACAAGAACCGTCAGATGAGAGTCCGCTTTCGTATGGGCAGCAGGCGCTCTGGTTCCTGCATCAACTTTTGCCTGAAGATAATTCATTCAATGTGGCGGGAGCGGTCCGTATTCTTGGTGACTTGGATGTAGTAGCTCTTGAACTCGCACTGAAGCAAGTGGCCGACCGTCACGAAGCATTGCGCAGTACTTTCCATGTTGTGGATGGTGAGCCTGTTCAGCGCGTCCATGCGACGACAAGCGTTCAAATCCAAGTCATCGATGCGGCGGGTATTGAATTAGAAGAGTTGCGTGGCAGGCTTGCTTATGAGGCGCATCGTTCATTTGACTTGGAAAATGAGGTAGCCATCCGCGTACTGTTATTCAGGACGAAAGAAAATTCCGAAAACATTCTTTTGCTTTCGATGGATCACATCATCACCGATTTTTGGTCGATGACGATATTCGTGCGTGAACTGCTTGCAGCGTATCAAGCGAATAAATCTGGCGAGCGCATTGACTTGCCGAAACTTCAAGCGCGTTACTCAGATTATGTCCGCTGGCAGGGGACGATGTTGGAGAGCGCGCAAGGGGAGAAGCTTTGGGAGTATTGGCAGAATAAACTCTCTGGTGAATTGCCCGCGTTGAATTTGCCGACCGACCGCCCGCGCAAGGCGATGCAAACGTATCGCGGTGACTCTGAACATATCCTCATGGATGGCGAGTTGTACAAAGGCTTGAAATCTCTGGCGCAGGAAAACGGCTCGACCCTGTTTATGACTCTGTTAGCCGCCTTCCAAACTTTATTGCATCGTTATTCGAATCAAGAGGACTTTGTGGTTGGATCTGTCACCGCCGGGCGAAGCCACTCGGAATTGACTGACCTGATCGGTTACTTCATCAACCCAATTGCACTGCGCGCGGATTTTTCCGGCAAGCCCACATTCCAAGATATCCTTCAGCGCGTCCGACAGACGACGCTTGGTGCATTTGAGCATCAAGATTATCCGCCCGCGTTACTTTCCAAACGTTTGGGATTACAACGCGACTCCAGCCGACCTCCGCTTTTTGAAACCATGTTCATTCTGCAAAAAGCGCAGGAAGCGGATGTACAGGCGCTTAGTCCCTTTGCGCTGGGAATTGACGGTGCGCGAATGGAAATGAACGACCTAGTCATTGAATCCATTGCGTTGAAAGGTGAGCCTGCACAGTTTGACATGACCCTGATGATGGCAGAAACGGACGATGGGCTGGCGGCGGCTCTTCAATACAATATCGATCTGTTTGACTCTGCAACCATCCGGCGCATGTTGGAGAATTTTTACAATTTATTGCAGGATGTTGTTTCCAACCCGTTAAAGCCTATCTCTTCCTACTCATTGTTGAGCGAATCGGAACGCGAGAAAATCCTCATCCAGTGGAATGAGACCCAAATGGATTATCCGTGCGAGCTTTGCATTCATGATTTGTTTCAAGAGCAGGTGAAACGCACACCCAATGCAGTCGCCCTTCAATTTGAAAATCAAAGCCTGACATACAAAGAATTGGATAAGCGTGCTGATGAACTGGCAAAAATTCTGATTGCTCAAGGAGTCAAGCCGGGGATTCTGGTTGGCATCTATGTGAAGCGGTCACTTGATATGGTGGTTGCGATGCTGAGTGCCCTCAAGGCTGGCGGTACTTATCTGCCTTTGGACCCGTCATTCCCTACAGAACGGCTTGCGTTTATGCTGGCTGATTCAGAAGCGTCTTTTATTCTCACGCAAACTAGCCTTCAAGAGACTATGCCGGAGCATAAGGCACAGGTCATTTGTTTGGATGCTTTAGAAAAAGTGTCAGCGAAAAAAGGAAAGAAGAAAGAAGCCAAACCTAGTGACCTTGCTTACGTTATATATACTTCGGGCTCAACTGGCAAGCCTAAGGGAGTTCAAATTCACCATCAGGCGGTGGTCAATTTCCTGTGCTCCATGCGGGAGAGTTTGAAGATCAATTCAGAGGATACACTTCTTGCGGTCACCACGCTTTCATTTGATATTGCTGTTTTGGAATTGCTACTGCCACTGACGGTTGGAGCGCGGGTCGTGATCGCCAGTTCAGAGATCGTTGCAGATGGAACGCTTCTGGCTGATGCACTGACACGGTTCAATGCTACCGTGATGCAGGCAACACCTGCTAGTTGGCGATCCTTGCTTGAGGCGGGTTGGAAGGGGAAAGCTGACCTCAAGATCCTGTGCGGCGGTGAAGCATTGGTCTCCGACTTGGCAGATAAGTTGTTGGAACGCGGTGCGGAAGTGTGGAATCTGTATGGTCCCACCGAGACGACGATTTGGTCTACGTTGTATCAGGTAACTTCTAATGAAGTGCATAGTGTATCGAATACGATTCCCGTTGGGAGACCGATTGCAAATACACAAATCTATATTCTGGATTCCGAATTGCAGCCTGTCCCTGTGGGAGTGATCGGTGACCTTTACATCGGCGGAGATGGCGTCAGCCGTGGATATTTGAATCGCCCCGAGTTGACGGCTGAGCGGTTCATTCCAAATCCGTTTGATGGTTCTTCCACGATTTACAAGACCGGCGATGTTGCCCGCTATCTCCCAGATGGAAATATCGAATTCTTTGGGCGCAGCGACCAGCAGGTGAAAGTCCGCGGGTTCCGTATTGAGACGGGCGAAATTGAAGTGCGTCTGGCGAGTCATCCGTCCGTGCGGCAAGCTGTCGTGGTGGCGTGGAAGGAAAAGACATCAGATGCGAGTCTGGTTGCTTATGTAGTACCCGCTTCGGCTGAGAGTGAAGCGGATGCACATCAATTGCGTGAATACCTGCGGAAGACACTTCCTGAGTACATGGTTCCATCCATTTTTATGAATGTTGAATCCCTGCCGCTAACACCCAATGGAAAAGTGGACCGCAAAGCATTGCCGCAACCGACACAGGCACGACCTGATCTTCGCTTGCCGTATGTTGCTCCACGTACAACTTTAGAAAAAGAATTGGCATTGATCTGTGCGGAAGTTCTTGGGTTGGAGAATTCCAACGGTCATTTCGCCGTGGGTGTGCACGATAACTTTTTTGATCTGGGCGGTCATTCGTTGTTGGGAACGCGCCTGGTCTTTAAGTTGCGTGAAAAATACAACCTGGAAACAGCGCATTTGCCTTTGCGTGCTTTATTCGAACAACCCACAGTTGCCAACCTGGCAAGGATCATTGATGTGGCGATCAAAGGCGAAGGGGAAGTGGTGTATGCCAGCCGAGGCACGTTTATTCAGAGCGGACAATTAAGTCTGGAGAAGTTAGCGGCAGAAGCACAACTCGCCTCTGATATTTCTGCAGGCGATTTTGTTTATAACCATGTAGCTGAACCAAAACACATCTTACTCACAGGGGCAACAGGTTTTGTTGGAGCATTTCTACTGCATGATTTGCTCAAGATGACATCTGCGGATGTATATTGTCTGTTGCGTGCGGAAGATGTTGCAATAGGCATCCAACGTTTGAAGAAGAACCTGAACAAATATTTATTGTGGGATGATGCGTTTGCAACGCGCATTAAACCCGTACTTGGTGATTTGGGCGAACCTCGCCTGGGTCTTACACAGGAAACCTTTGATCAACTCACCCATGAGATCGATGTGATCTACCATAACGGTGCGTTGGTTAATTTTGTGTATCCATATCATGCACATAAAGCTTCTAACGTGCTAGGGACGCAGGAAGTTTTACGGCTTGCAAGCCACACAAGACTAAAACCCGTTCATTTCGTCTCGACCTTATCCATTTTGTATTCGGGCGATGCGAATGACGGGCGTATTATCCGCGAAGACGTGGATTTGGATAAAGTTGGCGCTCCGTTCGGTGGTTATGCCCAGAGTAAATGGGTGGCAGAGAAGTTGATGAAGCAGGCAGGCGAGCGCGGGATCCCGTATGCTATTTATCGGCCCGGCTTAGTTTCGGGTCATAGCATCTCTGGCGCATGGAACAACGACAATCTGATATCAAGCATGACCCGTGCTTGCATTCTTTTGGGAAGTGTGCCTACGCTTGATGTGATGGTCAACATTGTGCCGGTGGATTTTGTGAGTGCTGCAATAGTGAGGCTTTCTCAAAACCCGGAAAACTTCAGCAAGGTTTATCACCTCGATAATCCCGAAGCGCTTCATTTTAGTAAACTCGCCGAATGGTTGACTGAGCAAGGTTTCAATGCCCGCAAATTATCGTTCGATGAATGGCGTGCCGAACTTTTTAGACAAACCGCTTATATGCCCTCCGAAGGATGGGAACCTTATCTGCCCTTGCTCGAAGAAGTGGAAGAAAAACAAGTCTTCATGCCAGAGTTTGATCTCTCTAACACACTCACGAGATTGAAAGACAGCGGGATTATCTGCCACCCTGTTAATGGTCCACTACTTTCGCGGTACCTAAAATATTTCACATCAGAAGGCATTCCTGACGTCAACACTCAAAATTAAGTAAATGGAATTTGGTCATGAAAAATCGGTGGCTTGTTTGTCCACAACCCAATTTAAGCGCAAGTGCCCGACTGTTTATTTTCCCATATGCAGGTGGCGCTCCATCGTCGTTTAATAAATGGGCTGCCGATTTTCCAAATGAAATGGAGATAAGCATTGTTCATTATCCCGGCAGGGGTTCGCGCTTTAATGAACCTCCGATTAAGGAACTTTTAGTTTTAGCCGAAGAAATTGCAAATGCCATTCAATCTGACTTGGATAAGCCATTCTTTTTCTTTGGTCATAGTTTGGGGGCTGTGCTTGCTTTTGAGGTTGCGCGCCGCATAACCTCTCAACCGCAGGTCCTTTTTGTCTCGGCATACGGTGCTCCGCATATACCCAATCCCAATCATCCCATTCATGACCTATCTGATGTTGAATTTATAAAATCTCTCCAAGATCTCAATGGACTTCCTGCCGAAGTGGTGAGCAATACAGAACTAATGGACTTGCTTCTGCCGGTCTTGCGTGCTGATTTTGAAGCCATTGAAAATTATCAATATGCACATAGCGAACAGCGGCTGAGATGTCCCATCATTGCTTTTGGCGGCGCAGATGACTCTCATGTAGACCGTACTCGTTTGGATGCCTGGGCGTATCATACCAACAACGACTTCAGGTCAAAGATTTTTTCAGGCGACCATTTTTTTATAAACACGGCGCGTCGCTCGGTAATAGACTCCATCGTCACCGATATAAGGGCTTACCATGCAAAAAACTAACTGGACTCCTCCACCTGACTCATTTAATCTAGAGAGTCATCACGTTGATGTTTGGCGCCTCTCGCTGGACTTTTTAGCTGCTTCCGTTAAATCGGTCGAATCCACCCTGTCAGCGAATGAAAAAGAAAGAGCCGCTCGCTTCCATTTCGAGGTAGATAAGAACCGGTTTGTTATCGCTCATGGTGTTCTGCGAAAAATATTGGGGCATTATCTTCATCGTAATCCTGCTGAACTGACCTTTTCCGTAAATCAATATGGAAAGCCTGCCTTGGATAATTCTTCTTTGGAATTCAATCTCTCTCATTCCGGCGATTTCGCCCTGATTGCTGTTACGCAAGGACGAAAGATCGGTGTGGATGTGGAACACATTCGCCAGGGGATTTCGTCCCATGTGATTGCGCAACAATATTTCTCAAAGGCAGAGGTCGCTGAATTGCAGTCATTGCCAATTGAAAAAAGGGTCAATGGTTTTTTTACTTGCTGGACTCGCAAAGAAGCCTATATCAAAGCGCAAGGATTGGGGCTGGCTTTACCGTTGGAAAGTTTTGACGTTTCACTTACCCCTGGTCAACCTGCCATTCTCCGCGCAACCCGTCCAGATGAAAAAGAAGCCGCTTGCTGGGCATTACGCTCATTGGATGTTGACCCAAATTATGCAGGTGCTGTTGCAGTAGAAGGTGCTGAATTTGATTTTAGATTTTTTGCTTATTCAGAGTTGCCCGCTCACTAAATATGTTTTTGAATTATCTGCACTGCTCTATTAACCCCATCCTCTGCACTGATCGCTGCACCCAAACGGCTTGCTCGTTCGCGCATCGCGGAGTCATTTAATGCGATTGAAATTGCTTCAGCAAGGTTTTCTGCTGAAAGTTTCTTTCGTTCAATGGGATTAGGTCCGACACCGAGTTCAGCAACACGCCTACCCCAATAATACTGGTCACCAAAATGCGGAATGATCAAACTTGGCACACCAGCACTTAACGCGGCGCCGGTCGTCCCAGCCCCGCCATGATGGACAACGGCAGCCATTTGTGGAAATAACCAACGATGAGGAGTATCTTTAACAAGAAAAACATTCTCTGGCAACGGACGGTCAGTGCCTAACCCGCTCCACCCGGTGGAAAGAACCGCTCTCACGCCTGTCCGCGCAATAGTTTCAAGAATGATATTTGCTGTGTCTTTGTTTTTTGCAGGGTTTCCCATACTGCCAAAACCAATATAGATCGGCTTCGGAGTTGACTTTAGAAATTCAATCAATGCCGGGTCAGGCTGCCAAGTAGGATGTGGATTGAGAAACCAATACCCAGTAATGGATACATGTTGCGGAAGGTCTTCAGACACTGGAAGCACAGAAGGGCTATATCCACATATTACTGGCTGTGGTCCTTTCAAAATATCCCGATAAGGTCCAATGAGTGGGAGGGGAGGATGTCCATTCCAGTGCTTGCGGACCACGGGCAGAAATACCTGCCAGGAAATTTGGTGAACCAGCAAATGCGTCAATAAGTTCAGAGTCTTGCTAGGGCTGCGCATCATGTTCGAAAGAATTGCCGGATACGACCTTGTAGGCATTGGATGCAAGCTCGCTGGGATGCAGGGAATATTTAGCTTTTTGCCGATATGATACACAAAGGGCAATGCATAACTATGATAAACAACCGCTTCACTTCCCACGCAGGCAGTGAAAACATCTTTTATGATCTTGTCCAACATGGGACGGATCACTCGGTTGGTGCTCAGAATTAAGCTGGGAATTGATTCAGCGTCCAGCCAGGATTGTGTTTTGCTATTTTGCGTAAACTCATAGGAGTCTAGGTTGATCGAAAAAAAATCCAGCCCATAACTGGCTGTCACGTCTGAAAAATTTGAGTTCGCTGCGAATCTAACCTTGTACCCCGCAGTCTTCAATCCAACCGCTAAGGCTAGATACGGGAGAACATCTCCCTGAGAGCCGATTGCTAAAACTGTGATACTCATTGATTACAATATACTATAATTTTTGAAGTGTAATTATTCAGTTAGTTTCAATTCGAGATACCGACTTAAAGTTTAGAGAGGAACACTACGCAATGGAGAGTTCAAATAAAATCCTTGATATTTTGTATCGATATCAGTTCTCTAAAAACCTTATATATCGGATATTGAAAGCCAGAGCAAGGGATTTGGCTGGTTTGGTATCTCCTCACTTAAGTGAGGACGAACTCATTCTGGATATTGGTCCAGCCAGTTGCACTGTGACCGAGGTGTTGATCGATCAGGGACTATGTGTTTTCCCTTTGGATGTTGAGAACTATAGCATTGTTGACACGGTTTTGCCTGCTCTGTATGATGGTGACAGAATGCCATTCAAGGATGATCAATTCGATACATCTTTGATTCTGTTCGTTTTGCACCATACGCCTGATCCCGCCAAAGTATTAGCTGAAGCAAAGCGGGTATCAAAAAAGATCATCATCCTTGAAGATATAGTAACCTCTCCATTCCATAAATCCCTTACAGCCGCATTGGACAGCCTCATGAATCTTGAATTTTATGATCAGCCTCATACAAACAAAAGCGACAAAGAGTGGCGTACTATTTTTGAAAATTTAGGTTTTAGATTATTGACGCAAGAATACATGTCTTCTTCAATAATCATGCGTCACGCACTGTATTTTCTTGAAAAATAGACAATATAAATAGGGTCAAGATAAAAAATAAAACCAGGACAGAAAATTTTCCTGTCCTGGTTTTATATCGAGAATGACCAGTTTATACAGTAATGGGTTGTTTGACTGTGGGTCTAAATTTATACCCGTACACGATCAACCCACGCTCATCGCCGTCATTGCGCATCTTGCGGGTGACCATCTCAACGGGCATGCCGATCTGGACTTCATCGTTGTCCACATCGGTCAACTGAGCCGTCACCATGGGACCTTCTTCAAGTTTGACCAACGCCACCGTGTAGGGAGCCTGGGATTCGTAGCCAGCCGGGGCTTCATAAATGGTGGTGTAGGAATACACTTCGCCTTTGCCGCTAAAAGTAAATAAGTCCTTGGCTTCGTCGCCGCAGTTCGGGCAGACATCGCGTGGGGGGAAGATCTTGTGATCGCAGTGAGGGCAGACCTCACCGACGAGACCATATCGTTGTTTTTTGAGACGCCAGTGTCGAGGGATTTCCATGTGTGCAATTCCTTTCGTTGAATATAATTCTACGCAGCTAAACTCTCAAAGACTCTCAGAGTTCGCTCTCTGCGCGTAGCCAGATTTGCAATTAAGATAGATTTCAAATCACGTATGCGAGAATGAAGCAAGCCATGTCGACCCCAATTTACCAATCTCAATTCCCGATTCTCATACGCTATAATCTCTCTTCGCATGAAAATCCTACTCATCAATCAAGTCTTTGTCTCGCCCGAAGAACCCGGGCACACCCGTCATTTCGAAATGGGGAAGTACCTCAAAGAGCGCGGACACGAACTCATCATCGTCGCCAGTGACTTGAACTATCAAACCGGTCAACGCACCGTCGAGCGGACAGGTCTCTACGCTGAGCAAAACTTCGACGGCGTGCGCGTCTTGCGCTCCTACATTTACCCTGCCATTCATCGCAGTTACTTTTGGCGCATCATCGCCTTCTTTAGTTTTATGTTCTCTTCGATCTTGACCGCGTTACGCGTCAAAGATGTGGACCTCGTGCTGGGCACCACGCCCCCCATCTTTCAAGTCGTTTCGGCTTGGGTGGTGGCTGTTCTTCGTCGCAAACCCTTCCTGCTCGAAGTGCGCGACCTGTGGCCCGAGTTCGGCATCAGTATGGGCGTGCTAAAAAATCCGGTCATCATTGCACTCTCACGCTGGCTCGAAAACTTTTTATACAAACGCGCCAATCACATCTTGGTGAATTCCCCTGCATACCGTGAGTATATGCTCGCCAAAAATGTGCCCGCCAATAAAGTGACCTACATTCCTTACGGTACAGACGTAAACATGTTCAACCCCTCGGTTGACGGTTCGTCCATTCGCAAAGAGCTCAACCTTGAAGATAAATTTGTGGTCTTGTATGCGGGTGCGTTGGGACAGGCGAATGATATTGATACCTTGTTGCGCGCCGCTGAAAGATTGAAGAAAGAAGAAATAATTAAGTTTGTATTGTTCGGCGATGGCAAAGAGAAGACCCGCCTTGAAACCGAAGCCAAAAACAAGAATCTCACCAACGTCATCTTTGCAGGCACGCGTCCCAAAAAGGACATGCCACTCATCGTCGCCTCCGCCGACGCCTGTCTTGCCATCCTGCAAGACATTCCCGCTTTTCGCACCACCTACCCCAACAAAGTCTTCGACTACATGGCAGCCGGTCGTGCCAGCATTATCGTCATCGATGGCATCACCCGCGACCTCATCGAAGCTTCGCGCGGCGGTGTCTATGTCAACCCGGCGGATGATGCCATGCTCGCGCAAAAAATTCTCGAACTCTCGCACAACCCTGCTCAGGTCAAAGAGATGGGCGCAAACGCCCGCGAATACCTCGTCAAAAATTTAGACCGCCGCGATAAGTTGAATGAAACACTCGCCCTGCTAAATTCTCTCACCGCAAAGGAGACCAAGGGTCACTAAAGTTTTTCCTTTGTGGCCCTTCGTGGTTGAATCTTTTATGAAAGTTCTCGTTACAGGTGCAACTGGATTTACCGGCTCACGCCTTGTCCCTCTCCTCCTCAAAAGCGGATTCGAAGTCCGCGTCTTTGCTCGCCCCACAAGCGACCGGTCGCCTCTTTCCGCGCTGACCGTGGAGTGGGCGACAGGTGATTTCGCCAACCCTGAAACATTCACCGCCGCCCTGCGCGGCGCGGACGCTCTTGTCAACATCGCATCGCTCGGCTTCGGGCACGCAGAATCCATTCTAAAGTCCATGAAAGAGGCGGGCGTGAAGCGCGGACTTTTCATCAGCACCACTGCCATCTTCACCCAGTTGAATGCAGGCAGTAAATCTATTCGCCTTGCCGCCGAAGAAGCCATTCAAGCCAGCGGACTGGACTACACCATACTGCGCCCGACGATGATCTATGGCAGTCCGCGTGACCGCAACATGTGGCGGCTGATTCGTTTGTTGCGCATCACACCCGTCATGCCCATCTTCGGCGACGGTGAATCTTTGCAACAGCCCATCTTTGTAGATGATGTTGCTCAAGCCGTGCTGCTGGCTTTGAAAAATGATGCGACCATTGGCAAAAGCTACAACATCGCCGGAAAAGCCCCGCTGACCTATAACCAAGTGATCGACACGGTTGCATCTGCTCTTGGCAAGCGAGTGTGGAAGTTGCACCTGCCATACATGCCCATTGTCCGCGTTTTGCAACTCACCGAGCGGATGAAATTGCGCCTGCCGATCAAGGCTGAACAAGTGCTTCGTTTGAATGAGAATAAGGCGTTCTCCTATGAAGAAGCTCAAAAAGATTTTGACTTCAGCCCGCGTGGTTTTGAAGAGGGGATTCGAACGGAAATACAGGTAGATCAATAAAGTGAAGTATTCCATTCTATAAGCGAATAGAAGAGGGGAAATTAGCTAAAACGTAGGTGGGGAATCCCCCCATGTTCATGCCGTCTTGGGTAAGTAATAATATAACAAATTATGTTGGTATTGTGCTAAAAAGAAGGCGATGCTCAATATTCTATAAGGCTGATGAAGAATATCATGATAATTATGGAATTATTGTAGTAGCAATAAATAACAGCCTTCTTGATTTAGAAAAAATACCCATCGTGCCTGGAGATATTTATGCCCAAAAATAAAACCAAGATGGATATTCAAGCTGACTTGGAAGCGGCTCAAAAGCGAGTGGCTGAGCTTGAAGAAGCTCTGGGGAGGGATCGGGTCGAACAGCATTTTGCCAGTGTGTTTCGGGCAAGTCCATCTCAAATGGCACTAACGGATCAGACAACTGGAAGGTATATCGAAGTCAACGAAGCTTTTTTGAATACTTTGGGGTTTTCGCGAGAAGAGGTACTTAGTAAGACCGCAACAGAGTTAAACCTGTTTGTAGACCCACAACAAAGACAAGAACTGCTCTTGCGGATGCGAGACCAGGGATTTCTAAAGAATGAACATGTACTTGTACGTGCAAAGACAGGGGAGATTAGACATGGTATTTTTTCAGCAGAATTTATAAACACACCCGAACAAAAATTGCTTCTTACTGTTATGAACGATGTGACGGAGAAGCTACAAGCGGAGCAACGTTGGCAGTTTGCATTGGATGGGGCGGATGAAGGCGTATGGGATTGGGATCCACAGACTAATACCGTTTTTTATTCAAAACGTTGGAAGTCTATGTTGGGGTATGAAGATGGGGAAATCGGTAATACCTTGGAAGAATGGTCCAGCCGTGTTCACCGAGATGATCTTCCCGGCGTAATGAAAGAGGTGAAAAGGCATCTTGATGGTGAGACACAGATCTATAAGAGCGAACATCGGGTTCTTCGTAAAGATGGAACCTATTTATGGGTTTTGGATAGTGGCAAAGTAATGGAATGGTCAGAAGATCATAAACCTCTGCGTGTGATCGGAACCCATAAAGATATATCTGACCGAAAAAAGGCAGAAGAAGCATTACGAGAAAATGAAGAACGTTTTTCACGCATGTTTCATGCCAACCCGGCTGTTCAACTTATTGTTAAGTTTGAAGATGGCATTATTTTAGATGTAAACGAATCATTCTGCCTGCAAACTGGTTTTGATCGCGATGATTTGATCGGTCATTCAATATACGATTTAAATCTGTGGCAGGATCCGTTTAAACAAAAGCGCATCATGGACGAATTGCGATCTAAAGGTGGAGTGCATGATATTGAACTTGAATTTTGGACCAATACCGGTGACCTTCGTACCTTACTCATTTCATTTGACCTTGTTGAGATTAGAGGGATATTGTGCAACCTCGCCACGGGCGTGGATATTACTTCACGCAAACAAGCCGAGCGTGATTTGCGTTTTAGAGAGAAGCAATATCATTCACTGGTTGAGACGCTGGATGTCAGTATCTGTCGTTGGCTGCCAGATACAACGCTGACATATGCCAATGAAAAATACAGAAATATTTTTAATATTACAGGTAATGCCGAAGGTAAAAAATGGATTGACCTTCTACCAGAAGCAGCACGTGCTTCAACTGCCACTTTTTATAGCGAAGTGACTGAACATCCGCGCACAGTTGTGTATGACCACCCTGTTACGCTGAAAGATGGAAAGACCCATCATTATCATTGGGTGGACACGCCAATTTTAGGGAATGATGGCGAAGTGCTTGAATTCCAATCGATCGGCATCGATATTACGGATCGAAAGCTCTCTGAAACAGCATTAGTTGCCAGTGAAAAGAGATTGAAATCTTTGGTAGATTCTCAATCTCATTATGTGATCCGCGTAAATATGGAGGGGAAATATTCTTATTGGAATGCACAGTTTGAGAAAGAATTTGGGTGGTTATACGAGGCTAGCGGAATTCAAAACGCCTATGTACTTACAGCAGTGTGCCGCCATCATCATGAACGTGTAGTGGACATTGTTAATCAATGTGTTGCTGAGCCGGGCAAGGTTTTCACTGTTGAAATTGATAAACCTGCTAAAAACGGTAGTATCCGCACTACATTATGGGAGTTCATTTGTCTAACCGATGAATTAGATCAACCTTATGAAATTCAATGTATGGGTGTTGAAATTACAGGGCGCAAACAAGCGGAAGAGGATTTGCGTAAAAATGAGCAGATGCTTCGCCTCTTCATTGAGCATAGCCCGGCTGCCATTGCCATGTATGACCGTGAGATGCGTTATATCATTGCCAGTAAACGATATCTAATTGATTATCATCTTGGCGATGTGGATTTGGTGGGACGTTCACACTATGAGATTTTCCCAGAGATGACCGAAGACCATCGGCGCATCCACCAGCGCTGTTTGATGGGCGAAGTTGATAAGAAAAATGAAGATTTACTTGTCCGTAAAGATGGTTCCTCTGATTGGGTACGTTATGAACTTCGCCCTTGGCATCAAGCGAATGGCGAGGTGGGTGGGCTTATTTTCTTTTCTGAAGTGATTACCGAACGAAAACTGGCAGATGAAAAATTACGTGAAAGCGAAAGGAAATATCGCGAACTTATCAATGGTATGAACGATACCGTATGGGTAATCGATTTTGATACCCGTTTTTTGGATGTCAACGATGCTGCTGTAAAGACATTGGGATATACACGAGAAGAATTACTCTCTATGAAAATTTCAGATATTGATTCTGGAATTGAGCCAGAGAAAATTAAGCAGCTTGTCGATAGATTGAAGGTGGAAAAAAGACAGGTATTTGAAACTAGCCATATCACAAAGAGTGGCAGGAAGATACCGATTGAAGTTAGTAGTAGCTTGGTCTCTTACATGGGGAAAATGGTCGTGATGAGTATCGCACGTGATATTACTGACCGTAAACAAGCGGAAGAAGAAGCTCGCCTGGCTGAGCAACGGTATCGTGCATTAATCGAAAATGCCCCAGATGGAATTGTGTTAGTAGGCTCAGATGGTCACTTTAAGTATGCCAGCCCATCGGTGAATCGTCTCTTTGGCTATAGCATAGATGAGACCTTGCAGAGCATGCCAGAGCAATTTACACACCCTGAAGACCTTCCAATGGTGTTGAAAGAACTTGAACACTTGATCGCGGAGCCAGCTTATATACCGACACTACAATATCGTTTCCTTCATAAGAATGGAGAATGGCGTTGGATCGAAAGTACATTTAGCAATTTGCTCTTTTTGCCCAGTGTGGAAGCGATCATCATTAACTTCCGCGATATTCATGAGCGGAAATTAGCAGAAGAAGCTTTAACCAAAAGTCAGGCATTACTGACCGAGGCTCAACGCATTGGGCGTATTGGTCATATGGAATGGAATGGCAGCGGACAAGGTCTTATATGTTCAGATGAGCTTTACGATATTCTTGAGATACCGTATGAGTCAAAAATATCAAAAGAAATCATTTCAAACATGATGAAACCGGGGGAAGCAGAACGCATTCACGAGTTGGATTTACAAGCCATTCAGAATCATACAGACATGGATTATGAATACTGTATCCAATTAAAAGATGGACGTGAGCGTTGGTTGCACCAACAAGGAAAGTTTTCTTACAACGAGGATGGAAAACCCATCCGCATGTTGTCGATCGTGCAGGATATTACAGAGAGAAAACAAACCGAGGAAGCCTTACGAGCAGAACAAGCGCGCTTGGCAGGGATTGCGGATACGATTCCCGGAGCTATTCTTACCTTCCAACTTCGACCAGATGGTTCTTTCAGTATTCCCTATACAAGCAAAGCCTTTGAAGAATTGTATGGGTTGTCTCGTGATGATGTTCGGGAAAATATCGATGCCCTTGCTGCAGGGGTTTCGCAAGACCAACTGAAAAGATTAATGCAGAGCGTAAAAGAATCAGCGCAAACCTTGCAACCCTGGCGAAATGAATACGAATATCGTCACCCTACAAAAGGAAACATTTGGATCGAAGGATTTTCCATGCCACTCCAAGAGGCAGATGGAACCATTTTATGGAATGGATTTGCTTCTGATGTTACACAAAGAAAGATAGCTGAAGCCGCCTTGCAAGAAAGCCGCTTGCGGCTCGAAATGGCATTGAAAGGTGCCAATGCTGGTATGTGGGATTGGAATGTGCAAACGGGGGAGACTGTTTTCAATGACCGTTGGGCACAAATTGTAGGCTATTCCTTGCAAGAGCTTGAACCGATCAGTATTCAGACATGGGTAGATTTATGCCACCCAGATGACCTAAAACTCTCTGAAACATTATTGCAAAAACATTTTGCGAAAGAGACAGAGTTCTACGAATGTGAAGTTCGGATGCGCCATAAAGACGGGTCATGGGTTTGGGTAGTGGACCGTGGCAAGGTAATGGAATGGGATGCAGATGGAAAACCTTTGCGGATGTTCGGTACGCACCTGAACATTACTGAACGGAAATTATCTGAAGAAGAGATACGGAAGCGCGGTGAAGATTTGCTTCTTATCAACACCTTGAACGATGCTGCCAACCGGGGTGAGCCTTTATCGAATATCTTGAATACTCTTATTCAAGACGCACGCAACATGTTTGATTGCCAGGATTTATCTGTATATTTACTGAGCCCGGATAGGAAGTATGCTGAGCTTCAGAACCTGACCCTTTCTGGTAAACGCATTGAGCGGATTGAAAAATTGATTGGGCGTGCAATACCCCGTGTTCAAGTGCCTATTCGAGAAGACGGCTACTTCAAGCAGCTTTTATCCAATGAGCAGGGAACTTTGATCAATGACCCTGCTACGATAAGACAATGGATCGAAGAATTTGTAGATACACCTACCTTGCCAGATATCGTGCGCCCATTGATCCGAAAAGCGATTCCGCAAATTCAAAAAGTGATTGATATCAATACGATCTTCGCGATGCCGCTCTTCTTTTCAGGGGATGTTATCGGCTTGATTGAGCTTTCGAGTCACACATCCTTTGATGAAGACGACCTGAAGCGGATTCGCACCATCAGCCGTCAAATGTCAGCGATCATTTTGCGTATTTGGGCGTTTGATAAACTCCGTGAGAGCGAAGAAAAATATCGAACCTTGTACAAAGAAATGCCAATCGGTGTTTTGTTGGTAAGTGTAAGCGGAGATATCCTGGAAGCCAATTCGGCGACTTTGCAGATTTTAGGCTCTCCATCCATAGAAGCGACAAGGCAGATTAACCTGTTGACCTTTGCGCCGCTGATCGAGGCTGGGCTGGCTGCCGATTTCAAGAAAACGGTGGATTCGGAACAGATTAATAGAGTAGAAAGACATTACTTAACCAAATGGGGAAAATCGGTTCACCTGTATGTGACCTTTGTTCCGGTCATCACACCACAACAGGAATTGGTCGTTCAAATTCTGATTGAAGATATTACAGCTAGGAAAGATGCAGAGAATAATCTGCGCGCCAGTGAAGAAAAATATCGCAGTTTAATCAAGAGCTTAAATAATTCTATTTCCATCGTAGATGCCAACGGAACCTTTTTGTATTTGAATGATATGGCAGGCAAGGAGTTGGGTGGACCTCCAGCGGAATTAATTGGGAAAACAATGCATGATTTATTCCCAGAACCATTTTCTTCCATGCAATTGGAATTAGTGCAAAATGTCATCAAGATTGATCACGGATATGTCTACGAAGCGCAAAGTGTGGTCAACAATGAATTGCGATGGTTCCGGGTTAATTTTCAGCCTCTTCATGATGAAAACGGAGAGGTAAATCAGGTCTTAATTAATGCCAACGACATTCATGACCTTAAAGTAGCGCAGAATGACCTACAAGAACTGAATCGCAACCTGGAAGAGCGCGTGAAAGAAAGGACAGCAGAGGTACAGGACTTATATGAAAATGCACCTACAGGTTATCATTCTGTAGATGTAGATGGTAGGTTTGTACGAATTAATCAGACTTTATCAAGTTGGCTCGGAGTGACACCAGAAGAATTGGTAGGACGTTTTGCAACAGACTTTATAACGGAACGCACTCGTGATGCATACCATGAAAGCTTTTTCACTCTAACTAAATTGGGATTGATAAGAGATGTGGAGATTGATCTGATCCGAAGCGATGGCTCGATCTTGCCTGTTTTGCTAAGTGCCACCGCCATTCGAGATGCCTCTGGTAATTTTGTAATGAGCCGTTCTACGGTATTTGATAATACAGAACGTAAACAAGCAGAGAACGAACTTAAGAGAAACGTCAACTTTACCAGTGCGTTGCTAAATGCTGTGCCTACCCCTGTTTTCTATAAAGATAACGAAGGCAAGTATTTGGGATGCAATCAATCATTTGTGAACATGATGGGGAAAACCGCTGAAGAGATTCATGGCAAACTGCCCCATGAGATTTGGGAAAGCTCTCATGCAGATTTATACCGCCAGAAAGATATTGAATTATTGCAAAGCAATGAACTTCAAACCTATGAAGGAAGCATCCGCGATAAGCATGGAAACTTGCATTCAGCAATCTTTGTTAAGAACGTCTTTTTGGATGAAAGTGGAAAAACAGCGGGCTTGGTAGGGGCATTTATTGACATTACCGAGCGAAAACAGGCAGAGTTAGCCATTCGTGAAAGCGAAGCGACCTATCGCGCTTTGTTTGAAAATTCTAATGACGGCATTTTCCTGATGTCTCCCACAGGAGAAGAACTGCGAGCCAATCAGCATGCATTGGACCTGGTAGGCTACACCTTGGATGAATATCTGAACATGGGAGGGGTCAAACAAAACCCATTTACTTTAGACAATAATGAACGAAAAGATGCAGATGACAAACTCGCTGCATTGATCCGCGGCGAAACGGTGCCATTGTACGAGAGGTTATTCACAGCTAAAGACGGGCATAAAGTACCTGTGGAGGTCAACCTTTCGCCGGTGCGAGATGCTAATGGCAACCTCATTATGGTACAAAGCGTGGTGCGCGATATTTCGCAACGCAAAGCAGCTGAAGATGCCTTGCGGACCATCAACAAAGAATTAGAACGGGCATTACGGGTGAAAGACGAGTTCTTGGCGAATATGAGTCATGAACTACGCACCCCCTTAAACGGCATCCTTGGTTTTTCAGAAATTCTCCTCAGTGGAGAGTTCGGCAGTTTGAGCGAACGCCAACATAAATACATCTCTTCCATTGAAGGCAGTGGTAAACACTTGCTGGGGCTGATCAATGACCTGCTTGATCTTTCCAAGATCGAAGCCGGTAAATTGGATGTGATGCCTGAAAACGTGATTGTTTCAGAATTGTGCCAATCCAGTTTGGTGTTTGTAAAGCAGATGGCGCTCAAGAAGAAGATCCATCTCTCGTTCGAACAGGATATGAACTATCCCTTTATCATCGCAGATCAACGCCGCCTGAAACAAATTCTTGTGAACTTATTGAGCAATGCGGTGAAGTTCACCCCTGAAAATGGCAAAGTGACTCTACGTGTGGTCGGTGACCCAGCCAGAGGCTGTATCAATTTCTCGGTGGAAGATACCGGCATTGGTATTTCAAAAGAAGACCTGAAACGCCTATTCACTCCGTTTACGCAAGTGGATAGCAGCCTCACACGTCAGTACGAAGGCACCGGGCTGGGACTGGCTTTGGTGCAAAAGTTGGCAGAGTTACACGGGGGCGGGGTGGCTGTTCAAAGCGAAGTTGGCAAGGGCAGCACCTTTACGGTTTATATTCCTGGGAATCATGAAGTTGGTTTAGAAGAAAATCAAGAGCAGGCTGCCACAATGGAAAATAGCGCTCCACCGGAATCAACCAAGATTCAGCGCGGCAAGATTCTTTTGGCAGAAGATATCGAGTCGAATATTATTATTTTGGGCGATTATCTTGAATTTCAAGGCTATGAAATGACTTATGTTAGCAATGGCAAAGAAGCCCTTGAAAAAGCAAAAGAAGTATTGCCAGACCTGATCTTGATGGATATTCAAATGCCAGTGATGGATGGGCTCGAAGCGACCCGCCGCCTGCGAGCGGACCCGCGCTTCGCCTCTGTGCCCATTGTTGCGCTGACCGCCCTTGCCATGACCGGCGACCGCGAACGCTGCCTTGAAGCCGGTGCGACGGAGTATGTGAGCAAGCCGGTGAATTTGAAAAACCTCAAAGAGTTGATTGGCAGGTTGTTGGAAGAAGCAAGTTGATACAAAAAAGCCGAAAGGGAAATCCCTTTCGGCTTTTGCTTTTAAACGAGAGAAGAAAAATGCCTGAGCGGCAAACATCCAACTTAAGGGGCAGATGGTTAACCCTTAAGAAAGAGGCGGGTTTCCGATAGAATCGCATCTACGTTTATGGCATCCAATTTAAAAGTTCAGAATGAACGTTTGTCTGCTTTGTATTCAATTGCATTAGATCTGCTTCATCGCCAGAGTTTGGACGATGTGCTGAAGACCATCCTTTCGAGCGCGTCTCAATTGTTGGATTCGCCGATCGGCTTTTTGGACTTGATCGATGGGGAGATGTTGATCATTCAAGCGGCGACGCCCATGGTTTCAAATTATATTGGGATGCGAGTGCCGATCCAGAAAGCGGCAGTGACCCAGCGTGCCATTCAGACCCGTACCCCTCAGTTCATAAAGAATTATATGAAACGCCGCTCGCGCATCAAGGAATATGACCCATTCCAGATGATGTCTGCTTGTACCTTCCCAATTATGGTGGGTGAGACCGTGGTGGGCGCGTTGAGTTTGGGGCGGGTGTACCCCGGCAAACCGTATACCGCCAGGGATGTGGAGACGATCCGCGCGTTTTCTGAGTTAGCGGCGATTGCGTTGGAGCGGGCGAATGCCTTTGAAGAGACTTTGCGGCATTCTCTAACCGATGGCTTGACCGGTTTGGCGAATCGACGTCACTTTGATGCGCGTTTGAATCAAGAGTGGGATACTGCTTTGCGCGATGTGCGCCCTGTGGCGTTGCTGTTGGTGGATGTGGACCGCTTCAAAAAATATAATGATGCCAATGGGCATATTAAGGGAGATGAATGTTTACGCCAGATCGCGGAGGTGTTGATGTCTGCCGGGCGCAGGCAATATGATTTGGCGGCTCGCTATGGGGGAGAAGAGTTCGCGTTGATTCTGCCGGGCAGCACGGCAAAGAACGCTGCCAAACGCGCCGAAGCGCTGCGTAAAAAAGTGTTGGCATTGAAAATTCCGCACCGTGGTTCGCCAACAAAATATATAACTGTCAGCATTGGCGTGGCGGCGCTGACACCCACCGCCTCTACCCAGCCCGCAGACTTGATTGCCCGCGCCGACCAGGCACTCTACGATGCCAAGAAACAGGGACGCAACCGCGTAGTGATGTTTAAGGGGTGATTTAGGCGTCGCCTACTCCGATTTGCAGGTGAGAGAGGTTGTGAGGTAGTGAAGTCTTTGGTTTCAGTCTGCGCAGTTTGGGGGAAGGTATAATTCAATCAATGGAATTTATTGATTTGGTTTCTCTCAGCTATGAACGGGGAAAACGTATCCTTGAAAAGCGGAACGCGGATATTCTCAAGGAAAACGGGCAATTTTTCACGCCTCCATCTGTTGCTCGTCATATGGCAAAGCAGTTAGGTCAAATTCAGAATGGTGCGTCACTACTTGAGCCTGCAATTGGTTCTGGGGTATTGGTTTGTGCAGTAATTGAGCGGTTAATTGCTGAGAAACGCTCAATTGAAATGTCAATTACGGCTTACGAAACAGACAATGAGTTATGTGAATTAAGCAGGGAAATCTTGAAGTTTGCGAGCAAGGAAGCCAATAAGGTTGGAGTAAAAATTAATTGGCAAGTGCTTCAGGAAGATTTTGTGCTTGCATGCCTTCCTGATGACCAACCCTCTTTATTTGATTTGAGTAAGTCAAGTAAAAAGGCTTTTACTCATATCATTAGTAACCCGCCTTATTTTAAACTCAATGCAGAAGACAGACGTGTAAAAGCCGTTTACGGAAAATTAAACGGACATACAAACATCTATACATTGTTTATGGCTCTTTCCGCAAAGTTGCTTTTGCCAGAAGGAAAAGCAACTTTTATTGTCCCACGTAGTTTCTGCTCGGGTGTTTATTTCTCGGAATTTCGTCGCGACTTACTTAAGGATGTTACTCCGTTCTCACTTCATGTTTTTCAATCTCGTAATGACGTTTTTAAGAATGATGCGGTTCTTCAGGAAAATGTAATTTTTTCTTTTGAGAAATTATTTCAGCCGCAGGAGAATCGATATTGGGCTGGTTATATAAATATTTCATCGTCGAATGACGATAAAAATTTGGAAGAAGGAATTATTTCTCGCCAGGTTTCTTATAAACATTTTTTGAGTGACCACAATGGGCTTCTCCAATTCCGATTACCAACTGGATTGCTTGATGAGCAAATCTTGGATACTGTTGATAAGTGGAACGACACGCTTGAAAAACTTGGATTTCAAGTTTCAACAGGGCGAGTTGTGCCATTTCGAGCAAAAGAGTTATTGAAGGAACGAGTTAAGGCGGGAAACGGAACTGCCCCTTTGCTGTGGATGCAAAATGTTAAATCTTATCAAGTTGAATATCCACTTGATGGTTTTGAGAAACCGCAAGCGGTTTCAGTAAATGATCCTTCTTTGCTTGTTCCAAATGCAAATTATGTTTTGTTGCGCCGTTTTAGTGCAAAGGAAGACCGCCGTCGCTTGATTTCTGCTCCGTTCATTTGTGAAGAATTTGAATTTGAACAAATCGGTTTTGAGAATCACTTGAATGTGATATTTAGAAAAACTGGAATGCTTTCTACCTCTGAAACTATTGGTCTTTCCGCGGTTTTGAATAGTGCAATCATTGATCGTTATTTCCGAATTATGAATGGTAATACTCAAGTTAATGCGGCAGAGTTAAGGATATTGCCCATTCCTCCATTGGAAGTAGTAAAAAATATTGGTGAGAAAATTCAAAAGACTCATGCAGATACATCGGAAAAAATTGAGAATATTATTTTTTCTATACTTTCAGCATCTAAACTGCTTACAGAAGATTTTCCAATGATACAGGAGACAAGAATCACAATGGGAAAAATCGAACAGGCTCAGGAAATCTTGGAGGCGCTTGGCTTGCCTTCTGCACAACAGAATGAAGTATCTGCTTTGACAATGCTATCTTTGGCGCAATTGTCTGAGCGTACACAATGGCGGGAGGCAACAAATCCAATGCTTCGAGTTCATGATATTCTGGTTGAGATAAAACAGAGATATGGGCGGGAGTATGCAGAAAACAGCCGCGAAACCATTCGCCGTAAGGTGCTGCATCAGTTTGAACAGGCTGGCATTGTGCTTCGGAATGAAGATGACCCTGCCCGCCCAACAAATAGTGGATTAACGAACTATAAATTATCTGAAGCTGCTTTAGCGGTGATTCGTTCCTACAGTAGTCCCAAATGGCAATCTCAACTCAAAAGATTTATTGAGCAACAAGGAAAATTGCTGGACGTTTATCAAAAAGCTAAAGAACACAACAAGATTCCTCTGCATGTTGCGGAAGGAATTGAATATAAACTTTCTCCCGGAAAGCATAACAAGTTGGAAGTGGCAATTGTTGAAGAATTTGGTCCGCGCTTTGCTCCAGGCGCAAAACTAATTTATCTTGGCGATACTGCAAAGAAAACACTTATTCTTGATGAGGCAGTTTTTAAGAAACTGGGGATTCCCGTCTCTGAACATGGAAAATTCCCTGATGTGATTTTATATGATGTAAAACGTAAATGGATGTTCCTGATTGAAGCCGTAACGGCGCATGGTCCAGTCTCGCCTAAAAGGCATGTTGAACTTGAAAAACTTTTTGCGGACTGCAAAGCGGGAAAAATCTATGTAACAGCTTTCTTGGACTTTGTAACTTACAAAAAATATTCAAATGATATTGCTTGGGAGACCGAAGTTTGGATTGCAGAAATGCCCTCTCATATGATTCACCTCAATGGGGATAAATTTTTTGGTCCTCGATAAGTAGAATCACCCCTGTGACTTCCATCCTCATCTTCGCACTCCTCACCATCCTCTCCACCCTCGGCGTGTGGATCATCCGTCAATACGCCGAACGCCGCCGCATCATTGACCATCCCAACGAGCGCAGTTCGCATTCTGCACCCACTCCACGAGGCGGGGGCGTGGCTATTGTCATCGTCGTCCTCGCAGCAGGAATTGTTGCCGCCTTCCAATCAAACATAACTCACAGCCTCATCTACCTCGTCTGCGGTGCGGTCATTGCCTACCTTGGCTGGCGAGACGACGTCCATTCGCTCAGTCCGCGTGTGCGCTTTGCCGTGCAAGGTTTGGTCGCACTCGCATCAGTGCTGGGCATGGGTTATTTCAAATCCGTCACCATTCCGCTCTTCGGACAACTGCAACTTGGCGCGGTCGGCTTCATCATCACCCTCCTGTGGATCGTCGGTCTCACCAACGCCTACAACTTCATGGACGGCATCGACGGCATCGCGGGTGGTGTCGCCCTCTCCGCTGCCCTCGGTTGGATGTTCCTCGCCGCAAACACGAATCAAAACTTCGTCTATTGGGTCGCGTTTGCCGTCGCCGCGGGCAGCTTGGGTTTTCTCTTTCACAACTGGTCACCCGCCAAAATTTTCATGGGTGACGCAGGCAGCACCTTCCTCGGTTACACCTTCGCCGTCCTCCCGCTCCTCTCTGCCAGTGAAGGCGGCGACGCCCTCATGCTCGGCACCCTCCTGATGTGGACCTTCATCATGGACGCGGGCATCACCTTCATCCGCCGCACTCTCAAACGCGAGAACGTCTTCGCCGCGCATCGCACGCACGTCTATCAACGTCTCGTCATCGCTGGCTACAAACACGCCCAAGTCAGCGCACTCTACATTCTGCTCACCCTCCTCGCCGCCGCCCTTGCCTACGCTTGGTCCTGGGGTCAACCCTACGCCCCGCCATTAATTATTATTGGACTTCCGCTTATCTGGCTGATCCTATCTCGTTATGTTTCCCGGCTACGAAATGTTGACTAAACTCCGAACACTCGCCTCCCTCTACCGAGAGCTTGGTCCACGCTGGTCAGCCTTTCGCCTCGCCTACGCCTTCCGCCTCCGTACCGGACTCATCCGCTTGCAAACCCCGCAATACGCGTGGACTGACCGTCCGCTCAAGCATTGGCTCAAACAATCTGTACCTTCAGAACCAGATTCCTACACCACATGGCGTAAAA
The DNA here is from genome assembly GCA_046328855.1 of Anaerolineales bacterium. GTDB lineage: Bacteria > Chloroflexota > Anaerolineae > Anaerolineales > Villigracilaceae > Villigracilis. The sequence goes on along the minus strand of JAXLVU010000002.1, from coordinate 272,180 downwards.
CACATGCACCAAAATTCTTTCCCAACGTAGGGGCGGGGTCCCCCCGCCCTGATTACGGGACAAACGCCATCGAAGAATCCAACCGTCTTCTCAACGGCGAACTCAAATACTTCTCTCACGAATATCATAAAACCGGCTTTCCTCTCAATTGGCATAAAGACCCAATTACCAATTACCAATTACCAATTGACTTACACTGGTCCCAAATCTCCGACGACTCCACATCCGACATCAAATTCATCTGGGAACCGAACCGCTTCGCCTTCGTCTACACCCTCGTCCGCGCCTACGCCCTCACTCAAGACGAAAAATACCCCCAAGCCTTCTGGCAACTCATCCAAGACTGGGCGAATCACAATCCCCCCAACACCGGCGCCAACTGGAAAGACGGACAAGAGATCGCCCTCCGTCTCATGGCATGGACATTCGGCTTCTACGCCTTCATCCAATCTCCATCCACCACACCTGAGCAAATCTCCCAATTTACCCAACTCGTCGCCGCCCAAGCCGAACGGATTCACGCCAACATCGGCTACGCCATCTCCACCCGCAGCAATCACACCATCAGCGAAGCCTTCGGTCTATGGCTAGTCGGTCTGCTCTTCCCCGAACTCAAAGACGCCGAAAAGTATTTCACCCTCGGCAAACGTCTGCTCGAAGAAGAAGCCGCGAAACAAATCTTCCCCGATGGCAGTTACTCCATGTACTCCCTCAACTACCATCGTTTCATCCTGCATCTCTACCTCTACGCCATCCAACTCGACAGACTCAACAATTCTCTATTCTCTAATCATCTAATCTCTGCTCTCTCCAACTCTATCACCTACCTCTCTCACCTCATCGACCCCGCCACCGGACAAATGCCCGTTTACGGCTCCAACGATGGCGCCCTCGTCCTCCCGCTCAACAACTGCGACTTCACCGACTACCGTCCGCTGTTGCAATTGGGTTCGGTCATCACTACTGGGCAACCCATGTTTGAGCCTGGTGACTGGGACGAGGATGTTTATTGGTTATGCAGAACGGAAATTGAAAAGAAAGATGAAAGAGGAAAGAAACCGGTAAAAGCTTCATTTCCCGATGGGGGAGTTCATATCCTTCGTGGAAAGAATAGCAAAGCCGTAATTCGCTGTACAGATTTCAGATCACGCCCCTCGCACGCCGACCAACTCCACATGGATTTGTGGATTGGCAGTCACAACATCGCTTGCGACGCGGGAACCTACCTCTACTCTGGCGAAGGCATCTGGCGCAACGGACTGGCTCGCACGTCCGCGCACAACACCGTCACCGTAGATGGTAAAGACCAAATGACCCTCGTCAGCCGCTTCACATGGACGAATTGGGCAAAAGGCAAAGTCCTCAAGCATACCGAGAATCTCTGGCAAGGCGAACACGACGGCTACAAGCCCGTCCGCCACAAACGCACGGTCATGGCATTGGAAGGCGACAGGTGGTTGGTCATCGACGATCTCGAAGTGAATGAGCCGCATCACTACACCTTGCACTGGTTACTGAACGATGTACCCTTCACTCAAAACAAAAACTCGCTTCTTCTGAAGTATGAAACGAGTACCTACAAAATTCAAACCGGGCTAACAAGCGGCGAAGGCAAATTCTCCATCTTCCGTGCCGACCCTAATTCCACCTATGGCTGGCGTTCGCGCTACTACGGACATAAAGAACCTGCGATTTCGTTACTATTTGAAGCGAGTCAACCCACTGTCCGCTTTTGGACATTCTTCGGCTTTGAAAGCGATCAGCTCGAAGCCACCGAAAATGGGCTAAACCTCAATTCAACGCCATATTCTCTCGGCGAATAAACCAGTCCGCTAGAGGGGTGACATTCAAATCGGATTTCATTATATTGATTCCATGAAAAGATTATCAGCCTTTCAATGGGTCGTTCTTTTTGCGCTCATATTTCAAGCCTGCGGCAATTCCGTTCCACCTGCAGAACCAACCCCAAAAATAGAACTTGCTATCACTCCTGTTGAATCTGCTTTTGCGCCTGAGAACCCGACCGCAGTACCAATGGAGGAAATTATGGAAAACCATGCTGTCACATTTACAACCCCTGATGGCGCAACTTTAAATGGGGAGCTTTATGGCTCTGGTGATACAGCTGTCATCTTCTCTGTTATGGGCAATTGTTCCCCTGGTTGGAGAGAGTTTGCGCAACTCACTGCCGCTCAAGGGATGATGTCTCTTACATATCTCTGGCGCGGATGCCGAGCATCTGGGCCTGCGAATGAAGCTGAGATGAAAAAATTTGTGGACGACCTGCGCGGCGCGATCACTTTCATGCGAGCACAAGGAGCAAAGAAGATCATTTTGGTCGGTGCTAGTTTAGGCGGGTGTGCCTCTGCCAAGTTAACGGTTGAATCTCAAGCAGATGGGCTGGTGGTTGTGGCATCTCCAGCCGAAATACCTCAGTGGGGTTTTGCCATCGAAGCAGGTGACGTTGCTTCGGATACCCCCAAATTGTTTATCACTGCCGAAGAAGATGATACCGTGCCATTTGAATCGTCACAGGGATTGTTTGATTTAGCAGCAGAACCCAAAGAATGGCAGACGTACCCCGGCATGGCGCATGGCACAGAGTTATTTGATACACAAAATAAAGATGAATTTCAGCAGCGAATTCTGGAATTTATTCTCGCGGTCAACACTGCGAATTAGGAATCTTTCTCGGTCAAATAATGGATGAGCACCAGCCCCAAGCCAAGAAAAAGCGGAACGAAGCCGCCCAACATCCAGGGTCCAAGATGAAGCGGGTAGTTCTCACCGGAGTCAAAGCCAATGGTGTAGAGTCCGAGTGAGAGCGCGAATCCAAGTGCGGTGATGACAATCCCCCAACTCAAAAGTCTTTTGTTCGGTTTTGATTCTGATTTGGTCAATCCCTTTTCGGCAAGCGCAATGGTTTCTTTATAATTCATGTAGCGGAGAAAGGCGAGAAAGCCAAAGATGATGGTGAGTGAGCCAACCACACCAAGACAGGGAATGATATCGTTCATAGAGAGTCCTTTGCTGGCAATGATAGCATATAAAAAATCCGGTGACAGTTGCTTACTGCCACCGGATTTTTTTATGTTTTATTTGCTGCTGACTCTGATGTTGATGTTGCCGCTGTTGGCTTGTACGGTGAGTTGTTCACCGCCGCCGTTGATATCTCCAGAGATCTGATCGCCGTCTGACCTGGCACCGTCAGTCAAGATGACTGTGACGGGTAACTCCGACTTGATTTTCCCAAAATCAGTTTTGAGATCCACGGTCAGTTTTGTATCGACAGGTAGGCTGATATCAATGCCGCCAAAATCGGATTTCACAAAGTGAGGACCCACACCCAACGAGCCGCTAAATTCTATGGTGCCACTGTTCGTCTCAATGGTCAGTGTAACGGACTGAGCATTGCTGATAGTGACGTTGCCAAAATCTGTATCAGCTTTGAGCTTGCCTTTGGCACCATCAACTGTGATATCACCGCTGTTGGTGTGTAGGTCGTAAGAACCTGCCATAGCTTGATTCAATTCAATATCACCAAAGTCATTTTTTACAAAAAGAAGCTTGCTGATTTTCAATTTGGTGAGAGATACCTTGCCGCTATTGGTTTCGACCTGTATTGCATCCGCCGAGCCATTCTCAAATTCTGTGTTGCCGAAATCTGTGTTCGCTGTGAGATCACCCGTGGCACGGACTTCACTCAATAGGATGTTGCCGCTGTTTGAGTCGAGGGAAATATCTTTGCCGCCCGCTTTTTTCAAGGTGACATCACCAAAGTCTGAACTCAGATCAATGTTTTCGGTATTTGCCACAATGGACGTGGCAGTCACTTTGCCACTATTTGTGTGAACGGTTAGTGCGCCTTCAATATTTTCTACGGTCACATCACCGAAACTATTCTTGATGTTGACATTGCCTTTGGTGTTGGCAACATTGACATCGCCGGAACTGCCGGTTATATCGACTATGACTTCGTTAGGAACAGTGACAATAAAATCCACGGTGTTGATCTTGTTGCTGAAGTTCACAGATTTGGGCAGTTCGTATTTCAGCGTGATGGTGCCGCCGGTTTGGTCGATTGTATATTTGATATCTTTAACTTCTGCATCTGCCCGGACTTGCGATGAATCGTAAGCAGTCTTGATTATCTTGACTTGTACAGTGTCTACATCGGCGCCTGTGATAGTGACAGCGCCAGCATCATCGAGTACCTTCAGCGTGAGAGGGTTGGTTGTATCCACTTTGAGGGTCTTGCTTTCCTCTAGCACGGATGAAATATTCAACTTATCAAACGGGTTGTTGACCGAGAAGCCATTGGCAAAATAGATCACTGAGCCGATTCCCGCGCATACCAGCATGAGTGCTACAATCAAGAGGGTAATAACAAGTGGTCTTTTCATTTTATTTCTCCTTGAATTTTGTTTCTTATTACGTTTGACAGGTATTTTTGGAAAAAGTTTCAAGATTGAGTAATAGACTATAAAGTGAAACTTTTCCGCCCTTTCCCTGTCTAACCCAATAGAAAATGGCATTCTCTGAGCAGATCCTCGTTCAAAAAGCCCAAAAAGGTGACTCTCAAGCCTTCGAAGCGCTAGTGAACGAGCACCAACAATACGTCTACAACCTTGCTTTACGCGTCGTTAAAGATGAGAACGAAGCGCTTGATCTGGCACAGGAGACCTTCGTGCGCGCCTGGACGGCGCTGCCCAACTTTAAGGGGCAGAGTCAATTCCGCACCTGGCTGTATCGCATCGTCACCAACCTTTGCTACAACCGTCTGCCCAACCTGCGCCGTTCGCTTAACGACCTTGGCGATGATGTAATGGATGACATCCCTGAATCACATTTGGATACCCCCGCTCAAATCTTTGAGTCAAACGAAACCAGAACCCACCTGCAACATGCCATTGAAAATCTCGACTCAAATTACCAATTACTCATTACTCTACGCTACCAGAATGAACTTTCCTATGAAGAAATCGCCTCGACTCTTAACCTGCCGCTGGGTACCGTCAAAACGGGCATTTTCCGCGCCAAGGAACAGCTCCGCAAGTCTCTCGCTCAACTGGAGGAATCATGGATAACCGCCTAGAACAAGATGCGCTCATCGAAGATGCGCTTAAATCCCAGCTGCTGGCACCCATGCCGCGTAGCATCACCGCCAATGTGATGTCTCGCATTCAGGTGGAGCAACGTCCCGCCCTTGTAACATGGAATGATTTCGCCATTGCATTTGTCATAGTATTGACCATTGGAGCGCTGTTCATCACAGCCCAAAGCATGCCAGCAATTGCATTAGCAAAACTCCGCATTCAAGGAATTCTTCTCTATCAAGATTTCATTGTCAATGCGCGTTGGTTGGTGCCTGCATTGTTATTTGGCTTAGCGGTTTTGTTTGCTAGCTTGTCCATTCCCCCGTTGCTAAAAATGACTACAGACGATGGACGATAGACCATTACGATCATCTATCGTCCGTCGTCAATTGTCTATCGTCTAATCAAGTCTTTGCAGAATGTGACTGACCGTTGTGGATGCCGGTCCGCCTAGCGATTGGATCAACCCGAACTTCGCATCCTTCACCTGGTTCGCTCCAGCCTGACCTCGTAACTGCATCGCCGCTTCGACAGCCTGATACACACCCGCAGCGCCGCCGGGGAATCCGCGTGCTTTCATGCCTCCCATCGTCGCGCAGGGGATGCTGCCTTTCAAACCGATGGAACCATCCGCAGCGAGTTTCCATCCCTTACCTTTAATCGCAAAGCCAACCGCTTCCAATTGCAGTGCCGCAAAAATACTGAAAGCATCGTGATACTCGAAGAAGTCAATGCCATCGAGCGTCAGCCCGACCTGTTTCATGGCTTTGCCTGCGGAGATTTGAGCGGTATCAAAGAACAACATGTCCTTGCGGTCGTGCAATGCCAAGGTATCAGAGGATGATGCGGAGCCAGCGATCTTCACGAGTGGCTGCGGCCAACTAGTTGGAAGCAGCTCGCGGCGAGTCAGAACGAGCGCGGCAGCGCCATCCGCATTGGGAGCCATGTCAAACATATTGAGCGGGTCGCTGACCATTTCCGCTTTGGCGTACACTTCCGGCTTGATGGCTTTGCGGAACATGGCTTTCTTGTTGCCCGCGCCATGCACATGGGCAGCAAGTGCAAACCCCGCGAACCCATCGGCAGGGACTTCGTATTCGTGCATGTAACGCTTCATCAATAACGCGGCTTGCGCGGCGGGAGTCATACCTTGCACTGCTTCATAATCGGCATCGCCGGTGGTGGCGAGGGCTTCATCCACACCTGCACCAACTTTATCGGTAAATTTCTCAACGCCCAACACAAGCGCCACATCCACAAATCCGCTGGCAACCGCAAGATACCCCTGACGCAGCGCCGCGCCGCCGGAGGCACCCGCGGCTTCAACCGTCACAGCTTCGATACCGTTCAGCCCGGCATAATCTGCGATCAATGCGCCGACATGCGCCTGACGCGAAAGGTTGGGCGCAAGCATATTGCCCACAAAAAGCGATTGCGGTTTGAGCCCGCCCGCGTCTTCCAGTGCATCGTTGATGGCGGCATAAGCAAGGTCACGCAGACCCAAATCCCAATGCTCGCCAACTTCGGTTTGTCCTATTCCTGCAATAACGACTTCTGTCATGAAAAAATTCCTAGTGGTGTTGGTTTATAAAATCGATATTCGAATATCGATTCTCAAATATCGTTCTTATTTCCAACTGCTCTTCAATAATTTCAACTTCTCAAGATCATGAAAACTTTGTCCGCCTTCGTGACCATTGTAGGTATATGTCTTGATATCTTTCTCGCCAGCCCAATGGTTGTATGCCGCATACACGGTCGATGGCGGGCAGACTTGATCCATGAGTGCCACCGAAAATAAAGTTTTTGCTTTGGCGCGGGCAGAGAAGTTGACACCGTCGAAATACGAAAGCGTATTGAAGACCGTTTCGACCTTGTCGCGGTGAACATGGCAATACTCCGCGATCTCTTTATACGGATACGCATCACTGATCTCAGTGGCGCGGCGATAGTGACACAAGAACGGCACATCGGGCATGGCAACTTTGACGTTGGGCATGAGCCCTGCCGCGGCAATGGAGATGCCGCCGCCTTGTGAGCCGCCCGTCACAGCCACTTGCGCCTCATCCACTTCGGGATGGCTGGTCGCTGCTTCGATAGCTCTGACTGCATCTGTGAACACTCTTCGATAGTAATAATGCTGCGGGTCGAGAATCCCTTTGGTCATACTGCCGGGATAATGGGCATTGCCGCCATCGCCATACAAGTCTGGCGTATCGCCATGTGACCAGGTACTGCCTTGTCCGCGGGTATCCATGACGAAATGAGCGTAGCCTGCGCTTGCCCAAAGCAACCAATTGAACCCGAACTGACGTCCGCCTCCATAGCCGATAAATTCGACGACAACGGGCAATTTCGATTTCCGTTGTGTTGGAAGAATGAGCCAGCCTTTGACGGGTTGCCCGCCAAACCCATTGAAAGTGACATCAAAGGTTTCTTGTGCCACAAGTCCGTAATCCACTTTTTCAAATTTTGCATCCAGTGGAAATGTCCGCGCTTCGGCGAGGGTGCTTGCCCAAAACGAGTCAAAGTCCGCGGGTTCGGTGCGGGCGGGTTTGTATTTTTTTAGTTCGTCGAGAGAGAGGTCGAAGAATGCCATGCGGTTCTCCTCGTCATTGCGAGGGCGCTCTTGTTCTTCGCCCGAAGCAATCTCTGCCATAAGCCATGAGATTGCTTCGTCGGGAAGAGCACCCTCCTCGCAATGACGAATAAATTATTTATTTCATCGCCAACTTGCCACGGAAGCGCACATAGGTCGCGTAATCAATTTCAGTACGCCTTGCAATGTATTCGCGAGTCTTCGTGGCGAGGTTTTGTCTGGCAGAGACTTTGTCAGTGACGGTAATGTCAAAGGCGTCAGACCCGGCACCGGAGCCGAAAGAGACGACGAGGATTCGGTCACCGGGTTGGGCAATGTCGAGAGTCGCGGTCAAGCCGATCATCGCTGCGCCCGCATAAGTATTTCCAATTATCGGCACGAGCAGACCAGGTTCGATCTGATCCATTGAGAAGCCGAGCTGCCCCGCCACACGCTGCGGGAATTTGGTGTTCGGCTGGTGGAAGACCGCCCACTTGTAATCTTTGGCGGTGGTGCCGCTGGCTTCCATGAGATGCGTGGCGGCTTCGCTGACGTGTTTGAAGTACGCCGGTTCGCCGGTGAAGCGCATGCCATGTTCGGGATATTTTTGATATTCACGTCGCCAGAAATCGGGCGTGTCGGTGACGAAGGAATACGAGGCATTGATAACCGCCAGCGACTCTTCAGCGGGACCGACGATATACGCGCCGCCACCCGCGCCTGCGGTGTATTCGAGAGCGTCGCCGGGTTTGCCTTGCGCCGTGTCCATGCCGATTGCCATGGCATAGTGACCCATGCCCGAGCCGACCAGACCCATCGCGGCGACGAGCGCCTCGGTGCCTGCTTTACAGGCGAATTCCCAATCTGCCGCCTGCGTGTTCGGGACGGCTCCGATCGCTTCCGCGACGAGCGTGGACGTTGGCTTGACCGCATACGGATGCGACTCTGAGCCGACCCACACGGCGCGCAATTCAGTCGGGTCAATTTGAGCGCGCATCATCGCATTCCGCGCCGCCTCAATCGACATGGTGATCACGTCTTCGTCCAGCCCTGGCACGGCTTTTTCCTTGATGGGAAGTCCGCTGGTCTTGCCCGTCCACACGCGGGCGACCTCTTTGGCAGGCAGGCGGAAACGTGGCACATACGATCCATAGCCAACAATGCCAACCGGCTTGGCAGGTTTAAGTAAGGTAGGGGAGGGTTGAGGTGTTGTCATTTGTTTTTCCTGATTACGTAGGAGGATTGTAGTGGTGAAGGGCTTGCAAAAGCTATCTTGTTCATTTTAGTAACAATCATACCAGTATGGGCTTAAGCGTCTGATGCAGACCGTTTCTGCAAAATCTTCGAACGGTGGCGAAATATTGTCAGATCGATAGACATAACTTGGAGAATATTCGAACATTCCGCCGCCGCGATAGAACTGAATGCTTACAATCCCATTGTCATAAGTTATAAAAACCCTTTCGTCTTCTGCTAAGCCTTGGTATTCTTTAGGAAGATCGACTGCCCAGTCATTGTCCGAGTTTATATCGCCATTTTCAATTGACTGTATTATAAAATTTGCAGCTTGGTTAAATCTTTCTTCATTGATTTGAAAACCAGCGTTTATTCTAAAATCTCCTAGGGGCTTAGACAAAAATATGACGGTGCATATTGTTACAAGGTTAATTATCAGTGGACTGTAAAATTTCCATGTCATATCTTCAGTTTGTGGGAGGATATGAACGATAGAAACAATGACTAACAAAAAATAGATTATGGGAGATCCAATACATAAAAATGGAAGAATGAAAGGCGTAAATAATCTCATAATATCTTCTTCGAAGAAGATTAAGAGAACAATAGCTAAATAGAAAATTAAATTTATATTGATTAGGAGTTGCAAATCATAAACCCAATACTTTTTGGTGAGATATTTTTTCTCTTCCATAAATTTGTCTCTTTCATTTGATGATCTTAATGATTTGCCATGGAGCCTCAACTACATAATCTGGCTCTCCTCGCTGTAGAGTCTCCACACTCTGATGCCCCCATGTGACTGCGATACTTTTCACCCCCGCCTCTTTCGCCGAGCGGACGTCGCTCAATGCATCGCCGATCATAAAAACAGGCTCCTCCAAAAAACGCTCCCGTGCAATGGATATTTTCTGTGCCTTCGAGCCGGGTGTGTCCACGCCGTAAACGGCATGGATGAGACTGTCCAGTCCGTGTTGGGCGAGAAAGGCATGTACGTTTTGCGATGAGTTTGTGGTCACGATGGCGAGTTTATGGCTAGCGGAAAAATGCTGGATGACTTCACTCACTCCGTCGAAAATAGCGGGTGGGGACGCTTTTTTAGCGAACAAGTCCAAGCTGATTTTGACGAATTCGTCTACAAGGTGTTCCGGCACTTCACAGGCTCGCCCATAGGTGGCAAAGGACATGATTTCAAGATTGCTCAGGTCATCTTTTGTCACTGTATGTTTTACCCCTAATTGATTACAGGCTTCCTGCCCGAAGTGGATTAAGTCATCGAGCGTGTCTGCAAGGACGCCGTCATAATCGAAGATAACCAATGCCATGAAATTTTTCCCGTTTCTAAAATGCGGTTGCGATGATGCCAAGAATGGCGGTCGCAACCCCGATTAATTGAAGTTTTGAAAGTTTATCTTTCAGAAAAATGACCGCCAACGTAATCGTCACTATGGACAGTGCCGAGGCGATGGGTGTGATCAAGATGGCATCGCCAATCGTCAAACCATAGTTGACCAGCGCCACGGCGCTGACTTCAATGATACCCATCAACAAGACTATGGTTTTTGTTTTTGTTGGGATGTTTATCAGCCCGATTTCTTGTTTTGCAAAAAGAGAAAAAAACAACAAGAAGACTGTAATGCCAAGTTTGGTCAGTGCTGTGGATAAAAGCCAGCCGATTTCTTCAGATACGATTTCACTGATGTTCCAAAAGATACCAAAAAAGAAGGCTCCCAGAAGCGTTTCTCGTACACCCAACGAAAGTTGGAATCCTTGCTTTTTGATGCTATTCCAATCGATGGCGGCGAGCGTTGCACCGGAGAGGATCATGAACACGCCGACGGTTTGGGGTGCGCTCAGGCGTTGTCCCATAAATATGAAGGCGAATAGCATCGTAAATACCGCCCACAGATTCATCGTCGCGGCGATGATCGAGACATTGCCCTTCTCAAACCCTTTGAAAAAGAACAAATATCCCGCCGAATAGACGATGGACGCCAACGGCGATAAAGCAATTGCTAGAATCGGAATATGAAAGTCAGTTCGAAAAGCGAAGGCAAGCATCACCATTGCGACTAAGCCCGCCAACTGCGACCAGAACAAAGACTTGAAAGAGCCGATCTGTTTGGAAAAAACGCCGCCCAGAAAATCGTAAATGCCCCAGCCGAGCATGCCGCCGATTCCCAACAAAATACTTATGAGAGTTGTGCTCATATCCCTTAGCGCTGTTTTTTTATTTGTAAGACTTGTATTGACCCATCGCATCATTTGCAAAAGGTCTTTTACTTGAACGATACATATCAGCCATCTTGTCCATGTCTAAAGCAGCGCGGATAAATTCCAATTGTGTGTTTGATCTTTCGATGGTCAGCAGGGCGTATTCAGCCCAAGGGTCAAGTAGTTTTTGGTCACTGGTCTGCTCGCGATTATATGCAATGCCAACACTGCCCGGGTTGAAATAAAAATTTTGGCTGTCTTGCAGACGGCGTGTATATTGCAAGTGGACATGTCCGCCGGTGAGGATATGATCCGCATAAGGCTTGAGAGCTTCCTGATATTCTTCCTCGGAAGTGGATGGGAGGAGCACCTCATCGAACGATGTGGGGGAGCCGTGAAATGCAAATAGGCTTTTGTTGTTTCCCAAACCCAACGTGGCAGTTGGCTGAAATGCATTGATGAACGCACGATCCCCGTCATTTAGTTCACTTAATGACCACTCACGGACACTATACAGCCTCTTGCGCCTCTCTTCTGAGAGCGCTTCATCGCCCGTCTCATCCCCAGTTAGCAGCCAGGCATCCGAATTGCCCATCACGATAGGGCAATTCATTTCGCGCAAAAGTTGAACCGTCTCATGTGGTTGAGGTCCGCCTTGGATCATGTCACCATTACAGACAATATGATCAAACCCTTTCTTTTTTGCATCTGCCAAGACGGTTTCGAGCGCCAGACAATTTCCATGAACATCGGATAAGACAAGGATTCTCATTGTAAGTCCTTTATAGATACCAAAATTTTGAAGCTAACCCAGCTTGTTTGAAGATCTCTGCAACCTGTTCCATGCTGCGTCCATGATACTCCAGTGACATGCGATTGCCGTACCAAAGTTTGGAAAGTTCCCACACTTGTTGAATGGACAGTATTTCACCACGTTCAAGGGTATGACGTTTGCACCACTTGTCTACCCATTCCTCCGACCGGAAGAGAAGCATAGTGGCTCAAGTGAAGACAAGGTCATCGTACCAGCGAGAGAAGGGCAGGGGGAAATGGACGAGGAGCGTGTCACTCTGAGGGAGCGGTTGTTGCGACCGAAGAGTCTCTGGTGATTGAAGTAGAGACCCTTCGCTATCGCTCAGGGTGACATAAAATAATTGTCCGTCTTTGATTTCAAGCCGAACCGTATCGTTGCTCTCTGTGCAAACTGCATCGATGAATGCGTCACAGTGCAACGCGGCAGGGATGCCGAGCATGTCCCAGGCGCAGTTGGCGAAGTAGGTCTTGCCATTGGCATGGACTTTGAAATCGGTCGGAATCCCCGAAAACGGATTCGCCATGCGGATAGCCATTTTGTCGAAATCGAGAAATATTGCGTGGCGGTTATGAAGTTCTTTATAAAGTTCACTGGCTTCTTCAGTAGAAATTCTAAAATTCGCAGCAGTCTCATCTACGCGAGGTGGGCGGGTGGTATCTGCGATGTGTGAGTAAACGAAATGACGGACATCCCAGAGAACATTATCCTCTTTCATTTTGCTACTCACCACTTTCTACTTTCCACTACACACCCAACACCGCCTCAATAATCCCCAAATATCCTCTCGCCGTCTTCGCAAGTTCATCTAGACTCAATTGCTCATCCACCACATGCGCATCCCCTTCCGCACCGGGACCAAAGCCAATGGTTGGCACGCCCGCTGTGCCGATGCTGTACGCGGCATTGGTACAGAATCGGTAGGCACCCAGTTTCGGGTCCAGACCGGAGGCGCGTAATCCTTTTAACGCCTTCTGCACGAATTCATGGTCTTCATCCAATTCCCAAGCCGGGAAGAATTTATTCGCGCTCAAGGTTTCGCCGGTGTAGGTGATGTGATCGCTCTGTGCGATCTTCGCCGTGAAGTTGATATCTTTCAATGCCGTAATTGAAGTGATTTCATTCAACACACCTTCGGGCGTTTCGCCAAGCAGGAGGCGACGATCATAGGTTACTTTGCAAAGCGCAGGGATGACAGAATAGCCGGGGTACGGTTCCGAAATAATATCGGTCAACGCAAGGATGGCGGGACCCATCAGCGGATGTTCGCCAAGTTTTACTTTTTCCACTTCCGCAATGACCTTGGTCATCAGATGCACGGCATTGATACCCAACTGTGGCGACGATGAATGTGATGGCTTGCCAATCGCTTCGAGATGAATCTCCGCCCGTCCGCGCCCGCCGCGTGCGAGGTTGAGTTGAGTCGCTTCGCCGATGACAACATAATCCGGCTTGATTTCATCCATCACAGCTTTGAGCGCGCCGCCTTCAAAAACTTCTTCCATCACCGAAGCCGAGATGACCACCGTGCCCGCGAGCTTGCTTCTATCGATACTCGCCGCTGCATGGATCATCGCCGCGAGCGAACCTTTCATGTCCATCACGCCGCGCCCATACATATGCGTGGAAGTGACTTCTGCGCCGAAAGGGGCGCGAGTCCATACTGACCCGGGAGCGATTCCCACCGTATCAGTGTGCGCATCAAAAAGCAGAGTCTTCCCCGCCTGCGCCCCGCGGATCATTCCCACGGCGGAGCCGTATTTGTCGACCCAAACCTTATCGAAGCCGAGAGCGTTCATCTCGTCGACGACGATCTGCGCGACCGCACCTTCTTCCCCAGACAAACTCTGCTGGCGGACGATGCGTTGCGTGAAATCTATTAAGGCTTCGATATCCATGTGGGTCTCCGGTTAATGTCATCCTGAGCGCTAGCGAAGGATCTCTACTTCTGAGGTAAGAGACCCTTCGGTCGCGAAGAGCATGCTCCCTCAGGGTGACATGTTTTATTTGAATAATTTGAGAATTTCTTCCGCCCTATCAATGCGGACAACCTTCTCTGCTACCATCTGCGCCGCGACCTTTTCAACCAAATCACCACTTGCGCCAGCCGCAATTGCGACCTGACGGGCATGCAGTGACATGTGTCCGCGTTGGATGCCTTCGGTGGCGAGGGCGCGCAAGGCTGCCATGTTCTGTGCGAGACCAACCGAGACGATGATCTCCGCCAGTTCGTTGGCAGTTTTCACGCCCATGAGCTTCACCGCCGCCTGTGCCGCCGGGTGAACCTTGGTCGCCCCGCCGACGATGCCAACTGCCATCGGCATTTCAAGCGTACCGACGAGATTGCCTTCACTATCTTTGCCCCAAGTGGAGAGGGAGGTGTAATGTCCGTTCTTGACGGCGTAGGCGTGAGCGCCGGCTTCAATGGCACGCCAGTCGTTGCCGGTGGCAATGACCACCGAGTCCACGCCGTTCATGATGCCTTTGTTATGGGTGGCGGCGCGGTACGGGTCTACGGCGGCGAAAGCGTAGGCGGCAATGATGCCATCGCGGACTTGTTCGCCGGAGAAATTGTCGAACGCCAATTCTTTCACAGGGATGGTACAACGCGCCCGCGCGATTCTTCGATCTGCCAGATTAGACAAAATGCGTAGATGAACTTTCCCGCCGGTAATGGCTTCGATCTTTGGAGCGAGTCTTTCGCAAGCGGTATTGACTGCGTTCGCTCCCATCGCATCGCGGACATCGTAGATGAGGTGAACGACAAGAAAACTGCCTATGGGGGAGTCTTCGAAGATGCGTACTTCTAAGTCTCTTGCACCGCCGCCGAATTTTTTGAGGATGGGGTCAATCGAATCCGCTTCGGCAAGCAATTCGGCTTTCTTCTCATAGATTTTTAGTTTTGCTTCATTGAGATTGGTGACGTTGATGACTTGCATCTGCCCGATCATGAGCGGGTCGGTGGTGGTGGCTTGATAGCCGCCGCCCGCGCGGGCAAGCTTTGCCATAAACGAAGCGCCCGCCACGACAGACGGTTCTTCGAGAGTCATGGGCACAAGCACATCTTTGCCGTTTACCATGAAGTTCAAAGCGATGCCCAATGGCAGGCTGTGCATGCCGACAACGTTTTCGATCATGTGGTCGGCGGCTTCAGCGGAGATTCCGCCTGAGGTCCACGCGCCAAGATCGGGCGGGGTGAGAGCCGCAGCGTCTGCTAGTTTTTGGCGACGCTCATCCAAGGTCATATTGTAAAAGCCGGAGATTCGGGAAGTGGTCATAATGAGTCCTATTTTAGGTTTTGCCTGCTAACAAATTCTATCAAATATCCAGAGTTTGTTATAATTTTGTCGAGGAGTTTGGATGTTACTCACCCGTGAGCAGTTACAAGAAAGGCTCTTTGCGCTTCATCGTGCCAGCCTTGAGCTGGTAAAAGATGTTTCTCTTGAGACGCTGTTGGAGCGTATCGCCTCCACTGCATGTGAACAAGCCGGTGCTCGTTATGCTGCCTTAGGTGTATTAGACAGTAAAGGAAAACTGGAAAAATTTATTTCTGTAGGGTTGACACACGATGCGATTAAACGCATTGCACACCCACCGGTAGGACGAGGTTTGTTGGGGGAGTTAATGGATACAGAAGACCCGTTGCGGGTGCGGTCTATTCAAGAACATCCAAAATCTGTTGGTTTCCCTGCACATCATCCTAAAATGGTTTCATTTTTAGGGGTTCCGATCCGCACGGCAGAAGGGCAGATCGGTCAGATTTATTTAACCGAAAAATTGGATGCAGATGAATTCTCGTCAGATGACGAGATGATTATCCAAATGCTTGCCACATACGCGGCAACGGCAATTGCGAATGCACGCCTCATCGATCAGATGAAAGAACGTGATGTAGCATTGACACGCCGCAACGTGGATATGACCTTGCTGAACGACATCGCCTCCACCCTGACCTCAAGCTTGGAACTGGACGAGATTCTGAACAAAACGCTCGGGCTTGTGATGAACTACATGAAAGTAGAAGCCGGAGAAATCTTCCTTTTAGAAGAAGATAAAACCACACTGCGCATGATGTTACATCGTGGGCAGGCAGCCGAAGCCTTCTGGACGCATAATATCTTTCGTGTAGGGGAGGGATATCCTGGCGTTGTGGCTGAAACTTGCCGTCCGCTCATTTGTACAGACCTGGCAAACGACCCAAACTTCCAACGTGAAGCGGTCGTGAAGGCGGGGTTTCATCAAGTCTTGAGCTTTCCGCTGGTTTCTGGCGAACGTGTGATGGGCGTTATGAGCATTGCTACACGTTCCAAATCTGCATTTGAAGATCGAAGCGTTCAGATGCTCACAGCTGTGGGTGCTTGGGCTGGTCTTTCCATTGAAAATGCCCGTTTACACGTCAATGCACGGCGGTTGGCTGTATTGGAAGAACGCAATCGCATCGGTATGGACCTTCACGATGGCATCATTCAATCGATTTATGGGGTTGGTCTTGCGCTGGAAGGTACAAAACTCCTAGTAGATGAAGATGCTTCATCTGCAAAGGAGAAAATTAATAACGCGATTGATGGCTTAAACCAGGCGATTCGCGATTTACGCGCCTATATTCTTGATCTACGCCCACGTCAACTTGGCACAGAAGGCGTAATTAGTGGAATTAAACGCTTAATTGCTGAATATCGTGCCAATACATTCTCTGAAGTCACCTTTATGCAACCCGACTCAGACCTCAAAGAGCTGACACAAACGCAGGCATTGGCACTTTTTCATATATGTCAGGAAGCATTAGCCAATGCTGCCAAGCATGCGAAAGCAAAAAATGTTCAAATTTCACTTTGGATAACCGATGATCGTGCTTTGCTTGAGATCCATGATGATGGTAAAGGCTTTAATACCGATGAAATGTCTACTTTTATTGGACATGGACTCGCCAACATGCAGACGCGTGCCCGTTCATCAGGTGGTGATATTGATATTACATCGGTGTATGGTGAAGGAACGACCGTATTTGTTTGGGTTCCACGTGGTATCAAACAATAAATCATGATAGTTGTCGAATCATTGCTGAGTGAATCACGAAAACTCGTGTTTCACACTTTTTGAGTCACATAAGTTTTGCAGAATGATTTTTTAAGATAGATATGCCAAGCCTAAGCCTAAAACCCCTTAAATACCCATATATGGGGGTGCATTACGAGTGTAGGGGCGTTCTTGGCTGAAACGCTTGTTCTACAAAAAATGAAAGAAGAAACTGAACTGATAACAATTCTTTAACATACTTGAATCTTAAAAAAAACCTTTTTTTTAACTTAGCGTAGGTTGAACGACTATTACATATATGAATGTTCTGCTAGAATATGACCACGCTGATATAACGGATGTTTGCCCGTACGATCGACATCCGCAATCCCTAAAGGATACTTGACAAAACATGGATGGAAATTCAAGCCGCTAGTGGGCGGGGTGGTTTCATCTACGCAAAAAACAAGCAAGACCATAAAATTTTGTACATTGAGGAACGTTTATGAACGCTGAGCAAGCATGGCAAACCGTCCTTGCACAACTCCAAATGGATATGCCGCGTGCATCTTATGATACTTGGGTGCGCGATACCCGTCCCGTTGCCTATGAAAACGGGATGTTAACTGTTGGCGTTCGCAATGCATATGCCCGCGACTGGCTCGATAGCCGCCTTGCCACCACTGTCAACAAACTTTTGATAGATACACTGAACTCAAAAGTCTCCGTAAAATTTGTTGTTTCCCAATCGGATGAGACCGCTTCTGTTTCGGAACTTGAAACGGCTCCCGCTTCGATACAGATCACCCCGCCGGAACCCAAACCCCGCCATGTGACGCTCAACCCGCGCTACACATTCGATACATATGTTGTAGGGTCGGGCAACCGCCTGGCGCATGCGGCTTGTCAGGCAGTGGCTGAGAAGCCTGCTCGTGCATACAACCCGCTCTTCCTGTATGGAGGCGTAGGGCTTGGCAAAACCCATCTCTTACATGCCATTGGCAATGCCTGTCATGCCAGCGGACTCAACGTCCTCTATGTTTCTTCTGAAGAATTTACGAATGACATGATCAATGCCATTCGTTCACACACTACTCAAGCTTTTCGTGAAAAATATCGCTCGGCAGATGTGCTGTTGATTGATGATATTCAATTTATTGCCGGGAAAGAATCCACGCAGGAAGAATTCTTCCATACCTTCAACACCCTGCACGGACAAGACAAACAGATCATCGTTTCGTCCGACCGACCTCCCAAGTCGTTGGTCACGCTCGAAGAACGCTTACGTTCTCGCTTTGAGTGGGGCTTAACCGCTGACATTCAAGCGCCAGACCTTGAAACCCGTCTCGCCATTTTGCGCTCCAAAGCCGAACGGACCGGTCGCAACATCTCCGATGAAATTCTCGAAAGCATTGCTCAACGTGTGCAATCGAATATTCGTGAGCTTGAAGGTGCTCTCAATCGCATCATCGCTTATGCAGATTTGAGCGGAGCCTCCCTCACGCCGAATCTTGTCGAAGTTGCCCTTGCCGACCTTATGCCTTCCCGCGCGGATATTGAACCCGCTCACGTAGTGGACTTGGTTGCCCGTAAGTTTGGTCTCACCTCTGAAAAATTACTTGGGCGTGACCGTACCAAAGAAGTGGCGTTACCCCGTCAGATTGCTATGTACCTTCTGCGTGAAGAAGCCAAAATCTCTTTCCCGCAGATCGGCGAAGTCCTTGGCGGACGCGACCACTCCACGGTAATGTCTGCATATGAAAAGATCAAAGAACAGATCCACGCTGACCGCCGTTTGGAGCAGGATATTGTCTCTATCAAACAGCAGTTATACAACCAAAATGTAAGTGCATAATAAAAACAGGAAATGAAAATGAACAGGCGCACCTCATTGGGTGCGCCTGTTTTTATTTTATGGTTAACCAATGCATTAATCGCTTTTATACGATTTACTTCAAGATTTTAATGCCTTGATAACTTCTTCGGGCGCTTCTTCAGGCGGGTAGTGACCGATTCTGTGCAACACATTGAGTGTGTGATTTTGCATCAGGTCTGTCCACACTTTGAGTTCGCCTTCTTTGAACGCGATATCCGAATCGCCCCATACGATGGCGGTGGGGATGTGCTTGATTTTTTCACGTTGATCCCAAAGCGTTTTCAACCACGGTGTGGAGCCGATGATCTCACGCGGAAAGACCCATGTGCCAACTCGAGTCGTTTTTTCCTCGTGCGGCATGTAGTAATGTTTGCGCACTTCTTCGGGCATCTTTTTCTTCGGTCCATAGGCGGCTTTCGATAAAACCTTGCCGATCATGTTGAAATTCAGTGTGAAGAACTTGCCGATCGGTCCGCCAGCCATGCCGCTGAATCTCGTAAAGTTGGGAATATGATCCACAGGCCAGAACCAACTGTTGGTGACCACGATTTTCTTGATCTTTTCAGGATGTTTGATCGCATAAGACATCGCAGGCGGTCCGCCCCAATCGTTGAACACAAAGGTGATGTTGTTCAAGTTGAGGCTGTCGAGAAGATCTTCCACATGTTTGGCGTGATTGATCGGCAAATAATCCCAATCAGCGGGTTTGTCTGAAAGCCCAAAGCCGATGTAATCCGGCGCGATGCAGCGCTGGGTCTTCGACATCTCCTTGATGATCTCGCGGTATTCAAAAGACCAGCCAGGGTTGCCGTGCAGTAACACAATCGGGTCGCCTGTGCCTTCGTCCACATAGTGCATATCACCTTGCGGGGTTTTGAAATAATGATCCTTAAAGGGATATTCTTTTTCGTCCAGCCAGGCGGGTCTTGTTTTGTTTGTCATTTACTCTCCTCGGTTTCCTCTACGATCATCGAAATTTGATGCAGCCCTCGCATCATCAAATCCCATTTGTCTGCGCCGATCTCATTCACAATGCGGGATTGCGCCGCCTGCCAATAGGGGAGCGCCTTCTCCAGCGTGGACTTGCCCTTGGGCGTCAACGTCAGCGGGCGGGAGCGGCGATCCCTTCCTACTTTGACCTTGACCAGTCCCTTCCTCAAAAGCGGATTCAAGTTCCGAGTCAGAGTCGTCCTATCCATCGCCAGCA
Organism: Anaerolineales bacterium; assembly: GCA_046328855.1. GTDB lineage: Bacteria > Chloroflexota > Anaerolineae > Anaerolineales > Villigracilaceae > Villigracilis. The sequence continues at coordinate 252,146 of JAXLVU010000002.1, read as the reverse complement.
CATACGCCACTTCCTGCATCGGCGCTTCGCCCATCATCTCCAGCAGACTTAATAGCGAATATTGTGTCGAGCGGATTCCCGCTGGTGCCAGCGCATTATCGTAGTAATGGGTGATGAGGCGCGTGGCACGGCGGGTGTTGAATCCCACACAGGGCACGGCTTGACGCGAGAATTCATACAGGCTTTCTTTGGGCAGGTCTTTGAACATAATACGTGTATATACACGTATTTGAGAGGTTTGTCAATAGAGCGAGGCTGGCGCCAGACGGCACAACTCAAACAGGTTTATGCCCAGGAGGGTTTTATAATAGGAGACCTTTGTACAAGGTTCATCTTTTGGGTACACCGTATGGAGTTTTATTTGATTTGCACCGACTATACCTACAGCAAGGTGGATAAATATGCTGCCAATTAAGATCGATATGCCTACGATCTTGTTGTTTCTGTTTTTTGGAAACCTGATCATTGCCGGGATGTTGGCTGTTTATTCCAGCAGCTCGATCATATATTCGGCGAATCGACGATATTTGATGGGGAAGATCCTGCAGAGCGTGGCGTGGATTTTGCTTGCGTTGCGCGGTTATATCCCCGACTTGATTTCAGCGTATATAGGGAATTCACTTCTTATTGCCGGTTTGGCGTTGGAAGCGCTGGCAATGGTTTCTGTCGAAATGAGCAATAAAAAGTTCTTAAACTTTTATACCATTCTTGTAGTTGCTTTTCTATTTGCTTTTTGGGGGTTTGCCAGAAGACCTAATCAGTATGTATATGTCTCATCTTTTTTTGCTGCTGTCATTTTTATTTCGGTGACGATTTTATTATTACGTAGAGGCAAACGCTCGATTCTTCGCTATTTGCTCAGCGGAGTTTTTATGCTTTCGAGCATCATCATGATATTTCGCGGCATAAATGCTGTTTTGAATGCCGAATACAGATTGATGCTCAATGAATTCTCTCAGCATTTGACCTTTTTCTCGACCTATTTTCTTATGATCATCAGCGGAAGTGGATTTTTGCTGTTGCAACGTGAACATACTGATGACCTGCTCAAAGTTGCGAATCAAGAATTGGAGCAATTGGCACACTTTGATAGTTTGACCAATCTCGCCAACCGCCGAAAGTTTAGGGAGCACCTAACCTATGGAATTTCAGAAAGTCGTCGCCGGGCAGAGCCGCTGACCTTAATCATGGCGGATATTGATTTCTTCAAAAGTTATAACGATTATTACGGGCATATTGCCGGGGATAAATGCTTGATCGAGGTGGCTCAAAGTTTGACGCAGCATTGCAAACGCAGCACAGACTTGATCGCCCGCTTTGGTGGGGAAGAATTTGCTATTGTGCTTTTGAATATGAACGTGACCGAAGCCTGCCGGATAGCAGAATTAATTCGCAAAGAAGTTTCAGACCTTGCCATTGCGCATGAAGGTTCTTCTGTCAGTGATTCTGTGACCTTGAGTTTGGGGGTGTTTTCGGCGATCCCGACTTCGGATGAGCACGATTACGACTGGTTCATCCTCGAAGCGGATCGGCGACTCTACGCCGCCAAACATGCCGGGCGGAATCAGAGTGTTTGTGAGTAGCCCATCTCTTCTTCACGTGCTATTGCGATGTATTTTTTTTTGTGCGAATAGACTTGAAATTTGGTAAACTTCGAAATTCATTTTAAGCAAATCAACGTTTCACCGAGGAAATGACATGAAATATTTATTGATCAAAGGCTCCATGCATGTGGTGGGATATTCGCCCGATGGCGACTCGATGATGTTCAAAGCCGCGAACCCCGCCTTGTGGGATGGGCTTGAAAACGAGAACAAAGAAATTTTCGCTGAAAAGTTGACCAAAGAGAATGGCGCGGTTCAACTGCGTTTGGAAGGCATTGACGCGTTGGAGACGCATTTCGGTCCCATGCCGTTGCCGACTCCGCCTGACTTGAAAGCGAAAGAAAAAGAGAAGGATAAGGAAAAGAAGCCCAAGCCTGGCGGATACAAACAGCCAGAGGAAATTGGGCGCATCGCCGCCGAGGCATTCATGTGGCTGGTGGGTGTCAAAAAGCCGCAGTGGAAAAAATTCGGCAAGACCACCTGGGTTGCCAAAGCCTGTTTTGAAAAAGATGGACAGGAAGTTTGGCTGGACGAGAAACAGACCGACCATATCCCCGCCTACATCGTGACCAGCAACATCGAGAAAAATGGACGTCCGCTTGCTTGGGTGTTTCCTGGGGATACAGCTGACCTTGACGGCTCCGAATTGACGAAAGACATGCTCGCGGAGCGACTGGAAAAAAGCGTCAATTATCAACTCCTGCGGTATGGACTGGTCTATCCCTATTTCTTTATGACCCTGGCTGGAAAACTGCGCGACAAATTGATCGAAGCCGTGCGCCGCGCCCAGGCGGACGGACTGCAAAAACGACAAGTACTTGAAAATAGCACTGATACAAGAACGAACAAGGTTCCCAATTTATGGGTGTACGATCGAAGCGTCACCGAGGGGATCAAGATCGCCGACCTCAAAAACATCACGGACGAGATGGAAATCCACCCGTATCTCTTCCGCAAGATCGTCAAAACCTGGTACGCCCAGCAAATGGGACGTTACTGGACTGCACTGCGCGACCGCAGCCCCTATGAATTCGATGAAAACGACAAAAGCCTCGAAGTGTCTGGTCTATTTGAAGACGGCGACCCGACCGTATTTATCGTCAGCGATCAGGATTTTGTGAAGCTGAGTGAAGTTGTGCAAGTCAAAGACGGCGCTATACGGCTCATGCGCCATCCGATGGATATTGTCTTTTTGTCGTAGGAGAGTGATTAAGTTGTTTTCTAGCGGATTTCCGTTTGAAGAAGTTGAACAACTTAAGAATGATTTGGTGTGGGCTAAACATTATCTTAACCAATATAAAAAACTTTTTCTTTACAATGAGAAAAGGCTTGCTCTTTTGAATAAAACCGCGCCAGTGTTTTTTCGAGATATTCAAAGAATGTTTTGAGATGAGATGATAATTAGTGTTGCTAGGCTAATGGATCCGTATCAACAAAAGAGCCATAAAAACTTGTCTCTGCAAATATTGATAGTACTTGCCCAAGAAAATGATTGGGATTTTGAATCTGAAGTTTTGGCTTTCGTTGAAAATGCGCGTAGAATTGCTAAGCCAGTGATTAATCAAAGGATGAAGCGAGTTGCACACCGAGATTTGCCAACTGCTATGAAGGAAGTGAAATTAGATCAAGTTGGTATTTTAGAGATTGAAGAAGCGCTGGCTTTTGCTGGGAAAGCATTGAACTTAATATATCTTAAACTTACAAACTCAACATGGAGTTGGGATTTGATTGCTGATCATGACGCTGGCGAATTAATACATTATTTAAAACTTTCTATGATATATAAAGGCTTGATTGAAAAGGATCAAGACTGGCAAAAAGAAGCGGAGTTGTGGCGTGACTCAGAATATTTTGATGCTTAATTTCCTCCTTGACACATCCTGTTCTCCGTCATAAAATCTCGCCCAACATAAAGCAAAAACGCTGACGAGGACGAGTACACTTCAAAGCGATTTCCAGAGAGCCGAGCAGAAGATGGTGAAAGCGAGGCAAAAGCGCAGAAGTCGAATGGACCTCCGAGTTGTGAAGAGAAAGATACTAGATATTCGATAATTCGAGACTAGTAGCGAGTACCAGAGACGGGAACTGCACCCGTTACCCCGCAGAGTTTCTTAGTAGATAGAGATTAGATATTCGAGACTATCCAACTAGCAAACTAAAGAGTGACGCTGGCTTCCTTTCCCTGTTGCATCACACAGGGAAATTTTGTTTATACGGCAGGCGTTTAACTTGGGTGGCACCACGAGATTCCCCTCTCGTCCCAATGGACAGGAGGGGATTTTAATTTAACGATATTCGATACTCGATATTCGGTTTTCGAGTATCCAATATCGAGTATCGAATATCGAAACGGAGTGTCAAATGCTACTAGAGTCAACAACCGTCCAAACCATCATCAGAGAAATCTCTGCTGACCTCGAAACGCCTGTCAGCCTGTATCTCAAACTGCGCGGAGACGGCGCGTCGTTTTTGTTGGAGTCTGTCGAAGGCGGCGAGCGGATTGCACGCTATTCCTTCATCGGAGTCCAGCCGCGCGCGCAATACATCTTGCGCGATACCGAGATCGAAACGCGCGACCATAACGGCACACGCATCAACAACGTGGAGGGCGACCCCACCCGCTTTTTGCAGAATGAACTCAGCCGCTTCCCCGCCGTCCGCGTGCCGAATGCGCCGCGCTTCACGGGCGGGTTGGTGGGCTATCTCGGCTTCGAGTCGGTTCGGTTTTTTGAACCAACCCTAAAGTCCAAAATGAAGCGGGCTTCCATCCCCGATGGCATCTACCTGCTGGCAGATACCATCGTCGCATTCGACCATGCGCGTCGCAGCATCTTCCTCATCGCCAACGTGTTGGACGGAAACGCCGAAGCCGCGAATCAAAAACTGGATGCGATCACCGCGCGCATCGAACAGCCCTTGCCGCCCGCCAAAAAAGTTTCGGCTGTGCCATCCAAGGTCAAGTCGAATCACACGCAGGGCACGTATGAAGACATGGTGCGCGCCGCCAAGGAACACATTGCCGCGGGCGACATTTTTCAAGTGGTGCCATCGCAGCGTTTTACGCGTGAGACCAATGTTGAGCCGTTCGATGTCTATCGTGCTGTGCGCCGTTTGAACCCTTCGCCCTACATGTTCTTTTTTGACTTCGGCATCGTGGATAATGAACCCCTTTATCTGGTTGGATCTTCGCCCGAGATGTTCGTGCGTTTGGAAGGAAGAACCGCCTCACTCCGCCCGATCGCTGGGACGCGACCCCGAGGCAAAGACAACGCCGCTGATGACGCTCTCGCGCAAGAACTTCTTGCCGACCCGAAGGAACGCGCCGAGCATGTCATGCTCGTTGACCTCGGACGCAACGACCTCGGGCGCGTGTGTGAATATGGCACCGTGCGCGTTTCGGACTTTTTCACAGTTGAAAAATATTCACATGTTATGCACATCGTCTCGCATGTGGAAGGGAAGATGAAGCCTGAACTGACCGCGTTTGATTTAGTCCGTGCAGCTTTCCCCGCTGGCACAGTCAGCGGCGCGCCGAAAGTCCGCGCCATGGAAATTATCGCCGACCTCGAGCCCGACGCGCGCGGCGCATACGCGGGCATGGTCGGCTACTTCGGCTTCGACGGCGCCATGGACACCTGTCTTGCCATCCGCACCATGGTCGGGCGCGGCAACACCGTCACCGTGCAAGCAGGCGGCGGCGTTGTAGCGGATTCAAATCCGACTGCGGAATTTCAAGAGACGGTCAATAAGGCGAGTGCAATGTTACGTGCAATTGACGCTGCAGAATCAAATAGTTGATTAAAGGAAAATCCTATGCCAAACACCAAACCCCGTTTATTAACCGGCGACCGCCCCACAGGACGTCTGCACCTCGGACATTACGTCGGCTCGCTCTCGAACCGCGTGCGATTGCAACATCAATACGAATCGTTTTTCATCATCGCGGACTTGCACACACTGACCACCAAACCCGAACGTGAATACATCAAAGAAATTCCAACGTTTATCAAAGAGATCGTGTTGGACTATCTCGCCGTCGGCATTGACCCGAACGTCAGCACCATCTTCGTGCAATCGGCTGTGCCTGAAACCTTCCAGTTGAATCTGCTCTTTGAAATGCTCGTCACCGTTCCGCGTTTGGAGCGTATGCCCACCCTCAAAGACATGGCACGCGACGCCAACATGGACTCCATGCCATTCGGTCTGCTCGGCTATCCCGTCCTGCAAGCCGTGGACATTCTCCTTCCGCGTGCGCAAGCCGTTCCCGTCGGGCGTGATAACCAATCGCATGTCGAACTCGCCCGCGAGATGGCACGTCGCTTCAACAACCTCTACGGTGACGTCTTCCCCGAGCCCGAACCGATCATCGGTGACGTTCCGCTTTTGGTCGGCACAGACGGACAGAGCAAAATGTCCAAGTCGCTCAACAACGCCATTTATCTCTCCGACGACGCAGAGACAGTCAAGCAAAAGGTGATGAACATGTACACCGACCCGAAGCGACTCCGCGCCACTGACCCTGGGACGGTGGAAGGCAACCCCGTCTTCGTCTACCACGACGCGTTCAATCCCTCCTACGCCGAAGTGGACGATCTTAAGGAACGCTACCGTCAGGGCAAAGTCGGCGACGTGGAAGTCAAGGAAAAACTCGCCCGCACCATCAACAACTTCCTCGAACCCATCCGCGAAAAACGTGCTTACTTCCTCGCCCATCCCATGATTCCCCGCGACGTCCTCGCCAACGGCATCCGCCGTATGCAAGCCGAAGCCAAACAGACCATGGAACAAGTCCGCGAGAAAACAGGCTTGTCCTACTCGCTCGACCTGTTTGCAGATGAATTGGATATCTTTGGAAATGAAGAATAAACGAATGCAGAAGTCAGAATGATGAATGTAGAATTTTTGCTCTTTATTCTGCATTCTTCATTCATCATTCATCATTCTGCATTTTTTCGGAGAAACCTCATGCTAGTCCTAATCGACAACTACGACTCATTCACCTACAACCTTGTTCAATACTTCGGCGAACTCGGCGCGGATATTCGTGTCTACCGCAACGACCAGATCTCGCTGAACGAACTCATCGCCCTCAAGCCTGACCACCTCGTCATCTCCCCAGGTCCAGGCGAACCGCTCAAAGATGGCGGCGTCTCGCCTGAAGCCGTCAAATACTTCACGGGTAAAGTCCCCGTGCTCGGAGTCTGCCTCGGGCATCAATGCCTCGGCGCCATCTACGGCGGCAAAGTGGACCGCGCTCCGCGACTCATGCACGGCAAGACCTCGCCCGTCAAACACAATCAGCAGGGCATCTTCAAAGACATCCCGACTCCCTTTGAAGCCATGCGCTATCACTCGCTCGTCGTCTATGAACCGATTCCCGCCGAACTCGAAGTCATCGCCCAAACCGACGAAGGCGAAGTGATGGGACTCAAGCACAAGCAGCATCCCACCTACGGCGTGCAATTCCACCCCGAGTCAATCCTCACCGAGCACGGCAAGCAATTGCTCAAGAACTTCCTCGATATCAAAATCGCGCCTCCGCCGACTACTGAACCCGTCATGCTCAAGCCGTTCATCGCCAAAGTCATCAACCGCACGGATCTAACCGACCTCGAAGCCGAAGAAGCGATGACCGTCATCATGACAGGCGGCGCGACCCCCGCGCAGATCGGTTCATATCTCACCGCGCTGCGCATGAAAGGTGAGACCATCCCCGAGATCACGGGTGCCGTCCGCGCCATGCGCAACGTCGCGGTAAAGGTCAACGTCAACTCAACCGATCCCATCTACGACATCGTCGGCACAGGCGGCGACGGCGCACACACCTTCAACATTTCCACTGCCGCCGCATTCGTCCTCGCAGGCACAGGGCGCAAAGTCGCTAAGCATGGCAACCGCGCCGCGTCCTCTCAATGTGGCAGCGCCGACGTTCTCTCCGCGCTCGGTGTCAATCTTGACCTCACACCCGACCAAGTCGCCAATGCCATCGAGCAAGTCGGCATCGGCTTCATGTTCGCGCCCAAATTTCATCCCGCCATGAAATATGCCGTCGGTCCGCGCAAAGAGATGGGGCAGCGCACCATCTTCAATGTCCTCGGTCCGCTTACCAATCCCGCGGGCGCGCGCATCCAACTCACGGGCGTCTATGACGCCAAACTCACCGAGCCGCTCGCGCACGTGCTCAAAGAACTCGGCAGCCACGCAGCGCTCATCATCCACGGCGCCAACGGTCTTGACGAACTCAATCCCACGGGCGTCAACCGCGTCAGCCATCTGCGCAACGGCAGCGTCGAAACCTACGACCTCAACCCCGCTGACCTCGGTCTCGCGCCCTGCACCGTTCAAGACCTTCGCGGCGGCAACCCCGATGAATCAGCGGAGATGATGCGCCAGATTTTGAGTGGCAACTTGAAAGGCGCAAGACGCGAAGCCGTCCTTCTCAACACCGCCGCCGCCCTCGCCGCCGAGTCAGGTGACTTCAAATCCGCGCTTGCCGAAGCCGCCGCGTCTCTCGATAGTGGCGCAGCCCTCAACAAACTCAACGCCCTCATCGCCTTCACCCGCTCGTAGGGGCGGAGCATTGCTCCGCCCCTACACCCAATCAACCATGACCAATATCTTAGAAAAAATCCTCGACCAAAAACGATTGGAAATCGCGGCGCTCAACCCCCAAGCCTTGCGCCACGCCGCCGAGCAGAGTCCAACGCCCAGAGATTTCCTCGCCGCCATACAGCGCCACCGCTTCGGGACTCACCCAAGCCTGATCGCTGAACTCAAGCGTGCTTCACCCTCAAAGGGAATCCTTGCCCCGCACCTCGACCTCTTCCAAGTGGCAGATATCTACACCCAAAATGGCGCCGCCGCGATTTCAGTGCTCACTGATGAAAAATTCTTTCAAGGCAAACTCGAAACGCTTTACGCATTACGTAATACGTATTCCGTAAAAGTTCCGCTCCTGCGCAAGGATTTTATTATCGACGAATCCCAACTCTACGAAGCCCGCGCCAACGGAGCCGACGCCATCCTCCTCATTGCCGCCGCATTACCCGATGACAAACATTTCGCCGACCTTCATGCCTGCGCCCAAAGTTTGGGCTTAACTGCATTGGTCGAAGTCCACGACGAAGCCGAGACCGAACGCGCCTTGAAGATTCCAAACATCCAACTCATCGGCATCAACAACCGCAACCTCGCCACCTTTGACGTCTCACTCACCACCACCGAACGCCTCCGCCCAATGATCCCTGCCGACATCACCGTCGTCGCCGAAAGTGGCATCTTCACCGCCACAGATGTCCAACGCTTGGCAAATATCAACATTGACGCAATCCTCGTCGGCGAAGCGCTGGTCACATCGGATGATATCCCTGCGAAAGTGAGGGAGTTGGCAAGTTCGAACGTTTGAAAGTTTGAACGTTCAAACTGCTAACCTTCAAACCTTATGACGATTGTAAAAATCTGTGGCATCAAAACCATTCCCGACGCCCTTGCAGCCATCGAAGCAGGCGCGGACTATTTGGGATTCAACTTCTACCCTAAGAGCGTACGCTTCATTGAAAAATCTGCCTGTGCTGAAATCGCATCCGTGCTGAAACGCGAACATCCGCAAATCAAACTTGTCGGTGTGTTTGTGAATACATCCGTCGAAGAAATTAAAAACATCCTGCAAACCTGTCACCTCGACCTCGCCCAACTCCACGGAGACGAAACGCCAGAGATTTTTGCTCAACTCGCCCCGCACGCCTTCCGTGCCTTTCGCGGAATCCCCGAATCAAATGCGGGTTATGAGAGAACTGAAGCGCCTGCCATGTTGATCGACGCCGCCGTCAAAGGCGTTTACGGCGGCAGCGGGGTCACCGCCGATTGGTCAGCCGCTGCGGAACTCGCAAAAAAATACCCGCTCCTTCTCGCGGGCGGACTCACCCCCGAAAACGTCGCGGACGCCGTGCGCCAAGTAAGACCCTGGGGCGTGGATGTGGCTTCGGGTGTCGAATCCGCTCCAGGGGAGAAAGATGCGGAGAAGATATCCGCGTTTGTAAAAGCCGTTCGAGAAGTTGAAAATCAAAGTTAGGAAAAATCCATGACCACTTTATTACCCCACAAATTCGGCCCCTACGGCGGACAATTCGTCCCCGAAACGCTCATGCCCGCGCTGATCGAGTTGGAGCGCGAGTTTGTCTCGGCGCGCAATGACCCAGCCTTCAACGCGGAGTTTGACAAATTGATGGCGTCATTTGTTGGCAGACCCACGCCACTGACCTACGCCAAACGCCTCTCTGAAAAATTGGGCGGCGCACAAATTTATTTGAAGCGCGAAGACTTGGCGCACACAGGCGCACACAAGATCAATAACGCATTGGGACAGGCATTATTGGTGAAGCGAATGGGAAAGAAGCGCATCGTTGCCGAGACTGGGGCGGGGCAGCACGGAGTGGCATCTGCCACCGCTTCGGCATTGCTCGGACTCGAATGCGTGGTGTACATGGGTTCCGTGGACATCGCGCGGCAGGAGCCGAATGTTTTCCGCATGAAGTTGCTTGGCGCGGAAGTACGACCTGTGGAGTCGGGCACGAAGACCTTGAAAGATGCCATCAACGAAGCCATCCGCGATTGGGTGACGAATGTGCGCAACACGCATTATCTTTTGGGTTCAGCGTTGGGACCGCATCCATACCCGACCATTGTGCGCGAGTTCCAGTCTGTCATTGGGCGTGAGGCGCGCGAACAAATGCTGCGTGATGTGAGGCGTTTGCCTGATACAGTGATCGCATGTGTGGGCGGCGGTTCAAATGCGATTGGCGTCTTCAGTGGATTTGTAGATGATGAGCAGGTTGAGTTAATCGGTGTGGAAGCAGGTGGCAGTGGAATCGCTTCGGGCAAACACGCCGCTCGCTTCGGCGACGCGACCAAGGCGCGGGTGGGAGTCATCCACGGCACAAGGACGTACGTTTTGCAAGATGAAGATGGACAAATTGCGGAGACCCATTCTGTCTCGGCGGGATTGGATTACGCCGCTGTCGGTCCTGAACATGCAATGATGAGAGATAACGAGCGCGCATTCTATACCTCTGCAACGGATGAAGAGGCGTTGAACGCCTTCCAGACCTTGTGCCATACCGAGGGGATTATCCCTGCGTTGGAATCGTCTCATGCAATTGCAGAGGTCATCAAGAAAGCGCCGACCATGCGCAAGGATCAAGTGATTTTAGTCAATCTCTCTGGACGTGGTGACAAGGACCTGAATACGGTTATCAAGGAATTAGGATAAACCCATGTTGGCTATCACTGCAACAGATGAGTGGAAGTCTGCACACCCTGGCGCTTCAATTGGCTTGCTGGAAGTCTCTGGCGTGGATAATACGATTGTCTCTCCAGAATTGGAAGCGCGCAAACGGGAAGTTGAGGCGCAACTTCGAGAGAAGTATAAAAACTATACACGGCAGGATTTTTTATCCATTCCCGTGATGCTGGCATATGTTCAATATTACAAGCGCTTTAGCAAGACATACCATGTGCTGCAACAAGTCGAATCGATTGCTTTGAAAAATAAAAACCTTCCAATTGTTTCGCCATTGGTAGATTCAAATTTTATTGCTGAGGTTGAAACGCTGGCATTAGCGGCTGGACATGATGTGTCTAAACTGCAAGGCTCGATCTTGATCGATGCAACCCAAAACGGCGATCAAATGTCTCAGATGAATGGTGCTGTGAAAGATATCTATGTGGGCGATATGGTGATGAAGGATGAACATGGAATTTGTTGTTGCATCATCTATGGGCAGGATAATCTTTCGCCCATTTCGTCTGAGACAACCCATGCTTTGTATGTTGTGTACGCGCCCGTAGATGTTCCTGTTGAATCTGTGGAAGCACAATTACGAGCCATTGAAGCAAATATCCGTTTGTTCTCACCGTCAGCCGTGGTGGAACAAAGCCGTGTCCTCACCAGCCCGTGAGTAGAGCCCTCTAAAGTGAAAAGTGGTTAGAATTCACTTTGTGCACGGTGTAAATTCACAACGGAGAAAAAATGGATATAACATTGCAGGTTCTTCAGGCACTTGGTTATTTTCTGCTATTGTTTCTTTTGGTGGTCCTTTGGGGAAAGGTTGTTCGGCGGCAGGAAATTCGTGCGTTTTGGTTTTTACTCGCTTCAGCCTTGACGATCAATCTACTTGGAAACATAGCATGGATTATTTATGACACGGTGACCGGAAGGTCTTTGGCTACATTCTCTGCGGTTGATCTATTTTATGTATCGCGCTATGTGTTGATCGGTTTGGTTCTATGGATACACCCTACCTCTTTGCCTCGAAAGGCTGGAATTTGGACAGGTGTTGTGACATTGATTGTCACTGTATTGATCTGGGCGGTGTATTTCCCCTCCGCAATGCAGCTCCATGGTGGAGATTGGATGGGCTTTCTGGGTCTGGCAATGTACCCAGCACTCGATACTGCTTTGATTATGCTAGCCTGGTTCAGGCTCCGCTTCTTGCAAAGAAAAGAACAGGGTATTTTCTTTTTGCTCTTATTATTCTCAATGATGTCTTATGGGATTGCAAACACACTTAACCTGACAGGATATGTGTTTCCGTCATTGAATAGGGGTGTATTGCCCAATATATTTTGGATTTTGACAGATGTGTTTTTATTGGTCATGGCATTTAACGATGCTGAAATAAAAAAGATAAGGAATGAAAAATGAAAAGCCGAATCGAAGAGACGTTTCAGAAGAAACCTATATTTATGCCTTATTTTCCTTTGGGATATCCCAATTTGGAAACATCAGTGGATGTCATCGAAGCATTGGCAAAAAACGGTGCGGACTTAATCGAAGTTGGTCTGTCGTTCTCCGACCCGCTCGCAGATGGACCCGTGATTCAGCAAGCCACACAAGTTGCGCTGGAAAAAGGAATCACGGTTAAGAAATCGCTCGAGTCGGTGAAAGAACTTCGCAAACGCGGCGTGGATATTCCATTGATTTTGATGGGATATTACAACCCCATGTTGGCGTATGGACTGGAGAAATTTATCCGCGACGCCAAGGAAGCAGGGGCAGATGGTTTCATCATCCCTGATTTGCCGCTTGAAGAAGCGGAGGAATTTACGTCTGTGGCGGGGGATATGCCGTTGATTCAAATGCTTGCGCCGACCTCGCCCGATCACCGCATGGAAGCGATTGCCCGAAATGCAAAGGGATTTATTTATCTGGTTTCAGTGACTGGGGTGACAGGTGAACGCAGGGAAGTTTCAAACGACCTTGGCGATTTGATCGCTCGTGTGCGGGCACATACCTCTGCGCCTGTGTGCGTGGGATTTGGCATTGGCACGCCCGAGCAAGCCAAACAGGTTGGTCAACTCGCGGATGGAGTCATTGTCGGCTCGGCGTGTGTGAAAATGATCGGGAGTAGCCAAAAGCCTGTAGAAACCGCAAAACAGTTTGCGGCGGAGTTCCGAAGCGCGTTGTCTGGAGTCAGAAAATGATTCTTGAGGTGGTCATCCTAAATATTATCCCCGGTCAGGAAAAACAATTTGAGACGGCGTTTGCAAAAGCATCGCCTATTATTTCAAGTATGGGCGGGTATCGTTGGCATCAATTGCAGCATTGTTTGGAAAAAGAAAATCAGTATTTGTTGCTGGTGCAATGGGAGACGCTGGAAGCACATACGGTTGGGTTCCGCGGCTCGGAGCAGTATCAGGAATGGCGTAAATTGTTACATCCCTTTTATGATCCGCTTCCAACAGTGGAACATTATGATGTGGTGCAGAATTATCCTGAACGATAAGTTTTCATAATCAGACTTATTGAAGAAGCCATTTTTTTGGCTTCTTCAATATCAAAGAATAATTTTTCGGTCTGCGAGTTGTTGGCTGTAACCGTTTCGTAGAACCGATAATCTTCTTTGAACGTGGGAATGACCAAGGCGCGAATCGTGCGTGATGCACTTCTTCCAAAACTAGCGGCGATCTTGGCAATGATCTTGGGAAGTTCGTAAATTTCCATGACAGTGATTTTTATTCTTGCATTCCTGTAATCGTTTAGCATCAGGTTGCAATTTGAGTCTTTGGATGTTTGGGCTTGCATTGTAAAAATTTCTTTTAGAACACTTAGATCGATATCCCCATCAACAGTAGTCTCAATAATTTTGAGCTCTGCATTATATACCACTGTATATGATGCTTTTTTCTTAATCATGCAAATTGAGTGTATATGTTGTTGTTTCAATATGCAATTGACTTTTGTCTTAATTTTAGTAGATAACATCTCTTAGGTGCTTAGTTCACCGCGTAAATTCACTTGCATCAGGCGTCTGATGTCATCCACAGGCAGGTTTTGACTGAATAGATAGGATAGCTTTGCCAGCGCGGCTTCGGCGGTCATGTCGAAGCCGCTGATGACTCCGGCTCGGGCTAAGGCGGAGCCGGTGGCATAATCCCCAAGGTGGACACTACCCCGTAGGCATTGTGTGCAATCTACGATCACCACTCCGCGTTGAGTAGCTTCTTCGAGGGCGGCGAGAAAATCCGCGTTGTTGGTGGGGCCGTTGCCAACGCCATAAGCGCGGAGAATCAAGCCTTGCAAGGGTGGCTGCAGAAAATTGCGGACGACTTGTGCAGGAATGCCGGGCCACAACGGCAGCGCTCCCACATTGACTTGTTTGAGTTCCTGCACTTGTAAGGTGCTTTGCGGGTCTGGCAATACCAAATTTTTATGGATGCGAATCTCCACACCGATGTCGCCGAGCGGTGGCAGGTTGGGGGAGGCAAAAGCGTCCAGCCCATCGGTGCTGACTTTGACCGAGCGGCAGCCGCGCAGGAGTTGAGTTCCAAAACATAGGCAGACTTCGGGAATATTGAAATTAGCAGCGACGGTCAGGGCAGTGATGATATTGGCACGCGCATCGTTGCGGACTTCGCACAATGGAATCTGTGAGCCGGTAAGTACAACCGGTTTCCCCAACCCTTCCAACATGAACGGCAAAGCGGATGCGGTGTACGCCATCGTATCGGTGCCGTGCAGAATAATGAAGCCATCGTAGTCGTTGTAGTGATTGCCAATATCACGGGCGATCTTGTACCAGTCTTCAGGGGTCATGTTCGCCGAGTCGAGCAGCGGGGCGTATTCGTGAATCTCCACATCGGGCATCAGGTCGCTTTTGAGCTCAGGCATGGACATGATTTGTTCTGCCAAATAGCCAGGTGCAGGCGCATAGCCTTCTGGTGAGGGTTGCATGCCAATGGTCCCGCCGGTGTAGATGATGTAGACGCGTTTTTTCATGAGACATTCCCAAAGTTGAATTGATTGATTTTTACATTAAACCAGTTTCTTGACCATATCAATAAAGCCCAACGCATCCTCAGCAAAGCCCGCACTCATTCCAGCTTGTGCCGCAAGCGATTTTTCGATCAAGTGGGCATGATCTGGGTATTGAAATGATGCCCACTTTGCAGCGACGGGTTTCGATGCAATTGTTCCATGCTCAAGGGCGTGCAATGCTCTGCACATGGAAATGACGGCATAAGCATGGTATTCGCTTCCATGATCTACTAACCATGCCGAATCATTGAGCATGGGAAACCACCATTCTTCCAAAACGCTTCTCACTGCTTGCCGAATCTCTTCAGGTGAGACGTAATCGATCAAGGTTTTGGGGTCTGGACCTGCAAGTACAACCCCTTTCTCACGAAGTACATGCCGTTGAATGACCCAGTCACTGCCTTGCGTACCAAGGTAAAACTTGCCCTCGTTGACGACAGGGCATGCAGGTGCGTTCGGGTTGTGGTGACGGATAAAGTTTTTTGGGAGATATGCACCTTCCAGCTTAGTTGCCCATTTGAATGGGCTTGCCCAGATCTGCTTATGCATATTTTCTAAATGCGCAATAGTTTCTGTATGCAAAATATCTTGGGTGACGACGCAAAAATCAATATCACTGCTTTTGAGGTTGAAATCTCCAGTCGCCAGTGAGCCATAGAGATACATACCAACGAAATCGTTCCTTAAAATACCTTGCACGTTTTCGAGCAGAGTATTAAGAGTCTGGTCTACGTCTTGATAGGATGTAAAAGATATCCTCATTTTAAGATCTTTCCATCTTTTGCCTGCCAAACATCTGTAGCGAAGCGTTCGATAAAACTGCGGTCGTGGACCACAGCAAGAATGGTGCCGTTGAAATTTTCCAGCGCTTCTTCAAAGCGTTCACGCGAGGGGATGTCAAGATGGTTGATGGGTTCGTCTAAAACCAGGAAGGTACATCCCTGTGCGACGAGCAACGCCAGTTGCAGGCGGGCGCGTTCACCAAAAGAGAGTTCTCCAGCCGGTCGCAAGGCTGCATCGCCTTTGAAGAGGAAGTAATGCAGGAAGTTACGCGTCTCGGTTTCGTTGAGGGTGGCAACGCTTTGAATAGTTTGCACCGAATTTAATGCCGGGTTGAGCAATTCCTGCTCCTGAGCCATGTAACCGAGTTTGGTGGCGCCGCCCAGACGAAACGAACCTGTCAGCGGAGGGAGTTTGCCAACGATGGTACGAATGAAAGTTGTCTTTCCCGAGCCGTTCGCACCCGTCAACACCACGCGCTGACCAGCACGGATGAACAAATTGATATTTGTCAGTAAAGGTTGGCTGGGTGTGTAGCCAATCGAAAGCGCATCTGTTATCAATACATCTTTCGACTGATGTTCAGGTTGGGCGAGGTCCAGTTTGATGCCCCACTTGGGCATGGGTCTTTCAACGCGTTCATCCGATTGCATGTAGCGGTCTAATTTTTTCTCGCGAGATTTCGCTTTCACCGCCACTTTTTTGGCAATACGGCGCACACCCGGTTGGCGCGGGGTGGTGGTCATCTCTACGTGTAAGGCTTGCTGCTTGGTGCGGTTGATATCATCTTTCATGCGGCGAATTTCAGTTTCCTGATCACGATACGCATCCCATTGCTTGTTCCACTCTTTATCTTTTGCTTCAAGATAGTCGCTGTAGTTGCCTTCATACATCTTGATCTCATGGGTCGCAGAATCCAACTCAAGGATTTTCGTCACGGTGTTATCTAAAAATGTGCGGTCATGCGAGACGATCAACGCCGCGCCTTTGAATCCGTTTAGCCAATCTTCAAGCCATTCGAGCATTTCGATGTCGAGATGATTGGTGGGTTCATCAAGTAGCAGAAGTAGTGGATCATCCAACAAAACTTTGGCAAGCATGAGACGGGTCTTTTGCCCGCCTGAAAGATGGGCGATGGGCGTATCGGCGGGGAAGTGGGACAAGCCCAACGGCTCCAACACCGCCAACGGCTGAATACCCTCTCCTGAAAGCTTGCGCAACGCTGAATCATATTGTGCTTGAAGCACAGCATCATTCGGGTTCTTAGCTAATGCCAAAGCCAGCGACTCCACTTGCAGCGCAGGGTCGGTTTGGGAATCTGAATCTAGCCCGAGCGCGGAGTGAAGCGTTTGCTCGGGGGAGAAGTCCATTCCTTGGGCGAGGTAGCCGAGGCGTAGACCAAGGCGCGTCGAAGCGACATCCCCTGAATCGCTTGGTTCGAGACCGGCAAGGATGCGCATGAGCGTGGTTTTGCCGCTGCCATTTGAGCCGATAAGCCCAATGCGTTCGCCTGCGTTGATATTGAAGTTGACGTTTTTGAGAACGGGCTGGATACCGAAATGTTTGTTGAGATTATGGATACTAAGCATATGAACGAGCTCCTGTAGTTAAAAAGAAAACCGAGGGCAAGCCTCGGCGTTAAATGCCAATAGGGAAATGCCCTGAAAACATGGTTTAACTACTTGCTGTCCGTCATTCGCTGGGTATCCTTTCTTGAAAAAATTTTATCACATTCTGTAAAGCGGGGGTAAACTTGTGGACGGTTTGAACGTCAAAAAAGCATCATTGATCAAAGAGGTTAACATGACGAAGAAGGTTTTAGCAGTATTGGCGCACCCCGATGACGAGTCTTTTGGCTTGGGCGGGACGTTGGCGCTTTATGCACAGCGTGGATACGAGACATATTATGTTTGCGCCACACGCGGCGAGGTTGGCACGGTATCTCCAGAGTTCTTAAAGGGCTTTAAAGATACCGCCGAAATGCGCACCGATGAATTGATGCGTGCTGCCAAGGAGCTTGGTTTGAAGGAAGTGATCTTTCTAGGCTATCGTGACTCGGGGATGCCCGGTATGGAAGCTAACCAACACCCGAATGCGCAGATCAATCATCCGGTTGAAGAAGTGGCGGGCAAGGTGGTGAAACATATCCGCGCCATTAAGCCAGATGTTGTAATTACGTTCGACCCGATCGGTGGGTATAAGCATCCAGATCATATCCATATTCATAAGGCGACGGTACTTGCTTTCGCCAATGCGGATGATGAAAATTTCCACCCTGAGGCTGGCGAAGGTTTCAAGCCAAGTGCCTTATATTTTCAGGTTTTTCCACGCTGGTTCCTGCGGGTGATGACCAACCTGATGCCTTTGATCGGTAAAGACCCCACCAAATGGGGACGCAATGGCGATATCAATTTGAAAGAACTTGCCGAGGTGGATTTTCCCGTGCATGTGCGGATTAATACCCGTTCTGTGACCGAGATCAAAACTCGTGCCAGTGCTCAACATGCTTCGCAAGGCGGCATGCAAATGCGGCGCGGACTGATGGGCTTTGTGACACGACTGTTCGGCGAACGTGAAGATTTTATGCAAGCGTACCCGCCGGTGGAAGGCGAATTAAAACGGAAAAATGATCTATTTGAAGGAATATAGAAATAAAGCGGCTGGAACTAAACCAGCCGCTTTTTCGTTAATCACTATTAAGCGCGAAATTTTAGTGCATGTTAGAATTTTTACGAGGAAAGAATCGAAAAATATGACACAACTCGACCCAATTAAGCCTCGTTTTCAGTTTTCTCGCATTTCAGAAGTTCTGATGCAACCTCAACACACCTTTGCCATGTTGGCATCGGAAAATGCGGGTTGGCGAATGCCCATGCTGGCACTTACGCTTTCAACTACATTGGCTATTGTTGTTAGCGGATTTTTAAA
Source organism: Anaerolineales bacterium (assembly GCA_046328855.1). Taxonomy (GTDB): domain Bacteria; phylum Chloroflexota; class Anaerolineae; order Anaerolineales; family Villigracilaceae; genus Villigracilis. The sequence goes on along the minus strand of JAXLVU010000002.1, from coordinate 233,519 downwards.
AGCGCGGGCGGCCTCCATGGGAGAAGTGACCCTTCCGCCAGATTGGCAATGGTGGACGCCTGATATGCAAAATAATTACATGCAGGCGCAACAATCCATGCAGGGACCGGTCTTTACCTATGTGATTCCGCTGGTTGGGGCATTACTTGGTTTGTGGTTAGGCTGGTTGGTGTTGGGCGCATTGCTTCATTTTGGCTCGACGATGTTCGGCGGGCGTGGTTCCATGCAGAGCGCATTGATGATCACAGCATGGGCGAGTTTGCCTTTTCTCGTGCGAGATGGATTACGAATTGTTTATATGCTCATTGCACAGCATCCCATTCAAAGCCCCGGGCTTTCGGGGTTCGCTTTGAATGCGGCGTTTATCTCTCAGCTTCTTTCTAAAATAGACCTGTTCTATCTTTGGAGTATCCTTCTTTTGGTGATCGGCTTCAGTGTTGTGGACACTATGCCACGCAATAAATCCATATCCAATGTATTGATCGTATCAATCTTGCTTCTTCTTATCCAATCTGGCATTGGCTACTTATTATCCGGTGTGAGCGGCTTGGCGATTCAACGTCCATTTTTCTAATATGAATTCTTCTTTTATTAAAGTTGTTGGTTTAAAACGACATTACGAGATGGGTGGAACCCTTGTCCGCGCCTTGGATGGTGTGGATTTGGAGATTCCCTCTCATACGTTTACAGTTGTTATGGGACCTTCCGGCTCAGGCAAAAGTAGTTTGTTATATCTGCTGGGCGGGTTAGACCGCCCAACTGCGGGTGAAATTTACGTCAATGGCGAGCGTTTGGATCAAATGGACGAGAATGCGCTTGCGCTTTTTCGCCGCAAAACGATGGGGTTTATTTTTCAATCATTCAATCTTGTTTCAAGTATGACGGCGTTGGAGAATGTGGCTTTTCCGATGCAATTTGCAGGTGTGTCTGCTTCACACCGAAATGAAAAATCTCAATCCCTGTTGTCTCAAGTTGGGCTGGCAGAGCGGAGTCACCATAAGCCATCTGAGCTTTCAGGCGGACAGCAACAGCGTGTGGCGGTTGCGCGTGCTTTGGTCAACGACCCTATTTTGATTTTTGCAGATGAACCTACTGGCAACCTGGATACACAAAGCGGTGTGACAATTATGCAAATGCTCTCAGACTTGCATAAATCAGGGCGGACGGTCTTGGTCGTTACCCATGATCCACGCATGGTGCGTTTTGCGACCAACAAAATATTTCTTTTGGATGGAAAAGTGGTTACAGAGGCAGAGTATCAGTCAGTTGCACTGGAACCGCTTCAAGGAAGCTCTGGAGGATAAATGAATTTTGGAAGAAGAATGATACTGCGGATAGCTGTGATTATTGCAATAATCAGTTCGATGATCCCAAATACAGCTTTTGCCGCAGATTTGATATCGGTCACGCCAGCAAGCGTTGTTAACAACATAGAGAACACCATCACGATCAGTGGTGCTGGGTTTAATAGCACAGCAGTAGTTCTGCTTAATGGAACGGCGTTGAGCACTACTTTTTATAATGACCAGACCTTAACTGCGGTAATTCCTGCTGGGTATGTCCCCAACGATTACGACTTGAGTGTAACTATGACCGGTGATACAGTAACCCCAACCTCTATTCCATTTAAAGTCAACCCCTTCGTTCCACCTGCCCCTACAGCAACACCTATCGTTACTCCTTTTGCACGCCCTCAGTTACGTGTATCTTTTTCTGGTGCCAGTGGTAAAGATGGAATTACTTCGAACAAACCGTTTAAGTTCACTGTAAATTTTGAAAATGCAGGCTCTTTACCTGCATACAATACCCAGGCAACATTTTCATCTGCAGACCTTGTCCCGTTGGATACGGGTGGTGTGGCAGTTCTTGGAAGTGTCTCTTCAGGTTCTAGTGTGTCGGTCGACCAACGTTTTATTTCCAATGGGTCTTTATCTGGAAAGTCCATTGTTACGATCGATGTCACACTTAGTTACAATGACGATAAAGGCAATGCATATTCAGATAAGTTCACCCTCTCTGCTTCTGTATCCGGCGGCGGAGGAGGATCTGGCGTCTATTATACAGCCACTCCAACCGGAGTCCGAAGCGGGCAATTAATCATTACTTCCTATGGCACAGATGTGGATCCGCTTGAGCCGGGGACCAGATTTAATCTGGTGCTGACTGTTCAAAATATGGGCAATGAAAAAGCGCCGCGTGTTACGATGATCGTGGGCGGAGGTTCGAGCGGTTCTAGTGATGGAACTCCGCAACCGGGCGGCGTTTCTGGTGGAAATGGCGAATTCACAAATTTTGCGCCTGTGGGTACATCTAACATCCAATCGTTAGGAGATTTACCCGCCGGAGGCATGGTTCAAGCCAAACAAGATCTGATCGTCAATGTTTCAACAGAACCGGGTGCATATCCTATCAAAGTCACGTTCTCTTATCTAAATGCCAAGGGCGAAGTGGTGAATGACGAGCAGGTGATTACTTTATTGGTCTATAGTTTGCCCAACCTTGATATTAGTTTTTATCGTCCACTTGATCCATTTTTTGTTGATCAGCCCGGTGCTTTGCCGATTCAAGTTGTGAACTTAGGAAAACGCACGGCTGTACTTGGAACCATCACTGTCACCACAGATAACGGCACAGTGGATGGCGGCACATCTTTGGTCGGTTCTTTGGATAAGGGCGGGTACTATACCCTTGATGCAACTTTAACTCCCTTACAAACCGGACCCGCAAAATTAAATTTTGTTATTGAATATACCGATGACTTTAACCAAAAACGTACTGTTGAGAAAACACTTGATGTAAACGTTGAGGAAGGCTTTATTGAACCAACCCCAGATCTAAATGTTCCCTTGGATACTGGCGGAGTGCCTCCCTCAACCGAAGAGACATTTCTACAAAAAACCTGGCGCTTCGTTCTTGGACTTTTAGGTTTAGACAGCGCTCCTTCTGCTTCTTCTCCCGATATGCAGGCTCCACCTACAGACTTTCAATCCGTGCCGAGTGGCGGCGGATGAGATAATGAATCTAGTTACCGTATGAAATTTTCAGATCTAGTCCGTTTGGTTATCAATAATTTGAGCCGCCGTAAAGCGCGCGTGGCTCTTACTGCAATCGGTGTGGTCATTGGCACAGGCGCGGTAGTGATCCTTGTGTCACTGGCTATTGGTTTGCAGATGAATGCTAATGAACAGTTATACGGGATTGGTGATCTGAGCCAGATTAGCGTTGTCCCAGCTTATGGGGGAGGACCCATGCCTGTTGGAGGCGGCGGAAGTGTTGCGGTTGCCCCTGAAGATGTCAAACTTCTTACAAATAGTGCTTTGCAAGATTTGCGTGCTCTCCCCGGTGTGACGGCTGTGATCCCACGCGACTATATGTTCTCGAGTTCGTTTGTATCCTATAAAAAACTTCAGGGCTATAGCAATATATTTGGAGTGGGTACGAACGACCTTTCGGAACTTGGGTTGGAGGCACAACAAGGGACTACTGCATTAAGCCGGGCAACCGTAGTGATTGGGTATATGGTTGCGCAAAACTTTATGGACCCAAATATTCGCCCGGGGCAAATTCCACCACCGCCGCCAGATTTATATGACCAACAGATCCAATTAACTTTGACGAAGTTTGACGACAAGAATAATGAGATCCGCAAAAATTACAGTTTGAGAGTTGCAGGCGTCCTTTCCGAATCAGGTTCTGAAGCGGATTATTCCATCTATCTCCCCATTGAAGTGGTTAAGTCCATGAATGAATGGGCGAATAACTCGACCATAAATTACAACAAGACGGGGTACAACGAAGTTTTGGTCCGGGTGGAAAACCCAGATAAAACTCTTGAAGTGCGTGATGCCATCACAGCATTGGGCTTTCAGGCAAATACCTCACTGGATTTTGTGCAAGGCATCAATAATTTCTATTCAATATTACAGATCGTACTTGGGGGAGTGGGTGCCATTGCATTGCTTGTGGCTGCTATAGGGATCGCAAATACCATGGCAATGTCTATTTTGGAGCGTACTCGTGAGATCGGGCTAATGAAAGCAGTTGGCGCTACCAACCGAGATGTCCTTAGCCTCTTTTTAGGTGAAGCAGCGGGAATTGGGTTTATCGGTGGGTTAGGCGGTGTGTTGACCGGTTGGTTGTTGGGTCAAATGTTAAATGTAGTCGCTGTAGTGTATCTCGCTCAGCAGGCTGCCCAACAAGGTGGAATTCCGCCCAGTGTGGCAATTTACACCCCAATTTGGCTTCCGGTCTTTGTTTTGGCATTTTCTACTTTTATTGGCATGTTATCTGGGCTTTACCCTGCCTTACGGGCAGCTAATATGATTCCAGTTTTAGCATTGAAATACGAATGAAAAAACACTTTCTTCAATTGTATAATTAGTGAGAATAAATCAAGTGGAAAGTAGAGGTAAATCATATGCCAGAGAAACGAACTGTTCCACGTAAGCAATTTAACTTGTACATGCGTGTCTTAAATGATGATACAGGAGAGATCCTTGGTCACATGGTAGAGATAAGTTCAACTGGGCTAAGACTTGAGACGGTGGGACCCTTGCCTGCGAATGTTGATTACTATATGCGCATTGAGCTGACTCCAGATTTAGGTTCCATGCCATTCATTATTTTTGTTGCACGTAGCAAATGGTGCAAGATCGATAAGATTCAACCTAATTTATTTCAGGTTGGCTTCGAGGTGATTGAAATGGTGCCTGAAGATCGCGAAGCGTTTTTGCGTATTATGCAGAAGTATGCGATGTAAAGTTTACATCCTTAGTTCTATTTGTTTACATCTTGAATATAGTGGATAGAAAAAAGACCTCTTACAGTCGAAACGTACGCTGTGCCTTTTTCAGTGTCTAATGCAATCGTCCGTATCCATGGACCTAGGTAATAGCTTGCGATTTTCTTTTGTGTAGATAAGTCAATAACCGTCAAGCGTCCATTCATGAAATTGCCTGTAAACAACAAATTTCTTTGGTAATCTATACTTAATGTCCGATCACCAAAGCTGCTTTTGATGCGCTTTGTATTTTCCAAGGTGTCGGCATCATAGCCTAATATTTCGCCGCTGAGGGGGACGGTCACCAAAACCTCATTTGTATTCTCTGAAAACAATATTCGATCTGTACGGGAGGGGACTTCAGTTTGTTTTTTAATTTGATATTTTTGCATATCCCAAACCGCTAGATAAGTTGCTTTGAAGGAAGTGAAATACATCAATAATTGATTGGGGTGAAATGTTAACTCGGTTGGGTATATTGGGTACGGAAGCTCTGCCAGAATTTCACCACTTTCACGGTCAAGCATGTATAGTGGGGTGCCAATTTCAGCATCCGCTTCTGAAGAGAGAATGATGCTGTCATTCATAGGCTGCCAGCGTATCCACACATCTCCAGGGGCTAAATCTGGGATAGGGACAGACCGAAGAACCTTCAACGAAGTTGCATCCATGTAGAGAAGTTCCCGTGTATCGGCTTTATATACGTAGATCTCCTGTTGTTCCGGGTTGAAGCCGAAACTTTGGGTCTTGCCAATGTCTTGGCGAGACCGTTTGGGGGCTTGGTCTAAATGATCCAGGTCAAATGCCAACAAAAAATTGGTACCACGTCCAACTGCGTATAACAGATTTTCTTCTGGATTCAATTCGATCCAGTTATAGATTCCTGTGGAAAACTTTTCAACGGCAGGGTCTGCATGAACCTTTTCAGCAAGCGTAAAGACTCGTTGATTGTCGTATGGGATAAACAAAAAGACCCAAAGCAGCGGAATAATCAAAACTCCGCTAATCCAAGACCATTTCTTTATCTGGTCGAGTTTTGGAAATAAATTTAGTAGCCCGAAAGAATAGGCTTGTGGAAAAACAGCTTCGCTTATACCAATGCCAACAAGAAATAACGGGTTGATTCGACTTGAATTTTTCGAAAACCATTCAAAGGGGATGGTGTTGATCGCAAGCAATACAACCACAACCCCAGTCCTTATTAATGAGGTAGGTGATTGAAAAATGAAATAAAAGCTAAACAATACCCCGCAGAATATACTCGCAAGCCACAAGATATATCTTGCAGTAAGTGAAATTTTGATTTTTTGAATTAGCAGATAGCCAATTGTCAAAGCAATTGCAGAGAGAATGTACACTAGAAACCGTGCATAAAATGTACTAACCGTGAATACGAAGAAATCCATCCTTCCTGTAAACCCGATTGTTCTCTCAAAAACGGAGAGGAGTTGATATCTAAAGAGATATGCAAGCAAACCTAAAAGAGGCAGCCGTATAACTGCCCATGAAATGATCCATATGTTTTTTGACTTCATATTCTTATGATAACAGCGGATGGAATTTTATGCCGTCGCGATGGAGGGATTCCTCTTGTGCCATTGCGTCGCTTCCTGATAGGCGTATCCAATTCTTAAGACTCCAGATTCGTTCCATGCTCGTGAGGCGATCTGTAACCCAATCGGCAAACCTTCCGAGGAAAAACCGCATGGGACAGATATAGCTGGGAGCCCAGTTATGTTGAAGGGTGCGGTAAGACGGGTTAATAGGCGAGCACGTTCAACGGCATTTTCACCTTCAAGAATTGGAGCCACGATGGGAGTTGTCGGAAGAATGAGGACATCATATTCTTCGAAAAGAATATCGCATCGTCTGCGGACCTCAGCCTGAGTGCGCCTTGCAAGCGCATACTCGCTGGAAGTGAATCCTGCTCCCGTTTCCAACCGCTGGCGGACGTCCGCTCCAAACCAATCAGGGTGCTCTTTGAGGCGTTCCCGATGGAAAGCAGCACCATCTGCTTGAGTCATTAATGCATTTGCGAGAGCGCCTTCACGTAAGAAATCCACATTAACTTCTTCAATAATTGCACCTTGTTCTGAAAGTACATCGGCTGCTGTTCGAACCGCTGCTAAAACTTCAGGTTGAGTAACTTCTTCTATGAATGTACCAATGGCAAGTGCAACTTTACGATCACGAATGCTATCTCGCATATGGCTGGAGAAATCGCCAGGCAATGTTTTGAAAGACGCAGGGTCCTCCGGGTCATATCCGCCCATGACTTGCAACATGATGGCAGCATCTTCCACACGTTTGGTGATGGGACCCGCATGATCTAGGTTCCACGAAAGCGGAAGGACTCCGCGTAGACTAATGCGCCCATAGGTGGGTTTAAGCCCCACTACACCACATAATGAAGCAGGAATGCGAATGGAACCGCCTGTATCGGTGCCAATAGCAGCGAGTGCCATGCCTGTTGCCACAGCAACCGCACTCCCGCCTGATGAGCCGCCTGGTGTGCGGGCAATATCCCATGGATTTTTACATGCGCCAAAATGCGGGTTGTTATTGGTTACACCTAATGCAATCTCATGCGTATTGGTTTTGCCAATAATATGAGCTCCTGCTTTTTTGATCTTATCAACAACAAATGCGTCTTCACTTGGCACATAGTCTGCGAAGAATTTAGAGCCACCCGTCGTGCGGATGCCTTTGGTGTTGTACAAATCTTTTACTGCAACAGGGATACCCTGTAAAAGAGTTGTGTGTTGGTTCGCAAATGTTTCCTCTTCACTTTGTGGAATGACAGTGATGAAGGCATTAAGCGTCGGGTTGAGACGGTCAATTTGACGGTAACAAGCTGCGGCGAGGTCAGAAGCGCTGATTTCCTTGCTTTTGATCAATTCTCTTTGTTCAGCTAAAGTCAGGGAAGCGGGATTCATAACGGTGAATTATATTCAATTTATACTTATTTTCAATATAGCCTATCGGTACTGAAAAAACAGGTCACGCGTTAGGCGTGACCTGCATTTTTGTAGGCAAAGATTGTTTTAGAACAAACCAAGTACCTTGCCAGTTTCCATATCCAAGTCCACATCGTAGAAAGATGGGCGAGTGGGCAAACCGGGCATGGTGCGCATGTCGCCGAGGATGGGGTACAAGAAGCCTGCACCAACGCTGGCACGCACTTCGCGGACGGTGATACGGAAGCCCGTAGGCGCACCTTTCTTAGTGGCATCAGTGGTAAAGGAAAGATGGGTCTTTGCCATGCAAATCGGAAGGTCGTTGAACCCGAGGCGCGTATAGCGTTCGACCTGTTCTTCGGCTTCAGGCGAGTAATCCACACCATCGGCACGATAGATTTCCTTGGCGATGATCTCGATCTTTTCCTTGATAGGAAGCTTCGGATCATACAGGAACTTGAAGTTGCTCGGCTGTTCTGCAGCTTTGACCACCGCCTCAGCCAATTTCTTGGTACCTTTGCCGCCATCAGCCCAGTGCGTACATTTGATGGCATCCATGGCGCCAAATTCAATGGCAGATTTGCGGATGAGTTCAACCTCAGCCTCTGTGTCTGTGGCAAAGGAGTTGATAGCGACAATAACTTTGACACCGAATTTCATTGCATTCTGAATATGGCGCTCAAGGTTAACAAGACCCGCTTTGAGCAATTCAAGGTTTTCGTCGGTATATTCAGGGGCGAGCGGTTTACCCGCCACCACTTTTGGACCACCACCATGCATCTTCAATGCGCGTACGGTTGCAACCATCACCACTACATGCGGGATCAAGCCAGAGTAACGGCATTTGATATTGAAGAACTTTTCCATACCGATATCGGCACCGAAACCAGATTCAGTGACCACGAAACCGTCTTTGCCGACTAACTTGAGCGCGATTTTGTCAGCGATGATGGAAGACTGTCCGTGAGCGATATTGGCGAAAGGTCCGGCATGAACCGTGGCGGGAGTCCCTTCGAGGGTTTGCATTAGATTCGGCTTGATGGCATCCTTCATCAAGACAGTGACTGCACCAGCCACACCGAGATCTTCCACAGTGACAGCGTCGCCGCGTTTGCTGGTGGCAACTACCATCTTGCCGAAGCGTTCGCGCATATCTTCGATACCAGTAGTCAATGCGAGGACCGCCATGATTTCTGAGGCAACGGTAATGTCATAGCCAGACATATGCGCATGACCCACTTCGTCTTTACCACGACCTACTTCCACTTCACGCAGCATGCGGTCATTGATATCTACCACACGGCGCCAAGTGATGGTGCGTTCGTCAATGTCGAGGCGGACGAAGCGAGAGCGTTCCTCGGGGGTGAGATCGTCTGGATTGGTTTTCTTGATGCCAAGTTTTTCCAAACGGCGCAACATGGTGGGTGAGAATTTGCGCTGTCCCTTTTTGTTGGGCGGGCAAAGCGCGTTGAAGAGCTTCTCATCATCTTGTTCTTTTTCATGCATCACACGCGCATCGAGAGCGGCGGCAACCAAGTTATGTGAGGCGGTAATGGCATGAATATCGCCGGTGAGATGGAGATTGAAATCTTCCATCGGAATAATCTGAGAATAACCACCGCCCGCTGCACCGCCTTTGATACCAAAGGTGGGACCCATTGAAGGTTGGCGGATGGCTGTAATGACCTTTTTACCGAGGTGCGCACCAAGCGCCTGAGAAAGACCCACGGTGGTAGTGGTCTTGCCTTCACCAAGCGGAGTTGGCGTGATGGCCGTTACATCGATGTATTTGCCATTTGGTTTGTTCTTAAGACGTTCAAGGATTTCAAGTTTGATCTTGGCTTTGTAAGGTCCGAACAATTCAAGTTCGTCATCGCGAATACCAAGCTCTTTGGCAATTTGGGTGATCGGCTTGAGCTTTCCAGCTTGTGCGATATCAATATCCGAAGGCACAGGGCGAAGGAGCTTTATCTTAGTCGGTTGGAATGTGTTGCTGGGCTTAGGAGCAGCTTTCTTCTTTGCTACGACCTTTTTTGCAACTTTCTTAGGCGCAGATTTTGCACCCTTCTTAACGGACTTTCCTTTGGTTGCCATAGAGTCTCCTTGAAAATTATATATAATTTATTCTATCCCCAATTATCAGACAAATTTAAAAAATTGCAAGAGCAAACCGTCATTTTTTTGTCATTTCATGCGGTTAGCAATGTGCCCACATTTTCACCTTGCAAGGCACGCGTCAAGAATCCGGGTTCTTCTGCCGAGAAAATTTGTACAGTCAATCCCGGCTTCTTTTGGATGAGGGACAGCATTTCTTCCACCTTGGCTTTCATCCCACCAGTGACATCGGTACTGACCGAGCCCTTGATACCTGCCCGCATCGCTTCATAATCCGACAGTTGAATCTGCTTTACGAGCTTGGTCCTCGCTGGGAAATCTGCCCATACTCCAGCTTCAATCCCAGCCAGCAGAATTCGCGTGGTGGGGAACTGGTCCACGAGAAAGGTGAAAACATCTTCGGTAGAAAGAATGGTGCCGCCTAGCGTTTCATCAAAAGCGACATCTCCCTGCACCACGGGCAGCAAATCCACGCCCAAGGCGCGGCGGATGGTCTCTACATTGTGATGGGTCACTTTCCGTTTATCTGAAACCATCGAAGCAGATGGCGGGAAAGGCAGCGCAGGTATCCCAGCCTCAAAGAGAGAGGTGACAACATAGCGATTTAATTCCGCAGCTTGCAGCCGAACTTCAGTGAATCCGAGCCATTGTTCCTTCGTTTGGACGCCATCACGAGTGCCATGCTTCTTCGCGGCAACGTGTCCGAATGAGCCAGAGCCGTGCCCGAGAATCAGTTTCAAGCCTGGGGCGGAGTCCAGAGCCGTTTTGATTTCCTTGGCAAGGTCTGCCAGTTTATCCAATCTTGGGGTGTATGGTTTATCTTTGTCAGTAATGAGCGATCCGCCCAATTTGAGGAGAACGAGTTCGTTGGTCATAGTGCTTGTTTTAACACAGAATTTTGAAATTGTCGCGCACTTTGCTTTACTGGGTATAATTTTGGCATGGATATTCGTACTGGTGTCTTCGTCCTCGCCCTGTTTGCAGTTTTAGGGGCGTTTCTTTCTTTCCGTGGAGCGATCCGCAGCATGCAAGCGGCTCGCAAGATTTCTTTTTATAGTTTGCGTAAACGTTACAACAATACCGCTTGGCGTTTGGTGCTTCTTGCTTTTGTCTTGATTGGTGTTGCTTTTTGGTTCCCGTCGGGTGGGGCGCAAGTGATATATCAGGTTTTTCCGCCTTCGGTCACGCCGTCATTGACGCCGACGATTACACTGACGCCAACCATTACATTAACGCCGACCATCACCCTGACACCAACATTAACCCCTACACCGTTGGTCTCTAATACACCGACATTGACGCCAACTCCCTTCTTGCCGTCTGCCATTGAGGCACTCTTTGCCGGACCGGTCACGCCGAACCCTGATTCGATTTTTACTGCTATTCAATTTTCTACTGAGTTTGACGGCGTAAATGCAGTGGACCCCAAGACTGTTTTCACCCTTCCTATCGATACCATGTATGGCGGTTTCGATTACAACAATACCCAACCCGGTGTGCAATGGACCGCGCTCTGGTTTCGCAATGGCGAATTGGTTTGTTATGAGACCGAGCCTTGGCGTGAAGAATGGGGCACGGGCGGTATCGGCGGCTACACCTCTTGTTCTGCGCCGTTGGACGGTTGGCAGGCAGGGCAATACGAAGTGCAGATTTTCATGGGATACGACTGGAAAGTCGTTGGGCGTTTTGTGGTGATGGATAGCTTGACTCCTTCTGTTACGGTAACTGGTACGCCAGACCTGACGCAAATAGGAACCCCAACCGTCTCGCCGACAGCAACTCCATAAATCTATATATTACAGGACTACACATGACAGAAAAAGCATTTCAAGAATACTATCCTGAACATTTATCTCATTGTTATGGTTGTGGCACGATGAATGAATTGGGACATCAGATCAAAAGCTATTGGGACGGGGAAGAGTCGGTGTGTCACTTTCAGCCCAAGTCTTACCATACCGCAATTCCTGGTTATGTATATGGTGGGCTGCTCGCTTCACTCATTGACTGTCACGGTACCGGAACCGCTGCAGCGGCTGGATACCGTGCTGAGAACCGTGCCATGGATACAGAGCCTGCGCTTCGCTATCTCACCGCTTCTTTGCACGTGGACTATCTCAAGCCAACCCCGATGGGCCCGGTGCTTGAAATCCGCGCCCGGGTGAAGGATGTAAAGGGGCGTAAGGTAGTGGTTGAAGAATGGATTCAGGTCAATGGAGTGATCACCGTCAAAGGGGAAGTGGTGGCGGTACAAGTTCCAGAGGCGTTGGTGAATGAATTGCTTGAAAAAGGCGTAAATTAAATTCAAAGAGTAGAGAATACAAGATGAAAAAAGTGTGGATCGGTATATTACTTGGGGTGGTATTGGCTGGTTGTTCTACGAACGTCCCGCCTGAAATGCGTGCAAGGATGATAGATACAGAAAATGTCCCTTCCGAGTGGATCATTTTCAATGAATCCAAAGGCGAAGATTGGGGTGGTCAGTTGTATACGGTCGCGTTTGCATATGGAAATGAATCAGAATCGCCGGCGTTGGAGCAGCAATTGATTGTGTATTCAGATGAATCTGCTGCAATTACCGGTTATGATGAGTTTGATAAATACATCTTTGTAGAAGAGTGGACGCTCAACTCAGAGATTACTTTCGCTCCAAGCACAGCGACTGATAAGTTTTCGGCGAAATGTACAGACCGTGAAATTGACCATGTGATGACCAAGATCTGCTTTGTCTTGCAGCAACATGCGAATTATGTCTCTGCTTTGGGGGTTCACATGGGCGGACCCATAACCTTTGACGTTTTGAACTCGGTCTTGAAATCTATAGATGCAAAATTGAACCAATAAAAAAGAAGGTCTCGCCAAAACGAGACCTTCTTTTTTAGAGTCACTAGGCTGCTACAGTTTCCATCGCATTCTTCATTACAGTTGCTAAGGTGACGTAGGTCTCTGTCCAAGCTTCCATGACTTCGGGGGTGAAGTCTTCGCCGAGACCTTTTTCCAGAGTCCACAACAAGGCATCGCCCACGGTATCGTAGTGAGAGTCTTTTACACCATAGCCAACATGGCGGCGGCCAAGATTTTCCACAGCAGGCACCAACTGGTCAAGATTGTCCAAACCTTTTACAGCCATACCGAGCATTTGAAGTAACTTCATCTTTTGCTCTTTCATATCTGCATTCTTGAACAAAGGCTTAAGTTCAGGGTCAATCTCAAAAAGACGACCGTAAAACAATTCCGCAGCAGTTTCTGCAATCGGCACAACCTTTTCCCAAGTTTCTTGTACAAGTTTCTTCTGTTCTAATGTGATGCTCATTTCTAAAATACTCCTCTAAAGTTATTGATTTATGCGAACGAGATTTTATAAGCATCATCCTAAATTGAACATGTGAGCTTAGTACTAAAATTGAGATAGGACATTATTCCTATAAAAAAATGAGCCACACAACATGTGGCTCATTTTTTACCCAAAGTATTCTTTCATAGGCTTGAAGTAAAAATCCAACCAGCCCGTTTTGTAACTTTCGGCTTGACCTTCAGGCATATTCGTATGGATCAAGGTCAGCTTCGTTTTGCCATTATTTTCTTCTAGCAAAATTTCCACTCGTGAGTCTTCGGCTTCGTCAGGGAATTCTCCGGTGCGCCAAAGTTGCACAATTCGTTTATTCGGTTCCAGCTCAAGGAAGGTGCCCCAAATATACCCATCCCATGCGGTGAAATCACCTTTGGCGTGCCCGTTGACTTTTGCCGGGCTTCCGGTCATCAAGGTATGCCCCTGAGTGGATAACCATGCACTATATATGGCTGCGGCGTTGGCATTGAAGGTTTCAGAAAGAACGAACTCATTTTTCATCCTGCCTCCGAATTCTTAACGTATCGAATTAAATCGCCCATTCCTTTTTGCGTGTGTACATTTCGTTGGCAATCTCACCTGCCAGGCGGGCATTATTCAACAACAAAGCCAGGTTGGTTTTGAGTGATTTGCCTTTGGTCAATTCACTGATGCGACCCAACAAGAAGGGAGTGAGTGCCTGCCCGTGGATGCCTTTCTCTACCGCTTCAGCGGATGCTTGAGCGATCATCGGCTCCATTTCAGACTTTGAGATGGCATCTGCTTCGGGAACCGGATTCGTCACGAGAATAGCGCTCCGCAACCCCAAACTCCAGTGAGCTTTGGCAAATTCGGCGATCTCTTGCGGAGAATCCAACCGAGCGCTGACCTTGAGTCCGCTTTCACGGGAGTAGAAGGCGGGGAATTCGTCGGTCTTATACCCGACGACCGGTACCCCCATGGTTTCGAGATATTCCATAGTGGCAGGTAAGTCTAAAATAGCTTTGGCTCCGGCGCAAACCACAATCATGGGTGTCTCTGCCAGTGCTTTTAGATCGGTGGAAATATCGAAAGGAGATTCTTTATGAACGCCTCCGATTCCGCCTGTAGCAAAGACTTTAATGCCGCTCATGTTTGCAGCGAGCATTGTCCCGGCGACAGTGGTGCCGCCATTCACTTTTTTGACAATGGCTGTGGCAAAATCGCGGTGACTCACTTTCAGTGTGGATTGGCTTTCAGAAAGCCGAACCAGTTCTTCGTCTGAGATTCCGAGGCGGATCTTTCCATCCAATACGGCGATGGTGGCAGGTGTCGCTTTGGCATCGCGGACTTGCTGCTCCATGTTGCGGGCGAGTTCCAAATTTTGGGGTTGGGGTAAACCATGTGTGATGACGGTCGATTCGAGCGCGACAATAGGCGCGCCCATGCTGAGCGCGCGAGTTACTTCAACAGAAAGTTGGATATGGGGGTGTTTCATTCTTAACCTTTGATGTAATGGAATACGTGATAGTCGATGTCTCGTAGGGCTTTGTCGATTCTTGCGAGCTCGGCTTGTTTATCGATGGAAGAGCGATTCTCTTTTTGAATCAGTTCGCGTGCGGCAATGAATTCTTTGCGGAAGGCTTTGAGGATTTCAAGCGCAGCATCTTTTTTGAGGGTGACATCATGTGCCATTTTTTGCTGCAAGGCAGGGCTGAAGGCGATGTTCGGATTTTCCTCGATGATTTTGGATAACTTTGAAAACTCATCGTCAGATAATTTGCGATTGTCGTTGGCGTTATTTGCCTTCGTGTAACTGGAAACGATCACGTGATTAACGAGTTCACGCAATTCTTTCATCTCTTGTCGCTTGGCGAGGCGGTTGACATCATTACGGCGACGGACGTTCTCACGCATCATCTTCCAGCCGCTTTTTAATTCTTCGAGGATCATTTCAGACGGAAGCTGCCAGGTGCCAATATCGATCCAGTGAATGCTAACACCAAGTTTGGTAGCTTTTGCTTTGAACTGCGGGCTGAAAAATTGTGCAGTGATCTTCGACCGTGACTCAAAGTTTGGCGCACTGGTAGAACTGCTGTTGGTTGGAACTGTTTGCTCGCCCGTCATTTCGAGGCGAATTTGTTTATTGGTCGCTTCGCCTTCGTTAAGGTCATCAATTTCTTTGTGACTGATACTGGCAAGGATTTCGCTCAAGTTACGTGAAGTGATCAGATTTTCCATTTCACTTGTGATGAGCGGAATAACGGTCGTATCCCATGGGAAGGAAACGCCAGCGGTTTTTGCAGGTGAAGGCGAAATGATGGTTTGGTTATACACCAAGGAGTGGACCGCGGTCTCATCGAAATGATACGGGTCATTTTCGGGCGCTTCTTCTTTGGGCTTTCGTAAAATGCTGAAAAGCACTTTGATATCTTGCGCTTCGAGCGGAATGCCGTCTTTGGTGCGCGAGCGGACGGAAAGTCCGCGCACGAATTGGTCGCGTAGGTTGATGATGGCATATTCGCGTTTCCCCGGTTCATCGTGCTTGCCAATCTCGCGGATGCGCTCAAAGCTACCCAACTTCCACGGTTTGCCGCGTGGGTGAATGATCTCAGGAGTGCCATCCACACGTTCCAGTAGTGCCACACTATCCAAGTTGACTTGAATATAGCCAGGTCCGCCGATCATGATGAGAGGCGACTCTTCGTCTCTTTCTGAGATTTTGCCCTCGTTGATCGTGATTTTCTCTGTCCCTTCACCGAAGATCACTTCTTCAAGAAAGCTATCGGCGATCGTTTCATCTTCTATTTCATAAATGTCTGCCAGATAATTAGCAGCTTTTTTCCTTGCAACGGTTTGTGCTGCACTAAACAAAGGTAGGTAAATCAAGAGACTTAAGCCCAACACTGTAAGGCGTTGAATCGTCGTTTCGGCAAAGAAAAAGAACAAGATCAGTGTGAAGCCGCTTAATATTGCCCACACTACAATACGGGCGTAGTTACGAATCTGGCTTCGATATTCTACAGCCTCATCCGTAAGAGCAAAGATGCGCGGAATCATTTCATCGCGGCGGCGGCGGAATCGATTCATGATTCATCCTCTTTGCGATGCAGGGATTTATCCAACTTGCTTACCAACAACCACTTCCAGATTTCATCTAACTTCTTGATGTCGGTTTCCATTTGGCTATTGGCGCGGCTTTCAATGAGCAAGGTCTCTTTCACAGGTTCTATCAGAGCCTGTAAAGTTGTGTATGTGTCAGACGGCATGGCGATCGGATTTTCGAACTTGAGCGAAGCCAGCCGTGCAAAGCGTTTGACGGCTTCGTTATGAGCTGCCGTCTCAATCAACTTCTCGCGCTCATTCAATAAATCTTCTTCACGCTTGGCGATCTTGGTCCATTCATTGTTCCAATTTTTGATGGTCTGCTCTTCAATGGCTGGGTCGAATAGCACATTATGAATGCGCACTTCGATCACCTCAAGACCACGTTCGATGAGTTGCTGATATTCGAGGCTGGGCAATGCTTCGCCGGTTGGAATTCCAGTATCATCCATGGCGACTACTTCGGGTCGTTTTACCCGACGGTTGATCATCTCTTCGATGGTTTGTAACCCGCTGACACCTTCAGCTTTGAAAAGATCTTCCAGCTTGAACTTGCGCACATACTCGCGCCACAAATTCACCACAAGGTGAGCCGGAAGGCGATACCATTCCATGCGAGTGCGTTTGTTATCCGAAGTTCCCAATTCAATGACTTCGCGCGTCACCGCATGGAGCACAGCTGTGGCGTTATACCCGTAATGCGAAACGACGCCGCTTTCAGAAGGTGTCTTTTCTTCTGGCTGCTTAATACGGAACTTGATACTGATAGTGGGGGATATTTCAAACCCGTCGCGGGTTTGCCCGGCGGTTTGTTGACGCCGAGCCTGCAACTCGTTGTATTTTTTCGAATCAGGCGAAGGCGGGTTAAGAAACGGCTGGTCACTCGCCAGTGGACCGATGAATTGCCATTGTGGTCGCAAATCCACGCCTTCACCGCGGGTGATCTTTTCACGCCCTTTCGTGAAGTGGATGCCCGGACCTGCCGCCCCGATAATTTCTGTCTCGGTTTGAGTGACAATGGCGCTGGCGGTATCGAGCACGATCACACCCGGACCTTTTTTCTCGGTCTCGCCCTCGTGCTTGATCACCCGTCCATTTTTGACGAAGAGGATCGGTCCACGGCTGCCATCAAATCCGCTGACACGGGTGTAGATTTCCTGTCGATCTTTTGGTGTTTGAACGGGGAGTACAAATTGAGAATAGAAATACACCAGCTTATCGGCAATATAGTTCGCGGCAAAAAGGTTTACGCCCAAGACCACAACCGCAATCACTAGGGTAACAACGGTGTAGTTAAAACCGACTGCAAACAAAATGCCATGAAAGACGACCGTCCCTGCTGCTATAACCCCAAAAGGCGTCTGTAAAAATGAACCGATTCCGCTAAAGGCGCTCTTCATTGTCGCATGATTCTAAATCAAAATTTGCCAATCTGGCGGGCTGAAATATAACAGGTTGCTTTGAATTTTCGAATCCCCCGAATGGATGACTCCGTAGCAATGTGACATTGTGATATATTTCCCGCGTTTTGCGAGCTGGGAAACACATCCTAACCCCTAAAATATGTGTTAAGTGTGGTGATTCATTGAAAGCATATTGTAAATGCGCTACTTACATATTGCAGGTGTACAATACCCTCGCTCTTGTTTAAATAGAACTCATGTTCTATAATTCATTTAGTTGCATTTATGTAACGCCAAGGAGTAAGACATGTCGAATGTAAGTGATATCAAACCATGGTTTCGTGAAGATATAGCCCGAACTCTTATGAGCATATATTTCGCATCCGCTGCAAATAATTCACAGCGCACCACAGAAAATGAAAATTATCGCGTGGGTTTTGCAGCAGCGCTTTCCAGCGTGGCATTAGCAGTGGGGGTGAATCCCGAAAGCTTCCTCGCTCCCGAAGATATCCAAAGACTTAGAAGCACATCCAGATAAATTATTGTTTATAGATTATTGAATAGGTCCACCGGGCAATTGTTCAGGTGGATTATTTCCGTTTCCGTTGTTTCCTGCAGTGTTTGCGCCATTGTTGTTTTGCCCTCGAATGAAGTCTTGTAATAAGTTAAAGAATTCCATAGGGATAATATACTTCGTTGACTTTCCCTCGCCTATTTTTTCAAGGGTTTCAAGATACTTAAGGTTAAAAGTGCGAGCATCCATGCGGGAACCGACTGCTATCAACTGTCTTAAAGATTCAATATTATTCTCAGATTTACGGCGGTTCTCAATAGACTTAATAACGCCATCTGGCGGCTGGAGTTCACGAAGTTCAGTATTGTTAACCTGAACACCCCATTCCGTTGCTTTATGTTCGATGCGTGTACGAATGAGCGCATTCAAAGACCGTTGTTTCTCGATGGCATCATTCATTTCATATTCTGCAATGGTAGATCTTAAAACCGCAGCAGTCAAAGATGAAATTGAATCTTCAACGTTGGATACCTTGGTTAAGCTGAGGATCGGATCTTCAATTTCCCATGTCATATAAAACCCGGCTGTGACCAACATCTTGTCGCGAGTGAGGCAGGGCTCTTTTTTAATTTCAAGCGGGCGCTCACTCAAGCCCACTTTTTTGGGATGTTGAATTAAAGGGAGTAATAGAATTCGTCCCGGTCCCTTTTTGCCGATGGCTTCACCTGATTGAAAAACGACGATCCGTTCGCTGCCCATTGGGTGGTGATATGAAAGTTTGAAATAGAAGAAAAGTAGACCAGCTACAACGATCCATGTAGTGATTTGGTACATGCGTTTTTCGGGTGAGATGTAGTTATACCCATACGTGAAATATATTGTTAGAATGGTTGCAATCAATAATAAGCTGAACGGCAGAGCAAGCCAAATCAGCATTTCTGTCCAATTGGAGAAGAAAGGCGGCTTCAATTTCTTTTTAAAGTCTTTTGGTTTGGGCGTCTCTTCTGCTTCATTGGCAAGGATGCCGCGCTTCGTGAGATATTCAACTCCGGCAAAGTCGATCATGAATTTTGAGTTCGCGTTTTTGGCGTACTTCTTGGATTGTAAATTCTGTATCGCATCCCACACGCTTTCTTTGGAGCGATCCATAGTTTTGACCAGATCGTGAAAAGTAAAGTGTTGACCACCAGAAAGCAGTAGTAAGACCCAGAAAGAAATGGGGTCAAGTTCGTTGGGATCGTAGTCAGACATGATGTCCTCGTTGAATGCAGTTGAGTAAACCGTTGATAATACGGGCATTAAGGTTTATAAATGCCGCCCAGAGAAAACTGAATCTTAGTATATAAGAATTGAGCGGACTATTCAAGTACTATTTATCACGAATTTCGATATGCTTACTCTAGAATTTCACTGTCACACCATTGCTTCAAAAGACTCGTTGACCCGCCCAGAGGACCTTGTCCGTACGGCGCGGGCGAAGGGGCTTGACCGTCTCGTCATTACAGACCATAACTCAATTGCGGGCGCACGCGCGGCTCAAAAACTGGACCCGGAACTGGTCATCGTTGGGGAAGAGATCATGACCACCAAAGGGGAGATTCTGGCTGCGTATGTGCAGGAGGAGATTCCTGCCGGGTTGACACCACAAGAGACAATCCGGATATTAAAAGAACAAGAGGCGTTTATTAGCGTGTCGCACCCGTATGATACGCACCGCAAGGGCGGCTGGCTCGAAGCGGACTTGTTGGAGATCATTCCGCAGGTGGATGCAATTGAGGTCTTCAATTCGCGTTGTATGGACCCGCGCTTTAATCATCAAGCCAAGGCATTTGCAGAAAAGCATAATCTGCCCGGCACGGTCGGGTCGGATGCGCATGGAGCGTTTGAGGTGGGGCGGTCGGTTTTATTGCTGGACCCGTTTGAAGGTCCGGAGGGGATGCGGAAGGTTATCCGGCAGGCGAAGATTCAAACGAGATTATCCCCTTGGTGGGTACATCTCGTTTCACGGTATGCGTCGATAAGAAAGAAAATGGGGTAATGTAGGGGCGACTCGCGAGTTGACCCTACTCTGTGGTTGGAATAAACCGTTCTTGTTTTCCCAAGCGCACATGTAGTGCATAAAATGCTAATGCAGCGACGGCACATAAAACCCCGCCCACATACCAAAGCAAGTTAGGATTTAAGTTATCCAAAATAAGACCGGCAAGCATGGGGGCGAAGGTGGAAGGCAAAAGCCAAGTGAGACCGAAGATTGCCATGTATCGTCCGCGCATTTGTTCAGGGGCGAAACCCGCTGCCAGCGTTTGGCTGGTGGGCATGATGAGCATCTCGCCAATGGTGATGACCACGATGGCAGACATAAAAAGCCAATAAACAGAGACGAACCCAAACATGCTAAAGCCAAGCATATAAAACAGGGTGCCGACCGCCATAATAAGGAAAGGTGGACGATGTTTCATATTGCGCGAAACCCAGAATTGAAACAAGATGACCGTGATGGCGCTGGTGGTCATGAGAAAACCATAGCCTTGCGGATTGATGCCGTGATTGTCGCGCAGATAGACTGAGAGGGAGTTGTACATCTGTTGATAGACCGCGCCCATTAGAATGGCGGCGATGATGAACGCCATGAAGGCGAAGTCTTTGAGGACGATGCCATACCCGGCAATGGTTTTTAGGATGGATTCGTGTTCTTTATGTTCTTCTTCGTGATGCTGTGGTTTTGTTTCTGGCATGTAAGTGAAGAAGATAACGGCGACGATGCAGCTTACAACGGCATCGATGATAAAGAGCAGCATGAAGGAGCGATTGGCAAGAAACCCGCCAATGCTCGGACCGATGATCCATGCTAGGTTGCGGATAACGCGCATCAGCCCGAAGCCTTCTTGGCGTTGCTTTTCGTCGAGGATGTCTGCCATCATGGCTTGGTTGGCTGGACCGGCAATATCTGAAAGTAGACCAATAAACGCAGCGAGCGGAAATAAGACCGCCAGCGAGTTAACCAACCCGAGCGAGAGCGTGCTCAGTGCACTAAAGACTAAGCCGAAGAGAATCAGTTTACGGCGACCGAGCCTATCGGTGAGGGCGCCGCCGATCATATTGCCGACGATGCCGAAGATGGAGAACATGGCGAGTACCATGCCGGCTTGCGTCATGCCGACATTGAATTTTTGGGTGATGTATAAGGAGAAAAAGGGGAAGAGTAAGGTTCCACCGATGCTATCGATAAAGAAGGTCAGGACGATAATCCAGTAGCGGGGAGGGAATTGGTGATAAAGTTTTTCGAGGCGTGTGAACATCTCGCAATAATAGCACGTTTGTTCTGGGTTAGGAAAGAGATTTTTCTTTTGTCGCAGAGAGTAGAGTGGGAAGAAATCTGCGGTGAGATCAATCGCTTGCCATGCCTAAGACCGAGGTGAACCCATGCAGAAAGAAGCTACTGCCAACCACCATAACGGTATGCTTCGGGTCACCGCTGATGACAGACCAGTGAATGCCATACGCCACGATGGAAACACCGACCACGACCAGTAACAAGCCATACAAAATCATCTTGCGTTGACTGACTGGTTGTGCGCTATCTTTGAAGGTGAGAATGCCAAAGGTGACACCCAGAACACCCAAACCGGTCTTCCAGGCGACCCAGGCAAAGGTCTCATTAGAAGAGATGCAGGAGAGAATTAACAAAACCCCTGTAAGGAAGTTGATTAGCGCCAGAAAAATAGAGATGACTTTCATACCCGTGCCTCCTTGTGTTGAGGTCAGGATAGCAGGGTAGGGCTGTCAAAGACTATTGAGAGTCTGTCAGGCAGTGTAATCGAAACGCGGTTTGAAGCCTTTTTTTCGACCTTCGTTTAGAGCTTGATGGCGAACGGCATAAAATTCAGAATAGCCGCAAGCACCACAAATATATGCCACAAATTTACTTTGTTCGCTTTGCGCCACCCAAATGAAGGGACGGTTTGGCGGCTCTGGTTGGACGATATCCACGTAGGATGGATGCCCTTCGCCGCCATGTAAGGGAAGTTCACTTAAGATTTCGTTCGAGCCACATTTGGGGCAAGTTCCGCTTTTCATGATGACGCTCCTAAAGGATGAGATGCACTCATCATAGCCCTTGGGTGTGTAAAGGAGTATCCGCCAAAGGGTGGAGAAAATTATGGAGAGGGCGTCACCGTTACGAGCGGGGCAAGAGGCGCGGCGGGGGTGCTGGTTGGGTTGGGGGTGAGGGTCATGAATCCGTGTTGATAGTTCAGTTGGTTAATATCCCAAGTGCTTTGAATATAGGTGAGGATGAAGTCGATCTCCCAATCGGCGAGGTTTGATTTGAAGGCAGGCATGTGAATAGGTTTCTCGAGGTTGCGTCCTTCTTTGATGATGGCAAGCAGGTCGGTTCGAGAATACTTCCACGCGCTTCCACTGCCGTTGAGCGGGGGAGCCAGATGCGAACCATCCGCCAACTCTACCTGCCACTGTGGGTTGCCAGCCAAGTCCATGCCGTGACATTGTGCGCAATGATGTTCATACAGCCATTGACCGTTTTGGACGTGCGACGGAATCAACGTGACCGCACAAACGACTGGCGTATAGGTTGGACCCGCCAAAATTTGCGCACTGACCGGAATGCCTTTGTTGATGATGTGATGCAGGTCTGCGCTCATATCTGTAGACGGTGTGCCATGCGCCCAATTCAACACGTAAAAGCCGTTGCGGTCGATCACCATTGTGAACGCCGAGTGACTGACGTTGTAGTTCCCATTGACATCGGGCGACTCGATGGTGTACTTGGCGCCGAAGGCATTCACCATCCAATCGATCTCGTCACGCGTGCCGGTGGCGCCGATGAAGTTATCCTGAAACATGTTGACATACTGACCGAGCGCTTCGGGCGTGTCGCGAGCTGGGTCTACAGAAACGAATATGACCTGCACCTGAGCCGCTTCTTCCGGGGTCAAATCTGCGAGCGCCAGCTTGATGTTCGCCAACGAGGTGGGGCAAACATCTGGGCAGAAGGTGTAGCCGAAATACAGTAACACAATCTTGCCCTGAAAATCGCTCAAGCGGACCGGTCCATTTGCGGAGCGTAACATGGTCTCAGGTGCTTTGATCGGTTCGGGCTGAACATAGCCGTTGAAGTTGTAGGTTTGGGTGAGGATATAGCCAGCGATAAGGGCTGAGAATAATAACAAGATGCCGATTAAGAGAAGGATGCCACGTTTCATAAGAACTCCGCACAAGATTTCGTAGGGCGGGGTTTCCTCGCTTCTACGTTTCGATTTATAACTTTAGCGTGGCGTTCTGTCTTTGCGCTGGCGCAAGCATTGTGTGGACGTTCTAACGGTCAAAACCGGGGATATAGGGTGGATAGAGGATGGTAAGACGAGAGTAAGACAGTTTCCGGATTACGGTTTTCGTGTAGGCATTAAGCGATTGTGCTTCAATTTGGCTCCTGCCGAGTGCAAAAGCAACACCGAATAGATTTTATGAAACCCCAACAAGGCTGTGAAGAAAAATCCCAGTGACGGCTTTCCTTTTTTAGAGATACGATGCGGCACCACTGCCGACCCGAAGTACAGACGCGTGCCTGTTTCGGTTGGGACGGTCATCAGCCACGAGCGGGTGCTGCCTGCAAAGTCACACATCAAGATCTGATTCTCGCTGCGAGCTTCTACTGTCCATGCCGCAAATTGAGCGCGGACTCCATCTGCCAGTTCACGCGCGTCTTTGTCTGTGGACGGTTTGCGGACGAATAGTTTCAGAATCAAACGCTCTACTTTAAAGAGGGGCGTGGTGTAAAAGGTGAAGACGTAATCAGAAAAAGATACCTGTATAGGGATTTCGGTCAGGTAGCTATCTGTGTAGGCTCCGGGCATGGAAGTGTATTTGTGTAATTGGGCATTTTCTGGTGCCGGTGATTTTTGGATGGTTGGCATGTGAATTTGATTTCCCTGTATGTGGGCACTTCATTTGGATAATTTTTTTGCAGCAGCAGGATCAGAATGATCGAATAAGGGATAGATCGCATCTTCAAAACATTCCAAGACGCTGGCATCCCATTTGGTAAGCTCTTCTTTTGGGTAATCTTCACGGATCGGAACGTGGTATGAGATTTTCTTTTGTTCCAGTTTGTGTGCGACCACTTTGGGGATATAGATCGCATGAAAAAGAGTGGAGTTATGCAGAGACTTGTGTCCCAGCTTGCAGATGGGTCCCTTTGCCAGGTCAGACGCGCTAAAGATCCAATACTCGTGCCCGGAAGAATCTTCGCCTGCTTTTTGGTCTGTCACCACTCCGGCGATCACATAGCCAGAATTGCCAGTGTGTTTTGAATCAAGGGTTGCAATCGTGTAAAGCAGCACCTGGTCTGGGAATACGTAAGCGTCTGCGATCTTGAAATCTTTGGTGATGACCCGGCAGATCGAGTTGTTGTGATGCAGCCCTTCGCCGCCGACCATTTCTTCAAGCGGAATCTGACGAGACGTTACATCTTTATAGGCATTGAAAATGCGTTTTGGCAACATATCGCGTGAAAACCCTTTGAACATAATAAAGAGGTCTTGTCCGCGATACGGTTGGGTTTGCCGACCCATGTATGTGTAAAGGTAGGGACCCCAACAGTAAGGCATTTCGGAAATATACTCGGATGACCTGACTTCGCTTTGGGCAGCATTGATCGTGTGTTTGCCAATGCTGCTTAAGTCTAATACGGGGAGTGTGCCGTAGCCAGTGAGATGCTTTGGGAAAAGATTCCCGTTCAGGTCGCGGTCGTAGCTGCGCAATATTTCTGCTGTATTGGTCGCCGGGGTGTGCAACATGTAGACTGTGATCTGGTCATTGGGGTTTTCATATTCTGGCATCAAGTGGATGCAGGGCTGATCCACTACGACTTGCTTGGATGCAACGGTTTTCTCCCCTAATATTAAGTTGCGGCGATCAATGATGTGGATAACGGTTTTGTCGTGTGGGAGTTTTGCGCTCTTCCACGGAGTGAACATTTCTGTGCCTGCTACAAATGCAGTATCGGCGAGCAGGACGTAATCACGGGTGAAGACCAGTTCGTGAATGCTTTGCTTGATCTCGATCTCTGCGCCGGTTTCATCTACGACCGTCCATGATTCAAATTCATGATAGCCATCCCAGCGCATGAGCTTGACCGGATGCTCGTTGTTGTTTGGCTTGAGCCGATAGTTGACCAAAAACACTTCCCCTTTTTCTTGGTCGGTATAGAGGACGTGTGAATTGTTGTAGCCCGCGAAAAGACTCCCCATCACTTCTCCGGCGTTATCTTTCAGCATGGGCAGCCACTCGTCTCTGCGCCCAACGGGTGTGACGGCTTGAAGGCTATCTCGTTCAATGACCCACGGGCGGTCTACATCGCTGGTGACTGCCAGCCGCCCGTCTGGCAGGAGATACAAGCCTTCTGTATAGGAAAACATGCCCAACCCGGGAGAAAGATACATGAACCCGAAAAAGTCGAAGCGGTGACGTGTCGTTTTTAGTTTTTGGCGGGCGATCGCGGCGGGCGTCCACAAATGGCGATTTGTCATGTGAGGTTCATTGCCATCAAAGTCGATGCGGATGAGGTTGGTATCTCCGACCATGTAGGCTTCGGGCGAACCGAGGCATTGGCAGATAAACAGCGAGCCTTCGATATCGGTTGGGATGCTGCCTTCTAAATGCTGTAGAGTTATTTCAGAGTCAACTGTTGATGGATTGAAGGCGGAATAAGCATCTGGGAGGACGGGAGACGAAGCTGGGCGTTTGCTGAACGCAATTTGCAAGCTCATGAAAGCCTGATGGAACTTGCGCCCAAATCGTAATATGTATCGAAACCACGGGTAAATGTTCTTGAAAACAAAGGCGGGTGTTTGTGGTTTGGGCATGTGGGTATACGATAAGGTGACAGTCACTTTGGAAATGACTGTCACCTATTTAGTTATGAAGCCGTTGTAAGACCTGTGTTTTCTGCTGGGGATAAAGATGCGTTTTCCAGCATCTTGTGGTGCAAACCCGTTAACTCCTCGCTGATCGCCCATACACGTTTGCCCATTGCCCGATCGAGAGCATGCGCTGCTGGTTTTTCTTCAATGGTCAGGTTGAAGAATTTTCCACTGACGCTGCTTAATTCTGGGGCGGCGGCAAAGTAGTAGAGGGCTTCGCCGGAGATTTTTGGGTCTTTTAGGATGTGAGCGAGCAGGTATTTTTGATACATGCGATAAAGGAAGCCGTTGTTCATTCCAATATTTGTGGCAACCTCGCCGGGGTGGACGGCGTTGATGGTCACGCCGCTGTCTTTTAACTGATCTGCCAATTCCCAAACGGTCATTAACTGGGCGGTCTTGGATGCGCCATAACCTTGCAGACCTTTGTAGCGGCGTTTGTCCCAATTCAGGTCATCCAACTTTAAGCCGTTGAAGCGATGCCCTTCTGAGTTGACTTGAATGATGCGGGCAGGCGCAGAGGTGAGCATGCGGTCGAGCAGGAGACGTGTAAAAAGAAAAGATGCGAGGTGGTTGACGGCGAATGCGGTTTCAATGCCATCTCGCGTTAGCTTGCGGGTGGTCATATGCATGCCCGCGTTGTTGATGAGGATATGAATGGCGGGGAAGTGATGCAGGATCTGACTGGCGGCACTTTGAACTTCGTCGAGGTTGGAAAAATCTGCATGGACGAGATCCACTTTGGCGTTGGAAAGAGCCGTGAGTTCCGCTTTGAGTGCGGCGGCTTTGTCTGCGTTCCGATTCACCAAGACTAGGTGCGCGCCCGCTTGCGCGATCCGTTTTGCGGTTTGATAGCCCACGCCGGAGGTCGCGCCGGTGATGATGCAGACTTTGCCATCCAACCGGGTGGTGGTGGCCTTTTGGGGCATGCGTGCGTTTTCAATAAATTGAAGTTCTTCAGGGAGTTTCATTTGTAAACCGTCTATCCAAAATATTTGTGCATGAATTTTCTGTAGGGACGATGGAACCAGGGGATCTCATTGAAGATATCGCCCCAGAGGTCGTAATAATCGCGCTGAGAAATGATGCGATTGTCTTCGCCAAAGGTGAGCTTGGTGCAGCCGTACATGGGCGTGCTGGGAAATTTCTTGAAGATCATGGTCATCTTCCATTCCATGAAGATCTCATTCTTGGTTTGGGCAATCGACGAAATATCCATGCGGAGTTGTTCGCAGCGTTGGGTGAGGCGATTGCATAAGGCAATAAAATTTTCCTTGCCTTCCACGCGTTGGATGCTGTCTTGAAATACGATGTCATCATGATAGTAAGGGAAAATATGCGACCAATCGGGTTTGCCGTCGCGGTTATAGGTTTGTGACCAAAGCCTGAGGACGTCATCGGTGTTAAGCGGAGGGATGTTCATAAACTCCTTTTTGAGAATCAATACATGGTCGGATATTGAGGCGCGTTATGAAGGTATGAATTTAACGGGGTGGCGCATCTATAGTCGCACGAATATGTAATGGTCTATATTTTTTAAGTGTACTATATTTGTCGGAATGCCCAATATAATTAACGACATTCTTAGGAATAATTCTTAAAACCAATTTTGGAGTCTGTGCATGGAAAACCCCGTATTAACCAAAAAACTTTCCTGGCTGGGGAGGCTCGGACGAAGTATTTTGAAGCGTTTTATCTATTCTCAAATGACGGTCTATTCTGGGCTGCGGATCGCGTTTGGGAAGGATCAGCCGCATGTGCAATTCACCGTGGAAATGGACCCGCCTTCGGTGTATTGGGTGTACCGCATCAAGTCTTCCGAAATTGACAAGTTGACCCGCGCCCTGCGCATTCCGCCCAACCTTTCGTTGACTCCCGTGCGTTGTTTGGATATTGATGAGCCATCGTATTACCTGGCGCTCAATGCCTATCGCGTTTCGGGTTTGGTGAATGGGATTCGCGCGGAATGGTCGGTCTTTGTGCGCGATTCGGTCACGGATACGCCTCGTTATATGATCGTGGATGCGCGCTCGTCCACAGCTTCGATGGACCCGGTCAGTATCATCACGAAAAAATCGACGGTTCTGCACAAACGCGAAGGGAATGTGATCCGCACCCAGATCGGCGATGGCGCGGATGCTTTTGTCTCCACCATCACCCTGCCGGAGCAAACGGTCTCCGTCCATTCCTCTGCGGAGTGGGTGACCGCCAATGACTATATTTATTGGCTCAACGGAGTCTGTGACCGCACCTTCTACAATGCAGGCTTAGCCAATACAAAGGTGAGCCTGGTCAACAGCACAAACGCCGCCATCACCGATGGAACCTTTTGGGCGCCGTTCGTGGAGCCAGACCCGGTTCATATTTTGATTTTGAATAATGCGATCGAGTTTGTGGTTTCTCCTTGGGAGAATGTGGATCGGGCGTATGTGGAGTAGGATTTGACAATCATGAGACAGTCACCCCGCAGGTGACTGTCTCTTTTTATTTCTCCAAATCATTCAAAAAGCGAATCACATCATCCGGTAACTGGCGGGACTTGAGATATTCAAAAAGAAACTTCTTATATTCTTCGGCACTGCCAAATTGTTCTTTGATGAAGGTATGGTCAACCAGCGTGCCTTTCCGCTCACCGATCCATTCCAGATAATTCGAGTATGGCCAATCTGCGGGGTTGGCGACCAAACCGTCCTTGACCGGGTTGCCGTGGATGTAACGGCAAAGGTGCAAAAGATGACTGCTTGTTTGGATCGTTTTGGCGTTGAAGCGCCTTTCAAATAGTGTGCCGCTGTGTTCATATTTTTTGTTGTAGGCTTTGGTGTAGCTGTTGAAGACGTATTGAGGCAGGTTCCCTGCGGGTTGACTTCCGTCTTGCCGGACAAGAAAGTGATAGTGATTTGGCTCAAGACAGTAAGCGATCATGCTGATGAGATTTTCATTGCAGACTTCTTTTATTTTTTGAATCACGAAAAGGTAATTACTTTCTTCGCGAAAGATAGTTGCCTTGCTGGTGCCGCGATTGTAGATGTGGTAGTACATCCCCTGTTGCCATGTGAGTAGATTTTTGCGAGCGTAGGGCATGGGGTTCCCTCCTATTAATGAATGTAACTATATTATTTTATTTCTACTTGGATATGGCGTGAAAAAAGTGACAGTCACCTTTAAGGTGACTGTCACTTGGGTTTACTTGATTACATCCGGGATATTCGGCTGATACGCATCGTAGTGACGTTTGCACAGCCAGCGGAAGTCGCCGGTGTAGGTGGCGACGCGGTGCAAGCCGAGGTTTTCCTGATTGGGGTCGAGTTCGTTCAATAGACGGTGAAGGGCAAGGATGCCGGAACGCTCCGGTTCGCTGACCATGCCGCGTTGCAGCATGGGTTTGTCCGGCGTTTTGATCTCATCTGGCACTTTGCTGAGGATTGCACCTGCCAAACTGAGGTGATCGGCGATGCCCCAAAGCTCAGTAGTCTTGGCGCCGAAGAAGGTATTGATGGCGGGACCCGCAATCGGTGCGACGGTTTTCAAAATGTCCAGCGCGAAATTGGCGTAGGGCGCGATTTTCATGACCCAATCATGTGGCTGGTCGATGGAATATAAGCCTTTCCCATCATCAATGATGGGATGCTGACAGCCTTCGGCTTCGCACCATAATTGCAAAGAGATGGGACGGGTAAAGATTTGCTTAGGGGAAAGCCCGGCATCGCGCGAGCGGAAGGTGAACAGGCGCGGACCACTTTTAGCTTCATCGGCAATGGCATTCATAGTTGCCATGAAGTAATGAGCAATGCGACTGTCCATGCCTGCGAGACGTTCGTTGATTTCACGTAATTGTGTTTCTATTGGACGTTCTTCAAAGCCCAGTAACAATTTTGTGATTGGATAAGAATTGATACATTCTTGGCAGGAATATTCCCGTACGCCCTTTGACATGAATTGCCGTAAGGCTTGAATATTAAATCTTCCTTTGCAGTTTGGTGTGGGGCATGGAACTGAAAGACGGTAGCGACCTTCCAAGCCAGGCCAGTTGTCCCTGATTAGTTTTTGAAGAGTTTCCTGAAGAATGTTCATGAAATATTCAGGATAGGTTGCCTGTGTATGCACGTGAAATTCTCGTCCGCGCAATTCTAAAATCGCTTCACCATGTGTGCCGTGACTGAGGAACATACCTTTTTGCCAGTGGAGGCTGTGCGCGTTGACAGGATAAGCATAATCATGGGTGCGGACGATCATCCACGGGACGAGACCAGGCGGGTCTTCTTCCAGCGCGCAGACCATCGCAATGCGGCGCTGGTCTTTGGGCGGTTCCTGTTCTGGCAGCCACGGCAGTTCAGGGCGGACTTGCGGAACATGCTGGGCGACGAGACTGGCTTTGCCATCTGTCAGACGGTAGCAGACGTCGTACTTTTCCATCAGGCGCAGGAAGAAGGGATAGAGGGTGGAATCGTAGCGCGGTTCGTTGGGGAAGGCGTGGTCGTGCCAGACGGTGTGGAGGTCGCTATCGGGCAGGATGCCTTCGCGTTCGGCGGTGGCGCGATTTTCGAGCACGAAGCCGATGGCTTTGGTCAGCCATTCGGGTTTCAGCACCACATCGTCGCGGAGTTTTTCGTCGTCGCTGTAGTGGACGATGTAACCGAGGTCATTCATAATGGCTGCTAAAGTTGTTGTATCGATTTCGCTTAACTTGTGTCGAGAACAAACCTCAGTAAAAGTTCTGTAATTGATGTGCGCCTCAGGTCTGGCTATTAATTCATCGCGAGCAGCTTTCCAATCCAGATTGAAGGGCGTTCCCATATGTTGAAGTTTTGCGGACTCTTCCGCAATAATCTTTTTCAACTCGACAATGCCGGTCATTTCTCCTGTAGCAGGGTCAGGAACGAGACTGTCCACCTCGTAAAAACCAACGATCATATCGCCATATTGTTGTTGAAGAACAGGTTTATCGATTCGTGCAAGGGTTTCACCTGATTTGCAATGTGTAGAAACGATCAAAACTCGGGCTTCTACCCCAACCCGCAGGCGGATCATGTTTAACCAATCTTCGATCTGAGCTTGTTGGACATTACGGCGAGGTTCCCAAACGAGAACATAAAGGGAACGGCGACTGAAGAAGAATTGATGGGTAACACGATAAATTTCCTGCCCACCAAAATCCCAAGCGTTGAGTTGAATTTCAACCTCATTTTTTTCTGGATGCGGCAGCTTTAAACCATGAATGTCAATTGCGACACCATGAGTTTTACTTTCATCTTTTCTAGGCGCTTCATCACCTTCCTTGCCCTTCAACGCCTTTAACAGCGTGGTCTTGCCGACGTTGCCTTCACCCACCAGCACGAGTTTGGCTTCGTAGAGCGGTTCGGCGTTTTGTTCGAGGCTGCGGAGGTATGCTTTGAGTGCGGGCAGACCCTGGTCGTATGCGCTTTGCAGGGCGGGGTTGAGGGGGTTGTTGTCAAGAAGAAGATTGTCCAAATGCTCAAGTTGGGCGAGGGATGGAGGCAAATTAGACAGGTTATTGTATGAGAGATATAAGGTTTCTAGTTTTGTAAGTTTAGCTACCCAATCAGGAACACTTGTTAATTGGCAACTACAAATACCTAGCTTGGACAGTTGTGTCATTTGCCGTATACATTCAGGAAATTGAATCAATGGGTTTCCACCAACATCTGCATCACCAAGCCAGAGTATTGTTAGATTTGTTAAATTTGCCAACGATAAAGGGAGATTTGTAAGTTGATTACCTTCGAGACCCAGTTCCTTTAATTCCAATAATCTTCCCAGCCAATTCGATATTGTTGAAAGTTTATTGTATTGAAGGTCTAGTTCTCTTAATTGTGTAAGTTGCTTCAGAGACTCTGGCAGTGTTGTCAGTTGGTTGCGAGAGAGGTCCAGTTCGGTCAACTGCGTGAGTTGACCGAGCGAGTCTGGCAGGGCGGTCAGTCGGTTGTAGGCAAGATTCAGTTCGGTCAACTGCGTGAGTTGACCGAGCGAGTCTGGCAGGGCGGTCAGTTGATTGTTGGAGAGATCCAGTTTTGTCAACTGGGTGAGTTGTCCGAGGGAGTCTGGCAGGGCGGTCAGTTGGTTGTTGGAGAGATCCAGGGATGTCAACTGGGTGAGTTTCCATAATGAATCTGGAATCTCGGTGAGTTTGGAATCTTTACTACCGCTGAGGTCAAGTTCTGTTGCGCCTGAGCGCAGGGCGTCCGCGATTTTTTGTTCGGCTCGATATGCTTTATCTTTGGGAAGTAGATTTTTTAGAAATGCCATGTTATCCGCCTTTGGGGGTGAGGACCGTCCACGAATTTTTCACGAATAAACGAATACAGGCGGACATTCGCGCATTCGTGATGGGTCTTATTCGTGGATGGTCGTTCAGGATTTTCTTTTCTGCTTCGAGATGGGCTTGGTCTTTGGGCATGTTAGGACCCCCCTTCCAACTTCCCCCTGAAGGGGGAAGTTGGCTGGTATTGGTAAATTGGATTTGATTTGCTTGATTTTCGTTCTGTGTTGCGTTCCAGAAAATAGTATTCATTTTGGTTACCACCTGTTAAGCTTCTCCCCTTTAGGGGAGACGGGAGAGGGGTTTCAACTCCAAACGATTACAAAATTGTAGCACGTACAATCCCGAATTGACATCCATCCTCTCTTCTGCTACACTTTGAGTTGTCAGACAAATTTACGCGTATTGCCTAAATGCCTACATAAAAGTAGATTTTCTACTCATTGTCAAATGATACACATCATTAAGCTATGAAGGCTGCAATAGTCTAGTCCAATCCAGTTCGACCAAGTGACTATTCAACTACCAGACCAAACGACTACCCCATGACAACTCTCCTCATCAAAAACGCCTATATCGTCACTATGGATAACGCCCAGCGGGAAATTCCCGAGGGCGGTCTTTTTATTCGCGATGGGTTCATCGAAGCAGTCGGGCAAGCCTCGCAATTGCCAGCCACCGCCGATGAAGTGCTCGACCTCAAAGGGCATGTCGTCCTGCCGGGTTTGGTCAACACCCACCATCATTTTTACCAAACCCTCACCCGCGCCGTGCCTGCCGCACAGGATGCCAACCTCTTCAACTGGCTCAAGACTCTCTATCCCATTTGGGCGCGCATGAACCCCGACGATATTTTTGTTTCGACTCAAACGGCGCTGTCGGAACTCGCCCTCTCGGGCTGTACCACCGCCTCAGACCATCTCTACCTCTATCCCAACGGCTCAAAACTCGACGATGAAATTGCTGCCGCTCTCGAAGTGGGGGTCAGGCTGCAAGCCTCTCGCGGCTCGATGAGCCTCGGCGAATCCAAAGGTGGTCTGCCACCCGATAGCGTGGTCGACAGCGAAGAGAACATCCTCAAAGACTCACAACGTCTCATTGAAAAATATCACAACGCCAACCCCGGCGCGATGACTCAAATTGTGCTTGCGCCTTGCTCACCCTTCAGCGTCACATCGGATTTGATGAAACAGTCAGCCAAGCTGGCGCGGCAATACGGCGTGCATCTCCACACACACTTAGCCGAAACCGAAGACGAAGAACAATTCTGCATGCAGATGTTCGGTCACCGCCCGGTCGGCTACATGCAAGAAGTGGACTGGGTCGGCAACGATGTCTGGTTCGCGCATGCGGTCTGGGTCAACGACGAAGAGATTCAAGTCTTTGCCGAACACGACTGCGGCGTGGCGCATTGTCCCACCTCAAACATGCGTTTGGCGTCTGGCATCGCTCCGGTCAAAGAATACCGGAAGGCAGGCGTGAATGTAGGCTTGGGCGTGGACGGCTCCGCCTCCAACGACGGCTCGCATCTCCTTGCAGAAGTGCGAAATGCCATGCTCGTCTCGCGAGTCAAAGAAGGACTGACGGGCTATTCCCTCTCGAACGATCCCAACCGAAAATTGATGACGGCTCGCGAAGCGTTGCATTTGGGGACGCGAGGTGGGGCTGCGGTTTTAGGTCGCAAAGATATCGGCTCGCTCGAACCCGGCAAATGCGCCGACTTCTTCGCTGTCAATTTGAACCAACTTGGCTATGCCGGTATGCACGACCCCGTCTCTGCCATTGTCTTCGGTCAATCCTTCAATGTCGATTACACCGTAGTGGGCGGCAAGTTCGTCGTCAAAGAAGGTCAGCTCGTGACGGTAGACCAAAACAAACTCATCGAAAAACATAATAAGGCTGCCAAACGTCTGTTGGCAGGTTAACCCTTTTCAACCCAGAACGGAGATCTTATGTCATCTTCCACCAAACTTGCCACGGCTCTTGTTGATGTTGCCATGGGGCGCGCCAACGCCGACCTTGTCGTGAAGAACGGCAAGTGGGTGAGCGTGCAATCGGGTGAGATCGTTCCGAATATCGATATTGCGGTGGTGCAAGGGCATATTGCCTTTGTGGGGCGTGACGCCAGCCATACCATCGGCAAAAAAACCAAGGTCATTGATGCCAAGGGACGTTATCTCGTGCCCGGTCTGCTTGATGCACACATGCACGTCGAATCCGGCATGGTCACAGTGACAGAGTTCGTGCGTGCCGTAGCAGTGCGCGGCACGACCGGCATGTTCATCGACCCGCATGAGATCGCGAATGTCTTTGGTCTCAAAGGCGTCAAGTTGATGGTAGATGAAGCCCAGAAACAGCCTATTCACGTCTGGGTGCAGATGCCCTCTTGTGTGCCGTCCGCTCCGGGATTGGAAACCCCCGGTTCCTCCATCGGACCCAAAGAAGTTACAGAGGCGATGAAATGGAAGGGCATCATCGGCTTGGGCGAAATGATGAACTTCCCCGGCGTATTCATGAGCGATAAGAAAATGCTGGATGAAATGTCTGCAACCCATGCGGCAGGCAAAACCATCGGCGGGCATTACGCCTCGCCTGATCTCGGCTTGCCCTTCCACGGTTATGTGGCAGGCGGCGCAGAAGATGACCACGAAGGCACCCGCATGGACGATGCGATTCAGCGCGTCCGCCAGGGGATGAAGGCGATGCTGCGGTATGGGTCCGCGTGGCATGATGTGGCGGCGCAGGTCAAAGCCATTACCGAAAAGAAATTGGATTCACGGCGCTTCTTGCTCTGCACCGATGACTCGCACGCCGCTACCTTAACTGAAGAAGGTCATATGGACCGCGTCCTTCGCCACGCCATCAGCGAAGGCTTGAATCCAATGACGGCGATTCAGATGATGACCATCAACACTGCCGAGCATTTCGGTCTCACCAAAGAGATGGGCATGATCGCTCCGGGCAGATGGGCAGATATTTTGCTGGTGGAAGACTTGATGAATTTCAACGCCGACTTGGTGATCGCCAAGGGACAAGTCATTGCCGAGAAAGGCGAATGGCAAGTCAAGTTGCCAGTGGTGAAATATCCCAAGTGGGTCACCAACTCTGTGCATTTGAAGCGCAAGCTCACAGCGACAGATTTTGTCCTTCGGACAAGAGCCGCTCACGGATCCGAAGTGGAGGCGCATGTGATCGGCGTCATCGAAAATCAAGCGCCGACCCGTCATCTAAAGATGAAGGTCAAAGCCGAGAACGGCGAAGTCAAAGCCGATATCACACGTGACTTGGCGAAGATTGCGCTGGTGGAACGTCACCGTGCTACGGGTAAAGTGACGGTGGGCTTGGTTAGTGGATTTGAATTTATGCGGAAGTGTGCCATTGGCTCCACCGTGGCGCATGATAGCCATCACATGATCGTGGTGGGCAACGATGATGAAAGCATGGCAGTTGCCGCGAACGAGCTGGCGAAGTGCGGCGGTGGTCAGATCGTGGTGATGGATGGCAAGGTGATTGGGCAGGTCGAGTTCCCGATCGCAGGCTTGATGTCGAATGAACGTGCCGATGTGGTGGCAAAGAAAGCCGCAACGGTGCTTGAAGGTTTCAAGATGTGTGGCAGTGAATTGAATAACCCCAATATGCAATTGAGTTTGATGGCATTGGTGGTCATTCCTGAATTGAGAATTTCTGATAAGGGCCTGGTGGATGTGACCCAATTCGATTTCATTCCTGTGCTGGAAGACTAAGAGAGAGAACAACCTATGGCTAATTTTCCTTTTCAACGATTACAAACTGACCTTGCTGCGTTGATCAATAAAACACCAGCAGGGCAGCGCTTGCCTTCTGAACCTGAGTTGGCAAAACAATTGGGTGTGTCGCGCGCCACCTTGCGCGAAGCGATGCGCTCTTTTGAAACACAGGGCTTGATCCGCCGCAGACAAGGTTCGGGTACTTTTGTGGTGGGTAAAGTGCAAGCATTGGATAGCGGGCTTGAAGTGCTGGAAAGCCTCGAGACCCTTGCCAAGCGCATCGGGTTGGAAGTCTCGGTCAGTGACTTGAGCATTGAAGCCATCGCTGCCGATGCAGATTTGGCGGCTTCTTTGAATGTGGCTGTGGGTGCCAAGCTGACCCGTGTTCGACGTGTCATCCGTGCCGAAGGACGCCCGGTTGCGTATCTGGTGGATACCTTGCCTGAGGATTTTGTGCATGCCAAAGATGTCCCTTCAGATTTCCACGGCTCTGTGCTGGACTTTTTGCTGAATCGCGGTGATCTGTTAGCTTCTTCTCGCGCCAATGTGAGTGCCATCGGCGCCACTGCCGATGTGGCGAAGCCCCTCGAAATTCAACGTGGCGACGTGCTCTTGCACTTCAATTCTCAGCTTTTTGATTCTGAAGGCAAAGTGGTCGACTACTCATTGAGCTACTTCATCCCCGGTTACTTCCGCTTCCATATCGTCCGGCGGGTTGGGAACGGGTAATTACATATATTCAGGATTCTCTACGAACCCTGTGTAATTCTAAGGAGAAAAATATGACCGATACAACAAAAGAAATTCAAAAAAGAGTTCAATCTTCGCGAGAAGATATTATCGAATTCATGCGCGACATTGTTGCAATTCCATCCATGGACTCTCAGATTGGTCCTGTGGGAGAACGCATTCAAGCAGAGATGAAGAAACTGGGCTTCGATGAAGTCCGCTTTGACAAGATGGGCAATACCATTGGGCGTATTGGCAACGGCAAACGGGTGATGGTTTACGACTCGCACATCGATACGGTGGGTATTGGTGACCCGTCATCCTGGCAATGGGACCCATTCAAGGGCAAGATCGAAGATGGTATTTTGTACGCTCGTGGTGCCTGTGATGAAAAAGGGTCAACCCCCGGAATGATCTACGGTCTCGCCATTGCTCGCGACCTCGGTTTGCTCGATGGGTGGACGGTCTATTATTTTGGGAATATGGAAGAATGGTGTGATGGTATCGCACCTAATACCTTTGCCGAAGTAGACCCGGGCATCAAACCAGATTTTGTTGTCATCGGTGAACCGACCAAGATGCTGGTCTATCGCGGACACAAAGGTCGTTTAGAGATGAAGGTGACCGCTAAAGGCAAGTCTGCGCATGCGGCAAGCAATCACCTTGGTGATAATGCCATTTATAAACTTCTGCCTGTGATTGCTGGCATTCGCGATTTGGAACCGAAGTTGGGTGACCATGAATTTCTCGGTCACGGCAAGATCACGGTCAGCGACATGCACGTCAAAACGCCTTCCATCAACGCTGTCCCAGATGAGGCAGTGATCTTCATCGACCGCCGCATGACCTTTGGTGAGACTAAAGAAGCGGTCAAGAAACAAGTTGAAGATTTGATCCCTGCTGAATTTAAAGACACCGTCAAGCTTGAAGAATTGTTCTACGATGAGCCTTCTTATACGGGTTTCGTTTTCCCCGTTGATAAATATTTCCCGGCATGGGCGTATGAAGAAAATCACCCGTTGGTGCAAGCTGGGCAAGAAGCTCGCAAGTTCATCGGTTTGCCCGAAGCAAAACCCAGCAAGTGGAATTTCTCCACGAACGGTATTTACTGGGCTGGCAAAGCGGGCATCCCCTCGATTGGTTTTGGCCCTGGTGATGAAGAGACGGCTCATACCGTCAATGATTCTGTATCGCTGGAAGATATGGTCAAGGCGACAGAATTTTATGCCATCCTCCCAAGCTTGATCAAATAAATAATTTACGGCTATGAAAATTTTAGAGGTACGACGTCATTCGATTCGCTATGCTGGCGGTGACCATTTGAGTCAAGCCGGCGTTGCTCTGGCTCGTAATGTCGGGCAGAACATCGGTCCGTTCGATTTTGTGTCAACATCCACATTGCCGCGTGCATTTGATACCGCCATCGCAATGGGATTTGCGGTCAATGAGCAAAATCCGCTCATGAATACGTACGGTGGCGCCGTAGAGCGAGAAGCTCCCTGGCCCATGCCATTCTTCCATTATTCAGAGATCGTCAAGCAGGCAGGGGCGGCTGCGAAGTACGCACATGACTTGATGGATTACTACCTGGGTATTCTCAACCACATTCCGCAAGGCGGTTCGGCGTTGGTGGTGAACCACGGCGGTGTGGTGGAGCTGGGTGTTGTGGCATGCCTGCCCGATGCAGATTTTTCTGTATGGGGTGATGCCGTGGAGTATTGCGAAGGTGCCCGTCTCTTTTGGGATGGCGGCAAATTTGTGAACGGCGAAGTGTTGCGGCTTATGTATAACAAGGAGAGTTTGTGAGAAAAGCTTTACCGGTTCTTTTTATCTTAACCATGTTGCTTTTAGCATGCGGCAGCAACACAGCCAAACCCAAAGTGGCTCTGATGTTGGCACGCGGTGGCTTGGGCGACAAAGCCTTTAACGATAGTGCGAACGAAGGTTTGCAAAAAGCGGCTCAAGAATTAAATGCAGAGGTCACAACCTTTGACTATGCCGAAGATCGTGTAGAGGCAAATATTCGCCAAGCGGCAGAAGATGGGTATAGCCTCATCATTGGACT
The DNA here is from genome assembly GCA_046328855.1 of Anaerolineales bacterium. Lineage (GTDB taxonomy): Bacteria > Chloroflexota > Anaerolineae > Anaerolineales > Villigracilaceae > Villigracilis. The sequence goes on along the minus strand of JAXLVU010000002.1, from coordinate 194,581 downwards.
GGGTTCTGAAAATTCACAAGCCATTGCTACGGTTGCCAAAGAATTTCCTGAAACGAAGTTCGCCATCATCGATGCAACTGCAGAAGGTGATAACGTCACCTCGGTCACATTCAGTGAACTCGAAGGTGATTTTCTTGCAGGAGCTTTGTCTGCTTTGATGAGTGAGAATGGCAAGGTTGGTTATTTGGGCGGGGCAGATGTGCTTGTGATCCGCCGTATTCAGTATGGCTTTGAGCAAGGCGTGAAATACATCAACCCCGATGCTGAAATTGTTGTTCAGTATATCGGCGGCAAAGATGATTTCAGCGGCTTCGCCAAACCTGATGAAGCTCAAACGATTGCCGCTCAAATGTATAGCGACGGTGTCGATATTATTTATGCCGCGGCGGGTGGATCCACTCTCGGGGCGATCAAGGCAGCTGAAAGCGTAGGCAAGCCCATCGTCACGACCGGAAGCGACCAACGTTATTTAGCTCCCAATGTGGTGGCGACCAGTCGCACCAAGAACATGAACGAGGCTGTGTTCATGTTGATTCAAAAATTTGTGGATGACAGCCTACCAAGCGGAACGATCCAACTGGATTACAAGTCTGGTGGCATTGGTCTTGCGCCTCTTGCTGACTATGTGCCTGCTTCTGTTTCTGAGGCTTTTCTCTTCGTGAAATCGGATATTGAAGGCGGCACCATTAAGGTTGAGCCGTTTACAGAATAATAAAGGTTGGTTTAACGATCAGCCAGAAAAGATAAGGAGATAAATTATGCAAACGAATTTTCGTGGTCGTGATTTTATCGGCGACCTCGACTTCTCGAAAGAAGAAGTCGAAACCGTTTTAGATGTGGCGTGGGATCTAAAACGCAAACGCGCCTTGGGCGAATCTCATGCCTTGCTGCGCGATAAGACTCTCGCCATGTTGTTCTTCTTCACCTCTACTCGTACCCGCGGCTCATTTGAAGCGGGCATGGCGCAGTTGGGTGGACACGCTGCTTTTATCGACAGCGAAACTACGCAGATCTCTCATGGTGATACTGCCAAGGAAATCGGCGAAATCTTTGGACGCTATTTTGATGGGATTGCCATCCGCCAGTGTGACTGGAACTTCGGTAACCAATACATCAATGATGTAGCCAAAGCCAGCCGCGTGCCGATCCTCAACATGCAATGCGATGTCTATCATCCCTTCCAGTGTCTGGCAGACTTGATGACCATTCAAGAAAAGAAGGGACGCGATCTCAAGAAGAAGAAGGTTGTGGTTTCTTGGGCGTATGCGGCTTCCTATTCCAAACCCATCTCTGTGCCTCAGTCTCTGATTCTTCAGATGACCCGCTTTGGCTGCGATGTGGTTTTGGCTCATCCACCAGAGTTCAAGCTCATGCCTGAGATCATGCAGCAGGCAAAAGATAATGCCAAGAAGTATGGTGTTGGCTTTGATGTCACCGACAATATGGATGAAGCCTTCAAAGATGCCGATGTGGTCTATCCTAAGAGCTGGGGTCCCATGCTTACCACCACAGGTAAGGAAGAAGGCAAAGCGCTCATTGAAAAGTATAAGGACTGGATTACCGACGAACGCCGTATGAAACTAACCAAAGATGACTCCATCTATATGCACTGTCTGCCCGCTGACCGCGGCTTGGAAGTGACCGATGGCGTGATTGATGGTCCGCACTCAGTGGTGTACGACGAAGCCGAAAATCGCCTGCATGCTCAGAAGGCGGTCATGGCTTTGACGATGTCTTAAGTTAATTTGCAGGGGCACACGATCATGTGCCCCTGCTAGTCTTTTGCTCAGGAGACTTTATAAATGACAAAGCTTGCTGTGATTGCAGTGGGTGGTAACTCGCTCATTATTGATGATAAAAACGTGACTGTCGAAAGTCAATACCAGGCGGCAAAGCAGACCTGTATACATATCGCCGATATGATCGAACAAGGCTGGGATGTTGCTATCGGGCATGGAAATGGACCTCAGGTCGGTTATATTTTACGCCGCTCTGAAATTGCCGCTAAAACGGCTGGCATGCACGAAGTCCCTTTGGATGTGTGTGGCGCTGATAGCCAGGGTGCAATTGGCTACGCTATTCAACAAAATTTGCAGAATATCCTCTACCAGCGTGGCATCAAGAAAAAAGTTGTCACGGTCATTACTCAAACTCTGGTAGATAAAACTGACCCGGCGTTTTCCAAACCAGCCAAACCTATTGGCAGCTTTATGGATAAGGAAGAAGCGGAACGCCGTCAGCAGGAACAAGGCTGGTCGGTGGTGGAAGATGCCGGTCGTGGTTGGAGGCGGGTGGTTGCTTCTCCGCAACCCAAAGAGATTGTGGAGTTGGAGACCGTCCAAACCTTGTTGGAAAAAGGCATCATCACCATTACAGTCGGTGGTGGCGGCATTCCAGTAATAGACCCGGGCGATGGAAACTATGAAGGTATTGCTGCCGTGGTTGACAAAGATTATGCATCTTCATTGTTAGCCCGGTCGATTGGTGCAAATCTATTTGTCATTTCAACCGCGGTGGAAAAAGTTGCCATCAACTTTGGCAAACCCGAACAAAAGTGGCTGGATCAGATCACACTTGCTGAAGCCAAAGCATATTTGGCAGAAGGAACACACTTTGCCAAAGGCTCTATGGCGCCAAAAATCCAAGCGATAATTTGGTACCTCGAAGCCATGCCAAATGGAAAAGCGCTGATCACCAACCCCGAAAACATTGGACGTGCGCTGAAAGGCGAAACCGGTACCTGGATTGTTCCATAGACGATGAATTTCCGCTGCCAATTTCGGCAGCGGATTCGTTTACAATTATCCTGATGAAAAAATTGACTAACCGTTTGAACAATATCCAATTTACACCGCGCAGTACGGTTTGGTTTTTGCTGTTTATTGCCGCGCTGACCTATACTCTGTTCTTTTGGCAGCGTGGCTTCTATTGGGATGAATTCCCATGGGCATGGATCTACTATCGGCTGGGTCCTGCCATGCTCACGAAAACGTTTACCACCAGCCGTCCGTTTTGGGGGATGATCTATCAACTGACCATGCCGGTTATCGGTCCCAACCCGTGGGTGTGGCAATTGCTCGCCATTGTTCTGCGATGGGTCACGGCAGTTTTGCTTTGGAAAATTTTACGCGCCCTTTACCCTGAACATCCCAAGCCTGCGTTGTGGGCAAGTTTATTTTTTCTTGTGTTCCCTGGCATGGGGCAGCAGTTTATTGCGTTCATGTACAGCCATTTTTATATTGTGCTGTCTGCTCTGTTGCTTTCCATATATCTTGCAATTCGCGCCATTCAAGATGAAAAACGGCGCTGGCTTTATTTTTCGATATCGTATGTGTTGGCTTTCGTCAACTTTATTACGATGGAGTATTTTTACTTCATCGAATTTGGTTTACTTATTGTTTTCTATCAACTCGTGCCCGGCAATTTCAAGGAACGTGCAAAGAAAGCATTTCTTTATATCTTGCCTTACCTTGCCATCTTTATTGGCGTCACAGTTTGGCGTACTTTTTTCTTTGAATTTCAAAACGCGAGTTATCAATTCGTTTTACTGGATAAGTTAAAAGCCGATTTATTTACCGGGATCTTATTTTTTCTGAATCAAATTTTGATCAGTTTCTGGCGCACCGTATTTGAGGCGTGGATTTTGCCTTTCCTCACCGTTGGCTCCACTGGATTCGGTCCGCTCACATTGTCTTTGATGTTGGTTCTGTTATTCTTGAGCATTCTCTCCACTGGAATTTATCTTTTCGCCTTCAAAGCTGAAGATGCAAATGGGTCAGATTTTGCCAAAAGAGCCAGTTGGGTCGGCTTGGCATTTTGGGGCTTGTCTGGTGGCTCAGTGTGGATGATCGGTAATATTCCCCAGTTTAATTTCTCGCAAGATCGTTTTATGTTGCCGTTCATGTTGGGTGCCAGTATCTTGCTAGCCAGCCTTATCGCACTGATAAAGAGTCCGCGCTGGCAGATGATTTTGGTGTCGTTGTTAATTGGCTTCGCGGGTAGTAGACATTTTCGATTGGAAGAAATTTACCGTAGTGATTGGTTGACCCAGCAGGAATTGTTTACACAAATGACGGAACGAATCCCTGGGTTGAAAAAAGGAACTATCTTAATTTCTAATGACATTCCTGTGACATATTACTCTGATAATTCACTCACAGGACCATTAAACTGGATTTACAGTCCGCAAGGCGAAATGAATGTAATTTTGTACTTCGCATCCATTCGTGTGGGGAAGACATTGCCAAGCGTAGAGCCAGGTCAACAGCACCAGTTGTATTATATTGGACCGACCTTTTATGGCAATACCGATAATATTTTGGTGGTGAATTTTGAGCCACCTGGTTGTTTCCGTGTGGTCGACCCGGAGGTGGAAGTGGATAATCGTTTGCTTTCCCCTGCGGTGCGTGATGTGGCGCAGTATTCGAATCAGAGTGTGATTCTGTTCGAGAAACAGAACCAGTTACCGGGTCAGCTTTACGGAGGCGCGCCGGAGGTAGATTGGTGTCATTATTTTGAGCAAGCCGAGCTGGCACGTCAGCAGGGCGATTGGGAAACTGTTACCCATTTGGGCGATGCGGCGTTTTCCTTGAGCGATTATCCTAACGACCCGCTGGAAAGGTTTGTATACATAGAAGGATACGCTCATCAATCGAACTGGAAAAAGGCGGTAGAATTATCAAAGGAAACCTACAAGATTTCTAAAACATATGTAGGTCCTTTGTTATGCCGTTTATGGGGGCGTATAGAGCGGGAAACGGAAGCTTCTCCGGAGCAGAGTTCGGCTGTGGAGTTGGTTCGAAGTGAGTTTGGGTGCTTACCTTAAAAATACGTTGTACCTTTCTTCGCACATAGAAAGTTTAGTAAAATTGTTTAGACAACTGAAAGGAGGTTCGAAAGAAGATTTCGTTCTTGGTCAGTCGTCAAACAGAAAAAAATTTCAATAAGGAGAAGAAGTATGCGTAATTTATTTGCTCGCCTCGCCGTTTTGGCGTTGGCACTAGTGCTCGTTTTGTCTGCCTGTGGTGGACAACCCGCAGCGACCGAGGAGGCTCCCGCCGCCACGGATGCTGCTCCTGCCGCAACAGACGCACCCGCTGCTACCGATGCTGCCCCTGTTGCTGAGCCCCTTACCTTCGGTATGTTGCTCGTTGGTCCGTACAACGACAATGGCTGGAGCCAGGCTCACTATGAAGCTGGCAAGTACGTCGAAGAGAAGCTCGGCGCCAAGATGCTCTACCTCGACAAAGTCAACCCCGCTGATCGCCCCGGCACCACCCCTGACCAACTCGCTGAAGAATTGGTGGCACAGGGCGCTACCCTCATCATCTTCAACTCTGATGATATGAAGGATGCCTCCACCACCTTCGCCAAGAATCACCCTGATGTGTACGTCATCATGGCTTCTGGTGACCAGGTTTGGTCTGATGGCAAGGCGTTTGAAGCCATGCCCAACCTCACCAATATCATGGGACGCATGGAATACGGCAAGATGATGGCTGGTTGTGCCGCTGCTCTCGCTTCTGAGACCGGTAAGATCGGTTACCTCGGACCGCTAATCAACGATGAAACCCGCCGCCTCGCTGCCTCTGCCTACCTCGGCGCAAAATACTGCTACGAGAAGGCTGGCAATGATCCTGCTTCCTTGGAATTCAAGGTGACCTGGATCGGCTTCTGGTTTAACATCCCCGGCGTGACCCTCGATCCCGTTCAGGTGTCTAACGATTTCTACACCACCGATTACGATGTTGTCATCTCCGGTATCGACAACCCTGTCAACCTTGGTGAAGCTGCAAAACTCAAGGCAGAAGGCAAGAATGTCTCTGGTGTGGCGTACGATTATGTTGCCGCTTGTGAAGCTGCTCCTGATGTTTGTATCGGTGTTCCATATTTCAACTGGGGTCCTGAATACGTGAAAGCAATCTCTTCCGCTCAGGATGGTTCCTGGCAGTCTCAGTTCATTTGGGCTGGACCCGATTGGGCTGACATCAACAACCCAGATACCTCCACGGTTGGTTTCGTGAAGGGACCTGCCTTGGCTGACGATGATGCCGCTACCCTCGATGCATTCATTGCCGAACTCGCTGGTGGACTCAACCTTTGGTCTGGTCCGATCAACCTGCAGGACGGAAGCGCCTACCTCGCCGACGGTGAAGTTGCTACAGACCAGCAGATCTGGTACCTGCCGCAATTGCTCGAAGGTATGGAAGGCTTGAGCGCAGCCGAATAACGTAATTCCCTTTGTAGGGGCGCGGATAACGCGCCCCTACATTTTCATTTCACCCTCATGGAGGACCCGCACCACCATGAAAGTCGAACTCAAGAACATTCACAAGCACTTTGGTAAGACCTATGCCAATAAGGGAATTAACCTTACGATTCCTTCTGGCTCGATACAGGGTATTTTGGGGGAGAACGGCGCAGGGAAAAGCACCCTGATGAAGATCTTATCCGGGTTCATTCAAGCGGACCTAGGCGGTGAGATCGTCTTAGACGGAAAATCTGCAATCATGCAATCACCAGCGGATGCGATCCGTTTTGGAGTGGGGATGTTGCATCAGGATCCGCTCGATTTTCCTCCCATGAAATTGATCGACAACTTTTTGCTGGGCATGTCGGGGAAACTTTTCCCGAATAGAAAAGAAGCCGTACAGGACTTTAACCTGTTGGCAAAAGAATATGGTTTTAATTTTGACCCTGAAAATTACGTGGATTCTCTAACGGTTGGTGAACGTCAACAGTTGGAGATTATGCGTTTGTTATTTCTTGGTGCGCGAGTATTTATTTTGGACGAGCCGACAACGGGGATTAGCGCTGCGCAAAAGACGAAAATGTTCGATACACTTCGAACATTTCCAGAACAAGCCATCACTACGATCTTTGTGTCGCATAAATTGGAAGATGTTGAAAGTCTGTGTGACCGGGTGGCTGTGTTGCGAGCAGGGGAATTGGTCGGCGAATTTACGCCGCCATATGAGACGAAGAAATTTGTTTCGACCATGTTTGGCAAGGAGATCACCTTGGGCGAACGTCAGCCTGCCAAGACGGGCGATGTTGTGCTTTCGTTGAAAAATGTCTCTTTGGAAGATCCCCGTGTTCGTATTGATCATGTCAATGTAGATATTCGTGCTGGAGAAGTGATCGGTCTTGCCGGTTTGGAAGGTTCTGGGCAAGGCATGTTTATTCGTGCATGTGCAGGGCTCGTCCGCCCGGTGGGTGGAAAGGTTATTCTTAAAGGCAAGAATTTGACAGGGAAGCCATATCACAGCTTCAAGCATGAAGGTGTCAACTTCCTTCCCGCCGCAAGGTTGGAAGAAGGCTTGGTACCCGGCTTGAGCCTGACCGACCACTTTGTCCTTGCGGAAGAGCCGAAAGGGATTTTTATCGATAAACCTTATGGGCAAAAACTGGCGGAAGACCGTATCAAGTCCTTTAATATCCGAGGGAATCCCACCAGTATGATCGAATCGCTTTCGGGTGGAAATCAACAACGTGCAGAGTTGGCACTTTTACAGACGCCACTCTCGCTGGTTTTGTTGGAGCACCCAACTCGCGGCTTGGATATTGAGTCGGTGATCTATATCTGGAGCAAGCTTAAAGATCGTTGCAAACAAGATGGCGCTGCGATCATCTTCATTTCGTCAGACTTGGAAGAAGTCTTACAGTATAGCGACCGGTTGTTGGTCTTCTTTAGTGGCAAGGTTTCAGAACCGATTGATGCAGCTACCACCAGTGTGGAACAATTAGGTCAATTGATTGGCGGTAAAGGCTGGGCGCAAAAAGGAGACATCCATGCTTAAGACCAGAGCGGGTGGGTTTATTTTTCAATTGATCGCTTTTCTGTTGGCAATGGGATTTGTCTCATTGATCCTGTTGGCAGTGGGCGCTTCTCCGATGGAAGCGTACAAAAATATGTTGACCGGTTCGGTTGGTTCGATGCGTAAATTTGCCGAAGTGTTGGTCTCCTTTGTTCCGTTGCTTCTTGTAACGGCTGGTTTGCTCATTACGTTCTCCGCCGGGCTTTGGAACATCGGTGTGGAAGGTCAGATTGTTTTAGGTGCCATTGGTTCGGTTTGGGTCTTGCGCCAATTTGTGGATAGTACGGTTTCCCCGGCAATTGTGATCACGCTGGCAATTTTAGGCGGAATGGTTGCCGGTGCGCTGTGGGCGTCTCTTGCAGGGGCGTTGAAGACCTTTGGCGGTGTGAATGAAATCTTCGGTGGTTTGGGGTTGAACTTCGTCTCCACAGCATTGACCTTGTATCTCATTTTCGGGCCATGGAAGCGCGAAGGTGTTGCATCTATGAGCGGAACAGAGCCTTTCCCAGATGCCTTTTCATTACCGCAGATTCCAGACCTGCGCATCAGCCCGTATGCATTGGTCATCGCTTTGATTGCGATCGTCATTGTTTATTTCATCTTGCAGGGCACCTACTTTGGCTTGAAGATCAAAGCCGTGGGAAAGAATATCCGTGCGGCGTACTTGCTGGGTATTCCCACTTGGCAATATTCCTTATACTCCTTCCTCATATGTGGGGCTTTGGCAGGCATTGCTGGCGGGTTACAAGTGACAGCGGTGTATCACCGCCTTATCCCCTCTATTTCTAGTGGATATGGCTATCTTGGTTTGATGGTGGCAATGTTGATCAATTATCAAGCCATTTGGGCATTGCCTGTAGCGCTTTTCTTTGCCGCATTGAATATCGGTAGTATTCAATTGCCGATCGTGATGCAATTGGACTCGTCTCTTTCCGGCGTTTTACAAGGTGTATTGGTGCTCTTCGTGCTCTTGACCGAAGGCGTTCGTCAAAAATTCGTGAAGAAGGGATGAGGCATCCATGAATCAAGAAACTCTTCTCGTTGGTTTGGCGGGCGTACTGGCGGCGGCAGCCCCGATCATTTTTGCAGTGATGGGAGAAACCCTTTCAGAGCGAGCCGGCGTTATTAACCTTTCCATGAACGGAACGATTTTGTTAACTGCCATGAGTGGTTTTGCGGTTGCATACAAGACGGATAGTTTGCTGCTTGGCTTCCTCGCTGGAATGTTGATCGGTGCATTGGTTGCTTTGATCGTTGCTTTTGCCAGCATTACCCTCAAACAATCTCAGGTGGCAATTGGATTTGTTCTGGCGCTTACCTGTCGTGACCTGGCATACTTCCTTGGCAACCCATTCATGGGCGTGACCGGTCCACGTTTGCAGGCGGCTCCTATTCCTGGAGTGAGCGAAATCCCTATTTTGGGACCACTTTTCTTCAAACAGGAAGTTATCACCTACATCAGTTTTTTGGCGATCTTCATTGCCTGGTTGTGGATCTATCGCACGCGCCCTGGCTTGATGTTGCAAGGTATTGGTGAGAAACCAGCGGCGGCATACGTCCGTGGCGCGAACGTCAACCTGATGCGTTATGTCTATACGGTTCTCGGCGGTGCCTTGATCGGCTTGGCAGGACCCACTTACTCATTAGGCGTCCGCGCTGGATGGATGGGAACCATTTCCGGCTTGGATGGAATCGGCTGGATCGCTCTGTCCATTACCATTTTTGGCGGTTGGAATCCGGCTCGTGCGGCATTTGGTGCTTATTTGTTTGCGCTCTTGCAGTGGCTTGGCTTGGTCTTGCAACCCGTGCTCACCCAAATTCCTTCGCAGGTTTTGCAGGTTGCTCCATTCCCGTTGATGATCCTTACTCTTTTACTCGTCAACATCGGGAATGCCGAATGGGTCGAGCGCACGTTGGCTGCCATGCCCGAATCGGCGCGCAAGTTTACGGCGAAATTATTACGAGCCATGCGGGCTTCGCCACCAGCCGCTTTGGGCGTTCCGTTCGAACGTGATTAGTTGAACAAAAAAGGACTCTCGAATGAGAGTCCTTTTTGATTTTTATATCGGGTAAAATTAAGCCATAGAGGAAATGCATGAATAAATTCAACGGGTATCGTTGTTCAATTTGTGGAAGCGAATATCTGCCGGGTCAGGTCACATATACGTGCCCAATCGATGGCGGGAACCTGGATGTGGTTTTAGACGTCGACACTATCAAAAAGAAGTTCCAGCCAGAAGATATTCTTTCTCGAGCCGAAACTTCGTTATGGAGATACTTGCCGCTGTTGCCGGTCAATGAACCCGCAGGCGACTCGACCCCTCTTCATGCCGCAGGCTGGACCCCGGTCTTTGCCCTGCCACGATTGGCAGAAAAACTACACTTGAAGCATCTCTGGCTCAAGGACGAGTCGCGGAACCCCACGGCTTCGTTCAAGGATAGAGCCAGTGCACTGGTGGTTACTCGTGCTCGTGAGATCAAATCTGAGATTGTGGTCACCGCTTCCACAGGGAATGCCGGGGCAGCGTTAGCAGGTATGGCAGCAGCAGTTGGACAAAAAGCCGTTATCTTTGCGCCCAAAACCGCTCCACAAGCCAAGGTGGCGCAATTGCTCATCTTTGGGGCAAAAGTGATTTTAGTAGATGGTACATATGATGACGCTTTTGATCTGACAGTAAAAGCCTCGAATGAATTTGGTTGGTATTGTCGTAATACAGGCTACAATCCTTTTACATTAGAAGGGAAAAAGACAGCTGCCTTCGAGATCTGGGAATGGTGGATCGATGCACATCGCGATTGGCACAAGAAAGACAGCGCCTTGGATAATCATTCTCCGTTGACGATTTTTGTCTCTGTAGGGGATGGGAACATTATTTCAGGTATCCATAAGGGCTTTAAAGATTTGTTTGCCCTTGGCTGGATTCCTAATTTGCCGCGCATTATTGGTGTACAAGCGGAAGGGTCTGCTGCGATTGCCAATGCCTTCCATGCAGGGACGGAAACCATCACGCCCGTTTCTGCTACAACTATTGCAGATAGCATCTCAGTTGATTTGCCGCGCGATGGTGTCCGTGCGGTGCGGGCAGCCCAGCAAACCGACGGAACATATATTGTTGTAAAAGACGAAGATATTATCAAAGCCATTGCAGAACTGGGCAAGATCGGGGTCTTTGCCGAACCGGCTGGGGCGACGGCATATGCTGGTTTGGTCAAAGCAACAAGCCAGGGCGTGGTCGGAAGCGATGATCCTGTTCTCGTCCTGAATACTGGCAGCGGACTCAAAGATGTGCGAGCAGCCTTGCAAGCGGTCCAATCTGCGCCGATCATTGAACCAACTTTAGAAGCGGTGAAAAAGATTTTATGAAAAAAACAAATGACCAGTGGAGTCTTCCCTTTCGGTATACGATGGGGATCATCATTTTTATCCTCGTTGTGGCATTGTTGATCTATGCCCGCGAGGCTGTGACCATGTTGGTGATCGCTGGGTTTATTGCGTATTTGATCAGCCCGGCGGTTATTTTTCTAAAAGATAGAACTGGGTGGTCTCGAAAAGTAGCAGTCAACGTTGTGTATTTCACGGCATTGATCGTGCTTGTGGGGATTCCAGCTACATTGACGCCAATTTTCTTTGACGAAATTCAGCTGGTAGCGCAGGATGTTCTGGAACTTTCGCAGGATTTTAGCAATTTCCTTTCCAAGCCAATTCAAGTGGGTAATTTGGTTGTACATTTGGAACAATTGGGAGAAAGCCTTGCCCATATTCAAGATAGTATTCTGACGCCTCTCCCTGAAGAAGCGCTTCGCTTGCTAGAGGCTACTTCGATAAATACTTTGTGGGTGTTGATTATCTTGGTGGCTGTGCATTTGTTTATGTCTGAATGGCCCAAGATTCATTCATGGCTGGTCCATTTGGCACCTGAACCTTATCAAGATGATATGCGTGAGCTGTATAACCGTTTGCGTAGTGTGTGGATGGCGTATCTGCGCGGACAAATCGTTTTGATGTTAGTGGTTGGGGTGACTTTCACCATTGCCTGGATGATTATTGGCATTCCGGGTGCGTTGGTATTGGGCATGTTGGCGGGGTTATTTACACTGGTGCCGGATGTGGGTCCGATTTTGGCAGCGGTGATAGCTGTTTGCGTTGCTTTGTTGGAAGGTTCTACCCGGCTGTATTTTTCAGACGATGTGATCATGAATAATTTGATCATTGCCGGTATTACATTTGCTACCTACCTGGTCTTGATTAATCTTAAGAATTTCTTTGTGCGACCCATCATTATGGGACGCAGCCTGCATATGAATGAGGCGCTGATCTTCATCGCCATCCTAACGGCAACGATCCTATGGGGAATTCTTGGAGCATTGTTAATTGTGCCTGTCATGGCATCGATTTCGGTTATCATGGAATATCTGCGTCGTCGATTGCTTGGTTTACCTCCATTTGACGGCGATGGACTAAAACAGTTTAAAGCTCCGCCTGAAAAGGTTCAAACACGTTCGTTGAAAATCCCTACAAAGGATAAACAAAAGAAACAAAAATGAAAATTACGTATTCAATTATTGCTCCGATTTATAACGAGATAGATAATCTTTCTGAATTGTATCGTCGCGTAAAAGAAGTGATGGACGCCAATGGTGAACCATGGGAGTTTATCCTTGTAGACGACGGCTCAACGGATGGCTCGACGGATAAGATTCGCGAATTGGCGGAGAAAGACAAGACAGTTCGCCCAGTGATCTTTGCGCGTAATTTTGGACATCAAGTTGCCATCACTGCCGGTTGGGACTATGCCCGTGGGGATGCAGTTGTTATTATTGATGCAGACCTGCAAGACCCGCCTGAAGTCATCCTCGAGCTTGCCAAGAAATGGAAAGAAGGGTACGAGGTTGTTTACGCAGTACGTGGCGAACGCGAAGGCGAATCCTGGTTCAAGCTATGGACAGCATCCATGTTCTATCGCCTTATCTATCGCATCACTGATGTGAAGATTCCGGTGGACACAGGTGACTTTCGTTTGATGGACCGCAAAGTAGTGAACGTTCTCAAGCAGATGAAGGAGCGTCATCGCTTCCCACGCGGTATGTCTGCCTGGGTGGGGTTCAAACAGGTTGGTGTGACGTATAAACGTGCTGCCCGCCATGCCGGTATAACGAAATATCCATTCAGGAAAATGTTACGATTGGCAGTGAACGCAATTACCGGTTTTTCATATTTCCCCTTGCAGGTTGCAACGTATATCGGTTTTATCTCAGCCGGTATTTCTATTTTTGCAATTCCGGTGGTGGTTATCATGCGCATGGCTGGAAGCGGCGCCTTTTTTGGGCAAGCTACTACCTTGATTGCTGTTTTATTCCTGGGCGGTGTTCAACTTATCTCGCTCGGTATTCTTGGCGAATATGTTGGTCGTCTTTACGATGAAGCTAAGGGCAGACCCCTTTATATAGTTCGTGATGCTCCTGAAGATTAACTCTCCTGAATAGTTTGTCAGATAGGTCGTTGGCGTGAATGGTCAGCGACCTATTTTCTTCTTTTGAAATCCTTAGATTTTTTCGGATGTATATGTTCAAATCTTTTTCATTCCTTAAAGACCGGGCGTTTCTAAGCGAGATGCTCACTATCGCATTGCCGATCTCTTTTCAACAACTGATCAACGCTTCTCTCAACATGATCGACGTCATTATGGTGGGACGATTAGGAGAAGCCTCCATTGCCGCATTAGGACTCTCAAATCAAGTCTTCTTCGTTTTTATCCTGTTGTTATTTGGTCTTACCAGTGGTATGGCAATCTTCACAGCTCAGTTTTGGGGCAAGCAAGAAACGGATCCGATCCGCAAAGTGTTGGGCATGAGTTTGGCAATTACATCTGCCATCGCTTTACTATTTACTCTTGCCGCCACCCTAATTCCACGCACGGTGCTTGGCTTTTATACGCACGATAAAGAAGTGATTAAAATCGGCGCTTCGTATCTTAGCATTGTCGGTTTGTCCTACATCCCTGTGGCGATCGCTACATCTTATATCGCAACGTTGCGTAGCATTCAACTTGTCAAGCTAACTGTGATTGCCACCATCTCTGCTTTGGTTTTCAAGACGATTCTTGGATACATCTTGATCTTTGGCGTTTTCGGATTACCCGCCCTCGGGGTTCGCGGAGCTGCCATAGGCACCGCCTCCGGCTGGACCTTGGAGCTGATTCTGATTCTTATCCTTGTCTACACTCAGAAGACTCCTCTTGCTGCCAACCCATTGACCTTCTTCTCGTTTGACTTTTCTTTCTTTGGGCGGGTTCTCAAAACCACCATGCCGGCGCTAGCTAATGAAATGTTCTGGTCATTGGGCATCACAACCTATAACGCCATTTACGCCCGAATTGGCACAGACTCGATAGCTGCCATCAACGTCAATGCGACGATTGAAGAGCTTGGTTTTGTGGTGTTTATGGGGTTGGGAAATGCCTGTGCCGTGATGGTCGGAAACCGTATTGGTGCTGGCAAGAAGGAAGAAGCCTTTGAAACCGTTCGACGAGTAGTGATCCTTGCCTTGCTTTCTGCATGGACGGTCGGATTAATCGTTTTATTCCTGCGCGATGCCGTTGTAAACTTGTACGACCTTTCGCCAAGTGGAGAACATAACGTCCGCATGTTGATGTTGATGATGGCATGCACACTATGGATTCGTATGTTCAATTTTTCGACCTTTATCGGCGCTTTGCGCGCGGGCGGTGATACTCGTTTTGCTCTTTTAATGGAGCTATGTTCCATTTGGTTGATTGGCGTCCCTGCGGCATATATAGGTGCTTTTGTTTTGCACCTCCCGGTCTATTTTGTTTATCTTATGGTTGCTTTGGAAGAAGTTGCAAAAGCCTTTGTGAGCGGATGGCGAGTCTACTCGCGAAAATGGATTCATGATTTAGTGAATGTATAAAAAATGTGGACGCTAATGCGTCCACATTTTTTATAGTTGCACTCTTTGCTTTTGCCACCGTTGCCAGAGCAGGAATGCCGCTCCGGACACAATCGCAAGCCCGAAAGCATATGGACCAACTTGCTTGACAATGCTGCTGATGATATGCCACTCATGCCCCAGAAAATATCCGATGCTAATGAAGACCGTACACCAAAGATATGCCCCCAAAAAAGTAGCTACTGAAAAGGTCAGGTATGGCAAGCGCGTCAACCCGGCAGGAATGGCAACCAGCATGCGAATTCCGGGGATCAACCGTCCAAAGAAGATAAAGCGCGTTCCATGTTTTTCTGCCAGGCGTTCAACCCGCTGCATGTGGCGCAAATCAATACGAAAGAATTTGGCAACCCGCTCTACCACGGGGCGTCCGCCGAGGCGTGCTGCCCAGTATAGGATCGATGCACCCATTACACTTCCGAATGCGGCGAAAAGCCCTCCCAGAAACACGGTTGAAAAAGGCAAACTATGTGCGTCGATCAACATCCAACCGGCAAGGGCAAGCACCACCTCGCTGGGAGCGATGCCTGTTGCATTTTCGATGATCATAATAATGGTGACCCCGAGCCAGCCCAATTCATCGTATAACTTTTGAAGCAAATGAAGGATCGTTTGTTCGATCATTCTCTCTCAAACCTCATTTCTCCATAGTACCGGAGAAAGTTAAAGAACGGTTTAGACAAGATGAGAAAGAAATTAGCCAAGCTCCACCTGAATGGTAATGAATTTTGCGCCACGTAATTTTCCCATTACTCCGAAGACGTTAAACATCAAACCGTATTTCTGTTTGAATAAAGCGGCTGTATGTTGAACCTCTTCCGAAGAAACAAGAACAGCGGCTTTGGCATCGGTCCATTCGCCAACTGGTTCGCCCGAAGCCGTGGACGGTACGATACGCACTTTGCCATCCTGGCGGATACGCTTGGCTTTGCCTGCATCGGCTTGTGTCCAGATGCGAAGCGTTTCTCCATCCCGTGCAAACCAAACCGGTGTTTTAACCCCTTGTCCATTTTTGCGAAACGTTTCAATGTTCAGATATTGTTGATTTTCGAATTGTTCAATGTTTTTCATGGCAAACCTTTATAGTGATTTGATTTCCAATCCTCAAAGCGCTTGATGCCAAGTTTTGAAAGAAGCAGAGTCATTCCGAAGCCGATGAGGATGTTGGTGATAAAAAAGAATAACACTTCTTCTAAAGGCAGAATGTCAAAGAAAAGGATACCTGTGGTCTGTTCTTTCGAAATAGACCATGTAGTATCTGTAAGAGCAATAATATCCATCAAGGAAAGATACAGTCCGGGTATAAAAATGGCAGTGAAGACCAGTTTGCGATAGTGCCAGAGGATATCGGCACCATAAAGCATTTGCGGAAAGATGGCAGGCAATGCCCAGAACAGGATGATGGAGAGATAGGTCAACTCTACACCGCCAAAGAAGAATAGATAAGTGAAGATGACCCAAAGAACGAACAGAATGCTAAATGAAATGATACGACCGGTTTTGTTCGGGCTGAATTCTTTTGTCGGTTCAGGGATGCGACGTGCAAGGAACCACCACCATAACCCGGCGAGTATAGTTTCCAACACGAAGAAGGTATATTCTTCAATGGGGACATACCCGATGACAATGCCAGTTACGAGATTGGGGTTGTAATACCAAACGCCTGTGGCGACCAGATAGTTATCCCAGGGGGTGGTGTATACCACGGCGAGAACGATATGAACCAAAATAGCGATCCACACCGCTTTGCCGTTGTTGAAGCCCAATGTGGGGCGGTTGTTTTTATTGTCCCACCATGTGATGATGAGGAAAATAATGATGGGAATGACAAGAAAGCGTAGGAGAAAACCGAAGTAAGTCATTTTAGTTTGTTCGCCAATTAGTCTAATAATTTAGTAGTCGGATAGTCGTTTGTATAAGTCATGTTTCACTTTTTGCTGATTACTGTTCTTCTCTTTACCTTCATCATCACACCTGGTCTGGGTTCCAAGGTAGCACCCATATGAGCGTGGATGGGGTGACCTGTGAATTCAAATGAGAAGTTTTTGAGAAGGTAAGCGATAACGATTCGTGCCTCTGCCTGACCGAACGCTGCGCCAATGCACGAGCGTGGACCGCCGCCGAATGGAATGTAGCTCATGGGCGGAGTCTTCCGTCCATGAGCAAAACGCTCAGGGCAGAACTGTTCGGCGTTTTCCCACACCTCCGGGTCTCGTTGGGTGAGGTAGATGGAGTAGAACATACGCTCCCCAGCAGGCACTTTGCCTTCTGCGAATTCAATATCCTCTGCCACCCGTCGATTCCCAATGTGGATGGGTGGGTACAACCTCAATGACTCTTTGATGACATTATCCAGTACATGATGCTTGCCTTCAGTCTGGTCAACTTCTTGTAGCACCTTTTCGTGAACTTCAGGGTGCTGACCAAGTAGGGCGAATATCCATGCTAACAATGCAGTGGACGTATCGTGTCCGGCAATCAACATGGTCAACATCTGGTCACGGATGATGTCATCGTTTAGCCCGGCGTCAATGAGATGTTGAAGAAAATCGTTTGTAATTCTTTCTTGTTTTCTTCTTTCATCGATGATCGCGTGTAAATAACCATCAATCGTCTTCAATGACTTCCCATAACCAAAGCGTGGAATCGACCGCCATAAAATCCACATTCCCGGTGAGATGTATTGAATCGTCTTCAGAATCGGGTTCCAAATCTTCGGAATGTCATTCCATGCATCTTTGTTGAACAAGGTCTGCATAATGATGAGCAAAGCGATCTTACGCCCTTCGACCAGCATATCCACGGTCTGACCATCTTTCCACTGAGAAGCGACTCGTTCTGTCTGCCTGACCATCATCTCGCTGTATTTCGAGAGTTGTGACGGATGAAAGGGCGTTTCCATCAAACTGCGATAGTGATCGTGTTCTTCGCCGTCGATCACCAGCACACCTTGACGAAGCAGGTCAGTTACCGGGTCGGTATTACGCCATAGCAATTTATTTCGGTCAGTGACCAATACCTTGCGCGCCGCCTCCGCTCCAAAAACAACAAACGGACTGAAACCGGGAATTGGAATCTGAAAGAAACGCCCAACATGCTTTGCCATCACCTTCAATGGACCTAATGGCGAACGTTCTTTCACGAGCGCTTTCAATGAAGCTCGACCGGTTTCAGGGGAAAGTTGCTGTGCCATGGTTACTTTCCAAGAAAATCTTTCACGGCTTGCATAAACGTATCTGGGCATTCTTCATGTGGCAAGTGCCCACATTGAGGGATGACCGTCAATTCTGCATTTGGCAGCTCTTCTGCAAGGCGTAAAGACTGTTCGGTTGGAACGATACGGTCATCATCCCCTGTAATGACCAGAATAGGTATATTGAATTCTTTTACACGTTCAGCCAATCCGCTTTCACGGCTGGCAAGAGTCAATTCCCACAAGGCTTTATCCCAATTCTCCACTTGAAGCGGTTTTTGATATCCATCAAGAGTAGCTTGTGAAATCTTACTTGGGTCATGCCATGCAGTCTTGATGAACTCCACACCTTGTGCCTGAAGTTGACGCGAAATCAATGGACCAACATGCCGCATCTGTGGAGTTCCCAACAGCGGACGAATCCATGCAGGTGCGCCTCCACCTGCGTACACGGCGGGGTCAACCAAAATGAGGCTTTCAATACGCTCGGGGTATTTCAACGCCGTCAACATAGAGACGGTTCCGCCCGCAGAATTTCCAATCAAGGTTGCTTTTTCAATTCCAAGCGCATCCATCAAACCGATGACGAGTTCCACTTGCGAATCCTGACTGTATGGGCTTTCACCTTCCCATTCCAACGGACGTTCGGTTAGACCAAAGGCAGGGCGGTCGTACGCAATCACTGTGCCATACTCTGCGAGGGGAGTTGTCACTTCATGCCACGAGAACAAACTAGCGCCAAAGCCATGTAGCAAAATGAAAACAGGCTTGCCTGTTCCATAAGTTTTGTAATGCACAGTCACACCGTTGACTTCGATAAATTTGCTGTCTTCGTCTGCCAAACTCTCTGCTGAAACGGTGTTTTTAAGTGGCGGTACTGGGATCAGGAATGGCACCACGAGCAATGCAATAAGAAGAACAGCAAGAACACTGCTTAAAATTTTTAGAATGCGCTTCTTCATTTTTCTCCTTCGAGAACGTAACACCCTGCCTGACTGGGGTGGTCTTCTACAAGTGCCCCAGCCTTCATCTTGCGGATGAGCCAAAGCACAAGCCAGTCTCCACCTGCGGCTGAGGTATGCACAAGGCTAAACCAGAGCCAGTTTATGTCTCCGTTTATCAGGCTATATACATAAGGCAAAACCCCAACAACCAACCCCGGCATAACTGCACCAATACGATACGCATTAACCTCAAGTGGCTCGGTGACATGGCAATACGGTGTAAGAGTTTTAACTTGAAACCCGAATTTAATAGAAGTCCAAGGCTTGCGCCCGGCAATGGACCATGTGATTCCGTGAATAATTTCATGAAATATCACGCCCAGAATAATAACCAGGAGTAATACCAAGAAATTCCATTCACGAGATTCAACAGGTGATGGGTGTAATTGATCGAACAAAATAAATTGCAAAACCACTACAGGTATTCCGATGAATAGTACAACGATGTTTGCTCGTTCTATCGAAACAGATAGATCACGTTTGTTCATCGTGCTTTTTCCTTTGAAACACTATATGCATTCAATGTGCGTTCTTTGACTACATCTCGATCCACGATCGGTTCAGCTGGATAGCCTGCGATCTTCAAATCATATTCCCACGGTGCATGGATTTGTTTCGCGTTCACTCTACTCAACTCCGGCACCCATTTGCGGATGTAATCACCGTTCGGGTCAAACTTGGCACTTTGCAATATGGGGTTAAAAATGCGAAAGTACGGCGCGGCGTCGGTGCCTGTGCCTGCTGTCCATTGCCAGCCACCGTTGTTGGGGGCGATGTCACCATCGAGCAGGTTTTGCATGAACCAATCTTCACCCCAGCGCCAGTCAATGAGCAAGTCTTTGACGAGGAAAGACGCGACAATCATGCGCGCACGATTGTGCATCCAACCCGTCTCTTTGAGCTGACGCATCGCCGCATCTACCACCGGGACGCCTGTTTCGCCCCTCTTCCACGCTTCAAACTCTGATGATTTGTTGCGCCACGGAATGTTGACCAGTGACCGGTTGAAAGCAGTTTTTGCAACATATGGAAAGTGGTACAGGATCTGAATGTAGAACTCGCGCCAGATTAGTTCGTTGAGCCAGATTTCTGCGCCTTTCGAGTCTGCGTGCTGTGTACTACGTGCCGCATGTACGGCTTGACGCAACCCAATCATCCCGAAGCGGATATAAGGTGAGAGCGATGATGTTCCATCCAAATCCATGCGGTTGCGGTCGTCATGGTAATTTGTGATCGCTCGTTTGGTAAATTGATCGAGACGACGTAACGCTTCAGCCTCACTAGCCGGGAAAATAGGGTTTGTCTTGAATGCAGGCAGTGCCTCAGAACGAATATCTTTTGGCGAGTTGATATGCTCTGGTGCAGGATGTAACTTGATTTTGGCTAATTGAGCCTTCCATACTTTGGAATATGGTGTGTATACCGTATAGGGTCTGCCATCTTGTTTGAGAACAGATTTGGGGTGATGAACGGTTTGCCCCTGAATTAATTGCAATGGCAGCAGTTTTTGGATCAGCTTATCCCGTTTATGGGAATACGGTGTGTAATCTTCTTCTGCATAAACGGTTTCCGCTTTAACTTCGTCAAAGAGTATTCGCAATGTATCTGCCGGTTTGCCCTTGCGAATCACAAGGTAAGACCCTCGTTTGCGCAGGTCTGCATCTAAGGAAGATAAGCCTTCGTAGAGAAAATGTTTTCGCCGTTCAGATGAGTTGTCGAATGCTGGGTCGAGAATAAAGACTGGCAGAACAGAACCAGACTCGAGCGCGGAATGAAGCGCAGCATTGTCCGTTAAACGAAGGTCACGGCGAATCCACCAAATATTTGTCATAGCGGTTGCGGAGAAAGGTTCATTATATCCAGCCACATCACACGCACAAGCGCATGTGTGACGGCAGGCTGGTCGTTGATTTTTAGGGTGACGTAGCCCTGACGATTGAGCTCAAGATGCCCAGTGTTGCCAGCATTGTCTTTGAAATCGAGCGAGCCATAGGCGCGGATCTTGGTATTGCCGAAAAGGGAAAGGGCAAGTTCGCTAGTGAGCGTGCCGGTGAATTCGGCTTCATAGTCTGCGGCTTTGAACAAGAACTTCGATGGAGCAGGCATGCCTAGCCCGCGCAACCCGATAGTAGTGCCGAGGATGGCTTCAGAGCCGTTGAAGGTTTCGCCACTATTCAAGGCGGCGCTGTAGGTGATGTGATATGCAGGTGAACTGCTTTCGAGCTTGGCACATACCGATGCGCCTGTGATGGGGTCGCGCTCTTGAATGATCTCTCCAACGCGGTTGAACTGCGGCTGGTAATACGCCCGCCCAAACGAAGTGGAAGATGAAACTGCATACATGGCAACTGCTTCAAGTGTTTCGGCAGTTTTTTTGTTCGCCAAAAACTCTCTAGCTTTTACGAGCCATTCTGTTTTGTGCATGCGGCGCACAACATATCCTAAGAGGGTAATTCCTTCAGGTGGTAATTCATAACGGAGTGTGTCGATTAACATGAATGGCTCCTTGGTGGATTATAAAAAGACTACGACCTTAATTTTTCGGGTGCTACAGGCAACGATACTTGATTTGGGAACATTTGGTGCATAAGCATGAGGATTTGATATCCTGTATCGGCTTCAAAGGTGTAAAAACCTTCATACATACGCGGCTCATGTTCCAAACGATGTTCTGGTGTGATCTCTTCTGCAAGCAATGTTGCGCTTACGCCGGGTCCATATGCGATGACGAACCAATAGTTCTCTAGCGGAGTATCTTTTGTATTGATGGCTGTCATACGTGGCAGGGCAGGAAGTGGAGCATCATCTACACCATACAGCCAGAGACCGGTAGCATGGTCTGCCACTTCGCGGTAACGGACTTCTTGATCGGCAAAGCGCGAAAAATATTGAAAGGAGACATGCAGGTCAGCCACACCTTTGTTCTTGTTGATCATGTCTTCAATGATGTGGCTGATGGTCACCATGCCATCGACGGTGAAGATATAGCGAAAGTTCATATCTTCCAACGTCGATGTTGTCATGCCTTTCAAAACCGCTTCTGTGCGCGGAGGGAAGAGCGGTAAGATACGGTTAAAGAAACTCCCAAGAATATCTTTATTCATCAAAAGTCCTTTGAAAATCAATCACCGTTTGGCGCTGGAACTTGTTGAATCGATTTTGCGCGGATTTCACTTGCAATGGGGTGGTTGTAGATGGTGAAGTAAATAAAGATGGTAATGCCCAACATCATTACAGCCCCGAATGCTCCTGGAGACCAGGTGCCAAAAGATTGCAGTAAATATCCGCCAATGATCGGCGCGAAGATACGAGTGGCACTTTCAATGGCGGCGCCCAACCCGAGAATGCCGCCAATCTCTTGCGGCTGAACGGCTTTCGTAAGAGTGGAGGATAGAAGCGTATTGAGGATACCGCCCGAAATAGCGGTGGGGATTAGAACTATTAAGAGCCAAAAAACGTTAGGTGTTAATGCCCAGCCCAGTAAGGAAATTGTCATCAAAACCCCGCCCAAAAGAATTAGGTTGTCATCACGGAATTTCTTGGTCAGCCTGCCAATGAGGAAACCTTGAACAAAAACAGACAAGATGCCAACGAAGGTGAGTGTAAAACCGGTGTCTCTTGCTTCGAAGTTGAATTTTTGCAAAGCATATAACGCGAACACGGTTTGGAAAATAGAAAATGCCAGCCCGTAAAAGAAGCGCGTTGTTAGAAGTGCGCCAGTAAATGGACGGGTCAGTGCCTTGGTCAATGCAGAAAGCGTAACCGCTGGTTTTTTATCTGGCATTTCGGCGCGTTTTTCTTCGGTCAAAGATTCAGGCAGCCAGAAGTAAATCAACGAGAGGTTGACGAAAGACAACGCCGCCGCTACAAAGCCGGGAACTGCGTATCCATACTGGCTTAAGATGCCGCCGGTGGCGGGTCCGATAATGAAACCCAACCCGAATGCCGCACCGATCATACCCAAACCTTTCGAGCGGTTCTCGGCATCGGTCACATCGGAGATGTAGGCTTGTGCCACGCTTAAGTTCCCGCCGGTGAGTCCGTCTACCATGCGGCTGACGAAGAGAATCG
Source organism: Anaerolineales bacterium (assembly GCA_046328855.1). Taxonomy (GTDB): domain Bacteria; phylum Chloroflexota; class Anaerolineae; order Anaerolineales; family Villigracilaceae; genus Villigracilis. The sequence continues at coordinate 171,532 of JAXLVU010000002.1, read as the reverse complement.
CCAATACGAAGATGTTAGCGGCTTGAGGATCGAAAGCATTTGCCATTGCGGTGCCGATATTGTCTGCAAAGCCAAGCAGGAGGAAGCCGAGGAAGGTTCCGAAAACAGATGCCAACAGAATGGGGCGACGTCCGTAACGGTCTGAGAGGCGCCCCAGCAAAGGAGCACCGATCAACTGCATGGCAGCGTATGAAGCGACGAGTAAGCCGGTCACGAATTGGGTCGCACCGTATTTTTCTGCATAATACGGCAATAGCGGGAGGATCAAGCTAAAGCCGAGCAGGTCAATGAAAACGATCAAAATGATGGAGAGTAAGCGTTTGTTCATAGTTTCCTTTTGGTTCAAGTTGCACGAAGCCACACAAAGGTCGACTTTGCGTTATTGGCTTTCGTTTTGATGAGTGGATACGTTATTTTTTAGGGAACCACGGGAAGAATGCGTTGGTGCGTGCCATGTATTCTTCGTAACCGGGTTTGTTCTTGGTCAGCGTGCGTTCGAGCATTGCTACGCCAGAAACTCTCATTAAGAGATAGGTCATTATTAAGGGGCTAAAGAATGTCCACCAGGCGCCGTTGGCAAAAGCCAGAAGCCAGAAGCCCCACCACTGTGCCGCATCACCAAAGTAATTGGGGTGACGGGTGAGACTCCATAAACCTGTGGTGAGCAACTTGCCTTTGTTGGCAGGGTCTTTCTTGAAACGCGCCAGTTGCCAGTCTCCGCCTGCTTCGAAGATGAAGCCGACCAACCATAATGCAGCGCCGGTATAGTCAGTGCATTCACATTTGTACGGCGAAAGCGTGGATGTTTGCGCGGCAATCAATGGGACCGCAACGATCCACATAATGATGCCTTGCAACAGGAATACCTTGAAAAAACTGCGCCACCACCATGACGACCCGGCTTCCTCTCGCCATTTGGCATAGCGAAAATCTTCAGGTTGACCGTGGTTGCGCGAAAAGATGTAAAGGGATAGGCGCAGCCCCCAAAGTGTAACCAACACACCAAGCAGGAGGACTCGGGTGCTGAGGGCTGTTGCGCCTATCCATGCTGTCGCCCAAAAGGTGATGACGAAGCCAGTGCCCCAGAAAATGTCCACGATGCTGGAGTTCTTGATTGCCAGGCTGTACAGCCACAGCAAAAGCATGAGGACAAGAATAATGAGACCGGCGGTCAGCCAAAGGGAGACGAAATTCATAAAGCTAGGTTCTTTCTACTGCGTAGGAGCGCAGCCATTTCTTGATAGGGTCACCTTGTCCATTGATGTGAGCATCAATGGCATTCGAGTAACTTTCCATAAAATAAACCAATTCTTTTTTAGGACGGTTGTAGGCATGCAATAAAACTTTCAACCATTCCATTTCTTCAGAGAGATGTTCCATATCTCCGAATTGCAAAGCGGCAGATACATTGTGACCCAGATGTTGAATACTGGCGTCCAGTTCTTCGGTACCAATCGAAAGCGGAGGCATGTTCATTTTGAGCGTGCTTTCAATATGAGCACGTTTGGAATTGAAGCCTTGCATGGCAGAGACATATTCCTGTCCAACCGCTTTGATTTTGCGCGGCTTTGAAACGCCTTTGAGCAAAGACTCGACCTCATTAATGGAACCTTCTAGAGTGGTACCAAGGTAGTGACCGGGAATGTAATCCACGATATTGGGGCGGAGGTTAAAGATGCGTCCGCCGAAAGCCACGTTGACTTTTTGAGTGCTCAACGAAAGTGCGGCATGTTGTAAATGTGCGGCGCTGCTCAAGGTTTGAGCCACCAAAATGACCAGATTGGCTTTTACTTTTTGGGCGGTCTCTGAGAAGCGCTCGGTGGGGACGTTGGCACCAAGATAGATAACGTTCAGTCCGCGGCGGCGCAAAAGCAAAGCGAGTAATAATGAGGTAAAGGTATGCCATTCGCTGGAAGGACAACCCATCAAAATTGTCTGCGCACGAGTGGGGGCAGGGGAGGCACTGAGCAAAGCATCCAAGCGGCGCATGGCAAGACCTGAAGCGAAATGTTCCTGTTGCACACTGGCACGATTCTCGTACCACAAGCTGCCGATCTCAGACATGCCCTTTTGCAACACGTCCACGCAGACGGCTTCAACTGGGAAGATCGAGAAGGCTTTATTCAAGGCTTGTTCGGCTTGTACCTCGCTGAAGTTCATGCAGGCATTAATCCACTCAGCGCGGATGCCATCCAATGTCGTATCAGCAGGGATATTGGTGGATACGTTTTGAGTGAGAACTATGTTCATGGGAGCAAGAGCAGCCAACGGGTCGGAACCAGAGGCGGTTTGTTCATTCCACAGATCCACAGCTCGGGAAATGGAAAGTCCCTCTGCCTGACGCGCGATTAGCCACTTGATGGTCTCGATGTCGTACTGCGAGTACAAGCGATGTCCGCCCGCCGTGCGTTGTGGGGTGGGAAGACCATAGCGGCGTTCCCAGGCGCGCAGAGTGTCTGCGGCGAGTCCCGTTTCGCGTAAAACAGCTTTCAGGTTAAAGGCAGGCGATTTGCTGAGCATAGTTCTTCCTCGGTTATGCAGGGTTTAAAGATGGCTTAGCCACCTTTTGCACAGCTATTGTACCCCTTTCTTTAAGAATTCGCTCAGTTGTTAGGCGAGCAGAAAGTAGCACTATGGGAAGCCCAGTGCCAGGGTGAGTGGACGCACCCGCAAAGTACATGTTCTTATATGTGGCGTGACGATTCTGCGGGCGGAGATAACCGACCTGCCAGAAATTATGACTGAGCCCGAATGCGGCGCCTTTTTCGAGGTTGAAACGCTCTTTCCAGATTTTGGGCTGGTACACGATCTCAAACTTGATATGCTCTTTGAGGTCGGTCACACCCATCTCTTTGGCGAGGCGAGTGAAGACAGTTTCGCGTGCGCGGTTCACCAACGCATCCCAATCTTGTTCACTGCGCGCGTCGAGATGCCCAACCGGCACGAGAACGTAAAGGGTTTCCTGTCCTTCGGGCGCGGCGGCGGCATCAGTGCGAGCCGGCGCATGGACGTAGAACGAGGGCACTTCGGGCAGAGTGTGGTCTTCAAAGATCTGGTCGAACGAAGATTTGTAATCACCGCCGAGGAAGACGTTGTGATGCGCGATCTGCTTGTATTGCTTATCTACGCCCCAATAGAACATGATGGTGGAGCAGGTGTACAGTTTTTCGTCGAGCTTCTTGGCTTCTTTGGCATCAGGCAAAAGCTCTTTGTAGATGTAAGGCAGGTCTGCATTGCCAACGAAGATATCAGCGGTGTAGGTCTTGCCATCTGCGGCGATGACGCTCTCAACCTGTGTCTTACCCACGTTGATTTTCTTGACGGGGGAGTTATAAACGAACTTTACGCCCAGTTTTTCAGCCACTTTCACGAGGGATTGAATTCCGGCGTACATACCGCCTATGGGGTACCAAACACCTTCTGCCAACTCGGTGTATTGCAAGAGGGAGTAGGTGGCTGGCGCGTCGTAGGGGCTGAGACCCAGATACATGTTTTGGAAGGTGAAAGCAGCCTTCAGGCGTTCGTCCTTGAAGAAACGGCTGGTGTTGGTGTAGTGCTTGTCCAAGGCTTTGAGGCTGAAGATCAGCGGCAGGTTCTTGAGGCTGAAATATTCGAAGATATTGTAGAAGTTGCGCCCCACGAATTTTTCAACCGAAATTTTGTAGTGTTTTGCACCTTCAGCAATGTAACCGAGGAAACCAGTAAAAGCGGTCTTGTCCACGGATTCGAGTTGGGTCTGCATTTTGCCGATATCTGAAGTGAGTTCCAACCGCAGCCCGTCATCAAAGTGGACTTTATATGTCGGGTCAATGCGCTTCAATTCGAGGTGGTCGCTCAATTTTTCGCCGAGAGAGGCGAAGGTTTCTTCCCAAATTTCGGGCATGAGAAACAGAGTCGGACCAATGTCGAAGCGGTGTCCATCGCGAATGATCTGGTTGCAGCGACCGCCGGGGGTGGATTCTTTTTCCAACACCGTCACATCGTATCCATTTTTAGCCAGGCGGGCGGCGGTGGCAATTCCGCCAATTCCGGCGCCGATTACGAGAGCAGTAGGTTTCATAAACTTTCTCCTTTTTGAGGTCAGGTTTGTATTGTACGCCATGTCTATTTTTTGTCAAGGTTTTGAAAATATATTTGCAAAACCTTGACAAATATGACATAATCAGTAAAATACGAGCAACCTAACCAACAAGGAGAGAGACTTATGCAAGCACATGCAAATTGGGAAAACCAACTCCTGTCCCTCGCGGGGCACATCCCGCACCCATCTACCCGCCCGTTTTTCTCCTATTGGGCAGGCGATGCGACCTTACGCGCAGCCTACAAACAGGCAGAAACCATTACTTCTGCGCATAGTAAATCGTTTTACTTTGCTTCAAATTTGCTGCCCGAAGAAAAACGCTCCGCCGTCCGTGCCTTATATGCTTTTTGCCGCACCGTGGATGACATTGTAGACGAAGTGGAAATCAAGAAAGACCGCGACTTTGAACTTGGCTATTGGCGCAATGTTGTAGAAACCGCATCAGCCTCGGCCGATGACTTGGTCGCCTCCGCCTGGGCAGATACCCTGATCCGATACCATATTCCGCGTCACTACGCCTTGCAGTTGATCGATGGCGTTGCACGTGACCTTTCCCAAAGCCGCTACCAAACCTTCGACGACCTTGCGACTTACTGTTATGGGGTCGCCTCCACCGTTGGGCTGATGAGCATGTATATTGTTGGGTTCAAGAGCAACGAAGCTGTGCCGTACGCCATCAAGCTGGGCGTAGCTCTGCAAATGACCAACATCCTGCGCGATGTGGGGGAGGATTACCGCAACGGTCGCCTGTACCTGCCGCGTGAAGAACTCGTCACGTATGGAATTCGTGAAGAAGATATTGCCGAAGGTCGCGTTACCGATGCCTGGCGTCAGTTCATGAAGTTCCAGATCGAACGCACCCGCCATCTTTATGAAGCCTCTTGGCAAGGTGTGAAATTGCTCGAGCGCGAAGGGCAGCTCGCCATTGGTGCCGCCTCAATTTTTTATCAAGGTATTTTGGACGATATCGAAAAACATGATTACGATGTCTTCTCCCGCCGTGCTTCTCTTAGCGCAATGGGCAAAGTTGCCAAACTTCCTGCTTTGTGGATGAAGATCCGCTCCCTTTAATTTGCTAGCATCATTCTCCTCTTGTGTGTGCAAGGGCGTGACTGGGCAGTCATGCCCTTGCCTATTTAATGATAAAATTTTTCCATCTAGAAAAAACTCCATTTCCCACAACTGAATTGTCCCTATATCTGGCGTAAAGATCTCGCCAGCCCTTTTTGTTTCTATTGACCATGGATTTGGAGTGAAATATGAAAGCAAAACTTACCGTCTTTTTTGAAGACCCTTATTGGGTGGGGGTCTTTGAGAGAGAGGATGAAAAAGAATATCAAGTAGCGCGTGCTATTTTTGGCAGCGAGCCGACGGATGCAGAGTTATACGAGTTTCTTCAAGCCAACTATCACAAGCTTGAATTTAGCCGCTCCTTTCAAGGAGAAATTCAACTTGAAAGGAAGGTAAACTTTAAACGCAAACAGCGTGAAGTCCGCAAACAGGCGAAAGAAAATGGGATCGGCACCAAAGCGCAACAGGCGATCAAACAGGTGATGGAAGAGTCGAAAAAAGAGCGCAAGCAGGATTCTCGTCAACAACGCCGTGAAGAAGAAAAGCTAAAGTTCGTACTTAAGCAGGAGAAAAAGAAAGAAAAACAAAAGGGGCATTAGGTATATCTAACGCCCAATGTCTTTTGATATACTTGCTTCGTGAAGAAATTCGCGATCTTGTTTTGTCTACTTTTGATGGGTTGTTCAACCAAATCAACCCCTACACCGGAGACTGTTATGCCCCTGCGATACTTGGCTTTAGGCGATTCTTATACCATCGGTGAAAGTGTAGAAGAAGCTGAACGTTTTCCAAATCAACTTGCGACATTGCTGGCTAATGAAGGCGTGACGGTTGATGTAAAAATCATCGCTCGCACCGGCTGGACGACGGATGAATTATGGCGCGGTATTCAAGCCGAAGTAGTGACGCCGCCCTACGATATGGTTTCATTGCTAATTGGCGTGAACAATCAATATCGCGGACGTGGTGCCGAAGAATATCGCGAAGGCTTTGTATTTTTGCTTAATAAAGCTATCGAATATGCCGGCGGAGACGTAAAGCGAGTCGTTGTTTTCTCGATTCCGGATTGGGGTGTCACTCCGTTTGCATATGGCAGAGACACTACCCAAATCGCAAATGAGATCGACGCCTTTAACAACATTAATCTTGAAGAGTCAAATAAAGCCGGCGTTCACTATGTGGATGTAACCCCTAGTTCTCGATTGGCGCTCAACGATAAAACCTTGATTGCGTCCGACGGATTGCACCCCTCTGGCAAAATGTATGCCGAGTGGGCACAAGCTGCCTTGCCAATTGCGTTAAGTATCTTGAAGTAGAATCCTTTCATAAATCAAAACGGAGAATCAATGTCTCAAGTCAAAGCCATCAATCATGTTGCCGTTGTTGTCGAAGATATGGAAAAATCACTCGCATTCTGGCGAGATGCCTTAGGAATTAAATTGCATGAATTAAGAGACGTGCCTGCTGAGAAGTCTCAGGTGGCATTTCTCCCCCTGGCTGGAGCTGAAGTTGAACTGGTGATGCCCACTACTGAAGACTCTGGCATTGCCAAATATCTTGCCAAACGGGGTCAGGGCATGCACCATCTTTGCCTCGAAGTGGATGATATTGAGGGTATGATGTTGCAATTAAAAGAAAAGAATATCCGCCTCATTAACGAAGAACCACGCACCGCAGCTGACGGAAAGAAGTATGCTTTTATCCATCCCGAGTCGACGGGTGGTGTTTTGGTTGAGTTATATCAGATCTAAATGTCATCAAATGTTGAAACAATCTTGGTGGAGGACTGTGGTCTGGTAAAAGACCGTCCTGTCATCGTCGGTGTTTCCGGCGGACCAGATAGCCTTTGTTTGATGGAATCATTACGACGCGCAGGATACCATCTGATCATTGGTTACTTTGACCACAAACTTCGCCCTGAGTCTGCGCTAGATGCTCGCATGGTAGAAAAATCTGCGGTGCGCTTGGGGCTACTTTGTATCCTTGGGGGAATGGATGTTCGTGCTTATGCAGAAGAAAAGAAACTGTCTATTGAAGAAGCTGCGCGGACGTTAAGATACCGCTTCCTCTTTGAACTTGCCAGAAAACATAAAGCTCAGGCTGTTGCTGTTGGACATACAGCTGATGACCAGGTGGAAACGGTTCTTATGCACTTTTTGCGTGGAAGCGGAATTTCGGGTTTGAAGGGTATGTCGTACCGCTCAGTTATCAAATCCTTTGACCCAGATATCCCTGTGGTTCGTCCACTGCTTGATATGTGGCGTGAGGAGACGGTGCTATTCTGTGCTGTGAATGGACTAAAACCTCGTTATGATTCAAGCAACGAGTCATTGAACTTCCAACGCAATCGCATTCGTCATTTGCTAATACCTTCACTTGAAACCTATAACCCAAAATTTCGTGAGACGGTCTTGCGCATGTCGCACTCTCTAAAAGGGGATTATGCATTTGTGATGGAAACGCTGGAACATGCCTGGGGCAATGTGGTTGTTTCTGCAAATGATGAAATCATTACATTTGATGTTTTACGCCTATCTTCCATGCCGATCGGACTCCAACGTAACCTGATTCGCCATGCCATGCAGACTCTTCTCCCGGGCGTGGACATTGGATACCAAACCTTGAAACGCGCTTCTGATTTTATTAATGCTTCCAGCGCTACCGTTCCGCGTTTGGACTTAAAAGCAGGACTGCGTATGTTCCGTGAAGCCGGGTTAATTCATATTTGTGCGCCTTATGCTGAACTTCCCTTTGACCGTTGGCCTCAAATGGCAGATGAAAAGCCGGTTCAGTTAAGACTAGGCGGGCAAGCTCCGTTGGCGGGAGGGTGGAAGGTTGTCTGCGAAAGTTGGCGTCTCCCAACTTTGGCTAGAGAACAAGCTGAAGAAAATGAAGACCAGTTTCAGGTCTGGTTGGATGCGGATGAACTTCCTCAAGAATTTCAAGTGCGGGCTCGCCGCCAAGGCGATCATTTTTCTCCATTGGGTATGGATGGTCATTCTCAAAAACTTTCAGACTTTTTCGTCAATGAGAAATTACCACATCGGGCACGCGACCGTTGGCCGCTTTTATGTGCAGGGGACGAGATCATTTGGGTGCCAGGGTTTCGCCCGGCACACCGATATCGCTTAAAAGCCACCACCAATAATGTGATTTATTTTTCGGTTCAACATCCCCCTGAAAAGATCGCACCTGATGAAAATCCCCATCCATAGCGGATGGGGATTTTAGTTATTTGACTTCACCGTTCAATTGTTTGAGCTTGATGAACAATTCACGCCACTGAATTTTGGAAACACCTAATTTTTGGCGGATCTTATCTGGCTCAATACCACTCTGATAATCGCGCAGGGCAGATGTCCAGCGACACATGTCGAAGGAAAGGTGTTTTTCCAAACCGGCTTCTTCGCCAATATCTTCGAGTAGATATTCCAAGCGGCGCGGCGACCATGGGAAAGCTTGATCTACGGGACTGTATTGTGTGAGATATTCATTGTACGCTTCAACCCAATCATCACTCAGCTCAATTTTACGTTCCTTGTAGCGGTTGGCAGGGCTGGCATAGCGGACAAAAAGAAACGGTCCATTTTTACCAGCTAATTCGATGTGATTGACGTGAATGCCAAGACATTCACTTTTCTTGATTGCGGTTTGAAGCAAAAGCGCCAGCAATGTGTATGGGCGGGCATCTGGTTTCTTAGCGCGGCGTTGACGGTCTGCTGCCAAAAGCACAGCTTCATATTCTTCGTCCGTAAGAATCTGCGGTAACGGGCTAATGGCAGAACGTTGCAGAACCTTTTCAGCAGGATCAATGCTCAAGGTGCCATATTGATGCAGCCAGCGGAAGAAAGATTTGACCGATGTAATACGACGTGACAATGTTTTGGGGCTGCATGCCACACCGCGACCCTTTTCCATCCATTCGAAGAAGCGGTTGAGGTCATCGGTAGTGACGGTGCCAATCGCTTGGTCTGGTGGCAAGAATTGAGTTAACAAACGCACATCTGAGAGAAAGGCTTTGACGGTGTTGGGGGAGCGTCCCTGATCGAGCAGGAACATTTCCCAACCATTGATGGCGGCGGGTAACAGCGTTTTGGCGCTGATATGAGCAGGTGCGGAGTTTTTTGTCATACGAATCAACCTTGCGTGTAGTATTTACTCTTGCGTATAGTTTAGCGAATTTGTAGGGCGTTGTCAACTGGCAAAAAAATAAACCTCCAAAGTTTTGTACCTTGGAGGTTTAGCCGATCATGTTCTAAGGTGGCGGTAAATAATCCCACGGGTTGACCTTTACGCCTGCCATGATCTCAAAGTGTAAGTGAGCACCCGAAGACCGACCCGTTGAACCGACTGCCCCGATCACTTCACCTTGCCCAACGCTTTGTCCACAGCCTACATTCAACGCGCTTAGGTGAGCATACAACGACTGAAAACCATTGCCATGATCAACCATGATCATGTTGCCGTAGCCGTAATCATTCCAACCGGCGTATACGATCACGCCTGCATCAGAGGCATATACAGCTTCACCGGTGTTGCCGGCAAAATCCAAGCCGTTGTGGTTGGTTTGTGGTGACCAGTCAAAGCCGGAGAGATAATGTTTATTGGTGGGGTAGATGAAGGAGCCATAGCCCACAGCGCCACCAGAGACCGGGTCACAGGCACCAGCCCCAAGTACGCGTGCTGAGGCGGGGTTTTCGCGCGTCACACCTAAAGGAGCGCTCCAACTTACAAAGTCACGTTTTCCATTCGGAATGATGAGCCAGGTTCCAGCTTTGATATTCGCATTTTCGTAATCGCCAACCGTGGTTGGGTCGATGTTATTGCCCGGGTATTCAATGATATCTGCGGCGTTTACCCCGTAAAACTTTGCCCACTCGCCAAAGGGAATTCCACCTAACCATTCCCAGTACACGCCATCTACGGGAAGGATTGTTAATTCTTGACCGGGTTTGAGTGAATGGGGGTCATCTAACAACGTGTTGTAATTGCCCCATAAAATTGTTTGTGGTTTCAAACCAAACTTTTCTGCAATCCCAAAAACGGTATCGCCATCTTGTACAACATAAGTGGAGATTTCATTCCTTGGGCGGCTTGGAATGGTAGTATGCAATTGCGCTGACCGATTGATGCCATCGGTGACGGGGATATCGAGTGCCGAAAGCGCCTCAGCAGGTGCCGCCTCAACGGCTGGACCTGAGTCTTGGCTCGGCGTTTCGGGCATATCTTGCGCCTGACGGTAGAACGACCGAGATAAAAAAACTACCAATACGATGGCGACCACTGAAAAGAGATTAACGCCGAGCTTAATTAATGGCTCGCCCAGCCCCATGTTTACAAGGCTGTTCATTAACCTTGCGAACACAGAAGGTCCATTCGAGGTTGAACCAGTGTTTTGCTGATTAGGTTTTCCCGAAGGGTTGGGAACATCTTCCTTGAATTCGTTTTGCATAGGGTTCATCATATCATGGCAAAAATTTCAAAGTCAAGTTAGGGGTTAAAACCCTCATCCTGCCTTAATAAGAAATTTGCTCTGTAGGCTTATTTTTACGAAAAAACAACAGCCGCACGAATGAAATTCCTACCAGACAGGCAATACCACCCGTCACAATTGCAAATTGCACATCCCATGTTTGAGCGATCCAACCGATAAGTATGCTCCCGAATGGAGCAACGCCCTGCAAGCCCCAAAAGTAAATGCTGAAGACACGTCCACGCAGATCGTTGGGGACGCGCATTTGAATCATGGTGTTCATGCTGATCAATTGCACTACGGTGCCCCAACCAATAAAGATCAGAAGGAAGAATGCCAACGATGCATTTGTAGTTAATCCCAACGCAATGATGGGAAGAATAAACAGGATTTGCCCCCACACCAAGGTGGAGCTTTTGTTGGCAGTAGCAAAATATGCCATCATAAATGCGGCGGTGACGGCTCCGATGCCTTGAGCAGTGTAGAGATTGCTGGTGCGGGTGGCGATGGAGGATTCAGAAGTGAGAAGAGGCTGCAAAATGTCACGTGCAATGGCAGGGAGTTGTTGTACGAGGGGTATGCCGAAAAAGCCAAGCAATGCTGACATTAAAATAGCAGAGAATACAATGGTATTTGATCGAATGTAACGCACACCTTCCTTGAATTCACTGCCCATGCCCTGTGATGTTTTTGCTTCTGGTTCAATCCTGTAACGAGTACGTGCAAAGAACAACCCGATGATGACGAAGATATAACTGACCCCATTCGCGAGAAAAACAGTCCCTTCGTTGCCGGATGTGGCGATCAACCAGGCTGCCAGTAACGGACCAATGACACGTCCAAGGTTGAAGGCTGTGGTTTGCAAGGCAATGGCGCTGGGAAGGGCTTCCTTCCCAGCGAGTTCGATCAACATGGCTTGGCGTGCTGTCACTTCAACAGAGACTGCCGAGCCGTAGATAAATGCCAGTACTAAAATATGCCAAATTTCGAGCTGATTGGTAAAGGCAAGATAGGTCAAGCCAAATGCTTGCACAGACATGACGGCTTGCAAGATGATGACTGTTTTGCGTTTATCTACATGTTCAACGAGTACACCAGCGGGCAATGCAAAAAGTAAAGTGGGAAGTGTATTGGAGAAACCGATTAGCCCTAAATCTAAGGGACGACCCGAGATACGATAGGCAAGATATGGCAAGGCAGTGGCTTGCATCCACGTGCCGATAACCGAAATAAATTGACCTATGACGAATAGAACGTAATCACGTGAAGCGAGAGCGGGGAAGCGGGTAATGAGCCAGTTTTTGAGGGATACCATTTTCTACTGTGCAGGAACGACGCACTCAGGGCGGTCATTCGCTGGTTTGTTAACCAAGGTTGAGACGGGATAAGCCGACATGGTTTCGGTAGGGAAAGGCTTGATGAGATGCATCAACTTTTCGGGAGTCTGAGGCGCGGGGTCTAACCAGAGGGCGTAATCATTGGGGTGAAGGATCACGGGCATTCGGCTGTGCAGAGTAGACATCAACTCGTTTGGGTCGGTGGTAATGATGGTGCAGGTGCGTACGGAGTCGCCATCTGGCGATTGCCATTCATCCCATAACCCGGCGAAGGCAAATGGCTTTCGATCTTTCATGTGGATGAAGTATGGAGTCTTTGCGGTGCTGCCAGGGTGAGATTTCCATTCATAGAATCCATCTACAGGAATCAGACAGCGTTTGTATTTGAAGCTGCCGCGAAACGAAGGCTTTTCTGCCAGAGTCTCGCCGCGGGCATTGATGAGTTTGTTGCCTATGCTTGGGTCTTTTGACCAAGATGGAATCAATCCCCATAAAAAGAAATCGGCTTTGTTTTTTGCATTATTGGGAATGGCAAGAACAGGTTGTGTGGGTGCAATATTGAAACGCGGTGCAAATTGATTTGGGAAGTCGTAGCCACTGAATACATCTTCGATTTCAGCAGGGTCAACGGTAAGAGTGAAACGTCCGCACATGGATACTCCTTTATGGTTTTACAATACCAGGTAGTGTGAAATAGAAAGTGGTGCCCTTCCCCGATTCAGACTTTAGCCAGATTTTGCCGTTATGAACTTCGATAATGCGTTTGACAAGAGTAAGTCCAATGCCTGTCCCTTCGGTGCTGGCATCGAGCTTATTAAATAAGCCGAAAATACGATCTTGATATTGCGGTTCGATACCGATTCCGTTATCTTGTACAAAAAAGACAAGATTGTTGCGTTCGTCATGGAGTGAACCGATTTTGATACGCGGATCCGTTTGTTTGCCCATGAACTTAATGGAGTTTTCAATCAGGTTTTGAACAACTTCTAATAGACGGACGCGGTCTCCCACTACTTTTTGCCCTTCATCTACAAAGTCAATTTGGATTTTCCCTGCAGTGATGGCACCATCTAACAAGCCCAGTGCATCGCGGACAATGACACCGAATTCAATTTCCATAGGGTCGTTGGCAATTCGCCCAATGCGAGAAAGTTCAAGGAGGTCATTTAGCAGAGTCTGCATCTTATCCACTGCCTGGCGAATACGATGCATATCGCGTGAAAAGTTTTCAAATTTTCCGTTACGAGCGTCCAACTCAAGATAACCAAGAAACCCGGTTATGGTTACCAGTGGCGATTTTAAGTCGTGAGAAACGGTGTATGTAAAGCGTTCTAGCTCTGTATTTTTATTTTCTAACTCTTGAATAAAGCCTTGGCTGTTTGCCAATTCTTTTTGTAGAGCCATATTCAAACGGGCATTTTCAATACCCAAGCCGGCATACCCAGCAAACAGACGTAACGCTTCCAACTGTTCTGGCGTAATAGGTCGATGTGTAATGAGCTGATCTACCGTAATAGCAGCTACTGGTTTATTGCCTGCCCAAACTGCCACGGCAGCATAGTGCTTAACGCCATACATTTCATTTTCAGGCGGAATGTTGTTTTCTACATCGTAATTTTTGGTTGAATACAGACCGTCTGGTTTTTCTAAAAGTAATTGGAAGGTAGACCATTTTGTCAGCGAGAACGAATTTCCGTAGGTTGCTACTTTATTACCATCACGATCTGTACCGATGGTACTGTCCATAGAGGCAAGTTCGGGGTTGTATAAAAAGATTCCCAAGCGGTCAAACCCAAGATGGTCATGAACGCCATGCCAGATTTTATCGAGGATGGTGTCTAAATCTCCGGCTTCGGTGACTTGTTTTCCAAGCTCGATTACTTTTTCAAGCATTTCACGGCGACGTTGCTCCGCTTCTTCGTTCTTCTTACGTTCGCTGATGTCACGTGCGATTCCGGTGGTGCCGATTACTTGTCCGCTTTCATTACGGATCGGGGTTTTAGTGGTCTCTACCCAATAGCCTCTACCTGTATTATCTTTTTGCAGTTCTTCTACTGTTTTTCGAACGCCGCTTTGCATCACCTCAAGGTCATCGTGGCGGTACATTTCGGCAAAAGAAGCTTCCCAGATGTCTTTATCCGTTTTACCAACGACATCTTCAGCTCTTAACCCACTGATTCGTAGAAATTGTTCGTTGACAGCAATGTAACGGCTATCCAGATCTTTCATCCATGCCATATCAGGGATGTTGTTTAGTATGGCTTCTTGTTGACGTAAAGAGTCGCGCAACTTCTGATCTGCTACTTTACGTTCCGTAATATCTTGCACAGCACCAAGAATCCCCACTAGCTTATTTTCTTTTTCATCCCATATCGGGTGCGCAAAAACTCGCTCCCAGCGGATCGCTCCATTTTTTGAAAAGGTGCGAATCTCGGACCCAAGGACCGCTTCATTTCGTAGAAGCTTTTTCATGTCCTCCATGTCTTGGTCAAGGTCATCTGGGTGGATGTGTGCATACCAACCCCCAGCTTTGATGTACTCGTCGGGTGTATAGCCGGTCATTTTTTCGAAAGCTCCGGCAATCCAAATTGCTTCCCCCAATTCATTATCGTTGATGCGACTTTCAAATGCATAGTCTGAGCTTACACTTGAGATCAAACGATACTTTTCTTCACTTTCCTTTGCGCGTTTCAAAGCATTGTTTACTGTCCGCGAGGATAGGTATTGCAAAACTGCGCTCATCGGGAAGATGGCAAAGCTGAGGATCCATGTCAGGAACGGCGGGCGAATGACATCTTTATTGATCAGACCATTGCCTTCTGAAAATACCATCAAAAGCCCTGAAACCAAAGACAATGCGGTTAATCCCAGCGTAAACCGATTGCCGAGCAAAATTCCCGATATCATGATGACAAGCGGGTAGCCTAACAAGTAAGACTCGCCCTGTACACCAATGCCGGTTGCTGCTGAAACGGTAAAGAAGATCCAAAATGCGATGACTTGTAATAGGGAAACAGTACGAACATATCCTCGTTTCAAGAGAATAAGAAGAAATATATTAATGAATTCCCCAATGATGCTTTGCGTTAATGCCCTTGTTGAAGTGCCAGATAAAAATATCTGAGCATAGATCACATAAGGGATTGGAATCGCGATCAGCCCCCAAAGAATAATATTGAGCAAATACGCCTGATGTGTTTTTTGCTCATCTTCAAAGACAGGTGGTTTAAAAAAGTCTCCGATGAATTTCATCCCGCCTTCACTTTCTTAGCTTTCTTGCATCTCCATCTCGCATGGTCACACCGGTGGCATCCAAATGCTCTAACAAGGCTTGGACATATTTTCTGGTCGTGTTCAACATATCGCGAACCTCAGCTAATGTGATTTGCCCTTGAGTTTGAAGTGTATTTTTGATTTTTGCTACCATTTCATCATAATCTACTTTGCGAAAGATGACATCTTGAGAAACGAGCACCAACTCTCCTGTTTCGATCAATGCATTGACAACTTCTTCGCCAGCTTCTGCCTGACATTCTTTGACACTGGGGGTAGCATAAGGGCTGGATTCAAACCTCCGCCTCAATGCCTGGACCTTGACTTGATTCTGTCCATCGAATTTTATTTCATGCCCCGGCTTCAATACTGCTCCGCGTTCATCCACTAAATCGCTTTTTGAAGCGAGGAATACAATCGCCGCGTTAAAGACCTTGGGCGTTAACTTTAACTTGCTCTTTAATTCCTCACGCGGAATTCCACGCCGTAGCGGATATTGGCTGTGATATCCGTTGACTGTATCCAATATTGTTGTACTTGTTTTTCCCCAATAGGGGAGTGTTACAACAAGTGCTTCGGGTTTTGTGGAGTTATCCAGAGCAATAAGCTGACCATTTTGTAATAGCTCATGCAATGCTACTTCTGCGGTTTCAGCCTCTAGCCTTGATTTGCCAATTATGTCCTTGATGGATGCGATTTGCAAAGCCAATGCCGCCTCAAAAAGGACATCAGCGGGAGAACCTTGCGCCAGTGATTCGAGCGATTTCAAAACATCTGCATCAAACCGTTTGTGTCTACCTTTGGGTTGATGGTCAACTACGGCGCCCCCACCAAGTGTTTCACCGGGGGAGGGTCTGCGAAGAATGTATCGGTCACCGCGCAAAGCAACAATGGGGTCTCGTAATTCAAGTTGCAGCCAACCCTCTTCACCCGCCTTGAGTTCTTCTGTGCCTAATAAACGGGCAATGGCAACGGTTTCACTTGACCCCACAAAGAATTTAACTTCATCTCCATGTGTAAGTGGCTTGCTAATATCATGAAGCGCCTTGAAACGTACATCAAGACGACGAGTTGATTGGTATTGACCTGGGTGAGCAAGTACATTTCCTCGGCGAATCTGTTCTACATCCACGCCAGAAATGTTTACGGCGGTTCGCGAGCCGGGTACAGCGCTTTCTTCTTTTCTTTTATGCGTTTGTAAACCGCGAATACGCCCTTGTAACCCACTGGGAAGAATTTCCACTTCATCGCCAACGGAAAAGTGCCCATCGCGCAATGTGCCGGTGACAACTGTGCCAAATCCGCTCATAGTGAAGACACGGTCAATTGGTAAACGCGGACGATTCAGGTCTGGGCGAGTTGGTTTTTCTTTTAATAAAGTTTCAAGAGCATGCGTGAGTTCTTTTAAACCGGTTCCTGCACGAGCAGAGACTCGCAAAATGGGAGCCTCTTTGAGAACGGTTCCGCTTACAGCGTGGCGAATGTCTGCCTCAACAAGGTCAAGCCAACTGGAGTCTGAGGCGAGGTCGGTTTTGGTCAAGACGATTAGCCCGGCGGGAATCTGTAATAAATCTAGAATTGCAAGGTGTTCTTTCGTCTGCGGCATGATGCCTTCATCGGCAGCGATGACGAGCAGAACCGCGTCAATGCCGCCGATGCCGGAGAGCATATTTTCGATAAAGTCACGGTGACCAGGGACATCGACAATGCCGATCTCTTCGCCGTTTGGCAGGGTAAGCCAGCCAAAGCCAAGCTCGATGGTCATTTCACGAGCTTTCTCTTCTTTGAGACGGTCTGGGTGTGTGCCCGTCAACGTTTCAATAAGCGTGGATTTTCCATGGTCAACGTGACCTGCTGTGCCAATGACTCTCATGATCTCAATTTAACCATAATTTGAATAAACCAAATAAAAAGTGGAAATCTTTCGACTTCCACTTTGGAAGGACTTTTTTATTTTTTCGTTGGCTTTTTGCCATGTCCCATAATGCGTTGGTATGAAGTCATCCATTCATGGACAACGTTCATCATCTCTTGTAATTGTTTTTCAGAAGCATCAGTGGTTTGGTGCAGTTGATCTTGGAGAACTTGCGATACTTCGTTAAGAGTTGAAATACTGCCTTCGTATTTGCTCACTTCTTTGCGAATATCGCGGAAGGATTCTTCAGAAGATAAGCTGTATCCGGTCCAACGTTTTTGGTCATCGGCTTTGAAGCTGATCCATTCCTGACGCAAGCGTTCTTCGGCAAGACGCTGCATTTCAGTCACTTCGTTGATGCGGCGCTCCAACTTGGAATTGAGTTCCATGTAAGTGTCTTGCGCTTTCTTGGCGTTGCGTAAGGTTTCATCCAAACGTTGAATTTGTTGGTCCAAGGTCTCTGCTTCTTTTTGGAAAGAAACAAATTTGTCTTGCCAATCTTTCCAGGCGCGTTCACGGTCCACTTGGGCAACGCGTTGTTGATCTAAGAATACAGCTTGGGCTTGTTTACGTTCCAACTCTGAAGAGAGTAATTCAGTGATACGAGTTTCAATGTTGCGAATGGTATCGCCTTGAATCGTGGACTTTTCACGGTTTTCATCTATGCGTTTGCGCAGCGCTGTGAGCTCACCTTGCAAGTCTGCAACGCGTTTGAGGTCATTTTTGCGGGCTTCATCCGCCGCTTTAATGGATAACTTTACATCTTCGTTCGAGCGTTTGGTGTCTTCCACAACTGTTTTGAAGTCTGCAATATTTGCCAAAGCACGTTGAATTTCATTGCCACGTTCTTTGAGTTGTTTTTTGATCTCTGTGAGGTCAGTGCTGATTTTTAACTGTGTTAGTGATTTACTGAGCTCGTTTATTTCAGACTGAAATTGTTTGGCGGTGTCGCGCTCTGAGCGTGTATGAGCCTTGTCTATGTCTTCGATTATTTTGACCAACTCATTACGCTGTTTTCCAACCATGGTCTCGAATTGGTCAACACGCTTGGCGGCAGGCGTAATATCTGTGACCTGCTTGCTAAGGGTTTTAATCTGCTTTGAAACAGCATTTACTGTAGTTTCAAAGGAGGCAAGGCTTTCTTTTAACGAGGTAAGAGTTTCCTTAGTCTCGCGTTGTTGTTTATCTAAAAATTCAAGTCTTTTTACGATCTGTTCAAATTCCATGAGGACTCCGTTTCGTTAAATTATACCCTTTTGCAAAACGGGATTATTGAATAAGGTGTTCGAACAAAGCAGGCAAACTGGAAAGGAACGGCTGCAGGATCTGAGGAAAGAGTCCTAGCAGGAAAATGCCAAATACACCCGCACTCAGCATAATGGTCTGAACCCAGGTCTCATTTAGCTCCCACGGCGCATCATCGCCTGCCATCACAAGAGTGGCTAATGTACGAACCGAGGCGACTAACAATCCCAATAAACCAAGGAAGACCCATAGGGATGCACTCAACGATTGGAGCGATAACTCTTGCCATAATGCCAGCCGAGAGGGGAAGCCCGCCAAAAGCGGAAACCCAGCGACAGAGAGATGCGCAATAATCAATGCACTCGTTGCCACAGGGTATTTCCGCGCCAACCCTTGAACATCACTGAACATAAGTGGATAAGCATTTCGTTTAATAATAGATAGTGCCAACGCCCAAACGCTTAGTTCTAGTCCGCGAGATATGAGGATGAGGAAGGCTATATTGACGACTTCAGATGAACGTAAACCGAGTGCGATCAATAACAAACCGGTTTCAGCAATGGCGGCGTATCCAAAGATACGCCCAAGGTGACGTTGCAATGCGCCGAAAATTCCGCCTGTGGCGGTCATGATAACACCTGAGAAAAGAATGGCGTTTGCGATTTGTGGCGTATTGCGTAACCAGGTGTAGCGGTCTAGGAAGCCTAAGGCAAAGATGGTCGTAAAGGTTGGCAATGCCCAAAGTAAAAAACCAACTGCATATGGAGTAGCTTCTTCCATCAATTGTGGAATCCAATTGTAGAGGGGGAAGACGGCAAAGAGAAAAGCAAAGCCCATTGTGACCATCACACCCGATTGAACGATCGTCCCCAAGTCACCTGGACTCGCTTCAACGCCTGCCAGCATCCAGCCAGAAAAGAGGATGAATGGCATGGCGAGGGTCTGGTAGATGATGAAGCGCGTCACGCCTCGACCCGGTCGCTGGTACAGTGGAACAAGCAATGGTACAACCAACATAGCTGCTATTTCCAGCAAGAGTGCAGCATACAAGAACGGTTCCACTGCGATCGATGCCGTGAGTAAGGCGGTGATCATCAACCCTAACGAGACAAAGCGATGCGCTGTGCCAGAGGCTTCAGTACCAAAAAACCATAGAGCCGCTAAACCATAGACCATGGCTAATATCGGTCCATCGGCTGTGGATAATTCAAAACTACGACCGAAAAATTCAATCGCAGGAGAAATCTTGAGAGAGACATTCCCTAACAGAAGAGCGGTGTCAATTGGAATGAAAAAGGCGATTAATGCCAAAATGGTAGCTACCGCTCCGCCAACATATGCCGTATAGCGTTCACTCAGCAAGAAGAGAATTAATAGACCTAAAACAAAGGGAACGGCAATCCACAGAATAGGAGCGCTCATAGTAATTCTTCCTCTTCTTCAGGTGAAGTAAGGGGAACCGAACCTGCCATTAACAAATAAGACCCCAACACGCCCAATCCTAAATTAACACCTGCCAGCAAACCTGTAACAAGAATGGCGCTTTCCACGGCTGCATATATGATCTCAAAACCTGTTAGCAATGTAAGTAGACCGAGAGAAACGCGCAATAAATCGCTGGTGACACCAAGGTGTGCCACTCCTGCGCCGATTAGGAGCAACCCGCCAGCAATGACGGGCATGCCGAGCCCTGGAATAGCAGCTTCGATGCGAGGCGTTGCTCCTAGAGCTACTAGTGTGACGATGCCCATCAACGTAATACGAAATGCTGCTCCACGCGGGTAGAAGGCATCTTGTTCGTTTTGGTCAAGATTGGTCAGGCTGAGACGCGTCATGCCGAGAATGGCTACAACCATCCAACCGGTGATTAATTTGACCGAGCCCATTGCGAAAGGTAAGTGACGAGTGACCAGCCAAAAGGCGGCAAGATACTGAAGCGCCAGTGCGCCCAAGCTGATGCGCCAATCACGATTGATCAAAATGGTTGTAGCTGTGACAAGGGTCAGCGCGACCGATAGCCAGGAAACAATATCAGAGACCATTTATTGAATGCCCTGTACGATGATTGAAACAAAAAGAATTAAGAAGAGCAATGTCCACATGATGCCGCCTTCCCCTTCGAGGGCATTAGTAATGGCTTGTGCTATTTGGGCAAGCCCACGATAGAGCGACCAGAGCCATTGATACAGCCCATTGACCCCCGAACCTGCGGTGGTAACCCAATGCGCACGGACCGGGTTGAAGATGCGGAAACGTCTGCTTCCACCGACCAAGCCCAAAGCAAGGATAGAGGCGAGCAGAGAGAAAATCAAGTTCCCAAATTTGAAGGCGCCGTCCCAGCCGATAAATCCCAGCAGGATTTGCGTTACAAGGAGCAAAAGAATGCCTGCCGGGTAAACGACTTTTGCCCAGCCGGGTTGATCATCCAATGAATCAGTACCATTGTTGCGCAAGGCATGGCGGATATAACCGGCGGTTATCAATGCTTGTGCTGTCAATGCAAAAATAGTGGAGAGATTGAAACTGCTTGCCCATGTGCTTGCTGTAAGCGAGAGGGGTAGTGATGAAAGTGCCCACCCGCCAATGAGTAAAGCCCGGCTCAAGCGTATATCTTGAATGGAAAAAAGAAAGAGGGCACCGCCCACCAGCACAAGAGCGCTGCTCCATGCTATTGTACCGATAGGATTTCCACTCAGCGCTGCTAGAATCGCAAGCGATGCCATACCGATCATCCAGTATGGGCGACCGTTTAATTCATCGGGGGCACGTAGCCAAGTCCAACCACCATAAATAGCAGCCACAGAAGTGAGAAGCATCAATACTGGGGTGAATGCGGTCGGTGGAATTTGAATATGACCAAGAATGCTCAGCGTTGATGCGGCACCGATCAAACGTAAAGCTGTTCCAAACCCACGGCGCAAGTTCGAATCAGCAGCGTAGGGAAGGTGTAATGGCAATACGCCAAGCCTTAAACCCGCTGCAATGACCAGATAAACACCCGTATCAGGCGGCATCGTTTGAAAGACAACCATTCCGCCACCCGTAAAACTTTCTATATATGCCCACAATAACAGACCGATCCCAATCATGCGTGTTGCGAATGAAATCACAACGCGTTCATTGTTTTTCTCGCCGCTCACTGAGCTTAATTGAGTGCCTAACTCTGTAATGTCAAGCAACGCCCACATTAAGAGTAAGGTCAAGGGGTTGTTGGCTGTTACGGCTAAAATACCCATGCCGCCTAGCACAAGAATACCCGCCCATGAAAGCGAGTTGAAAACGACGGAGCGCGTCACAACCGTGAAAATCACTGCCAAGGTTAATGCCGCAATACTTACAGATAATGCCCAAGAGACCCCATCTGCACTAAAAAGAATGGGTGTAGAAAATAAAGTCTCGGGTTTCCAGACCGGCAACGTCAATTGAAACGGAATTTGAGCAAGCCATACGAATACGCTCACAAAAGCAAGTGTGGCACCACCAGCTGCCACTAGCCAAGCATATCGTGCATTGGGTTGGGTTGCGCGCAAAACCACCAGCGCAAGGGCTGTAATAAAAAGCAAAAGACAGGTAACCAAGATCAACATGGGAAAACATAATTGTAACAGTATTATGATTGTCGCGCTGACACCTTGTGGTTTGGTACAATCCCTGCCATGAATTTTGGAAGTCACCGACCGTATCGGCATGGAACAACGCTTTGGCTTTTGACTCTTTTCCTTGCCGTTTCCTGTGCGGAGCCTGCCCCCGCCTCAACCCTCGACCCGACACTTGTCCCGCTTCAAGTTAATTATCAGCCTACGCCGACGCCTTTCCAACCACAGCCGGGCACATCTCCAGATCCTTACCTTGCCATTAGCACTCCACAAGACGCTGTCCCTACCTATACACCTGTTCCAACCAAATATGTTCCGCCTCAAGACGTATCCGTTCCCGTGGATGTGATGCCTGCTGTGCAACCCGGTGTGACTCTCTATAACCCATTGACCGGGCTCCCAGTATCAGACCCGTACTTTCTACAACATCGTCCGCTTGCCATCAAAGTGGGGAATTCTCCAGATTACGTCCGCCCGCAATCTGGTTTGACGCTCGCGGATGTAGTCTATGAATATTACATTGAATGGGGCGACACTCGTTTTATCGCCGTGTTCTATAGCAATCTCTATAATATCGAGCGGGTGGGACCCGTCCGCTCGGGGCGTTATTTTGATGAGAACATCACGCGTATGTATCATTCCTTCCTGATGTTCAAAGGTGCCGACCCGCGTGAGTTCGACTATTTCATGGGGTTGGATATTAAACAACGTTTTATCTCAGTAGGTATTGGTAAATGTCCGCCGTACTATTATGGTCCCTATAAACGCGACTCTTATAACAATATCTTTTTCAACGTTACCCTTTGGGAAGCTTGTGTAGCCAAAAAGGGGCTCGATAACGGACCACAAACGATCAGCGGGGGCTTTTTCTCTGAAGAAGTTCCGCAAAGTCCACTTACGGTTAATAAAATTTACAACTTTTACACCGAATATAACTACAGCTATTGGCAGTACGATGAAGAGACCCATTCCTATTTCCGATATCAAGAGTCTAAGGACTTGGTTGGGTATCGCAAAGTGGAAGTTTATGAGCAATTATTTGATGACTACACCAAAGAACCAGTCACTGCCGATAATGTAGTTGTTCTGCTTGTACCTTATATTTTTACGAATGAAAATCAAGCTGAAGATGAAGTATATAACCCATCTCTCATTGACTATGGGACAGCCTACGTCTTTCGTGATGGGATCGCCATCCCTGCTCGTTGGAATCGTACCGCCATTGACCAACCGCTCTTGTTGACCAACCTCGATGGCACGCCCATTTACCTAAAACCCGGTCAGACTTTCTATCAGGTCATGGGCGTTACCTCTAAACAGACTCAGAACGAAGATGAATGGCGTTTCGAATTCGCCACGCCATAACCATTCCTATGCATTAAAATGAACCCAACTCGGAGTTCTCATGACTTTTGATCCCGTCTTTCTTGCCAATCTCACACTCGTGCTGACCGCCTTTGCGGGCGCATTTCTTGTTGCTCTGTGGATCAGCCTTGTGGTATGGACCTACCGTGATATCCGTTCACGTGCGCGTGACCCCTTGGTGCAGACTCTCTCCGCATTGTTGGTGGCGGTGCTGAATTTGCCCGGTGTTCTGGTCTATCTCATTCTGCGCCCGCCGCGTACATTAGAAGAAGAATATCAACGCACACTGGAAGAGGAAGCCTTGCTGCAAGCCTTGGAAGACCTTCCACTTTGCCCAGGTTGCGAACGACGTGTGAAAGAAGATTGGCAGATCTGCCCGAACTGTCATACCAAACTCAAGAAGACCTGTCACAATTGCTCGAAGTTGATGGAACTTCCGTGGAATATCTGCCCCTATTGCGGAACACCCGCTCCCGGCGTCCGCCTCGAAGCGACCAGCATCGACGACGCCTTACGCGGAATCAAGATCGCAGACGAACAGGGAAATAACAACAATTAAATTCAAGACCCTAAAGCCAGCTTTAGGGTCTCTTCTTTGGAGAAACCATGAAAATCGAATCAGTCACCTTGCACCACTTGTCCATGCCGCTCATCGCTCCATTTGAAACATCGTTCGGGCGTGAAACAGACCGCCAATGCATCATTGTAGAAATTCACTCCGAAGGGTTGGTGGGTTGGGGGGAGTGTGTCGCCTCGTATAACCCCGGCTATAGCTACGAAACAGTTGGCACTGCCATGCCCACCCTGCGAGACTTCATCATCCCGCTCATCCTCGGCAAAGACATTAAAGACGCCCTCGATTTTCAAAACCACATGGAAAGCATCCGCGGACATCACCTTGCCAAAGCGGGTGTAGAAATGGCAATTTGGGATTTGCTTGGCAAACGTGAAGGCAAATCACTCAAACAATTATTCGGCGGTGTGCGTGATAAAGTGGAAATGGGCGTATCTGTCGGTATTCAAGAGACGCCTGAAAAACTGGTGGAAACCGTTACGAACTTTGTCAACAGCGGGTATGCCCGTGTGAAGCTCAAGATCAAACCCGGCAAAGATGTGACCTATGCCCAAGCCATTCGCAAAGCTTTTCCGAACATCCGCTTGCAAGTGGACGCCAACTCGGCCTATTCCATGGATGATGCAGACTCGCTCAAGCCGCTCGATGATTTGAATTTACTACTCATTGAACAGCCGCTTTTTGAAGATGACATTTGGGATCATCATAAATTCCAAGCCAAGTTCAGCACCCCAGTTTGTCTCGATGAAAGCATCGTCTCGCCGCGCCATGCTCGCTATGCCATCGAAATGAAAGCATGCCGAATCATCAACATCAAAGCAGGCAGGCTGGGCGGATTAAGTCAGGGTATTCAAACGCATGATATCGCTCAACAAAATGGAATGCCTGTTTGGTGTGGCGGCATGTTAGAGACCGGTATTGGTCGCGCTTCAAACCTTGCTTTATCATCCATGCCGAATTTCACACTCCCCGGCGATGTTTCTGCTTCAGACCGTTACTACACCCGCGATATCACGCACGAGCGTTTCGTTCTCAATCCCGATTCAACCATCGACGTGCCCAACAAACCCGGTTTAGGTGTCACGGTTGATGAAGAGGCGCTCAAGTCTTACACGTTGGCGAAAGTGGTAGTCTAGTATTCAAACTGGGTGTAAACTAACGCTCACGCCTGTTTAATCAATTAAGTTTACAAGTACGAGGCGCTCTGTGCTTCGTACTTTTTTGCGCCATGGATTACAAATGAAAAAAATATCACTATTCCTCTTCATTGCAATACTATTTTCTGCTTGTGCGCCTGCTACTGAAGCACCCGCCTTGCCCGCTGAACCAACTGTCTCTGCTCAACCAACTTCCACGCAAATGCCGGTTGCAGATGCATTGTGGGTTAGCCCTGCCGTGCCCAATGTCTTGCGAGAAGCTGCCAAAAGTTCTGGTGTGCCAATCGTGAATGATGCTGAAACCGCTACTCAAAAATTAGACATTGCCGATTCAGGCTCTCTTTGGATTTATGCTCTCGTTGCGCCTTTCCCTACAGTGACAGATGGTATCTCGTCCGCAGACCTAATCAGCGCCTGGCAGAACGGCTCTTCCTTAACCGGGAACGGTCAGCCGTTGCTAATGGCAGAATCCACTCTGAGGGCGTTCACTGTCCTGTGGGGCGAGCCTGCTTCGGGCGCGGTACGCATCGTCCCCGAAGGATCCGATGAGATTCTCACCACAGCGTGGACTCAGCCTTTTAGTTGGGCGATCATCCCATTTGAAGAAATCCAACCAAAATGGAAAGTCTTAAGCGTAGACGGTCAATCGCCGATTCATAAAGATTTTGATGCGAACCTGTACCCGTTGAAACTTTCGTTTGGGCTGACGAACTCAAATATTGAATTACCTGCCACGAATCGTGATGCTTCGAAATTAGCAACCGTAGTGTTAACCGGTGTGACCGCGCTTGTGCGTGCCACGGCATTCACCATGGAAACCAAAGGGATAACCCGCCCCGGTGAACTCGTGTACAACTGGCTGCACGATGCAGACGTGTTGCATATCAGCAATGAAGTTCCTTTTGACCCAGACTGCCCATACCCAACGCCCGGTTATAAAAATTTCATTCTGTGCAGTGACCCGAAATATATGGAACTGCTTACCTATGTAGGCACTGACATTGTGGAATTGACCGGCGATCACTTCGCGGACCGTGGCACACAAGCCATGTTGGATACTTTGCAGATGTATCGTGATAACAATATTCCATATTATGGTGGTGGCGCGAATGAAGAAGAGGGGCGTAAACCGGTTCTGATGAATGTAAATGGAAACAAAATCGCGTTTATGGGTTGTAACGGAAAAGTTTCATATGTTTTCGTGAAAGCGACTGCTACCAAACCCGGCGCCGCAGATTGTGATTATGAATTCTTCACGCAGCAGGTCAAAGATGTAGCAGCACAAGGCTATATGGTTATCTTCACTTTCCAGCATGAAGAGTGCTATCACCATGGACCTTGTTACAAGCATGAAGAAGGTTTCCATGCCGTAGCGGATGCCGGTTCCACGATTGTGAGCGGTAGCCAAGCGCATTACCCCCACTTGATGGAGTTCCGTGGCAGTACGTTTATCCATTTTGGTTTGGGCAATTTGTTCTTTGACCAAATGACCTATGAATTGCCTGATGGTTCGGTGATTGATGAAACCCGCCGCGAGTTTATTGACCGCCATGTGTTTTATGATGGTAAATATCTCGGCACCGAATTGCTGACCGCCATGCTCGAAGACTTCTCCCGTCCGCGCCCGATGAATGAACGTGAGCGGGCACAATTCCTTTCAGAATACTTTGCCTACAGTGGCTGGACGGAATTGCAACCGACACCAGTTCCACAGCCAACCGTCACGCTGACGCCGATTATTTTGCCAACACCATAATGAACCAAGACCTCCGAGGTTTTCAAAACCTCGGAGGTCTTTATAATTTACAACTTTTTTACATCCCCGCCATACTCTTCTAACCGTTGGCTTCTAAAATTTCATCATAACCTGAAGGAGGTTTCGATGAAAAGTGTAATTTCAAGAATTGTTTTGGCGGTATTGGTTGCTGCTTTGACATTTGCGGCAATCCCTGTCACAAGTGCTTACGCGGCAGACGATACTCCGCCTGCAAAAGGTGAGTTGACCGACGAGAAAATGGAAGAAATCTGGGCGCGCGCCTCTCAAGCTTTTGAACGTTTGGGGAAAGCCTTCGAAGATACCGATGCCTATATTGCCAAGATCCAGTCCATGATCGATAAAGCGGCAGCCAATGGTAAAGATGTGTCTAGCTTGCAATCTGCTCTCGATGCCTACAAAGCTGCATTGGTTGCATCCAAGCCTGCGTATGAACAACTGGCAACCACCATGGAAGCTCATGCTGGGTTTGATGCCAACGGCAAAGTGACTGACTCAGAGACAGCCAAAGCTACACTTAAGCAAGTGCGCGATGAAATGAAAGCCCTCAAAGAGTCGATGGGCGGCACGTTCAAAGCACTGCGTGAAGCTGTTAAAGCTTTTCGCGAAGCCAATAAACCCACCAAAGAACCCGTAGAAAAAGATTCATAATATCCAGGATATATACACCACAAAGGGCGTTGAGACTATTGAGCGAAAACTCAATCTCTCTACGCCCTCTGTGGTTGCCTTTCCTCGATTAAAATAAAGAAAACAATTCACTCCATTAAAACGAGGAAACCATGAGCAAACAAGTTATTCATACCGAAAAAGCCCCCAAAGCAATCGGACCTTATTCGCAAGCTATTCATATTGGTAATTTGGTTTACACGGCTGGGCAGGTTGCGCTTGACCCTGCTACGATGGAACTTGTTCCCGGTGGCGTGGAAGAACAGACTCGCCAAGTATTAGCTAACCTCACCAATGTATTGGAAGCCGCAGGCACGAGTATGAGCAAAGTGGTAAAGACTACGGTCTTTCTCAAAACTATGGATGATTTTGCAAAAATGAATGCAGTCTATGCAGAAGTCTTCAACGAAAACCCGCCCGCTCGCACCACCGTAGCCGTTTCTGGGTTGCCCAAAAATGCCTTGGTTGAGATCGAGTGCGTTGCTTTAGCCTAAATGTCTGCTGAATTAATTCTACTCGTCGATGACGAGCCCTCCATTACTGAACTCGCGCGCATGTATCTTGAGCGTGATGGGTATCGCATTCATGAAGCTGCCGATGGCGAGTCTGCGTTAGAGGCAGCGGTGAAGCAAAAACCTGCTCTCATCGTATTGGATGTGATGCTTCCCAAAGTAGATGGGTTCGATGTCTGCCGCAGATTGCGATCTGCAGGCGATAATGTTCCCATTATCATGCTCACTGCTCGCGATGAAGACATCGACAAAATTCTTGGGCTTGAACTCGGTGCAGATGATTACCTCACCAAGCCATTTAACCCGCGCGAATTAGTAGCGCGAGTTAAAGCTATTTTGCGCCGTAGTGAATCCAAAAAGGATTCGGATGGAAAACCGATCCACCGTGGCGATTTGACGATTGACCCTGTTTCTCGAGAAGCCCGCCTCGCTTCGCGGACCTTAGACCTGCGTGCCCAAGAATTTGACCTTTTACTCACGCTGGCAGAGGCACCGGGGCGTGTCTTTTCGCGTGAACAATTATTGCAACTTGCCTGGGGCTTCGACTACTATGGTCAGACCCGTACCGTGGATGTTCATATTGCGCACCTACGCAAAAAACTCGAAGGCGGCAGTATCAAGATCGAAACCGTGACAGGAGTAGGCTACAAATTTGTCACTTAAGATACGTGTTGCGTAATTTGTGAAAATACAACCTGTATGCTCTCTTCTCTCCGATCGCGCCTTTGGCTAAGTTATGCCTTTCTCATCGTCACAGCCTTGAGTGTTGTGACGATTGTTCTATTTGCCTCGCTGTTTAGAAACCCACTTTTATATCGACAGACGACAGAGCGGCTGAACGCAGTACGAACTGTAATGGTGACGCGCTTAAGCGAAGCAGATGCTCCCCCAATTTCAATATTGGCAATGCGTAATGCGCAGACGTTTAACGTCCGTGTGGCTGTGTTTTCCCAAACCCATGAACTTTTGTTTGATACCAGCACAGAAGCCGAGCTTATTTTCCCAACCGTTAAGCGGTTAACGCGCGCCTTGCCGTTGACCCGTGATACCAATGGGGCGGCATGGTTATATTCCGTTGAGAAATTACCTGATGGAACATTTCTCATGGTGGCAACGCCGCGTCCGCGCAACTCTGTTCTTAATATTTTTAGCGACGAATTCATTCCCGTCATTGTTGTAGGTGGTGGAACAGCCCTGATTCTTTCGCTGATTCTTGCGTTCCTCGTTTCTGGGTGGATCGCCAGCCCGCTGCAGAAAGTGGTCAACGCGGCGCGGGAGATGCCCTCAGCGGAGGTAAAGCCGCTTGAAGCAACGGGCCCGCACGAGGTCCAGGAATTGACGCGGGCATTTAATTCCATGATGGCGCGTGTACTGGCAAGTCAACGGTCGCAGCGAGAGTTCGTGGCAAACGTCTCACATGAAATGAAAACGCCGCTTACGTCCATTCAGGGCTTCGCTCAAGCCTTGCTCGATGGGACGGCAAATACGCAAGAGTCGCAACAAAAAGCCGCTCA
The DNA here is from genome assembly GCA_046328855.1 of Anaerolineales bacterium. Classification (GTDB taxonomy): domain Bacteria; phylum Chloroflexota; class Anaerolineae; order Anaerolineales; family Villigracilaceae; genus Villigracilis. The sequence continues at coordinate 141,976 of JAXLVU010000002.1, read as the reverse complement.
GGTGATTTATAACGAATCCGAGCGCATGCACCGCATGGTGCTAGACCTGCTAGATCTTGCCAAGCTTGATGCTGGCACGGCAGAGATGCACATGGCACCGGTCAATGTGCGGGCATTGTTGAACTCGATTGCAGAGAAGTTTGCCCCACAATCTCAGCGGGCGGGTGTAGGCATTACTTTTAACGTGCTGGACCCCCTTCCGCCATTGATTGCAGATGGTGACCGACTGGCACAAGTTTTTACAAACCTGACCGATAACGCCCTCAAGTTCACCCCGCAAGGCGGCACAGTGGCGTTAAATGCCTTTGTGGAAACCGACAAGATGCACATTTCAGTTAAGGATACCGGTATAGGCATTCCTGAAGCGGATATTCCGCATATCTTTCAGCGTTTTTATCAGGCAGACCCGGCAAGGAAGGGCGGAGAAGCACACGGCACTGGGCTGGGGCTGGCGATTGCACATGAAATTATCGTGGCGCATGGTGGTAGAATTAGCGTCCGAAGTCACAAAGGGGCGGGTACGACCATGGAGGTCATCCTCCCATTATCGCCGCCAACCGTGACACAGCGCGCACGCAAAAAGTAAACCAACATCGCCGCCTTTTATTGGCGGCGAAATTTTGCCAGAACATGCCAGACCAACCTTCCGTCTCCGTCATTATTCCGTGCTACAACGAACAAGCCACTATCCGCAAATTGCTGGAGGCTTTGCGTTCTCAAACCTATCCGTTGGCGAAGATGGAAGTGGTGATCTCGGATGGTTTTTCCACTGACCGAACCCGCACCGTGATTGCTGAATTTCAAAAAGAACATACCGATCTTGCCGTCCGTGTGGTGGATAACAAGGCGAGGACCATTCCCGCTGGGGTGAACCAAGCCATTCGTGAGTCGCGAGGCGAGATCATTGTCCGTTTGGATGCACATTCCATGCCGATCCCCGAATATGTTGAACGATGTGTCGAAGCGCATCAGACCGGCAAAGGGGATAACGTGGGCGGCGTGTGGGATATTCAGCCCGGCGCAGATACGTGGATTGCGAAGTCGATCTCGTTTGCGGCTGCACATCCGCTCGGCGTGGGGGATGCGATGTATCGCCTCAATGCCAAGCCGGGAGCTGTAGATACCGTCCCATTCGGTTCTTTTCGCCGTAGCCTGATCGAAAAGATTGGCGCTTTCGACGAGACTTTGCTTGCGAATGAAGATTACGAATTCAATACTCGTGTGCGTGAATCCGGCGGCATCGTCTGGCTCGACCCATCGATTCGCTCTGTTTATTTTTCACGCAGCACCTTGAAAAAACTAGTGGAACAATACTGGCGCTATGGGTTTTGGAAGTTGAAAATGCTCAAACGCTATCCGCACACTTTGCGGTGGCGACAGGCATTGCCGCCGGTCTTCGTCTTCATCTTAGTGGCATTGATTGTGTTATCCTTAGGCTTGCGCCTTGCACAAGCAGCGCTCGTTTTGCAATTATTTACTTATTTTTTCATTTTGGGGCTTGCCGGTTTTCAGTTGGCAATAAAGACAAGGAAAGGGTTTCTTATTTGGGGGCTGCCGCTTGCCATCGCAACCATGCACATCACATGGGGCGCAGGTTTTTTATGGAGCGGTATCACGAGCATGTTCAAGAATGGCTGATATTTATCGTCCGTCACTGCGCTTACGACCCAGCGAACAACGCACCGTTTTGTTGATCGGGGATTTTATTTCATCCGTTGCTGCGATGGCAGGGGCTATTCTTTTCTGGTATCAGTATTCCTTATATGTCTTGTTGCAAAGCGGTGTAAAACCCAATGTAGCAGAACGTATCATACAGATTGAAGCTCCACCTTGGTTTTACGTTCTTCCGCTCGTGTGGCTTTTGTTGATGGTCGACTCGTATGAGCTGCACACTGCTTCAAATTGGAGCAAAACTCTCCGCGGAATTGCAGTGGCGCCCCTTGTCGGTCTGTTAGGATACTCCCTGCTTTTTACCTTCAATACAGAACCGAACTCCTTACCTCGTATCGCGGTTGGAGCTTTTCTCGTCCTCGCCTCTGTCTTGACCTTGGGTTGGCGCGCCATCTATATCCGACTCTACACCTCATCCGGGTTGATGCGGCGTGTGCTTATTATTGGCGCGGGCAAAGCCGGGCGGACTCTCGTAGAGGCGTACCGCAAACTGAATCCGCCGCCATTCCTTTTGATTGGTTATATTGATGACGATCCGGCAAAACGGAATAAATCATATAACGGGTTTGCTGTGCTTGGCGATAGCGAACATCTTTTTGACCTAATCGAAGATTATCGTATTTCAGATGTTGTTGTGGCGATCAATGGCGAGATCAAAGGCGAAACTTTCCAGACCATCCTTGATGTGCAAGAACGCGGTGTGGAAGTGACGCGTATGCCTATCTTGTATGAAGAATTGACCCAACGTGTACCGATCGAACACCTTGAAACGGACTGGGTCATTCGTTCATTTGTGGATCAAGTGCGCGTGCATGGGTTATATGAACTGCTAAAACGAATCATGGATATTTTGGGCGGCATTGTTGGAACCTTGATCTTTTTGATGTTCCTACCCTTTATTGCCATTGCTATTATTCTTGAAACAGGCTTCCCTGTGTTTTATTCCCAACCGCGTTTAGGGAAAGGTGCTCAGCCTTTTACTATTCTCAAGTTCCGTACCATGAAGCAAAATGCAGAAGCAGACGGTCAACCAAAAGTGGCGGAAGAGAACGACCCACGTGTGACCCGCATTGGTGCCTTCCTGCGAAAGACCCGCCTCGATGAACTTCCGCAGTTCTGGACGGTGTTACGAGGCGAGATGAGTCTCGTCGGTCCGCGTGCTGAGCGCCCTGAATTGGTGGCGGAATATCAAAAGCAAATCCCTTATTATCGCGCACGATTATTAGTAAAACCCGGGCTGACCGGGTGGGCGCAGATCAATTATGGCTATGTCGCCACGGTTAAGGAAACATTTGTAAAACTTGAATATGACCTGTATTACATCAAGCACCGCACCTTGAATTTAGATTTTAGTATCGTGTTACGAACCATTGGAACGGTTTTGCGAAGAACTGGGAGATAACGTATGAAATATTTAGTCACTGGCGGCGCGGGCTTCATCGGCTCGCACATTTCACGTACTCTGTTGGAAAAAGGACATACCGTCCGCATCTTTGATAATTTCTCCTCTGGTAAGCGTGAGAACCTCAAAGGTTTGGATGTAGAGGTTATCGAAGGCGACTTGCGCGATGCCGACGCGGTTGCCAAAGCCGTACAAGGCATGGAGATTATTTTTCATGAAGCGGCGTTTGTTTCCGTTCCTGAGTCGATGGAGAAGCCGCAGGAATGTTTCGATGTCAATGTGACCGGAACCTCCATTTTGTTCGAAGCCGCCCGCAAAGCAGGTGTGAAACGTGCGGTCTTTGCTACCAGTGCCGCCGTGTACGGAGACTCGGAAGCCTATCCGCTTTCGGAAGATACTCCGTTGCGACAGTTATCACCCTACGCCACATCCAAACGCGTGGATGAACTTTACGGTCAACTCTACACGTCCTCTTTCAATTTTGAAGTAGTTGCCTTGCGCTACTTCAACGTATACGGACCGCGCCAACGACCAGACTCGATGTATGCTGCCGCTGTGCCGATCTTCATCCGTCGTATTCTGGATAACAAGCCCATTACCATCTTTGGTGACGGCGGTCAGAGCCGTGACCTGGTCAACGTGCGCGATGTGGTGCAAGCCAACCTGCTCGCCGCCGAACACCCTGCCGCGCCGGGGCAGATTTTCAACGTCTGCACCGGGGTTGAAACCCGCCTGCTCGACCTGCTCGACATCCTCTACAAAATCTTCCCGAACGCCCCCAAACACGTCCATGCCGAACCCCGCGTCGGTGATATTTATCGCTCTATTGGCACGCCCAAAAAGATCATGGACATGCTCGGCTACAAACCGCAAGTGACCTTGGCTGAAGGGTTGAAAGAAGCGGTGGAAGTGATGCGAAGCTCGTAACTGGTAAGTAGTAAAGAGAGATAGGTAAACCATTCTTAATGCGTTTACTAATTACCAACCTCCAAATTCATCATTCCTCATTCTAAATTCTGCATTTCGATGTCTTCCCGTCCGCACGTCCGCAATCGTTTCGTCCTCGTTGGCGACCTTGCCCTCACTGTTGTTTCGGTGCTGGGCAGTTTTGCGTTACGGCTGGATGTGAGCGAACTGCCGTATTACTTTCCCGCCGCACTGATGATGTGTGCGGTGACATTGCTTGTTAAAATCCCAACTTATTATTTCTTTGGGCTTTATCGCCGTCTATGGGTCTACGCCAGCACGAACGAACTGCGGCTCATCACATTTGCTGTCACAACCGCCTCGGTTTTGACTTCAGGCGTGATGGTTGTTCTTTATTATTTCAATCTGGTTCAGCCGGGCATGCCGCGCTCTGCCCTCGGCATTGACTGGCTCATCTCGCTCATCCTCATTGGCGGCTCACGTTTTGTTCTGCGAATCCTTGCCGAGCAATCATCAACACAAGTCAATGCCAAAACCCGCCATGCCCTCATTATTGGGGCAGGCGACGCGGGTGCGCTCGTTGTGCGCGAATTACAGAAAACCTCCCAACTCAATCTCGTTCCCGTTGGCTTTCTCGATGATGACCCTGCCAAACAAAATCACAACATCTACGGTGTGACCGTCATCGGCAAAATTGACCAACTTGCCAATACACTTGACTCAAAACAGGCGAACGAAGTCATTATCGCCATTCCATCTGCGCCGGGGCATATCATCCGTCTTGTCAACGACGAATGCCGCAAGCGCGGAATCACTTCACGCATCATCCCCGGCTTTTACGAACTCCTCGGCGGCAAGGTCAGTGTAAATCGTCTGCGCGAAGTGGATATCACCGATCTGCTGCGGCGCGAACCCGCAAAGATCGACGACCATCTCATCGGTGCGACTCTCGGTGGAAAGCGCATCCTCGTCACTGGCGCGGGCGGCTCCATCGGCAGTGAACTATGTCGTCAACTCGCACGCTGGAATCCTGCCGAGCTTGTCTTGCTTGGTCACGGCGAGAACAGCATCTTCGAAGCCTTGCAGGAACTCAAGAACGATTTTCCTTCACTCAACCTTCAAGCCGTCATTGCTGATGTACGCGAACTGAACCGTATCGAAAAAGTTTTCAACCAACACAAACCGCAAGTCGTTTTTCATGCCGCGGCGCACAAGCATGTTCCGCTTATGGAAGCCAACGTCGAAGAAGCGGTTACGAACAATGTACTCGGCACGAAGAACGTCGTCGAGACAGCGGTCAGACACGGGGTAGAAAGACTCGTGCTCATCTCCACCGATAAAGCCGTTCGTCCTGCCAGCGTGATGGGCGCTACCAAGCGTCTCGCCGAACTTACTGTTCTTGATGCGGCGCAGAGCAACAACCTGCCATATTCTGTCGTGCGTTTTGGTAACGTGCTAGGTAGTCGCGGCAGTGTGGTGCGCACCTTCAAAAATCAAATCGCGCGCGGCGGACCCGTCACCATCACGCATCCTGAAATGTATCGCTACTTCATGATTATCCCCGAAGCCGTGCATCTCGTTTTGCAAGCCGCATGCATGGGCACGGGCGGCGAGGTCTTCATGCTCAACATGGGCGAGCAGGTTCGCATCCTCGACCTTGCCGAAGACCTCATTCGTCTTTCCGGTCTTGAGCCATATCGTGATATTGATATTCAAACCACCGGCATTCGTCCTGGCGAAAAACTGCGTGAGGATTTGCTCGAAGACGGCGTGGACTTTGAGCGCACCCAACACTCGGAAATTTTCCGCATGTCGAAAGAGGAACATGTGGACGGCGCTTCGCTCTCTCAAACGCTGGATAAACTCTCAAACCTCGCGCTTCACTCCCAGACTTCTGAATTGATTCAGACCATCAACCTTTTTCTCCCCTCCGGCTCGGTGCAGACCCCGTAGGGGTGACCCGTCCGAATCCATTATGACCTTCTTGTGCCAACAAGGGTCGCCCTGATAAGATACATATCTGCCATGACCGAAGTCACCCTCACCGAAGTCACCCTCACCGAATGGAATCAATTCCTGACAAAATTTCCCGACACGCATCTCTTGCAGATGGGTGAATGGGGCGAACTGAAAAAGGATTTTGGCTGGAAGCCCGTCCGCGTTATTTCAGGAAATGCAGGTGCGCAAATCTTGTTCCGTCGCTTGCCACTGGGGTTTACGATTGGGTACATGCCTAAAGTGAGCAGTGATCAGTTGCCAGTGACCAGTGACCAGTTTTGGCATGAAGTCGATTCGGTTTGCAAAAAGAACCGCGCCGTTTTCCTCAAACTCGAACCTGATACTTGGGAAGATGAATTCATCATTCATCATTCATCATTCATCATTTCTAAACATAATATCCAACCTCCTCGCACAATAACAATTGAAATTCAAGATAGCGAAGAAGATATCTTGGCGAGAATGAAACCCAAATGCCGTTACAACATTCGCTTGGCTGAGAAAAAAGGTGTGACCGTCCGCACATGGGACGACGTTCCCGCTTTTCATGAGATGATGACTGTCACCGGCGGGCGCGATGGATTTGGCGTGCATTCCAAAGAGTATTATCAACGCGCTTATGAACTCTTCCACCCAAAAGGGACGTGTGAATTGCTCGTCGCGGAATATGAAGGCAAGCCGCTGGCTTCTTTGATGGTTTTCGCAAATGCCAAACGAGCATGGTATGTTTATGGTGCATCGAACAATGAAGAGCGCAACCGCATGCCGACGTATCTCCTGCAATGGGAAGCCATCCGCTGGGCAAAGGCGCGTGGATGTGCAGAGTACGATCTGTGGGGCGTCCCCGACGAGAACGAAGAGGCACTCGAAGCAAATTTTGAAACCTGCCACGATGGCTTGTGGGGAGTCTATCGCTTCAAGCGCGGCTTTGGCGGTCAACTCAAACGCGCAGCACAGGCGTTGGATAGAGTTTATATTCCATTGTTGTATTGGGCGTATTTGAAGCTGATTGGGAATAAGGAATAATGAATAAATTTATGGAATTTATTCGAGCTTATTTTTCTAGGATTAAAACTTCGACCCTCCTTTTCTCTTGCTTATTGTTTATTAGTGAGATGATTTATTCCACGACCTATTTAGGGATTAAATGGCAAGGAATACAAGTGTTTCCAATACTTGCATTAACTGGATTATTTGGTCTTATAGTTTTGCTTAGAAAAGAATTGGATTTGATTTTTATTCGTATTAATGGTCACTCAGCAATTAGGGTTGGCATCTTGATTTTAACTATCAGCATAATAATGTTTTCTGTTTTATGTTCTTATGTCATTTTGATAAACATGCTTAATTAATATGGTGTCCAAATGCTAAATGTTTATTCATGGAATCATATAATCTCTCAGCTACCCGACCCACACTTCTTACAATCTTACGAATGGGGACAGGTCAAGGCGAAGTATGGGTGGGTTCCGTATTACGCTGTGTGGACTGGAGATGGAAAGTGGAAAGTGGAAAGCGAATTAATATCACTTTCCACTTTCCATTCACCAATTGTCGCCGCATCTCTCATCCTCAAACGCACTGCCTTCCGTCGTTTTTCTATTTTCTATGCTCCTAAAGGTCCACTCATGGATTGGACGAATGAGTCCCTTCGGAAGCGTGTGTTGGACGATTTGCAATCCTTCGCAAAGAAACAGGGCGCTATCTTCCTCAAACTTGACCCCGATGTGGTGCTGGGGCGCGGACTCCCTGCCAGCGTGGGTGAGGTCACAGAAAACAGCGGACAGGCTGTGATGTCCGATTTGAAGCGCAGGGGCTGGGTCGAGTCGTCTGACCAGATCCAGTTCAAAAATACGGTCATGGTCGATCTATCTACCAGCGAAGAAGATATCCTCATGCGCATGAAACAGAAGACGCGTTACAATGTGCGCCTTGCTGAGAAGAAGGGTGTCGTCATTCGCGTAGGCAATGTAGAAGACTTGCCTGCCTTGTACAAGATGTATGCCGAAACATCGGTGCGTGATGGCTTCGTGATCCGTAATGAAGAATATTACATGACGGTTTGGAAGTTATTTATGCAAGGCGCGGCCCCACAAGGGGATGATATCAGCGGTCAGCCGTCCGCGGTCCCTTTGATCGCCGAAGTAGATGGGGAAGCAGTGGCGGCGATATTTTTGTTTATGTTCGCCGGGCGCGGATATTACGTTTACGGCATGTCGCGGGATAAACATCGTGAAAAAATGCCGACCTATCTTTTGCAGTGGGCGGCGATGAAACATGCCAAAGCGAATGGCAGCCTGACCTACGACCTGTGGGGCGCGCCGGAGGTCTTCGATGAAAGTGATTCGATGTGGGGCGTGTATCGCTTCAAGGAAGGTTTAGGCGGTGACGTGGTGCGGACGCTCGGCGCATACGACTTTGCGCCCAGTAAATTCTGGTACTCGATGTATTCAGATGTTATGCCGCGAGTGTTGAATTTTATGAGATCGAAAGGAAGAGAGAGTACGCGCCGCCAATTAAGTGGGGAGTAAACCATTGATTTACAAGTAAAATCAACTTTGTTTTCAATTTATATGTTGGAGGTGTCCCTATGGAAAGTTCTTCCCCTGCTCCTGTTTTAGATCCGTCTAACACGACTAATATAAAATTCATTATTTTGGGGATTGCTATTGCGTTTATATATGGATTTTCGACATTCCTTCTTGTTTTTACTTTTCTCCCTGTGTTCTTCATATTTGCAAGTATTTTTATTGGTGATCATCAGAATTTAGTTATTGTTTTGACGCCGTTGCTTGCGTTTCTTTCTGGTGGAATTGCTGCCTTCTTGAGTGGTAGGGCTGCTTATCGAAGCGCGAATGAAAGTGGCAGTATTAGGAATGTAATGATTGGAACGATAGTGAGTGTTGTTGCGGCATTCTTTGGTGTATTGGTTTTTACCATTTTGCTCTACTTTATTGGCAGCTTAATATACGGTAATTATTACGAGTCAAGTGCCGGAGCAGGAATTGCGTTAATAGCAATAGCCTTAACTTTTGGCTGTGTTCTTGCATATGGTGTGGCAGTTATTGCCGGGGCATTGACTCATTCCATGCTCGCGCGACGTAATATCAAGATTAGAGAAGGTGTTTCATGAATATTGCCCGCCTAAACTTTGCCCATCTTCCCACACCGATTGAAGAATTGCCTAATTTATCCAAAGCCCTTGGCGGACCGCGCATCTTCGTCAAGCGCGATGACCAGACCGGGTTGGCATTCGGCGGGAACAAAACCCGTAAACTGGAATTTCTGATTGCAGAAGCGCGCGAACAAGGCGCGGACTTGCTCATTTCGGGCGGAGCGATGCAATCCAATCATTGCCGTCAGACCGCAGCGGCAGCGGCGCGCTATGGCTTTGAATGCAAATTGGTGTTGACGGGTGAGAAGCCTGTTCAAGCCTCTGCCAATTTCTTGCTTGACCAACTTTTTGGCGCGGAAATCATCACTGTTGAAGACCGTGCATTCCGCGACCAGACTTTGCAAAAGACCTTTGATGACGCCGTTGCGGCAGGGAAAAAACCCTATTTGGTTCCGTATGGTGGCTCCAGCCCAACTGGCGCGATGGGCTACACCTTCGCGATGGAAGAGTTAATGAAGCAATTAAATGGAGACCTCGGAGGTTTTCAAAACCTCCGAGGTCTGGAACGCGGGATTGACTGGATCGTCTTCGGCACATCTTCTGGCGGGACACATGCCGGACTAGTGCTGGGTCAGCGTTTGTTTGGCTACAAAGGCAAGGTGCTGGGAATCAGCATCGACGAGCCGGAAGAAGAACTGAAATCACACGTCTCTGATCTGGCTTCACGCGCCAGTGAAAAACTTGGTGAGCGGATTCAATTCTCGCGTAATGATGTGCTCGCGACTGAAGATTACTGCCAGGCAGGTTACGGCATTTTCGGCGAAGGCGAGCGCGAGGCGATTCGTTTATTTGCCAGGCATGAAGGCTTGTTACTAGACCCCGTCTACACTGGCAGAGCCGCGGCGGGGATGGTTGACCTGATCCGCAAGGGATTTTTCAAGAAGGATGAAACGATTCTTTTCTGGCATACCGGCGGTCAACCCGCGTTATTTGCGGATAAGTATGCGCAAGATGTGATTCGCTGACGATGGACGATAGACCATTGACCATGGAAAACCATCGTCCATCGTCAATGGTCTATCGTCTGTTCTTATTCACCAACGTCACCACCCCAATGATCGCCCAAATCGAATTCAACGCCGTCGCCGAATATGCGCCGTGGTTGAAGGTGTAATAGGTCATGATGATGCCTGCAAAGATGTTCATGCCTTGATAAGTGAAAGAGTCACTTGTAACTTTTTTCGCTGAGTTCAACGCGAAAGCGATTAAGTAGGTTGCTGAGCCAACCCAGCCGAGAATATCGATCCAGTCCATTATTCCAAAATCTCCACGGTCATTCCAATTTCAATTTTTCCCTCGTTCAGTGGAATGGTATTCATTCCAAAGATCGCGCCGAGTTCGTGATTACGATAGCCGCTCAAGGTTTTGAGCGGTTCTTTGCTTTTCGCCAGAGTCTCTTTATCGATCGTCGTCACCACACAACGCGGACATGGCTTGACCAGCGCCATCTCCACATTCCCGATGCGGATGCGCTTCCACGTATCTTCTGCGAATTCTTCACAGCCTTTCACCACAAGGTTCGGGCGGAAGCGATTCATCGGCAGCGCCGAATCAAGCCGCGAGTTTAAGTCCTGAAGCGATTCTTCCGAGATGATCAGAATCGGGTAGCCGTCTGCAAAGCTGGTGTGGTCATCCGCGTTGATGGCGTAGATCGGATTCACTTTGCGCTTGAAGCCATCTGCCATGTGAACGAGTCGCACCGAGGTGCCGAGCCAATCGGAGAACCATGCTGCGGCTTCATCGCCCTGATCGATCGCATCCACGCCGCTGCTAGACCAGATATTGACAGGCGAGGGCGTGCCGGAAGATTGAACGGCAAACTGAATGGATTCAAAATTGGGTGCGGATAAAGTGACCGCCTCATTCTTAAGGGTCGGTGTGACCAGCGCCAGACGCGGATACTCACGCTGAGTCAGAAACTCGCCATCCGGCGTGACAACCATCATGCGGCGATCATGTTCAAGCCCCATGCGTTGGACGTTGCTCGCAGGCACATCGAACCCGCGGCAGGCTTTGATGGGATAGTAGGTGAGGGTGGAAATGGTGATCATAGAATCTCTTCGTAAATAAGTTTTGAAATTTGAGCCATACACTGATAGGCTTCGTAATCTTTATTTTCGGGGAAGCCATGTGTGAACAACGAAAGGATATAAGGTTTGCGATTCGGCGGGTAGACAATGCCAACGTCATGAAAGAACTCGCCAGACCAACCCGTTTTATGCGCGACCCTTACATCTTTTGGCAAACGTGCAGGAATACTTTCGTTGAATTCCTGCCCAAGCAGAATTTGAATCATTTCATCACAGGCTTTTTGCGAAACGACTTTACCTTCAGCAATCAATCGTAGCATCTGCGTGGAACTACGTGCGCAAGCGGCATTATTCATGTTCAGGCTCAAAGCTTTTTTGTCTTCCAACTCGCGGATGATGGACATGTTCGTGATGCCATATTCTTTTACAATGGCATCCACTCGCGCGGTAGTGACCTTGTCCATGAGTAGATTGCTGGCGAGGTTGGAAGAACGCACGATCATCAAACGGGTCAATTCGCGAATCGTTTCACTCTCTCCCATGCGCTGATAGAGTGTTGTTTCTGAGTCATCCGATACGTCAAGTGAAAATTTACTTCCATCAGCGATGCTTGTGAATGAATTGTAAATTTCTAAGCGGTCGTTAAGTGTAAATAGCCCTGCCTCTGCCTGACGAAACACTTCCATCATCACTGGAATTTTCATGGTGCTGGCAGGGTGCATCATTACATCTGCATGCGTAAAAAATTCCATGCCTGTTTCTAAATCTTGCATGGCAATGCTGATAGTTTTGCCTTTGAATTCGGCAATAAAATTTTCGACAGACTTCAATTTATAGCCCTTCCACCACAATGGCTTTCGAGACTGCGTATTTATGCCGTAAAGCACGTGCTTCGCTGTATTCTGGCGAATTAATCCATGCTTTGGCGCGTTCCGCACTTTCAAATTGGATCACAACAATACGCGTGGGTGACCAATCTCCTTCAAGATTTTCAACTTTGCCGCCGCGGGCTGTATATTTTCCGCCGTAGGGTTCGAGAGAAGGGGCTGCCAGTTTTTTATAGTCTTCATACCCAATCGGATCGGTTACTTCAATATCTAAAATTACAAATGCGGTCATATCTGACTCCTTAGTGATTTATCTACAGATTATATGACGCAAGATTCTAACATCGACTCTTGTGAAGATAAAAAGTTCCTGTAAAATTTTATAAAAAAGTGTCATAATAGTGGTAAGAAAAAATCGCATTCCAATTGTGGAGGTATGATAATGACTGAAAACGAGCATCTCAACCCAAATGAACCGATTGATGATAAATATGTTTTAGATAAGTACAACAACAAGATTTCCTATTATTGGGGCGCCAGCCGTAGTAATAAAAACTCGTATAAACGCTACCGTGCTTGGACGGTGATCCTTGGTGCGCTTGTAACCTTGGTTTCGTCAATCTCAGCCGCAGAATTTGTGCAAAAGCCGGAGTGGCTGAGATTGGCTTTTGCGGTGGCAACCCCTATAATCGCTGCCACACTAACTGTGATCAACGGTTTGGGACAGAACTTTCATTGGGGTGCTACCTGGCGAGATATGGTTATCAACGGCACTCGTCTTGAGAAAGAACGAGACCGTTTCCTCGCAACCAAGCCGGAAGATAGAGACTTGGTTAAAGAATTGGATCGGTTAAATACGATTGTTCTTGAAGAAACAAGAAACTTTTTCCAACGAGTACTGGATAGTGAAGTGAAACCAGGAAAAGACCAGAACACGAATGGGTAAAAACAGACGGGACGAAGAAATTCGTCCCGTCTGTTTTTATTACCAGTCATTTTCAAGAAATGCTTTCCACCGTACATTTTCAGCAACATTTGTGAGCTTCTTAACCTTGTTTATATCTCCCTTGGCATCATCAAGGATTTTAGAGAAGAGACCTTCAAGTTCTTTTGTCTTTAGATGTCGATAAAGTTCCAAGATTTGTTTTTGACTTTCAGGCGAATACTCTGCTCGCACCCTACGCAGAATATCTTTTTCTGTTACATTTTGCATTCGTTTTAAGTATAGGATTGCCCCAACGACCAGCAACAATGCAATACTTGCAATAATGCCCTGTCCTGCCAGGTTCATGTTGCGCCTCTTTCTTTTTTTCATTGTAGCAAAAAAGAGGCGTAATTGCTTACATGCCCAATATTTTGCTCACGACCGAGAGCAAAATACCGCCCGCAATCACACTCCCTAGTTGACCTGCTGTATTCGCGCCCATGGCATGCATGAGGATAAAGTTGTTGTTGTCCTCGTCATTAGCGGTCTTGGCAGCGAGGCGCCCTGCCATGGGGAATGCTGAAATACCAGCCGCCCCAATCAGCGGATTGATCTTTCCGCCTGTGATGACTGCCATGAACTTTCCAAATAGCAACCCCGCAACAGTATCAAGCGAAAAAGCGAACAGACCGAGTAACATGATTTTGCCGGTCGCCAAATTGAGAAAAGCAGCCGCATTCATCGTTGAGCCGATGGCTAAACCAAGAAACAATGTCGCGATGTTAATAATCTCGTTCTGCGCAGCATTGCTCAGACGGTCTACTACACCAGTGACTTTCAATAAGTTACCGAGCATTAGCATCGAAATAAGCGGTGTCGCCTCAGGCACGAGCAGCCCTACGACCAAGGTCAATACAACAGGGAAAAAGATCAATGTCGTCTTAGAAATTGGCTTTGGCGTATATTCCATTTGAATCATGCGCTCTTTTTTTGTGGTGAGCAATTTCATTAAGGGCGGCTGGATGATGGGAATTAAACTCATGTATGAATATGCCGCCACTGCGATAGGAGCGAGCAATTCAGGCGCAAGTTTGGTTGCTACAAATATAGATGTAGGTCCGTCAATGGCGCCGATTACACCAATAGATGCGGCTTGATTAAGAGGGAAACCCAGTGCGACAGCCAGCATCAACGTGCCAAAGATGCCGAACTGTCCTGCCGCGCCGAGCAAGACCATGCGTGGCTGTGCCAACAGTGGTGAGAAGTCGATCATCGCGCCAACACCGATAAAGATCAGCAGTGGGAACAATTCAGTCTTAATACCTGCATCGTAAATGACCTTGGTCATGCCTTCAACAGCGGTCATGCCGGCTAAAGGAATATTTGCCAGCAAACACCCAAAGCCAATGGGCAACAACAAGACCGGCTCGATCTCTTTGAAAACAGCCAAATAGATCAAAATTAGCGCAGCAATGATCATCACACCGTTGCCAAGTGTGAAATGAGAAAAACCTTTTAGTAACTCAGGGATTAGTTCGCTGAGGTTCATCCTTCAAACTCCACTAACACCTGTTTGTGTGCCACACTTTGCCCCTGAGTTACATGTACTTTTTCAATTGTGCCGCCGCGTGTCGAACGGATGCTGTTCTTCATTTTCATCGCTTCGATCACCAATACAACCTGCCCAACTGCCACAGAGTCGCCAGCTTTTACAAACAATTCCACAACAGTCCCTGGCAGAGGAGCCGTTAGAGAGTTTGAACCGGCGGATATAGTAGACGTAGCCTGATTGGGTGTGAATGGCATTGCTTTCGATTTGGATGACGTAACCGCTTCAGTCGTGACTTGAGGCTGATTGCCACTCTCAGGCATGACCTCAAACCGTTGCCCATCCACTGTCACCACGACCGGGCGCGTGTTGATATTTTCAATTTCCACTTCGTAGCTTTGGTTGTTGACGTTTAGTTTGTATTTCATGCTAGTGCCTTCTAAAATTGCCTTTTTCAGACATTTGGCTCGTCCGCATACCGAGCTGCCATGCTGAGACGATGGTAGTGGGAGGCTGTTCTAATGGGCGAGCAGAAGAAACTTCTTGTTCTGCGATTGCCATGGCAACTGCAAGTAGAGCCACTTGCAATTTAGAGTCTGCCTCGGGAATTGAGTCCACTTCGGCTGAGTCGGAGGCGGGCTCTTTATCCGCAGTTAATGCGGTGAGTACGACCATCATCAACCATAGCAAAAGGATCGCACCAAAGACGAGTCCCATACCAAGGGCGGTGATCTGTAGAGAAAGTGTGAAGTCGCTCATAATTACACCGGAATGTTCCCATGCTTGCGTGGAGGGGCTGGTGCATATTTATCGCGAAGCGCCGAAAGCGATGCAATGATCTTCGGGCGGCTTTCACGCGGTTCGATGATGTCATCTACATAGCCAGTGGACGCAGAATAGTACGGGTTATTGAACTTCTCGCGATATTCATCTGCCAGGCGTTTGCGTTCAACGACGGGGTCTGTTGCTGTTTCGATCTGCTTCTTGTAAAGAATATTGGCTGCGCCTTCTGCACCAAGCACAGCGATTTCAGCAGACGGCCATGCATAGGTAACGTCGGTTCCCAAATATTTGCTGGACATGACTACATAGGCGCCGCCATAGGCTTTGCGGGTGATGATACAGATCTTTGGCACAGTGGCTTCTGAATATGCATAAAGCAATTTTGCGCCGTGACGAATAATGCCGCCATGTTCCTGCGCGATGCCGGGGAGGAAGCCCGGCGAATCCACGAAGGTCACCAATGGAATGTTGAAACAGTCACACATGCGCACGAAGCGGGTCATCTTGTCTGCTGCGTCAATGTCGATGACACCTGCCATGATGGATGGTTCTTGCGAAACGATACCCACACTATGCCCGCCGATGCGTGCCAAACCGACAATGGCGTTGCGCGCCCAATCGGGTTGAATTTCAAGGAAAGAGTTTTTATCAACGATCTTCTCAATAACTTGGTGCATCACATAGGGTTCATTCGCTTCCAACGGAATAATGTGATTAAGGTCTTCGTCCATGCGTGAGAGTTCATCGCTGGGTTGAACATACGGCGGGTTTTCTACATTGTTCGATGGCAAATAAGAGAGGAACTTGCGTGCCATTTCCAACGCAGCCATTTCACTTGCTACGCTCAAATGGGCTACACCGCTGACCGAGTTATGAACCACAGAACCGCCCAAGGACTCAGCATCGATCACTTCACCGGTCACAGCTTTGATCACGTCGGGCCCGGTCAGGAACATGAACGATTGTTTTTCCACCATAATGACGAGGTCCGTTAGAGCGGGCGAGTAGGCTGCACCACCCGCACACGGACCGAGCATCACACTTACTTGAGGCACAACACCCGAATATTGCGCATTGCGCCGAAAGATTTCGGCATAACCGCCCATTGACCGCACGCCTTCTTGAATGCGCGCGCCGCCTGAGTCAATCAACGAAATGAACGGCACACCATTACGAACTGCCAAATCCATCACACGGCAAATTTTGTGTGATTGCATCTCACTGAGTGTGCCGCCATAAATTGTAAAATCTTGTGAATATAAGTAAACCGTCCGCCCGTTAATTTGTCCATACCCTGTAATCACGCCATCCCCGTAAAATTTCTCTTTCAGTAATCCCAGCTCATCGCCTTGGTGGGTGATGAACGGTTCGATCTCATTGAAGGTGCCTGGGTCAAGCAAGGCTTCAATGCGTTCGCGTGCCGTCATCTTCCCTTTGGCACGCTGTTTGGCATTGCGTTCTTCGCCGCCACCTTCCTTTGCTTTCGCACGAACTCGCCGTAATTCCAAAATTCTAGGGTCTTCTTGAGTCATGTTAAGTCCTTTAGGTGAAAATTTTCACAATCGAAAGTATAACATTGGATGTCAGACAAGCCAGTGATGGAGGTCATGTCGGAAATAGGACAATCCGCCTCCTCATTTGATTTGGGGCTGGTTCTGTTTTGTGAGCTTTTTTCTGCCCTGCAAGTTGTTGCTACAAAAAGAGCTTGGACGATATCGCCCAAGCTCTTTTTGTCTATCGTCCGATCAAAACGATTTCTCTCTGCGGGTCACCAACGTAGAGAGCGCCTTCTGCCGTCATCACCACATCTTCTTCCAAACCCACATATCCATAATTCGGCACAGCAAGCCCAGGTTCGATAGTGAAGACTTGACCGACTTCCAGTTTTTGATTGGGTGAGTCTCCATATTTCTCCCAACGCGGACCCAACAATGCGCCGCCATCATGTGCTACACGCCCAAGTTGATGACCCAGCGCATACATATATTCGGGGTAGCCCGAGTCCACGATGATTTCGCGTGAGATAGTATCGATGTCATTCCCAATCACACCAGCCTTCATTGCTTCACGTGATTTCTCTATCGCCGTGCGGACGGTGATAAACCCGCGCTGAACTTCTACCGGCGCTTCGGTTTCGCCTTCGCGCAACACGTAAGCAATGCGTTGAATATCTGAGCAATAGCCTTCATGCTTCACGCCAAAATCGAAGTGGATGATATGACCCGGCTCGACCTTGATGTCTGTCGGTCCATTATGTCCAACCACTTTATCGGGTCCTGAATTGACCGCCGGGTTATTCTCGCGGGGCCAGGCATAGCCAACCCCATATTCTTTCATAAGGGCTTGCATGTAATCTGCAATTTCAATCTCGGTCATGCCAACTTTGATAAAAGCAAAAGTCTTTTTGTAAATTTCGTCTGTGATTTCAACGGCTCTTTGAATGCGGGCAAGTTCGGCTTTGGTCTTACGTCCACGCAGGGCGTTGATGACCGGCTCTGCGCTGATAATGCGTTCGGGGTACGGTGTGCCTGCGAGATACTCCACCAGAAATTCATACATGGCATGTGTCAACCCATCAGCATGGACGTTGTTTCTGGACATGTTGACAGCGATTTGCTTTGGGTTGAGTTTTGTGATTGTCTCACGCAGCACACCGCTTACACCCGTGTCATAGCCAATGATTTGGGTAAATACATCGAGGCGTTGCAATGCTTCGGTTTCCAGATTGCCCACAATGGCAATTTTGTCTCCGTGTTTGGTCATAATGAGCGCGGATGGCCACGTCAGGTCAGCTTCACCGATGATGAAACTCAGCACTGGGTCGCGGACTCCGCTCGTCTCGCGGACGAAGGTGAGCCATAGGTCAATATCTTGCTCTTTGAGAATTTGAACGGCTTGGTCGGTCTTTTCTTGTATGAGGGACATAGATACTCCTTGGATTTATGATTGTAGATTTGCCATTTTCGACGTACGTGGGTCTTTGACGAGGAAGATCAAAATGCCAACCATCACCAATGAAAGGATGGTGGAAATCGTAAATGTGGGTACAAACCCAGCACTGTCTGCGATCCAGCCGCCGAGGATGGGGGCAATAATGGTTGCGGGGGCGGTGAGTGTTTGTGATAAGCCAATGTAAATTGGGCGGTCAGTCTCATTGCCGAAGTCTACGGTCATGGTCATGCTGATGGTCCACATGGAGACATTTGCCAAACCGGTGAGAATGAAGATGGGGTAAAACCATGCGATTGAGGCGGCATTCCATGCAAGTAAGGCGCTAAGGAATGCAGAGAATGCACCGATGATAAGCATGACGCGATGCCCAACCCGGTCACCGATCCAGCCCATGCCAATATTGGCAATCGTTTGTGAAATGGTAAGGGTTGCAGTGAGATACCCCGCCACTACTTCGGTCATATTAAATTCGCGCAGGGCGTAGATAATATAGAACGAGAATCCCATAGTGGCAAATTGCGAGAGGATGCGTGCGATCAAAAACCAGTTGAAGTTGGTATCGCGGCTCAACACCTTTTTGGCATCATCCCAGAAATGAGATTTTTCTTCGGGGATGAACTTTTCGGTGTCTTCAGGTTCGCGGGTGGCGGCTAGGGCAAACCAGGATAAGGCGAAGAAAATGCTGGCAATGAAGAAACAGACCGCAAAGTCCCAGGGAGAGGCGAGGGCGTTAAGCAGGTATCCCGCCGCGATGGCAGATCCGCTAATGAAGAGATTCGCCAGCCCGGCTTGCATCCCAAAGAAAGTGCCGCGTGATTCGGGCGGAATGATCTTGGAGACCATTGAGGTCCATGCGTTAGCAGTAAAACCACCACCAAGCCCTTGCCATATCAAAAGCAAAAACGTAAGCAGTAAACCGGCATTCACGCCAACGACGGGGAGTAAGAGTGCTACCGCCGCAAACCCTAAAAAGGGAATACGTTCATGAATGGTATTTAGTAACACAGTGCGTTTTAGTTGGCGTAAGCGGGAGACGTGACTGGCAGTAAAGAGTTGTGGAAAAAGCCAGCCCGCCGAATGGATGGCAGGCACCAAGCCAATTAAGGTTGCAGAATTGGTCATGGTGGCGACGAAGAGCGGCAGGATGGTTCCGAAGGAGGCAAAGCCTAATGCCACACCGAATAGACTTCCATCCCATAACCCCGCAGTGACATTGTGTTTAAGGTCTTTACGAATAGCTTGTTCAAGTGGGGAGAGCATAAAGTGATTTTACCTTATGGAGTTACTGGCATATTGTGGGGCGGAGGTGTGTGAACTTATTTTTCCTCCTTGACAAAATAAACCTACTTGGTCTAAAATAAAAACGAACGTTCGTTCATTTATTTTCTGGAGAAGTCATGGCAGAAGAAGCACATACCAAAGGCGAGCGCACTCGTATTCAAATTGAAGATGCTGCAATTGAATTGTTTATTGAGCAGGGTTACCATGCTACGTCAATGCGGCAAATTGCCGATCGGGCAGATTTGGCATTAGGCGGTATTTACAACCACTTCAAGAGTAAAGACGAGATATTTGAGGCTATTGTTGTTGATAAACATCCATATAAAAGGATTTTGCCGCTTATTTTGGAGGCAGAAGGGGAGAAGATGGAAGATTTTCTCAGCAACGCGGCGCGGATCGTCATCAAAGAGTTAACCTCTCAAAATTACTATATCAAGTTGATGATGATCGAAATTGCTGAATTTAATGGGGTACATGGTGCCGCGTTGATCAAGGAAATGGCTCCCAAGATGTTGCCTGTCTTTGAGCGCATTATCAAAACACGAAAAAATTTGCGTATTGTCAACCCGGCATTGTTGATGCGAACTTTCATCGGCATGGTGATTTCATATATGATCACCGACATGCTTATATCGAATTCCATGTTAAATAAGTTAATGCCGAAAAATCCCATCGATGCCTATGTAGATGTGTACATGTATGGCATTGTTAAATCTGAGGCTTGATTCCATGTTCAATACCCGTATCGTTTCGATTGTTCGTAAAGAGTTTGTGCAGATTTTCCGCGACCCGCGTTCACTGGCGCTGATCATCGTTATGCCCATTATTCAGCTGTTTTTGCTAGGGTATGCCGCCACCACGGATGTGAAGAATGTGCCTATCGCTGTGCTTGACCAAAGCCAAAGCGCTCAATCGCGTGAATTGTTAGATGCTTTTCGCGCCGCCGATTACTTCCGCATTGATTATGTGGTGGGTTCTACGGAA
Organism: Anaerolineales bacterium; assembly: GCA_046328855.1. Taxonomy (GTDB): domain Bacteria; phylum Chloroflexota; class Anaerolineae; order Anaerolineales; family Villigracilaceae; genus Villigracilis. Next base: position 121,472 of record JAXLVU010000002.1, on the reverse strand, counting down.
GAGTATCAATTGCTGATTGAGTCGGGCAAGATCCGTGCTGCGCTCATCATCCCGCCTGATTATGATAATCAACTGGCAGATGGCAAAGCGCAGGTTCTTTTTGTGTTAGATGGTTCCGATGGCAGTGTAGGCGCAACTGCGCTTTCCACTGCGCGCTTGATCGGGCAGTCGTACTCAACCAAGGTGCAAACAAGCCAATTCGCACTGCGTGGCTCGGGTTCATTACCAACACAACCTGTAGAAGTACGCACTCAAGTTTGGTACAACCCCGATTTTCAATCGGCATACTTCATGATTCCTGGCGTGATCGGGATGATCCTTTCTTTCATTACCACTATTCTCACTGCCACCACCATCGTCCGTGAACGGGAGCGTGGCACGATCGAACAGCTTATCGTCACGCCCATCCGCTCGTGGGAGTTGATCGTGGGGAAGTTGTTGCCCTATGTCATTTTAGCTTTCGTGGAGACCTTTGAAATTCTTATCGTCGGACATCTTGCGTTTGATGTGCCCGTGCGCGGAAGTCTTTTACTCATCACCCTAGCTTCGGGTTTGTTCCTCATGTCCAGTTTGGGAATTGGCTTGTTTGCTTCCACCATTGCCAACACCCAGCAAGAAGCCATGCTGTCGGTCATGATGTTCAACCTGCCGATGATCTTTCTCTCCGGCTTTTTCTTCCCGGTGCAAGCCATGCCACAGTTTTTGCAGTTCGTATCTCTGGCGATACCATTGCGCTATTACCTTGTGGTCATCCGCGCACTCATGCTTAAGGGTGTAGGCTTTGCTGCCATTCAAAGCGAGATCATTTCCCTGACCATTTTTGGCATCGTTATTATGGGCATCGCCGCCTTGCGTTTTAGAAAACGCCTCGACTAATTTTCAACTTCTACTTTTTAACTTTCAACTCTGGAGTCTCTCATGCAAAATAAACTTCCCTCTCTGCCCGTCCGAATCGTTATCGCTGTGATTGTGCTCGGCACGCTGGCATACTTCGGCTTTCAATCGCTCAAAGATGATACCAATGGCAATCTGACCGCCTCCGGCACTATCGAAGCAACCATTGTGAACGTCGCCCCCGAAACCGCTGGCAAAGTGACGGATGTCCGCGCCGATGAAGGTGAAGCGGTGACGAAGGGACAATCGCTTCTCTCCCTCGACGCAAGCCTGTTAACTGCCCAGCAAGCTGTTGCCTCCGCCGCAGTGGATTCTGCCAACGCCGCCCTTGCCGCTGCCCAAACCAAATATGATCAAACGCTCGAAGCCGCTCTTGCTGCCCAAGCTGCACAACGCTCTAAAGATTGGCAGGCTTCCGCTCCAAGTGAGTTTGACCAACCCAATTGGTATATTGAACAAGACCAACAAATTTCATCGGCTCAGGCAGAACTTGATGCCGCCAAAGCCGAAATTGATGCCGCCAACGAAAACTTGGACCGTGTCATTACAGACCTGAAGAATTCTGAGTTTCTAAAAACAGAACAAGAACTTGCCAATGCTCGTGCTGCATTCTTCATTGCACAACAAGTTAAAGATCAGGCGTCCAGCGCTTCAGATAATAGCGGATTAACCGATGCCGCCCAAGATTATTACGACGATGCTGTCACCCGCCTAAATGATGCAGAAGAAGCATATAACGACCTGATGAGCAGCGACGAAGCCGATGATGTGCGCTATGCCCGCGGACAAGTCCTCGTGGCGCAACAGCGTTACGATGCTGCTTATGCCCGCTTGCTCACCTTACAGACCGGCGAAAACTCTCCTGCCGTGATCGCGGCTGGAAAAGAATTGGATAAGGCACAGTCTGCACTGGCACAAGCAGAAGCTAGCTTGGCACTAGTCCAAGCACAGATCGCCAAACTCGAAGTCCACGCCCCAATGGACGGAGTCATTCTTACCCGTAATGTCGAGCCGGGAGAATTTGTCCAGCCGGGTGCAGCGGCTCTTACCATCGGCGACCTCTCAGACCTGACCATCACAGTGTACGTCCCAGAGAATCGCTACGGCGAGATATCCCTTGGGCAGACCGCCGAAGTGACCGTGGACTCTTTCCCCGGTGTAACCTTCACTGCCACTGTCATCCAAATTGCAAACAAAGCCGAGTTCACTCCGCGCAATGTGCAAACTGTGGAAGGACGCAGTGCCACCATGTTCGCGATCAAACTCAGTGTGCAAGATGCCGAAGGACGTTTGAAACCCGGTATGCCTGCGGATGTTATCTTTATTAGTAAATAATCGATGGTTGAGTCGCTCCGCGTTTTTTATGGAGCGTATCGAAACCACCAGTTGAAGGTAGAAATTATGGATGATTATCTAGTTAATGCAACTGGATTAAAAAAATCGTATGGCGCTAATCATGCAGTGAATGGTGTTTCTTTGCATATCCCTCCCGGCGAAATTTATGGACTCGTCGGTGCAGATGGGGCAGGTAAGACGACCACAATGCGCTTACTGGTTGGGGCGTTGCTGCCAGATGCCGGAGAAATTTCGGTTTGCGGATATGATGTGTTAAAGCAAACCGAAAGAGCACGTTCAACCATTGGCTATCTTTCGCAGCGCTTCTCGATGTATGAAGACCTGACCGTGTTGGAGAATATCCGTTTCTTTGCTGAGATCCGAGGGCTTTCTTCCACCGAATGGCTGCCGCGTTCGTTGGAGATTCTGGACTTTGTCGGTTTGGAAAAATTCAAAGATCGCCGCGCCGGGCAACTTTCTGGAGGCATGAAGCAAAAGCTTGGGCTTGCCTCGGCATTGGTCACTCGTCCGCGTTTGCTCTTGCTCGATGAACCCACCACCGGCGTGGATCCTGTGACTCGTCAGGATTTTTGGCAATTGGTGATCAAGCTGGTTGGTTCACGAGAAGGTGATGGCGTTTCGGTCATCATCTCCACTCCATACATGGACGAAGCTTCGCGTTGTCATCGTGTTGGCTTTATGAAAAATGGCAGAATTATTACAGAAGATACCCCATCTAATTTGCGTTCACTTCTAAACGGACGTATCCTTGAATTGCGCGGCTCACCTTTGAATACTCTGCGACATGTTGCCCATACCGATGTGGATGTGGAAGATGTGCAAGCCTTTGGCGACCGGCTTCACATCCGTGTGCGTGATGATAAGGCGAATCAAGTATTGCGCCGCTTGAAGCCTAGTATCAAAGCCGCGGGCGGGCATGTGGATGAACTTCGTAGAGTGCCGCCTGCCTTGGAAGATGTGTTTATCGCTTTGTCTGAAGATAAAGCCGTCTCTGCTGTATCGGTTTAATAAAAGGAGCCTGCCATGATTAACATAGATCTGGGTGTATTGATCGACCGCCCTGTGAAAGATGTCTTTGCTTTTATTTCCAACCCGAATAACATGACAAAGTGGAATTCCGCCGTCATCAGTTTGGAGCCGCTTACTCCCGGAACAGTAGGTGTAGGGGCAAAGTTCAAAACGACTAGCGAAGCCATGGGGCGGCGCATCGAAGGTGAAATGCAGATCACAGCCTATGAACCCGATACCAAGTGCGGCTTCCAAGTCACTGCCGGACCCATGCAAGTGAACTTAACCATGACCTTCAAAACAGTAGGCACAGGCACAAAAGTAAGTTTAAATGCACAAGGGAACCCTGGTGGTCTATTCAAACTGGCTGAAGGCGTGATGGCGGGGCAGGTCAAATCTATGATGGAGGGCAATCTCGCTCGCCTCAAATCCGTAATGGAAGGATCGTAAATGTCACTGCCTGTTATTTATGTTGAAAATCTCACCCGACGATTTGGCGATTTTGTCGCGGTGGATCATATCAACTTTGAAGTGAACGAAGGTGAAGTGGTTGGTTATCTCGGTCCGAATGGTTCGGGAAAAACCACTACCATTCGCATGTTGCTCGGTTTGCTCGCGCCTAGTGAAGGTGAAGCCACGGTTTTGGGATACGATGTTCACCGCCAAAGCGAAGAAGTCCGCGCACGGGTTGGGTATATGTCGCAGAAATTTGCGATCTATGATGACTTGACCACGCTGGAAAACTTGACTTTCTACGGCGGCGTGTATGGAATTACCGACAAAACCCGCATCATGGAGACGTTGGAACTGGTCGGACTCTCTGGGCATGAGCATACACTGACGAGGGATCTCTCCACCGGCTGGCGTCAGCGATTATCGCTGGGCATTGCACTTGTCCACAAACCGAAACTGCTTTTCCTAGATGAACCCACCTCCGGCGTGGACCCAACCGCCCGCCGTGCATTTTGGGATTTGATCTATCAACTGGCTGAAAGCGGCGTGACCATTCTCGTCACTACGCATTATATGGACGAAGCCGAATATTGTGAGCGTGTGGGGGTAATGCGCGATGGCAAATTGCTGGCAATGGATACCCCGACGAATTTGAAGAAGTCTGTTATTACAGGCGATGTCTGGGAAGTATTTGCGCATCCACTCGAGGATGGGCTGGATGCATTGAGTGCTCTAGATGGTGTGGAACGTGTTGGGCTGGCTGGCGACCATTTACGGGTTATCAGTTCAAACGTCAAAGAAGAGGCGTTGCAAGGTTTATTAAGTAAGAAGAAGATTCGGGTCGAACGAATCGAAAGAGGAGAGCCAACTCTGGAGGATGTCTTCCTATCTTTGGCACGCTAAGACTGACTTAAAACGACTGCAGGTTTGAACATTCGAACCTGCAATCGTAACCACTTGTGTTATTGTTCGGGGGTGACCAGCGCCATGATGAGGTACACAAATAGCATCGCACCATGGAAGGTGAAGAAACCAAGCACAAACAGCAGGCGGACGACGGTAGGGTCGATATTGAGATAGTCGCCTAGACCAGCACATACACCTGCAACCATGCGGTTGGATTTGCTCCGCGTGAGAACTTTGATATCGCTCATTTTTGCTCCTTTCGTTTGATTACACTTTTATTACGCAAAGAAGCAAAAGGAGTTGCAGATTTTAATTACTTATACTTTTTCCCTTCCAAATAATTGGCAACGGAAGCATAGAGCAGGAATGCCCCCAGGACAATAAATAAGGCGGCTTGCAACCCTAGCCACTTTAGTTGCCACCAGCCAAAACCAACAAATGCTAACCCTACCAACCCATAAAAGGTGAAATTTTTCATATACACAGAACAGACGCGCTCGGATTGAAACAGGTTTCGGGCGGTTAGAACTTCCAGTTTGTGAACTTCATCTTCATGTCGTTTTTTACAGGCGAGTACATCATCAACCACAGCGGCGCACTCGGAGCAGAGTCCGCGCTGACAGTATTTGCATAACCCAATAGCAGGCTGGTTGGGGTGATAATAACAATTCATGTATACCTCATTTGAATGTTTTGACCGTCTACACTTTAAGTGGTAGCAACTGGATGCCTCAATACCGTCTTCATTTTATCAGGCGCAGCCTTACGCGGATCACTGAGGTAGATTTCATGATGTTTCCCACCAATCGGTCCGACAGCGTCTTTCAGTCCGTTTTCTGTCATGAACTCCTTCATGCGGTCAATGGTGGCAGGTTCAGTGGCGTACGGTCCGATGTGCATGGTTTGCGCGCATAAGCCTTCTTCAAAGTGCGCCAGCCGCGCTTTGTTGAGCATGTCACTATCGCCCTTCTTCTTGCGGACTTGCTCCCGCGCTTCCTCGAAAATTTCAGGCGTGATGATATCCGGTTGCATGATCATCAGCGTGTAGAACCAGTTATCTTTGACGGTGATATCGAAGAAACCATCTTCCACCCACCACAAGCCTTCCAATGCCATAACAGGATAATCAATAGCATTCGTCTTGCGTTTCTTGAACATGAATTTGAGTGTGTACGACAAGCCATACAAGGTTTCTGTTGCTTGAGCAAATGATGGTGATTTGCCCGGCTCGGACCCCTTCTCGATTGCCCCGTCGATCATGGCAAATTGCAAGTTTGGCACTTGTACGGTTTCGACCTTCTTTGCCGAAGGCTGGTAGAGCGATTTGTACTGTTTTTTCAAATCTAGAATTTTCATGGTTTTATCCTTTTGTTAGTTGACTGCTTTTCGAATCGTTGTCCGCGCCCAGCGGTAGTGACTGCTGGTGGCAGAGATGAAATACGCCGCGAGCAGGTTGTTATTTGTCCACGGGTAGATATTGCGAGTGAATAATTCTTTCTCAGAGGTGGACTCAATGGTCTTGAGTATCTTTTTGTATGATGCTTTGAAATTCTTTTGAATTTCCACCAAGGGCTTATCACGGTGTTTGAGGAAGATGGCATGGTTTAGGGCGGCTAGTTGCCCCCAGTTGTAATCAGCAGAAGGCACCGCAGGAGTTTTGCCTTTTTTGCCGGTCTCGTACCATTGCATGACCATACCTTCCCATTCAATAAGATGTGCCAATACATCTTTGATTGCCCATTCGCCGATCATATTGGGCTGAGCCATTTGTTCGGGCGTGAGAGTTGCAAGAAATTCTTCCAAAGTAGCCCGTTCTTTTTGGGCAAGTTCGATCATTTCTTTTTTGGTTGTTGGTTTTGGCATGTAGCTCTCCTATGATTTGTAGCGTTCAAGCGTGGCTTGAGCCCACTCTTTTACCAAAGTTCTCAGTTCCGGCGGCTCTTGCACCGTGACCCAATTGGCAAAACTCAATGTCATGGATGCCAGCCAGGGCAGGTCGGGTGCGGTGAGGGTGACATCCATACTGCCATCTTTGTTCTCGTGCGCTGACTCCCACATGGAGAGATTGCTTTTAACCATGAACGCTGCCTCTGGCACAAAACGCAAATGGGCACGGATGATGGGCTGATTCTTGAACTCCTCTTGCAGATAGACTTGTGCATCGAAACCGGCTGGATATTCAAACGATGAGGCAAGCATTTTCAACGTTTGGATTCGGTCAACGCGGAAGGTCCGCGGCGCTTTTCGCAGATGACAATGCCCTATCAAATACCACCAGCCGGAGCGAAACACCAAAGCATAGGGGTCTACTTTCCGTCTTTGCTGATTTTCCCTGGCAGGTCTATGATACTGTATGGAGATTTGCACTCGTTCACGGGTCGCTTGACGTAGTTTCTCCATCACAGGTGAGAGACTGGCGAGTTCGGCACGGTAAAGGTTCGTGATAATCAACGACCGTCGCGCCCATTGGATCTCTGCGCGTTGTTCATCCGGCAGAATGTTCTCAACTTTTGCCAGCGCACTGCGAGCCGCATCTTGGTACAACGTGCCCCAAGTTTCACGGATCAAGTCTGTGCCGAGGTACACTGCCACGGCTTCTTCCAAAGAAAAGGTGAGCGGCGGAAGTTTGTATCCGCGTACCAACGAGAACCCGCCATACGGTCCACGTTCGGCATAGACAGGAATGCCCATTTCATCGAGCATGGCAAAATAGCGGTGGACGGTACGCAAAGAGACGCCTAATTTGTCTGCCAGTTCGTTGGCTTTTTGATTGGGCTGATTTTGCAGCAGTGTGATCAGAGTTAGCAAACGGGTTGCGACGTTGGTCATGGTTCATCCTTGTTAAATATAAAGCGGGTATATGTCAGATTGTGACATATACCCGCAAGGAATTCCAGCGCCATTTTTATCCTTTTTTGATGATGCTCTTCCCGTACTTCTCCTGGAGTTGATCCACCACCTCTTGCAGTTTGCGGGATTTTTCGCTTCCGACATCCCATAAGCTGAGTTGACGAACAGGAGCCCCAATTCCGCTGACACCGACTCCGATCAACCGCACGGGTTGATTCGGCTTGCGTGCGGCTTTCATCAATTTGACGGCGGCATGGAAGATCTCGTCTTCGTTGTCTGTGGATGCAGGCAGGGTGGTTTGGCGTGTGATGGTTGTAAAATCTGACCAGCGTAGTTTTACTTTGACCGTTTTGCCCGTCAGATCGTTCTTTCTTAATTGTCGCGCTACATCTCTGGCTTGTTCGCGCAATGTTTTCTCAAGAGTCTTCTCGTCGCTGACATCCACATTGTAGGTGGTTTCCTGGCTGATCGATTTGGTTTCTAACTCAGTGCTGACGGGGCGGTTGTCAATGCCGTGCGCATGCTGCCAGAGGTCACGTCCATTTTCACCAAAGAGGCTAACGAGTTCTTTTTCGGGCCAGCGTGCAATATCCCCAATGGTGTGAATACCGAGTTCGGCTAACCTTGCATTGGTTTTTGGTCCCACACCCCAAAGCATATCGGCGGGGAGTGGGTCTAAAAATTTAGCTTCATCTCCAGCAGGGACTACGGTGAAGCCGAATGGTGGTTCATTCTTTTTCTTGCTCGATTTCTTTCCAACCTCGGTGGCGATCTTTGCCACGAGTTTGTTCGAAGCAATGCCAACGCTCGAGGGTAGATTCAGCTCACTTCGTATGGACAGTTGCAGGTCCAGCGCGAGGCGGGTTTTATCCGCTTGAATATCAGAGATATCAAGAAAGGCTTCGTCAATGGAAATTTGTTCCACTAGGGGAGTCAGGTTATGAAGTTTTTCCATCACCTTTGCGGAGTATTCACCGTATAAATGATGCCGCCCAGGCACGATAATCAGATTGCGGCATAAGCGCACTGCGCGAGACATGGGCATGGCACTACGAATACCAAGGGCGCGAGCTGCATATGAGCACGAAGCGACCACACCACGTTCATCGGGTCTGCCGCCCACGGCAAAAGGTTTACCACGTAGTTTGGGGTTTTGGGTTTCTTCAACGGAGCAATAGAATGCATCTAGATCGAGGTGAAGGATCGTGCGAGGCATATTTGTATTATAGTGCAGTCGATTTTGCTCTAAGAGTACGGAAAAATGGGAAAAATTGACTATGATTTTGTTCTGTTTCATTATTGAACAATTATTAAAGAAAAGTTATACTATGGTAGCGTATAGTCAAAAGGGAACTTTTCACTTAATCACTACGTCCATACCCCGTATTGACTGATGGAGGAAGAAATGAGAACTATTGTGAGATCGATTTCAACATTACTCCTGTTGGCGGTGCTATTCAGCCTCGCCCCAGGTGGTACAACGACTGCAAGGGCTGCGTCTTGTAATTGGGCGCAGTTCGTTGCAGATGTGACCATTCCAGATGGAACCAGTTTTGCGCCAAATACGGCTTTCAAGAAAACCTGGCGTTTGAAGAATATTGGTACATGTGCTTGGAATAGCAACGACGTATCGCTGATCTTTGATAGCGGCGAAAAAATGGGAGCACCTGCCTCCCTTGCTTTGCCGACCACTGTCAACCCCGGTCAGACCGTGGATATCACTGTCGATATGACTTCGCCCGCTGCGGCAGGTCATTACTTTGGCTATTGGAAGTTCAAGAGCAATAGCGGCGGAACCTTCGGTATTGGGTCTACTGCACAAAAATCTTTCTGGGTTGAGATCAATGTAACTTCTTCCGCTGGTACAGGGTATGACTTTACTGCGAATGCAGCTTCTGCTACATGGTCTAGCGGCTCTGGCGCGTTGACTTTCCCCGGCACCGACGGCAATGCCAATGGTTTTGGTTTGAGCCAAGCTACACCGAAGCTGGAAAGTGGTGTGACCTCTGCGCAACCTGGTTTGCTCTTTGCGCCGAACAATGTGACCAATGGTTACATCCAAGCGACTTACCCTGCATTCCGTGTTCAAGCGGGTGATCGCTTCCAAGCGACCATCGGTTGTGAAGCTGCCGCGACCAATTGTTATGTGGCATATAGCTTGAACTATCAGATCGGGTCTGGCGCGGTGAAAACCTTATGGACCTTCCGTGAAAAATACGAAGGTATGACCTATAACGTAAACCTCGACTTAAGTTCACTTGCAAATCAAGATGTGAAGTTCACTCTTGTGGTATCTGCATATGGTTCTCCGACGGGCGATCGTGCTTTGTGGGTGAACCCGGTGATTTCACGCCCGGGTGGTAATCCTCCGCCTCCTCCTCCAACCGTAACGGGTACACCTCCCACAGTCACACCGACCGTCACTGGAACTGTCCAACCCAACGCATGTGACCGTGCTCAGTTTGTTGCTGACGTTACCGTTCCAGATGGCACTTCTTTTGCGCCCGGTATTGGGTTTAGCAAGACGTGGCGTTTGAAAAACGTGGGCACTTGTACTTGGAACAACTACAGCATCATGTTTGACACCGGCGAAAAGATGGGCGGACCCGACTCCGCACTTATCCCAACCACTGTCGCTCCGGGGCAGACTGTTGACATTACACTCAATCTCACTTCGCCCACCACTGCTGGAACCTACCGTGGTTATTGGAAGTTGAAGAACAGCACTGGCGTTCCGTTCGGTATTGGTTCTGCCGGAACCAAATCATTCTGGGTTGAGATCAAAGTCTCTGGTACAGGCATTAATCCCGGAACTCCAACCAAGACCACTACACCAGGAACTCCCGTTACACCGGCTACCCCGATCTCTGGCACAGTATATGACTTTGCTGCGAATGTTTGTACTGCCAAGTGGTACACCGGCGCAGGTGAAATACCATGCCCCGGTACCGATGGTGATAGCAAAGGATTTGTATTGATCTCGAATCCTGCCCGCCTTGAAAACGGCACCAATGACTCACGCACGGGTATCATCACTTTCCCACAAAACCAGAATAATGGCTATATCCAGGGTATTTATCCATCCTACCAAGTAAAATCGGGTGACAAATTCCGCGCTACCATTGGCTGTGAAAACGGTGCTACTTCCTGCTATGTAGTATTCCGCCTTGATTACTCTGTTTCAGGTAGCAGCTCTATTCAAACGTTCTGGGCCTTTGTCGAGAAGTATGAAGGTAGTGTTTACAATGCTGATATTGATCTTACGCCATTGGCTGGTCAAAATGTGAAGTTTATTCTCACTGTTCTTGCAACGGGTCCCGCAACCGGCGACCGTGCAATGTGGACTGGTCCGATCATTTTCAATGCATCAAGCGCTTCTGTTCCAGCCAGCGCTACTCCGACCATTACCAGTACAACTGCAGCTGCCTCTGCAACACCAACGGCTACTAGTTCAACACCTACTGCCACAACCTCGGCAGCTTCTGCAACTCCTACAGCAACCGGAACACCAACTCCAACCAGCACTCCGTAGTTTGCTATGAAAAAAAAGTTCCCGTTGTCAGAAGACAGCGGGAACTTTTTAATTCCATACTCGTCTTTTCAAAAATGGAGTTTTGATGAAACGACTTTTTGTTCTAGCCCTGATAATGTTGACAGCGTGCACGTCAACTCCCGCTACCCCTACTCCCGCTTCATTCTTCGACTTGTCGCCTGTTCCGCCTACTGTACCTATAGATTCTTCTCCTCAGCCAATCCCATCAACAGATCAAGTGCTTCCAACTGAGACTATGACCGAGTCTGTTGTCACTGGTTCCATGACAGAAACTGGCGAACTGTATTTCTTCCTCCAGCCCCGCCTCGGTGGGGGGACAATTGAATTGGTAAAGGTTTCTGCTGCATGTATTACAGACCCTATCAACTGCCCACCCATGGAACGGATTCAAGTTCCTTTTGCATTTAACTTCACCATCAATGCTTTATCATGGTCTCCTGATGGTAAATATGCGGCTTTCTCGTATTCGTCTAACCCAAATGGTACCCCTACGCAATTGTGGCTCTTTGATGCGACTGCGAAAACATGGCGCACGCTTGTTGAATACCCATATATTGACCCGCCTTTCTGGTCTCCAGATGGACAATGGATCGCCTTCCGCACTCAAAATGGGATGGGTGGCGAAGAAGTTTATATTATCCACCCAGATGGAAGTGAGCTAAAAAACATCGCAGCTGATTTGCCTGTGGACGGGCGCCCTTACATCATGGATGGTTGGTACACTGAGAATGTCATTATGCGTTCTGCGTTGCCCGGTGCACAGGGCAATATCTACCTCGTCCGCGCTGCAAACGGACAGTCTCGTCCCATGTTTGAAACCTTGCTTACCAAAGCTCAATTCATTGCATCGCCTGATGCGGGCTTCTTTGCTTACGATGAATATGACTATGCATCCCAAAATCATTTTGTGAAGGTGATGGAGCCTGATGGAGCAAATGCTGTCACTCTTACTCAATTTACTGGCGGTTCAATCTACCCTATGATCTGGTCGCCGGATAGCAGCCTGCTTGCCTTTAATTATTACGGGAATATGACCAGTGGCGTCTCTTTTGCTGAAGTATTCATCATCCCCAGAAGAGGCGGGGAGTTGAAATCTGTTTACAAAGGCAATACAGTTGGGCGTCTGCTTTTCTCTCCAAACGGAAAATATCTCTTGATTGAAGAAACTACATCGGCTTCTGGCGGGCACTTATATATGGTGGATCTGGCTACTTCGAGTTATAGCATGTTGCAGGCTCCAGGGCTTTCCACAGATTATGATTGGTATGCGCCTTCTTGGAGACCATAAATTTTCAAAAGCCGAAGAACTAGATCTTCGGCTTTTATTTTGCCTGTTATGATTCAGGTAGGATGTGCAACATGATGTATGGGATGAAACAAAAAACCACACTACTTCTAGCTTTGCTCTTTATTTCTTTTTTGACCTTCTCTTCTCCGGTCAAAGCACAAGATTTTGGACCCACTCCAACATTGGGTGCTCCGCCCAACCCGGCTGATATTATCAATGCGGTCAATAATTTGCGGCTTTCCTATGGGCTCCCTGCATTATATGCCCACCCGGTGCTGATGCAAATTGCGCAAGAACAAGCTAGTGGGATTGCTGCTGGTATGCCAGGTCACTGGCGACCAAATAACATGACCTTGGGTCAGTGGATGTTGTCTTTGGGATATCCGCTTTCTGGTGACCTAACCTTGGATGGATATCGCTCCGAAAACTGGGGACCTGCTACAACCGCCGAAGATGCGATCCAAATGTGGTTGGGAGATGACCTGCACACAAATACCATGCTCTCAACAGAACGAAGTGATATTGGTGCGGGTGTCGCTATTGCGGATGGACAATTTATTGTAGTGATAGAAACGGCGCTTCAAACCCGCAGCGGACAAATGCAATCAAATGTAGCATCTATCCTTACAGGGATTCCTCAAACGCAAATGGCATATGCAAACATGGAAACACAGGCTGCAATTAATGGAGTGTTGCCGCAATATTCCATTCCGGTGGTCTTGAATACTCCTTTTCCGAATGGCAAGGTGTACCACGAAGTGCTATATGGGCAAACCTTATGGAGTATTGCGGTCGCATATGAGACGACCATTAAGCAAATTCAAGATTTGAATAATCTAGGAGATTCAACGACGGTTTATGAGGGGCAAACACTGCTTGTGCGTACAGATGCCACACAACCTCCACCAGTTAGCACCGGAACACCTGAGAATACTATAACCCCTGCTGAGCAAACAGCAACACCTTCACAAACGCTCACGCCTGTAGCAGAGACGGCACAAACTGTTCAGGATCAGCGTGGTTCAACATTTGGCATCGTTGCAATTATTCTTTCCGCTTTATTTCTTGCTGGGGTTTTTGCAGTAATGGCGCGCAAAAAAGAGATTTAGATTTTTTCCACCCATTGCGCTCGCCATTCTGGAGCGCCAAATGGTTCGGGCCAGAATTCAACCTGTTTCCAGATCTTTCCATCGCGTATCGTTGAAAAGGTGATAACTCTATCCTTTATAACCCCATCTGTAACAGATACATCTGTTGCCACAACATCGCCCTCAGCAACGATGGAGTTAATATTAAAGTGCCATTCTCCGTGGGCAGGGTAGGCTGTATTGATTTTTGCGAAATTTTCCCTGCCGCGGATTAATTCACCCGATTGGTGCCACTCGAGTATGAATTCATCATGTAGCAACTCGGCAACTGCATAAAAATCATTGCCTTCCATCCGTTTCCAAAAATCTTCCAGAATCTGTTTCGAGTCCATCTTAACCTTTTGATAAAGACATCAAAATTTCCATCGCTCGTTCTGCATCTTTGATCGGGATAAATATGTGGTCATGATGAAACGCCGCCACCACATTACAACTAATATTGGCTCCTGCCAAAGCGCTGCTGACTGCCGCTGTTAACCCTACCGCTTCGAGCGAGGAGTGGACGGTGAGGGTGATCCATGCACATACGACTGAATAAAAGAGAATGTTTTCATCTGCAAGCCGTTTGGGCAAAACAACGGTCACGCCTTCGGCTTCTTGAAACGTAGAAATGGGGTTTAGCTCGGCGGCGTGCTTTAAGGTATTTACGACACAGAATACATATTCACCAGACTGACGCTCTGGTTTCATGTTTCTCAATAATTTTGCGAGTTCTGTTTCGCCATTCATTTTCGCCTCACATCTAAGATCGCAATTTTCGTAGAATGATTAAAAGGCGCGGGATCCGTAATGGGGGCTTGAAGGCGCTTGATACCAATAAAGTCGTTGGAGACAGGGATCAATTCGCGAATACTGAGATACCCATCTTTACAGAGTTTTTCTAGGGTTTGCATATATTCTTTGCCGCTTAGAAAAACTGCATTGTTTATGGCAATGAGAGTGCCGCCATCATGAATTAACGGGCGGGACTTGTTGATGAGCCGTTCGCTTTCATGCTCCATATCCACTTTACCGCGCGATGTAGAGGAGAAGAAAGGCGGGTCGATGATGACGCAATCGAAGGCTTGTTTCCCGGCTTTGAAGCGGGCAATGACTGAGAAGAAGTCTTGTGCAATGAAGTTAGGCTTTTCGACAGGAAAGCCGTTCAATGTATAAGACTCTTTTGCAAGATTCAAGAATTGACGATTAAGATCCGTCTGGATCACTTTTGCAGCTCCGCCTGCGAGTGCCGCAACCCCTAAACTGCCCGTATAAGCAAAGGTGTTTAACACAGACTTTCCACGCGAATTTTCTGCCAACCATTTGCGTAAATTGACAGTATCGAGATAAAAGCTTGCATCGCGGTTCATGGTTAGGTCGATGGCATACCAAATGCCATGCTCCTTGATCTTGCGGCTTGGTTCATTTCCGAAGATCAGTACACCGCGTTTTTCTTTTTGACTTGCGCCATGACGGGATTTAAGAATTCCAGCGCGTAGCCAATTTAGAGAGGTGCGGAGATGATTGGTAAGGTCTTTAATGAAAACGGAATTTGGAGCTTCTGAATAATCGTGAATAACGAGTGTTTCACCGTAAACATCCAATACAAGGTCTGGGAAGCCTTCGTAGAAACCGTTGAAGAGACGAAACGCTTCTTCGTGGCTGGATCCATTCAAAATCACGGAAGAGGCGTTAAGTCGCAGGGAAATGGCTTGGTCTAGCAATGGTTGCAAAGCGGCGAAGGTTGAGTCCATTTATTGATTGTATCCGGCTTGTGATGAGTTTAGCGATGAAAAACAATGCGTTGAGCAAGTTGATCGAGTTGGTCTACGCTGATCGGTTTTGTGAGAATGAGCAGATTTTGGCTTGCAATTTCGTTTTCAGAAAGTTCGGCGGCTTGAGCTGGGTTGGCGGTGATAATTAATACCCATGTTTCAGCGGTTTGTGGTTGGTCGCGAAGTTCATGAAAGACTTCAATTCCAGAAAGTTTGGGAAGATTGAGGTCGAGAATTATGAGGTTGGGCGTGGCGTTTTTGATGCCTTTCATAGCACTCATGCCATCTTGATAGGTTTCGACCTGAATATTCATACCTCGTAATGTGTCTGCATAGATATCTAAGAGATAGGGGTCATCTTCCACGACAATTGCAGTGGGGAAATTATTCATCGACACCTTCTTCTTCAAGAACAAGAGGAAGGGTGATGGTGAAGGTGGTACCTTTGCCAAGGGTGCTTTCAAGAGAAATATTTCCACCCATGAGTCGGATGAGTTGTCTGGCTATCGAGAGCCCTAAGCCATAACCCTTGCGTAGGGATTTATGCGCATTTGCCAATTGCTTGAAGGGTTCGAAAACAGTGCCAAGCGACTCGTCTGGGATACCTGGACCTGTATCTGCTACTTGCATGATCCATTCTGTTCCGGAGGGTAATACCGCAATGTTGACGGTAATGCTGCCCGTTTCTGTGAATTTGATGGCGTTGCTGATGAGGTTGACAAGGATTTGCTTAAGCCGCTGACTATCTCCAACAATGGAAATAGGCATGTTTTCTGAAATGGAATAGTGAAACTCCAGGTTTTTCGCCTCAGCTAGAATGCTAAGTTGATTGCAAACCGACCCAAGCACTTCACGCGGCTCAAACGGACGTGTCGAGAGTTGTAATTTTCCGCTATCGAGTTGAGCTTGGTCGAGAAGTTCAGAAACTAGTCCATCTAAATATTGGGTGCTGTCTTTAATACGCCCCAGAATGTTGACCTGTTTTTCGGTCAAATCGCCGTAGGATCTACGTACGATTAAGTCTGTGTACCCGAGGATGATACCGAGCGGAGTTCGCAGTTCGTGGCTTACATTGGCAAGCAATTGAGATTTGAAACTGTTTGCCTGCATGGCTTCGTCACGGGCAATGGCTAATGCAGATTCGTTTTCTTTGATACTGGTGACATCGCGTAAGGTGATGATATGCCCTTCAGTAGTCGATGCACCATTGCGCAAAGCGCTTACATAAAGGTGGAGCCAACGTACAGGCTCGCCATCGTTTTCAAGGATGATCTCGCGATGATACCCATGGGTTTGCAAGGCTTTGTCGTTTAGCTGCACCCAGGGTCTGAAGACAGATTGAAATGATTTTCCAAGCACATCCCCAATGTTTAGTTTGAACATTTCCACGGCGGCGGGATTAAGCTCAATGATGCGTAATTCTGGGTCGAGGACAATGACCGAGTCGGAGATACTTTCAAAGACGGCGCGGTGGGCAACGGGGAGAATATCCAGCAGTTGATAGCGCAAAAAGCCCCAGCCAAAGATCAAAATCGAGATGGAGAACATGACCGAGGTTATGTCGATGCGAATGGGGAGTAATCCGGCGAGCACAATGCCGTTCGATATCCACGGCAATAGAATTGCGGTCATGTTGATAACGATTTGAGAACGATATACTTCTCGTTTTTCCCAGTATTCACGAACGAGAAAATAAGAACCAAATATCAAAACCCCATAGATGTACACGGCATGTAACCAAAACCACCAACCCAAAGGATTGTAGATGAGAATTAACCCTGAAGCGTTGTCGGTTTGCAAGCCAAAATCGGTAAAGAACCAGTGATGATATTCATTTGTAAAGATCACAATAAGCGTGACGATTGGGAAGATCAAAGCCAATACAATATTGTGTTTGGTAATCCAACTTGTATGACCAGAATAAGCCAGTGCAAAAGCCGCCCATGAAAGTGGAAGACCAAGAATGCCGATGTACCCCAATTTCACACCCCATGCTTTTAATGCCAAGCTTGTAGCGCCTAATTCAAAGATATAACAAAGTGCCCAAAATGACGCGAAGAAGCACATCAAAATGAACGGAATAGCAGCTACATGCCTGCGGTAACGAAAAGCATATAGCCCTGTTAGGAAGGTAAGCGTTACAGACAGTAGCCAAGGATAAAGTAGAGGTGTGGGCTGCATTTGAACAATTATACAACTTGATACCGGGGTAAAAGAATTGCGGGAACATAATTAGGCGAAAGCGTAAGAATCACCCTTTTTGTGCATCCAAGAACTAATAGCCAGCTCTTCTCATTTCTTTATCACGTTTTCAAGATAAACTTGCCCCAATCTTCTTTCGCTCAGAGGTCTTATGTCCACAACCGTTATGCAACCGGGCTTACCCGGTAAGTCACGTTCCAAAGTGGTAACCAAGCCTGCCACTGATTTTTATGGGGGAATAGGATGGGTCATTGGGCTTTTGCTCACTCTTTTCGTTTCAGCCCCTGTCATTTGGTATTTGACGCAGAACGCCTCACGCGCCGACCGAGCCGATATCCTCGCCTATGGCTTGGCAGCCGCTTGGTGGCTTAATCCGCTATCACTCGGCGGGTTGTTCTATGTCTTTAGCAACATCCGTGTGTGGCGCTTCTGGACGCTCCCCGCTTTGTTCGTTTGGGTGTTGATCAATGCCATGGTCTCTGCATCTGTCGCCTCTGATGTGGCGCGTGAATGGGTCTTGAATGCCCTGTTCATCGGCGGTTTGGTCATCCTTGGATTATTCTTCCTATATATTCAGCTCCGCGTTTTTGTTTGGGCGGCTTCTGGGAATGCCAGCCGCTTTTTCTTTGGGATTATTGGCTGGGCTTTGCTCAATGGGTTGGTGGTTTGGGCATTGGTCAACCCTGATGTACTGAATATTGTTCTTGTTGCATTGGGCTTTATTTTTCGCGTTGTATTTGCCATTGGTTTTGCCATCATTCAATTTGTGGCGATCTTCTGGTTCATGTCTCAAACGCGTGTAGAGATCATTCGCCCTGGCGACCCGAAGCAGATTACCTTTGACGATTACAAAGGTCAACCAAACCTGCTTAAGATGGTTCGCCAGTGGATTTATTTGTTATCTGACCGTGAACAATTCCAAAAAATGGGCGGACAATTCATCACCGGTTTGTTGCTATATGGTGAACCGGGTACGGGTAAAACTTTGTTAGCCAAAGCCATGGCGGGTGAAGCAGGTATCGCTTTCATATCTATTGAAGGCTCTGGCTTCCGTGGCATGTTCTGGGGCGTGGACGTGCTCCGTATGGTTCAATTTGTAGGGCGTGCTCGTAAGCTTGCACGTGAATATGGCGCATGTATCGCCTACATTGATGAAATTGATGCCGTAGGTATGTCTCGCGGAAGTGTAATGGGCGGCGGGCAAGCTATGGGCGGCATGATGGGTATGGGCGCTGGTTCTGGTGCGTTGACCCGTCTCCTCTACGAAATGGACGGTATTGGTACGCTGACCACGTGGGAAAAGCTGCGTGCACGTGTCTATCAGCTGTTCCGTCGCAAGGCGCCCGTTCGCAATTGGCATGTGATGTTCATGGGCTCCACCAACCGCCCTGATGTGCTTGACCCAGCTTTGGTGCGCCCCGGTCGTTTTGACCGCAAGATTGCGGTTGGTCTGCCTGATCGTGGCGGGCGCCGTGAGATTGTGAAATACTATTTGAGCAAAATCAAACATGATGAGACTGTGGACATTGAAGCCCTGGTCAGTGATACTTCCTGGGCAACTCCGGCTCGTATCATGTCTGCAGTGACGAAGGATGCGGTGCGTTTGGCGTTGTTTGATGGGCGCGATAAGATCTCTCAGCGTGATATTGAATTGGCCTTCCAGGAACAAGCCATTGGTCTTGAGAATCCCATTGAAGAAATGGAAGAAGACCAGCGCAGACAGGTGGCATACCATGAAGCAGGTCATGCAGTGGCGCAATATCACTTACGTCCCGATGAACGTATCGTTCGTGTGAGTATCATTCGCCGCGCCGATGCTTTAGGGTATGTGTTGCCCGTATCCAACTTTGATGTGTATGCCATGCCATTGCGTCGCTTTGTAGCCGATATTATGGTGTCCATGGCTGGGCATGTGGCGACCAAGGTTTTCTTCGGTGAATACTGGACCGGCGCCACAGGCGACTTCCAAAACGTCCGCGCAAGGTTGTGGCAGTTGGCGCATTATGGTTATTTTGGTCCGCCTATTACGATGGATAGCGCCATGGGTGCCGAGGGTGGCTATAACGGGCGTGGCAAGATTGTGGAGAAGTTCTGGCAGCAGTTGGAAGACCAGACCGAGCAGCTTTTGCGCACTCACCGTATTGAAGTGGAAGCCGTTGCACAAGCCTTGCTTGAACGCGGTGACCTGACCGGACGCGAATGTGTGGAAATTATCCGCCAGGCTTCTGGCGAAGGTCAGGTTGATAAGACCGAGACGGATAAAATGCTCAGTGCACTTGTCAGCGATGTGACCGGTGAAAAGCCGGAAGAAAAATAGCCAGTAAATAAAAAAACGCCCTCGATTTTCGAGGGCGTTTTTTTATTGCCTTATTTCCAAGACCATGAAGCGTATAGCCCATCCACAAGCAGGCGCGGCTCGGTAACACCTGACGACGGAATGATAGCGATGCCTGAGTTTCCATTTGGGTCTATGAACGAGATGACGATGTTATTACTATCTGGCGACCAGATCGTTGTGGACTGATGATATTGGTCCATGTAAGGGAGCATGGAGAGAAAACCTTCGGTAGGTTGGAAGGTAGCAATTTTGCGGCTCTCTTTGCTGGCAATATCCAGGATATATAGGTCGAGATAAACCAACGGATCTGTGGTGCCTTCTGCTTGTGTTACCGTTGGAATGAAATAGGCAACCTCAATTGCATCTGGTGACCAGAAGAAGGCGATGATGGGTTCATCTACGACAATATCTTCATCATTGTCTACACTGCCAACATGCAGAGACCCAATCGTACCGCTGGTGAGCTGCTCTGTCCCTTTGATGTAGGCGAACTGTTTGCTGTCAGATGCCCATGCAAAGGTGGTATTGATATCGAATTCCGAAATCGTCTTTTGAATTTCACCGGTGGAGTCTGCCAAAACTAACTGAGATTTGTCTGCAGCGGAGAGCGTTGTCAGCAAGATGTGGGTTCCGTCTGGCGACCAGGCTGGGGCTTGGAAAGAGGCGGGTAACACATCCATGACGAATTCACTGACCGGGTCATCCAACTTCAAGAAGGAGAGTTGGTTGAAGGCGTTGGGGTTGCCGCCATTTTTGTGGACAAGCATGGTTTTGCCATCTGGCGCCCAAGACCAATAAAATGGCGAGCCTGTGTCAATGATGCGCGGTTCACTTCCGTCCAACGGAATGCTTTGTAGCGCCATGCTTCCTTGTGTAGCTGTTGTGGTTAACGCCGTAAGAGTTTTGCCATCTGGTGCCCAATATAAATAAAAGGGATATTCGCTCTGGCTAGAGTAAACGCTATGTGCAGTTTCATCATCTACATTGGCAACGAGAATATCTGCGGTTAATGCATTGGCTCCTGTTTGTTCAAGGCGAATGAATGCCACTTGGTCACCTGTTTTTGACCAAGTGGGTAGTTGATAGGCAATGGTGCCTTGCGTTTCTGGCGTTACATCTTTGGTGAGTTGAGTGGTGCTGGTTGCAGCTTGGTCGGTGAGGTAGATATTTCCATCAATGCCAATATATGCGATCTGACCAGACTTCTTTTCTAAAAATTTTAGCACCGGGCTTTGCGGCACTTGAACCCCTTGTGGGGCGCAGGCTGCCAATATCAATGCAAGCAATAATAAAAATACCTTTTTCATTCCTGCACCTCAAAAGATTGGATGGCTTGTTGGATGACAGGGTCTTCACTGGCGATAATATCATCCCACTTCGCTTCAACCCGGACCTCTGGAATGACTCCGTCGATGCCTAAGCTTTCATTTTCGCCGACACGGAAAGATGCACTTGCAATGAGAATTTGCGCGCCATTCGGTAATGCGAATGAACTTAACGCTTCGATGCCACCTGCTGTAGTAGAACCAATCACAGCCCCTCTACCTTTTTCTTGGATGGCAGCGGCAAAGATTTCAGCAGTTCCGTTTGTATTTTCGCCGACCAATACTACAAGCGGAATTGCTTGTGAGCCGGAAACATCTTGCCCTTCAATCGGGAAGGAGTTGGTCTTGTCGAGCGAATACACGTCGATACTCAAATCATTTAGAAAGAGAGATAGCATATCCTCCAAGGGGAAGTTTGAATTCCCGCCAGAAATACGCAAATCGAGAATAATGCCTTTGAGGTTTTTGTTCGTTGAAAAGGTCTCAAGCGCATCCAATATTTCGCTGGCATTGGTGGCACTCCCTACCGTGGGGAAGCGGATATAGCCAATATCGGTATTTGGGATCTCTTCTGCGATCACTCCGCGTGTGCCCGTGATTTGTGCGCGTGTAACTTCCACTTCGCGTTCAGCTTTGCCTGGTGTCTTGACGGTGAGCACAACTTTGGTACCTGCTTCGCCGCGGATGCGTTGAACCACATCAGAACCTTCTTCCAAGAGCACAGGGTCGCCATCTACAGCATAGATGCTGTCGTGCGCTTTCAGCCCTGCTTTTTCAGCAGGAGAACCGGGAATGATATCGAGGATCACCACATGCGGTTCAACTTCCGCTTGGAAATTGACAAAAGCACCAATACCGCCATACCCTACGAGGCTGGCAGCCATATCATTTTCAATTCTTTCTTCACGAGTTGCGTAAACAATATCTCCGGCTGGAAATTCAGTTTCAAATTGTTTCATCAATTCGTTGAATTCAGAAGAGGTTAAACCTTTGTCGATCTCCGCCTGATATTTTGTGCGCAGCACTTTCAAATCCACGCTGCTATTTTTCTGGTAAATGTAATTCGCGTCGATCTGAGAAAGCATACTCTCGAGTACGTTTGCCTGCTGCTCAGCTTCGGTGACTTGTGGACCTAAAGGTACAGTCACTTCTACTGGCGCATCTGCATTGGGAGATAAGCTGGAACATGCCAATTGAACCACGAGTAATGCTGCAAACCCATATGCCATTGCATTCTTTTTTCTACTCATCTAAAGCTCCTTCCGGCTTGATTAAGACGGCAATATAGATAGCCCCTCTTACCAGTGTTATGAAACCTTCTTGATGTTTTTCGGGTTAAAGACCGAGATCTCGGCAACTCTTAAGATGGCTTGCGCTTCAGAGTCGAGCCGCACCCAATAAAAACTGCGATGCTCAGAATACGGGTCAATGCGCACGACCGTGCCGCCATACCAGCCTTCGCGCTCGCCAAACTTCTCATCAAGGCGAATCTGAACCCGGTCACCGATTTGAATGGACTCGGTCATTACTTTTTGCGAGAGACGAACCAGAATAACCCGGCTCCGATCAACACTGTAATGGCTCCATTGATTGCCCATTGTGGGTCACCAGTCATGAAGCTGCCGGGCAAAATGTTGACGCCTTGCAGAATCCAAATAATGCCAGAAATGATCAAGAGGACAGCAAAGATTTTTACAATAGTGTTTAACATGTTTTTTTTCCTGATATGGATTTATTTATAAAACTCCCTGCCCAAGCGGACAGGGAGTTAATAATTTTCGCTTCGTGCTGAACCTGTTACGGGTTCGGTGTACCCTGAACTGCGACTCCGACCCAAGTGAAGACACGTCTTTCACTGGTTGCGCCAGAGGCGATCCAGATCGGCTTGCCTTGGTCATCCACACCAGATTGCAAGACGGGCACGACCCACCAACGCATAACGTGCGCTACATTGTCTTTCGGACGGAAACTGGATGGAACAATATATTTCGTATCGGTCACGTAATCGGTGACACGGCGTGTCTGGTTGGAAGTCACATCTTCGACCACAACCTGATAGGCTTCTCCGTCACGCAGTACACCGACCGATGCCCATTGCAAGGTTACAACATCGTTTGCCAGAGTGAAGGCAGCGCCGTCCGCAGGCAAGAGCAGGTTCGGGGCGGGGTAAGGAGGCGGAAGCGTCGCAGTAGGAGTTGGTTTGTTGGGATCCGGTGCGCGTTCGCAGAGCGGAATCTGAATTACTTGCCCAAGGAAGACGTTATCGGTTGTTAGACCGTTGAACTGTTTGATCGCATCCATGGAAACGGCATAGTTTGCAGCGATGCTGGAAAGGGTGTCGTTTTCCTGAACGGTGATTTGTACGGTTTCACAAGCTTGTTGGGTTGCAACGTCTGGCGGTGGTGTATTGGTTGCTGGAGGCGGAACCGTTGGGGTAGGGTACGGGATCATCAATTTTTGTCCCACCGAAATTGGACAGCTGGAAGGTAAGTTGTTGGCAATAATGATGCTCTGGACAGAGACGTTGAAGTTGAACGCGATCTGTGAACAAGAACCATCTGCTGCTGAAACGGTGTATTCAAAGGGGGGCTGCAGAGTGGGTGTAGGTGTTTCTGTAGCGGGCAAAGTTGGCGTTGCGGGGATGGTTGCTGTGGGTGTTTCGGTGGGTGTAGAGGTTTCTACATTGGAAAAAGTTTCCGGGTCTTTAGGGACGAGGAAGAAAGTAAGACCCGCGGCAACTGCGATCACAGCCAGAAGCGAGCCAATGGCTGCGGGAAGGCTGAGTGTGAGCTGTGGCATACTGGCAGCTTGAACGGACTTCTCCGTTTTCTTCACTGCTTTGGGTGCGGGCTGTACGCCGAATTCCGTTCCACATACCAAACAACGGACGGCGTTCTCGCTTAGGCGCGTTCCACAGGTGGGACAGACCTTTGTTTTGCTGGGAGATGATTCAGGACTCATACGGGCGAAAATTATACCATCGAACAAATCTACGATTTTTAGGCGATTAAGCTACGAATGGGCTTAGTCTGTGCCTGTTTTTTGCTTTGCTGTAACCAAAACTTTGTCAACGCGGCGTCCGTCCATGTCGACTACTTCAAAGCGGAGATTATTCCACTCGAAGTGGTCTGCGGTTTGTGGCAGTCGTCCGAGAGATGTCATGACAAATCCGCTTAGAGTTTCATACTCAGTTTCGTGCGGCAATTCATTTAGATTAAAAATCTCTTTGAATTCATCCACTTCAAGCATGCCGTCTAATAACCACGAACCATCTTGACGCTGTGTGGCTTGTGGTTCATCGCCTTCCATAACGCCGACAATTTCTTCGAGGATGTCATTGATAGTGAGCAAACCTTGTACACCGCCAAATTCATCTACGACGAGTAACATTTCGGCATTGTTCTTTTTCAATACTTCCAAAGCGCGAGATGCCAACATGGTTTCGGGGATGAAATGCGCAGGCTTTGCAAGTTCTTTGAGGTTAATCTGCTTTTGAGAAAGAATGGACACCAACAAATCTCTTGATTTGACAATGCCGACAATCGTCTCTAGGGAGTCTTGTCTCACCGGAAAGCGCGAGTATGGGCTGCCGCTCATCTTTTCGAGGATCTCTTCCGTGGAGTCACTCACATCCAGCCAAACGATTTCAGTGCGCGGAGTCATCACTGAATAGACACGGGTATCGCCAAGGCTGAAAATGCCTTCCACCATGTCTTGTTCGGCTTCTTCAAAGACACCCGCTTGCGTGCCTTGATCAATCAATAACTGAAGTTCTTCTTCTGTGATGGGCGGTTCGACCGAAGGATTCACTCCAAATAACCGCAAGACGAAATTTGTAGCGTTGCTCATTAATTTAATTAATGGTGAGAATACCCGCGAAATGAAGAGCATCGGTCCAGCCACGATTTGAGCGATCCGTTCGGGGCTGTTGATGCCAAGTCGCTTCGGAACGAGTTCCCCCAGCCAAATGGTGAGGACGGTGATAACAAGCACCACAAGCCCTAGTGAAACGGATTCGCTGTAGGGTCCGATATATGGAACTTTCTCAAAAAAAACAGCCAACTTCTCGGCTATGGTCGCACCACCGACCGCACCAGAAAGCACGCCGATTAATGTAATACCAATCTGCACTGCCGATAAAAATATATTGGGGTCTTCTATTAACTTAACAGCCAATGCCGAAGCCTTATTGCCTTCACTTGCCTGTTGTTGCAGGCGCGCCTTGCGTGAGGCAACCAATGCCGCTTCCGACATTGCTAAAACGCCATTGATGACGATCAAGATTATGATGGTAATGATTTCAGAACTAATGCTCATTGCTTCCTATGTGACTCTAGAATTTCGTTTGATACTACTTAAAAAGATATAAGCCGCGCATAAAGAACTTCGCGACGTGGAGATTTCCACCAAGCTAATTGAAACGGACAGGGGGAACTACGGTCTGGTTCTATGGGAATGTCGGACATGATGTTTCGTGCTAAGTAAGTCGCCCTTATTGTACCTGAAAGTTACTTCTTTTTTGCGATATTGTTTTCAATATTCTTCAACCGCCTGTTGATTTGTGCATATCCACGGGCAATGATTAACGGAATGATGATCGTCAAGGCAACGAACGCGCACGTGACACCCAACTCCAGCACACCAATGCGAAACATGTTAACGCACCTCGATGCCTTCCCCTTCGCGTGCTTCACCAATTACCCAATACGGTTGGTTTGTTTCCTTTGCACGCGCTTCAAAAGCAGACAGTTTTTCTTTTGCCAAACCAAACAATAATCCACCGCTGGTCTGCGGGTCGAACAAAAGCATTTGAGCAGGCTCGCCTAGTTCAGGCGAAAACTTAACCTGAGCCTCAAAGTGACTCTTATTATCAAATGCTCCACCAGGAAAGATGCCGCGCTCAGCATAACCACTTGCGCCACTCAAAAATGGGATTTTCGAATAATCAAAATGCAATGTCACATGAGACGCTTCCGCCATCTCTGAGGCATGACCCAGAAAACCGAAGCCGGTTATATCAGTCCCACCGCGAACGCCAAATTCAGAAGCAAGCATCCCTGCATTTTTATTTAACCGTGACATCCACTCAATCGCTTCACGCACATGCGTTTCATCTGCTTTTTCTTGCTTCAACGCGGTTGTTGTTACACCAGCGCCAAGCGGTTTGGTAAGCACTAATACGTCACCCGCTTTCAAGCCGCCTTTGCTAATCACTTTTTGTGGATGTACAAACCCGATCACCACCAAGCCGTATTTTGGTTCTTTATCTTTGACCGTATGCCCCCCTGCAATAACGACTCCCGCTTCACGGGCTTTCTCTGCACCACCACGCAAAATTTCGCCTGAAATCTCCGCCGGAAGATGGTCTGGCAATGCCGCAATATTCAACGCCAAGAATGGACGCCCGCCCATGGCATATACGTCCGAAAGGCTGTTTGCTGCAGCAATCGCACCGTATTCATACGGCGTGTCTACAACGGGAGTGAAGAAATCTGTCGTTACCACAATCGCTTGCTCGTCACTTAAACGCCAAATTGCCGCATCATCCGGCGACTCAAGACCTACCATCAAGTCGGGATATGCAGCAGGGTCAAAGATATCTTTGACAGGGCGCAGAACCTGCGCCAGCGCATCAGCGCTTAGTTTAGACGCTCAACCAGCACAAGCTGAAAGAGTGGTGAGGCGCACCTCACGTCCGCTTTGTGGAATGGACATATGCTCCTTTATAGATACAGACCTGACGGAAACCGTCAGGTCTGTAGTGTACTCGATTACTGTCCTTGAGGTGAACTGGGCAGCGGCAGAATAAATTGATTGCCGCTTGGGATGAAGATCGTCTGAACGTTCGGCGAAAGCTTCTGCACGTACTGATATTGAACCAGTTCCGGCGTCAACGATTGAGCGATGACCTGGTTCGCCTCTGCCTGCGCCTGAGCTTGAATCAACAACGCCTCGGCTTCACCTTTCGCTGCAATCACGGCGGCATCCGCAGAACCTTGCGCCACCTGGCGAGCCTGTTCAGCTTCCTGCTTCTTCTGCTCAACTACGAATTTTGCCTGTTGAGCCTGTTGCTCGGCGATCTGTTTCTGCTCAACCGCTGCAGCATATTCATCACTGAAGCGGATGTTGCGTAGAACAAAATCACGTAACACTAGATTGTTTTCAGTAAAGATCACAGCTAATTGGTCGTCAATTGCCTGCTCCATTTCAGCGCGCTTCGAGCTGACAATTTCTTCTACACCATATTGGGATGCCACATCACGAATCACGCCACGAGCTTGCGTACGAACAAATTGATCTTCATAGCTAAAACGCCATGTTGAATACAACTGAACCACTTTGATGGGGTCTACAGCGTAGATGACGGAAGCATCAATATAAACCTGCTGACCATCTTTTGTGCGAACTTGGATGGAGTCGTCACCTGAAACTTGCCCTTCATCGGCAACCGAAGACATCGTATACGTCTGGTTTGTTTTGGGATAACGCTCTACACGTTCAGCAAAAGGAACGATCCAATGCAACCCCGAATCAAGCGGGTCTGGGCGAATACCGCCAGAACCAAGTACCGTTACAACGATACCAAGCTCATCGGGTTCAATGAACACAATCCCCGCACCTACAGTGGTCAACAAAACCGCAGCAACCACCAAAACAATTGCAGCTGTACTTAACCCACCAACAGACTGTTTTCTACTAGCGCGCACTGAGATCGCGACCAAAATTCCTATAAATCCGATCCATGCGAAAGAAGCAATACCTTGCAGTAAACTTGAAATGTTCATGGTTCCTCCAATTGATCTTGCAAAATTATAACTGGCTTGCCATGGCTACCGAAGCATGTTAATATTTTTCAAATGAAAACTGGCACAGGAAAGATCGAAGAACTCTTTTTGGATGGCTCCGCACGGATCTCATGCCCGCCCGAGCTGATTCCTGCCCCTGGGCAGTATCTCCTTGCCCATGCAGCCGGCTCAGACTCGCCCCTGCCTGTTCCTCTTTTCTCAAGCCTTCTCTCACCTCAAAATGGATTCCGCTTCGCACCGCCAATACCTTCTTCCTGGCAGCCAGGTCAACTACTACATCTACGCGGACCGATCGGGCATGGTTTCAACTTACCACTTTCTACGAGGAAAATAGCGCTTGTCGCTTTTGATGATATTCCTGCCCGTTTATTGGGATTGCTTTCACAAGCATTGAAACAAAATGCCGAAGTGGTATTGGTTTCCAACTCGTCTGTAGAAGACTTGCCCGAGGTGGTAGAAATTCAGCCGGTTAAAGGGCTACTTGACGTGCTTCGCTGGGCAGACTATATTGCCATGGATGTAAGTAGGGAGAGGGTAAATCAGCTAAAAGAAATGCTGGCAGGGAAGGACCAAATCACGGCGAAGGTAGAGGCGCAGGTTCTTATCCGTGCGCCCATGCCTTGTGGTGCACTCGCCGATTGCGGCGTCTGTGCCCTGTCTGTGGATCATGATTGGAAAATGATCTGCAAAGATGGTCCAGTGTTTGATTTGAAAGAAATCTTATAAAAAAAGCCTCCCATGTGGGAGGCTTTTGCTTAGTACCAAATTCTGAAGGATGTTGTCGTTTTGCCAGTTAGGCTGTTGTAGGTGCAATTGATGTCTGTGTAAATCAAGCTGCCATAAGGCTGATTCTGAAAAGCAAGAGAGACGACACCCACACCATTTGTATCACTTGTAATGATAGTTGAATCTTTTGCGCCGTTAGGCCAGTTCACCACTGCAGTGCAGGATGCGCCTGGAACCGGTTGAGCGTTTTGGTCTTGTACGATCACGAAGAACATCTGCTCATCATTTGAGAGGGTAACGGCTTTCCAAACAAAGGCGCGAATTCGCAATTCTGTGATGACGCGCGGAGCATTGTTGAGCGGGCTGGCAGGAGCAAGCAGGGCAGGGTCTTCGCCGAGCTTGTCGAAGTAGGCTCGACCTAGATCTGAAATCACCACACGATACCCGTCGGCTCGCCAAGGCTGCCATTCAAAACGGGCACGTTCAAAGTATTGAACGATTTTATTTTCGTGATATTCAAACCCAGAGATCGGGTACCCGAATTGAGATACACCACCATTGGCATCGAAGAATTCAAGAAAAGCAAAACAAACCGAGAAGCCTGTCTCAGGATAGTTGCGGCAGGCAAAGGAATTGCCAACATCCAGCAACCCAGTGGAGGTATAGGTTTCGCGCCCAAGTTGCGTTAACTGAACGCGTTGCCCCTCCGGCAGATCGGCACGATATTCAAAGCGGGCACGCTGGAAGTATTGCACACTTTTTCCATCGCGACCGGTAATTTGTTCGGTAATGGGGTATCCGTAAAGGTAGGCGGCGTTAGGGTTGCTATTGTAAAAAGCAAGAAAGTCCCCAGAGACATTATGCCCCGTCTCGCTGAAATATTGAGTCTCTACAGACTGTGCGTGAACAGGAATCCAAGCAGCCAGAAGCAGGAGCGTCAGAACAATGGGCGTGAAAGTTTTCCTCATTACTACCACCACTGTCATTATACTCAGAAACACCCCTGAAGACATTACAAACAGTTATCTGGCGAAAGATTACAGGTTTTCCCTACTGCCTAGTAAAGCTTGGATTATTTTGTCTGCAGCATGCCCATCTCCGTATGGATTGGCGGATGTCGCCATCTTTTTGTATGCAGATTCATCCTCCAAAAGCCGCATCGTTTCTTCGACGATGTGGCTGGTTTCTGTTCCAACCAGCTTTAACGTCCCCGCATCGACTCCCTCCGGGCGTTCGGTCACATCGCGTAATACAAGGGTTGGAATGCCAAATGCAGGCGCTTCTTCCTGAATGCCACCCGAGTCGGTCAATATGATGTTTGCATGTTTCATCAAATGTACAAGCGGAAGATAATCTAGTGGCGGCAGCAGAGTAATATGCTCCACGCCTCTCAATAGACGGGTGACTGGTTCTTGGACATTAGGGTTGAGATGAACGGGGTACACGATCTCTATATCCCCTCGGCTTGCGATCTGGAGCAATGCTTTACAAATATTCTCCATTGGCTCGCCAAAGTTCTCACGGCGATGTGCTGTGACAAGAATCAACTTTTTATGGCTCAGTTTAGACTTTACGAGTTCAGTGATTTCTGCCGGTTCGGCTTGTTTTGCCACGAACTGCAAAGCGTCAATGACAGTATTCCCAGTCACTCTAACAGTATTTTCGTCTACACCTTCGCGCAATAAATTACTCTTCGACCAATTTGTAGGTGCAAAATGCAAATCTGCAATGACGCTGACGATGCGGCGGTTTACTTCCTCTGGGAAAGGCTGCCACTTGTCATGGGTCCGCAAACCAGCTTCCACATGCCCGAAGCGGATTTGGCGATAAAAGCACAGCATGGATGTGATGGCAACTGTGGTCGTATCGCCTTGCCCAAGTACCCAATCTGGTTTGAAATCTTCTAGAACGGGGTCGAGATGCGTGAAAATATCTGCACTCAACTGAGCAAGAGACTGTCCATCCCGCATGAGGTTCAAATCGTAATGTGGTGCGATTTGGAACAGGTTCAAGACCTGGTCAAGCATCTGGCGATGTTGTGCTGTAACACAGACCCGAGCTTCCACCCCTGGCGCAGAAGCAAGTAGTTTCACAATTGGTGCCATTTTGACGGCTTCTGGTCGCGTTCCAAAAACTGTAAGGATTCTCATAGTTCCTTTATAACGTAAATTTCCTACTAGATATATGGAGAAACAAATATGTTTAAATTAAGGAAGTTTACAAAACGTCCCACAATTCTGTTGCTTTATTTCTGTCTTGCTCTAGGGCTTACATCCTGTGCAAAAGCCACCTGCAGTATGCAAGCAGTTGCAGGTGGCTCACAATCTTGTACGGAAATTCTTCTAGCAGAATAGTTACGCAGGCTTTCCAGACCCAAGTTTGATGAAGCGGAATCCTGCATGTTGCCATTGGTCAGCATCCCAACCGTGGACGGTATCAACTAATAAACGAGCTTTTGTCTGTTGAGCCACCTGTTCGGGTTTAAGATTGCTGAATTCTGTATGTTTTACGAGCAAGATGATCGCATCGGCATCACGAACTGCATCTTCAAAGGTTGGTGCGATGGTAATTCCGGTTAATTTGGCATCTGGTTTGAAAGGCTCGCACGCAAGCACTTCCGCCCCTTCTTTTTGGAGGAAATGCACCGCTTCAACTGCCGGGCTTTCACGCAGGTCGTCCACATCGGGTTTGTATGCCAAGCCGAGTGCAGCGATTTTTTTCCCTTTGAGAGAGCCAAGTGTGCGTTTGACCACATCTACAACAAAAGCTGGTTGCGCATCGTTGACCTGGCGAGAGTTGTAAATCAACGGGGTGAGATTTGGCGCCGCTTCTACAAAGAACCAAGGGTCCACACTGATACAGTGACCCCCAACCCCTGGTCCGGGGCTGAGAATTTTGACGCGTGGGTGCAGGTTGGCAATGGAGATGGCTTCCCAAACATCCACGCCAAATTTATCGGCAAGGCGAGAGAATTCATTGGCGATGGCAATGTTGACATCGCGATAGGTATTTTCCATCAGTTTGACCATTTCGGCTGTGGTCGCATCGGTTTGAATGATCTGCCCTTTGACGAAGATGGAGTACAAGTCTGCGCCGGCTTTGGCAGACTCTGGAGTCACACCGCCGATGACACGTGAGTTTTCGATCAATTCAAGCAAGATTTGCCCCGGCAAGACACGTTCTGGTGAATAGCAAAGGTGAAAGTCCACACCCGCTTTCAGCTTGGATTTTTCTAAAATGGGGGCAACCAAGTCAAAGGTCGTGCGAGGCGGAGAGGTCGATTCGAGGACGACGACATTTCCCTTCCTCAAATACGGTACGATGGATTCTGCTGCAGAAGTTACAGCCTCCATGTCTGCCAGTTTGTAGGTCATGCCGTTGTAGTTGCCCGTTTCGTTATGTTTGAATGGCGTTGGAACGGCAATTATGAAAGCATCGGCTTCTTCTGGTTTGAGGGCAGCCATGAATTTTCCGCTTTTGACAGCGTTCGTAAATGCTTCTGAAAGACCTGGCTCGTGAATATGGATTTCACCGCGGTTCAAAGTTTCAATAATAGTTGGGCTAATGTCTACGCCTAGGACTTCCACCCCGTTCATTGCGAATGTAGATGCTGTGGGTAGACCAATGTATCCCAACCCAATAACACATATTTTTGTGTATTTCACTTGAGCTCCTATGGGAGAATTTATCTTGTCCATTATACAACTGCTAGAGAAATTGGTTTGAAACGTTTCAATGAGCATTCCGTAAATCTTTATTAGGAATGCTGTTGTATAATTATATGGAGGCATAAACATGGATTTCCTTTTAGACCCTAATATTGCCTATTTATTCCTTCTTGGCGGAGTTGTATTAGCCTTTCTGGCTATTGTTACGCCTGGAACCGGAATGTTAGAGGTGGGAGCGATTTTTTGTTTTCTGTTGGCGGGTTATGCTGTCTATAATCTTCCAATGAATTGGTGGGCTTTACTCATTTTATTTTTGAGTGTTGCGCCTTTTCTTTATGCGGTTCAGAAACCAAGGCGGGAGTTATTCCTTGGAGTTTCCATCCTTCTGTTGGTAATAGGTTCTGTGTTCTTATTCGCCGTAGATGGTTGGAAGCCAGCTGTGAATCCGTTGGTCGCTTTATTCTCATCTGGGGTAGTCGCTGCGTTTCTATGGATTGTTGTTCGAAAATCCATTCAAGCGGCAGATGCGCGCCCAACGCATGATCTGGGTGTTTTGGTGGGACAGATGGGGGAGGCACGAACGGCTGTGCATCAAGAAGGAAGCGTGTATATTAATGGGGAATTGTGGTCTGCCAGAAGTGTAAGCGAAATCTCTGCCGGAAGCCACGTTCGAGTTGTTGCTCGCGAGGGGTTTGTCCTCGTTGTTGAACCTATCAAATCGTAAATTTTGAAGGAGAGAATATGAATGGTGCATTTGCAAGTTTTGGTTTGTGTTTGGTCGGTTTTATCGTTTTAGTGATTGTGATTGCCGCGTTCAATATGATTCGGGTTGTGCCAGAATATCAACGCTTGGTCGTGTTCCGCTTGGGACGTGTTTTGGAAAAGCCCAAAGGACCTGGCTTGGTTTTCTTGATTCCTGGTGTAGATCGCCCTGTCAAAGTTGATCTGCGCGAACAGGTGCGTGAAGTTCCTCATCAGACTTCCATTACTAAAGATAATGCTCCGATCTCGATCGACTTTTTGTGGTACTACAAGGTGCTTGATCCTGCTCAGTCGGTGTTGCAGGTTGGTAACTTTGAGTCTGCTGCGGCTGGTATTGCGGCAACCACCTTGCGTGCTGTGATCGGTGGTATTCCATTGGATGATGTGCTTTCTGAACGTGAACACATCAACAACATGCTTCGCACTCGTCTCGATGAAGTAACCGAACGTTGGGGTGTGAAAGTAACCAATGTTGAAATCCGCGAAATCATCCCTCCGCGTGATGTGCAAGATGCCATGAACCGCCAGATGTCTGCTGAACGTATTCGTCGTGCCGTGGTGACCGAGTCCACCGGTACACGTGAAGCGGCAGTCAACGTTGCAGAAGGTGAAAAGCAGTCTAACATTTTGCGAGCAGAAGGTCAGAAACAATCTGCAATTCTTCAGGCAGAAGGTGAACGACAGGCACAATTGCTCCGTGCGCAGGGTTTTGCTCAGGCGTTGGAAACTATATTCGGTGCAGCCAATAAGATTGATCAGAAGACCATGACACTTCAGTATTTTGAAACCCTGAAGTCGATGGGTATGAGTCCTTCCACCAAGTACATTTTCCCGATGGAATTTACCAGCATGTTGGATAACTTCCTCGGTAAAGATTCAAAGAAGTAAAACGATTTGTAATACAATAAGGTCTCTCGAAAAGAGAGACCTTATTTTTTATGGAAATTATCCCTGCCAATATTCTTGACCTCACAGCACTACGAAAATTAGAGAAGGAAAGTTTTGACCGTGACGCCTGGCCAATGATTGACCTAATCGCAGTTTTGACATTCTCTAATGTAGTGCGTCTCAAAGCGGTGGAAGCTGGCAACATGGTCGGTTTTATTGCCGGTGACCCGCGTCCACGCGACGGATGGGGCTGGATCGCCACCATTGCAGTGGATTCAAACTTTCGGCGCCGCGGAATTGGAACTGCATTGCTGCACGCTTGTGAAAGCCAGCTTGGTGTCCAAAGATCGCGACTGACAGTTCGAACGTCGAATCAAGGGGCTATCAATTTATATGAGAAAGAGGGATATCGTACGATCGATGTCTGGAAAGCATACTATTCTGATGGCGAAGATGCCATTGTGATGGAGAAAACTCTATGAACAAATCTACCAATAAACTTTATGAATATGAGGCTTTGCGTGGATTAAGTATTGTGCTTTTGTTGATATTGCATTCTGAGATTATTGGAATATCTGTGTATGGTATTTCACTTGACCCATTGGCTAAATTTATGGCTGCATTCTTGTTGGGCTCCTTTTTCTTTTTAGGTGGATATTTTATGGATGCTTCTCTGCAACGTTATCAAAATAATTATTGGGGATTTGTAAAAGCACGATTTGTGAGAATTTACCCTCCATATTGGGCAGCCTTGGCTTTTTTTACGCTTTTGTATACTTTAAAACCTTTTGATACTCTCATTTATATATTGAACTTGCAAATAGTTTTTTCGCCAGTATATGTAAAACCATTATTGACATTGTGGTATATCAGTTTACTGGTTGTGTTCCTGATATTATTCTTTATTCTGACTGCATTCTCAAAACAAAATACAACTAAATTGGTCGTTTTTTCTACCGTAGTGTTTTTTGTAGTTTATTTTGTTCACCTAAAAACAGGTTTGTTTGACCCACGGTTCTTTCGGTACTACATTATATTTTTTGCAGGTATGTGTCTTTATCGTTTTAATGATTTATGGAATCGGTCTCTTGATACGCCAGTGGGATATAAACTGCTCGCTGTGTTTTTTTCTTCTCTTTTTTATTTATGGGCTTTGGTGTCAAAATTGAGCGATATTCATGGGGCTTTGATTTTGGTAGTTGTGATATTTGCACTTAGCTGGATATGGTTGACTCTTTCCATTTTCAAGAATACAAGTATTGGGCAGTGGAAAATTTGGATTTTCCTTTCTACAGCGTCATATTTCGCTTATTTGGTCCATCGCCCACTATGGCATTACATGGATATAGCCTTAAAAGTAGAGGAATGGGGAAATGTGTATATGTTCAATTTTCTTGTTGGAAGTATTACAGCCTTGATTTTGGGCTATTTCCTCCAGCTTGGATATGACAAGTTATTGGCTGCGATGCACCTGAAATGATGATGCA
The DNA here is from genome assembly GCA_046328855.1 of Anaerolineales bacterium. GTDB lineage: Bacteria > Chloroflexota > Anaerolineae > Anaerolineales > Villigracilaceae > Villigracilis. Next base: position 86,060 of record JAXLVU010000002.1, on the reverse strand, counting down.
AGTGATATGTGACTTCCTTCTTTTTGTATCGGGTTTATAATCTGCGAATATGTCTGAAGTTTTGTCGCCGCCTATTTGGGTCAATACAATTGAACAGTTAAATAAGATGGTCCAGGACCTTGCTGCACAAACCCGTGTAGCAGTGGATACTGAATCGAATAGTTTGCATGCATACCGTGAACAGGTTTGTTTACTTCAATTTTCTTCTGTAAACTCAGACTATATCGTTGACCCACTTGCTTTAAGAGATTTAAGTCCTCTAGCTCCAATTTTCTCAAACTCCAAAATAGAAAAAGTATTTCATGCCGCAGAATATGATTTGATTTGTCTGCGGCGCGACTTTAATTTCTCATTTACCAATCTCTTTGATACGATGCATGCAGCTAGGGTATTAGGGTACCCTGCAGTAGGGTTGGATAAATTGCTTGGCGATAAGTTTGACATCAAAATGGACAAGCGCCACCAAAAAGCTGATTGGGCGGAGCGTCCACTGACGAAAGAACAAATCCATTATGCACGGTTGGATACACATTATCTTTTTAACTTGCGTGATGTGCTTGAAGGGGAATTGAAAGAAAAAGGAAGATTGCATTTTGCCAAAGAGGATTTTGAACGTGCCTGCCACCTTGAAGATGCCAAGCCGCGTTCGAATGGTTCTTCATGGGAGCGGTTTGCCGGGCGTAAAGACCTTTCTCTGCGCGAGTTGACCATTGTTGCTCAGTTATGTAAATGGCGAGACCGTGAAGCGGAACGCCTCGATCGCCCGCCATATAAAGTTGTTATGGATGATGTATTGATTTTGTTAGCAAAGAATCCACCTGAAGCGAAGGTAGATCTTTCAGCGGCTGGCTTGAGTGAGAAACAGATTCGTTTATGGGGTGACATGGTTTTAGGTGCGATCAAGCATGGAAGTGAAGCTCCGTTAGTAGAGCGGAAGCAGACCGAACGTAAGGATGATGCGGTTTTACGTCGTTTGGAAAAATTGAAGGTGTGGAGAAAGAAAGTTGGGACCGATATGGAAGTCGAGTCCGATATTATCCTCCCGAAGCCATATTTGGCGATTCTTTCTGAAAAGCCACCGAAAGATTTGGAAGATTTAAAAGAGTTGATGAAAGATGCCCCAGCACGGTATGAAAAATTTGGAACCCAAATTCTCAAGACATTAGGAGTGAAGCATGCGAATTAATTTTCATGGTGCGGCACATACGGTAACAGGCAGCCAGCATTTACTGGAAATCAATGGGCAGAAACTTTTATTAGATTGTGGGATGTATCAGGGTAAACGAGCGGAGTCGTATGACCGCAATTTGAATTTTCATTACGACCCGCGAGATGTGGATGCGGTTATTCTTTCGCATGCTCACATTGATCATTCGGGGAATTTACCAAATTTAGTGAAGCAAGGTTTTGAAGGACCGATTTTTGCCACCAATGCTACAAAAGATATCGCCAGCGTGATGGTAGCGGACTCTGGGCGGATTCAAGAGTCGGATGCGGAGTTTGTAAATAAGAAGCGGGCACAGCGTGGCGAAGAACCAATTGAGCCGCTTTATACAGAGCAAGATGCCGAGGCTGTGGCGGGTATGTTCGTTGGTAAGAGTTATGAAGAGGTTTTTGAGCCAATTCCTGGTGTGCAAGCACGTTTTTATGAAGCTGGGCATATTTTAGGGTCTGCTTCGGTTTCGTTGATGATCGAAGAAAAAGGAAAAAAGACGCATCTTTGGTTTTCTGGTGATATTGGCAGATATAAATTGCCGTTGCTGAGAGACCCGATTCTTCCTTCCCATGCTGATTATTTGATTATGGAAAGCACGTATGGGGATAAAAAACATAATGATCCTGAATTGGCTTTTAAAGAATTTGAAAGTGTAGTTAAACGCACACTTCAGCGTGGCGGAAAGGTGATTGTGCCTGCTTTTGCTGTGGGACGCACTCAGGAAATTGTCTATCATTTGAATCAAATGATGTATGAACGGGATGTACCTCGTGTGCCTGTGTACGTGGATAGCCCATTGGCGGTCAAAGCTTCGGATATTTTCAAGAACCACTTGGAGTGTTTCGATGATGAAACTCGGAAGTTCGTAGCAGAGTCGCGTCACCCTGCGTTGGATTTTGATATGCTTTCTTATATCCGCTCTGTGGATGAGTCGAAGGCGTTGAATGAGCGAAAAGACCCGATGGTGATTATTTCTGCTTCGGGCATGGCAGAAACGGGGCGCGTTGTTCATCATATCCGTAATAACATTGAAAATCCGCGCAACACGATTTGTATCGTTTCGTGGCAGGCTCCAAATACGATGGGACGAAGGTTGGCAGATCGCGAGCCGGAAATTCGTATTTTTGGAGAGGCGTATAAACTTAAGTGCGAGGTGGCAACGATTGGCGGATTATCGGGTCATGCTGGACAGGACTTGCTTGTAGAGTATGCTACGTCTGTTAAGCAAAGCGTGAAAGATGTTTTCCTTGTTCATGGTGAAGAAAACCAAGCGACCACATTAACAGCTTTGTTGAAAGAACGCGGTATGGATAAAGTCCATTACCCTGAACTACATGATTCCGTAGATGTCTAAAAAAATTCGGGTATAATTTCGCCCGCTTCAAAAACTGGGGAGGTGCCAGAGTGGTTGAATGGGACAGTCTCGAAAACTGTTGTGGGCTCCGGTCCACCGAGGGTTCGAATCCCTCCCTCTCCGCAGTAGCCCGGCTTACTCAAGCTGGGCTTTTGTTTTTTATGTTACATATGGATGATTAGATTTATAGGAGATGCAGCGATGAAAAAACACTCACTACATTGGGTTTGGATATTTGTTTTCATACTATCTGCTTGTGGAAGTGGAACACCTGTGGCTCCTTCTATCGAGACTGAACCTCTTGTTTCTCCAACGGTTCTACCTGAAACGGAAGCTGTAAGCATAGAATTTCCAACCTCGGCAGCCTCTGTGGAAGAATGTAAATTGCCGCCGCTCTCGTTTACCAATGTTGGGTTAGGGTTGCCGAACCCGGCATTCAAAATGCCGTCAGTCGGTGATGTAAAGACGATTGTCCTCTTTGCTGATTTTTCGGATGTGCCCGCCACGCAAACCCCTGAAGAATTATTGAGCATTATTTCACCCGGCGCCGAGGCGTTTTATTCTGAAATGTCGTACGGCAGAATGAGATGGACTCTTCTTCCGCATCCGGTTTGGCTGCGTTTGAGTCAGCCTTCTGCTCATTACGGTGAAGGTATTAGAAGTTATGACGGTCATCTGGCGTTCATTCAAGAAGCTGTGACCCTTGCGGATGCAGAGGTTGATTTCACCACCGCCGATTCTGTGATCGTGCTTGTGCCGCCTGAGGCAAGCGCCATTCCCTATGGACCTGCTTTTGGCGCATCGCCCGGCGGCGGATATTTTGCTGACGGCAAGACTTTTGCTAATGGTGCCACATCGGGCGCTGATTTGCCGGGGTGGGGTTCCTATTGGTTAAACCATGAAACCGGTCATATGATGGGTTTGCCAGACTTATACGCGTATCAATATGACCCCAATAATTATCCCGACCAGCATCGCTTTGTGGGCGATTTTAGTTTGATGGGTTTTATAGATGGCAGCGCACCGGGTTTCTTTGCCTTCGAGCGCTGGCAATTAAGCTGGCTGGATGATGAACAGGTCGTTTGCCAAACGACCACCGACCAAACAACCACACTCACACCGATCGAAACACAGGGCGGCATTAAGGCGGTGATCGTACCCATCAGCGAAAGTAAAGCCTTGGTGGTTGAATCCCGCCGTCCCATTGGGGCAGATGCGAAACTTGTCAAATCGGGTGCGTTGGTATATTTGGCTGATACATCCATTTATTCTGGTGAAGGGACGATTACAGTGCTGCCGGTTTCAGATGATGACCCATACCGGGTTCAATCTCCTTTGGCGGTAGGTGAAACTCTTACAGTGGAAGGGATTACTGTGACAGTGACTGCTTCGGATGACCAGAGTGACACGGTTCAGATCGTAGTGTCAAAATAATTTTGCTTGTATTTTTTAGTGGTAAGATTCTTGCAATGAAAATTAAACTTGCCCTCGCGCAAATCAATACAAAGCTTGGCGATGTGGAAGCCAACCTCGCCAAACATCTTGAATACATTGAACGAGCAAAAGCCGAAAAGGCTGACTTGCTTGTTTTCCCGGAACTTTCTCTTACTGGTTATGTGTTGCAGGATCTGGTTGCTTCTGTTGCGCACAAGCCAACAGAGGATGACCCTGTCTTCAAACATCTCCTGAAAGCATCTCACGATCTTGACCTTGTAGTTGGTTTTGTGGATGAAGATTCTCGTCATCGCTTTTTCATTGCCTCTGCTTATCTCTCAGGTGGAAAAGTCCTTCACGTTCATCACAAAGTGTATTTGCCTACTTATGGACTTTTTGATGAAGGACGCTTCTTCGCTTGGGGGGATGCGGTCCGTTCGTTCGATACGAAGTTTGGACGTGTGGGCATGCTCATCTGTGAAGATTTCTGGCATGCTTCGCCTCCGTACTTGCTCTGGCTGGATGGCGCCGACATTATGCTTTTCTCTTCCGCCTCGCCGGGTCGCGGACTGAATGACAAAGACAAGCTCGAATCCGCACGCTGGGTGGAACGTATCACCAAAGCCTATGCCAGTATGTTCACCTCGTTCGTTGCGCATGCCAACCGTGTTGGCTATGAAGATGGACTTCACTTTTGGGGCGGTGCGACGATCTTTGACCCGACTGGGGAAGAACTGGCGCATGGACCTTATAACGAAGAAGCCATCACATACTCTGAATTGGATCTGAATCAGCTTCGCCGCACCCGTGCGCGCCTGCCATTGTTGCGTGACGAACGCACAGCCCTCGTCCAAAAAGAAATGAACAGGATCCTTGCCCGTGATTGATATCAACCTCAGCATCAATACAGACTTGGCTCGCGAGATTCTTTCAGGTTTCATCAAGTCTGAAATTACCCGCATTGGCATGTCGCGTGCAGTGATCGGGCTTTCTGGCGGCATTGACTCGGCACTTTCATTGGCATTGGCAGTGGATGCACTTGGAAAAGACAATGTCCTTGCGGTACGCATGCCGTATAAAGCTTCGAGCAAAGATTCGTTAGATCATGCTCAATTATTGATCGACCAATTGGGTGTGCCCAGCAAGACTATTGAAATTACCGACATGGTTGACCCCTTGTTCAAGCTCAACCCCGATATGTCCAAGTTGCGCAAAGGCAATATCATGGCGCGTGAGCGCATGATCGTGATCTATGACCAAAGCGAAGTGTTCAAAGGGCTTGTTGTGGGTACGAGTAACAAAACCGAAATACTTCTGGGGTATAGCACACTCTTTGGCGACTCAGCGAATGCTCTTAATCCCATCGGTGATTTGTACAAGACACAGGTGCGGCAACTTTCACGGGCGATGAATATTCCATCTCCCATCGTGGATAAACCACCTTCAGCCGATCTGTGGGAAGACCAAACCGATGAAGGCGAATTAGGCTTTACCTACTCCGAAGCAGATCGCTTGCTCTATCTCTTGGTAGACCAACGCTACAGTCCGCAAGAGGCGATAGAGGCGGGCTTCGATGAGAAGTTTGTTAACGCTGTCACCACGCGTATTCGCCGCAATCAGTTTAAGCGCATGCTCCCGCCGATAGCGAAGATCAGTAACCGCACTATCGGCTACGACTTTTTATATCTCCGTGACTGGGGAACATAGAAATTAATGGCGTAGGGACGAGGTAATACCACTTCGTGGTATTACCTCGTCCCTACAAATAATAAAATGCATATTCCTCCATCTCTAAAACATAAAAAATTCTTTTACCTTTGGCTTGGACAACTCATCTCCATCACTGGAACCCAGATGCAGCTCTGGGCATTATTTTGGCATGTCAATCAGATTGATAAGAATCCAATTGCCTTGGGGGGCATCGGTGTGGCGCGCTTTTTGCCGGTGGTGATCTTTTCCCTGATCGGGGGCGCGCTGGCAGATTCGCGTGACAGACGCAAAGTGATGTTCGTGACCCAGTCCATTGCCGCGGTATTGGCTTTGATCCTGGCTTTGTTCACTCAATTTGGTCAGGTTACCATCTGGCATATCTATGTCATCACAGCCTTGCAGGCAGTTGTTGTTGCGTTTGATGGTCCGTCCCGCCAGGCATTGATCCCGAACTTGCTTACTAAAGAAGATCTGCCAAACGCCTTCAGCATGACCTTTACGGCATTTCAAGCGGGTGCCGTGATCGGACCTGCGTTGAGCGGGTTCTTTATCGCTTATTTTGGACAGGCGGCAGTGTATTACTTCAATGCTTTTTCGTTTGTCGCTGTGATCATTGCCTTGCTGATGATCGGAGATGTACCCCAAGTGATCGGGGAGAAAACAGCAGGCATCAGTGTAGATTCCATCAAAGACGGTATTCGATTTATCCTTGCCAAACCGATCATTTTCTCCACCATGATGGTGGATTTCGTCGCAACCTTCTTCGCTTCTGCCAGTACCCTGATGCCCATCATCGCTAAAGATGTATTGAATGTAGGGGTGGTGGAGTATGGTTATCTTTCTGCTGCTTCTGCGGTGGGGGCGGTGGCGGTGGCTTTGGTCATTTCGCAGATCAAGGAAATTCGGAAGCAAGGAAAGGTATTTCTTATTTCGGTCATAATTTTTGGGATTGCAACCATTATCTTTGGGCTCACTAAGTCCTTTATTGTTGCATGGCTGGCAATTGCTGTCACAGGCGGCGCGGACGGGGTTAGTACCATTGTGCGCAATACCATCCGGCAATTGCAGACGCCAGATCACGTCCGCGGACGCATGACGAGCATTAATCAGATATTCTTTATGGGCGGACCACAGCTCGGCGAGATCGAAGCGGGAGGGGTGGCGCAGTTCTTTGGTGCGCCCTTTGCCGTCATTACCGGGGGCATTGGTTGTATTCTTGGAACATTGTGGATCATGTGGAAGTGGCCCCAACTCAAAGATTACAATGGCGATGAACCCATCGAAGCAGGCAGCTCTTTGCCCAGCCCTTCAACCGGGGCTTCGATCATTGCAAATCGCGTGCGGAAACAGTAAGAACCTGTTTCAAAAATGTCATCCTGAGCGAAGCGACACATGCACCGCGGTGCGGATGCAGTGCGGTGAGGATCTCTACGACTATACTCAGAGACCCTTCGGTCGCGAAGGGCGCTCCCTCAGGGTGACACAGCATTTTTATTTCGGGGGATTCTCTATCAAGCTTTTCATCTCAGCCAACACGGCTTGATGGATGGCGTCGGTTTCGTTCGCGCCCAAGTATTTGGCGTAGATCGGGTTCCCGATCTGGATGGTGACCGTTACGGGCTTTTCGTTGAACATCACCATGCCGAGTAGTTGCAAGGCTGTCGCCAGTTTTTCTTTTTCCTCTTTTGTCTTTTTGATTCTCAATAACCAATGTTCTGCATACTTCTTCGCAACGACATTTCGCGCCAGCACAGGCAAGATCGCCGCCTCAGGTGCCATGCGGATGAAGACACCCACACTGTCTGTCCACGCTTTGAGCGAGTCGACGGCGCCGGGGTAAATATCTGGGTCAGGTTCGATATGCCCGGCAGGGAAGGTGAGGATGGCGCCGCCTTTTTTGAGATGCGCACTGACTTGTCTCACAAGTGTCATGCGTTTGGCAGGGTCATCATAGACGTAGAAAAGTTGTGCTGTGGTATGCGGGAGCGCATTGAGGAAGGGTCTATCCAAGGCGATGATGCGCAAGTCTTTGCGATTTAACGCTGCAAAAAGTGTGACCGTATCGGTCATGCCGGGATGATTGGATAAGGCTAGAAACGCTGAATCAGGAATCCGGTCCGCGCCGATGATGCGGATGTTTTGAACGTAGCGGCGCGAGAGATTCCATCCGCCTTCAACAATTCCATGTGTTCCGACGATGTCATCATATTCCACCATGTGCTGAGCAAAAGTCTGTGCAGGCTTGCGGAAGAAGAAGCGCAGCAAGCGGGCAAGCAGAGGAGAATTCTGCCAGCCAAAAGAGGATACGAGATCGTTGAGATTGATTTCGGTAAGAGTTTCGAGGTTGGAGGTCATTCGCGTTCTACTGTAAAGGTGAGCGGATAGCCTTGCATGCCCGCGGCTTGATGGGCACGTTGCACGCGCTTTTCGGCTTCGCCTCGCGGCAGGCTTTGCACGTACGCCGAGCCCTTGATGTGGGCTGCCAGCATGATCTCTGCGGCGCGGTCGTTGCCGAGGAAGAAGATCTGCTTGAGTACTTCCACCACAAAGTCCATTGGGGTCACATCATCATTGTGGATGATGACGGAGTACATTGGCTCAAGCTCGGTATCGGTTTCTTCGATGATATGAATTTCTGGAAGGGCTTGCATCATCATAGATCGTTTAGCTTTTTAATTTCTTCTGCACTGAGTTCAATATCAGCCGCTTCAAAATTCTCACGGATGTGAACCGGGTTGAAAGACATGGGAATGGTGATAACCCGCGGATGCGACAAGACCCACGCCAGCGCGATCTGGAATATCGTGGCTTGATGGGCTTTGGCAACAGCGTCCAAGATTTTGTTTGAACGCAGATTGCCTTCTTCAACGGGCGAGTATGCGGTTAACAAGATGTTGTTTTGCTGACAATATTCCAAGACGCCGTTTTTGATGTAAGACCGGTCGCCCAAACTGAACGGAACCTGATTGGTGATGATGGGCGTTTCAGAAAGAGACTGCGCCTGCTTGAGCAATTTTAGATCGAAGTTGCTGACGCCGAGATGCTTTACCTTCCCATCGCTCACAAGTTTGTTCAACGCCTTGAACGTGTCTTCATACTTTGCGCCTGGTTGGGGCCAGTGAATGAGATACAGATCGATGTAATCCATGTTGAGATGGCGCAGTGAATTTTCACAGGCTTTCAAAACATCGTCGTACTTTAAATGGCTCGGGATGACCTTGGAGGTAATGAACACATCCTCGCGCTTCTTGCCCGATTCGCGCACCGCCTGCCCGACCAGATCTTCGCTGTGTCCGCTGGCGTACATTTCAGCCGTATCAATGTGGGTGTAACCGATCTCCAACGCATAGCGCAACGCCGCCAGAGATTTTTCGTCCACGGCACGGTTGGGTGTGGAATTGCCGCCGATCTTCCAAGTGCCAAAGCCGATCTTGGGGAGAGTGACGTGAGGGATAGTTTCGTATTTCATGCCTTAATTGTACCCAAGAACCCTCCATACTCGTCCACCCGGTCTGCATAATTTCTGCACATTTGAAAAGTATCCTGTAGACAATCAAAAGGAGAAATCAAATGTCAAACTGGATCAAAAACAAAAAATTCTGGTGGATCGCCGCTGGCGCGCTCGTGGTGATCGCTTTGCTTGTGGGTACCTTGACTGGAAATGCGAACGCCTCAGACTCAGCCGCAACGGAAACTGCCCAGGTAGTTTCTCTCACGCTGACGGAAACCGTCGACTCGACCGGCAGCCTTGAAGCAGAACCCTTTGCCAACCTAAACTGGAAGACCAGCGGCACCGTGGCAGTGGTCAACGTGGAGCCGGGTGATTTTGTGAAGGCTGGCGATATTCTGTTGACCCTCGACCCAACCAGTACTTCATCGAGCATCGTCTCCGCACAGGCAGACCTGATCAATGCCCAGGAAAATCTCGACGACCTGCTTAATTCTGGTACCGATCTTGCCCAGGCGGCTATTGATTTGAAGGATGCCAGGGAAGATTATGACGATGCAGTGAACTATTTGAAATATCTGCAAACCGATACGCGCGTTCCGCAGACGAAGTATCTTGCCAGGTTGGTCAAACAAGGAAATGGCTGGGCGTACGACTACGATACCGAAACCTTCCGCGGACCCGCCCCCGAAGATTGGATCATTGAAGCGGAGAACGATCTGGCGTTGAAGAAAGCCAAGTATGAAGACGCCCAGCGCGAATATGACCGTTTGCTCGCGGGTGACCAGTCACAAGATGTGATCGCCGCTCAAGCCAAAGTGGACGCCGCTCAGGCAACTGTCAACACCATGAGCATCATCGCTCCGTTTGATGGACAGGTACTTTCTGTAGAGCAGGTGATCGGGGATGTCATCACCTCGGGTGAACTTTCGGTGAACATTGCTAATTTGGAAAACCTCTACGTCGATGCGCAGGTGGATGAATCAGACATTGCCAAGGTTCAGGTGGGGGATCAGGTAACGGCGGAGTCGGATGCGTTGCCCGGTGTCACGTTTACCGGTGAGGTGGTATCCATCAACCCGGTGGGCGAAGTGGTTTCTGGTCTTGTCAAATATGCTGTGCGGATCGATCTCGACAAACCGGAAGATGGCGTCTTCCTGCCATTAGGTTCGACAATGAACCTGGTCATTCAGATCGGCGGCGAGACGGCGACTTTAGCAGTGCCTATTACTGCCATTCAAAATGACTCGCAAGGTGAATTCGTTTGGGTGCTGCGCGGCAATGAAACCGTGCGTGTGGATGTGGTGGGCGGCGCGATCCTTGGTGAAATGGTGGCAGTGACCGGGGATTTGACCGAAGGCGACGTGGTGACCACGGCACGCGAAAGCAGCTTTGAAGCGCCGAACCCGTTTGGAGGCAATCAATGATCCATGTCGAAGAGTTGACCAAGGTATATCAAATGGGTGAAAGCGAAGTGCGCGCATTGGATGGCGCGAGCTTCACCATCGAAAAAGGTGAGATGGTTGCCATTATGGGACCAAGCGGTTCGGGTAAGAGTACGCTCATGTCGATCATCGGTTGCCTTGATGTGCCCAGCAGTGGACGGTATACGCTCGATGATGTTTCAGTGGAGAACATGGATGAAACCCGCCTCGCCGATGTGCGCGGACGAAAGATCGGTTTCGTGTTTCAGCAATTCAATTTGCTGGCACGCACAAGCGCGTTGGAGAATGTCAAACTTCCGCTGACCTATGCCGGGTTTTCTGGTAAAGAACGTGATGACCGCGCCATGAAAGCCTTGGAACGTGTGGGACTCGGCAAGCGTACGCATCATGCTCCCAATGAACTTTCTGGCGGACAGCAGCAGCGCGTGGCGATTGCCCGTGCGATTGTGAATGAACCTGCTATCTTATTGGCAGACGAACCCACCGGCGCATTGGATAGCAAAACTGGCGTAGAGATCATGGACTTGTTCCAAAGCCTGCACCGCGAAAACGGTCAGACGGTGATCCTCGTAACGCACGATGCGCATGTAGCGCGTCACACTGACCGTATCATCCGCATCTCGGATGGGAAGATCGTTTCCGATGAAGTCAACCCGAATCCTATCAAAGCCGGTGCGCCACGAGTGGAGGCGTAGGGGCGGGGTCACCCCGCCCTTACGATGTGAGGAAACATGTTATTTTCAGAAAACCTAAAGATCGCTTTGCGTGCTTTGCGCGCCAACAAGATGCGTTCGGTGTTGACCATTCTCGGTATCGTCATTGGTGTAGCGACGGTGGTAGCGTTGCTCTCGATCGGTGAAGGTGCAACCGCCAGCATCACCAGCCAGATCCAAAGCGGCGGCTCGAATCTATTGACCATTTCTCCGGGTAGGATGCAGTCGGGTCCGGCTGCGCTTAGCGGCGGATCGCAACAGGCGAGCCACCTCTACTATGAAGATTATCAACTGCTCAACCGCGCCTTGACGACCAATATCTCTGATATTGTGCCGGTCTATCAGGCGAGTTATACAGTGAAATTTGGCAGTGAGAGCTTTAGCGCACCCACCGTGGGCGTGATGGAAGCTCATATAGATGTGCGCTCCTTCACTCTTGCCGATGGACGTTTCATTACCGATGGTGATAACAAATCACAGAATTTGGTGGCAGTGCTCGGCTCAGGCGTTGCGGAGGATTTGTTTGGCACCATCTCGCCGATCGGCAAGGTCGTTTCCATCAATGGCTTGAAGTTTCAGGTGGTGGGCGTGTTGGAAGAGAAAGGTTCTTCCATCGGCTCGCCAGACGAGAATATCTTTATCCCCATTGAAACGGGCTACACCAAACTCTTTGGCGAAAGCGCCTTGTATAACGGCAAAAAGACCGTGAATAATATACTCGTCTCTGTGACGGATGAAAAAGATATGGACACCGTCTCTGCCACTGTGGAGTATATGATCCGCCGTTCGCATGAACTCAAGACCACCGACGAATTGGATTTCAACGTAATGAGCCAATCCGATACCTTGGAGACGCTCAACACCGTGACGCAAACTCTGACGATCTTCCTGGGCGCGATTGCAGGTATCTCGCTTCTTGTAGGCGGCATTGGCATTATGAACATCATGCTGGTGTCGGTTACCGAACGTACGAAGGAAATCGGTCTGCGCAAAGCGGTTGGAGCGACCAAGAATCAAATATTGACTCAGTTCTTAATTGAAACGGTCACCTTGAGTTTGCTGGGCGGACTTGTGGGAATACTGCTTGGCGTAGGCATTGCCCTTGCCTTCAGCCTAAGCGGATTGATCTCGTCTGTCATCACTGCCAATTCCATTTTGCTGGCTTTCTTCTTTGCGCTCATCATCGGTATTTTCTTTGGGCTGTATCCCGCCTTCCGCGCGGCGAACCTGCACCCGATGGTGGCGTTGCGATACGAATAGGACGACGGACCGCAGACGATGGACCATGGTCAATGGTCTATCGTCCATCGTCTATAATCATCATATGTCCAAAAAAATCCTTCTCGTCGATGACGAACCCGAAATCCTGGAGATCAGCCGCGATTACCTAAAAGCGTCTGCGTTCGATGTGGTCACTGCCAGTGACGGCATGCAAGGGCTAGCCGCGGCGCGGCGTGAAAAGCCGGACTTGATCGTGATGGATGTGATGATGCCTGAAATGGACGGGCTGGAATTGTGCAAGTCCATTCGGCGCGAGAGCAATGTGCCTATCATTATGCTCACGGCACGGGTGGAAGAAACTGACAAGCTGATCGGTTTGGAGATCGGCGCCGATGATTACATCACCAAGCCTTTCAGTCCGCGCGAGTTGGTGGCACGGGTCAAGGTTGTGCTGCGTCGCGTCAGCGGCGACTCGGCGGCAGAAGTCATCCGCGTGGATGATGTTTCATTGGACAGAACCCACTTTGAAGTCCAGATAAAGAAGCGCACGCTGCAACTCACGCCCACAGAATTTGAGATCATGGCAACGCTTATGAGTCAGCCCGGTCGCATTTTTTCCCGCAATCAATTGCTTAATGCAGCACATGGTGTCGCGTTCGAGAGTTATGAACGCGCCATTGATTCGCACATCCGCAACCTGCGCCGCAAATTGGAGCCGGATGAATTGATCATCACCGTGCATGGCGTTGGATACAAGTTTGAGGCATAGATGCATTCTTCTGTTCGTGAGATCCGCCAGCGATTACTAAACCTTTTGTTACGGGCGTTTGTTGTCGTCCTGTTTCTTTCGTTTTTGTTCTTCACGTTGCTGATCGGCTATTTTCTAACCTCATCTTCAACGCCCATTCCGTTTCCATTCGTTAGCACGTTGGAAGGCTATTATCTTGCCAATGGCAATTGGGATGGAGTCGAATCGATCTTTACGTCCTTAAATGGTTTAGATGAAATGAGTAGCTTGATGTTGGATAAAGATCACCGCATCATTCTGGACCGAAGACCTGCTTCAGTTTCTGATACCTCCTCCACGCCGACGGTTGGTTCTGTGTATAACATTCAAACTAAGGATGTGGTCTTTAGTCTTTTCGCAAACAACGAGACGGTGGGATATTTGGTTTTGGCGCCTTTATCGTTCTCGCAGCGCTTTGGAATAGCGCGCGCTGTTGTCTTCCCTGTGGGCATCATCTCATTGGTTTTGGCTATCTTTTTAGTGGTCGTAGCAACCTTGCTCATGCGCCGCTTTGTCAACCCATTGGCAGATGTGATTTATGCCGCACGCTCCGTTGCTGATGGCAAACTCGATACTCGCATCCCAACCGAAGGACCGCAAGACCTGCGCCGCCTTTCAGAGAGTTTCAACGAAATGGCAGCCTCACTGGAACGCAGTGACCGTGAACGCCGCGACATGCTCGCGGATGTTGCCCATGAATTACGCACCCCCTTGTCCGTCATCCGCGGACGTTTGGAAGGCATCATTGACGGCATCTATGCCGAGAACGGACCTCAAGTTTCCACGGCGCTTGAGCAGACCTATCTGCTCGAACGCCTGGTGGATGATTTGCGTCTGCTGACCTTGGCTGAGAAACGTCAACTTGTGTTTGATAAAACAAATGTCAACGTAGGCAACCTGATCGACTCTGTGCTTGAATTGCTTTCCGCTCAGGCGAAGGAGAAGCAAATTTCTTTGGCGTTTGCAGAACAAAGCGGCGACCTGACTGCACATCTCGACCCGCAGCGTTTGGAACAGGTGTTGAGCAATCTTATTGGCAATGCGTTGCGGTATGTGCCCGAAGGCGGGCGGGTGTGGGTGACCGCCCATAAAAACGCTGACGGCTTGCAGGTCACGGTCAACGATAATGGCACGGGCATCCCTGAAGCCGACCTACCCTTCATCTTTGACCGTTTCTGGCGCAAAGAAAAATCCCGCTCACGCGCATCTGGCGGAACGGGATTGGGGCTGGCAATTTCCAAACAGTTGATCGAAGCCCAAGGCGGGGAGATCTCTGCGAGAAATTTGCCTGAAAGCGGGCTGCAAATTATCTTGTTGCTACGAAGTTAATTCAAGCAATGCCTTAATCCCTTCGATCTGTTCTTCGTCGCCGATGAAACCGATGCGGTCATCGGCTTCAAAGATCGTATGTGATTTTGGATTTGCGAGCACTTCGTTGTGACGCATAATCGCCACGATGGATGCGCCCGTCCGCGCACGTAGGTTGGCTTCTGCAAGCGTTTGCCCAATGAGCGGATTTGGCGCAAGCAGCGTCAGCCAGGTCACGCCAATGCTTTGCGTGGCATGGATCAGGTCGTGCAGAGAACGATGTTCTTCTTCCGTGTTGACCTGCATGTCGTAATGGTCATGCCGCACGGCATCCATGTATTGAATGATCTCTTGCAACGGATAGTCCAACTTTAATAACGTATGTCGCACGATCTCCAATCCGCCTTCGAGTTCGGGGTGAATGACATCCTGTGCGCCCAGTTTGGCAAGATGTTTGATGCCTTCCTCAGTGGTGGCTCGCGCAATGATGGGGAGTTTTGGGGCTAGGTCGCGCGCGGCGGCAACGACCAATTCACTGGTCGATTCATCGGGTCCAGCCACCACAAGTGCGCGCGCAGTTTCCAACCTGGCATGCGTTAGCACTTCGGAGTTTGAAGCATCACCATATAAATTCGGAATGCCCAGCCGATTCAATTCGTCGATGTTTTCTGCATCGGAGTCGATCACCAGATGTGGGATGGACATCTTCCCAAGCAGGTTCGATATATTTCGCCCGACTCTTCCATAGCCGACAATGGCTACATGACCCACAACTTTTTCTTCCGCTGCAAGTGTTAATGGGCGATGACGATCTAACAGCCGCCACAAAGCCGGTCGTTTTTTGAACCAATTCTCGGCGGGGTCAATGAGGCGGAACATCAGCGGGTTGACCGTGATCGAGAGCAGCGCTCCAGCCAGGATTAAGGAATACTGATCCTGAGTCAGAATCCCCAACTCAATGCCAGACTGACCAAGGATGAACGAGAACTCGCCGATCTGACTCAAACCTGCCGCAACGACCAGAGCCGTGCGCCCCTGCCATGGGAAGACCGAGCCAAGCAATAACGTGATGAGTGATTTGCCAATAACAATCAGGACAGTAAGAGCCAGAACATACCCAATGTTATTGAGAAGATAGATTGGGTTGACAAGCATTCCGATGGAAACAAAAAACAATACAGCGAAGGCTTCGCGGAAAGGGAAGACATCTGCGCCGACCTGATGACTCAGCGGCGACTCGCTGACGACCACGCCTGCGATGAATGCACCCAGTGCAAAGGACACGCCGAATAATTCTGCTGCGCCCAGAGCCGTCCCTAAAGTAATGGCGAGAATGGCAAGGATGAATAACTCGCGTGAACGCGTGTGCGCGATCTGCAAAAGCACCCAGGGGATAAAACGTTTGCCAACGAATAAAAGCAAAATCACGAATGCACTTGCTTTGACGAGAGTAAGCCCCAGCCCTGCCCAATCAAACGGACCACTGGCGTTTGCCAGTGTAGGCATCAGCACCAGAATGAGGACTGTGGCAAGGTCTTCCAATACCAGCCAGCCGACGGCAGCCTGCCCATGTGCCGTGTTGAGCAAGCCTTTATCCATCAAGCCGCGTAACAACACAACCGTACTCGCAATGGAAATTGCCAGACCCAACACAATGCCCGCTGATGCATTCCAGCCCCAGGATCGGCTAAGAAAAAATGCCAACAGCGTAGTAAGCGCCATTTGCCCCAATGCGCCAGGGATGGCGATGGAACGGACTTTCCACAGATCGCTCAGTGAAAAATGCAGCCCCACGCCGAACATCAGGAAGATGACTCCCAACTCGGCGAGCTGACTGATCGTATGTGTATCTCCTACAAAACCCGGGGTGAAAGGTCCGATGGCAATGCCTGCAAATAAATATCCCACAATGGTTGGCAGCCCAAGCCGCCTCGCGATGACTCCGCCAATAAAAGCCACCACCAGCGCAACAACAATATTGATGATCAACGTGATTTCGTGCATATTTCCTCCATAACCTATTAAGTTAGCTCTCGGATCGACAAAATCATTGTACACAAAAAATCCGCATTCGAAACAAGAATGCGGATTTTTAATAAACTTATTACTTACGAAATAACAGCAGTGACTTCTATTTCCACCAATAGCCCCGGGCTGATTAATCCTTTCACTTCGATCATCGATGCAGCCGGTTTGATCTCACGGAAGAATTCGCCATGTGCCCTGCCAACTTCTTCCCATTTGGAAATATCGGTGACGAACATGCGCGTGCGGGTTACGTCTTTTAGTGAAGTGCCTGCTTCAACCAAGGCTTTTTCTATTTTTTGCAGGATGTACTTTGTTTGCGCATATGGATCATTCAACCCGACGATCTCGCCTCTTTCGTCCACTGAAGTTGTTCCAGCAACTTCGATAATATTCCCTACTCTGACAGCTCTTGAGTACCCGACGATGTCTTCCCATTTTGCGCCAGATGAAATGTTGATGCGTTTGGTCATTGCTTGATCCTCTAAAATTTGGTGTTTGGCAAAACGAAGCAGAAAGTACTGCCGTTCCCGAGCCCGTCTGATTCGACCCAGATCCGCCCTTCATGAACTTCAATGATGCGTTTGACCAGTGCCAGCCCAGCACCAGTCCCTTCACTCTTGGGGTCTAGTTTGTCGAATAAATTAAAAATCTTGGTATGAAAAATGGGATTAATACCCATGCCATTGTCTTTAATGTATACGATAACTTCATCGGCATCATTCCGTGCGCTGATGTCAATTTGAGGCGCGGGCTGGTCTCCCATAAATTTTGCCGCATTATCCAGTAGATTTTGCATTACCTCTACCAATCGCGGACCGTCGCAATATAACATTGGTAAAGGTTCATGAATTATTACTTGTACTTTTCCGGATGTAATTCTGCCTTGAACCAATGTAAGCGCATCATCGACGATCTGTTTCAATGAAAACTCACCAGACGGATTTTTTACCCGCCCAATGCGCGAGAGCTCCAAAAGCTCGTCTAACAGACGCGCCATTTTATCTTTTGCTTCGCGGATCTTTTCCAGATCATTTTTCAGCCGGTTTACATCTCCATTAAGCGTGTCTTTTTCGAGTAACCCGATAAAGCCACCAATGGTAATTAGCGGGCTTTTTAGGTCATGAGAGACGGTGTATGTAAAACGTTCCAACTCCGCGTTTTTTATCTCAAGCTCGCCAATGATTCTTTCGCGTTCTGCCTCAACTCGTTTGCGCTCAAGCAATTCTTTTTGCGCTCGGCTGCGAGCTTCTTCAATTTTCTGAAGAGTTTGCGTTAATAACATGGAGCAAACTGCAATGTACAAGGCTTGTGCAGACCAAAAAGCAAAGGGCGGCGTTTCATTCGCCGTGCGTGGTAAAAAACCAAGAATACCGAATTGTAAGATCAAGGCGCCGGTAATGATGGATATCAACGCCCATGAGATAGCAGCTTTTCGGTTTAAGACCAACCCCGCACACGTCACCACCACAACATAACCCATAAAAGCTGGGTTTTTATTATCTGCACCTACGAATAATGCGCCAGTAATGACTCCCCATAAACAGATCACAATAAAATGCCCAACCAAGTCGATATACCCGTTGTTGAGGAGTTGTTTTGCAACTAAATTTATAAGGATATAGGGGATGATAAAGAAAAGGCGCTGATTTAGAAATTCTGGTTCAACTGGGGCGATAATACCGTATAAACTCGTTGAAATAACCAATATCCAAATGATCAGATTGAGTAGATTCGCAGAAAGGTTTTTATTTTCATCTTCAAAGGTAGGTGTACTTGCCCAATTGCGAAATCGATTTATCATAAGAATCTCCAGCAGAATAAACCTGATTAAACCATAAATAAAAGCCCACCTCAGAAATTAGAGATGGGCTTTTATTATCAGTTTATTTATGCCGGGACTTTATCCCATTCCTTTTGCGCGTTTTCAAAACCACGCTTCAGAGCTTCGAAATTCTTTGGTAAGAGGTGTTTATGGCGGGCAGGCAAATGACCTTCGAGTGCCTTCTCCACATCCTCAAGCTTTATTTCAGGCAGGGCAGTGAGCAAAGCCCCGACCGCCACCATATTGACCAACTTACGGTCACCGATCTCTTCGGCAATTTCGTTGCATGGCACGAACAGAGCATGGATGTCGTCGCGGCGTTGATTATGGTCTATCATGGATTTGTTGACCACCAGCGTGCCGCCTTTGGCAAGCGCGGCTTCGTATTTGTCGAAGGAAGGCAGGTTGAGCGCAATTGCCAGCGGCGGATTCTTGACCAGTGGGGAACCAATCTCATGATCTGCAATAACGACCGTGCAGTTTGCTGTGCCGCCACGCATTTCAGGACCATACGAAGGAATCCACGTTACATCCAAGCCATTGTCCATGGCGGCGTAGGCAAGTACTTGTCCGCCAAATAAAACGCCTTGTCCACCAAAACCTGCGATGATGATTTCTTTTTGCATGTTACACCTTTATCTGTTTGATCGCATCACTGATCTTGTAATCACCCAGCGGGTAAGAGGGGATCATGTGCTCTTCCACGAACTTCAACGAGTTGACCGGGGTCATGCCCCAGTTGGTTGGACAGGTGGAGAGCAATTCGACCATTGAAAAGCCTAGTCCACGCACCTGGGTTTCAAATGCGGTGCGAATGGCTTTCTTCGCGAGGCGAATATTCTTCGGGTCATGCAGGGAGCGACGCACACAATAACCAACGCCATCCAGGGTGGAGAGCATCTCAGATACTTTGATGGGATAGCCTTGGGTTTCTACATCGCGTCCGCTTTGAGAAGAGGAGGTCTTCATGCCGGGTAAGGTAGTCGGTGCCATTTGTCCACCCGTCATACCGTAATTGGCGTTATTGATGAAGATTACTGTGATGTTTTCGCCACGGGCTGCCGCATGGACGATCTCACCCATGCCGATGGACGCGAGATCGCCATCGCCTTGATAAGTGAAGACCACACGGTCTGGCAGTACACGCTTCACACCGGTTGCCATGGCGGGCGCACGTCCGTGTGGGGCTTCAACAAAATCGGTATCAAAGTAGTTGTATGCAAAGACGGAACATCCTACCGGTGCAACACCGATCGTCTTCCCAACCAGATCCATTTCATCCAACACTTCTGCTACCAATCTATGTGCCACGCCGTGTGTACACCCTGGGCAATAGTGGGTGGGCATTTCGGTGAAAGCTTCAGGTCTTTCATAAACAAGATTATTTGGAGTAGCCATTATGCAGTCATCCTTGTCAGCCAGGAATCTCTTGGGTCTGTGGTAACAGCCAAAGGTCCAGAAGCGAGGCGATGAATTTCATCCAAGATTTCGTTGTGGAAGGGAACCACGCCGCCGGGTCGCCCGTAAAACTCAACCGGAACTCGCCCGCGAACGGTCATTAGCACATCATCGAGCATTTGCCCCATATTCATTTCAGCGACGAGAAACGCCTCAGCCTGCGGGATGAGCTGTTCCAGCGCTTCATACGGAAACGGGCTGACGGTGATCGGTCTTAAAAGCCCGACCTTGATTCCTTGCGCGCGCGCCTCGCGGACAGCCGAGAGCGCAACACGCCCCGCCGTGCCAAAGCCGACGACAACATATTTGGCATCGTCGAGAAAATATTCTTTGTAACGAACTTCGTTGGCTTGCACATTTCTCCAATTTTTCAACATGCGCAGGTTGGCTTGTTCTTCATCCAACGGGTTCAGGTAAATTGAAGAAAGCACACGGCGTTCGCGATTCATCGCGCCGTTGGTTGCCCACTCAAAATTCTTGCGATGCATTTCTTGCATGGCTGGCATTTCAGCCGGTTCCATCATCTGACCGGTTGTGCCGTCGAGAATGATGAGTGTGATCATGCGATATTTTTCAGCGAGGTCGAAGGAGAGAGCCGTCAGGTCAATAGCTTCTTGCACCGAAGCAGGTGCCAGCACAATGCGTGGATAATCTCCATGCCCGCCGCCGCGCACAGCCTGGTTGTAATCACTTTGAGCTGGGGCAATGTTTCCCAAGCCGGGTCCGCCGCGCATTACATTGACCAACACTGCCGGAATTTCTGTCCCTGCAATGTAGGAGATTCCTTCCATCATCAAGCTCATGCCCGGTGATGAAGAGGAGGACATCACGCGTACACCTGTGCATGCCGCACCATAGACCATATTGATCGCGCCCAATTCAGATTCAGCTTGCACGAAGGCACGTCCCAATTCGGGCATACGGCGTGAGAGATATTCCAGTACTTCTGTCTGTGGAGTGATTGGGTACCCAAAATAGGCACCCAACCCGGCACGCACAGCAGATTCTGCGATGGCTTCATTGCCTTTCCATAATTCTTTTGGCATTCGTTTCTCCATGTAACCGGTAGGGGCGACTCGCGAGTCGCCCCTACAAATAATTACGCCGCAACCGGCGCAGCCTTGGTCACTTCACGAAAGACGGTAATCGCCGCATCAGGGCAGACAACCGCACAAATAGCACACCCCGTGCAACCGTCTTTGAACGTGTGCGCGGGGTGGTATCCCTTTGAGGTGAGGTGCGTCATATCCAGTTCCATCACATCTTGTGGACATGCGCTGATGCAAAGTTCACAGCCTTTGCAATACGTATCACTAACTTCGATCCAGCCTTTTGCTGCCATTGGATCTCCTTTAGGTATATAAGTATGACAAACTTGGGTGGATTTCTCCACCATCTTTATTATGTCGTTTTCGGAAGTTAGGGAATAGTGTCAGGCGTCATATACAAGCGTGTACAAAGGTCATTCATTTTTTAGAGATGTTTTCAACCATATTCCATAATTTTTCACGGGTTGATACATCCATCACTGCAGGCGACCACGCCGCTTCTTTGCAATTCGTATCGAAGTATTTGCCAGTCACACCTTCGACTTCGGATGAAGACGCAAGATACACTGACGAGCGCGAAGCCTTCGTCGCAGACTTACCGCCGTCTTCACGAACAGCCAATTTGAAAATGGGGAACATCCAACGCATGGCACGAGGCAGCATTTCGGGTGTCACGCTGCGGGTCATGTTCGTGCTGGCTTGCCCAGGGTAGCAAACGTTGATCGTCACGCCTTTCTCGCGTTGGGCAAACTCGTACATCAATGCCATCATCGCCAGTTTGGTTTGCGAATATGTATTCAAGCCATCGAACGATTTTTCTGATTGCAGGTTGTCCATGTCCAAAGTTGCAGGTACATCGCCGCCCATGAGCGTAACCACGCGTGGCGACGAACTTTTCTTCAACGAACCCATTAGCAAGTGAGTCAGCAAAAACGGTGCGACCACGTTCATCGCAAAATCGGATTCGAGACCATCTTCGGTCAATTCTTTTTTGGATGCCGCCAAGCCTGCATTATTGATGAGGACATCCAGACGCTCATGCCGCGCCTTGAACTGCTCGGCTAAAGCGCGGACATTTTTCTGCGCCGATAGATCTGCCAGCAGAAAATCCACGCGGAGATTTCCACTCGCGTCTTTGAGTTTTGTCACTGCTTCTTCCGCGCTGGTTTTGCTTCGTCCCGTGACGATAACTTGCGCGCCCATTTTTGCCAACGCCAGCGCGGTCTGGAATCCGATTCCGCTGGTGGCGCCTGTGATAAGGATAATTTTGTCTTTCATTCCTTATCCTTTTTTCCTAATAAAGTCGGTACAACAAAGGCGAATGGGAAAACCACCATAATGGTCAATGTGATCGGAACCCAAATGAATGCCAGCACCACCGAACCAAGGTTAATATACAACGCCATTCTGTCTCGTTTCATACGTGCCTGCTTTTCTTCGTCGGTCATGGTGTTGGGTGCGAGGTCAGTGTCTACGTAGGCATACTTCCACAGTGCGTTGATTGTGAGCGAAGAGAGCGCCATGTTGAGCGGATATAACGCCACCACAAACGGATTCATCATATAGTCGCCGATGAAAGCAGTAATGAAAGGGAAGAGGCTGGAGAAGAACAGTAATCCCATATTCAGCCATAATAATTTGGTGTCTACTTTGTGGATGTGGTGAATGATAGCATGATGATTGATCCAGAAAATGGCAATGATGAAGAAACTGAATAAGAAGGCAAAGAACTTCGGTGCAAGTTGAATCAGCCCTGCGCTGAAAGCAGCGAAGGAGCTGTTCTCCAATTCGGGCACGTGTAGTTCAAGCACGAGAATGGTCAGAATGATGGCGAACATGCCATCGCTGAATGCTTCGAGGCGGGTTTTGGTCATGGGATGAATCCTTTCGTACCGCAAAATTTATTTTGCGAATGGCGACATGAATCCCTAGCGGGACAAGTGTGTCGCATTACGCGATAATGTAATTGCATGTTCAGGGCAGGCTTTGACACACAGCCCGCAGGCACGGCATTGTTCGGGATGGACGAGCAGCGCCTGCTGCCAGCCGTGCGCTGTCCCTTTGAGTCTGCCGATGAAAGTCAGACCAACTCGCAGGTCGGTGGGAAGCGTATCCACTTTGAAGATGGAATACGGGCAGGCGGGGACGCAATCCGCTTTGCCTTCACATTTGTTGCGGTCAATCACAGGGATGAAGACGCCAGGGTCTTGTCGGCAGGTGGATGTGTCGGTCACGCGGCTTGCTCCATTTCATTTGCCATTTTGTTGAGTTTGAAAGTGGCGAGAATTTCAGGGATGACGAAGACGATCAGGAACACGAAGAACACCGCGATTCCGCCGCCCGTCAATGGCGCGATGAACATATCTTGCAACTCACGCAGGCTGTGCATGAGAAAAGCAAATGAATAGAAGCGCGGATTTTGGCGGACGAGCGCGATGATGGAAATGACCATCATTACTGCGTTGCGCCCTGCGAGGGTGTAAATCATTTGGGTTGTGGTCGCGTTGTATTCAAAGGTTGGGTAAATCAACTTTGGGTTGAAGTAGCATGCGTAAGTCTGAAAAGACAGGATTGCCAGAATGACAACTTGCAGAATGTTGATCCAGAGGGAAATTTTTGTTTTCATAGTTTACTTTTTGAAAATGATTCTCAGCATGACGATGGCGATGGATAACTCAATCAACCCAGAGATAAGCGGCGGGAGCAAATTTCCCAGTGTGATGGCTGGATACAGCGGCGACATGGCGACTCTGTCGGTGATTTCGAGGATGAAGCGCGCAAACATCACAGCGGCAATTGCTTCGGGGGCGCCAAAGCCAGCGGCAATCAACATTGCCACGCCGAGCGCCGCGTTACGCGAGTTGTAGATGTAGCCCGCGCTCAGCGGCGCGCTGGTATCGGTACTCATGCCAGGCGGGGTGAATCCGCCGCCGATTAAACTTGAAGCGAGAAAAACAAAACCCATTAGCCCGACGATAATTCTTGCCCAAAGTGGAGCGATTGTTTTCATTTTGTACCTCCTCTGGTTTGTGATAAAATTTATGTGACTAATCACGTAATTTCTATTATATGTGCGTGAGCACGCATTTGTCAAGAGCAAAAGGAGACTCCTATGAGAGACGGATTTACAGAGATCGAGCAGAATGCATGGGGCGGATTCTTGGGCGTTTATGCGCGCATGAACCGCATGATCGAAGAGGATTTACAGTCCCATTCTCATATTACACATGTGGAGTTTGAGATTTTGCTGCGACTTTCATGGAATGAGAATCACCGTATGCGGATTCAAGACCTGGCTGCAGAGAGCATCATCACCCGCAGCGGGGTGAGCAGGGTGGTGGAGCGACTGGAAAAAGCAGGCTTGGTGACGCGTGAAGAAGCTTCTGAAGACCGCCGCGGCGCGTATGCCGTGTTGACCGCAGAGGGCGCTGCCAGATTCCAAAAAGCCATCAAGGCACACGTCGCTTTTGTGAGAGAAAACTTTCTCAGCAAGTTCAGTGATAAAGAGCTGAATCAGCTGTCGGCGTATTGGAAGCGGTTTGAGAATCAAGAATAGAAAAAGATGAAGGTCACTTCTCCCTCTTGACAATATTGTATACATATATATAATATATGTATATATAATAAATAGGAGAGAAAATATGTGGACAACTGAACATACAATTGTGACGGACGCTTCCAAGGAATCGGTTTGGAAGGTTTGGGCGGATGTGGAAAATTGGTCAAGATGGGATAAGGGTGTGGAGTGGTGCCGCATGGAAGGTGATTTCAAAGCGGGTACGAAATACACGCTCAAGCCAGTGGGTGGACCCGAAGCGAAGGCTGTGATCGTTGACTGCCAGCCATTGAGCCGCTTTGTGGATGTGACCAGTTTGCCGCTGGCAAAAATGGAATTTGCCCACGAGTTGAAAGAAGAGAAAGATGGCTTACATGTGACTCATCGCGTGACGATCTCGGGTCCGCTGAGTTTTCTGTTCGTGCAGGTGATCGGCAAGGACACTGCCAGAGATTTGCCCGAGACCATTGGCAGGCTGGTGAACCTGGCGAAGGAGTCCAAATGAGCGAGCCGCGTTACTGGTTGATCGTGGTCTCAAAGAATCACGTGATGAACGGCGTGCGTTGGGGAATTGCGCAAGCCAATCACGGCAAGGCGGCTCCACTTAAGCGAATGCGAGTAGGGGATGGCATTGTCTATTACTCGCCGAAGGTTGAGTTTGAAGGCAACGAGAAATTACAGGCATTTACCGCCATCGGCGAAGTGACAGGCGAATCCGTCTATCAATTTGATATGGGCGGTGGATTTGTTCCCTATCGCCGTGATGTAAAATACAAGGAATGTGTTGAGGTTCCCATCCAGCCGTTGATCCCTGCTCTTACTTTTATTAAAGATAAAACGAGTTGGGGCTATATGTTTCGGTTCGGGTTCTTCGAAATCCCCAAGGTTGACTTTGACTTGATCGCCAGTCAGATGTTGACGGAGAAAATCAATGCCTGATGACGTTTTTCAATTTGATAATGCAGATGACAGCCCAGGTTTTTCGCTTTGGCAGGTTTCCAGCATGTGGCAGAGGCAGATCAATGCAGGGCTGAAGCAATTTGACCTGACTCATGCGCAGTTCGTTTTGCTCGCGTCCATGACCTGGCTTGCAGACGGCGAGAAACCGCTCACGCAAGTTGACCTTGCCTCCCATGCCAAAATGGATGTGATGATGACCTCCAATGTGTTGCGCACCTTGGAGGAAAAAGGATTAATCCTGCGAAAGCCGCACCCGACGGATACGCGAGCAAAGGCATTGTCTATTACGGCGCAGGGACGCAAATTGGCTGTTCAAGCTATTGGAGTGGTCGAGAAGATTGATCATGAATTTTTCAAAGGTCTGGAAGGGAATTCTAAAAAGTTCAATGAATACCTGCTGGCGCTGATCGCCGCGAACCAACCTGCAGATTAACGATAACCACTCTCTCTAGTGTTAGAATCAATTTATGAATTCAAACTCTGGAGGGACGCATGTCCACACCTGTAATTGTTGATGCCATCCGCACGCCGATTGGCGCGCTGGGCGGCATCCTTTCATCTGTGCGCCCAGACGATATGGCGGCGTATGTGATCAAAGCCATTCTCGAACGAAACCAAATAGACCCTGCAAAGATCGAAGAAGTGTTCATGGGTTGTGCCAACCAGGCTGGCGAAGATAATCGCAATGTGGCGCGTATGGCGGCATTACTCGCGGGTTTGCCTGTGGAAGTGGGCGGTGTGACTGTGAACCGCTTGTGTGCTTCAGGCTTGAACGCCATCAATATGGCTTCGCGTGCCATCAAAGCCGGAGAAGGGGATGTGTACATTGCCGGTGGAGTGGAATCGATGAGCCGTGCACCGTACTCGCTTCCCAAAGCGGAGGCAGGGTTTTCCTTCGGCAACCTCACAGCATATGACACAGCACTGGGCTGGCGGTATCCGAATCCCAAAATGAAAGCCATGCACGGAACTGACTCAATGGGCGAGACGGCAGAGAATATCGCCGCGGAACGTCCGCATCTCACTCGTGAAAAGCAAGATGCCTTCTCTGCGCGTAGCCACGCAAGGGCAATTGCTGCCATTGACTCTGGACGCTTCAAACAGGAGATCGTGCCTGTTGCTATTCCCCAGAAAAAAGGCGACCCGAAAATTGTTGACACGGATGAACGTCCGCGCCGCGATACAACGGTAGAAAGCCTCTCCAAACTTAAAGCTGCGTTTCGTGACGGGGGAACTGTGACGGCTGGAAATTCGTCTGGATTAAATGATGGCGCATCTGCATTGCTTTTGATGAGCGAAGAAAAGGCGAAGGCGTTGAACCTCAAACCGCTTGCTCGCATCGTGACATCTGCTTCGGCGGGTGTACCTCCGCGCATCATGGGTATTGGACCCGTCCCTGCCACCAAGAAAGCTTTGGAACGCGCCGGGCTGAAGATTCAAGATATTGGTCTGATGGAACTGAACGAAGCCTTTGCGGTTCAGTCGCTGGCTGTAATCGAAGACCTGGGTATTGACCCTGAACTCGTCAACGTAAATGGTGGCGCCATTGCCATTGGGCATCCGCTCGGCTGTTCTGGTGCGCGTCTCGTGACCACGCTGGTGCATGAGATGAAAAATCGTGGCAATGTCAAATACGCTGTGGCGACTCTCTGTGTGGGTGTGGGGCAGGGTGAAGCAACCGTGATCGAGTATCTTGGATAATTTATTGATAGCCAAAGGAGAACCATGAAACGATTTCTCTCTTTTTTGTTTGTTCTTACTCTACTGGTGAGTGCTTGTGCTCCTGCCGTAGCAACAACGGCGGCTCCGGAGGCTTCAGAACCTGCAGCGACAGGGACGGAAGAACCTCAAGCCTTCTCACAAGCAGCACTTAATACTCCCTTACCTGCTGTTGCTGAAGCGCCCATCATTGAGTCTCCTGCCATTCTTAGCATTCAAATGTTGAATGAAGTGAACGGCTGGGCACTCACGGAAGAAGATGTGGTTCGTACCAACGATGGTGGCGTAACTTGGTATAAAGTTACCCCGAAAAACTTGAAAGATGCCGGTTATTTGGTTAATACAGATTTTCTAGATGAGAACACTGCTTGGGTGCAATTTCCCGATATGAATAAATATCCCAATGGCGGTACCTTGTATCACACCACCAATGGCGGCTTAACATGGGAAAGTTTTTCAACGCCATTTAGCGGCGGCTATATTCAATTTATTGATGCAAACAATGGATGGATGCTGTCTGATCTTGGGGTTGGTGCAGGCTCTATGGCAGTTTCCGTTTTCCAAACCAGCGATGCTGGCAAAACTTGGAATCGCACTTACACCAATGACCCTAATCTTGCTGATGCAAGCGATACGCTTCCGTTAGGCGGTATCAAGAATTTGATCTTGCCGCTTAATACAAAAACAGCGTGGATCGGTGGCGTGGTCTATGCGCCCGGTGAAACCTATCTTTTCCGCAGTGATGATAACGGCAAGACCTGGGTTAACATCAACCTTATCCTTCCACAAGAGGCGGCAGGCAGTGAATTGAGTGTAATTGGAATGGTATTCCTATCGCCCAAGACAGGTCTGCTTGCGTTGCGGGTTGCCACTGAAACACCCAAGACCATCGTATATGTCACCCAAGATGGCGGTAACACGTGGACGCAATCTGAAGTTTCCTTTGAAGGCTATGGATTGCTGGAGACACCGTCAGCGAATGAAATGGTCTTTTATGTCAATGACCAGTTCTATGTCACGAAAGACGCGGGTGTTACTGTCCAAGAAATTATTCCTGATGTGAAGTTCGGCGATGCTATTATGGATATGAGTTTTGCGAACGCTCAAACTGGTTGGATCGTTGCTTCTGATGCCTCTGGAAACTATATTTTATATAAGACGACGGATGGCGGCTCAACGTGGACTGTTCTAAGCCAGTAAACGCTTCTTTCCCCGCCGACTTTTGATTTTGTTGCTCGAACCTTTGGTTACGCTGTGAGTAACCTGATAGTTACACCCATACTGTAAAATATCTATAAAGGAGAGAGAATTATGAATAACTTAGTTCGTGATTGGATGTCCAGCCCGGTTGTTGTTGTAGACCCTGATTCAAGCGTTTCACATGCCATGACGCTCATGCGCCGCCGTAATATTCATAGCGTGGTTGTAGATATTAGCGAAAAGAATCCTTCATATGGGATTGTAACAACAACAGATGTGCGCGATAAGATCGTAGTTGCCGGGCGTAACCCAGCAGAGACCACTGTGCGCGAGATCATGTCGGGACCCATCGTCACTGGGCGCGCCGAATGGACATTGGCAGAATGCTCTCGATTAATGCAAGAAAGAAAAATTCGTCACTTGCCGATCGCCGATGAACATGGCACCCTGATCGGATTGATCTCTGCCACCGATATTTTTATGGCAGTTGAAGAACAAGGCTGGATCGAAGGATAGAAAATAAAAACAGTCCCATAAAGGGACTGTTTTTTTGTTGCTTATAAAATCTACCCTGACCCAACCCGTACGGCAACTTGTTTCATGTGAGCCAACACACCTATGAACCCATTGATACGTTGTTGTGAAACCGCTTCTTGTAGATTCATAGGCAGGTAAAAATCTGCCGGCACAGAAATGATTTCTGCAAGAGTACAGCCATTTAAGCCATTGGTCAGAATCGATGCCAGTCCACGCACGGTGGGAGATTGTTTCGGAATATCCAAATGGAATACGATGCCGTTAGTGCTGTCTTTCTCGGCGGCGATGAAAACGGGCGTCATGCATTCTGGCACTGCTTCCATTTTGTCTCGTTCTGAATGGAAACGCTCCGGCAGATCTGGCATGGATTCCGCGTATGCGATCAGCGTCTCCAGCTTTTCTTCGCGGCTCATGCTGGCAAAATCATCTACAATTTCTTGAAGTTTTTTAGGTAAGGTCATAATTTTCTTTGTAGAGGCGAGGTTACCTCGCCTCTACGATAACATTATTTTTCGATCGGTGCATCTACCAGGTTGCCCCATTCGGTCCAAGAACCATCGTAGTTCTTGACGGTAGGGTAGCCCAACAAATACTTCAACACAAACCAAGTCAATGAAGAGCGTTCACCAATACGGCAATAGGCAATGATTTCACCCTCCGACTTGATGTTTTTGCCTTCATAAAGCGCTTTCAATTCCTCAGCAGTCTTAAAGGTGGAATCTGCTTCATTCACAGCCTGTGCCCACGGAATGCTGACCGCTCCGGGGATGTGTCCGCCGCGGGTGGCGCCTTCTTGGGGATAATTAGGCATGTGTAACAATTCGCCTGTATATTCCTTTGGCGAGCGGACGTCTACCAAGGGTTTCTTCGCGTCAACCTGCTTGAAGACATCATCACGGAATGCACGAATAGACTTATCGGCTTCTTTGGCTTTGTAGGCAGTAGCAGTGAAGGATGGGACATCTTTCACGAGCGGACGACCTTCTTTTTCCCATTTTGCGCGCCCGCCGTTTACGATCTTCACGTTCTGGTGACCATAATATTGGAAGAGCCAGAGTGCATAGCAGGCAAACCAATTAGATTTATCTCCATAAAAGACGACGGTTGTGTCATTGGTGATGCCAAGCTTGGAAGCAACCTGTTCGAATTGTTCCTTGGTGAGAAAATCACGGCGGAGTGGGTGCTGAAGGGTGCTAAACCAGTCCACTTGGGCGGCGCCTGGAATATGACCGATGGCATAAAGCAAAGGGTCTTCATCGGATTCGATGATACGAACGTTGGGGTCATCTAAATGTTCAGCGACCCAGTCAGTTTCTACGAGATATTCGGGGTGAGCGTACGACATGCTAAAGTTTCCTTTTCTGATCGAGAAGTATGTATAAAATAAAAAGCAGCCAACCAAATAAAAAGGACAGCGAACCATCCTGCGCGGACATCATTTCACGCGGGAGCCGTTCCACTGCCTTGAGAGTTGACTGCTTGCTTGGGCGGATATTGTCTCAGACGGTGGTTACGAACCCCGCCACAGACAGGAGCAAAAGTGTGAAAGACTTTTCATTGAGCGCGTATTTTACGGTATTGATGTCGTTTGTCAAGACAAATATTCAAAACTGAATTGATGTAAAATTGACGCATGACGCGCCAGAAATATTACGTTGTGTGGAAGGGACGCAAGACCGGCATTTTCACGTCTTGGGCGGAATGTGAAAAACAGGTGAAGGGTGTGGTGGGGGCGCAATTTAAATCTTTTGAAAGCGAAGCCGAAGCAGATGCGGCATATTTAGCGAAATACGAAGATTACATTGGGAAGGTATCCACTAGCGGGCGCTGGCGTGAGGCAAGCATCAAGCCGCTCTTGCCGTCTGTTTGTGTGGATGCGGCGTGCAGTGGTGCGCCGGGTACGTTGGAATATCGTGGCGTGAATACTGAAACGGGTGAAGAGATTTTTCATTCGGGTCCATATGCCGATGGGACGAATAATGTTGGGGAATTTTTGGCGATTGTCCATGCATTGACCTGGCAGGAAAAACATAACATTCATATTCCTATTTATTCTGACTCAGAAAATGCGATTTCATGGGTTCATACTGGTAGATGCCGTACAAAATTAGCACATACTTCAAAGAACGCCATTTTGTTTGCTATTATCAAAAGCGCTGAGAATTGGCTGGCAGAAAACGAGTTGCCAGAAGGTAAGATCATTAAGTGGGATACCAACGTATGGGGCGAAAACCCGGCGGACTTCGGTCGAAAGTGAAAAGTGAGAATCCATTCAATGGTGAGAATCAATTTCAGGCACCGTATGAGGCGGGAGTTTAAGTCATGAAGTTTTTTGGTTTATCTTGGTCGCTGGGTCGCCTGCGTGGAGTGGATATTCGTTTCCATTTTTCGATGCTGTTTAGTATTCCAATCGCTTATTATCTTTTTGACCCCATCGATATACGTGGCGTGGTCGAAGCGCTGTTGTGGGTGCTTGGCTTTACTTTGTTCATTCTTTTGCATGAAGTAGGACATGCCTTTGCAGCACAAGTGGTGGGGGTGGAAGTGAAAAGTATTGTGGTGTGGCTATTGGGCGGGCTGACCAATCTTGCGTATAAACCAGAAAAGCCAGCTCATAATTTCTTTGTTTTTGCAGCCGGACCCTTGATGAACATGTTGCTGGCGTTTCTATGTGTACTGGCATACATTCTTACTGCCATGCTTTTCTTGCCGTTTTCGAAAGACCCGCAAACCTATATTTGGATACAGACCTTTCAGAACCTCTTCTTCTCGCTTGCGATTGTTAACTTAATTTTGGTGGTGTTCAATCTCATTCCTGTCTACCCGCTGGATGGCGGCAATATTTTTCATGCAGTCATGGAATGGTTGTTCGGCAAGACCAATGCAGATCGTATTACCCTTGCTGTAGGCATTCCTTTTTTGATATTGCTTATTATTTTTGGTGTCACTTCGCGAGATTATATTTTGCTCGCTTTTTGTGTGCTGATTGCGCTTTCGATCAGTACATTGAATCATTCTTTGCTTAAGAATATCAACCTTGGAATTACCTATATCTTTAAACGAGCAGGCTATTATTACTTGAAGGGCGATTACGAACGTGCCGCGCAACTTTATACAGCTGAGGTCGAAAAACAACCTGGTGATATCAATAATTATTTGGCAAGAGCTGGGTGCTACCTTGCTGTTGGTCAACGTGAACGGGCGCTTGCCGATGTAGACCGTGTGCTCAAATTACATCCGAATCATTTTCTTGCGCTTGAATTACGCGGTGAGATCCTGATGCTCAATAAAGATTATGATGCCGCGTTTGCGCATTTTAAACAGGTGCAACAGATCAACTCAAATTGGGCGGTCCCTTATTTTGACTTAGCTTCACTCTATATGGAGCGCGGTGAGTTACAGCCTGCAATTGAAAACTTTAATAGGGCTGTAGTTTTGCAACCTCGTATGCCATTGTTTTATATTATCCGTTCGCTGGCGCATTTTAAAGTGGGCGATCTCGTATCCGCACATCATGATCAAGATGTGGCGGTTGGGCTTTCGCCGGAAGAAGCCTTGGTGATGGTGGATGTTAACTTGGTTGTATACGAAAACCATTGGGATTGGGCGAAGGATTACTATGAACGCATCTTGACGAAAAACCCGCGAAATGCGTTTGCACTTCAGGGCTTCGCCGAGGCTTGTCTCGTCAACCAAAAATTGGATGAAGCTGTGATCTTTTTCTCGCGCGCGATTGAACAGAATCCGCGAGAGGCACGGCTCTATATAGGGCGGGGGAAAGTATATGTAGAGCTAGGTAAAATGGAAGCAGCCCAGCTTGATTTTGAAAAAGCGATTACACTTTCAGAAAAATTGCATTTAAAACGACAAGCAGAAAATTTACTGAGAAACCTGCCCACAAACTAAAAAGGATGTGCTATGAAAACAGCTTTGCTCATTATTGATATTCAAAAAGACTATTTCCCCGGTGGAAAATATCCGCTTGTGGAACCGCTTGCTGCGGCAAAGAAGGCGTATTCCATCTTGCAATGTTTCCGTGAACACAGTGGTCATCATGTACATATTCAACATATTGAACTGGAACCGGATGCAACCTTTTTTATTAAAGGAGATGAAGGTTCAGATATTCATGATGCTGTAGCGCACTTTGAAGGCGAGCCAATTGTCTACAAACATAACCCCAACTCTTTTCTTGAAACAAATCTATTAGAAATACTAAAAGGATGGGAAGTAGAACGTGTAGTCATCACTGGCATGATGACCCATATGTGTGTGGATGCAACTGCTCGTGCGGCTTCTGATTTTGGCTTCCAAGTG
The DNA here is from genome assembly GCA_046328855.1 of Anaerolineales bacterium. Lineage (GTDB taxonomy): Bacteria > Chloroflexota > Anaerolineae > Anaerolineales > Villigracilaceae > Villigracilis. The sequence goes on along the minus strand of JAXLVU010000002.1, from coordinate 52,778 downwards.
TGGATTGCGGAAGATGCCTGCGCGACGCGTGACCTTGAATTTAACGGCACCGTCATCCCCGCGGAGCATGTCCATAAGGCGTTTTTGGCGGCGTTAAGCTCATATGGTCAGGTGATGACATCGGAGCAGGTGATTGCGAGGTTGGCTGCAGAGAAGGCAAACGATAAATAGTTAAATGCATTTATCGGCTGAGAAAGAAGCGAAGAAGCTATCACGTTTTTTGTGATAGCTTCTTTTTATCCTATTCATTGAGAAAAACAATATACGATTTGTAATCGCAAACTTTGTCGAAGCCTGCCTTGAGAGCAGTCTTTGCAGATGCTTCATTTCGTTTGAAACAATGCCAACCAACTTCAGTAATTTTGTGCGAGAAAGCGTGTTCAAGAAAAGCCAATGTAAGTGCAGTGGCAATGCCGCGTTGACGGTAACCACTTGTGGTTTCTATGCCAATCTCACAGCGACCGTCCGCATTGTATTCGGAGAGACACCAGCCAGCAAGTTCGTTGTTATGAACGGCACACACACCAAAACTCTTGGCAAGAAAATCTTCTACACTGGGGCGCTCAGAGGTCATCTCTTCTTTGAGAGTGTTGAGATGCTTTAAACCGGGAGTTACGAGAAGGTCAGCGTCCACCGCTTTTAGTTGAAAACCTTCGGGGAGAAAATCCTGCGATTTGTGTTTTAGATATTTACATGCATAATATTCGCGATCTGCATGAATAGTCTTTTTTTCTACGAGCAGGGCATCCATTCTTCGCTCCCATGCAGGCGAATCATAGTAAAGTGCAAAGCCTTCTTGCCCTGCTGCAATCTCACGCGGATAGATTACATTCGTGAATAGTTTTTGAATTCCGAGATTGAAGCTGTCTATTTCCGAGTCGCCTGCAAGGATATATCTGTGACCTGCTTGGGCGAACAAGGCTTTAGGTCGTTCGACATTATCTACAAATATCTGAGCAGGTGTTTGTTTTGCAAGAATCGAACGACTAACAAGATGAATATCCATATTGAGCAATAGTGGACGTACGAGTTCGTAGGCGCTGGGAGGAAGTGCAGTCATGGCTTAGTTTCCAGTCTTTTGTCTTTTTTATTTAGTCAGAAATAAGCCGGGTGGAAGCGGCATTTTCTGTTCGTTGCTTGAAGAGCTTCAACCCAATAATGATCGCACTGGTTACTGACTGAAAAATAGTAGAAACTATGATCGTGAGGTCGTTTTGCAAAATTCCATAGACCAGCCAGACTAAGCCGCCTGAAAGAGTCAACAACCATGTGCCCAGTGAAAGCCCGGAAAGATTTTCTTCTTTATACGCCACTCGGATTTGTGGGACATTTGAGATCAATGCGCTGACTGAAAGCATTAGTCCTAAACCTGTCTTCCCAAAAAAAACTACTGCCGAAAAGAGCACAATAAACCAAAGCGGGGTCACACGAAATTCCCGTGCGCTTCGCCCTAGACGCAAAGCGGCTACTGTAATGATAAAAAAGAAACTTGCTATGGCGCCAGAGGCAAGCGCTACAAATATTTGATTGGTGATGATGCCGTAGGTGGTCCAACCAAGGCTGACGACACAACTTGTTCCAGAAGTATCCACTGAGACGCCGAAAGATTTCCGTTCGCGCAAAAGCCGCACCAGTTGTGGCGCAGCGCGAAGAAGGTCGATGATAGTGCCCGTAAATCCAAGAGTTGAGATGAAATTCATTTTTATCCTAATAGGGAAGTTTTACTAGCAGTGACGAGCGCATATTATAAGACCGTCTGCTGTATTGCCTAACTCCCAATGCTATAATTCTACCTATGCAAACGACTCTTGACCTCGAACGACAAAAACAAGCAAAAGAATACGCACGTATTCGCCGCCGTCTTTGGTTGGTCGATACACTATTGAACGCCATCTATGCCATTGCATGGCTTGTATTTGGTTGGAGCATCTCCCTGCGTGAATGGCTCACTACCATTACAACAAATGAATGGCTGTTGATTGCATTGTATGTTGCCATCTTCGGCGGCATATTTTCCGTGTTTACTCTGCCGCTTGGCTATTACAGTGGCTTTATCCTCCCGCATCGCTATGGACAATCTAATCAGTCACTCAAAGATTGGGTTATTGATCGTATCAAAGGACTCGCCATTGGCGCACCGCTTGGGTTGTTGATGCTTGAACTGCTTTATCTTGCATTGCGTTTTACTGGCGATCTATGGTGGTTATATGCTGCAGGTGGATTATTGCTCTTCAATGTGCTTCTTTCCAACCTCGCGCCGGTGTTTATCATGCCGTTGTTCAATAAATATATTCCATTGGGTGATGAGCATAAAGACCTTGAAGAACGTCTGCTCAACCTTGCAAAACGCGCCAATACGAAAGTAAAAGGCGTCTTCAAGTTTGATATGTCCAAACGTACCAAAGCTGCCAATGCCGCATTGACTGGCATGGGCAATACGCGTCGCATTATTCTTGGCGATACCCTTATTAACGAATTTACGCCCGATGAGATTGAGACGGTGTTGGCACACGAGTTGGGACATCACGTCCACAAAGATATTCCCTTCTTGATCATCTCTGGCACGCTTCTTACGACCATTGGGCTGTTCATTGCCTCTCAAGCCTTGAACTATGCTGTGACCTTTTTCTCCTTTACCTCCATCGCAGACGTGGCGGCTTTCCCTGCACTCTCTCTGATTCTTGGCGCATACGGCTTGTTGACGCAGCCTCTTGAAAACTATCTCTCTCGCTGGCGCGAAAACATGGCAGATGATTATGCCTTAGAGTCTACGGGCAAGCATGAAGCCTTTGCTTCTGCTTTCACTCGTTTGGCAAACCAAAACCTCGGCGAGGTCGACCCTGAGAAATGGGTGGTCTTCATGTTCTACTCTCATCCGCCGTTAGGCGAAAGAATAGCAAAGGCAAGAAAATTTACTACTTAAAAAAAACGGGCTTGCGAAACTCGCAAGCCCGTTGACTTTCCTCTTTCTACACTAAATCACTCATCAGTTCCATCGGTACGATGGCTGCACCGACAATGCCAGGACCTGTATGCACACCCAAAACAGGCGAGATGCGCTGAACTTCGATTTTGGCGATATTCAGTTTTTGCTTGAATTCTTCGGTAAGTTGATCTGCTTTTTCGGCAAAACGTCCGTGCAAAACAGTGACCCAAACTGGGGCATTCCCGTATTTCTCAACCAGATGGTCTGCCATAATGGAAATGGATTTTCCAATCGACCGCCCTTTGGCGACCGTGCTGTATTTTCCATCTGTGTCGACACGGATGACCGGCTTGAGGTTGAGTAAGGCTCCAGCCATGGCTTGCACACGTCCAATACGACCACCACGTGCGAGATATTCCAAGGTATCGAGTGTGTAGATAACTTCGGTCTTCTCGCGGATCTTAGTCAGGCGTTCTTGTACCTTGTCCATTGCCCAGCCAGCTTTATCTGCCAATGCTGCTGCCATGACCTGAAAGCGTTCACCGCCGGAGAGGGTGAGCGTATCCCAAAAACTGACATTAGCTTCGCCTTTCACTTGTTCGCCGCCATCTCGTGCTGAGTTGATCGTGCCGCTTAAGCCGGAAGAAATATGCACAGACAGAATATTTTTGTCCATTTGCGCCAGTTTGCGATACAACTCCGCAAAGATACCGCTCGAAGGCTGTGCCGTAGTCGGAATTTGTGGGCGCATTGCCTCCAGACGGTTATAGAATTCATCGGCTGATATATCTGCCGAGTTCACTTCACCTTCAGGAAATTGGATGAAGAGCGGGGCTTGCACAATGCCCAGCTTTTCCATTTCCTCATTCGACATATCTGCCGCACAGTCTGTTACGATTTTCATAGTTTCCTCTTTTGGTTTGTTTGATTAATGATTTTGATGTTATTTTTGTTTTTTCAACATGCTTGTGACAAGCATGGTCGTGCTATCGCGTGCAACGTTTTCCCATTTTGCGCCTTTCGGGTCCATGAGACTTTGCAGCAGCAGACCCATTGCAGTGGAAATGATCATGCGCGACGTTAACTCAGGGTCTACCTCTACAAACGAGCCTTCATCCACGCCTTTTTTTATGAGGTCGGTGAAATACTTGTGATAACGACGATAAGGTTTTACGCTTGCTTGCCAGATCTTTTCGTCGCGGCTGGCTTGCAACCAAAATTCAAGAAACATGGGCAAGCCTTCATTTGCGGTTGCGAAGATGTAGGGGAATGCTTCTGTGATCTGCATGAAGGTTTCAGGGACAGTTTTGTCCTTTGAGGCTTCAATGGCATTGTCGATGGTTTCCAGCCAGCCATCAAGCAGGGCAAGGAAGAGGTCTTGCTTGCTTTTGAAGTGGTGGTAGAACGCACCTTTGCTAATACCAGCATCCGTGCAGATGTCGTCTACGCTGGCGGTGTTATAGCCTTTGGCTGAAAACAGTTTGACGGCTGAGAAAATGATCTTCGAACGGGTTTCTTCACTGCGTTGTTGCATATTCCTTGTAACTCTCTTGACTCTTTCGGTGAGGGGACGGATAGAAATAAAAACCGACTAGTCGGTTTGTTTTTACCTCTGAAACTTTGCACTGTCAAGATGAAGGAACTCATGTTTAAAATAAAGACGGACAGAATCCTAAGATTCTGTCCGTCTTTTGGGCTGAAAGATTATTAGAACATGGGCACTACCAGATCATATAACGTACCCAAGACTATGGCTCCGGTAACCAGAGTTCCAAGAACGATGGCGATCACGCGCCAGCGGGCAATGGTCATCGCACCTGCTAGAGCACCAATGGATGTACCCGCTCCGGTGATGAGGAATGCAAGGGCTGCCCCAGCGCTCATACCTGAGTCCATGAAGGCTTTGACAAGGGGCATGGAGGCTTCGGTATTCAAGTAGAAGGGAATGCCAAGGATGGCAGCCAACGGCACGCTGTAAGCGTTTCCCGAGCCAAAAGCAGTCTTAATCCATTCTTGGGGAATTAAGCCATTGAGGAAATAACCCAGAAATGCAAAACCCAGGAACATGGCGAGCAACTTCCATGAAGTGGTGAAGGTTTCGTTTGCAAACTGTTTGAAGGTCACAACCTTTTTGGTTGGAATGGGTTCTGACGCGATCACGGGCAATGATAATGAAATGCCTGTGGTTTGTGCTGCAAATTGTGCTTGCCCTTGCAGAAGAGCTTGAGGTTGGAAAACTGTTTGAGAAACTGGAACAGGCTTGAGGTCCGTACGAAGCGTTTTATCCGATGCGAAACGTCCTTGATTGGCGAGCCATCCTTTTGATTCGGCAAAAGCTGCAATAGCGCCACCGGTCAAACCTAAGACGATGGAGGCAACAAAAAATGTGACGGCGAAGTGCCAGCCGAATAAACCTGCGCTATAAAAAAGCTCTTGTGGAGAGGTAAGCGGTGAGGCGACCATGAATGCAACGATGGGTGCCCATGGAATGGTGGATGCCATCATGCCAAGGACAACGGCTGTTGTGCCGCATGAGCAGAAAGGTGTACCAATTGCCAACGCCGTAGACATGGCGATGCTGTTACGTTGGTTGCGTTTGAGAAATGCGGCGACTCGATCTTGATCCACGTATAGTTTGAGGGCAACGCTAATAACTACGCTTAGGAGCAACAACGGCCATAAACCTGAAAAGGTCTCCCAGACTTTGCCGAGTGCAAATTGAAAAACTTCAAGAAGGTTCATTAATCATCTCCAAAATAACACTGTATGTATGGTTTTTCATATAGAAATTTGTCTATGAATAAAAGTAAAAAAATTTGCCAATAAGGTCTCTCTGCCTGCCAGATGGCAAACAGAGATCAAGCTTAGCAACAACCGCTGGTGCAGTTGCCGCCTTCACAACATTCGCCTTCGCAGCAATCGTTGGTGACGACCGGTAATTCGTTCATGAGATACTCCTTTCGTATAGAAGTTTGTCTATGGAATTGATTGCAAAAAACGGGATCATGTCACGGCCGTGGACATATCCCGGTTATGCCTTGAGGGTTTTCAACAGGTTTTCAGTAGTAACGGATTCGGGCGCGAACTTGACCATGATCTGCCCGCAACACACTGCAATGTGTTCCTGGTTGAGGGTGTAGAAGGTTTGCTTGCCTTCTTCGCGCACATTGACCAAATTGGCATCGCGCAGAATGGCGAGGTGATGCGAAATGGTGGGTTGTGAAAAGCCAATTTTCTCAACGATCTCACTGACCGAGAGTTCGCAGCAGCAACACGCGCTCATAATTCTTTGGCGAGTTTCGTCTGCAATGGCTTTGGCGAAGAGGACAGGGTCAAATTTCACGAGGTTATTATATAGATGTTTGTCTATTTGTCAAGCTCTCAAAACTCCGAGGTCTTTAAGACCTCGGAGTTTTGAGAGCTTATTATTTACCCGTCAATTCGCCTAATCGATCAATGTATTCTTCGAGCACAGCAAAGGCGTCTTCGATAGGTTGAGTACTGGTCATATCGATGCCGGCAGTTTTGTAAACATCCATGGGCGGCATGGATGAACCTCCTTTGAGGAAGTTGATATGGTCTTGTGCCGCGCCGGGGACTCCGTCTAGCACGCGCTTGGCGATGGCGTTGGCAGCGGAGATTCCGATTGCATATTGGAATGAGTAATAGTCGATATAGAGATGCGTGGTGAATGTTCCCCAAGTAATGCCGACTCTGTCTCGATCCAGATTCATTTCTCCGCCAAAGCCTTCACTGAAGAGGTCTGCCATCAGGTTGTTCATGTAATCAGCGGTGAGTGATTGTCCCTTTTCTGCGCGTTGATGCGTTTCCAATTCAAAGCGAGCAAGGGTGGGCATGATGAAGAAGTAACGATGAAAATTATCCATAGCTTCTTCGAGTAGAGCGATCTGGAAGTATTTATCCTTTTTCGTCTTGAGCAGGTGGGCACGAGTCATTGCTTGATTGAAGTTTGAGGCGGTCTCTGCAATGATGGAGGGATAGAGATAATACATCATCGGCTGGGCGCGGCTGGCATAATAGGCATGAATAGAGTGACCCAATTCATGTGAGAGCGTGCTCATTGAGCCGACATCGTCAGTATAGCTCATCATAATGAACGGATGTGTATCACTGGGAACGCGAGTGGAGAATGCCCCTTCACGCTTGCCAGCATTAGGAGACCAATCTACCCAGCGGTCTTCGAGGCAACCTTTGCGCATGGTGTTCACATATTCATCGCCCATCGGCTCGAGACCTTCACAGATCCAATCCACGGCGGTTTCAAATGGAACTTTGTGCTTCTTTGTTGTCAGCGGTGCCCACACATCATAAGGATGCAATACTTTGACACCCAATGCCTTGCGGCGAATACGCCAATACTTGTGCCATAAAGGAAGTTTTTTCTTGAAGATGTCTAATAGATTATGGAACATTTCTACAGGCACATCGCCATTGAAAAGCGTTGCTTCCAGCGAAGAGTTGAAATTCCGCGCTTTCATTGCGAAGACATTTTGCTTGATTGAAGCAGCAAGATTACCCGCCAAGGTATTCTTGAATTCAAGATATTTATCGTTGTAATTTTCCCAAGAAGTTTGGCGTACTTTACGGTCCGCTGACTCAATGAGCGCACTTCGCGTGCTTTGGGTTAGCTCTAGTTTTTTGCCTTTGCTATCTTTGGCAGGCTTGAATTTAAAATCAGCATTTGCCAACATCCCAGCCGTGTTGCGGACTGCCCCAAAAGGGTCACGCACCAACCCAAGCAATTCTTCCACTTCGGCATTGCGCACATGAGCCTGTTTGCGGAACAAATCATTGAAAAAGTGCTTATACAGTTTCATGCGTGCGTCTTCGTTTACCCATTGACGTAATTTCGCCTCACCCATGGATAGCAGTTCTGGCTCCACAAATGATGTCACTGCCCCAACTTGCGCCAGCATAGACATGGCTTTACTGCTCATAGCAGCGCCATGCTCATCGTTTGCGTCCACGGCGCTTGCCATAGTAGCGTACACCCGAACCTTTGCTGTACGCTGTTCAAGGTTATCAATCGCTTGAAAAGCTTCAAGAAATGTTTCAACGTTCTCGCCAAGACACCCTTGGTATTTTTTGATTTTTGGGAGGTCTGCTAGAATATTTTGCAATGCGGTGTCAAAGGCTTCAGGTGTTGTAAAAACGCTTTCGGCGTTCCAAGTTTGATTTTTCTTTACTTTTGAGCGGGGGAGTGGTGTAGTCATAATACAGTTCCTTTCAATGTGTGCTGAAAGATAAATAAAAATATACTCCGTATTTTCAGCTGTGTTGCCAAAATATCGGAGTACATTTTGTTCTCTTCCTAAAATAACAGACTTACTGCTTGGTTAGCGTAGTTGGAACACTTTGTGATGTGGGGGCGCCTGTCCCGCCGGCGCTGCTACTGAACTGAATGTTCACAGCGCCCAAGTCTGCTGCACTGATCGTGTAGTTGTTTGTACATTGCACAGTTGCGTTGGGTGCCAGCGTGGTATTGGAGGCGCCGCAGTTCAATGTGGAGGGACTCATCAGCGGATCAGTGATGAAGAACTGCGTAGGACCCAAATCTCCACTGCCGGTGTTCTTGATTGTGTAGGTGAAGGTGATGGTCTGCCCGGCGGTGTTGTATGTGGTGGCACTGGGCGTTACTGTAAGGCTGAGTTGAGCCGTCCCTTTTGTAAGGGTGGTGGCAACCGAAGTGGTGGTAGGTACGTTTGTTCCAGATGCTGTTGTACTAAATTGAAGGTTTGCCACCGCCATGTCGTTTTGGGTGGTTTTATAGGCATTGGAACAGGTAAGAGTTGCGTCAGGAGCGATGGTCGAATTTTCCAATCCGCATTTGAAAGCGGTGGGACTCATCAAGGCATCATTAATCATGAATTGAGTCGGTCCAAGTGTCGTAGACCCGTTATTCTTGATGACATAGTTAAAGGTGATGATTTGGTCTACTTGTGTGTAAACGGTCGTATTCGGTGTGACCGTTAGAGACATTCCTGTAGTGGTTGGGGAAACCGTCGCTACAGCATTCGAAAGCGGAATGTTCAACCCTTTGGTATAAAGCGGAACTTTTACTTGCTTGCCAACAATCATGTTGTTGCTGTTGGAGAGTTGTGTTAGCCCAGGGTCTGCACCATATTTATCGGCAATGGACGTCCAGGTATCGCCAGATTGAACGGTGTGGAGTTGGACACAAAGTTCTGGCGGCGCATGGACAGCGCGATTCCCAACGGTACCGACATTGGGAATAGTTACGATAGAACCGATTTTTAAATTTTTCGGATCCACTTGCGGATTAGCACTGACGGTCTGATTAGGATCTGCAGAGTAACACCGAGCGATCTGCCATAACCATTCGCCTTCGCGGACGGTGTGTTGCACGGTCGTTCCAGAGGAAGCTGCTGGGGCAGAGCCTTTGGTAAGTGACAAAGCCACCGGTTGAGAGGTCACACCGCCGCCTGAAACGGTAGCAGAGTGAGAAATGGTCGTGGCATTCATATCCGCGGCAGTCACAGTATAGGTGGCGTTACAGTTCAAGGTTGCGCCGGGGGCGATGCTTGCATCTGCATTGCCGCAATTGAACGGTTGATTATTGCTGATACCCGTATCAGCAATGGTAAATTGTGCCGGACCTAGTTGAACAGTTCCGCTGTTTTTAATAGTATAGGTGAACGTAATCTGTTGATTTGCGGCACCATATGTTGTGGAACTTGCCGTTTTCGTGAGTGTGAGTGCCTTGGGCGACACAGTTGGAACTGTGGTTGTCACTGTATTTGAGTTTACAGAATAGGCATTGGCAGTGGCAACATTTGAGATTGAGCCTTTGTCGAGATCTGCTTGAGTGATGAGATAATCTCCGGTACATTCAAGTACCTCACCAGGGTCGAAGCGATCATTCAGATTGTTGATAGTGTTGAGTGCAGGGCAGGTAGCTGTAATCCCTGAGATCGTCACATTGGCTGGAGTGCCATCAGGCAGGTCATTCTTGACCATTTTAACAAGATACTTGAAGCGAACAGTCTGCCCGACGGTATTGTAGACTGCCGCTGTATCATATTGAGTCGTAAGCTCAATTGTGACTAAATCTGTAAGGCTTTGGGTTGCCTGAACTTCAGGCAATGCACTTGCAGCGGTTTCTGTTGAGCTGCCAAAGAGAGTGCAAGATGCCAGCAGTAAACTAGCAATGCTAAGCAGAGCAAGCGAGCGGATGATGGTTTTCATGACCACTTCCTTTCGTTTTTAGAGATTGTGCGACCATTTTTATTATATCCTCTATACCTCTGGATTAAGAATCATCCCGCAGGGTGCCTAAATTTACTCTGCGGGATGAAAATTTGATTCACGAACGAATGATTAGCTTGTAGGACCTGATATAGGTGGATTTGTTTTCGATGTACCATCCTTAACCAGGATCCAATAAGGCTTGTTCCCGAATCTGGCGGGATTTGTCTTGGTCACATCTGCCCAAACCTTTTGCCCGCTGACAACGACCGTCTTGCGTGCATAGAAATATTTCTCAGTGATATTCGCACCCGCCAGAAATTCACCATTGGGCGCCCTATGGATGGGGGTATTGACAGAGATGGTAAAGGCTGCAAATTCAGAAGGTGGTAATAATAGAGTCCACCGTGGGTCGAAGGTATTGGCAGGAATCTCATCCCAGAAAAAGCCTTTGGGGTTCGCAGTTTCTCGATCCAGAACAATCTTATCCCAGAGTTTTTCATCAGCAAGCTGTTCACGAGCGATCTGTTTCAGGCTTTTGTCTGTGGACTGTACTTTATATACAATAAAATACCCTGCTGCTTTTGGTGTTGCTATTTTCTTAACTTGTCCGTTTGCCATTTTCTCTCCTTGGTTATAGAACGATAAATATAGAATACCCGAATAGAAGTGGATGTCAATAGCTTTATTTGCTGAAGCCAAGCCCTTTTGCGAGGATTTTATCGATTGTGCGTTTGGGCAAGATAGACATGACCCAAATTGAAAATGGATTGGGGTCTACTGCATAGCGCACACGTGGATGTGGAAGAGTCAACGCCTTGTACACAACTTTGCTCACAGACTCAGGCGGCAATCCTTTTCGCCCGTTGGCGATGGCGTATTTTTGGAATTTCTTGCCTGACTCATAAAAGTCAGTATGCTGATATTGCTCAGCTTTTAGTTCTTCGGCTTTATCCCAGATCGGTGTAGCAATTGGACCCGGCGCAACAATGACCAAGTCAATGCCGTAGAGCATCAGTTCGCGGCGCATGGATTCAGATAGACCTTCCAACGCATGTTTGGATGCGGCGTACGCCCCTAAAAATGGACTGCCATTTTTCCCTGAAACAGATGAGATATTGATAACCCGCCCGGCTTTACTTTCGTTATCTTTTGCTTGTAACAAAGGTATAAACGCTTGTGTGACAATCAATTGTCCGGTGACATTGATCTCCATTTGCTTACGAAATTCTTCGATAGGGATGTGCAGAATCGGTGCTGCAACTGCAATACCGGCATTGTTGACCAAGCCAAACAAAGTCTCGCCATTCAATGCATCACGTACTTGATTGGCTGCAGCTTGAACGGCGACTTCATTCGTGATATCGAAGGTCAATGGGGTGAACCCAGCTCCGAGGTCCGCTTTGAGGCGCTCTGCATCCGCCTGCTTGCGTACGCTGCCGAAGACATGAAATCTATTCTGTATTAATAACTCGCTGATCGACCGCCCGATCCCTGTAGATACCCCTGTAACAACAATACTTTTCATGAAATAAGCTCCAATACTTTTCTGAAACTATATTTTATACACTATTTTTATAATGTCAGCTTTATGTATACAACATTTAGGACTAAATTATTTCCTATGATAAAATTAAGTATGAATTACTGTGTTTGTGAAATGTATTTCTCATTGTATAAATTTTAGGTGAGGATATAAAATGACCACTCCAAAATATATTGTTTCAGTAGATCTTGATTTACCTCCTCTGCACTCTGGGTTAACACCATATTGTATTTTTTCTCAGTTCGTTCAAACAGATAACATTATTGACGAATTTATTGCTTCAATAAAACGGTTGAATATTCTATTGAAGTTTGCCTACTCAAGCGAAGTAATGATACTGGATAGTGTTAGTGGACGTTTTCAACCCGATCTTTTAGCATGTGTTTTTATGCGTTTCTTTTCTAAACGCCCTGTTGTAATTATGGCAGATGACATGTGGCATAGAGGCGGAAAATTGAAATATTTATTTCAAAAAATGATAATACAACTAGCAGATCCATCGATAGATCGTTATGCAGTTCACTCTATAGGGGAAGGGGAGATTTTTGCTGATTTGTGGGGAATTTCACCTAAAAAAGTAAAGGTCTGTATTTATAACTATACATTTACAGATGAAGAGGTGAATGGAGGGGAGATTGTAAATAAAGGTTATATCTTTGCTGGCGGTAACCCTTCACGAGATTATGATTTGTTGTTAGAAACTGCTAGACAACTTCCACATCGTCAATTTATAGTTGCAACACGTACTTTAACGAATAAAAAAAATATTCCAGAAAATGTTAAGATTGTTCAAGTTTCGCATTTAGAGTTTATTCGTCTAATGCGAGAGTCTGATATGGTTATAACTCCACTTGTAGCCGGAAAAACAAAATCATCTGGACAGCAAACTTACCTGAACGCCATGAGATTGGGAAAAATTAGCATTGTTAATGGAAAAAACGTATTGGGTGTGACAGATTATATTGAGAATAATCTAAATGGTATTATTACAGATGGTACAGTTAATGGGTTTTGTGACGCTATTGAGTGGGTTTATCTTCCTTCGAATGAAGAGAAAGTAAATAAAATTAAAAAACTTGCTCAAGAAACAGTGTTGTCATTTTCGTATGAACGATATCTAAAAACTATGACATTGATTGTTGAAGAAGCAGTAGAAGAGAAAAAACATGATAATCGTTAAAAGACACGAAGTTATATAATTTCGTGTCTTTTAATAAATTAGTGAAGATTATTTTTTAGCTTGTTCAAGTTTTCTTGGAAAGTCGAAGCCCATGAAGATTAGCAAGAACATTTCGGCAACTTTGGCAAAATAGCCGATGGAAGAAGTGTTCGCAAAATTGAAGGCTTTGTCACCAAGGAAGATCCAAAGCACGATGGTAAGCAGGGTATAGCTGACGATAATCCAATAAGTGGTTTGACGATTGCGCCGGAAGAATGGGATGGGCAGAAAATATGCCAGTAATAAGGCAATGGACCCAAAGCCGTTCAGTACGATCGAGTCTAGCCAGCCGAAGTAGGGGTAACACATAATGTGCAGGATGGCTGTGGCGAGACTACAGAAGATGATACCGTAATGCCAGTAATAAAGTTTCATTGATAGAACTCCACGTATAAAGTTTTTTAGTAGACGCATTTTATGGGAGATTTATTACAAAGGCAAGCAAATATTCGATGATATGATTGCGCCTCATGACGAAAAATATTTCACTAGATGACATTCACATCCGAACCCAATTGCAACCTGGCGATACAGGTGGAATTATGTCGATGCATGGTCGGTTGTACTACAAAGAGTATGGATACACTACTGTTTTTGAAAGCTATGTGGCAAAAGGGCTGGGCGAGTTCTTAGAAAAATATGATCCCAAACAAAACCGTATTTGGGTTTGTGAACATGCTGGAAATATGGTTGAGACTTTAGTCTTAATGGATCGTGGAGCAGCGGCGCAGTTACGCTATTTCTTGCTGGAACCAGAGTATCGCGGATTCGGCTTAGGCACGCGCCTAATGGACCTGTTTATGGAATTTTTTCATCACTGCGGGTATACCTCATCCTATTTGTGGACGACAGAACAGCAGTTGACGGCTGCCAAACTTTATAAACGCTATGGCTATCAACTTACAGAGGAAAAGCCTTCAACGGCTTTCGGTGTTTCACTTACCGAGCAGCGGTATGACCTTGCCTCTTCTCGAATATAAAATTATTCCAAGTTCAAATTGCCTTTTTCGTCAAATTGAAAGAATGGGTTGTATGCCACCTCCCAGCGATAGTCATCTGGGTCTGCAAAGTAAGAACTATACCCACCCCAAAATACTTTTTGCGGTTCTTTTACAATCTTTACCCCTTTGGCTTTCAGATCTGCAATAATCTCATCCACTTCGGACTCACTGCTGGCGTTGTATGCCAAGGTGAAACCTGAGAAGCCGCTTCCATCGGCAGAGGTTAGCGCATCCTCTGCTAATTTTTCACGCGGGTAAATCGAAAGCACCACGCCGCTGGTTTGAAAGAAAGCTATATCTTCTGTGCTTGCGCCAGAAGGTTTCCAGCCAAGCGTCTTTGTATAAAACTCATACGACTTTCTAAAGTCTTTTACGCCCAACGTGATCAAATGTAATTGCTGTTTCATATGTCACTCCTTTGAACGAACTACATCTTCACTAACCTTTAGATAGAAAGCAATACTTTTTTCGTTGCGGCAAATGCCAGAGGCGGTAAATGGTTTTGGTCAAACCATTCCACGGCATCGGCATCATCTGCCGCATTCATTTCTCCGCTTATCACTTTTGCCGCATAGATGATGATAAAGTCTGCGCCACGCTCATGTTCCTTCCCGGCAATAACATCATATACACGTGTCACTTGCACGGTGAGCCCGGTCTCTTCTAAACATTCTCTGGCTGCCGCTTCGGCTGGGTCTTCACCACCATTGACGAAGCCAGCCGGCAAAGTCCACAGTCCGCGGTGAGGTTCGTTCACACGGCGCACAAGCAAAATACGGCTGCCCTCTTGTATGAGGACAGCCGCTGCTACTTTCGGATCTTGAAAATGGATGAAGTGACATTGCGGGCAAACCGGTCGTATGGCGCCAAACTTTTCTTGATAGTCTACAGGCGTTCCGCAACGTGGGCAGAATTTTACAAACGTATGGTTTGCCATCCCTAACGCCACTTGTTACGTGCTGTAAATTGCATGATCCACAAAACCAATCCGCCAAGGATTGTGATGACAAGGAAGATCCAAGTCCAGTTGATAGGAGAGACAAGCGGCTCTTGCTGGACCTCTGCTTGATTCGCAGTTTCAGGAGCGGAATCCTTCGCTGAGGGCGTTTCCATAATGCGTACGGTTTCGGTTTCAGCGATGGGTGCGGTATCGGCTGCATCGGTGGTGAGAGTTGAGGCAGGGGAAGCTTCTTGGGCTGCAAATAACTCAGTTGCTGGGGCTTCTGTGGCTGCCGCAGCCATTGGCGCAGATTCGGGCCCGCCGCCACCACACGCATCACAACCACCGCCAGAGCCTAATCCATATGCGGGTGCTGCTGCGCTGCCGAAGTTAATCATCGGAACAAGCGTGGTGGCTGTAAACGAGAAAAGGAAGAGGATGGCTGCAAACGCAGTTGCAAATCTGAGCAATGGGTAGGTACGCGGCAAGGGCGGTTTGAGCCCCACCATTTGACGGGTAAGAGTAAAGTTGCGTGGTGCTTTACGAGCTGGCAGTTTTTTGAGAATGCCACGAGCGGCGCGAAGGTCTCTTAAAGCAGAAGCAAGCTCGGCGTCGGTTTTGAGGCGGACTTCTATTTGAGCCGCATTCGAAGCATCAAGCTGTCCATCTAAATATGCGGAGAGGGTTTCAACATCGTAAAAGTTTTTCATTGAGCATTCTCCTCTTCCAGACGAAATGAGGAGGGCAAAAGTTCCTCGAAGGAACGTAAACACTCACGCAGTCTTAATCGTGCGCGTGCAATTCTGCTTTTGATGGTGCCTAATGGCACGCGAATGGCAGAGGCAACTTCGGTGTAATCCATGCCTTGCACATCTGCAAGTACAACCGCTGTGCGGAATTCAGTGGGCAATGCATTGAGGCAATGTTGAATGGCATGTTCCAATTCATCGGCTTCTGCTTTTTGAGCGGGTGTCATGCTAGAGTCTGCCAGCCATTTGGGCGAGTCCATTTCTTCGCCATCGTTGGTTTCAGGCTCGAGCGGCGTGGTGGGGCGACGTTTCTGGCGGCGCAATTCATCCAAACAGGCATTCGTTACGGTGCGAAGGATCCAAGCTTTGAACGAACCACCACGGAATGATTTGATGCTTTGGAAGGCTGAGATGAAGGCTTCCTGTGCGGCATCTTGTGCCATATCGTCGTCGCCAAGGATGCGCACAGCGGTATTGAAGACTGCATCTTGATAATGCAGGATGATCGTATTGAACGCGTTCAGGTCACCTTGTTGGGCAGAGGCAATTAATGCAGTTTCGTCCATAGGTTCTAATTTTACCCGGTCTTTTCATTCAGTTCTGTAATTTTGGAGTGTTCTTGTATGTATTGATCTAATTTTATATTTTGTAATACAAAAAGACGAGTCTATCTACTATAATTTGCAGATGCAGAAAGACAGATCCTATGTAGGATTAATCTTATTCACGCTGGCGTATCCAGCAGCGCATTACATTGTGGGGTTTATTCCCAATCCTTTTGTCCCTGAAGCTAATCTTGCCATTAATATGATTTTTCCAATCCTTGCAGGATATTTTTATGGTCCTGTAAGTGGTGCCATGGCTGGTTTATTTGGGACGGGAATTTCAGCCATTCTTACTGCTGATGTATATGATGCACTTGCCATCCTTCCGCACACCCTAATGGGACTTACCGCTGGTTTTGCGGGAAATTATCGTCAACAATTTTTAGCGGCATGTTCTGTTTTGCTTGGGCATGCCCTGAATATTTTGTTCTTTTGGCGTTTTGGCTATCTTTTTATTGAAAAACCTCCCATCCTCGTTCTTGGGCTTCTTACAGAAACGACAGTTGATGTTGTTGCTGTCATTCTCTTCATTGTTTTTCTGCACCGAAAATTGTATTGTGAAGACGATGGAAGATGGTAAAAACAAAAATTTTTGAATTTTCAAAATCATTGATTGTCATTGCTATTTTGATCTGGTTGGCTATTGCTGCCTTGGGGACGATCTTCCTTCCCGGAGAGACGGGCGAGATTCGGGAAATGTTTGCTTTTTCCCAGATTATCCCCATTTTGGTGGCGGCTTTTTATTTTGGGCAAGCAGGTGGGCTTTTGGCGGCATTTGCTGCCAGCTTGGTGAGCGGTTCCTTGGTAATCGCAAATATTGACGATATCGATTCAATTTTTGTTCAACGCGTGATGTTCCAGATCATATCGTTCAATTCTGTTGCCTTGCTAACTAGTTTTCTTTCTGATCAAGCCAAGGCGCATCGTAGACGACTAACAAGGCAAGTAGACCGCCTAAATGCATTGCGTGCGATCGATAAAGCTATTATTTCTGGGGGAGACTTAAATAATACTCTTTATATATTGCTAGAGAGTCTGACGCGGCTTCTCAATGTAGAGGCTTCTGCCATATTTTTGTTTGACCCAAAAACAGAACAATTACGCCTAAGTGCCAGCCTTGGCTTTTTTGGAGAATATCCGCATGAGAGTTTGTGTAATCTGGGGGAGGGTATGGTAGGGCAGGCAGCGGCTGAAAAACAGACGATCTATCATCACAACTTAGAGAAGGTCGATAAGCAGATTACCCCTGCCGTAAAAGGGGAAGGGGTGATGGATTATTATGCTGTGCCTTTGTTCGCAAATGATAGGCTGCGAGGCGTGCTTGAAGTCTATGACCGTGCGCCTCGTTTGGATTCAGAATGGAAAAGCTATTTGGAAACATTGGCTGGGCAGGCTGCGATTGCCATTGCACAGTCCACGTTGTTAGGGGAGTTAAAAGATGCAAACAAAGAACTATCTGAAGCGTATGAGGAAACATTGAAGGGTTGGTCACGAGCGTTGAATTTGCGCGATAAAGAAACGGATCATCACACCCAACGCGTAGTTGAATTATCGGTTCAGTTGGCAGAACGCATGGGAGTACGAGGCGAGCACTTGATCCAGTTTGAGCGCGGCGCGATTTTGCATGATATCGGGAAAATGGGCATTCCAAATGAGATCCTGCTCAAACCTGGGAAGCTATCTGAAGAAGAATGGCTGGTCATGCGCAAGCATCCGCTTTATGCGCAAATGCTGATCGCTCCCATTACCTACCTTGAGCCTGCCATAGCGATTCCGTTATATCACCATGAACGCTGGGACGGGAGCGGGTATCCGTTCGGGTTGCATGGCACGGAAATTCCACTTGAGGCGAGAGTCTTTGCGATCATCGATGTCTGGGATGCACTCCGTTCGGATCGTCCATACCGAAAAGCGTTATCAGACCAAGAAGCCCTTTCTTATATTGAAGCACAGTCTGGTAAACAATTCGACCCGGAGGTGGTCCGGGTCTTTAACGAAATGCTCAATAGCAATAACAATCACTAAGCGTTTTTTTTCATAAAAACTTGATACAACCATCTCCAAACCAACATACCAAAAGCATTGGTGCTGCCAAAGACTAGTGCAAAAATGGGTAAGGCTGGTGCGTTGAGTAGTGCTCCGCGCAAAATCACTGCGAGAGGAGCCGCAAATAGAAAGACCAGAGGGATTCTCAAAAGGTTTCTAGGGTTGGTGATCACAGCTTCATCTAGTAGACCGAACCATGGCGCGAGTACAAACCAGGCAAAGACAATCGGGAAGAAAGCGACTGCCATGCGCGGCAGGAAAGAGGAACCGACTTCGCCATGTGTGGCAAAGCCAATGATGTTGAGGATGATAAAGGCGATGACATCGCCTACAATGAGGATATTCTTCTTATTCATGCCTGCCCTTGAGGACAATTCGAATTGGGGTTCCTAAGAAGCCATATTCAGCGCGGATCTGATTTTCCAAATAACGCATGTAAGTAAAATGCATCAATGAAGGTTCATTGACGTAGATCATAAACGTCGGCGGGTCTGAGCGGACTTGTGTGCCGTAATACATCTTAAGGGCGCGTCCGGCATGGGTTGGGTGTGGGTGCGCGTCTTGCGCAGAGTGGATAATTTCATTGATTTTGGATGTTGTCAGGCGGGCAAGGCGCTCTTCTTGAACACGCAATGCCAACGGTAAGACTTGATCCACGCGCTGACCAGTTTTGGCAGAGATGTAAAGGATGGGTACATACGAAACAAAATTCAGGTCGTTCAGAATTTTCTCCGTGTAGGCATCCATAGTTGTGCCGTCTTTTTCAATGGCATCCCATTTGTTAACCAAAACCACACAAGATTTCCACTCGTCTTTGATAAAACCCGCAATGTGGGCATCTTGCGAGGTGATGCCGGTGGTGGCATCGATCATCAATAATGCGACATCTGCACGTTCGATTGCCTTGAAGGAACGGATAACACTGTACTCTTCCACGCCTTTTTCGATCTTACCGCGCCGACGAATGCCTGCTGTATCAATGAGAGTGATGGGCAACCCGCCAAATTCGAGCTTCATATCAATGGCGTCTCGAGTGGTTCCGGCAATCGGGCTGACAATCACACGCTCTTCACCAACGAGTTTGTTAAGTAGGCTCGATTTCCCTGCGTTAGGTTTACCTACCAAAGCGATCTTAATGTTGTTATCTTCTTCATCTTCATTCTGAGCAGGGAACGAAGAGACGAGCGCATCGAGCAAGTCACCTGTGTTGGTGCCATGAATGGCAGAGATGGCAAACGGTTCTCCCAAGCCAAGTTCATAAAATTCGCCAACAGAGTCACGGCGTTCTCTTGATTCGCATTTATTCACCACCAATATGATCGGCGGCAGGAAGGAACCATCGGGCTGCTTCCTTTGCATACGGCGCAAAATATCTGCCACTTCACGGTCTGGTTCTGTGACGCCGGTTTCGCCATCTGCTACGAATAAAACGGCATCGGCTTCTTGAATGGCGGCTTGCGCTTGTCGGCGGATGTCTCCGATAAAATCGGCAGAACCAACTGAGAGCGGAGTCCGACCGCCATGGGTCGGGTCGATGCCGCCCGTGTCAATAACAGTGAAGGGGCGGGCATTCCACTCCGCATCGCCGAAGAGGCGGTCACGGGTGGTGCCGGGAGTATCGTCAACGATTGCCATACGTTCGCCGACGAGGCGATTGAACAGGGTGGATTTACCGACGTTGGGTCGGCCGACAAGTGCAACAATGGGTTTCATAGGGTTTATTTTACTTTATGGTTTAGGGGTTGGTGTGGGTGTGCCAGAATTTAGCGGCGAAAGCGTCACTTCAATGGTATTCGGCAGAATCGATTCGACGGCTACATTCGTAACCAGCACTTCTACATTCGGACTTAATTGATATTTGCCTTCGGTTAGCCCGGTCAGATCGACAGTGACTCGTACTGATTGGCGTGAGAGCGTTTCCAGAAGTGGTAATGGACCAGAAAGAATAATATCTACATTCGATGGTGAGATTTGAACATTTAAGTTTTCATCCAGCCCAATGATCTCGATTGTTTCACTGGAGATGGTTACACTACTTTCAATGGGGGAGACTCCAGCTTGCACAAAAACGGTCTGCTCGCCGATGACGGAAATGCCCGAAGGCAGGCTAAGCTTTAGGCGCATAGCAATATCATCTTGTGCGTTTTGCAGATCAAGCGGCTGGGTTTCCAATACACCGGGCAGGCTGTTCACCAAATCTGGGTCAGTAGAATAGATCGTCACAACAGGCGGTGACACAGAAATATCCGTGAGGCGGTATCCGCTTGCTACACGCCCGAGCGTGGTCACTTTGACGGCAACATCGCGATACCCGCCTTGCTGGCTTACAGGGATTACCACATGAACGGTCTCTGGTGAAACAGTTACGCCATTCACGACCTGACCGCGATCATCAAGCACTTCCACTTTGACTGATTGATCAAAACTTTCGCGGATGCGATTCAGGTCGATGGAAACGCGTGCGCGACTCACTCTCTCGACCTGAGATTGGGCGCCAGACACCACAACGGATACTGGATCCAGAGTTGAATCTCCTACCTGATACCCCACAGCCACTTCACCTGCCACGCGTAAGTCCAAATCCATGGATTTGGTGATAAGTGGCTCCAGCGAAAATACAAAGGTCTTTGGCGAAACAGAAACGATCTGCACCGGGCGGGCATTGACCTGTATTTGCAAATCTACCGTATGCTCACCCGCACTGAGACCAGAGACATCAAGAATAGCGCGCACAATGCTGGGGTCATCATCGATCAAAGCCCACACCGAGCTGGGCGCTCGCAGAGTGACAGTGACTTCTTTCGCAATAGGTTCGCTGAAAACAAGATTTGTTGATTGACCGATCACTTGCACAAGTACAGGGTTATCCAAAGTACGGGTTTGGTCTGGGTCAGCTGAGGTAACCGAAGAGATCCACACGGCAACAGCCAATGCGAATGCCCATAAAAAGGTACGGTAATTCTCAAGGATCCAGCGAACCATCTTCTACTTTTCTTCCTTCCGACTCTTTTTGCCGGAGAATAACTTACCAATAAACCCAATCTTTTGTTCTGTGCCACTCGGGCGGAAGAATGCCGTCAAAATGTTCTCAAGGCGTTCCGGGTCGAGGCGGCGCAGCATTCTACCAGAATGTGCAATGGAAATGGCGCCTGTTTCCTCTGAAACCACAATGGCAATCGCATCGCTCACTTCTGAAATACCCAGGGATGCACGATGTCGTAATCCCATTTGACGTTCGGGGGTGCGGTTCAAAATACCGCTGGCAGATAACGGTAGAACACAAGAAGCTGCAACCACTTTTGAATCCACGACGATCACGCCGCCATCATGCAATGGCGTGTTCGGGTAAAAGATCTGCAAAAATAACTCTGGTGTGACTTTTGCATTTAATTGCACACCGGTTTGAATGTAATCATCGAGATGGTCTAGCCGCTGCATTACGATCAAAGCACCATGCTTGCGGGCGGAGAGTCTAGCAGCGGCACCCACAATGGCGCGGATGGTCTCTTCGAGGGCAGAGTCGGCTGTTTTAGCGGTGGCAGGCAAAAAGGTCCCGGCACGACCGAGGCGCTCTAACGCGCGCCGAATTTCAGGAGCAAAAATCACCGGAATGGCGATCAACAGCGAAGGCAGGGCATTGCGGGCAAACCATGAAAAGGCGGGGAGGTCGACCAAACTGGTGATCAACGTAATGGCAACGATGATCATGATCATGCCACGCAGCAACGCCATGGCTTGTGTATCACGCAGGGAATAGAGCAACGCAAAGAAAATCAGCGTGACGAGCGTGATGTCTAATACGCTCAGCCAGCTGACACGTTGAAAAATAAAGAAGAGGTTATTCAGAAATTCAGTCACGTGTAAATGGGACGGAACTCCGCCTCAGCTGTTTGTTCAGGATGTACCCCAAATCCACTCGGGCGTAACAGCTTAGATCGGGCGGAGGACGCGGTCCTGCCTTAATTGTTTGAAGAAGAGCGCGCTTCCAGCGGGCGCTGCTTCTTCGGCAGCTTCCTGCCATGCTTGCACACCCAGGCTATCGGGTGTGCGTTTTTCGTATCCAAGTTTCTGCCAGGTAGCATCCTGTGCAGCGAGATTGTCCATGGCGAAGATCAATGACGCTTCGCTTTGTAATTCACCTGAAGCGCTTTCTACTCCCTTGACGAGAGTATCGAGTGCTTTTGAAAGGTCGAGATTATCTTCAAGGAAAATATCGGTTGTGCGGGTCACCAAATTTTCTACTTGCCAGCCAGCCACACCTACCACCTGACCATCCATTTGCAGCAGCATGTAGGCTTTGTCGCCAAAGCTTTCCATTACTTCATCTGCACTCATCTTGCGTTTGCCTTTGCTTAAGCGTGTGACCAAGTCTGCGATGGATGCGGCGTGTTTTGGCTTGCCGCGGTGAGCCGTGAGTTCACCTGTGCCGGTAGACTTTTTGATGGTAATCGTCTCTGCTTGTGCATCACTAGCGCCGGGTACGATTTGTTTCCACGCTTCGTTGACCTGTTTCCATAGATCATCATAGGAACCGGTGTTTGTAATGACCATGTTCGCCATAGTAACCTTTTGACTCTGTGGCGATTGAGCATGGATACGTTCCTGCGCCTGTTCGCGGGTATATCCGCGTTTACGCATCAAACGCTCCACTTGAATGACTTCCGGCGCATTCGTGACCCAGATTGAGTCACACGATTTTTTCAAGTCACCTTCGAGAAGTTTGATCGCTTCAATCACCACCACGGGTTGAGAAGCGCGTTTAATAAGCATCTCAGTAGCTTGTCTCACCAATGGGTGGACAATCTCTTCCAGTTGTCGCATTGCTTCCGGGTCACCAAATACTAAATTACCAAGTTTCTGGCGATCGATCTCCCCTTCGCGATTGAGCAACCACTTCCCAAATTTATCGAGCACTTGCTGGTAGCCTGGCGCGCCTTTGGCATACGAGCGGTGCGTCAACGAATCGGCATCGATGGTGTATGCGCCTAAATGTTCCAGCATGCGGCGCACCACACTCTTGCCGGTGGCGATGTTACCAGTGAGACCAATGACGAATTTTCCAGGTATGTTGCTCAAGGGACTTCCTCTAGGAGACAAAAATTATATGACCTTTCAATTTTAATGTCTTTTCCAGAAATGTCCACCTTTGGCAATGAAAACTGCACGACTTTTGCAAAATTGTATGAAGAAAAGAGCAAAATTCGCTTTGCGCGGTTGACTCTCCCTCTCTCCACGAGTATCATGCAAACGCTTCAGGTTGGTTGGGCAATCGCGGTTCTGCGTTGACGGGATCGAGGAAAGTCCGCACTCCTTTAGAGCACGGCGTCGGATAGCACCCGGGGTGGGGAAGTCCGTCATTCGTTGACGGAAAGATTGCCGAAAGGCATGAACCTACCGGAAAAGGGCCACAGAAACAAACAGCTGCCTTTGGCAGTGATGGTGAAAAGGTGGTGTAAGAGACCACCGGCGCGCGCAGTAATGTGCGTGGCCAGGTAACCCCCGCCGGGAGCAAGGCCAAGCAGGGACGATTTCGTCTGTGGACGATGGGAGGCTGCTCGCCTCCATACGCACCCTTCCCTCCTGTGGGTTGGGTCAGTCCCGGGTAGGCTGCACCGAGCGGCGCGGTGACGCACCGCCCAGAGAGATGATTGCCCAAATGGCGCAAGCCATTGGACAGAATGCGGCTTATAGACCAGCCTGAAGCGATTTTTTTATTGGATGAATTCTTTAAATCGGATGAAGACCAAACGCCCTGCATGGTGGATACTATTCTTGATTGTCTTCGTCTTTGCTTGCAATTTGCCTTCCGCCTCCACCCCAACCCCAGACCTGTTTGCCACTCTATCGGCAGTTACCCCCGCCTCATCAGACTCTCCCTCTCAACCTAACCCATCAGTCTCATCCACAACCGAGCCGACCGGGAAGATCGTTTTCGTTTGTCAGATATTCAAAACACAAGCCAGTAATCAAATTTGCATCATCAATGCCGATGGCTCTGGTTTTCAGCGTTTGACCACAGACAACACCCGTCAGCATTACTACCCATCCTTATCGCCGGATGGAAATAGTGTGGTCTATGCAGCATTTCGAGAACCAAATATTTACGAGATTTATGAGATGGATATTGCCACTGGCAATTTTACTCAACTAACAGACCGACTCGGCAATCTCAACGGACCAGAAATTTCGCCTGATGGTTCATTGATCGCGTTCAAACTTTCCACAGTGGCAGCCAATCAAATTTGGTTGATGAACCGCGACGGGAGTAACCCGCATCCTATTCCCAATGCTTCTGGCTGGGACCCAACCTGGTCACCAGATGGAACCTCCATTTTGTTTGCATCTGATATGCAAGGGGGCGTTCAGCTTTATAAGATCAAGCTTGATGGGAGTGAACTGCAAAAAATCAGCGACCTGCCCGCGATACGGGGAAGAAGCGACTGGTCACCGAATGGACAGTTTATCGTCACGTATTCGGGTCAGCCTTGGAATCGCGATGTTTACATCATGAACACAGACGGTTCGAATGCCCGCATGCTCACACCGACGGGCGGCAACTCACAAGGCCCATCCATTTCGCCGGATGGACAATGGGTAGCGTTTACATCTTATTATGACTATTACGGCGAAGATCATGGTTGCGAGATTTACATCATGCCTGTCAATGACACACAGCAAGATGTGCGCCGACTAACAGACAACGATTATTGTGATTACCAACCCCGTTGGGGACCCTAATATCATCGAGGACAACATGGACATCAAAGGGAAAGTAGTGATTATCACCGGCGCTTCATCGGGGATTGGAGCAGCGGCTGCGCTTGAATTTGGGCGTCAAGGGGCAAAGGTCGTTCTGGCTGCACGGCGAACTGATAAGTTGCAAGAATTGGTGAATGAGATTCATACAATGCAGAATGACGCAGAAGCCTTTGTGCTTCAAACCGATATCTCAAAGCTAGACGATATTCAACACTTGGTTGCTCAAACCGTAGAAAGATTTGGTCGCGTAGATGTATTGGTGAACAATGCAGGTTTTGGACGTTTGAAATGGTTGGAGTCTCTCGACCCGCTAGAAGATATTCAGGCGCAATTTGATGTAAATGTTTTAGGCGTTATTCAAACCACACGACAAGTTTTGCCGATCATGATCAAACAGCGTAGCGGGAGTATTATCAACATCTGCTCGATCGCTGGCTTGGTGGGCACACCGACGTATACAATCTATGCTGCTACCAAACATGCTGTGCATGGTTTTTCAGAAGCCTTGCGGCGTGAAGTCAAACCTTGGGGCATTGACGTCTCTCTCATCTACCCCGGTGGCGTGCGCGGAACAGAATTCCCCGACCATGCTGGCATCCAACGCAAGACGAATGCCTCCACGCCAAAGTTTATGGTGCTAACAGCAGAACAAGTAGGCAAAGCTGTGGTGAGCCTTGTGCATCGTCCGCGCCGGATGTGGGTGTTACCGTGGATGTGGCGATTTACTATTTTTCTCAATCGTTTTTTGCCAGGGCTTGTAGACCGCACTACGATTAAAAACTTCACCATTCCAGAACGAGCGGATGAACTCAATAAAAAATAAACAGCCGCAAGGCTGTTTATTTTTTATCTTGAGGCTTTCAAGTCTTTCAAATTCAATTGGTATGTAACGCGTCCGTTGTATTCATTTGGCTCGTAAGTAAAAAGCACATCCACTCGCGGCGGCATGGACTTATGCCAATCGCCGAGCCGGAACCCGATCGCATCATGCACAACTCCCTTAGCATCTTCAAGTGACATCTTGATGTGCTTGCCATCAGAACCTACAATGCGCGAACTTTTGACTTTGACATTGCGTGCTACAAACGAAGCTTCGCGATTTCCATACCCAGTGGGTTCGAGATATTTCAAGCCTTTCTCGAAAACTTCAGGACGCATTTCGGATAAGTCCACTTCCGCATCTGCCGTAACGGTGGGCTTGAGGTCACTTCCAGCAAGTTTTTCTTCAGCGATGGCTTTTAGCTTACTAACAAGTGCTTCGATGTTTTCATTTTTTACGGTGAATCCCGCTGCGGCAGCATGCCCGCCGTGACGCACAAGCAAGTCTGCGCATTGATCGAGGGCATCGGTGATGTGGAACTCGGGGATCGAACGGCAGGAGCCACGCGTTTCTTCTTCGCCTTTCGAAGCGACAATGGCGGGACGGTAATATTTTTCGGTGAGGCGTGAGGCAGCAAGACCTACAACGCCTGAGTTGAACTCTTCATGAGCGGCAAAGAGTAGATGTGCATTGGGATCATCATTCAATGCGATATCTTCAGCACGGGTTTGCATATCTCGCGTAATGCGTTGACGTTCACGATTTTGCATATCCAATTGTTGGGCGAGTTCGCCAGCGCGGAAGACGTCTGTTGTGGTGAGTAACTCAAATGCCGCTAATGCCTCTTTTAAGCGACCCGCCGCATTCAGGCGTGGACCTAGCCCAAAGCCGATATTCCCGGCATTCACTTTGGCTAACGAGATATCTGCCACAGCCGCCAGCGAGAACAACCCCTGGCGAGTGGTCTGACGCATTTGCTTGAGCCCTTTTTTGACGAGTACGCGATTTTCACCAACCAGCGGAGCGAGGTCTGCGACGGTGCCGAGAGCGACGAGATCGAGCAAGGAGTTGAGAATTTGCCCGTTGACCACATCTGCTTGATCGGTTTTGGTGAGCAACGCTTCTGCGATCTTGTATGCAATGCCTACACCGGCAAGGTCTTTATCGGGATATATATCGCCATGACGCTTGGGGTTGATGACGGCAAGCGCGGGCGGCAGGTTATCGTCGTCAGGGTGGTGGTGGTCACTGATAATGAGATCCAGCCCAATGGTTTGCGCATGAGCCGCTTCGGCGGGCGAACGGATGCCGCAGTCTACGGTGATGACCAGCTTGACCCCATCTGCTTTCAATTCATCCAAGGCGTTATTGTTGAGACCGTAGCCTTCATCAAAACGATTGGGAATATAGCCACGCACATCAGCACCGAGTTTTTTGAGCGTTTCCACCAATAATGCGGTAGCAGTGACTCCGTCAACATCGTAGTCACCATAGATGGCAACAGGTTCATTATTCGCAAGCGCATAACGAATGCGATCTATGGCGACTTGCATATCCGTCATTTGAAAGGGATCGGTGTTGCTGTTGGGTTCACCGCGCAAATAGGCACGTGCGCTGGGGTCATCGGCGAAGCCACGATTGAAAAGCACCTGACGTAACAGCGGAGGAAAGGCTGCCAAAGCTGAATCAGCTTCGGGGGAGATGCGAGGCGAGATGTTCCAAAGTTTGTCTTGTGTCATGTTAAAGTGTGCGGAGTATAAACGAGACCAAAGTCCAGAGGAAGGGCGCGAGTATAATCTGTTGAGGAGTGACGTATGAGAGCTTTATTGCCTGACGAAAAATTATCGACTGTGTTTATTTACACGCCTACCATGTTGGTGCGTGGAGATTTGATCTTGCGGGAAAATATCCGCGCAAGTATTTGGTTGCGGACGCAGGGTGTGCCAAATTACATTCACTTGTATGCGGCGCAGGTGATTCAATTGGCAGGTTCACCGCCCAAGAATTACACCAGTCAGGAGACTTTTATTCCTACTGCGGAGGTGATCGGTTTTCATCTTGCACCTCCTGCTCAAGACCCGCTGGATTATGATGCGACGGAAGCGAATCGTAAAATGGAGTCTGTGCATGTGTTGGCTGGCTCTTTTGAAATGAAAGCCAAACTGCGCATCTCTACCTCCGCCGATTTTGCCTCCAGTTTGGATGTGATGAATACATCCTGGCTTTCTCTGTATGAAGCAGAAATCACAAATCCGTATTTGCCGCAATTGAAGTTGACAGTGCCTATGTTGTTGGCACGCCCCAGTAAATTGACAATTAGTTTGTTGTAGAATGTGCGGCATATGCCGCTTGAGTATTCGCTATGGAAGAACTGACACTTACCACCCCAGCACTTTTGTTCCCTACCGTGTCGCTACTGATGTTGGCGTACACAAATCGTTTTTTGACCCTCGCCACGATCATCCGTAATTTGAATGACCGCTATCACGACAGCCAGGATAAGAACCTTCTAGCGCAGATCGATAACTTGCGTTATCGGGTGTATCTCATTCGAAATATGCAGATATTCGGTGTCTTAAGCCTATTGATGTGTGTTGTGAGCATGTTCGCTTTGTTCTTTAATTGGACCGATGGTGGTGTGTGGAGTTTTGGCATCGCTTTGGTGTTGATGATCATCTCGTTGGGAATCTCCCTGCGCGAGCTGCAAATTTCAGTAGGCGCTTTGGATTTGTTGCTGACGAATTTGGAAGAGCACGAGTCGAAATAAAAATCGCATCTGAAAGTGTGTGGTTATGGATACAGATAAACTTATTCAAACCATGGTTGATGAAATCAAAATGGTTTCAGGCGTAAAAGCCATTGTATTGGGCGGCTCGCGCGCCAGAGGGACGCATACCCCTTCTTCTGATATTGACTTAGGAATTTACTACGACCCAAGTCAGCCTATGGATTTGAGCGCTTTAGGAAATATAGCGACACGGCTTGATGATGAACACCGAACGGATGTGATTACCGGCTTCGGCGGTTGGGGTCCGTGGATTAATGGTGGTGGGTGGTTGAAAGTTCAATCGTTGCCTGTAGACTTCCTGTATAAAGACTTGGGCAGAATTAAGTCCTATATTGATGCTTGTTTGAATGGCAAAGTGGAAATTTTTTACCAAGGCGGGCATCCGCATGGATTTGTGACCTCAATTTATTTGGGAGAAGTCGCGCTTTGCAAACCCTTATATGACCCCGAAGGCATCATCGCAGAATTGAAAGGCAAAGTCACACCGTACCCAGAGGCGTTGCAAAAGGCGATTCTTGCCAGTTTTGCTTGGGAGATTGATTTTTCAGTGGGAATTGCCAAGAAAAGCATCGAACGGGCTGATGTAAATTATGCGGCGGGCTGTTGCTTCCGCGCGGTGATGTGCATGTTGCAGGTGTTGTTTACATTGAATAAAGAATATTGGATGAATGAAAAAGGTGCTATCAACATCACAGATCGTTTTGCGATCAAACCTGCAGATTTCCGTAAGCGTGTTGGGGAAGTTTATGCGTTATTAGAAGCTTCTCCCGAGGCGATAGAGAAAGCAATCTATTTGTTAAAGGGCTTGAGTGAGGATGTCTACGGGCTGTTGCCAAAGTAAAGCAGATTACTTTGTTTGCCATGTTGAACGATAGAAAAATTTCACTATCGCGAATTACAATTTTATCTGATTGTACAATTTAGCGCATTATAATTAAGGTAGTTTCTTTTCAAAAAGGAGGAAAAATGGAAAACCCTGAGCAAGATAATGGTGATATTGAGATTGACGTGGATCAATGGCTATTTGTTATTATGGCAATGACTCGCGATAAGGAAAGTAAAGATGCATTAGTTCAAAGGATGTGCACACAAACGGGTTTTTCGCCCGAAAAAGTTGAAAAAATTATTACTGCTTTGTTACAAGCACTATCCGAACGTTCACGCACGAATTTGAATTAGAAAAGATTATCTCAAAATAAGTCTGTTTTGGAACCAGATATTGCGCAAACTGTTAAACTTGATAATCAAGAAATTAGTTGAACGGTTTGGGCTTTCAATTTAAACAGGTAAATTAATTTAATGAATTCATTATGTCAGAGGAAATTGTTAGTTCTGATAATACATTAGATACTACGGAAATAATTGATATCCTGAATCCTAAAGATCATAGCTTTGTTAATTCTTTTACAGGGACCAAAAGAATGCTAGATGCAATACAGGAGCTATGGATCGTCGATTGAAATCTTAATTTTGAATAATGACTTAAAACAGACCTTAGAGGTCTTAAAACCTCTGAGACCTACTATTTTTTAGTTACAACAACTTTCCGATTTCCATTACAGCCCTTGTCAAAACATCTTCGGGGTAATGAGAGAATGCCAAGCGAAAAGCATTTTGTGGGCAGGGACCGGGGTAAAAGATATTCGCGGGGGCGATGGAGATACCTTTTTTCACAGAACGATAAAAAAGATCAATGGCTGAGATATGGTCAGGCAGCCATATCCATACGAAGAAGCCGCCGGTGGGTTTCGTCCAGCGGAGTTCTGGCGGGAAGTAGGTTTGCATCGCGTTCAGAAGCGCATCGCGTCGTGCGCGGTAGACGGGGATAATGCGATCAAGATGACGTTCATATTCACCCGTAGCAAGAAAATCTGCCAACGAGCGTTGGTTGAGCGTTTCAACGGGTCCACTAGAGATGGCTTTGAGGCGTTCGATATGTTCGCGCAAACGCCCGCGGCAGAGCACAAATCCGATACGGAGACCGGGCATCAGCGAATGAGAAAACGTCCCGACATAGATCACGTCTGGGTCGAGGGCACGAAGCGGCGTGTGAGGCATACCATCGTAGGTCAGGTCGCGGTAGGTTGCATCCTCTACAACAGGCACATCATACTTGTTCATCATCTTGAGAAATTCGTGGCGGGCGGGCATTGTCCAACAGGTGCCGAGCGGATTTTGATGATCGGCAGTGACGAAGACGAATCTGGGTCTGTTAGTTTCATCTTGAAGCTGCGCCTCAAGTGACGCAAAATCGGGTCCGCTTTCAAGCAGGTCGAAGCCGCGCACATTCAAGCCAAGGTACGAAAAATTCGTCCAATTGCCAAAGTATTGTGGCAACTCGGTTAATACTGTATCGCCCGGTGCCGCCATGGCACGACTTACAAGCGAGACACCTTCCAAGACTCCATTCGTGATGAGGATTTCATCTGGGTCTGCTTGAATGCCCTGCTTGACAAGGTCTGCACAGATGGCTTGACGCAGTGGATAGTAACCCTGCGGATGTTCGTAGTTGGCTGTCTTTTTTCCATCGCGCCTCAACACCCGCTGACGCGAACGGTCAAAGTCTTCCACGGGCATCAGCTCATCTGACGGCGGACCATACCCAAGTGAGATCATGCCTTCAGACCAATGCATACGGCGAATTTCTGCAATCAGTTCGTCGGTGGGCAGGCTTTCTGGCTTGAACTTTTGAATCGACACGGTGTTCTCGCTCAATCCCTTTTCGATGTAAGTCCCGCTTCCTTGTTTGGACGCCAGCACACCGCGCGCTTTGAGTTCTTGATAGGCATTGATAATAGTTGAGCGGTGGACGTTATTCTGCTCAGCCAAGGTGCGCGAAGGCGGTAGCTGTGTGCCGGGCTTTAACTGTCCACTGCGGGCGGCTTCGGTGATGTAATCTGCAACTTGCAGGTAAAGCGCTTTGGTGGCGTTCGTATCTAACGGGATGAGCAATGTTTTCACGGGTTGGATTCTACCAGTACGTATGGAACGGTCACTGGCAATCCGCGTTCGTTGATTTCAGGCAGCAGAGCTTTGCGGTCTGCGATGAGAATGTTGTAGCGCTGACCCGGCTCCACTTTCATGGCGATCAACGGGCTGCCCACACAATCGGTTGGGACTTGGCATTGGGTATAGCCATAATGATAGTCCATTGGGTCATTGCTGAGGCGGGCGTAGAAGACGTATGTTCCCGGCGCGGGTACCATCATATCCAATGGAGGCGAGGTGGGTAATAGTGGCGCTGTGTGCATCCCTGCCGACATAAAGATGCCAACGGTTCTACCCGTGTACACTTCCTGTGCATATAAATTAGCAGAGAAGCCCGCGCCACCTGCGCCCATGTTCAAGGCAATGTTGACAATAGCAGGCGTCCCTTCGAAGGTGGAGGTTGGGGCGAGAGTTACAAACGGAACAAGAGTGGCGGTGAGAAAGTATTTGGGGTCGAGGTGTGGCGGCTGAGTTAATTCCACGATCATTGGAGTTGGAATAGGTAACGCAGTTGGCGTTGGGCTAGACATGCACGCTACTATAAGTAGAAACCCAGCAATCAATACAACGGGTAAAGTCTTTTTGATATTCATCAGTCTCTCCTGAAATTTACGGGCATTTCAATTGATAGTCTATGGTGATGGTTTCGCCGGGGTTGATGGTGATATCTACATCTGAGAAAATGACGTCGTACCACACATCGACTTTGCTCCATGTTGAGTAGTGTTCCCACCCCAAATCTAAGGTGGAGGTGAATTCGGGGGCTCCACATTGGCGTTCACCGACCCGCAAATTCAAATACATGCCGACGCCATAAGTTCCTGGCTCGATATTGGCGAAGACATAATGTCCGTTCGCTTCGGTGCGAACTTTGTACTTGAGATATTCACCATCATGGCGATCCAGTTGCATAGTCACATCGGGCACAGGCAAAATCTCATCCGTTCCAGAGGGCAGCCAAGTCATGGTCCCTTCTACGGTAGCAAGCTTCACATCGGGTGTGACTATCAATGTAGGTGTGGAGTTGTCGATGGTGGCGGTTGCTTCGGGCGCTTTAGGGGTGGAGGTTTGTGTGGGAGCGGCAGTTGCGGGCGCGGCACAAGCCGTCAGCAACAGGATCAAAAATAGGCTATGGGTGAGGCGGGGTTTTGTCATGATTTCTCTCTCTAAGAATAAGTCTATTATTGCAATTATATGAAACGGTCTATGCCTGAAAAAGAGCCAATTGAGAGGCAGTTTGCATACCAATTCGGTGATACACTTTCATCCTGTATAATTTGCCCCATGTTTGATTTCAGCATTACAGCTAAAAATAACCGCGCCCGCACCGGGGTTTTCTCCACGCCACACGGCGATCTCATTACTCCTGTGTTTGCACCAGTGGGTACACAAGCCACTGTCAAAACACTGACGCCTGAACATCTTAAGAGCATTAACGCTTCACTCGTCTTGAGCAATACCTATCATTTGTATCTGCGCCCTGGCGATGAATTGGTGCGCGATATGGGCGGGTTGCATAAATTCATGCAGTGGCATAACCCCATGCTTACTGATTCGGGTGGCTTTCAAGTTTTTTCTCTTTCGCAAACTCGCAAAGTGGATGAAGATGGCGTGACCTTCAAGAGTCATATCGATGGGTCTACGCATTGTTTCACGCCGGAGAAGTCGATTGCGATTCAAGAGAATCTTGGTGCCGATATCATCATGGCATTTGATGAATGTTCTGACCCGAATGACCATGCATATATCAAGAAAGCCATGGAGCGGACTCATCGTTGGGCGGAGCGTTCGCTGAAAGCAAAGACGCGCTCAGACCAAGCCTTGTTCGGGATCGTCCAAGGTGGAGTAGATCCTACGCTGCGAGCGGAGTCCGCCAAGTTCATCGCCTCGTTAGAGACACCTGGCATTGCGATTGGTGGTTTATCTGTTGGTGAAACCAAGCAAGAGATGCATGATACGCTTGATGTGGTTACGCCGTTGTTGCCTGAGAATAAGCCGCGCTATCTGATGGGCGTTGGCACACCTGAAGACCTCATCAACGGTGTCTTGCGGGGTGTAGATATTTTCGATTGTGTTTTGCCAACCCGTTTGGCGCGCCATCATTCTGCTTTTGCACCAGAAGGTCGCCTTAATATGATGAACGCTTCCTTTGCGCGTGATGAACGCCCGATTGATGAAACCTGTGATTGTTATGCTTGTCAGACTTTTACACGGGCGTACATTCGTCACTTGATTGTGGCAAAGGAAATGCTTGCCAGTACTTTGGTCTCCATTCATAATTTACGGGCATTAATCCGCTTAATGGAGAATATCCGCGTTTATATTGCGGAAGGCTCATTTGAAGATCGCGCGCCAGAATTGTTATTGCAGTGGGGGAATAACGCGAAGCGTGCGTTAAGTTTGACTAAAAACTAGTAGGGTATAAAGGAGATAAAAAAATGAATAAAAGAAATTGGTTGATGCACCCTGTATTTTATGTAGTGACTGTATTGTACTTTTTGTGGGGGTTTTCAACCCTTGGGTATGAAAAAACTTGGGGAGATTTTTTTTATCCTGAAGACCGTTATTTTGAAAATGTAGGCGCTATTTCCCTTTTCGTTGCTTCTTTCATTATGACGTATGCGTTCTGGTTGGCATGGAAGTCTAGAAAAACCTTGAATTTGAATTGGGTAAAGTTGCTTGTATATCTTGGACTTGCTGCTTTATTTTTCTTTGGCGGTGGGGAAGAAATCAGCTGGGGACAACGAATTTTTAATATAGCTACACCAGATGCATTGTTAAAAATAAATGCGCAAGGCGAGGTCAACGTTCATAACCTTGCTCCTTTTCAGGACGGCAATAAATTACTTCAGTTTGAAACATTATTTAATATATTCTTACTAGTTTTTACTGTAATACTTCCTTTTGGTAGCTTAGTTTTTAAGTGGTTTCATAATTTTTTTGATAAATACACTCCTATCGTTTTTTGGGGAATTGGACTTTTATTTATATTTGATTACTTAATGGCAAAGGTTGCCAAACTACTATATGTATCTACGTATTCATATAGTAGTTTCCCTTTTGTGCAAGCAGTTCAAGAAGTTAAGGAGAGCAATTATGAACTTATATTTGTTTTTGTAGCATACTCTGTTCTATTTGAATTAAATCGACATATTGCTGAAAAAAACATCTATCTAAGCTAGTCGTTCAAAAAAGAACCCCGCCAGTTATTTCAAGTTTGGCAGGGTTCTTTGCATTACTTAAGACTTTTCTGGCAACTCGGAAACCGAGTCTGGTTCTGTGAGAGTGTATACATACCAGCTCATAATACTCATGCTAAGCATTTCACCTCCGTCTTCAATGAGTCTTGAAATTTCATAAAGCATTTTACTGTCATCTTCAGTAAAGACGCGGTTGACAAAATCGGTGAAGACGCCAAAAAAAACGACTAGCATCAACCCGCCCAATAAGTAATGAAAGGTGCTCTTTACTTCACGACTGCCACGAAAATACGAAATCCCAAGCAATGAGACAAATAGAACACCAAAAAATACTGAAACACCAAGTTCTCCGTAATCTTGGTAACGTAGTTCACCTAGGATTACATGGAAT
This sequence comes from Anaerolineales bacterium, assembly GCA_046328855.1. GTDB lineage: Bacteria > Chloroflexota > Anaerolineae > Anaerolineales > Villigracilaceae > Villigracilis. Next base: position 17,573 of record JAXLVU010000002.1, on the reverse strand, counting down.
GGGTCAATCTTCATAGTTTGTAGCAAGAATGTAGCAAGTCCTTCATGAAAGCTCAACATATCATCTAGCAACATATAAAGAAAAAGCCCAAACCACCCTAGATACTGATTTTGATTTTTTCTGAAGATTAACCAAAGAAAAACAAGGATAATCCAATATTCCTTCAAATATTGATAGGATTCTCCTAGACTCAGGTCATAATAAATTGCAAAGGCATTATTTGACCGTATCACCGTGAATACATCAAAGTGGCGTGCTGCTTTGTGAATAAGATGTAAGAATATGTAAAATAGATCACCCATTAATAAGAAAGTCAAAATCTTTAGTGCTTTGTTAGGTAAATTCAGCTTTTTGAAAAGATTTACCATGTTCTATACTCCTAAATGTTTTGTTTTTTTATTAATTTTACTTCCTTCTTAAGAAACTGTTAATAAATTTAACGTTTTGGCTCATGCTGGTTATGGGAATTTGTTACACTATAATAAAGACCTCGGATATTTCATGACAATATTTCAAAGCTTCTTTTTAGGTGTTATTCAAGGGTTGACTGAATTCATCCCTGTCTCTTCCACAGCTCACTTGTTTATAGCAGGCAGATTGATAGGGCTTCCGGCAGATGAAAGAACATTTTCATTCAATGTAATTGTACAAATAGGAACTGTTGCTGCAATGGTTTTGTTTTTTTGGCAGGATTATTGGCAAATTTCTAAGGCTTTTTTTCTTGGCATACAGAATGGGAAGCCTTTTGCGGATTTTCATGCCCGCCTTGGTTGGTTAATCATTGTAGCGACCATCCCTGCAGGGGTTGTTGGGCTGATTTTGAAAACATTTGTGGAAAACATGATTAGCGACCCATTGTTATGGGCAGGTATCCGCTTGTTGTTTACGGCGGTTCTTTTAATGGCAGTAGAATACTTTGATAAAAAGAGCCGAACGTTGAAAGAGGCTACTTGGTTAGATGCTCTTTCTGTTGGCTTATTCCAAGTATTAGCGATTTTCCCTGGTGCGTCCCGCTCCGGCTCGACCATGGCGGGCGCAATGTTTCGTGGGCTCGACCGCCCTTCAGCGGCACGTTTTGCATTTCTTATGTCTGCGCCAATTTTGCTTGCAGCTGGACTATATGAGAGCATCCAGGTTATTATTCTTCCGAATACAACTGAGTTTTTGCCTGCTCTAATTACTGGATTTGTTTCTTCTGCTGTTGTTGGTTGGCTTGCTATTAAGTGGCTTCTTGGTTACTTGCAGAAACATTCTCTGTATGTTTTTTCTGCATATTGCCTCATGGCAGGGATTGCTGTTCTTATCTTTAAAGTAGGTTCTTGAAATTAATTAATGGAGTTGACTATGGATACCAAGACTCTTCTAAAACTTCTTGTAGAAACAGAATCTCCTTCGCATGAAAAAGCCGCTGTGGACCGTGTTGGTGCTATTGTGGCAGATGAAGCCCGTAAGCTGGGCGCAGAGATTGAAGTTGTGTCTAACAAAGAGACTGGTGATCATGTAATTGCGCGTTGGAAAGGGGAAGGAAAACCCATATTGTTGGTCTGCCATATGGATACGGTTTTCCCACTGGGGACGATTGAGAAATTCCCTTATCAAGAAGAGGAAGGCAAGATCAAAGGACCGGGTGTCTCTGATATGAAAGCCAGTATCGCTATTTCGTTGGGTGCAATTGAAGAGGCATATAAAAATGGAGCAAAGCGGGCTATTACTTTGCTATGTACTTCGGATGAGGAGATTGGAAGTGTTACTTCTCGTGAATTGATCCAGAGCATGGCGAAAGATGCAGAGCTGGTTTTTGTGATGGAGCCAGCTTTGCTGGATGGCTCTCTCAAAACTTGGCGTAAAGGCGGTGGTGGGTTTAAGGTCAAGGTTCATGGACGGGCTGCACATGCAGGTGGAGACCATGAAAAGGGACGGAACGCTATCGAAGAAATGGCACATCAAGTTCTCGCCATTCAAAAGATGACGGATTACTCCAAAAAGACCACATTGAACGTGGGGGTCATTCACGGTGGGACAGTTTCAAATGTCGTGCCAGATTATGCGGAGATTGATATTGATGTCCGCATTTTGCAGCCTGAAGAGTGGGGACGGGTGGAAGGAATGATGATGGCGTTGAAACCAGTTTTGGATGGCACAACTGTGGAAGTGACAGGGTCGCTCAACCGTGGACCAATGCCATTTGATGATTTAATGCAGGAAACGTTTGGTAAGGCAAAGACAATTGCTGCTGAAATTGGCGTGGATCTCAAAGCGGGCGGCACGGGCGGAGTTTCTGACGCGAATCTAGTAGCGCCGCTTGGAATACCTGTTTTGGATGGTCTTGGCGCGATTGGCGAGGGATATCATTCAGAGCGCGAATATATTTTTGCGGGGAGCCTGGCTCAACGTGTAAAGTTAATTTCAGCATTGCTGGTAAATTGGTAACGACTTTTTATGATTGCACAATTTAACAAGAAGATCGTTTTTGCCTTTCTTTCCTTCTTTTTGTTTTCCTGTGCAACGAAATCATTAGCTTCAAATCAACTCATCACTGCTTATTCCACATCGTCTGCGCAAACGTGGATGAATGACTTGTTTGCCTGTGCGGATGAACTGTCTGTTGCGGTGAAAGTTACAGCGGACTCGCCCGATATTTATCTGCGTATTGGTGAGCCAGATGATGTGTTAACACCGGTATTTCAGATTGACGAAGAAGAACTACTGATTGTGACGCATCGTGAAAGCCCGGTGCAAAACCTTTCTTTGGAAGAAGCTCAAAACTTATTCGCTGGTTCAAGCGGATTGGCAGTGCAGGTTTGGGTGTATCCATCGGAGTTGGATGTGTATAGGGTGTTTGACCAGTTTGTAATGCAAGGACGAAGCGTTACGTCCACAGCACGAGTGGCGGTGGATTCGCAAGAGATGTCTGATGTCTTGAATCAAGAATCAAATGCGGTAGGAATCCTGCCAAGGCATTGGAAAGCGGGGAGTGTGCGTGAGGTGTATTCAGTGGGGATGTTCCCTGTACTTGCGGTGACTCAAGAAGAGCCGCAGGGTGAAATTGCCCAAGTAATTGCTTGTTTACAGAAATAATTCTCTCATCTGAATTTTAATTTTCGCTTGACGCCATCCTTGGGAGTGGTATTATCTAAACCGGTTTGTATCGCAAACCGGTTTGTGGAGTGCTATGAATCAGGATTTTAACGAAATACAACAACGTGTACGGCATTATTGGTTCAAAGATGGTGTAGGCGAGATCGCTGTGGGCGGTTTATTTGTGATGCTCTCACTCTACTTTGCCGGGCATTATTTTGCCGGAACGCGCATATTGCCTTCGGTTTGGAATGCGCCCTTGTACATTGACTTGGGGTTGGCAATCCTTCTCCTATTTGGCATTGTATTAACGCGTAAGATCATTGCTGTGGTTAAGATGCATATTACATATCCACGCACCGGATACGTTGAATATTACATTGAATCTAAGAATTCTTTAGCAGTACGAATTGTCATCTTTATTGCAGGGACATTGTTTGTGCTGTTGTTGATTGCCATTGGCAGGTGGGTGGGGTCGTTCAAGTGGATTCCGGCGTTTTTAGGTGTGTTTTTTGGCGGGGTCTTGATCTTTCTACGTACAAAGACATTTGGCTTGAAACGTTTTAACTATCATGCAAGTTTATCCATCCTGTTAGGACTTGGACTAACATTTAGCAGTATGCCTATCCCTGGTTTGAGTGTGTACTACGCAGTTTTTGGTATTTGGCTATTAAGTTGGGGTGTTTGGGTCTTGGCAAAATATTTGCGTGAGAATCCTTTACCAGAGGGAGATGACGATGAGTGATGACCTCCGTTCACTAACCGACCTAGACCGCATCATTCACGAACCGGCTCGGCTCTTGTTAGTGACCATTCTCTCTGGGGTTGCCAGTGCCGATTTTCTCTTTCTTCAACGCCAGACCGGTCTGACCAAAGGAAACCTGTCTGCCCATCTTTCCCGTTTGGAAGAAGCTGGGTATGTGAAGATTGAAAAGACATTTAAGGGAAAAACCCCCTTTACTGTTTGCAAGCTGACCAGCGCCGGGCAAAAGGCGTTACAGAAATACCGTCAACAGGTACAAAGCTTCATGGATAAGACCAGTTCTTGAATAATTGAAAACTCTTTGCAAATAAAGGACGCAAAATCGCATCATCAACAGCGGTAAAATGAAATTGAACTTATGAATACACCATTGATTGAATTAAAGAATGTATCAAAAACATATTCCACTGCGGCAGGAGAATTCCCTGCCTTGCGGAACATTAACCTAAACGTTCAGGCAGGCGAATTTTTAGGAGTGATAGGAAAATCGGGCGCTGGGAAATCCACCTTGTTGAATATGATCAATGGTGTGGATGAACTTACCGAAGGTGAAGTGATCGTAAACTCCAACGGTTCGCGGATCTCAGTGCATGACCTCAGCGAAGATGAAAAGGCAATGTGGCGCGGCAAGACCATGGGCGTGGTGTATCAGTCCTTTCAGTTATTGCCCATGTTGACGTTGGTCGAAAACATTACCCTTGCAATGGATCTCGCCGATAATTTCAAGCCGCGCGAATCCCGCGAACGTGCCATGGAACTTTTGCGTTTGGTGGAGATTGAGGAGCATGCTGATAAGCTCCCATCGCTCATCTCGGGCGGTCAACAGCAGCGTGTTGCCATTGCACGTGCTCTGGCAAATGACCCGGATATTCTCGTCGCAGATGAACCCACCGGCAGCCTCGACTCTGTCACCGCAGACCATATCTTTGATGTCTTTTCGCGTTTGGCGAATGAACGCGGCAAGACCATTGTGATGGTAACGCACGACATGGGCTTGAAGAGTCGCTTTTCGCGTTGCTTGACCCTTGTCGATGGTGAATTACAAAATGAAATCAAAGCGGATGCCAAACCGAAGAGGAGCCGCAAACAATGACGCAACCAAAGAAGAAACGCACTCCCTCGCATGCTGGGTCGCCTCGGACTCAGCCGAAAGCTGCTCCACAAAAGGTGCATGATGCCGCCCCGGAAGCGATTATCGAAATGCGCGGCGTGGTTAAGAAATTTTCCAATGCAGCTGGCGAGTTCACCGTCCTCAAAGGCGTAGACTTGATGATCAACCGTGGTGAGTTTGTGTCTATTGTGGGTAAATCTGGCAGTGGTAAATCTACGCTGTTAAACATGATCACAGGCATTGACCACCCCACCAGCGGACAAGTTATCGTCAACCATAATGATATTTATACCAATGTGAGTGAAAGTGCTCGCTCAAAATGGCGTGGAAAGAACTTAGGCATTGTTTTCCAATTCTTCCAGTTGTTGCCCATGTTAACCCTGCTCGAAAACGTCATGCTTCCGATGGATTATGTGGATATGTACGATTTCGACGAGCGTCCCATTCGCGCTTTGGAACTTTTGGAATTAGTAGGATTGGAGAAATTTGCCAATAAGCTACCAGTTTTGGTTTCAACCGGTCAACAGCAATTGGCAGCCATTGCACGTGCCATGGCATGTGACCCTCCACTTTTGATCGCAGATGAACCAACTGGTAACCTCGATACTCGTTCTTCCGATACGATCATCAAACTATTTCAACATTTTGTCGACCAAGGAAAAACCATCGTGATGGTGACGCACGACCCATCTTTGACCTCACGTACAGACCGTAACATCATCATCTCTGATGGCGAAATCATTGATGAAACAGTCTCCCGCTCCTTACCGCAACTTCGCCATCGCCACATGTTGGAATTTTCTAAACTTGCACAACGCCGAATGTATCAACCGAGAGAAACCATTATTTCACGCGATGAGCCTGTAAAAAACTTTTTCATGATTCGTAGCGGGCAAGTAGAAGTCGTTTTGCAAAAGCAACGCAGCAAAGAGACCGTCCTTTCGCGCTTGGGACCCAATGAATTCTTTGGCGATATTGAACTCTTACGCGGCGGCAAATCAATAGCCAATGTCCGCGCAGGGAATGAGCCTGTGGAAGTTGTAATCATTCCGCGTGAAGATTTCACGCGTGTCATGGACGAATCTCCCATCACCGTAGAAGCAATTAGCAAGATCGTCCAGCGACGCTTGGAACAACATCGTATGGCAGACCCAAGAAAGGCTCGCGCTTAAGAAGCGTCACATCACTGCCTCTCATGAACGCTGACCCACGCAGACTCCCGCAAGTTTTATACATTGCCGATAGCGACGAATCCCGTTCGTTGGTGCGGCGTTTACTTGCATACAGCTTTGTTGTGTTAGAGGCAGCGAATCCACTGGATGGGCTTGGGTTGGCAGAAGAGACTCGCCCGAATTTGATTTTGTTGGATACCAATGTATCTCAAATGACGAGCAGCGAAGCAGCGACGCGCCTGAAGAAAATGTTGTTTGGTACTCCAATTGTGATCGTGTCTGGTGATACCTCAAACAAGGCGCGTGCACGTGCTTTGGCAGCCGGAGCTGTAGGGTTCATTCCCAAGCCAATTGGTGATGATTTTGAGCAGCTTGTTGTTGAATATCTGAACGGCAGAACCGATGAATTAGAAAATGCCGAACAGTATTTGCGTGAATATCAACTTGAATTAGCCGAAAAGATCGAAGACCAGACCCGTCAACTAACGAATACAGTTGAAAGAAATAAATATCTGCTTTCACAGAACCAGAAGATGTTTGCCATGCTCGAACGCAGACACAAACTGTTGGAAACGGCTGCACGGGTCGGGCAGATGGTCACATCCATTCTGGATATGACAGAACTACTTCGGCACACGGTCAATATTGTTTGTAGTGAATTCCATTTCTATTACTCTGGAATTTTCCTAATCTCAGATGACCGCAAGTGGGCGGTTCTGCGAGCAGGGTTTGCCTTGGCAGGGCGCAAGATGTTGGATGCTGATTACAAGTTGCCGATTGATGACAAATCCATGATCGGGCGCTCGATCTTGACGCAACAAGCTCAGATTGCATTAGATGTGGCGGGTGAGGAGTCACGCTTTAAAAACCCGTATTTGCCGAATACTCGCTCAGAGATGGCATTGCCACTTATTGTCAATTCGATCTCTGTCGGTGCAGTGACTATTCAAAGTAGTGAGCTTAATGCTTTCAATGAAGAAGATATTACGTCTTTACAAGCCATGGCAGATCAGGTTGCAATTGCTATCAACAATGCCAATCTCATGAAAGATCTGGCATCTGCAAATGCCGAATTGTTGCGTACAAAGACGTATGAGGCAATTGCTACAGCAACCGGGGAAGCAATTCACTGGGTTGGGAACAAGGCTGCGCCGATTCCTGGAAGTGTGCATCGTGTCCGTGAAGATGTTCAATATTTATTGGCTTTGGTTGCGCAGTTGAAGGAATCAGAGTTGGATAATGCCACATTGCAAGCTGCCGTTGAAACGGTCCGGGAAGAGGCGGAAGCGGCAGGTTTGGATTTGAAAAATATTCTGGCAGAGATGTCTGCCATGAAGCCGAATCGCTTACAGGCGTTGGTCAGCGTTGAGTCGTTGATGGAAGATTTAGATATTGCCGAGAATAGCGCAAAGACCATCCTTGATATTAAAGAAGGGTTGATCGGTCCTGCCCGTCAGCGACATGATGCGCCGGTTTCTTTGAGCGAGATGATTACGAATACCGTTGAAAATATGGGCTTGCCGCATGGTGCCGTGGAAATGAAGTGGGCAGAGGATATGCCCATGGCTCATGTGGATGCGCGTCAGGTGGAGCAGGTCTTCAATAATCTTATTAAGAATGCCTGGGAAGCTTTAACCCTTTCAAATACACTTGAACCTCAAATCTATGTTGATGGGCGTTGCGATAAAGATGCGAATTTTGTACTTGTTTCTGTAAAAGATAACGGACCGGGTATTCCGAAAGAGATACAGGAGAAAATTTGGGTGTCGTTTTTTACCACAAAAGGCGGTAAAGGCGGCACGGGGTTGGGGCTTTCTGCAGTGATGCAGATTGTGAACCAACACGGCGGCAAAATTTGGTTGGAAAGTGAACCCGGGCATGGTGCTACATTTTATGTGAGCCTGCCTGCGGAAAAGTTATATATGCCAGATGAGAATACTTCACGCTAATGCGTGTAAAAACTTGGAGGAATGATGACGACAGTTCTTTTAGTGGACGATGAGAAGTTGATCCAACGTAGTTTGGAAAAGACTCTCTTGCGGGCTGGGTATGATGTGTTGACTGCGCCCGATTGTAAGACTGGCAGCGAAGTGTTTGCTCAAAATGCGAGCGTTGTTGATATTGCTGTGCTCGATTTGAATATGCCTGGTTTTGACGGTATGCCTAAAAATGATGCCGGTTTAGACCTGTTGGCAAACCTTAAGCAAAAGAAAGCAACGTTACCTGTCGTGATTTTGACGGCGTACGATGAAGTTAATAAAGCCAAAGACGCTGTTTCAAAAGGTGCCAATGCCTTTTTCGTGAAAGGACGTGAGCAAGGTTTGGTGGAGTTGATCCAAAAAATCTTGAGTGGAAATTAATTCACTTTCAACAGAGGAACTTATGACAAATAATATTGAACGACATGCAAAATTATTGAAAGCCTCCGCGCGTGCCGCAAAGAACATCACCACCATCCTTGACCCTTACGAGCTTTTCCAGCGCACAGTGGATATCATCTGCGATGAATTTGGTTTTTACTATGCAGGTGTCTTCTTGGTGGATGATGCGAGTCAGTATGCTGTGCTCAAAGCCGGGCGTGGCGAGGCTGGCAAAGCCATGTTGCGCGAAGAGCACAAACTGGCAATTGGCGGCAATTCCATGATCGGTGCGAGTATCGCAAACAAGAAAGGTCGCATTGCGCTGGATGTAGGCGAAGAAGCGGTGTTTTTTGAAAACCCACATTTACCCAAGACTCGTTCTGAAATGGCGCTTCCGCTCATTATTGCAGACGAGGTGATTGGAGCCCTTACGGTTCAGTCCACGGAAGAGGCGGCGTTCCACGAAGAAGATATCGACGCATTGCAGACCATGGCAGACCAACTTGCAGTTGCGATCCAAAACTCCAAGCTGCATCGTCAAGAAGAGCGCCGCTCGCGTTTGCTCAAAGCTGCTAATCGAGTTGGGAAAGAAGTTGCATCCCTTCTCGACCTCGACCAACTCCTGCCACAGACTGTGAACATTATTTGCGAAGCCTATGGCTTGTATTACGCCGGTGTGTTCTTGCTTGATGAAAAAGGCGAATATGCTGTTTTACGTGCGGGCTATGGCAAGGCTGGTAAAGCCATGCTCTCTGAAGGACACAAGTTGCGCGTCGGTACCGATTCGATGATTGGGGCTTGTGTGGCAATGGGTGAGGCACGCATTGCGCTGGATGTGGGCGAAGAGCGTGTACATTTCAAGAATCCGCATTTGCCGCACACTCGCTCTGAAATGGCACTCCCGCTTATTTATGGCGGCAAAACGCTCGGCGCGGTCACCATTCAATCTTCTGAAGAGCGCGCTTTCAGTGATGATGACATTACAACCTTGTTGACGATGGCTGAACACCTTGCTGTCGCCATCAATAACGCCAAACTGATCGATGAACTCAAGGAAGCCCATAATGAGATTCTTCGCAACAAAGTCTTTGAAGCGCTCACTTCCGCTTCGACCGAAGCCATTCACTGGATCGGTAATAAGACGCTTCCCATCTCGCTGACGGTTTCCCGCCTGCGCGAAGAAATCGCCGATGGCGAGGTGGATGTCGAATCGCTCAAAGAAGACCTCGACATGATCTCTGAGAGTGCCGCACAAATTATTCAGGTGAAGGAACAATTAATCGGTGCTGTTCGCGAGATGAAACCGCGCCCTGTTCTCTTTGCAGATGTGCTTCAAACCGCAGCCATGCAACGCGGTATCGATAAGAATACTTTGAAAATATCTATTGACCCTGAAGCTGCTTATGTCATTGCAGATTCAACTCAGCTTACTCGTGCAGTCGGAAACATTCTACAGAACGCTGTTGAAGCGGGCGCCAAGTCTGTCAAAGTGCGGGTGCATTCTACTGAAGAGCGCGGCGTGCTTGAAATTAACATCGAGGACAATGGCTCAGGCATGAGTGATGAGACTCAGCGCAAAGTTTGGTCGCCTTTCTACACCACACGCGGTGTTTCGCATCATGGCTTGGGGTTGCCTGCAGCAATGCACGTCGTTTCGCAATCACAAGGTCGCATTGCACTTGTTAGTGAGGAAGGGAAGGGAACAACCGTCGCGATGTTCATGCCTCAGGGACGTGTCACCAGTTCTGAGGTCCAGCCAGGAGGCGTGAAGAATATCCTGCTGATTGATGATAACGACGATTGGTCAAATCTGCTTACTGAGATGTTCAAAGGTTCGAAAGTCAAGCTGACACAAACGACTGACTTGAAGAAATTCCCCGAAGCTGATTTGATTTTGGTGGATGAGAACATCGCCTCGGCTCCGCTGACTGATGTGTTGGCTGCTCTTTCCAAGGCTGGTTTGGCGCCGAAAACTGTGATCCTCACCTCAGCCATCAACCCCGAGCGCGTGACCCAATATCTGCGTGAAGGTTTGAAGGATGTAACGGTCAAGCCGTATTCTGTAAGTGAATTGAACGAACTGTTGAAGTAAAGGAACGAACTCTGACAGGTCTTCAAGACCTGTCAGAGTTCGTGAAAGAGAAACATGAGACCACGTTGGCGTAAAGTATTTCACGATTTATGGGATAACTTCATGCGTACTGCATTGGTTGTTTTATCCATTGCAGTCGGTGTATTTTCCATTGGGGTTATCACTGGCGCGTATGAGATTATTTCCAATGATATGGGAGAATCCTACGCAGCAAATAACCCTGCGAATGTTGAACTTCGTATGACGAATTTCAATGACGATGTCTTATCGTCAATTCGTAATTTCAAGGGCGTTCAGGATGCTGAAGGCAGGCGGGTGATTAACTATCGCGTTCACCCTGAGGGCAGTACTCAATGGTCGACCATTGATTTGATTGCTGTAGAAGACTTCAGCAAAAATAAAGTTAATTTATTGGTGCCCATTTTAGGTAAGGCAGAAGCGGGTAAGGATGAGATTGTCTTAAACAAGAAGAATATGGACAAAGTCCACGTTACAGTGGGCGATTACCTCGTCTTTGAATTGGCTGATGGAACGACCAAGAAGTTGAAAGTAGTGGGCGTTGTGCAAGACTCCAGCACCGGTGCTGACGATTTTCTCGCCCCTCCATTTGCGTTCACCGTAATGGATACACTTGAGACCCTTCAGCAGCCAGATTTATTTAACCGAGCCTATTTAACGGTGTCCGAGTCGCCAAATGACCTTACGTATATCCGCACATTGGGCGCAGACCTGAAAGATAAGCTGGAAAAGAACGGCAACACTGTTATTCGTACCCGGTATTCTGAGCGCAATAAACATCCAATGACGGATACGATCAATGCGGTTTTGTATATTCTGATGGCATTGGGTGTTTTGATCGTATTTTTATCCAGCTCGTTGATTGCCAATACCTTGAGCGCCTTGTTAAGCCAGCACCTTCGCCATATTGGCATTATCAAGTTGGTGGGCGGCAGAAATAGACAAGTTTTTGCAATGTATCTAACGCTTATTATGGCATTTGCGGTATTGTCTCTTCTAATCGCCATTCCATTAGGCGGTTGGGGCGCTTATGCGTTGGCTGCCTTTATCGCAGATAACTTGAATTTTGGTCTACTGGGCTACCGCATTGTTCCGATTGCATTTTTTGTTCAAGTGGCAGTTGGGTTGCTGGTGCCGCTCTTTGCTGGGCTTGCCCCGGTTCTAAATGGTTCGAGAATTTCGGTGTTGCGTGCTTTGAGTAACGATGTTGCCGGAGATGAAAGCAAACCGCATGTGGCAGGCGGGAAACCTCGTGTGAACTGGCTCGATTGGGCATTGGTACGCCTGACGCGCATTTTAGCCGCACGTGGAATGCATATGCCGCGTCCGTTCATTATTTCACTGCGCAATACTTTCCGGCGAACGAATCGTCTTTTACTGACCCTTTTTACATTAACTATGGGCGGTGCGATTTTTATTGCGGTATTCAATGTGCGTGTCAGCTTGCGTGATTACACCGAGCAGATTGGTAGCTATTTCCGCGCAGATGTAACCCTTGATTTTGATACCTCGTATCGAATGAATGAGATTCGTCAGTTTGCTTTTCAAATGGACGGAGTGGAAGCAGTAGAAGGCTGGCAGTTTATTGGCGTTGAACTGTTATATCCTGATGGTTCAGTAGCGGAGAATGTGAACTTACTAGCACCGCCGGCAACAACGACCTTGGTCAAGCCGATGATTGCAGCAGGACGTTGGATTCAGCCTGGCGATGTTCGCAAAATAGCAATCAGTGAAGCGGTGCTTAAGTATTATCCAGATCTTCAGCCTGGTGATTCCATCTATCTTAAAGTGGATGGGCAGGAAGAAGTTTGGGAAGTGGTGGGTATCTTTAAGTTCGTTGGGCGCGAAGGCGTGCTTGCCTATACTCCCTTGGAATATGCCGAAAAGATCACAAACCTGACAGACCGGGCTTATTCATTCCGCGTAGTTACAACTCAACATGACCGAGCATTCCAGGATGCAATGTCTGAAAAACTGGATGATTACTTCCGCGAGAAGGGCTTCAAGATTCGTCAGGCGCAATCTGGCTTGGCTTCGCTTGACTCTGTTTCTGAAAGTTTGGATATTCTTGTCGTTTTTCTGCTGATTATGGCTGTCTTGACCGCTATTGTAGGCGCAATGGGCTTGACCGGCACTATGGGTATGAATGTATTGGAACGCACTCGTGAGATCGGTATTATGCGTGCTATCGGCGCGGATGATCGTGCTGTGATGCGGACGGTCATTGGTGAAGGTTTTGTGATTGGTGCGATCTCGTTCATATTGGCAATCATTGTTTCTATTCCATTGACGTACGGTCTCTCATTCATTGTAAGCATTGCCATTTTTGAAACGCCTATTGCTGTACTGTTTACGTATCAGGGATATGCCATTTGGCTTGGGTTGGTGTTATTGCTTTCTGTCCTTGGCTCGATCTTGCCTGCTCGTAATGCAGCACGATTGACCATTCGGGAAGTTCTAGCGTACGAATAAAAAACATAAATAAAAATCAACAATCGAAAATTGAAGAAGGTTTCCATGAAGAAAAATACACTACTTTTTATAACTTTGATCGTGCTCTTTACGCTTGTTCTCTCAGCGTGTGGTGGCGGTCAACAGACGGCTGCTACTCAAGAACCGGCTGTCAATGTGATTAACGCCAGCGATGTTGTTGCTGAAGGACGGCTTGAACCTGCTCATGCCACGAATTTGACCTTCCAGGCACGTGGTGTTGTGGAAGAAGTACTTGTCAAAGTTGGGGACACTGTCAGCGAAGGGGACGTTTTGGCTCGCCTCGCAAATGCCGGCGCGGCAGAGGCGCAGGTTGTCGTCGCACAAAATGCTTACGATACATTACTCCGTAACGAGAGTGGTGATCGCGCTAAGTTGTGGGAAGCATATATGAATGCCCAAATCGTCCGCGCAGAAGCGGAAAAGAAATGGGAAGATGTAGATGAAGACGCTGTTAAGAACCGTATTGAAGACATCAATGCAGAGATCGAAGACTTAAAGGATACGTTGAAAGACGCACAAGACGAATTCGATAAGTACAAAGACCTTGATGAAGATAATAGCAAGCGTAAGGCTGCTGATGACGACCTCAAAACAGCACAAGATAACCTCAATGCGAAGATCCGTGAGTTGGAAGAAGAGACCCGTTCACGCGATGAAGTGAAAGCGGCTTATGATGCGGCTCTTGATGCAGAAGCCGAAGCTAAGTATCAGTATGAAATAAGCTTGGATGGTCCCAATGCTGACCAGCTAACACTTGCCAAGGCAAACCTTGATGCAGCGAAAGATGCTCTTTCTAATTATGTAATTACCGCTCCATTCTCTGGTGTGGTAGCAGACGTGAACGTCAAGGCTGGTGAACAAGTTGGTACAGACACCCGTGTGGTGAGTATTGTGGACGATAGCCAATGGTTTGTAAAAACCACCGATGTCACTGAATTGGAAGTTGTCAGTTTGAGCATTGGTCAGGCTGTTACCATTCGCCCTGATGCGCTGACTGACCTTGAATTGACTGGTACTGTTACAGAAATCAGCAGTGCTTATACTCAACAAGGTGGCGATATCCTTTACACCGTCCGCGTTCGTGTCGATGGGTCTGACCCACGCTTGAAATGGGGTATGACGGTCGAAACCGTTTTTAGAACAGGTGAGTGATTGAAATTGCACGAAAATAGTGCAATAATGAAATTGCTCCGAGAAAGAGCAAAACTGGGGAAACCCAGTGGCGCAAAACCCTACTCTAAAGCTGAACTGAGCCATGAGTGTGAGGGTTGCCGATAAAAGCAAAACCGTTAAAAGACGGCGGCGCAAAGTCAGAGCGTCTACCTCTGGTTACTGTTACTGGATAAGACCGACCGACTGCCGAAAGGCAAACCCGGGCAAACCCGGGCAAACCCGGGGAAACCCGGCGACGCAAAGTCATGGGTCTACAATCGTGATTTACTATACGATCAAGATTGCCAGACTGCCGAAGAGCAAACTGATTGCAGGGATGACTTTAGGTCATCCCTGTTTTTGTTCTTATTGATATAATCTTGGTTCGCAATTCACTGGCAGGCAATAAATCTGTTAGAACTCCTGAGTTGCTTGGCTCACTGGTTTATATTCATGTCATTTAATTCGCCAACATTTTTATTTCTTTTTCTGCCTGTTTTTTTGCTGATTTATTCTGTCGCTTTTGGAAGCGCTCGAATTTTTATTGGTATCGCTGGAAGCTTATTTTTTTATTCCTTAAGTCATGTGGAAGATTTGCCAATCATTTTAGGGCTGCTTTGTGTGACATATTTGCTTTCAGCGGGAATCTCTCTCTGGAATGGTCGATCCCTTGCTATCATGCTCCTTTGGAGTGGAATTCTGGTAAATGTAGGGTTGGTAGTATTTTATAAAATCTCAATAAATACATCTTACCCATTTGGGCTATCTTACCTTTCTTTTCAATCGATTGCTACATTAGTAGAATCGAGAAAGTCTGTATCGGGGCAGAAAGATGATTTTGTTTCTTTTGCATTTTACTTTCTTTTATTTCCCAAACTTCCTGTTGGTCCAATCACTCGTTATAGTCAGATTCGGGAACAGATTACTTATCTTAAACCTGAACCAGAAACCATGGCGGATGGGCTTCGTCGTTTCATCTACGGGCTAGCAAAAAAGGTATTGATTGCCGACACCATATCCATAGTAGTTACACCAGTTTTTTGGCTGCCCTCTCCAGATATTTCAGTATTTCACGCATGGCTTGTTTTACTTAGTTATGCATTGCAACTGTACTTCGATTTTTCTGGCTATGTCGATATGGCAATTGGATTGGCTCTGCTGATGGGAATAAAATTGCCAGAAAATTTTGATTTTCCATATATCTCAAAGAGCATTTCCGAATTTTGGCGTAGATGGCATATTACTCTTTCCTCATGGTTTCGCGATTTTGTTTTTTATCCACTTGAACGAAAACGGTTAAAATGGATTGGTCAGCCGCTAAACATCTTAATTGTGTTTACATTGACAGGGCTGTGGCATGGCTTGACTTTGAATTTTGTCATATGGGGGCTTATCCACGGACTGGCTTTAGTGTTTGAAGGTACATCATTAGGTAAGAAGATGAAGACGCTCTGGGCTCCACTTCAACATTTATATGCTTTAATGATTATTCTGGTGGGCTGGGTGTTTTTTCGTTCGCCCACTGTTGAGTTTGCTTTTGCATATTTACAACGATTGGTTGGGCTTCCAGGTGAAGGCGTTTTTGGATATGAGGCGATTGCCCCCCTCCCAATGCTCGAGCCTACTTTTTTGCTTGCTTTGATTTTCGGGCTTGTGTTCTCCTTTCCAATCATAAAATCAATAGCGATGTGGGCATCTAATTATAAAAAAAACAATACTTGGTTGTTCCAGATGATTTATGATATTCTTTTGTTTGTTATTTTGGTAGTTTCAATTGCAGCGATTTCTGCTCGTTCTTTTATCCCCGGTATTTATGGTTCTTTTTAAATTTACAATATGAAAACTTTCACTGAAATGCAATTTCGCGTATTATATACTAGGGCTTTTCTTCTGTTGATCGCTGGGATACTTTTATTTCCACTATGGCAGTCAGATTTGACCTTTAAAACGATAGCTACTAATTTCCGTGGAAAGGTTTTCCTATCTGGCTATTTCAACCAAACGCGTATATTGCTAGGTGATCGATATTTTGATAGTGTGATTGTGGGGAAGGAAGGCTGGCTTTATTTTGTGGGTGGTGATGGGAAAGCTGCTTTTTGGGATGGAAATAAATTTAAAACAGAAAAAATAGATACAGTGGCGACTGATATTTCGGATTTTAACCAAAAATTACTTTCGATGGGAACGAGACTGTTGATTGTGATCGCTCCTGATAAGAGTACCATTTACCCTCAGTATCTTCCGGATGAAATTCAATTTTCAGAGAATCCTACTTATACAGACCTGCTCGTTGAAAGATTGAAGTCAAAAAACGTTCATGTTCTCGATTTACGAGAAACACTAATAAAGTTAGTCGATGAAGAGCAGGTATTTTATAAGACTGATAGTCATTGGAATATCTCTGGGGATTATGCGGCTTATAAAGCAGTTATTGATGAAATATCAATTTACGAACCAACACTGATGCCTACTCCTTTTTCTGACTTAAAGATTGTGTCCATTGGTAGTATTACTCGCGACATTCCTAAAGTTTTACGTATCAACAATATTATGGAAGAGTCTTTTTTGTTGCAGCCTAAAAAGAATAAAGATTTGAAAGTGGATGCAGTTCCCCTTGATTCGGGAAGGAACTTTTTGTTTGCGAAAAATTCTGGGACTGATCAGCCAACAGTATTGATTTATCACGACTCTTTTTTTACTCATGTAGTGCCACTTATGCAGCAAAACTTTCATCAAACATTATCAATGTTTTATCCTGCTACGCTTCCAGAAGTTTGGAATTCTGGTTGGGTAGATCAGTTTCAACCTGCTTATGTGATAATAGAATTTACAGAACGTGTTTTGCCAGTGGCAGATTGGCCAATTTATCGATAACCTGTCAAATTTTTCTTCATTTTGCATTGGTATAATCGCTTAATATGACTCCCTCTCGCCAACGCCCGTTAGATCCTGAATCCAAACCCGATGACCGCGTCGATAACGCTTTACGCCCTCAAAAGCTAAATGATCTGATTGGACAGAATCAGGTTAAAGAAAACTTGTCAATTCTCATTGCGGCGGCGCGTCAACGAAATGAAGCGTTGGATCATGTCTTGTTTTATGGACCTCCTGGGTTGGGAAAGACCACACTTGCTCACGTGCTTGGGAATGAGATGGGGGTCAATGTCAAGGTCACGGCAGGACCCGCCATTGAGCGTGCTGGTGATTTGGCTGCTATTCTCACGAATTTGCGTGCTGGCGATATTCTTTTCATCGATGAGGTTCATCGTCTTGGGCGTGCAGTGGAGGAAGTCCTCTACCCCGCCATGGAAGATTTTGCTTTGGACATCGTCAT
>JAXLVU010000019.1:0-23876 GCA_046328855.1 Anaerolineales bacterium | reverse complement strand
TCCTCCGCCGACGAATATGCCCGCGAGTGGAAAATTCCCCGTGCCTATGGCAGTTATGAGTCCATGCTCGCTGACCCAGAAATCGATATTGTCTATAACTCTCTGCCTAATCACCTCCATGCAGAATGGACAGTAAAAGCATTACGGGCAGGAAAGCATGTGCTGTGCGAAAAGCCGCTAGCGCTAACCCTTGCCGAGGTGGACAGCATTATGACTGCTTCGAATGAAACGGGAAAGATTGCAGCCGAAGCGTTCATGTATCGCCATCATGCGCAAACACTAAAAGTAAAAGAGTTAGTAGATAGCAACTTGATTGGACAAATTCAGCTTATCAAAGGCGCTTTTACTTTTACTCTCAATCGTGAGGGAAATTATCGCTTCATCAAAGAATACGGCGGTGGCAGTTTATGGGATGTGGGCTGTTATCCAATCTCGTTCGCGCGAATGGTTGTCGGCGAGGAACCGGTTGAGGTATTTGGCTCACAGGTTCTCGGTCCGGGAGGAAGCGACGACTCGTTCTACGGGCAGATGCGTTTCGGAAATGGAATCCATATGCAGTTTGACAGCGGATTCAAATCTCCATTTCGAAGTTATATGGAAATTGTCGGCACAGCAGGGGTTATCAACATTCCCGCTCCGTTCAAGCCCGGAAGAAAAAGTGAAATCTACATCACACGTGGCGAAACACAGGAGAAAATAAAAATCTCTGCAAATGAGCTTTACGCAGACGAAGTGGAAGATATGTGTAACGCGGTTTTGAATGGAAAAACACCTCGCATTTCTCTTCTAGACAGCCGAGGAAATATCGCCACGATACTGGCATTTCTCAAATCTGCTACTGAGAGGAATCTAGTCCAAATTTAGCGACTTTGTTGACTCTCACAACTAAATCCTGTACCAAAATTATAGGTCAAATATGCCCATGTGATTATAATAATGCCACTATATTCGTTCGGACTGGAGGCAATACCATGGCAAGTGTTACATACAATAACGTAATAAAGAGCTTCGGTGACGTCAATGTCATCAAGCAACTCAACTTCAAAGTTGAGGATAAGGAATTTCTCGTTCTCGTTGGACCTTCCGGCTGCGGTAAGACAACAGCTCTTCGCATGCTGGCAGGATTGGAAGAGATCAGCGCTGGTGAAATTATGATCGGTGATCGCGTGGTGAACGATGTCGCTCCAAAAGATCGCGACATTGCCATGGTATTCCAATCCTATGCGTTGTATCCGCACATGTCGGTGTACGACAATATGGCATTCGGTTTGAAGCTACGCAAGACACCGAAAGATGAAATCAAGAAGCGCGTCAGCGAAGCTGCCGAAATTCTCGATATCACTCACCTACTAGACCGCAAGCCCCGTCAGCTTTCTGGTGGTCAACGCCAGCGTGTTGCGGTAGGTCGTGCCATCGTTCGCGAACCGAAGGTCTTCCTCTTCGATGAACCCCTTTCCAATCTCGATGCCAAGCTCCGCGTGCAGATGCGCGCCGAGATCAGCAAACTCCACCAACGCTTGCAAACCACTTTCATCTATGTGACCCACGATCAGACCGAAGCCATGACCATGGCAACTCGCATCGCGGTGATCAACAAAGGTTTGCTCCAACAGTTGGATACTCCTCAGGTTCTGTATGATCGCCCTGCCAATCTCTTTGTGGCTGGCTTCATCGGCTCTCCTTCCATGAACTTCTTCCCTGGCAAGATCTCCGTCAGTGGCGGCAAAGTGACCGTGGATATGGATACCTTCAAGGTCAGTATTCCGGATGCGTTGGCTGGTCCATATAAGAATATGGATGGCAAGAAAATCGTTTTCGGTATTCGTCCTGAAAACATTCATGATCCTGAATTCGCTCCCGTCAACATTCACGGTGAAAAAGTTGCCGCCAAAGTGGATGTCACTGAATTGATGGGTAATGAAACCTTCCTCTATTTAGTCAATGGCAAGAATACTTTCATCGCCCGCGTTGATCCTCGTTCGCACAAACGCGTTGGTGATGATGTACAGGTTATCTTCGACATGGACAAGTTCCACATCTTTGATGTGGATACAGAAGAAGCCATACGATAATAACGTGAAAGGAGGTGGTCCCCTCGCAGCCAAACAAAACAAGTACTCTCACTAATAATGATTTCAAAATAATCTAAGGAGAATTAGAGAATGAAGAAGAATTTGCTCGTTTTGTTGAGCATGCTGGTGATCGCCTCCATGGCGCTTGCCGCTTGTGGTACCCCTGCTGCCACTGAAGCCCCTGCCGCTGCTACCGAAGCACCTGCTGCCACTGAGGCGCCTGCTGCTACCGAAGCCGCTCCTGCCGAAGTTGTCGAAGTGACCTTCTGGCACGCCTATGGCACCGGCTCTGCTGAAGAGACCGCACTCACTGCTCTTCTCGAACAGGCTGCTGTTGACCTTCCTCAGTATAAGATCAACGTGCTCCAGGTCCCCTTCAACGACATCTTCAACAAGTATGACACCGATGTCGCCGCTGGTGGTGGTCCTGACATGTTCATCGCCCCGAACGACAACCTCGGTGGACAGGTCCGCTCCGGTACCATTGCTGACATCACCGACCTCGTTGCTGGCAAACTCGGCGACTATAGCGAACTTTCCCAAGGCGGCATGATGTACGATGGCAAGATGTACGGTATCCCTGAATCCCTCAAGGCTGTTGCCTTCTGGTACAACAAGGATATGATGCCGACTCCTCCCGCCACCACCGACGAACTCAAGACCATGATGGAAGGCGGCACCCCCGTCGCTATCAGCTTCGGCTGCTACCACCAGTGGGGCTTCTACGGCTCCTTCGGTGGTCAGATCTTCGATGACCAGTTCAACTTCGTGGCCGATGAAGCCAACCAGGCCAAGGTCTCTGATGCCATGTCCTACCTCAATGACCTCTATCAGGTCTCTGTTGCCAACGGCTGGCCTCGCAACGACAGCGATGGGCTCGCTCCTTTCACCGAAGGTTCCGTGGCTGCTATCACCAACGGTAACTGGGCAATGGGCGATTACCGCAACGCTCTCGGCGACAAACTCGCTGTTGCTCCGATCCCTGCTGGTCCTGGTGGTTCCTCCAACCCGCTCCTCGGCGTGGACGGCTGGTACTTCAACCCGAACAGCGAAAACACCGAAGCTGCTATTGAGGTCGCTCTCTACTTGACCAACAAGGCTGCTCAGGAAAAGATGATGAACGAAGCTGGTCACGTTCCTGCCAACACCACCGTTGAAGTGACCGACCCGCTCATTCAGGGCTTGCTCGATGCCTTCTCCACCGCCTACTTCCGCCCGCAGGTGGAAGCCATGGGCAACTACTGGGGTAACTTCTGCGGTACCGACCAGGTCTTCGACGCCGGAACCCCGGCTGCCGACTGGGTCAAGACCGCCTTTGAAGGCGCTACCAAGTAAGGCACCTACGATTTGAAATAAGGGAGCGGGCAAGGGAACTTGCCCGCTCTCCCTCATTTTGTAACAATATCTCTGAGGAGACCTTAACATGGCAGTTGCAAAATCTTCCAAAAACTCAAAACAAAAGAACGCGATCCTGCCATACCTTTACTTACTTCCTGCGTTCTTGATCATGGGGGTCATCACGTTCTATCCCCTGATCTATCAGGTCATTATTTCTTTCACCAATTTTGAATCGAAACATCTGTTACTGGGGCTCAAATCTCCAGAGCTGCAATTCATTGGTTTCAAAAATTATATTGACATTTTCACCGCGTCCTTACCTGTTGAAAATTTCAATTTTTTCCGTGTGCTCGAATTTAACTTCTGGTGGGCGTTGAGCAATGTGATGTTACATGTTCCTGCCGGGGTTTTGATCGCCACTCTGCTAAACACAGAAGGCTTATGGTTCAAACGCTTATATCGTGCCGCTTACATCTTGCCGGTTGTTGTGCCACCTTTGGTCGTTGCTACGGTGTGGACAAATATCTTTGATGAGCGTTATGGTGCGATGAACCAATTGCTCACCAATCTTTCAGCTACCTTTTTAGGAAATGCAAACCCAATCTACATTCGCTGGTTTGAAGATGTAAAGCCACCTATTCCGGGTTTTCTGCCCGGCGCGCCGCTAACTCTGGCATATTACGCCATGATGATCGCTAACTTCTGGCTTGGGTGGCCATTTATGTCTGTCGTTGCCACTGGGGCGTTGCAATCCATTCCTAAAGATTTATACGAAGCCGCCTCCATAGATGGGGCAACAGGCAGTCAGCAATTCTGGGGCATCACCGTTCCATTACTACGACCTGCCATGATCCCTGCGGCAGTGTACGGCTTTACACTGACATTCAATCTGTTCAATTTCGTATTTTTCATGACCGGGGGCGGTCCAGCACGTTCAACTGAACTGCTTGTAACCTTTGCTTACAACCTAGTCCGCAATTTGCGGTGGTATGGGGTGGCAGCCGCTTTTGCCGTCATCATCTTTGGGGTTGCATTGGTCGTATTCCTCATCACAAACCGCATTACCCGCGCAACCCAAAACTATCAGGAGGCGTAACATGACTGCTCAAAACCAGCCAACTAAAAATATTTTTGTGCGCTTCCTCAATATGAACACCTCCGGGCAGACAGGTGGGCGAAACTTACCTTTATGGCGTCAACTAATATTGCAGCTCATTGCAATTGCCATTCTCGTTTCGGTGATGTTCCCCATCATGTATATTGTCACGCTGTCGTTCAGTTCCAGCGAGAAGCGTCCCTCTCAGTTACAGCTCTTTCCGAAAGAAATCTCATTCGTTGCATATGAAAAAGTATTAGACAAGCCAACCGGAAACCCTGTCACATTTGTAGAATTGCTTCGCAACAGTTTTATGCTCTCTATGGGAGTAGGTGTTATCGCCTTGGGGGTTGCCGTGACAGCTGCCTATGCATTTTCACGCTTCAAATTCAAGATGCGTGAAGTAATGATGATCTTGGTCTTTATCCCTCTGTTGATGCCAGCCGTGGGTTTAAGTACTCCGCTGTATCTGTTATTAAATCAAGTTCAAGTCAAAGAGTGTAAAGACAAAACAACTGCCATTATGCCCTTCACAAATTGTGAAGATGGCAGCAAGGGAAAACTACAATTCAACCTGCGTGACTCACTCTTTGGCGTCGGCATCGCCATGACCGCATCTGCTTTGCCTTTCGCCGTGTGGAACCTCAAAGGTTATCTTGATACCATTCCGCGTGAGCTTGAAGAAGCCGCCGCCATCGACGGCGCAGATGCCAACCAAACCTTCTGGCAAATCGTCATTCCGCTCGCTGCGCCGCAACTAGCGGTTACATTCTTCCTCGGGTTTATTGGGCACTGGCAAGAGTTCGTGCTCACGTGGCTTTTCCTATCACAGCCCAAAGATTACACCCTCGCCATGACCCTTTACAACATGACCGGTCAATACGCAAACAGCATCCCTTGGAATCGTTTTGCCGCCATGGCAGTTATCGTGGCACTTCCGGTTGCGGTGGTATACATTGCCCTCCAGAAACAAATCGTTGGTGGTCTTACCAGCGGTAGCGTCAAAGGCTAATCTCAATTCCTCTCCATTTGATTTCCTCTTCCTTCGCACTAGAAGGAGGAGGAAATTTTTTACCTCAAACCTTCTCATGCTCAAGAAATTTTTCTACACGCTTTTGCTTTTATCTATTCTAGGAGCATGCGCTTCCCCCTCGTCGACGCCTGTTCCTGCAACCGAGGCAGTCACTACACCGGAAGCCCTCCAGCCAGAGCAAGATTGGTGGCGTACAGCCATCTTTTACGAGATATTCGTCCGCTCGTTTTACGACACAAACGGAGACGGGATTGGCGACTTTAACGGCATCACCGCCAAACTCGACTATCTCCAATCACTTGGCATTAATGCCATTTGGCTCATGCCAATTCACCCATCACCTTCCTATCATGGCTACGATGTGTTGAATTATTATGCCGTCAACCCAGAGTATGGCAGCATGGACGACTTCAAAAACCTGCTTGCCGAAGCACATAAACGTGATATCCACATTATCATTGACTTGGTTATTAACCATACTTCTAGTCAACATCCGTGGTTTAAGGATGCTAATGCCAACCTAGACTCTGCCTATCGCGATTTTTACGTCTGGTCAGACTCTCCGGGTGCAGGCAATTGGCATCAGGGAGAACACGGCTATTACTATGGCTTTTTCTGGAGCGGCATGCCTGACCTGAATTACACCAATCCCGCC
Organism: Anaerolineales bacterium; assembly: GCA_046328855.1. Classification (GTDB taxonomy): domain Bacteria; phylum Chloroflexota; class Anaerolineae; order Anaerolineales; family Villigracilaceae; genus Villigracilis. Next base: position 17,682 of record JAXLVU010000019.1, on the reverse strand, counting down.
GTTACAGAAGCCATGTATAAAATTAATGATTACTGGCTCAATAAGATCGGTGTAGATGGTTTTCGAATTGACGCTGTGAAACACTTGATCGAACAAGATGGCAAGTTGGAAAATACTCCGCTCACCCATGAATGGCTGAAGGCATATTACAAGAACTATAAATCCAGCAACCCAAATGCCTACACCATTGGAGAAGTATATGGAGCAGGCTCATCGGTCATTAAGCAATATACAGGAACAGAACTCGACCATATCTTTAACTTCGAAATGGCAACGGGGATTATGGGAAGTGTAAATGGCGCATCAAACTCGGGAATTACGAGTGCGGTTAAATTTGCACAAATGGACACGCCCGACTATAACTATGCCACCTTCTTAACAAATCACGACCAGAACCGTGTCATGTCTGTTTTTGGCGGGGATGTGAACAAGGCAAAAGTTGCGGCGTTTCTGATGCTGACACTACCCGGCACACCCTATATCTATTATGGGGAAGAAATCGGTATGCAAGGTAAAAAACCGGATGAAGATATTCGCCTACCAATGCAATGGAACACAGACGAGTATGCAGGTTTTTCCACAGTCCAACCATGGCGAGCGCTATCTAGTGACTATACGCAATTCAATGTAGAAGTTGAAACTGGAGACTCTACCTCCCTTTTAGAGCATTACCGAACGTTGATTCAGATCCGAAAAGCTCACCCAACATTACAGACCGCTGACATCTCTCTGCTAAATGCTGAAAATTCTGGTATCTTTGCCACACTGCGCACAGATGCAAACGGTACCTATCTTGTGATAGCCAATCTTACAGATAGCGAAATCTCTGATTACACGCTTGACCTAAATAACGCAGGTTTGGCAGAGTCCGTTAGCAGTGTGAAAACGGTATTTGGTGTAGATCAAGCCCAAGTACCAGAACGAAGCGGCGAAGCATTTAATCCATATAAACCGTTTGAGAATTTACATCCATATGCGATGTATGTGCTTGAACTAAATCCATAACAACGAGGAAACGCATGACAACACCAGCTTGGGTGAAGGACGCCATTTTTTATCAGATTTTTCCAGACCGTTTTGCAAAGAGCAATAAATTGCCAGATATCGGGTTTGAGCCATGGGACAGTGCTCCAACGCATTATGGGTTCAAAGGTGGAGACTTGTATGGCGTAATCGACAAGCTCGATTATTTACAAGACTTGGGAATCAATGCCATTTATTTCAACCCTATTTTTGCATCTGCTTCGAATCATCGGTATCACACCTTTGATTACTATCAAGTAGACCCGCTGCTTGGCGGAAATGAAGCGCTCAAGAAATTATTGAATGCTGCGCACAAGCGAGACATTCGCGTTGTGTTAGATGGTGTCTTCAACCACGCTTCTCGCGGATTTTGGCAGTTTCACCATGTCCTTGAGACGGGTGCAGCTTCCCCGTATAAGGATTGGTTTCACTTTGACCATGAACGCTTGAATGGTCATCGCCATTGGGGAGCGTATCCATCTTCTGTGGAGCAGAAACTTTTGCAACATGAAGACAGCCTGACTGCAATTGGCTACCGTGCTTGGTGGAATTTACCTGCCTTGCCTAAGTTCAATACCAACACGCCTGCTGTGCGAGAGTTTTTGTTTGACGTTGCAGAATACTGGGTGAAGTTCGGCATTGATGGCTGGCGCTTAGACGTTCCCGGTGAAATTGATGATGATGAATTCTGGCGTGAATTTCGCCGTCGTGTGCGTGCCGTCAACCCTGATGCTTATATTGTCGGTGAGATATGGCATGAAGCACAGCGTTGGTTGCAAGGTGATCAATTCGATGCTGTCATGAATTATCTATTCACAGCAGCCTCGCTAAACTTTTTTGCAGGGGCACACCTTGACCATGAAGTTATACAACATCAAGGTGGCATCAAAGATCGTATTCATCGCATGAATGGCAAAGCATTTGCCGAGGAAGTAGAGCGTATCCTCAACTTGTATCCACAGGATATTACTTATTCACAACTCAACTTACTCGATAGCCATGACATGCCGCGCTTCCTTTCCTGTGCTGGTGGCGATAAAGATTCACTCAAATTGGCTTGGCTGTTCATCTTCACCATGCCAGGCGCACCTTGTATCTATTACGGGGATGAAATCGGTGTCGATGGTGCCCATGACCCTGATTGTCGTAAATCCTTTCCTTGGGATCAATCCAAATGGGATATGAACTTGCTTGAGTATGCCAAAGCCTGCATCGCCCTGCGCAAGGGACAAAAAGCCTTGCGCCGCGGCGAATACAAGCGTGTATATGCAGAAGATGACATGATGGCTTTTGCGCGTACCTACAAGGAAGAAACTGTAGTGATTGCATTCAATGCTTCAAATACACCAAAGACTTTCGAGTATAAGTTTGAGAAGAACCCGCGGATTCTTCTCGGAAACCCAGAAGTTTCGGGGCAACACGTAACAGTATCCCCCCGCAGCGGAGTGGTACTCAAATAAAAAAAGCCGGGTTGCACCCGGCTTTTTTTATTAGGACAAATGGCAGGCTGATAAGCAGCCCGCTTTTTCAGGTTTTATGCAATAATAAAGCAATACTATAAGTTGTAAAAACCTTTTTAGTGGAAATCAAAAACAACGTTATGAATAAATCTAAAGAAATTCAACTCGCAAAAGCCTCCTATAACTGGTTAAACATATCCCCCATTGTGACCGTTAGCACTCTATTCTTTATAGCGTCTATGGGCATTGGAAATACCGTATGCGATAACAGTCCAATTATCTGTGACTACGATACCAATATATACATAAGTTTCGCCATTGGCATCATCCTATCTGCTTTATGGCATCTCATTCTCCTTCAGTATACAAACAATAAAGAAAGTGAACTTGTCCGCATACATGGGCAGCGCGCATTAACACAAGCAGGAATCCGCACAGGGGTCGCGCTTATTGGTTTAGGGCTCGATTGGGCATTCAATGCTTCTGGCGGCTTTGCCTGTGTGGCAGTTATTATCCTTTTACTTATATGGGTAGTTAATATTACTCAATTCAAACACCGGGTAGAAGAAGATGCGAAGTTATTCGATGAATCAATTGACCAGCCCGAAGCGTCACAAACAGAAACTGCTTTTTCGCAAGAACGCATCGACACGGAGAATATGGCTATGAGCGACGAAAATGACTCACGCAAGCCAGAAGAAGTTTTGAACGATATCTATCAGAATCTGCAAAGTGAAGATGATGTTGTTGTCATTCAAGCCATCTCTACACTGACAAGTCTTAACTACAGCAGCGAAGCCATTCGCCGTAAGCTTGAACAGTTATCCATCAAAAGTGAAAATAAAGACATTCGTACTCAAGCCTTAGCCGCTTTGAATTCATCTGCCAATCGCGCAGTACAAAAGCATTTTATTGCCGCTAAGTTAGATCGTGGTATTCGCTATACCCTACTACAAGAAATCAACGAGTGGGAAAAATCAAATCTACTCGACAAACAAAACGCGGATGTCATCCGCCGCCGATACGACTTCGACTTCACGCCTGTCTCCGCGCCAACGTCAACGCCTCAAAGTCAGGTGGTGGCTGATCCTGTCCAATCAACGAGTGCCACCCAGCAAGCTGCTCCACCTACAGAACCACCGACTCCACCAGCACCTCGTCCATCTCTGCTACAAACCCTTACCAGCGAAGCCAGCATCAAGATATATCTTTATCTTGGGGCATTCTTCGTCATTGCCGCCGCTGCCATTCTTGGCGCTGTGGTGCCTGAATTACGCCTGCCTATCCTCATCATTGGCACTTTCATCTTTGGCGGGCTCGCCATCATCATCAAGAAGCGCCTCCCGCAACCAAGTTTTGCTCTCTTTATTGTTTTCTCCTTCCTGTTGCCTATTACTGCCAATAGCCTCGAAGAGGCCATACGTCAATCCTTCAACTTAACGGCAGATTTCACCAATGCCTACTGGGCAATCATTTTCATTGTGATGGCGATCATCTGGGTTGGCAGCACCTGGCTGTACGAATCCCGTCTCTTCTCTCTCACAGCATTTGGATCTCTGATTCTGGCAAGTTTCCGCATTGGCGACCTATTCGAAGCAGACGCTGTATACTACACCCTTCTCTTGGGGCTAACAGCTCTCGTAGGTTTAGGTGGCACCTGGTTTCTCAAAAAATGGCGAGATGATAAATTTGCACAACCTCTTTTCTTTGCCTCTCAACTTCTCCAAGCTCTAAATCTAGCTGCATCTCTTGGCATCTTTGGAGTAAATACATTCCAACCATCTAGCAACAATTTACTAAATCTCGTCACGTTTGCCACATGGATAACCGGCTCTCTTTTTTACGTAATCTCCGACTGGCTCTATCCTTTCTTTGCCTGCCCCTGGCTCGCTGCTGCAACATGTATCCCCATGCCTTGGCTGGTTGCCAGTGCATTTGATCTTGAAAGCTTAGGCTCATCCATTGTACTTTTTATCTGGGGCGCCCTTCTAGCTAGTGTAAGCGAACCGATTATCCGTTGGGAAAAGGTCAAAAAGTATGGGTTACCTATTCTATTGGCTACCATGCCAAGCCTTGCACTAGGGATTTTTACCGGCTTCGTCTATGAAACATGGCTTGGTCTCATTCTAGCGCTTGGGTCCGCTATTCTCTTCTCCATTCTCCACATCCTTCAAAACCGCTGGTGGTTGTGGACGTTAGCGCTGCTCAATTTTGTTATTGCTTACTTTGCCTTCTTCCAACTTGAGTTGATTCAAAAGTTAGATATTTTCTTTGGGTATCAACTGGTATTGCTCACTGTTCTTTTCCTGTTACCCGACCTGTTCTTAAAAAAGGATTGGACGCTCAATCTGCAGTGGCGTCTACCACTACGAATTTTTGGCGCCTCGTTTCTATTCATTACCAGTATCGTGTTATTTACTCAAGGCAAAAGCGGGCACATTGCGGCAAATTACTTTATTCTTGCATTGTTCTGCACAGCATACGCGCTTGCTTATAAAAACGCCTACCTTTCCTATCTGCCCGCCACATATTTAGCGCTAACAGCTGTATATGCGCTGGATGCCTTTAATGTCGATGCTTGGCTACCAACACTGACAACACTCTCCGCCATTTATTATCTTTCCGGCATTATTCTTCGGAAACAAGCAAAATGGGGCGATATGCTCCGGAATAGTGGCATGGCTCTCGGAACGGTCATTTCTTTTGTGGTATTAAGCGCTACAAAAGAAACTGGCGGCTGGTATGCATTGGTTATAGGGTTGCTCTTTATCTTTGAAACCTATTTACGAAAAAATGGTTGGTTTGAAATTGGCGCTCCTATTCACTTCACCGTTGGTATTTTCCTTATCTTGCATGACCTCAAAATCGAAGAAGTCGCTTATCATTTACTGGCATATTCTCTTGTTTGGCTTCTTGCAGATTTACTCACCCACCTAACCTTTAAGAACCCCAGACCGTTAAGCATTATCGTTCGCTTTATTGGTGTGGCTCTTGTACTGGTCAATTTTGGATATCTCTTTGCCGAAACTGACTCTTGGATTCCCGTCCTTGGATTTGGAATTTACGCGCTTCTCTTCCTAACGATCAGCCTGCTCTATCGCCAACCGAATTTGTTCTACTCCTTCACATTAACCCTGCCACTTTTTGTCGCTTTTCTATTCCGGGCTTTCGACATCACCCAATGGATCCACCCCGTCATTGCAGTGGCAGTAGCTTATTATGCACTTGGAGCAACTTTCAGAACAAAAAACCGTGCTACAGGCTGGGATCAGTCTCTGCTATATAGCGGCCTCGGCGTAGGTGTAGTTATTTCGATAGGAGCACCCATTCTCGGCGGGTTGGATGCGTCTATTCCAGTTGCCATCGCTGCTACACTTTGGGCATTCGAAGCCTTCGCCAAACGCAATGCCTGGCTGGCATTCCCTGCCAATGCTTTATATTTGCTGGCATATTTCATCATCCTTTTCGAATTGAACGTAGATGAACCGCAGTTCTTCTCCGTAGGGACAGCTCTATTTGGTTTGATCCAACATTACTTATTGACACGCGCAGAGAGCAAATCTGGCACATTCGTTATGGGCATGTTTTCTCAATTTGTTTTGCTTGGAACAACTTACATAGAAATGGTCAACAAGAATGAACTCAGCTATTTCTTCCTGTTGTTTGTTCAATCTCTTGTAATTCTAGTTTACGGGCTTGTCGTTCGCTCGCGTAGTCTAACCTTCTTCCCCATTGGCTTTGTAATTTTGGGCGTTATCACGGTTGTATACAGCACACTGAAAGACCTTGGTACGATCTTTGTAATTGGCTGTACAGGTATTGTATTGCTTATGCTCGGGGTTGTAGCTGTTCTATTACGTGAACGCATCGCCAAACTGAGCGAAAAACTTAGTGACTGGAAAGCATAAAAATAATAACAGGGACACTCAAATGACTTCTCAGAATATTTTAGAGCTACGCGTTGCCATTACTGCTAAGGATTATGAAAAAATAGTGAAGTTCTATTGTCTCGGATTAGATATCGAACCAGCCGCCATATGGAATAACGATGGTGGCAAAGCACTCATGCTAAATATGGGAAGCGCTACTTTGGAAATTTTCGATGAGCGTCAAGCTGAAGTAATTGATATTCTCGAAGTTGGACAGCGTGTTAGCGGGCAGATCCGGTTCGCTTTACAAGTGCCTGATTTGAAAAATGCCATGGAGCGGATGCTTGCCAATGGCGCAACCCTCGTCCACGAGCCAGTGATGACACCTTGGGGCGATTACAATGTGCGATTACAAGACCCAGATGGTATGCAAATTACGTTATTTCAAGCAAAAGAGAACGGCTAATTGCCCCAAACCGCCTTAACAAGTTCAGGCAGAATTTCGCCAGACTTACCGTGAAAAGCAAAATCTACTTTGGGCGTAAGCGGAGTTGGCTCAGCATTGATCTCTACGACAACAGATCCATTGTTTCGGGCTGCATGAGCTAAAGACGCGGCAGGCTGAACTACTCCTGATGTGCCAATCGAAAAGTAGACTTGTGCTGCCCGTGATGCAGTAACTGCCGCCTCAAGCTCTGCCCTCGGCAAAGACTCTCCAAACCAGACCACATCTGGTCTGAGAAGCCCACCACAGACAGAGCAAGTTGGTACGTTATCTGTATCATCTCCCCACTCTTCTGTAAACGTTCGACACTCAGAGCACCGTACCTTGTGAATATTGCCATGTAATTCCAGAACATTTTGGCTGCCCGCAAAGCGATGTAATCCATCCACATTTTGTGTAATGAGTGCGAATTGGGAAATCTGCTTTTCCATTTCAACTAGAGCATAATGCCCAGGATTTGGGCGAACACCCTTAATCGCCTCGCGCCGCCAGGCATACCAGTCCCAAACCAGTTTGGGGTCGCGGGCAAAGGCTTCAGGGGAGGCTAAATCTTCTGGTTTGTATCGAGCCCAAAGTCCGGTTTGAGCGTCGCGAAAGGTGCGAAGTCCACTTTCTTGGGAAACTCCTGCTCCCGTGAGTACAACGACTCGTGAGGCAGAGGTCAAAAAGCGGACAAAATCTGCTGGGAAATTCATCTACGGTTTTACGGTAGCAGAGGTTGGGGTGGCAGTAAAAATGCACTCTACCATTTTAAGACGTTCTTTGAAAATATCAGTGCGCCCTAATTCTGTGCCGGCTTGGTTCGTAGAAACCACTTGATATTCAATCCATGCGTTTTCGAAATAGGCATCATCTTTCATAAGTGAAGAAGAAAGATCGAATATATATGTACCTGCACCCAATGGGATCATTTGAACAGTTGTCCATTTACCGGTGCGCTCTGCTTTCAGACTCTTAAAACGGGAGAACAAGAGAACAAATGAGACATCGTTTGGGTTTGCTACTTGAGCAGTAACGCGAACAACAGAAGGCTCACATCCTTTTGCCTTAAAAACCTCGGTCAGTGAAATCGTAATAGATATAAAGCCTTTAATATTTACTGGAGGCATCACTGTATAAGGTGTCACCAAAGCCTGGGTGGCAGTTGGGGTTGAAAGCTCGGTGGAAGTGGTTTCAATTGTTGGAATAGCTGTATTGCTGATGAGCGTTGGAGTTGAGGTAAACGTCAGGGTTGGCGTTACAGGTGTTGACGTAGGAAGAGGTGTTGCGGTGTCCGTCTGCGTTGGTGCAGGAGTAGCAGTTGGTTGTGGCGCAAACGTCCCTAATGTACAAGCGAGGGAGAAAACAAAAAGAAGAGTTAGTAAAAATATTTTTCTCATAGTTTACTTTTTAGGAGTTGGAGAAGGCGGTTTTGGGGTATCGATTGGGCATCCTGTAAGCGGCGTGAGGCACGGGCATGGATACATATCAAAAGCTTTGTCGTAGATTTTAGTGCGCCCAATCTCTTCACCCTCAATATTAGTTGCTACCAATTGAAAGTATACCCAAGATCGCAGGTAATGATCATGCCCTTTGATTTTGCTACCATAAAGCACGGTGGTGAATTCACCTTGTCCGCGATTCAACATCACATCGCCGTTGGTCCATGGTGTGTAATCTTCCTCCGTTAAGTCCTTAACGCGGACAAAAATTACCACACTGGTTACCTCTTCCACATCATCCACTTTTGCTACAATCGTTACTGAGTTGGGAGTACAACCACCCCAATAAATTTTTGTCGGTGAATATGTAACAGAAGCAAAGCCCGGACCTGGTTTCGAAGATGTACCTGTCGGAAGTACATTAGAAAACTGAGCAAATGGAGTAAATGGAGTAAAAGTTGGCTGATTTGGGTCCCACGTTGGAATCTTTACAATGGTTGCAGAAGGGTAAGGAGTGGGAGTGAGTGTATTTGTAGGCGTGTCAATTGGAGTAAGTGTACTAAGAGGAGTAGATGTAGGTTCAGGAACGGAGGTATTTTCTACAGAACAGCTCATCAACAAAAATGCCACACATGCCCAAATAAATCTCTTTTGAAAAATACGGTGTTTCATCCCGCTATAATACTATGAAATCTACTGTGAAAAAAGGACGGTCACTCTGAAAGTAACCGTCCTTTTTGTTAGGCAGAAGCACCGGAATAATTCCGCACGCCAATCGTCCATATCGTTCGGGCGAGGATGAAGAGGACGCTGGTTACAGCCAAAGCAAGGAGCCAGGTTTCGAGAGTTAGGCGCCCGGTGATGGCAGAGGCGGGAACGGTCACGGCAAAGGCGACCGGGACGAGAAAGGTCAAGCCGTAGCGCAGCCAATTGGGGTAGATATCGACAGGCCAGCGCCCAGCCGCATAGAGACCTTCGAAAAGATTGGCAATTTCATTTACGCGCACAAACCAAAAAGCAGTGGACGTGATAATAAGCCAAAAACTATAGACCATGATTGCACCCATGACAAGCGCTGAGAAAAAACCAAGTATGGTCCACAAATTGATCAACTCTTTGAGTTCTACCAGTGCCACCGTCAACACAATGGCACCTGTAATGACATCGACCAACTGCCAAAGGCGAAACTCACGCACACTGACAAGTAACTGAGAATCAGCAGGTTTGGTGAGGGCGTAGTCGAGAGTCCCTTCACGGATCTCATCCATAAGGCGTTCCATGTTGGGTTGAATAGCAGCACGGATAAATCCACCTGTCATGGTAAAGACACCCATAACAGCCAACAGGTCCGCTTTGCCCCAACCGCCAAGTTGAGATGTTTGCGCGAATACCAAATTCAAACCGATCAGCCCAGTTCCCAACGCAATGAAGGTTTGGAGGATCTGAATGTAAAGATTGGCACGGTATTGGAATTCATTCATGATGCCAATTCGCAAGTAATTGAAGGCTAGTTTAATTCCGGTCATATTAACCTCCTACCGCTGAAAAGCGGCGAATGGCAATTTTCCACACCAGGCTTACAGCCGTCACGCCAAAGAGAATCCATGCAAGCTGCATACCCAAACCAATAAACAAGTCATTGATAGGCATGTTCCCGATCAATGCTTCAATGGGATAGCCAAATGCCCAACGGAATGGGAAGAACCACGCTAATTTCTGCACCCATTCTGGCATCAGTGAAAGCGGAACGAGGCGACCGGAAAGAACCAACTCAGCAGCAAAATATAACTCGAACAGGGCGCTGACGCGTGTTGTCCAAAAGGTGACCATGCCAAGCAGAGAGAGGGTCATGGTACGGATGAGATAGGCAAACCAAATCGCAAAAAAGAACACGATGCCATCCAGCAAGGTTGGATGTAAATCTGGCTTGAAGAATAAGGTAAGTGCCAAAGCCAGCGGAATCCACAAGATAATGACGACGACTTTCCAGCCAGCGAAGAATGCCACATCGTTGTGAAGCGGATGAATAGGACGCATCAGACTCATCGACAGTTGTCCCTGACGAATACGCCATTCCCACCCGTAGGGCGTGAAGACCACATTCATGCTACGGACAAGAGTCCACACGATATAGTAAGCAGCGAACGCGCCGGGGGTATATCCACCTACAGTGCCGCCTTGCTGAGTTGCCACGGCTGACCAGACCACCATATAAATAACCGGCTCAGCGATCATGCCGATCATATAGAAATAGTTCGCGATGGGATACTGCCATTGTTCAATGACAGCCATCTTCATGGATGTGATGTAAAAGTCGAGATAACGCTTCATTCCAGCGCCTCTTTCTTGACCGAGAAAACGGATTCGATCACATCTTCGATGGGCGTGGCTTCGACAGTGAGATCATCCACGGCAAGGTCACTAAGCAGACGAGTCGTGACAGCGGAGGTTTTCTCTTTGGGCACGCGCAGAGTCACGTGCAAACCATCAATGGACACCACATCACCATATTGACTGAAATCATGGTTGGGGTTGTCAATATCAAAGGCAACCGTCTTGAAAGCGGAGAACTTTTGCACCAATGCTGCAAGATCACCATCAAAAAGCAACTGTCCATGGTGAATGACAATGACACGCTTGCACAGTGCTTCCACATCTGCCATGTAATGACTGGTCAGCAACACCGTTGCCCCGTAGCGTTTGTTATATTCCGCAATGAAAGAACGGATGCGCTTCTGCATGGTCACATCAAGACCTAGCGTCGGCTCGTCGAGGAAAAGGATTTTCGGCTTGTGCAGCAATGCACCGACGATCTCCATTTTCATACGCTCGCCCAACGACAGATTGCGGACGGGCTTCTGTACCAGTTCTTTCAGATCTAACAATTCGATGAAATCATCGCGGGTGCGTTTGAACTCTTCGGTTGGGACACCGTAAATGGCACGCTGCAAGTCAAACGAATCGAGAGCGGGCAAATCCCAAGAAAGTTGATTGCGGTTTCCCATTACAAGAGTGATCTGACGCAAATAATCGTGATTGCGTTTGGCTGGTTCATACCCCAAAACCGATAAATTCCCAGACGTGGGATGTAAAAGCCCGCTCAGCATTTTGAGCGTGGTGGTTTTGCCAGCACCATTCGGACCAAGGAAACCGACCACTTCGCCGGGTTGGATATCGAACGAGATACCATCCACAGCTTTAACGGTTTTGTAGGTGCGTTTGAAGAGTCCTTTAGCAGCGGCTTTTAAACCCGCCTCACGTTCGGGGACTTGGTAATGTTTTGCCAGTTTCGAGATCGAAATGACAGACGACATAGATTTCTCCTGAGTATGGTAGCTTTATTTTCGATATCAATAGTCCGCCCTATGGCAATAAAAAAACCGCAGGGCATCAGCGCACCTGCGGCAAGGTTCCAAAATGGGAATAAATTACCCAACCCACCCGCGGGGAGGCACGCATAGATTTGTTGTTTCATGATTAACGATAGTCATTCAAGAAGTACCTCCTTTCAGATTAGAATTAGATAAGCAAAGTGTATCACAGCCAAAATTCAAATGCAAGATGGAAAGCGAAATGAATAAAAAAGAGATTGAATTTCAATTAGAAGATACCCAACGTCGATTTATTGAATTGGTTAATTCGATTCCTGAAGAAAACTATTCTCTGCCTACAGACAACCCTGCATGGACAGTCGGCGATATTCTCTTTCATATTACGCTGGGTCCACGAGCGTTGGCACTGGAAATTTGGATGACAGCACACGCATCAGGACTCTTTGGCTTTATGATGCGGCATTTCCCTTCGCGGCTCTTTAACTCGGTCAATGCCTGGTTCGGGCGCGGGCGGAGTCAACGAGTCAGCCGTCAGAGTTTGCTCAAAGCGTACGGGAAGGCACACGCAGTCATAATGTCCGAATTGAGGCGAACGCGGGAGGAGGATTTAGTCAAATCGGTGGTGTATCCGCCTGAGTTTGTGTCAGACCTGGCTGGAGAGGTCACGCCAGAGCGTCTTTTTCGGTATGTGACAGGGCATTTCGAGGCACATGAGGGGCAATTACGGCGGGATTCTCTGGTATAATCCATCCCCGTGACTGGTCCTACCGACGGTTTACAAGCTTTCGGCACGGAGACCTGCAATATTAGTAGAAAGGAGACGCATACGTCATGCCCCTCGCAAAAGAAGTTAAGACAAAGGCGATTGAAGATTTTCACCGCCACGAGAAAGACACCGGCTCACCTGAAGTTCAGGTTGCAATTTTGACCAACCGCATCACTCAGTTGACCGAACACTTGCGCAACAACAAGCAGGATCAGTCCTGCCGCCGTGGTTTGCTCAAGTTGGTGGGTCAGCGCCGCCGCTTACTCACCTACCTGCGCCAGAGCAACTATCAGTCGTACCTCAGTGTCACTGAACGTTTGAACTTGCGCCGCAAGTAAATAGTACGAAACCCCGTAGGGGCACGGTTGCCGTGCCCCTACATTGTGTAAACCCGCCGTCAGGAATTGAATAGCGCGAATAACTCTGTTGTTCCCACTCTTCAGTCCCTGACCCCCGAGGCGGGAGTTTTTCAGGGGCGACCGTGACTCGCCCACAAGATTTTAGGAGACAATTAAATATGAAACCCGAAGGTAAACGTTACTCGACCGTCGTTGGCAACAAAACGGTAACCATCGAAACGGGTCGCTTAGCCGGTCAGGCTGGCGGCGCTCTTACGCTTGGGATTGATGAAGCCATTGTGTTCGCCTCTGCCACCATGGGCGGAGTGCGCGACGGAATCGACTTCTTCCCCTTGAGTGTGGAATACGAAGAAAGATTGTATGCTGGAGGAAAAATTCCCGGCTCTTTCTTCCGCCGAGAAGGGCGCGCCTCTACCGAGTCGATCCTCACTGCTCGCCTCACCGACCGACCTCTACGCCCGCTCTTTCAGGATGGCATGCGCAATGAAGTGCAGGTCATCATGTATTCCTTCTCGTCTGACGGCGTGAACCCTCTCGACATCCTTGCCATCAATGCCGCTTCGGCTGCGATCATGATCTCAGACATTCCCTGGGGCGGTCCTGTCGGCGCCGTCCGTGTGGGACGTGTGAACGGCGAATTCGTCATCAACCCGACTTTCGCCGAAATCGAAGCCTCAGACCTCGACCTGCGCATTGCCGGTACAAAAGACGCCATCCTCATGGTCGAATGTGGCGCGAACGAAATCCCCGAAGATGTGATGGTGCAGGCTCTCGAATTGGGTCATGCTTCCATTCAGCCAATCATTGACTTACAGTTGCAAATGGCTGCCGAAATCGGCAAGCCCAAGCGTGAAATCAAACTCTTCCTGCCGAGCGAAGATATTCGCAAGAAGGTCTTTGATAAAGTCAGCGGACCGATGAATGCCTTGCTCGACAAGCCGCTCTCTAAAGTTGAATTCTATGACGGTATGGACGAGATCAAAGAATCAGCCAAGGCTGAATTTGTGACCGTTCCTGAAGGCGGCAACCCTGCCGATTACATGAGCAGCGCAGACTTCAGCGAAGCCTTCAGCATGGCAGAACAAGCGGTCGTCCGCGAACGCATTTTGAGCATGGGCGCCCGCCCTGACGGTCGCAAGCCGACCGAGATCCGCCCAATCTGGTGCGACGTGAACGTGTCGCCCCGTGCGCATGGAACCGGCTTGTTCACCCGCGGCGAGACTCAAATCCTCTCCTTTGCCACGCTCGGAACTTTGGGTGAAGCGCAAGAATTGGATAATCTCTCCCCGAACGACACCAAGCGCTACATGCACCACTATAACTTCCCGCCGTTCTCCACCGGCGAAGTCAAGCCTCTGCGCGGACAAAGCCGCCGCGAAGTGGGTCATGGTGCGTTAGCTGAACGCGCGCTTGAACCGGTCATCCCCAATGAAGAAACCTTCCCATACGCCATTCGTGTGGTCTCTGAGGCACTTTCCTCTAATGGTTCCACCTCCATGGGTTCCGTCTGCGGTTCAACCCTCGCCCTCATGGACGCAGGTGTGCCGATCAAGTCGCCTGTCTCCGGCGTAGCCATGGGGCTCATCACCGATGATACGGGTCGTTATCAAATTCTGACCGACATCCAAGGCACTGAAGATCACCTCGGCGACATGGACTTCAAAGTCGCTGGTACCGCTGCGGGCATCACGGCTTTGCAGATGGATATCAAGATCAGCGGTTTGAGCGCCAAGATGATGAAAGAAGCGCTCGAACAAGCTCGTGTGGCACGCATGTCCATCATGGATAAGATGCTGGCTGTCCTTGCTGAGCCGCGCAAAGAACTGAAACCTCATGCCCCGCGCATTATCACCGTCAAAATTCCGGTCGATAAGATCGGTGCTCTCATCGGTCCGGGCGGAAAGAATATCCGCGCCTTGCAAGATGAAACTGGCGTCAAGATTGATATCGAAGAAGATGGTACTGTGTACATTGCCTCAACCGATGGCGTGGGCGCCAAGATCGCTCAGGAACGCATCGAAGGTTTGGGCGAATCGGCTGTGCCGGGTAATATTTACACTGGTAAAGTTGTGCGTATCGAAGCCTTTGGCGCGTTCGTAAATCTCCTCCCCGGCGTGGATGGTCTCGTACACATCTCCCAGCTTGATAGCGAACGTGTGGAAAAAGTTGAAGATGTCTGTGCTCTCGGTGACGAACTAACCGTAATGGTTACTGATGTGGATGCCAACGGCAAAGTACGTCTCTCACGTCAAGCCGTGCTCGAAGGCTGGACCCTCGAAGAAGCCCGCGAAAAGGATAAGGGCGGCGGTAGTCGTGGCGGCGGACGCGGTGGTGACCGTGGCGGTCGTGGCGGCGGTGATCGCCGAGGCGGTGGCGGACGTGGCGGTGACCGTGGTGACCGCGGCGGAAATCGTGATCGCCGCTAAACAAAAGTGAAGCTCAGACTTCCGAGGTCTCACCGGCTTCGGAAGTCTTTTTGTCGGTTTTAGAAACTTATGCAAAACGAATCATTCTCTGAACCAAACTCCCCAATCGCCGCACGCCGGACTTTTGCCGTGATCTCACACCCAGATGCCGGGAAAACCACTCTGACAGAAAAACTGCTCTTATATGGCAACGCCATTGAATTAGCAGGCAACGTGCGCGCAAGAAAAAATCAACGTGCCACCACTTCAGACTGGATGGAGATGGAACGCGAACGCGGAATTTCCATCACCTCAACCGTGCTGCAATTTCCATATCGCGGACATACCATCAACCTGCTAGATACACCGGGACATCAAGACTTCTCCGAAGATACCTACCGCACATTATCAGCAGTAGATTGTGCCGTGATGGTCATCGATGGCGCTAAAGGCATCGAACCGCAGACTCTGAAACTCTTCGAAGTCTGTCGCAAGCGCGGCATTCCGATCTTTACCTTCATCAACAAAATGGACCGCCCCTCCCGCGACCCGCTCGATTTGCTAGACGAGATCCGCAAAGTGTTGGGCATGGAGCCTGTCCCCATGAACTGGCCAATTGGGGATGGTCCACAATTTGTGGGTGTATATGACCGCGCGGAAGACGGCGTGTATCTCTACGAACGCACCGAACGTAACGAAAAAATCGCGCCTGAAGTCTTTGTCCGTGTGGATGATCTGGAGAAGCAAGGACTGCTTTCGTCAGAAAAAGTAAAACAGCTCAAAGAAAGCATTGAATTGCTAGACCTCGCAGGCGGTGCATTTGACCATAGTGCTGTGCTCAAGGAAAAGCAAACACCAGTCTTTTTTGGCAGCGCGTTGACCAACTTCGGCGTGCGTATGTTCCTTGATTCGTTCATCCAATTTGCGCCCCCACCTCAGCCCTACCTCAGCGATTCAGGTTTGGTTTCTCCAGAGGATGCCGAATTTACCGGCTTTATTTTCAAGATTCAAGCCAATATGAATCCCAAGCACCGCGACAGTGTTGCCTTTTTACGCATCTGCTCTGGCAAATTTGAGCGCGGCATGGATTTACTCCATGCGCCGTCTGGAAAGACACTCAAGTTGATGCGCCCCTACAAAGCCTTTGCTAACGAACGCGAGATTATCGAAGAAGCCTACCCAGGCGATGTGCTAGGTTTGCCGAATAATGGAATCTTCTCCATCGGTGACACACTCTGTGCCGGAAAAACGCTTCAGTTCGCGCCGATTCCGCGCTTTCAGCCCGAGCATTTTGCTTTGCTGCGAAATGTGGATGTAAGCAAACAAAAGCAATTTGCGAAAGGGCTTCAACAACTCGAAAGCGAAGGCGCAGTGCAAATTTTGTATAACGTCAATGCCTTCAAGCGTGAGCCGATCCTTGCGGTAGTCGGTCAGCTGCAATTTGACGTGGTACAAGCCCGTCTTGAGTCCGAATATAACGTCAAGACCGAGTTGGAACGCCTCAACCACAGTCACCTGCGCTGGGTTCTTGGTGAAGATAAAGATATTGAAGCTCTCGCCAACCGCGGAGATGCCATCCTGGCAAGAGACTCTCACAACGCCTGGGCAATGCTCTTTCAAACCCCGTTCTTGCTCAAATACTATTCTGAAAAGAACCCTAATTTGAAATTTGTAGAAATTACCGAGCTTTAGCGTACACGCTAAATATTTTAGGGCGGGCGGAGACAACTTCGCCCGCCTTTCATGTTAAACTTCTCACTATGGACAAGACCTCTTTTGAACGACTCATCCACGAAAATTGGGCAACCTATTTTGGCTGTTCAGTCGAAACAACAGAACAGCCCGGCACTACACTTTTGCCGGAAAGCAAATATGAGGGCGATAAAGTCATTGCCCTTTGGCATATTGGAAAGCATACCTTCGTACAACTTGACCCAACTTTCCATTCTCAACTTGAAACCTTGACCAAAGGGTTGCTGCCTCATACTTCATTGACCGGTGAACAGATTGAAACCATATGGGGCAAGGAAGCCTTATCTTCTCGTGATGAAGGCTTTATGTATTATCTCTTTCCACCTGATCTTCCTAACTATCAACCGCGTGCTCCCTTTACGATACGACAGTTGTCTGAAGCGGATGCAGACCTCATGTCCGCATTGCAAGCGGCGAATACACCCGAAGATGTAGATGAAGCCTATGTAGAAGTCAATCACGAAATTGCATTCGGCTGTTTTCACGGTGACCAACTCGTCGCGGCAGCCAGCGGGTACGAACGGACAGGTTTTCTTGATCTCGGCGTACTCACCCATCCCGATTTTCGAAAACAAGGGTTGGGCAAAGCTGTTGTTGGGGCTACATGCACATGGGCAAATCAAAAAGGGATTATCGCCCAATATCGTCATAACACGCTCAATATCAACTCAAAGAATGTAGCAACTTCTTTGAACTTCCGTCAATACTTTAGTTCTGAAGGCGTATTTCTCAGGTAACTTCGTGCCCAACCTCAAAACCCTATATAACCAATATCCACACCAGTTCTGGT
>JAXLVU010000018.1:0-25775 GCA_046328855.1 Anaerolineales bacterium | reverse complement strand
GCGTAATATCGAAAGGTATTCAACACCCATTCGATCTCTTCGTCATTTTCAGAGACAGGTTTGCCCTGTTCCAACGTCAACAAGCGGACAATTTCTTCGCGATGCGCATGGACTTTCTCCGCGACTTCGTGCAGGAGATTTGCCCGCTCAAAGGAACCCATCTTGCGCCACGCCTCAAACGCGGACCTCGCAGCTTGTACCGCCGCTTCGATATCTTCCGGCGTCCCACGCGGGACACTGTCTATAATCTCTTCGGTAGCGGGGTTTTGCACTTCGATGGCTTCTTTGGCATTTCCATTCGTGAAGATGCCGTTGATGTACATGAGTTTCATGAATAGGCTCCTGATTAAGGTTTAACGGTGTTGAGTTCTTGATAATAGCGGTCCAGCCAGGCATTCGACCAACCCCATAACGTTGAGTCCAGCACGATCTTCTTGACTTCATTACGAGTGATCTTGGCTTCACTTTCAAAGACTTGGGCATTGCGCCTGCATACCGCCAACGTGCGGATGGCAAACATCAAGGGGAAGATGCAACCAAGCCGAATGCCGTGCTGCCACCATGGAAGCGATTTTACATACTTCAACGCTTCATGCAAATGGCGCTCTGCTTTTTCTGTAAGCATATCCAGAACTTGTAAGGCGCGTTCCCGATGTTGTGAATCAAAAAGCTGTTCTTGGGTGAGACCGAAATCATGTAAAAACTTGGCGGGTACATACATCCAGCCACGCTCGAAATCTTCACGCAACCCGCGAATCACATTGACAGTTTGCAGTCCCAGACCAAACTCACGTGCCAGCGGCATGATCTCCGCCTCTTTGCGGCGGATGGTAATGGAATACCATGCGAAGAGTTGCGTCACCAAATACCCAACCCGCCCGGCAACTTCGAACATGTAGTCGTCCATTTCCTTTTCATCTGCCACATTGGGTCCCTTTTCCGTCCAACGTGCCATGCCTTGTGTACTGTTAATGACGTGCCGAACGATGATCTCTTGCACGTCCATAGGCAGGGAGCGAAGGTGTTGCAAAATCTCTTTTGCTTGCTGGGCTACGATGGCATCGGGGTTGGTGAGGTCTGCTTGTGTGATCTGGGCAGTTAATGTTTCTACTTTTTCTTCTTCTCGCAAAACATTGACCCAGGTATTGAGCAATTCTATTTTTTTGTCTGTTTCCATCTCTTCGTTATCTTCTAAATAATCAGACACACGTAACAATAAATAAGCAATGGTCGTTGCATCACACAGGATTCTTGGCAGGCGTTCAATCCCAAGAGCAAATGTGCGGCTGGCGGTTCGTAGCAAATCTTTTGGGTCCATGAGTTTTTCCTTGACAATAAATTTATGTTCTTAACACTATACCGCATCTATTCGATAGCATGAATAGAAAAAAGGACGATGGAGTTTTTTGCTTCCATCGTCCTTTTATGCTGATTATTTATTGTTTAGATCTTCGCCTGGCATCTGCGACTCTTCGATCAAGTCTTTCGGAGTCGCCGCACCACAACTCGGGCAGACGTAATTCTGCTCTACAGGAATGTACGAGCGGGTACAGAAGGGACAAGTAACCGGCATCGGTTCTTTCGGTACCTCTTTGATCACTTCTTTGGTGACCTCGCGAGTTTCAACGCGAGTGCCGCCCAGCCCGCCAATAAAGACGGGTCCGCTTGAATGGTAGCGCCCGCCCGAAGAGGAACTGGAGGAAGAAGACGAATTGCTGGAGGAACTTCCCATCATGCCGCCGAGCACCGCACCGCCCAACCCGCTGCCCGATGGTTTGGAAGACCGAGATGAAGATTTATTGCGTCCACTACTATTACTGCTGGAACTGGAACCGCCGCCTTTCATATTCCCAAGCAAAAAGAAAAGCACAGCAATGATGACTACCGAAGCCAACGTCACGAATACAATGATTGCTGTCAATCGAAGGGCACGCGGAATGTTGTAAAGCTCATAGCCATAACTAAAAAGGAAAACACCGCCTACATAGAATGGCGAGAGAATCAGGCAGAGGAATGTTCCGGTTGAATCAGCAAGGCTATCATCGAACCAGGTTAAGTATGCGATGAAAACAATCAACGCCAGCGTCCCCAGCGCGATCAAGCCGCCGGGAATCAAGATATGTAAAGGCTTGCCGGGTTTCTCATCGTTATTTTCATATTCGAGCACCTCGCTCGTTTTTGCCTGAACTTGCCTTGCTTTATATTCCGAAGTCGCCATGCCTGTATCCTTTCATCACTTATTCAGGTCTTTCGCTAAAGATTCCATTTGCGCGAGGATCGCTGCCACCTGTCCGCTAGAAACGTTGACGCGATACATGTGGTCGAAGCCATCGCCCAATACTAATTTAATTGTACGCCACGAGCCCAGCTGAGGTTGCAACTCTCCGAGCGGAATCAGGTCTACGGCTTGACGCCACTGGGCATGATTCTTCTCGTAGTCGCCGAGCAGGTCCACGGTCGAGGTGTGAAGCGGAAAGTTATGGGTCGCCTCTACCCAACGAGCATCCTGTTCTTTTTCCAAGAGCCAACGCACGAACAGCCAAGCCGCCATCTGCTTTTCTTCGGTCGATTGAAAGATGACATACGAAGAACCATACACGGCAATGACTCCATCTTCTCCATTGGGGAAGGGCAGCACTTTCCACGTATCGCGATTTTCAGCGGCGACGAAAGCCCGCGCTACGGTAGGCAAATCGCTCAGGCTAACGGTGATGAACAACGCCTCACGCTTCGCGAACGAAGTAATCGGGTCGCTGGACCCTTGCCAGGAACAACCCGCTTCTGCCAGCTCGCGCAAATATTTGAAGGCGTCGATGTTGTTCGGAGCAAGGAAACGATAATTGTCTCCCTCCAGCACGCCGCCATGAAATGCCAACAACCACGAATAGACGGTCATCGGTTCGGTATCCACCAGCCAGCCGCCCATGGCATCGTTCTCAGCAAACTCATCTTTCTTCATCGCAGTATGGGCACTACACGCCTGCTTGTGGAAATCATCCACAGACACCGGCGCAGACTTGATCTTTAATTCCTTTGCCCATGTTTCATTCCATAACATTACGCGCGCCGTGCGTTGTGCCGGAACCGCCACCCGCGCCGTGCCTGAGATATCCTGATTCCAAAACGCATACGGAATATCACTTTCATCCACACCATAGACCGGGTCTTCCGCATAATCGGTCAGGTCGATGCTTACTTTTTCTGCATACCAGCCTTGCGCATGCTCAGGCAATGCGATCACAAGGTCTGGTTTGTTTTCGGTTGGCAGCGCAGCTGTGGTCGTTTCGTATAAATTCGTAAAGTTGATCTGACTCTCTGCCGTAATTTTGATGCCATATGGGTTGCTGGAATTGAATTCGTTGACAAAGCTTTCGAACAGACTTTGCTCCACGCCATACCACGGCGTCCACACGCGGACTTCCTGCCCGCGCAACGCATCGATATTGACATCGAGCTTGGTCGTTGCTTCGACGCTGGGTTCTTCGCTGGGAGCGGCTTCTTGCGTTCCCTGCCCGGTGGTGGCTTCTTCTGTAGAAGTGGCAGGTTGCTCTACCGCACCACAAGCGGACAATAGAATGGATACGATGATGAAGAGGGGAAATAGTTTTTTCATGGAATCAAGGAGCCAATAACATAAAGGGGACGGGTGTGAACACTAAAATGAAGACCAAGATCATAAGATAGGCTAGGGCTTTACGGGTTGGGTCAAGCTCAGTAATCTGATCCATGGGTTGCGCATTGACGCGACCCAGCCAGAAGAGCAGCGCCGCCCATAGCCACCATCCGCTCCAGAAGAAGCCGAGGATGGCGAGCAAACCCACGATAAACGGAAAGGCTTTCTTTGCTTTCTCGCCAAACAACGAGTAGATGACATGCCCGCCATCCAGCGTTCCGGCAGGGATGAGGTTCAACGAAGTGACGAGAATCCCTGCCCAGCCTGCAAATGCGACCGGGTGAATGAACACGTCCAATCCGCCAAAAGGAACGGGGCGACCTGTGAAGAAGTATTGCAGCCAATACAAAATCCCTTGGGGTTCAACCGGAGCAGGCAGCACTTGCTTGAAAATAACAAACTTGGAGAGCAAATAGATCAGAGAGTTGCCTTCCAAAAAGCCATTCGGGTTCGGGTCAATGGTGCCAAGTGTGGAAAGAGATAAGCCGTAAAGCAAAACGGGAATAGCCACTACAAGCCCGGCAATAGGACCGGCTACACCAATATCAAATAGTACACGTTTGTTCTTGGGTGTGCCGCGCATGAGAATCGCTGCACCCATCGTCCCCAGTGGACTGAATGGAAAGGGAATGAAGTATGGCAAGGTTGCAGGAGTCTTATGATATCGGCTCATGAAGTAATGACCCAGTTCATGCGCGAGCAAAATACCCAATAAACTGAGTGCAAAGGGCCAGCCAGTGAAAATGCTCTTGGCAAGCATCAGCATTTGCCCCAACGCATCATTGGGGATGGGTCCTTCAGGTTGTGCGCCTGCTAACATCACACTGAACACCGTCAACACGAAGAGGATGATGTTGGTGGAGATTTTGTCTTGTTTGGGGTCTGGTTGTTTGGGGGCGAGATAGATGACGTGCCTTCCGTCTTCGAGGCGGAAGTGGGGGGAGATGCGGTATGGGTCCAGCGACTCAGCCAAACGGTCGTAGGCAGAGGCGGAGTCTTCATCCAAAAGCTGACCTCGGTAGCGGATCAAGAATCCATGCGGTTGATGTTGAAGCGGGTCGAGGCTGGTAACGTCTTCTATGCGGAAGACACGCGAAATGAGCTGGTTTAAAACATCAAGTTCAGGTAGTGACATAACTTTCTCCAAAATAGAAATAGGGGCGACCAGTCTGTGAGGATCGGTCGCCCCTACAAGTAGGCGGGAGTGGATGGGAGTCGAACCCACCGCGACCCGCAACGCGACCCGCCACAGGTTTTGAAGACCAGGAAGCCCACCGGGACCTAACCACTCCCGCTGGCAAGGATACCCGAGAGGGAGTTGATTGACAAGTTACTTGTTAAGAAGTGCTTAGATTTGATAGCCTTGTAAGAAGGGTGGCACGTATTGAGGTGCAAAGTTGAAGAGGGATAGGATGGCAACGATCATGCAGATCAGGCATAAGAAAACAAATCCGCCAATGAGGATGCCGCTCCATGCCATGGGATGACCGGTTTCATTGTTCTTGCGAATGGTGTTGAGTGAGATGATGCCATAAATAAACGCTCCCAAGCCAATCAGGGCGCTGATGGGAACGCAGATAAAACTAGTAAATGGAATCGGAATCAAAATTCCACCGCAGAAGAGGAAAAGGGTGATTAGCCCAAGGACAAGGCTGACGATGGAATGTCGGTTTGTGGGTGGGGGATTGGGCGTTGGGGATGAGTAAATGGGTTCGTTTGATTGCATAGGATAATTATAGAGGTTCTTTATTATCGCTTCGAATAACACGATGTTAAAAATAAAAACCGTCCCCGGCAGGACGGTTTTCTTACTACTCTGTCGGGGCGAGAGGATTTGCGCCAGTCCCTCGATGGGGAATCTCCGACCATGAGCAATACATCAAAACACGTCAGTAGTTATTAAAAATAAAAACCGTCCCCGGCAGGACGGTTTTCTTACTACTCTGTCGGGGCGAGAGGATTTGAACCTCCGACCCCTTGCACCCCATGCAAGTGCGCTAGCCGGGCTGCGCCACGCCCCGAGATGAGCGAGCGAGATTATAGTCGCGTTTTGGGATAAATGCAAACCCAATTTTGGGATTGAACCGCGGACGATAAACCCTTGCCTGTCCACCGTCAATTGTCCATGGTCTATCTTCAAAAATAAAACATATCTTCTTCTTATGTAAATTTTAGGGCATGCCCTCAGCCTTTATGCTAAAATAAGCGCATTGGAGTCCCCTTATGTCGTCTGAAATGGTAGAAGTAGTTATCGACAGCATCCGCGTGCATTTAATGGCGCCTCAGCGCGTGGTGGTGCTGAAACAAGTTAATGCTGAACGGTATCTCACCATTTGGGTGGGACCGTATGAAGCGGAAGCCATCACTGTGGCGTTGCAAGAAGTGGAAATGGTGCGTCCGCTCACTCATGACCTGCTCAAGAACGTATTCAAAGCATTCAATGCGCGCATCGTCCGCGTAGAGATCGTCAAACTTGAAGCGGATATTTATTTTGGCAACATCGTCGCCGAAGCGGATGGACGCGAGATCCATATCGACTCGCGCTCGTCGGATGCGATTGCCATTGCCGCGCGTGCACATGCGCCCATCATGGTTCACCCCAGTGTGATGGAAAGTGCGGGAGTCGTCCCAGAACAGGACATGCCCGAAGCGCCCATTACCCCGGCTCGCAAAGAAACGCCGCCT
This sequence comes from Anaerolineales bacterium, assembly GCA_046328855.1. GTDB lineage: Bacteria > Chloroflexota > Anaerolineae > Anaerolineales > Villigracilaceae > Villigracilis. The sequence goes on along the minus strand of JAXLVU010000018.1, from coordinate 19,417 downwards.
CCGCCCTTGCCCGATGACGCGAGTGATCGCTTATCCGTCTTCAAAGACTTTATCGAAAAACTGGATATCGATAACCCCGACAAGGACAAGCCCGAATCACCCTCAACCTAAAGCTGATCTCACCCAATGACAGATTTCTACCCCGAAGAAACTACCGCCCCCTCCAGCCCAGGTGTACCGCATAGCCGGGAAGCCGAAGAAGCCGTCGTAGGGGCGGTGTTGATTAACCCCGAAGTGTATTACGACCTCGCCCAGTTCCTCTCGGCGGATGATTTTTACATTCATCGTAACCGCTGGATCTGGGATGCCTTCATCCGTTTGCATGAAGCCCGCACCCCCGTAGACTTGTTGACCCTCTCTGAAGATTTGGAGAAAGCCGGTCAACTGGCGGAGATCGGCGGCTCAGCCTACCTGACCTCGCTCATTAACCAAGTCCCAACCTCGCTCAACGCTGAGGCGTATGGTCACATCGTTGAAGAGAACTCCCTGCGGCGCAGGATGATCCAAGCCGCGAATCAGATCGCTTCGTTGGCGTATAAAGGCGATGGCATCGACAATGTAATGGGGGAGGCAGAGAAAGCCGTCTTTGGTGTGAGCGAACGCCGCACCCGTCATGACGTGGAGCCGATCCGTAAAGTCCTTTCGGATTATTACGACCAGGTGGCAGAGCTTGCCAAACTCGGCGCGGACTTTCACGGCGTGCCGACCGGCTTTATTGACCTCGATAAATTGTTGCGCGGGTTGCATCCCTCAGATTTACTGATTATTGCGGGTCGTCCGGGTCAGGGTAAAACTGGTTTCTTGCTTTCCATTGCCAAGAATGCCGGGCTGACCTATAAAAAGCATGTTGCCATCTTCTCTTTGGAAATGTCCAATGAACAAGTGGTGCAACGTCTCATTGCACAGGAGACGGGTATCTCTTCGCAGAACTTGTCCACTGGTCGTTTGGCAGACGACGAATGGAAGTTGTTCAACCATGCCATTGAAGTCTTCGGCAGCACCAAGATCTTTTTAGACGATACGCCCGCATTGACTCCGCTGCAGTTGCGCACGAAGTGTCGACGTTTGCATGCCGAGCATAAATTGGACTTGGTCATCATCGACTACCTCCAGCTCATGACGGGTGATACTCGCAACGACAACCGCGTGCAGGAAGTTTCGAATATCTCGCGTAACCTCAAAGTGTTGGCGCGTGAGCTGAATGTACCGGTGTTGACAGCCGCACAGTTGAGTCGTGCCGTTGAACAACGTACTGATAAACGCCCCATCCTCTCTGACTTGCGCGAATCCGGCTCGTTGGAACAGGATGCCGACATCGTTATGTTCATCTATCGCCCTGATGATTATGAAAAGGATGGCGATAAGAGCAACATCACCAAGATCTCGGTGGCAAAGCATCGTAACGGTCCCACCGGTGAAATTGACCTGATCTTCCGCGGCGATTTGACCCGTTTCGATAATGCCGCGACGAAGGTGTTCAGACCGAACGAATAATTAATTCACGTTTCACGCATCACGAATTACGTGATGCGTGAAACGTAAAACGTGACATGACTATATTCCCCGGCTTCACATCCTCTGAAACTTTTACCCAAGTTCCTGATTCGTTCATTCAGATGATGAATGAGATCGAGGATGTGGCTGAGTTGAAAGTGACCTTGTATGCTATCTGGCGCATCGAGCATATGGAAGGGAACTTCCGTGGGTTGGGGGAAGGGGATTTTGATGTAGCGGCGCTGGGTTTGGATGTAAAGGAGATTCGGCGCGGGCTGGGGAAAGCGCTTGAGAGAGGAACCCTGCTCAAGTCGGAGAAAGAGGCGGATGTCTTTTACTTCCTCAACTCGCCGCGTGGACGATTATCTGCTGAGGCGTTTGCAAAGGGACAGGTCAAGCCGTCGTCTGGTTCGTATGTGCCGAATAAGTCGAACCTGTTCAAGTTGTATGAAGAAAATATTGGGGCGTTGACGCCTTTATTGGCGGACATGTTGAAGGAAGCAGAACAGAACTATCCGAGTGCGTGGTTCGAGGAAGCGATCGAGATCGCAGTGAGCCGCAACATTCGTAATTGGAAGTATATTGAGGCGATCCTGGCGCGCTGGAAGGAAAATGGAAAAGATGAAAGAAGAGATTCAGAAGACTCTGTCCAAGATGCAAAACGATACACCGACGGCGAATTCTCAGAGTTCCTCAAGCGCGATTAAGAGCGTGGAGAAACCGCTCGGCGACCCGAACTGCCCGCATTGTGGGGGTGTGGGTTACGTGCGTTATGACGTGCCGGTTGGACATGAAAAATTCGGCAAACTCGAAACCTGTGTTTGCCGCGCCAAAGATGTAGCCGAGGCGGCTCGTTCGCGTCTGTTCGCGATGAGCAATTTGAATCGACTTAGCCATTTGACCTTTGAAAACTTTAGCCAAGGCGGCAACCCCAAGGCGAAATTTATCTCTGGGCAGGAACGCGATAATTTGCGGACAGCCTTTGAAGCCAGTGAAGAGTTTGCGAGGAATCCACAAGGCTGGCTTTTGCTCGAAGGTGGATACGGCTGCGGCAAGACGCATCTTGCGGCGGCGCTTTCGAATTTTGCCGTGAATAACGGCGTGCCGACTCTGTTCATCACTGTGCCAGATCTATTGGATTCGTTGCGCTTTGCATACGATGACCCCGAAACGACATTTGAGCAACGCTTTGAAGATATTCGTAATTCAGGTTTGTTGATCCTCGATGACTTCGGCACACAGAATGCAACGCCTTGGGCGCAAGAGAAATTATTTCAGATCATCAACTTCCGTTACATCAATAAACTACCGACGGTCATTACCACTAATTTGATGTTGGATGAGATCGAAGCGCGCATCCGCTCGCGATTGCAGGACGAAAGTTTTGTAAAACATTTGAAGATCAGCGCGCCGGATTATCGCCGCCCCGAAGAGACGAGCAATCCCGGCATCTCCATGCTTTCCTTGCCGGAAATGAAAGTGATGACCTTCAAGACCTTCCAGCCGCGGGATGATGAAGTGGGCACCGAAGCAGTGACGACTACTACGGTCGAAAAGGCAGACCGTTTTGGCAATAAAGTTAAGAGTAAGGAAATCTCGCGCATCAAAGTTACGAAAGATGATGTGAAAACTTTGCACGATGCACATAATGCCGCTGTGGAATTTGCCGAACATCCCGAAGGCTGGTTGGTGTTTCTCGGTCAGTCGTTCAGCGGCAAGACGCACCTTGCGGCTGCGATCGGTAACTATCGCATCGGCTTGGGTGGGCAGGCATTGCTCGTGGAAGTGACCGCTCTGCTCGATTATCTGCGCCAAACCTTCGGCAAAAATTCGGACGTTTCGTTTGACCGTCGCTTCTTTGAGATCCGCACCACGCCGCTGCTCATTCTCGATGACTTAAAGGAAAGCGGCGCGGCTTCAGTGTGGGCAGAAGATAAGCTGTATAGCGTGCTCAACTATCGCTACAACGCACATTTGCCCACGGTCATTACGTCCACTTTGCAGCCTGAATCGTTTGCGCTGAGTTACCCGAACCTGTGGAATAAACTGCTTGACCCCGAGAAGTGCAAAGTGGTGGCGATCAATATGCCGCCCTATCGCAAGGTGGCAAAGGGAAGTAAAGCCTCAAACAAGAAAAAGTAATAAGAAATGAAGAATATCTGGTGATGAGCCGGATCTTCTTTTTATCTTTCTTTTTTAACGCAAGGTCGCAAAGACGCTAAGGTTTAAAGGTCTTTGCGACCTTGCGCCTTTGCGTTAAATTTTTTAGATCTTGTAGGTTACAGCATGGGGTAATTAATGTGCCTGAAAATTTTCAACCAGGTTGAAAACTCGAATCAATCATGAGACTAGATTCTTAATCCCGCCTCGTTTATTATTTCGACTAATAAGACCAAAACTGTAAATAAAGGAACTATCCGCGAATGCTCCCTTCTTTTCTACTCTCCCTGCGCGAAGGCCTGGAAGCCGCTCTGATCATCGGAATCGTGCTGGGCGCGCTACAAAAAATCCGCCGCACTGATTTGGCTCCCGCCCTTTGGATGGGAGCGGTTGCCGCTTTAGGCGTTAGCATCCTCACTGCTGTGATCCTCACATTGTTTGGCTTGAGCCTTGAAGATGGCGCCGAACAAATCTATGAAGGCGTCACCATGCTGCTCGCGGCTGGCATTCTCACCTGGATGATCTTCTGGATGAGCGGACAGGCAAAGAACATCAAGACCGAGTTGGAAGAAGGCATCAATAAAGCGGTTGCTACCACAGGCAAGCGCGCTGTCTTCGGACTGGCTTTTCTTGCTGTTGTGCGCGAAGGCGTGGAATTGGCGCTCTTCATCACCGCCGCTTTCTTCGCTGGCAATAGCGAGAACGTGTCGACCAATATCATTTTGACTCTCACAGGCGTAGTGCTCGGTTTGGGAACAGCTGTGTTACTTGGCTGGTCTTTACTGGCAGCAACAGCCCGCCTCAACCTGCGCCGCTTCTTCCAGATCACCGGTTATTTGCTCATCCTCTTTGCTGCCGGGCTCGTGGCGCACGGAATCCATGAATTCAACGAAGTCGGTTGGATTCCCTCCATCATCGAACATGTCTGGGATGTCAACGCAGTGGTGAATGAAACTTCCGTGGTGGGTGAGTTGCTCAAGACCTTGTTCGGTTATAACGGCAACCCCTCTCTCACAGAAGTGATCGGTTACTTTGTCTATCTTGCCGTGGCGGTTTTCTTTTTCACCCGCACGACCACAACTCAACCGGTTGCAAAGAAAAACCCGGTTCAATCTCCCGCATAACAAGAACAGACCAACTAATAAAAGGCTTCGCATTTCAAACTGCGAAGCCTTTTTCGTCTTGACAGAACGAATAAAATCATTATACTAAGTGTATAATGAACACTAAGTATGAAGGTTTTGAGTCTCCCGGCGTCACCGTTGACCTGGTCTTGTTCACGGTCAACGAGAATCGATTGAAAGTGATGCTGGTCAAACGGGCAGAAGAACCGTTCCGCAATGATTGGTCTTTGCCGGGCGGCTTTATCAAAAAAGGCGAGTCACTGGATGATGCCGCTCAACGCGTCCTCGTTGAAAAAACAGCGGTGGGCGATGTGTACATGGAGCAGCTTTACACCTTCGGGTCACCCAAACGTGACCCACGCTCGCGCGTTATTACGGTGGCGTATATCGCGCTCATTCCGTGGCAGAGCTTGCCGCAACCCGAATCAGAAAAGATCACCGACCTTACTTGGTTGCCCGTCGACCATCTCCCAAAACTTGCCTTCGACCATAAAGAAATCATTCATTATGCGGTCACACGTTTGCGTGCGAAGGTCAGTTATAGCAATATCGTCTATGGGTTAATGCCCAAACAGTTTCGTCTTTCTGAATTGCAGAGCATGTACGAATGCATCATCAACGACAAGCTCGATAAACGCAACTTCCGCAAACGCATGCTGGCGACCGGTCTGCTCAAAGAGACCGGCAAAAAAGACATCGCCGGGGCGCACCGTCCTGCCATGTTGTATCAGTTCAAAACAAAAGAGATCGTTTTCCTATAGGTGAATCTCATGACCCAAACTCCAATCCCTGATTTTTTTGACGCATCCCGCGTGGGCGAAATTTGGAAAGTGGATTACGCCGCCCGTGCCGACCACGCCCGAACCTTCGCGCTTCAACACAACCTCAAGCCTGCCTCAACTTCCAGTGAGCGAATCTCCCTGATGCTGATTGATGTGCAAAACACGTTTTGCATCCCCGGCTTTGAGCTTTTCGTAGGCGGGCGCAGCGGAAATGGCGCCGTGGAAGATAACGTGCGCTTGTGTGAATTTATCTATCGCAACCTCGGCAAGCTGACCCATATCATCGCCACCATGGATACGCACAAGTCGCAGCAAATTTTCCATCCCATCTTTTTCATTAATGCAGATGGCAATCATCCCGCGCCATATACCGATATTCACCTCACAGACCTTGAGTCTGGTAAGTGGGCCTTCAACCCCGCCCTCGCGCCTCAGTTCGGTATCGCGCCGGAATATGGTCAACAAATGGTTTTGCATTATGCCGAGACGCTCAAGAAAGTCGGTAAATATGCGTTGACGGTCTGGCCCTATCACGCCATGTTAGGTGGAATTGGTCACGCCCTTGTGCCCGCTGTGGAAGAAGCGATTTTCTTCCATTCTCATGCAAGGACTGACCAGCCGCATTTTGCCATCAAAGGCGATAAACCTTTTACCGAAAATTACTCGGTGGTCGGTCCAGAAGTGGTGACGGGTCCGATGGGGGAAGTGTTGGGAGCGCATGATCCGCAATTCATTCAGCATTTGCAAGAAGTGGACAAGCTTTATATCGCCGGGCAGGCGAAGAGTCACTGTGTGGCGTGGACGGTGCAAGACTTGCTGGATGACATCCTTGCCGTGGACCCGCAGCTAGCCAAGAAGGTCTACCTGCTCGACGACTGTTCGTCCGCGGTGGTGGTGCCTGGGGTGGTGGACCATACCGAGGCGGCGAATGATGCGTATGCCTGGTTCGCGAATGCGGGCATGCATGTGGTCAAATCCACAGATCAGATTTAATATTACTTATACGTAGAGAAGGATTCCATTATGTCCATTTTTGATGGTAAACGGTTGACGAACGAGACTTTTAAATTAGATATTGAACGTATGCGCCGCGGTTGGTATTCAGATAAGTATTTCGAGAATATCAATCGTATGTTGACGGCGTTGGCGAAGGAAGGTTATACCTATTCAGGTAATTATCACAATTTGCCTGAAGGCATGTCGCCGGAGCAGATTGCAGTAGGCGACATTGAAGTGGAGATGCAGTGGTTCACGCGTCGCATGGGGAAGACCACTGTGGTGGGCGTGGACAAGTCACTCGAGATGTTGAAGCATTGCTCAGGCTATTTTGATGGGGATGAATTTATTGATACCTCTGACAAACTTGAAGTATGGGCTGTGCATGATGGGGCGACGGTGAAGTATGATGGCGACCCGAGCAAAATTCAACCGGTCATCAAAGTGCGTGGACGATACCGTGACTTTGCCTTGCTGGAGACCCCAACATTGGGCATTCTCACTCGCTCCAGTCGTGTAGCCACGAATGTGTATGAAACCTTGGTTGCCGCAAAAGGCAAGCCTGTTTTGTTCTTCCCGGCGCGATTTGATGTGCATGAAGTGCAGGCTGCTGATGGGTATGCTTACAACATTGCATTGCAGCGTTTCAATAAAGATTATGCGCGTGAGTTGGGGGCATTTGTCTCTACCGATGCGCAGGGAGATTGGTGGGGCGGCGCAGGCGGTGGGACGGTGGCTCATGCTGCGATTGCATCCTTTTTGGGCGATACAGCTGAGGCAATGATGCAGTTCTCACATATTTTGCCAGCTCGCATTCCGCGCATTGCTTTGGTGGACTTTAACAATGACTCGGTCCGCGATTCGTTGCGGACGTTGGATGCGATGTTTGCAAAGTATCGTGAGTTGATGGATGCGGGAAAAGCAGAAGAAGCCGAAAAATATAAGTTGTATGGAATTCGTTTGGATACAGGCGGAAACTTGCGCGATGTGTCTGTCACCCCGCTGGGGGAACCGGCACTGGATTTGGGCGTGAACCCACGTTTGGTGTTCAACGTCCGCTCGGCGTTGGATTCAGCTTGGGAACGTTGGAACCTGCCTGCGTCTTGGAAAGAAGCGGCGAAGGAATTTTGTCACAGCGTCAAGATCGTCGTTTCAGGCGGGTTTGCTCCAGAGAAAATCCGCAAGTTCGAGAAGTTGAGCGTTCCGGCAGATATTTATGCGGTGGGTTCGTATTTGTTTAGCAATGGCAACGGCACGACGACGGATTTCACCGCTGACGTAGTCCGTGTGAAAGTTCATGGTGAATGGATCGATATGGCGAAGGTGGGGCGCAAGGTGGGCGAGAACGAAAGTTTGGAACGGGTATGGTAGTTATAAAAGTGACAGTCACCTTCAAGGTGACTGTCACTTTATTTAACCAAACCGTCCCATGATGTAGTCTTCGGTTTTCTTTTCTTTTGGGGTAGTGAACATTTTTTTACCATCATCGTATTCGATCAACTCGCCTTGTAAGAAGAAGGCGGCGTAATCGGCAGTGCGGGCAGCTTGTTGTACTGAGTGGGGGACAAGGATAACAGTGTACAGTTTCTTTAATTCCAGCAGTGCAGCTTCAACCTTTCCAGTTGAGATTGGGTCAAGCCCGGAGGTAGGCTCATCTAGCAAGATGATTTCAGGTTGAAGTGCCAACACACGTGCGAGGCAAACGCGCTGTTGTTGTCCGCCAGAAAGTGCAACTGCCGGGTCATTGAGACGGTCTTTGACTTCATCCCAGATCGCAGCAAGTTTCAAACTGCGTTCCACAGCTTCGTCTAATTTTGAGCGGCGCTTTTCTCCGGCAAGCTCCAGTCCATAGGTGATGTTTTCGCGGATGCTCATGGGGAGAGGCACAGGTCGTGCGAACACCATACCAACCTTGCGACGCAGCGCGATCACATCTGTTTTTGGGTCGAGGATGTTTTCGCCATCGATGAGGATGCGCCCAGAACTGGTGCGGATGTCTGTCAGGTCGTTGAGGCGATTAAGACAGCGTAATAGGGTGGACTTACCGCCTCCTGCCGGACCGAATAGAACGGTCACCGCATTCTGACGGATTTCCATGCTGATACCGCGCAAAGACTCAGCGCCATCGGCGTATTGGAGGGAGAGGTTTTCGATTTGGATTTTGTTCATTATAAAATTTACCATTGTCGCTTGGCACGAGCCCGTGAACGAATCACAGTTGCAATGACATTCATGGTTAAGACAAAAACTAAAAGCACTAACGCCGTGCCATATTGAATTTGAATCGGCATTTCAGGCACTTGCGTGGAGATGACAAAGAGGTGATAGGGCAATGCCATGGTTGCATCGAAAGGGGATTGAGGTAAACGCGGCAGGAAGAACGCGGCACCTGTAAAGAGGATGGGTGCGGTCTCTCCGGCGGCGCGTTCCAAGCCGAGGATGACTCCAGTGAGGATGCCGGGAAGCGCTTCTTTCAACACGATTTTTTGAATGGTTTGCCAACGGGTGGCGCCGAGAGAAATACTCACTGTGCGGAATTGTTGCGGTACTGAGCGCAACGCTTCTTCTGCGGTGCTGATAATGACGGGCAAGGTCATTATCGAAAGAGTTAATGAAGCGGCGAGGATGGATGTACCAAATTGTAGAAAGAGCACAAACAGGCCCAAGCCGAACAAACCATAAACGACAGATGGAATACCCGCCAGATTGATGATTGCCAAACGAATGAGGCGTGTGACTTGATTATCCTTGGCGTATTCAGAAAGATAAATAGCAGCGGCGATTCCAAGCGGAACGGAAAAGATGGCGGTGCCGATGGTTAGATACAACGTACCGATGACGGCTGGCAAAATACCGCCAGCACGCATACCATCGTGCGGAAAGCCGGTGAGAAATTCCCATGAGATTGCAGAGCCGCCTTTGAACAAAATGAAAATAACGGTACCCACAATGGGAAGGACGGTTATTACAGCCATAAGTGTGATAAGGCTATAGCCAATGCGTTGTACGGTGTGACGATTGCGAGCGAGTAGTTTCATCATGACAAAATTCTCTCCGCTCGTTTCTTGGCACGAAAGACCACTGAGGATGCCACAACATTTACGATCAATGAGATGAGGAACAAAACGATACCGATCAAGAACAGGGTGTGATAGTGGATGCTTCCATTCGCGACTTCGCCCATTTCTGCGGCGATGGTAGCGGTCATGGTGCGGACGGGGGAGAAGAGGCTACCAAGTTTGAGGGCTAATACGGGAGCATTGCCGGTCACCATCATTACCGTCATCGTTTCGCCAATGGCGCGACCAACTCCAAGCATGATGGCGGTCAACACGCCGGATTTCGCTGCGGGAAGTGTCACCCGCCAGATCGTCTGCCAGGGAGTGGCACCCAACGCCCAAGCCCCTTCACGGTAGGAGCGCGGCACAGCATCGAGCGCGTCTTCTGCTACGGACACGACCGTGGGCACAGCGATCCCGCCGAGGAGGAGGGACCCGGTAAACGCGGTCAGACCCGTTGGCAGGTCCAGAAGGATGCGTAAGTTTGGGGAAACGACAAGGATGCCGAGAAATCCCAGCACTACGGAAGGGAGTCCGCCCAGTAATTCCACGAGAGGCTTGAGAATTTCACGCATCCAGCGCGGGGCGATCTCAGAGATGTAAACAGCGGTTCCGATCCCGAATGGAACCGCGATAAGTGCCGCACCAAGGGTGACGATGAGCGAACCGGTAATGAGCGGCAGAATGCCAAAATAGCTTTCAATAGGATACCAACGCGTGCTTAAGAGTGCACCGGGTTCCACTTCTCCGAGCGTAGGTAAACCCTCTCGCATGAGAAAGAAAAAGATAAGCAATACAAACACGATCGCGGAATATCCGCTCGCTTTGATGGCTCGGGTGATGATAAATTCTCGCCAGTTTAAGGATTTTTCCATAATGCTCCACCGTCGCAATGACGAAACGTTTACTTTACAGGCACGAACCCAAGTTCTGCCACGATCTCTTGCGCTTCAGGCGAGAGAATCCAATCGAGATATTCTTTCACGGCTCCAGTGGGTTCTCCATTGGTATACATGTAAAGGTCACGTGCAATGGGATAGGTTTTGTCGTTCACGGTGTCGATAGCAGGTAAAACGTATGCACCACCTGCTTCTTTGGCAATCGCGATCATCTTGAGGTCATCTGGTACATATCCCAAGCCATCATACCCAATCGCGTTCGGGTTTTGTCTCACTTCGGCAATGATGCCTTCTGAAGATGGAAGCAGTAAGGTGTCGGTTGAAAAGAACGTTTTATTTTCTTTGTCTCCCAGCCTTAAGACTGTTTCCAAAAAGTAAACGTGGGTACCAGAATTGGTTTCGCGTGAGAGCTTTACAATGGGTCTATCTTCACCGCCGACTTCGCTCCAGTTGATGATCTTCCCGCTATAAATGTCTGCGATCTGTTGCAGGGTCAATTCGCTAACGGGGTTTTCCGGGTTCACGATCACTGCAATCGCATCGCGCGCGATGATGTGTTCAAGTGGATCTACCCCTTTTGCCTGGGCTTCGGTCAATTCTTCGTCTTTGATCTTGCGAGAAGCATTGGCGACGTCCACTGTTCCATTAATGAGCGCCGCAATCCCTGTGCCCGAACCGCCGCCCGTCACTGAGATGCGTATATCAGGATACTCCGCCTGATAGGTTTCCGCCCATGCCAACGCTAGGTTGACGATGGTATCAGAACCTTTATTTTCGATATATTGAGCAGGGGAGTCGGAACTTGAAGCGTTGGATGAAGAACCGCAGGAGATTAATAAAATAGAAAGAAGAAGCAAGGAGACGATTACACGTTTCATCGGCTGGGATTATACCGCCTCAAACTTGGTGGAGGCTTGATTCTGCCACTGACGCTTTTTGCCACTTTATGATTTTTTTTTACCGCTTTGGATTTCCTTTTTGATACAATCAAAACATGAACGCGACCCAACCAGCTTTTACCGTCCAGAATATGGACTTTTACTACAACATTTCAAAAAAGACCCTTTCGAACATCAACCTTGATATCCAGCCGCAAAAGGTGACGGCGTTGATCGGTCCCTCTGGTTGTGGAAAGTCTACTTTTTTACGCTGCCTCAACCGTATGAACGACACCATAGTTGGCACAAAAGTGGATGGTAAGATCCTTCTCAAAGGTGAAAATATCTACGGTGAAAAGATGGATGTAGTGACCCTCCGTCAGCGAGTAGGGATGGTCTTTCAAAAGCCGAATCCATTTCCGCAGTCCATTTTTGATAATGTGGCATTCGGTCCGCGGGTTATGGGAATGGATGTGAATTTAAATGAGGTCGTGGAAAAGTCTTTGCGGGCGGCGGCATTATGGGACGAAGTGAAGGATGATCTTAAATCCGATGCGATGGGGTTGTCGCTGGGACAGCAGCAACGCCTGTGCATTGCCCGCGTCATCGCGGTGCAGCCGGAAGTGATCCTGATGGATGAATCGACCTCTGCGCTTGACCCCATAGCCACCTTACGTGTTGAAGAGTTGATCGCTGACTTGAAGAAAGATTACACCATTGTCATCGTGACCCATAATATGCAGCAGGCGGCACGTGTTTCAGACTACACGGGCTTTTTCTGGCTGGGCGAGTTGGTTGAGTTCGCGCCAACGAATCAGATGTTTACGGTACCCAAGCAAGAATTGACCGAGGCATATATTACAGGAAGAATGGGATAGATAAGTTGTTAAAAAAGTGAGTGGATGAGATTTCTCATCCACTCACTTTTTATTTCTTATAACGTATTACTTGTTCTGATTCTTCCAGAACTCATCATCACTGGATTTGATCTCGCCGAATTCGCCGGTAGCGATGAAAACGGTCCGTTCGCAGATGTTGGTGACGCGGTCTGCAAAGCGTTCGAGATTATGAGCAACCCACAACAGCCAGTTAGCACGTTCGATGTTCTTGGGGTCTTCGATCACGAAGATCATCAACTCACGATAGATCTGGTTGTAGAGCGCATCTACTTCGTCATCTTCGATGGGAAGGGACTTGGCGGTTTCTACATCTTCATGCACAAAGGCAGTTAAGGCGCGGTGCAGCATGCTGGTGCCTTTTTCTGCCATTCGGGGTACATCAATCAGTGGTTTAAGAAGCTTTTCATCACCCATGCGGACGTTGATGTTGGCGATGCCTTTGGCATAGTCGCCCATGCGTTCGAGTTCGGAGATGATCTCCATGGTGGAGGCGAGCAGGCGCAGGTCGTGTGCCATGGGTTGTTGGGTAGCAATAAGGATCATCAACTGGTTTTCGATGGCGAAGCGCTTTTTGTTGATCTCTTTGTCTTCGGCGATGATCTTCTCAGCGGCTTTGATATCGCGTTTCTTTAATGCTTCCACTGAGTTGATGATGGCATGTTCCACCATCGAGCCGAGTGCCAGCACTTCATCTTTTACCTGTTGGATGTCGCTCTCAAAAGTTTTTCGAATCATGATTCCTCTTCGGGTTGGTTGTGTTCATTTTACTACTTTTGCGATTATCGATTCCATCTGACGATGCCGTTTCGGAAGGGTCTGCTCAAGGGTAGGTAAAAGTTTGGGCGGGCAGACAGGCAAAACGTCTGAAGGAGGCGGCTTTTTATCCAAATCTTCCAGTGACGTAATCTTCGGTACGCTTGTCTTTGGGACGGGTGAAGATGTTCTTGGTGTCGTCGAATTCGATCACGCCGCCAGCTCGTTGGTCGTCGATCATCATCATGGCGGTGTAGTCGCTGGCGCGCGCGGCTTGCTGCATGTTGTGGGTGACGATGATAATGGTGTAGTTCTTCTTCAACTCTTGCATTAATTCTTCGATGCGCAGCGTAGAGATCGGGTCCAGTGCTGATGCGGGTTCGTCCATCAAAATGATCTCGGGTTGAATGGCGATGGTGCGTGCGATGCACAGACGTTGCTGCTGACCACCCGAGAGGGCATAAGCGCTTTGTTGAAGTTTGTCCTTTACTTCATCCCAAAGGGCGGCAGAACGGAGCGAGCTTTCAACGAGTTCATCCATGTTGCCTTTGAAGCCATTGATGCGTGCGCCCCAGGCGATGTTCTCGTAAATGGATTTGGGGAATGGGTTCGGCTTTTGAAAGACCATGCCGATTTTGCGGCGCACTTCCACGGGGTCTACATTTTTGCTGTAGAGGTTTTGCCCTTGTAAAAGCAATTCACCTGTGACGTTGCAACCCGGCACAAAATCGTTCATGCGATTAAAAGAACGTAACAAGGTAGATTTGCCACAGCCAGAAGGACCAATGATGGCTGTGATCTTTTGAGGTTCCACTTGGATATTAACACCTTTGACGGCAGTGAATTTTCCATAATGAATGGATAGATCGTTCGTTTTGATTGCGTAATTATTTTCCATGGTTGAGTTCCGTTACCAGCGTTTCTGGAAGCGATTGCGAAGCAGGATGGCTGTCGCGTTGAGAGTTAGGAGAAGCACGAGTAGGACGATGATCGCAGCGGCGGCAATTGAATGGAATTCAGATTGGGCACGGGTCGTCCATTGGTAGATTTGAATGGGCAGGGCGGTGAATTTCGAGAAGGGACTGTCCGGGTCGAGCGTGATGAAGGTGGAGGCGCCTACCACGATCAACGGGGCAGTTTCACCCAAAGCGCGAGACAAAGCCAGGATGCTGCCTGTGAGGATGCCCGGCAAGGCATTCGGCAAAACATGATGCCAAACGGTTTGCCAGCGCGTCGCACCGACGCCGTAGGCTGCTTGCCGAAGTGAGTCTGGTACGGCTTTGATAGCTTCTTGTGCGTTGATAATGATGACTGGTAGCACCAGTACGCCCATCGTCAACCCGGCAGCGAGAATGGTGCGCCCGTTTGAGTCGGTTACGCCGAAGATCGAGCCACTGGTGAAGGGTTCCATCACACGCACGAAAAGCGCAAGACCGAGCATTCCATATACGATACTGGGAACGCCTGCAAGGTTGTTGATGTTGGTTTGAATGATGCGGGTGAACCAGTTTTTGGTGGCGTATTCTTCAAGATAAATGGCGGCGCCTGTACCGATGGGTAAAGCGAAGGCAATGGCAATGCCCACCAACCAAAGCGAACCGAGGATGGCGGTACGCACCCCGGCAAACTCTGCCCGCGAAGACATGGGGGAGACAAGGAATTGCGGTGTGAGCCACGAGCGGAATTCCAGTTTGGCATCGGGATATTTCTCGGCAACTTCCGCGCGGATCTCTGCTCCACGGGTGAGGGATTCGGCGAGGTCCCAAGTCTGTTTGGTGTCGATGCGCACGAGGCGTTCAAGGAAGAGGCTAAGCAGATCCGCCTGAGTGCGTTCTTCCATTTTTTGCTCGGCATCCAGTTTTTTGTAGGCGCCAGAAGAGAGATTCTCTTTCAGAATGGTGAGTAATTCTTCCTTGGTCAGTTCCGCAACCGGCGTGGATGTGAACTCGCTGGGGTCGTTCTTATATTCGTAGGCGATATAGCCGAACGCGCCGTCGACCACATTGTAGAGTAGGGCGGTCAGGGCAACGATGGCGATGAATAACGAACCGAGGAAGATAACCTGCCAAACAGCGGCTTTTTGATAGCGAGTGCGCAGTACAGAATAGAACGCTTCGCCTTGGGGATATGAAGGTTGTTTGCTCATTCGTAACGTTCCCTGAAGCGATTGACCACCCATTGGCTGATGAGATTCAACACTAATGTGACGAGGAATAACATCAATGCAATGGAGAACAAGCTGTTGTAATCAATCGAGTTATAGGACAAGTCACCGCCGCTGATGCGAGCAATGTGACCGGTCATGGTTTCGGCGGCTTCGAGCGGATTGAACGAGAAGTTCGGTCCAGACCCGGCGGCGATGGCGACGATCATTGTCTCACCGACAGCGCGGGAGATGCCGATGATGAAGGCTGCTCCAATCCCAGAGAGAGCCGCAGGAAGTACCACCTGTAAACTGGTTTCAAGTTTGGTCGCGCCCATGGCGTAGGCACCTTCACGCAAGGCACGCGGAACGGCGCTCAATGCATCTTCGCTCATGGAAGAGATCAACGGCAGGATCATGATGCCCATCACCAACCCGGCAGAAAGCATGTTGTAGATCGATAGATCTTCGCCGAAGATGTTTCTGAGGATGGGGGTGACAAAAAGTAAGGCAAAGTATCCGTACACCACAGTGGGGATGCCCGCCAAGATTTCAAGAATAGGTTTGAGGATGGAACGAACACGCGGTGAAGCATATTCGCTTAAGTACACAGCAGATGCCAACCCCAGCGGCAGGGAGATGGACATTGCAATTGCACTGGTGGTCAGTGTGGCAGAGACCAAAGCCCAAATGCCGTATTGACCGATGCCCGGCTGCCATTGAGTGGTACCGAAAAATTTTGCCAGGGTTACATCGGGGTCGTTGAAAAACAGCATGGCTTCTTTGCCCAGTTCATACACGATGGCGATCGTAGTCAGAATGGATAAAATGCCAGCGAAGAACAACAATCCCTGAATGACACTTTCACTGAGCCTGAACTTTTTCTTCAGGTCAAATTGCCGGAAGCGTGAAGTTTCCAGGGGTTTGATGTGGAGAGTTTCTTCTTTCATAACGTTTCTCTGAAACAGGATTTAATAAAAAGGAGAATACACGCAAATGGGCTGGTCTCCATTTGGAGACCAGCCCTGCACTATTTGACGTTCAATTACTGTCCAACTGCGGCTTCCCAGGCTGCCATTGAAGCATCGATCGCTTCGGCAGGGGCGGGGAAGTAGCCCACATCAGAGATATTGTCGTTGACGTTGCTTAAGTAGAAGTAGATGAACGCAGCAACCTGGGGCTTTTCCTGCATGATCTTGGCATCTGAGTAGATGAAGAGCGGGCGGGCGAGCGGGTAGGTGCCGTTGTCTACGTCTTCCTGATTCGGGGCGACGCCGTCAACATTGATCGCCTTTAAGTTCCCGGCTTCTTCTGCATAATAAGCATAGCCGAAATAACCAATCGCGTAGGGGCTGCCTTCAATTCCCTTGACGAGGACGTTGTCATCTTCAGAGAACTGGGCACCGGCGAGACCGAGCAATTTTTCTTCAGCGCCTTTGAGGTCATCCTTGTCATTAACCTTGGGCAGTACTTTGGCGGCTACGGCTTCGATGAAGTAGTCGAAGGTGCCAGAGTCAGAGCCGGGGGAGTAGATCTGAATGGCTTCGGCGGGGAAGGAGGGGTCAACCTGATCCCAGGTTGTGTATTCGCCGACGAAGATCTTGCCAAGCTGTTCCTTAGTGAGTTCGGTGACGAAATCATTGCTGGAGCTCACAACCACAGCGAGGGCATCGGTGCCAACACGGAACTCAATCGGTTCGCGACCAATGGCAGCGCAGGCTTCCTTCTCGCTATCCTTGATAGGGCGGGAAGCATTGGCGATATCGGTTTCACCAGTGGTGCAGAAGCGTTCGAAACCAGCGCCAGAGCCGATGCTGTCAACGGTCACAGAACCAGCAAAGCCTTCATCTTGGAACAATTCCGCCATGCGCTCAGAGAGCGGGAACACGGTGGAGGAACCAGCGGTGATCACATCACCTTCAACGGCGTCGGGGGCAAAAGCAGCCATCGGGTCTTCGGTGGCAACAGCGGTGGGTTCTTCGGTTGCAGCTTCAGTGGCAACAACTTCGGTAGCGGCTTCGGTAGCAGGCGCTTCTTCAGCAGGAGCACCGCAGGCGGCAAGCACGAGGCTCAAAGCCACCATGAGGAAAAGGGACATACGAATGATTTTGGACATTTCTCTAAATTCTCCTTTGAATTTGTACGTTCGTGATGTTATCAACCGGCTCTTAAGGTCAATGGAAGGATGGGTTAACATCTTGTTAAGAACAAAGAGGCAATCAGCCATCATCAAAATCCGTTACAATTAACCTATGAACAAATCCCCCTTCTCTCTAGCTCCCGAATATCGCGACTATGTATGGGGCGGATCGCGACTTCGCCCAGAGATCGTGCCGACCGCTGAGGCGTGGATCATTTTTGCAGGCAATCGCATCACATCTGGACCGTATGCTGGGCGTGCCCTCTCAGACCTTGCCTCTGAGTTTGGCGTTGACCTGCTCGGTTCAAAAGCCGTCGCACAAACAGGCGAACGCTTCCCTGTACTGGTGAAGATTCTGGATTGTGCGCAGTGGCTCTCGTTACAAGTCCACCCGAACGATGAGCAGGCGCAAAAATTGGAAGGCGAAGGTTTCTTCGGCAAGACCGAAGCCTGGCATGTACTCGAAGCAGAAACAAACGCTGAGTTGATCGCAGGCATCAAGCCAAACGTATCTGCCGAGCAGTTGACAGCCGCGATTCAAAGCAAAAGCGAAAAGACCTTGGACTTGGTGGAGAAGGTAAAAGTAGTTCCGGGTGATACCTTGTTCATGCATCCGGGCACTGTCCACGCCTTGGGACCAGGCATGTTGATTTATGAAATTCAGCAGACTTCCGATATCACCTATCGCGTTTACGATTGGGGACGCCCCGAAACGGAAACGCGCAAATTGCACATTGATAAAGCCGTGGCAGTCTCCAACCCAAATGCCGCGTCGCTGCCGGTCAAGCCGCCACATATGGAAGATGGCGAAGTGACCACACTCACGCAATGTCAGTATTTTCAGTTGGATGAAATTCGAGTGGAGAAGAAAACTGTCCGCTTGGAGACGAGGGGCGAATCTTTTCATGGGTTGACCGTGATCGAGGGGCAGGTTCAGGTATCGGCGGAGGGGGAGGCGTTCGTCCTCAATAAATTTGATACGCTATTGATCCCCGCTTGTTGTGGCGCGTATGAGGTCCAGCCGTTGCAGAAGAGTCGAGTTCTAAAAGCAAGCGTTTAAATTAAAAACACAAAGGGTCACATTTGTGACCCTTTGTGCTACTTTGTGGTTTAAGCTTTTATTTCCATTCCCACGTGCTGACATCTGATAGGGCACGATAAGCTGTGAGATCGAGCTGCAAGGGCGAGACGGAGATGAAACCCTCTGCCAATGCGCCGACGTCGGTGCCCGATTCAGGGACGCCGGTGGGGGCATCGCCGCCGATCCAGTAGTAGGGGCGGTTGCGCGGGTCGATGCGTTCGTCGAGGCGGCTGTGATAGACGCGCAGTCCCTGACGGGTGATGCGGAAACCTTTGATCTCTTCCTTTTTCAAGAACGGAATATTGACATTGAGCAGCGTATCTTCGGGCAAGCCGTGTGCGAAGACGTTCTCAACTGCCACACGGGCGGCATAGGTGGAGGCGGAATAATCGATCGGACCGATATGCCCTTCGGAGAGTTCAAGCGAAACCGCCACACCGGGAATGCCGGTGATGACAGCTTCCATGGCGGCGGTGACGGTGCCGGAGTAGGTCACATCATGCCCGAGATTTGCTCCGGCATTGATGCCTGATACGACGAGGTCGAACTTTTCTTTGAAATAGCCGAGCAATGCCAACGAGACGCAATCGCTGGGGGCGCCGTCGCTGGCGAAGGCTTGTGAGCCGTCTTCGAGGCGGAACTCGCGCACGCGCAGGGCACGGTCTAAAGTTTTGACGTGACCGCCGCCCGACCAGTTTCGGTCTGGGGCGAGGATGGTCACATCGCCAAGGTTTCGCATTTCTTTGGCGAGGGCGAGCAAGCCGGGGGCAAGCACGCCGTCGTCGTTTGTGACTAGAATTCGTTTGGTCATTTTGTTATTGTCTCTTTGTTTCGTTTCCCCTATTGTACTGATTAAAGATAAGAGAAGGTTTATGCGCGTGCCAATTTCAGGCGAGCAAATGCACTTTCGATGTATCGCAAGCCCCAACTGCTCATCACGCGGAAGGGGCTCCACTCGTTCATCTTGCGGACGCGGGTTGTGCGTTCATAAAGGGCTTTGAGCAAGTCT